>NZ_JAHKPZ010000029.1 GCF_018860825.1 Lacinutrix sp. C3R15 | reverse complement strand
AAAATGCTCCAAAGCGTTTTGAAAAAAACACTTTTCGCTATTCAACTGTAAAAGCAAAACACGTTTAGCTTTTCTCCTTTTATTGCGCAACTTAACGGCAAAGCAAAACGTTATTACTCAAATGTTTCGCTACATTTTATAACAATGTGTATAAAAAATTGCTAGATTAGTGCTTAAATTAAGGTAGTTGCGTTTTTGCCAACTTCTGATTTTCCTTCGGAAAATCCTCGCTGACAAAAACGCAACTTTCCATACACTAGACCGTTGCCAACAATACAATCGCACTCATACGCATTAAACAGTCTTAACTGAATTATTCCCTATTTTTCGTCTCTTTTATAATTTATTCAATAATACATAAAAGTTAAAAACGATTAAAAGGTTAATTTACTATAGTTAAAAACTATGATTGGTAAATACATTATAAATACATAGTATACTCAGTATATACTTAATTTGGAATAGTTATTGTAGTTTTGTATGTGATTAACAAACAAGAATAACGCAATGATACGCTCAACAACAATAAAAGCTAATAACAATACAATTAAAGTATTGGAAAGAATGGCTCTTGATAAAAAAGAGCATAGAATGAAAATCATAGCTAAAATAAAAGAAAAGGCTAAGGATAACAACTAGTTATGTATAAATATTATAAAGAACAAGGGGCTGATGGCCCCTATTTTTATTTTTACACAGAGCTCAGCCTTACATATTACGTTGCGTTTAGGAATATGTCTCAAGAAACCTTTCCGTTAAATAATGTATACTCTCTAGACTTTGGAGAGATTGATGGAAAAAAAGGCAAAAAGGATACTAAAATATCCTCAACAATATTAAATATTATAATTGAATTTTTAGAAACAGACCAGTCTTTAGTAATTCACTTTTTATGCGATAGTGCAGACTCTAAACAATTAAATAGAAAAAGATTATTTAGCCGTTGGTTTTCAATTTGCGGGATGGAACAATGGGTAAAATATGATTATGACTTTGATTCAGCAGATTATAATATTTCATTTATGTATTGTTCAGATATCTATGAGACTACACTAATGGAAACTGAAATACTTTTAACATTGGACGTTTATGAAAGAGCTAAAAATGAATAAAATACTTTTGTTTAGGCTAAAACATATCTCATAGAAATAAAACTTAGAGTATGCGAATGAACGTATTTAAAAGTACTGTTGGCAACACCGTATATAATTTATTGCTGGCTTCCTGCCTACTTACGAAAGTCCTCGCGGACTTTCTTGGTCGGTAATTATTTACTAAATTAGTTGCTTAAACCACGCAACAAACCATATACAAACACGTTATAAAAAATAGCTTGGAAATTGTAACTTTCAATAAACTGTTTTTTTTATCTAAACATAAATCATCGGATTTTTTTCTTACTCAAATCGCAATAAAATAATCACATATTCTGATCACTCAATTCTCGAACTGAATTGTTCACGCAACAAGTAATCCAAAAAACTTTTCAGATTAATAGGAACATAATAAGTTATTTACGAAATTCAGTTC
>NZ_JAHKPZ010000008.1 GCF_018860825.1 Lacinutrix sp. C3R15 | reverse complement strand
TTTCCATATACAAGACCGTTAGGTGCAATACTGAATGACATCGAAGATAGAATATAAAGGCCAATGGAAATTACCTTATGAGGAGGAATGGATAAATGGTACTTTATCATTTGACCCTAAATATGGTGGCAAATTGGAATTGTTTGGAACATTTAATCCAAACTTTCTTGACCAATCTAGTAAAGAAATAATATTAGGCAAAACTGATAATGGAGATATAACCTTAATTGATAATTGGTATAGAACAAAAAAAGTCACTACACATACTGGAGTTACTATTGGAATCTATGAACCAATTAAAATTATTAAAGGGCATCACTTTAAAAAAGAAACAGAAATAAATTTCAGAAAAGTAATATTTAAACCTTTTAATTTATTTCAATGGTTAGCCAAAACCGGACAAAATCACGATTTCAGAAATCATAGTAATTCTCATTCATTAAACTATGAGGAAGTTCCAAGAATAGAATTTGAATTGAATGAAAATTGCAAAGGATATATTAGCTTTGATGCACCTTTAAGTCTAAATGCAGATTACAATGCTGTTAATTTTAGAGAAGAAGCCTATGTTAACCTAATCTACTCTGATAAAGTAAATTTGTCAAAAATAATTGAAGACGTAACTATTTTTGTACAACTAATCACTCTACTTACTTTTGAACAAAGTTACCCTATCGACATCACTCTAAAAGACCAAGACTATACAACAGAACAAGGAAGATTTAAAGAAGAAAAATTCGTCAAGTGTTTTTATCGAACTACTTTCTACAGCCAAAAACATAAATTAAGGAATCAAGGTCAGCATATAGTAAGGTATTCGGAAATTGAACCTGATTTTCCAAAAATAATTCAAAACTGGTTTAATTTATACCATAAAATGGAACCTGTAATTATTTTAATGCTACACCATTTTAAAAGTAAATATCTCTTTTCTTCAGATAAATTTATGGACAGCATAAGAGCATTGGAAAGTTACCATAGACAGAATTTTAATAATGAAAGAATTCCAATTGAAAAATTTGATAAACTTGTTGCTGACATAAAAAGTCAAGTTGATTTAAGTGAAGACGATGAAAAGTGGTTGAGTAGTCGTCTAATTGGTAATGAACCAAGTCTTGCTACAAGATTAAAAGAATTAGTTACGGCTAATCAGAATGAGTATATTATTGAAAAAATTATAGATTTAAATAAATATTGCCATAAAGCAACTTCATCAAGGAATTATTACACTCATTATACCAAAGAGTTAGAAAAACGCGCTTTAAAAGGCTCTAAACTATCGGAATTAACTCGTACGAATAGAGGTTTATTATTTTCTTGTATTCTCAAAGAGATTGGAATAGAAAACGAGTATTTTGAAAAGGGATTAAAATATAATTTATAAAAAAGTACAGCACCTAACACCGTATATAATTTATTGCTAGTTCTAGCCTACTTACGAAAATCCTCGCGGATTTTCTATTCGGTTTTTATTTGCTAAATTACGTGCTAAACCACGCAACAAACCATATACAAACACGTTATAAAAAATAGCTTGAAAATTGTAACTTTCAATAAACTGTTTTTTTTAAAACATAAATCATCGGATTTTTTTCTTACTCAAATCGCAATAAAATAATCACATATTCTGATCACTCAATTCTCGAACTGAATTGTTCACGCAACAAGTAACCCTAAAAAACTTTTCAGATTAATAGGAACATAATAAGTTATTTACGAAATTCAGTTC
>NZ_JAHKPZ010000026.1 GCF_018860825.1 Lacinutrix sp. C3R15 | reverse complement strand
ACGCTATTTTTGGTAACGTTTTTGTATATGGTTTGTTGCGTGTTTTAAGCACTAAAGTTAGCAAATAAATTACAGATAGAAAATCCGCGAGGATTTTCGTAAGTAGGCTAGGACTAGCAATAAATTATATACGGTGTTACCCATAGGCTTTTTCTTTATTATTTCAGTTGGAAATGTATATGGTCATCGTGTCTAACTGCTTGACATCCGTGAAAACGTACTTTTCCATTGTTCAAATTCAATCGAGTTTTTAAATGTGGTTCGATAAACAATTTACCAATACTTTTTTGTTTTAAAATCAATTCTACTAATTGTCGAGTTCCTTTTTCGGAAAACACAATGTCTTTGTTTATTGTGCCTAAAGTCAGATATTTTGGAAAATCATATTGCCAATTTCCATTTTTCTTACAAACAGCGTTTTGGTCATATTCTTTTTCGGTCGGCATTTCATAAACACCATATCCACTAACTGATGGTTTTTTATTAGTCAATTGTCCGTTGTCATTTTCGTAAATCAGAGAAACGTCAATTTTCTTTCCGTCATTATGGCTTAAGTGAGGCAAAAGAGGAAATTTGTTTATAAATGGAAAATTCGCATCGAGATAAACCATTTTTATTCCTGCGTTTAGTCTCTCAAATTCGGTTGCTATTTGTCCGATTGATTTGTTCAATTGAGGTCTTACATAGTTTCTATTAGCAAGTTTATAAAAGAAAGACCGAGCTTTTAAAAATTCCGTTTCCTTTATTTTTTCACGTCCGAAAATTGGTGCAACATTAGGAATTATTAAAAATGTTGTGAGTAAATATAGAACTGCGAAAATTCCAATCCGTTTCAATTGTTTCTTTTCCGCACTTTTCTTAACCAACAAAATTGCAATCAAATATATTATTCCACCTATTTGAGTTACAACAGTCAAAAAAACGATAATTATTATGTGAAGCAGTATTTTCAATGGTTGGTTCAGCTTATGGGTAACGGTTTTGTATATGAAAAGTAGCGTGTAAGTAACCACATACTTTTCCGACTAAAATAACGTTATTAAATAAGCAATACAAATTAAGTTAGGCGATTATTTAGCTATTTTTTATATACGTTGTTGTGCAAAGTTTTTATTTGATATATTTGTTTGTATAATAAGTATATAAAATTTTTTTAATGCAATTACTTCATACAATTGAAGATGTTCATAAAGTTTTTGACACTCAAGGAAGTAGTCCGCTACTTGTAACTTGCGATGATTTCAGAGATTGGGTATGTAAGTATGATAGGTTTCCTAAATATTTGTTTAACGAGTTGATAGCATCTGAATTTGCTAAAATATGGGGAATTAAAACACCCGAAACTTGTTTTATTAACGTTAAAAGAGAACATATTCCAAATGAAAAATTTCCACAATTACAGTTAGGTTGGTTTGAAAAGGAATGTTTCGGGTCTTTATATCTAGAAACTTCTAAAGAATTAGATCATACTATGGTGTCAATGTTTCAGGAAAAATCTTTTAGAGATAAAATATCTGATAAGACGGATTTTTTAAAAATAGCACTATTTGATATTTGGACAGCAAATGAAGATAGGAATCATAATAACTTTAATTTACTTTTATATGTTTCTCCTGATAAAATAAATTTTTTCTATGCAATCGACCACGTAAACATTTTTAATTCAACTTTTCTTGATTATGGAATAGCAGAATTGACAGAGGATGATTCAATAATTAAAACAGATATAGCAAAAATTTTATTTGGAAAAGATAGGAAATTAACAGACATTGTGAATAACTTGGTTGAAATGTTATACATTTGCACCAAAGAATGTGAAAATAAATTAGACGATATTTTAGATTTAGTACCTGACTCTTGGAATATCGATAAAGTCTTAATTAAGAAAAGAATTATTGATAATTTATTTTCTGATGATTGGAAAAATCAATGTGAATCGAACTTTAGAGAGTTTATACAATCTTTTGTAGCTAATTAAAATGAAAACTATTTATTCAATACTTTACGTTAATTTGAATACTACTCTTAATGAAAGAGTTAGTATAGGCGTTCTTGTGTCTAATGGTTCTAAAAATTATTTTAAATTCTCTTCGGACAAGCTTTCTGCTTTTAAAGGTATTTTAAATAGTGAGAGATATGGTTTAGTTAAAAGTTACCTTAAGTCAATTGATAAAGAGATTGTTTCTGATAATATAGTTGACTCTAATAAATTATTTATTAAAAGAGATTTTAAGAATGATTGGATTAATGAGAGTTATTTAGTTTATCTTTCTAGATATTCAAATAATATTATCCAGTTTTCTGAACCAAAAACGATTGATGTAGATTTAAATGATAATACATTTAAAAGAATTTTTGAAAAATATATTTTTAAATTTTCTGATGACACGAATGTTGAACCTGAATTTAATGTTCATTCTATAGTCAAAAAGCAATTATTTCCTAAAATTCAAGAGAAAGTTAACATTGAAAAGACATTGACCTCTGATGATTTTGAAAATTTATTTGCACCAATAGATATAGATTTTATAGGTGTAAATGGAATACCTGTAGCTGGACAAACAATAGACTTTGAAAAAAGTCATTATTATCTTGAAAATGATGTTACTAGATTTGTGTCTTTAACAAAAGCTATAGAATTAGAAGGTGACTCTAGAGGAAAGTATTTTGTTTTGGGAAGAGAACCTCAAAAGAGAATAAATAAAAACCATTTGCTATGGGAACATATTAGAGATACTGAATTTCTAGAGTTTGTCGATATTAGTGAAGTTGGAATTATTGAAGATTACATTCAAAAAAATAATGTTAGACCTTTTTTTGATTAAAATTAGATACTAACAAATCAGAATGTTTTATTTTTCTTTTAGTATTTCTGATTGATTTTATTTCCTAAATTTTTCAAACTTGCCGTAATTTTAAATTTTGCACAACGTGTTTGTGTATGGCTCG
>NZ_JAHKPZ010000037.1 GCF_018860825.1 Lacinutrix sp. C3R15 | reverse complement strand
TTTTAACTCAGTTCTTTGTTGTATACAGTAGTTTTTATTTCAATGTATAAATAGCTTTTTATGTTTTATTCAACATTGTTGTAAAGTGCTTTTCTCATTTCAAATATCCATTTTTTATATGTTCTTTTATAATTGAAACTAAACTATATGGAATTTTTCTTTTAGTAATATCATATGGTTTGTTTTCAAATTTTTTTTTGTAAATATTCGAATGTTCTAAATCCTCTAGTTTTTCTTTTAAATAACTAAAATTATTATTTGTAAGCTCTTTTAAAATTTGCTTTTGGGTTTTCTGTTGAATTTCTATACGCTTTAGCATTTCATCAGGATTTGAGAAGTTTAATTTATCTTCGTCATAGCTAAGTATAAAAGCAGACACTATTTCAATGTATTCAAACAATGTTATACTGCCTGCATTTTTTCCTGTTTCTTCTGTTTTGGATTTGTATTTATTATTGAAAAAAAAGTTTAACCAAGGATTAAATATACGTGGATGTTTATAACCTAATTCTTTACGTGTATTTGCTAAGTTAAAATTTACATTTTGGTTGATATAGGTAATAATATCATCTTTTTGTTTATCTGAAATAGCAAAATTTTCAGATACTGATTGCAAAGTATTTAAATTATTATTTAATGTTTCTAAACCGTCTGAATCTAATGATGATAAAACGTCAGTTTTTGTTTTTTTTAAACTTTTAAGTGTTTCTGTATAATTTGAAGATTGCGAAAATGAGTTTAATACATCCAATATAGTATCTAAATTGAATTCTTTCAAAAGTAATTCTTGCAGGTTATCTTCTGCTTTTGAAGATGTCAGAATATTTTTAAATGCTTCTTGAGCCTTCTCTTTAGTGCCATATTTCTTAATAAATAACTCTTCTATTAAATTATTATTAGCTGAGCCATTTAAAAGTTCTTTTCTGTTCTTAAATAATTTTATTAAATCTATCATAAAACAAAAATAGCAATGCTATCAAAACATTGCTATTTAGTTTGGAAAATTTATAAACTCACATTAAAACTATGAACTTATATAACAAAAGTACAAAAAATTACTTTTTACTTGTAGGTGGATTATTATCTCTTTTACCACCAGAAGAATTACCTTCTTTTTTACTTGGCCAATTTGGACTTGGCTTACTTAATTTGGGTTTAGAATTGCTCATTTTTATGATTTTTAATTTTCTTCTCTTGAATGCCAATATTCATCATTATTTGGATTCAATTGGTTTGAGTGATTGTCTAAATCTGCTTGTGATGGGTCATCTTTAAATCTTTTCATTTTATAAGTTTTTGAATTACTATAAAACAAATTTATAACAGATTTCAACTAACATTTTTTAAATAATACACGAATGTAAGTTTTTCTAAGTAATTGAATTCAGGCTTTCTTTTCAGCTATTGTATACAACGTTTATGTATAAGAATAGTTGCGGGTTTGTATGCGAGGATTTTCCGAAGGAAAATCAGACGTTACAAACACGCAACGACCTTTGATTAAGTACTAAACCGCAATTATTTTTATACGGTGTTGTACCCAGTTTTTTTTCTTTTTATTATTTCAAATATTCCTAAAGTCAGCATCACAATTATGATTCCTTGTATAAAGAATATTCCAATTCCGTACGATATTAATTCCATAAGTCCAGCGTTTCCATTTTCAGTTTGATAGTCTCTATGGAAGCTTGTTGTTATTATTACAAAACGTTCAAAATACATTCCGCTTTTCATTCCGAACGCAACCAATAGCACATA
Organism: Lacinutrix sp. C3R15; assembly: GCF_018860825.1. Classification (GTDB taxonomy): domain Bacteria; phylum Bacteroidota; class Bacteroidia; order Flavobacteriales; family Flavobacteriaceae; genus Oceanihabitans. The sequence goes on along the minus strand of NZ_JAHKPZ010000037.1, from coordinate 7,604 downwards.
CCAAAATTTCGATGCTAATTTTTTAATAAACAATGTAAGTGGTAAAATCAGAGCTCCAAAAAACATAATCCAATATGCAATTGCATAAGGTCCAGTAGCTCGATTGATAAAGGCGTGTTCATCTGGATTCATAGCCATTCCAATCAGATAAAAAGTAAAGGTAACTATCGTATAAATAATGATTGTCCAACGAATTAAATTCAGAACTTTTTTCGTTTCAAATCGGTTTTTGAAAATCAGTTCGACAAACATTAAAGTCAGAATTATTGGAATCAAACAGTGAATCAGATTCGCATCAACTATTTCAATAATCCTTTTATATAATTCCATTTTTTGTTTTTCGTAGGTCGCTCGTCAAATTGGGTACAACGGTCTTGTGTATGGAAAGTTGCGTTTTTGGCGACGAGGATTTTCCGAAGGAAAATCAGAAGTTGGCAAAAATGCAACTACCATTATTTAAGCACTAATCTAGCAATTTTTTATACACGTTGTTATAAAATGTAGCGAAACATTTGAGTAAGCACGAAATATTTAGCCATAATCATGGAACAATTATAAACTAAAAGCGAAACGAGTTTTGCTTTTACCATTTAATAGCGAAAAGTGTTTTTCTTCAAAACTCTTTGCAGCATTTTGCGTTTGAGTAATCTAATCCTTTTAGATTCAAATTCCGAAAGAGTGAAAAAATTCCGATTGAGTAAGTTTTAATAATTTCAGAATAGGAGTGAGGGAAACTTTGTAAAAGTAATTTTCAGTTTCAGGTTTGTAATTATATTCTAAAAAAAATGAATCCATTATTTATTATCAGAAATGAGTAAGAGAAAATTCAAAAGCAGAGTGAGAAGTAATTAAATATTAATTTGTGAATTAATGTTTGTTTTATAGTTCAGAGGTTCATCTGAGCTATTTTTTATAACGGTCTAGTATAAGAATAGTAGCGGATTTTCAAGCACTAACTTTTCGGTTAAACACAGACCTTTTTTATATTTACTAACTTTCGTTTTAGCGACAAAACCGCTATTATTTTTATACATTGTTGTACACTGGCTTTTTCTTTCCGCAAACTTGCTAGCGTTGGCAAAGACATACTCTTTTGCAATTTTTGGTGTAGCGTTGGCTGTAGTGAATTGCAAATGTGTATGGCTTTTAGCGTTGGCTTATTTCCCTCTGTTCAATCTTCTATTTGATAGTTTTTTCCAGATACTATCAGCTAATTCAATTTCAGACTCAGAAAGCCCGTAATTTTCTTTTAGTATTTTCTGATTCGTTATTTTTAAAATTTCCGAAATGTCTTTCTTTTCTCTTATCATTTTATCAATAAGAGGAAGTAAGTCAGAGTTGTTTTCATTATAGGGTAAAAGAATTCTTTCTACTTCATTTGGCATTAATTCTAAAACGCCTCCTCCGTGACTTCTTCCACAAATTTCTGTAAATGCTAACGATAAAGAATTATAATAACTAGCTGTCAAAGCTTTTAATTCAAATTCAGGTTTTACTGTAACACGATGCATTGTGTCTGTTGTAAACGCTTTAGCTTCGTTTATAATTAATTTCGGATACTTGTTGTTCCTACGGATAAAAAGTGCTTCAGAGATTCTTTGTGATGGTACAATTTGCCATTCGTCTCTTATTCTGCATTTATATCCTTCATTAATTTTTTCTGCTTCTCCCCAAGCTATATAATCTCTTGCTCCAACAGAACCATTCAAATCAGCCATTTTTGGAAAGGACAGAAAATGGGTTCTAGCTTCTTTATCTCTATTTCTATTCCAATCTTTTGTTGTGAATATTGCACTAGGAACTTGTACACTTCTTCCAACTAGTGGTTTTGCATATTTTTCTAGATTGTAAAATTGTACTGTTGAAAGTGGAACTGTGAAAAATGGATTTGAACCTGTTGTAATTCCGACTTCTACTTTTGCAAACGCTCCAAGTTGTTTGAATTTCTTGTTAGATTGAAGTTTTTCTAAAAAATCAATTTCTTTTTGGTCAAGAAAATAAAATGTCCATTTATTTGATTTGAAGTCAATTTTCTTTTTTGGGCTTTTCAATTTAGATACATCTAATTTTTCAAGTGCTTCAGCATCTCTTAATTCTAGATGTTCAATTAAATGAGAATTAGAGTTGTTTTTCTCACATAGCAATAAAACTACTTCTTGTTGAATATTAGGAAACACAAGTTTTTCAAAAGAAACAATGTTAATTTTGTTATAGAAATGAGCTAAAAATTCTCTCAAAGGTTGAGCGTAAGAAACTTGAAGAATTTCCGCTGGTAAAACGAAACCAATTTTACCTTCTTCTTTTAAAAGTAGAGATGAACCAACAACGAATGAAACCCAAGCGTTCGTTAATTTTGAATATTTTAAACTTGCTTTGTTAAAAATATCTGCTGCATATTGTTGTTGTTCTTTGTCGAAATATTGATATCTAATATATGGTGGATTTCCAACAATTAAATCAAATTTTCTCTCTGTGTTAATACAATACTTATGAAAATCTTCATTAATTACAGACGATTTATTTAAACCAATAGCTTCTGACTTTTCAGCTTCAACTTCATCAAATTCAATTGCAGTAACAGAATTGTATTCGTAGTTTTCTTTTTGAATTTCTTTTAAAAATACACCATCTCCACAACTTGGTTCTAAAATGTCTAATTCTTTATTACCATTAAAAGCCCATTTTAAAATAAATGATGCAATTGGTTCAGGTGTGTAAAAGCCACCTCTTAATTTTTCGCTTGTTGCTTCTTTGATTAATTGCATTATTTGTTGGCTTTATTTTTATTATAGTAATTGATTTTCTCTTCTGCAACTTTTAAAACTTCGGTTGCTAGTTCTTCTTCCAAAATTGAATAAGCAACAGTATCACTTAGATGAGCTACAGTTAGTAAGTCTTCGTCAATGCTAAATAAGTTTGAAATATCTTTAATGAATTGTTTAGATGGATTTCGATTATTCTTTTCAATTTTACCAAGCATTGAAGTGTCAATTTTTAAATGCTCTGCGACTTCTCTTAATGTTAGATGATTTTCAATACGTAAATCTCTAATTGTTTCTCCGAATGATTTTTCTAATTGCATAATATTTTGGACAACTTCAGTCCAAAAGTAGTTTAAATTTTTGAACTATAGAAATTTTTATTCAATAATCAAGGTAAACGCATTTGCAACAGATGTATCTTTATAAAGAACTGCTGTTTTACCAATTAATTCATCTTGAGCGATTAAAAATTTTGCATCTCCCCAATGTAATTGAGAAGCAGGTTGTTTTACCTCCTCCAAATGTTCGCTATTGGTGTTATGTGATATATTTAAAGGAAAAATGCCGTAATCAATTCCTGAAATAACTATTTTAATATTTGCAATAGCTCTTTCAATATGTGTTCTATTTCTTCTTGTGTCAAAAGCCCAATCTAAAGTTTGGAATACTTCATCACGAAAATAATGTCTTGTATTAATATCTTTTAGAGCTCCTTTTTTGAATAGCATTGAACCTGTTGGGTTTGTGTTTGCTCCTTTAGGAATATTTAAATCCCTTTCTTTTAATGGACCACTTTCCCATAGTGCTTGGTTATTTTCAATATTTTCGAATTCAAAATTATTTTTAATTTCGAGTTCTGTAATTAATTTTGAAACTGTTTTATTTGATTTGTATCTACCTTTAAAGTTTGAAGGAATTTTAACTGTTGGTCTTTTTGGAATTTCCAAGTCATTTTCTTCTGGTGTTTTGTTTGAAGTGTTTTTCTTGTGTTTTTTCTTCCAAACTTTTCTAGTTGGAACAATTCCTTCACTCACGAATTGATTTATAATTTCTGGTGAAATTTTGAATAAATTTGGGTCTGTAAAATCAAATAATGTGCTGTAATAATCTTTAATTTCTTTAAGTAATTTTATTCCATCAGCATTATCATTTTTAAATTCGACCATTAAAGAGCTTTCAACGTTTCCAAAAAATCCTCTTGCAGTTAAATTAGATGAACCAACAATTATTGTGGTGTCATTTTCTCCTTCAAATAAATAAATTTTTGGATGAAAAATTGGTGATTCTTTTTGATAAAAAATATAACTGTTTATTCCAAGGTCATTAATTTCTTTTAATGCTTTTTTTGATGTTCCCTCTTGGTCTATTCCAACAATCAAGTTTAATGTTTTATAAAATTCGGCTCCACTAGCAATACATTCAGAAAGACCCACAACACCAGCTTCACTAGCGAATGCAGAAATTCCAGTAAAAGAGCTAAATTTATTTTCCTTAAATAATTTGATTATTGTATTACCAACAGATTTTTTTGATTCGGACTCGAAACCTTGTCCTAAAAATGTAATTTTCATTAATGTATTTTATTGAGTTTTTCAAATATTAACTTCATAGATACATCAAGACCTTTTGACAATTTTTCAATATTTTCGAGAGTAATGTTTTTTTCTCCTCTTTCAATCATTCCGATATATGTTCGATGAAGATTAGATTGAAAACCTAATTCTTCTTGAGAAAGTTTCTTTTCTTTTCGAAGTTCTCTAATAATTTTACCGAAATTCTGTGATAATTCTGCGTTCATTGAGTATACTATAATTAGCACAAAGTAAGTTTATACTTTTGTTCTTACTACATACTAAAGTTAGCATTTCAGCGTTGGGAAATTTTAGCTCTTTTGGTTTTTAGAGCGTTGGAATTATGTGGTGGGAAAAACCGAAAGTGCTAAAATATGCGGCTGCTTTCAGCTTGTGTACAACGGTTTCGGCTATGAGTAGTTGCGTGGTTTAGCACTTACCTTTACAAGTACACACCAAACTGAAAATCCGCGAGGATTTTCAGAAGTAGGCGAGAACAAGCAATTACTTATAGCCATTGTTGTACGCAGGTTTTTTTAATAATTTTCAGTTACGAATTCCATTTTATCTGAATTCATTAAATAGTTATATTTTCCATTTTTTAATTCCGCTTTGTTCATATCAAAGTCAGTTTTTATTCTATACACTCTTACTCGTGTTCCATTTCCTTTTTCAGCCCAATCATAAAGGTCTTGTTTAATTGTATTTTGATTGTCCCATACATAAACATTTCCCCAAGATTTATCAATTATTCCGTATTCATTAAATTCAGTTGTTTGTCCTAATTCTCCGGAATATTTACAGCGAAAAATAATATCTCCATCTTCTACTTTTTGATTAAAGTAGACTAAATCTCCATATCTATCTTCATCTTCCATAAGATAAAGTCCAAACATTATTAGTCCAAATATTGCAATTATCGCTGTTCCTAAAACTCCAAGAATAATTTTTAGCGTTTTACTCATTCCAACATATTATTTTTAATCAGCGAGTCCATTTCCGCTTGGTATTTTTCTCGCCATTCTTTTCCGTTTCTTTTATTTAGGTACTTTTCAATTTCAGCGTTATAAGCGTCAATTCCACGTAATTGAGGTCCAGTTACAGTGCATCCAATATTCGATTCGTGAAATCCGTATTTTTCTTTTAATCCAATGCAAGGAACTCCACAAGGCAAAGGTTTTCCAACTGTCACGATTCTAGCTGAATTCCGCCAACTGTCAATCTTTCCAGTCAAATAATTGAATCGATTAAAAAGTCCAAATTGCCAGAATAAAATTCCAACAATTAAGATTCCAATTCCGATTGTTATTTTCTTTTTGCGTTTCATTGGTCAACTTGCGTACAACGGTTTTGTGTATGATTAGTGGCGTGTTTAAGCAACTAATTTAGCAAATAAAAACCGAATAGAAAATCCGCGAGGATTTTCGTAAGTAAGCTTGAACCAGCCATTAATTATACACGTTGTTCTACGCAGTTTTTATTCCATTTTTATCTATTCACACGAGTCAAATTCCGATGTACTTTTAAATTTCTGAGTATTCTTTTTTTCTTAAAATCTCAAAAAAAATCCTATTATCATTCCGCAATATTTTTCCGTACGTTTAGCGATTCTGCTGAAACTTTTCAGTTAGCTAAATTTTCGATGCAAAAAACAGGTTTTTGGCAATTCCTCAATTCAGCTTTTTTCGCACGTTTTGTAATTCCGCAAGAATTAGTTATTCAGCTGTTTTTAATTCTGTTCTGTTAAAATTCGGTTGAAATTTTCTTGGTTCTTTCGTGACATATTTTTTCTTTAATTGAAAGTAAAATATAGAGCCTAAAACAGGAAAAAATAAAACAGCTAATAACCAAATAGTATTCATTTTCGAGTTTTTAAATCTCGACCTTGTTATGTCAATAATTGCCCAAAACCAGAATATAATGGTTAAAATCACAAATCCGATAATCAATGTTGTCTCCATAATTCTATTTTTTTAGTTTTAATACTTGGTTTATCAATTCAGCACAATGTTTGTCTCAAATTGCGTAGAACGTTGTTGTATATGGTTTGTTGCGTGTTTTAAACACCTAATTTGGCAAATATAAAACTAACTAGAAAATCCGCGAGGATTTTCATAAGTAGGCTAGAACTAGCAATAAATTATATACGGTGTTAGCAGTTGTTTTTTAATTTTTCTATACTCTTCTTTAATCCGCAATTTTCTAAAGTGGCTAAAACTTCATCCATTGTCTTTTTTGGATTTTTAAGCCTTTTCACCATTTTGTTAAAAGCTTTACAGGCTAGTTTGGGGTTGATGTCAATTAAATTTGAAATCAGCTCATCAGGATTTTGAATTTCTATGTCATATTTTGATAGCTCTTTCGTTGGGAAATCCTTTATGTTAAATGTAACTATTAAATCAGCATTACACCTTATTGCACAAGCCACTACGTGTCTGTCATCTTTATCTTTAAGTTTAATACTTGGTATTAAGTCTTCAAAGTTTACAACATTGGCATCAGGAAAAGCTAGATTCATAGCGTTAATAGTTTGATTCAATTGTACTTTTTTCAAATCTGTCCGATTTTTCAAAAGATTACGTAGCCATTCATCCTGAATTATATCAGACCATTTCGCTGTAAACAAACCCTCTGCCGCAAGAGATAATAAAATATCTCTAATCGGTGCTGGATATAAAACACAGGCATCTAATACAACAGTAAATTTTGGTGAATGTATCATTCGTAACCAAGATTTAAATCTTGTGCTTGATTGGATAAGAAATCAAGTTGAGCTTCTCTTTGTTTAGCGAGTTGTTCTTTATATTCCATAATATCTTTTAATAAGATTCTTCTATGACTACCTACTTTATTAAAGGGGATTTTTTTAGCTTCAAGAAGTTTTATTAAATGAGGTCTTGATACATTCAACATATCAGCAGCTTGTTGCGTGCTTACTTCTGAATTAGAAGGGACAATTGAAATCGTTTTTCCTTCAGCCATATTTTGAATTATGGCAGAAAGTAATGTTAGAGCCTTTTTAGGGATAGTAATAAATTCTCCCGTTTCTTGTATTTTTATTTTAACCCCTTTCTTTCGAGAAGATTTTATTCTTTGTGATACAACTTGAAAGCCTTGTAAAGAGCTTAATGCAATCTTTTGGTCTTCTTTTGTAGTTCTTCTGATTAAAGTTTCCATAATTATTAGTTTTAATCAAATTTAATCGAAATAAACGAAACAAACAAAATAAACGAAATGTTTTTTAATAACTGCTAACGTTCTCGTATATGGA
>NZ_JAHKPZ010000014.1 GCF_018860825.1 Lacinutrix sp. C3R15 | reverse complement strand
TTTTTTTATTTAAAAACATTGTGAGATTTAAAAAAGGGTTTTATATTTGCACCCGCTAAGCGCTAAAGCGTTTTAGACAAAGAGAAAAAGTTCATAGACATATTGAATTGACAGCGTAAGATTAAGTTGGAAACGGCTTAATTAAACAAAGAGAATAAACCATTTTGAGTACTAAACATTCCATTAATTGTTAAGCATATTAGTCGCAAGACTTAAAAATTTAACGATGAAGAGTTTGATCCTGGCTCAGGATGAACGCTAGCGGCAGGCCTAACACATGCAAGTCGAGGGGTAACATAGAGGAGCTTGCTTTTCTGATGACGACCGGCGCACGGGTGCGTAACGCGTATAGAATCTACCTTATACTGAGGGATAGCCTTTGGAAACGAAGATTAATACCTCATAGTATGATTAATTGGCATCAATATATCATTAAAGGTTACGGTATAAGATGACTATGCGTTCTATTAGCTAGATGGTGTGGTAACGGCACACCATGGCAACGATAGATAGGGGCCCTGAGAGGGGGATCCCCCACACTGGTACTGAGACACGGACCAGACTCCTACGGGAGGCAGCAGTGAGGAATATTGGACAATGGAGGCAACTCTGATCCAGCCATGCCGCGTGCAGGAAGACTGCCCTATGGGTTGTAAACTGCTTTTATACAGGAAGAAACCTTTTCACGTGTGAGAAGCTGACGGTACTGTAAGAATAAGGATCGGCTAACTCCGTGCCAGCAGCCGCGGTAATACGGAGGATCCAAGCGTTATCCGGAATCATTGGGTTTAAAGGGTCCGTAGGTGGATAATTAAGTCAGGGGTGAAAGTCTGCAGCTCAACTGTAGAATTGCCTTTGATACTGGTTATCTTGAATTATTGTGAAGTAGTTAGAATATGTAGTGTAGCGGTGAAATGCATAGATATTACATAGAATACCAATTGCGAAGGCAGATTACTAACAATATATTGACACTGATGGACGAAAGCGTGGGGAGCGAACAGGATTAGATACCCTGGTAGTCCACGCCGTAAACGATGGTCACTAGCTGTTCGGATTTATCTGAGTGGCTAAGCGAAAGTGATAAGTGACCCACCTGGGGAGTACGTTCGCAAGAATGAAACTCAAAGGAATTGACGGGGGCCCGCACAAGCGGTGGAGCATGTGGTTTAATTCGATGATACGCGAGGAACCTTACCAGGGCTTAAATGTAAATTGACAGGTTTAGAGATAGACTTTTCTTCGGACAATTTACAAGGTGCTGCATGGTTGTCGTCAGCTCGTGCCGTGAGGTGTCAGGTTAAGTCCTATAACGAGCGCAACCCCTGTTGTTAGTTGCCAGCGATTCAAGTCGGGAACTCTAACAAGACTGCCAGTGCAAACTGTGAGGAAGGTGGGGATGACGTCAAATCATCACGGCCCTTACGTCCTGGGCTACACACGTGCTACAATGGTAGGGACAGAGAGCAGCCACTTCGCGAGAAGGAGCGAATCTATAAACCCTATCACAGTTCGGATCGGAGTCTGCAACTCGACTCCGTGAAGCTGGAATCGCTAGTAATCGCATATCAGCCATGATGCGGTGAATACGTTCCCGGGCCTTGTACACACCGCCCGTCAAGCCATGGAAGCTGGGAGTGCCTGAAGTCCGTCACCGTAAGGAGCGGCCTAGGGTAAAATCGGTAACTAGGGCTAAGTCGTAACAAGGTAGCCGTACCGGAAGGTGCGGCTGGAACACCTCCTTTCTAGAGAAAGACGATTAAAGGAGAAAAGTAAAGCGCGATAAGTGATTTATTCTCAAGCTGTTAATTTAAAATATACTATAGTAGAGTCTCATAGCTCAGCTGGTTAGAGCGCTACACTGATAATGTAGAGGTCGGCAGTTCGAGTCTGCCTGAGACTACTAACTACTATAGAAAGGAAATTCTAGACCTGGGAATTCTAAATTCACATGAAGAATTCTAGTAATAGGATTTTAAATGGGGGATTAGCTCAGCTGGCTAGAGCGCCTGCCTTGCACGCAGGAGGTCATCGGTTCGACTCCGATATTCTCCACCAAATTTTCCGTTTAAACGGAAAACAGAAAGTTCATTGACATATTGAAAAAGATACATGAAATTAAACTAGATAAATATCTAGAATAATATAAAAATTGTAAGATTAAAATTGTGCACTACGAGCGCACAATAATTAATCAAGGTTTATTTATTATATCGTAATAAATAAGCTGTAACTCATTAAAAAGCAAATAGTACAATAAGCTATACAAGAGCGTATGGGGAATGCCTAGGCTCTCAGAGGCGATGAAGGACGTGATAAGCTGCGAAAAGCTACGGGGATTGGCACATACAAATTGATCCGTAGATATCCGAATGGGGCAACCCACTATATTGAAGATATAGTATCCGCAAGGAGGCAAACCCGGAGAACTGAAACATCTAAGTACCCGGAGGAGAAGAAAACAAAAGTGATTCCGATAGTAGCGGCGAGCGAAATTGGATTAGCCCAAACCAGTAATGTTACGGCATTGCTGGGGTTGTAGGACCACGACATTAGAAGCATGATGAATTAGAACTGTTTGGAAAGACAGGCCAAAGACGGTGATAGCCCGGTATAAGTAAAGAATGTGGATATAGTGGTATCCTGAGTAGTGCGGGACACGAGTAATCCTGTGTGAATCAGTCGGGACCATCCGATAAGGCTAAATACTCCTGAGAGACCGATAGTGAACTAGTACCGTGAGGGAAAGGTGAAAAGAACCCTGAATAAGGGAGTGAAATAGATCCTGAAACCATACGCTTACAAGCGGTCGGAGCCCTTTGGGGTGACGGCGTGCCTTTTGCATAATGAGCCTACGAGTTACCGTTGCTAGCAAGGTTAAGTGATTAAGTCACGGATCCGTAGCGAAAGCGAGTCTGAATAGGGCGCTTTAGTTAGTAGTGGTAGACGCGAAACCGTGTGATCTACCCATGGGCAGGTTGAAGCTGTAGTAACATACAGTGGAGGACCGAACCGGTTGACGTTGAAAAGTCTTCGGATGACCTGTGGGTAGGGGTGAAAGGCCAATCAAACTCGGAAATAGCTCGTACTCCCCGAAATGCATTTAGGTGCAGCGTTGATTTATAGTTTTATAGAGGTAGAGCTACTGATTGGATGCGGGGGCTTCACCGCCTACCAATTCCTGACAAACTCCGAATGCTATAAAATGTTCATCAGCAGTGAGGGCATGGGTGCTAAGGTCCATGTCCGAGAGGGAAAGAACCCAGACCATCAGCTAAGGTCCCCAAATATATGTTAAGTTGAAAAAACGAGGTTGAACTGCTTTGACAGCTAGGATGTTGGCTTGGAAGCAGCCATTCATTTAAAGAGTGCGTAACAGCTCACTAGTCGAGCGGTTCGGCATGGATAATAATCGGGCATAAACATATTACCGAAGCTATGGACTTGTAAAAGTGGTAGGGGAGCATTGTAGTGGCGTTGAAGGTTTGCTGTGAGGCATGCTGGAGTAGCTACAAAAGAAAATGTAGGCATAAGTAACGATAATGCGGGCGAGAAACCCGCACTCCGAAAGACTAAGGTTTCCTCAGCTATGCTAATCAGCTGAGGGTTAGTCGGGACCTAACGCGAACCCGAAAGGGGTAGTGGATGGACAACAGGTTAATATTCCTGTACCTGCTCATACTAAAAGTGACGGAGGCGTATATTTGGTGCGAACTGACGGAATAGTTCGTTGAAGCGAGTAGTAATACCGCGATAGTACACTAAGGCTACGGCCGCGGTGATAATCCAGAGAAGCGACTTCCAAGAAAAGCGAATGAAGCAGCCCGTACCCTAAACCGACACAGGTAGTTGGGATGAGAATTCTAAGGAGCTCGAGAGATTCATGGCTAAGGAACTAGGCAAAATAGACCTGTAACTTCGGGAGAAAGGTCGCCACCCTTCGGGGTGGCCGCAGTGAAAAGGTCCAGGCGACTGTTTATCAAAAACACAGGGCTATGCTAAATTGAAAGATGACGTATATGGCCTGACACCTGCCCGGTGCTGGAAGGTTAAGTGGAGGGTTTAGCTTCGGCGAAGATCTGAAATGAAGCCCCAGTAAACGGCGGCCGTAACTATAACGGTCCTAAGGTAGCGAAATTCCTTGTCGGGTAAGTTCCGACCTGCACGAATGGTGCAACGATCTGGACACTGTCTCAGCCATGAGCTCGGTGAAATTGTAGTATCGGTGAAGATGCCGATTACCCGCAGTGGGACGAAAAGACCCCGTGCACCTTTACTATAGCTTAGTATTGGTTTTGGATAAGTAATGTGTAGGATAGGTGGGAGACTTTGAAGCGGCGTCGCTAGGCGTTGTGGAGTCATTGTTGAAATACCACCCTTTGCTTATCTAGAGTCTAACCTTCAAAGAAGGGACAGTGCTTGGTGGGTAGTTTGACTGGGGTGGTCGCCTCCAAAAGAGTAACGGAGGCTTCTAAAGGTTCCCTCAGTACGGTTGGTAATCGTACGTAGAGTGCAATGGCATAAGGGAGCTTGACTGAGAGACCTACAAGTCGATCAGGTACGAAAGTAGAGCATAGTGATCCGGTGGTTCCGCATGGAAGGGCCATCGCTCAAAGGATAAAAGGTACGCCGGGGATAACAGGCTGATCTCCCCCAAGAGCTCATATCGACGGGGGGGTTTGGCACCTCGATGTCGGCTCGTCACATCCTGGGGCTGGAGAAGGTCCCAAGGGTTGGGCTGTTCGCCCATTAAAGTGGCACGCGAGCTGGGTTCAGAACGTCGTGAGACAGTTCGGTCTCTATCTACTGTGGGCGTTAGAAATTTGAGTGGATCTGACTCTAGTACGAGAGGACCGAGTTGGACAAACCTCTGGTGTATCTGTTGTTCCGCCAGGAGCATTGCAGAGTAGCTACGTTTGGAAGGGATAAGCGCTGAAAGCATATAAGCGCGAAACCCACCACAAGATGAGATTTCTTTAAAGGGTCGTAGGAGATGACTACGTTGATAGGCTACAGGTGTAAAGGCAGTAATGTCATAGCCGAGTAGTACTAATAACCCATAGGCTTATTGTACGCCTGTTTTTTATAAGAGTAACAATTCAATTCATGTAATTTTTTCAATATGTTAAAATATTTATCTTTCTATATGCCGTAAAGGCTATTAAGAAAGAGATCCCGTAACAAGAGCGGGACTAAAGCTTAAGGTGATTATAGCGATGGGGCTCACCTCTTACCATTCCGAACAGAGAAGTTAAGCCCATTTGCGCCGATGGTACTACATTGTGGAAGAGTAGGTCGTCGCCTTTTTTAAACCCTTCATTATTTATTTAATGAAGGGTTTTTTTTGTTTTATACTT
>NZ_JAHKPZ010000003.1 GCF_018860825.1 Lacinutrix sp. C3R15 | reverse complement strand
AAACTTAAGACGTGTATAATTCATGCTTACTTCATCCTTAGAAGAAAAATCTTTATATTTAACTAAATGATTTGATTCAACTGAAAATCCTCGGATTTTCAATCGCACAAATCATACACAAAACCGTTGTAGCCAATATAAGAAACGCCTATGGGAACTTGGGGAACAGGAATTTCTTCAAACGATATTTACGAAGATATTAATTATGAATTCTTTGAATTATATAATCAAGGAATGGAAGTTTCTGCGATAACTGAAAAGTTAATTGAGGAAAATAAAGAATTGATTAATTCCCACGAAGACCAAAATAATTTTTGGATAACTATCGCAAAATCTCAATGGGAATGTAAATCGCTTGACCCAAAAGTTCTTAATCGAATTAAAGATATTGTCGAATCTGGAAAGGATATTGAATTGTGGAAAGAACTTGACTCGTCACAATCTGATTTGACTAAAAGGAAAAAAGTTTTAGACGGTTTTTTAAAAAAAATATTAACGAAAAAAAAGACAGCACGCAAACGTAAAGTAAAAAAATCACGAAATGCGATTTTCGAAAAAGGAGATTGTTTGGTTTTTAAATTAAGTGATGGAGATTATTGTGGAGTTTTCGTGTTGGAATCGGAAAAAGAAACGGAATTTGGACTGAATTTAATTGCTGTAACTGACATTAAACAATCGGAAAAACCAATTGAAAAGGATTTTGAGAATGCAAAATTATTATTTAGACTTGAACAGCAAATAAACAAAGAGTTTAAACCAAAGGAACATATTAGTTGGTATTATGCTCAACATTTCAAAAAATCAGAAACGGAATTTGAAAAAATTGGGCAATTAAAAGTTAATAAAGATTATTATTCAAATAAAGACCATCAGAGTTTTTCGAATTGGGACAATCTGAAATTATTTCAAGATGAATTCTATTCTGACTTTGAAAATAATAAGTGTAAGAACAAAATTAAATTAAGTAGTTTAAGGAAAAAATACTGGCTACAACAACGTATATAATCCATTGCTAGTACTAGCCTACTTACGAAAATCCTCTCGGATTTTCTATTCGGTTTTTATTTGCTAAATTACGTGCTAAACCACGCAACGTATCATATACAAAACCGTTGGCTGTAATGTAAAACGACATTCCCGAAAACAAAGAAAATGACCCAATCTGAACTTATAGTTTTAAATTTTACAGAAATAAGAAGAAGAAGTATAAAACTTTGGAATGGATTACCAGAGAAATATTATAATTGGAAACCTGACGAAAAAGCAATGAGTGCGTCAGAAATGATAAGACACGTTTTAGAGGCTGATTATGGATGGAATATTATTATTAATCAAGGTGATATGACAAATTATAAAACACCTTGGGAAAACCGACCATTCATTAACGTTACTGATGAACTTGAATATGCCGAACCTTATAGAAAAAAATTTATAGAAAGTGTAAGGCAATTTTCGGAAACGGAATTAAACGAAACCGAAATCATTCATCCAGGGAACGGTGAAAAAAAAATACTTGGAAAATATTTATTGCGGATTGGATATCACGAATCAGTTCACGCAGGACAATTTTTATCTTATTTAAGAGCAATGAAAATTGATAGACCAAAAATATGGGATTGAAAAAAAACTACAGCCAACACCATATATAATTTATTGCTTGCTTATTGCCTACTTACGAAAATCCTCGCGGATTTTCTTTGTCAGTAATTATTTACTAAATTAGTTGCTTAAACCACGCAACAAACCATATATAAACACGTTACCCAACATTAAAAGCACATTTGTTATTCATTCAACAATTCAAGTACTAAAGTATGTACTTTTGTACAAGGACAATGTAAATGACTTGGCTTAAGAACCTTTTGATGAAAAACTTCTAATTCTTTTGCTCTTCTAATAGCATCTTCCAATTTACCCTTCATTATTTGATAAGTATACCTTAAAAACATAGATTTACCCTTCATAGATTCGTAATAGTTAAACCTAGGGTTCTTAAACTTATCAACTTCTGGATAATATTCTTTTAAAATATCTGTAAGCCGTTCATAATACTTAGACCTATTATGAAATTCTTCATTAGCCGGATCTATATCTTCAAAATGCAATAATACCCATAATTCAAAATCATCGTTACTCCATGCTGTTTTTATTCCTTTAGAATTTGCAGCAATTATCGAATCATTAAAAGCTGAATCTTTACCATCATCTGGTTCTCTATCTCTATCAAAAACACACCAAACTTGTGCTCCCTCATCTATCTTTAAAACTTCTTGACCATGATCATTAACTTCGATTAAATCACTCTTTCTAAAATACTCAGTTGCATAATCTACTTGAGCATGATGTTGTTTTGCGTTTCCTATAGTTGAAACCTGCAAACCTTCTTTTTTAAATAAATCAAAGTAAGCTGGCTCTACTGCTCCATCTTCACAGAAAATTATAAAAACACGTTTTGTATCTACTTCTCGACTATCGTCTGATTTAATCTCCCAAGGCTCCATCTTCATTAACGTTTTTTTCAATTAAAAAATCTGATAAAACCGGTACTCCTCCATAAAACCCAGCTAAATATTGCTTAGCAAAATCGGCGTCATTTCGAATACCTTTCAAATCAGCTAAAGAATATAATTTCGTTCCCTCATTACTTTCTTTTTCAGTAAAATAGAACTGGTCTCTCCTCATTAGTGAAGCTGACATTAAATTTGTATCATGACTAGTGAATAATAATTGTGCGTTGGCTTTATTTATATTTGGGTCATTAAATAATTTGATAACCTTAATAAGTAAAGAAGGATGAAAATTACTATCTATTTCGTCTAAAATTATAAGACCGCTAACTTGAATATTTAAAGCATGTATTAATAATCCCGCAATATCAAATAATTTTTTAGTTCCTTCAGATTCGTTCTCTTGCATATTAAGAGTTACTACTTTTCCTTCTGCATGACATGCTTTTTTTGTCAAGAACACTTTATCTAAAGAATACTTATCATCTGAATCATTTTCCTTT
Source organism: Lacinutrix sp. C3R15 (assembly GCF_018860825.1). Classification (GTDB taxonomy): domain Bacteria; phylum Bacteroidota; class Bacteroidia; order Flavobacteriales; family Flavobacteriaceae; genus Oceanihabitans. The sequence continues at coordinate 1,630 of NZ_JAHKPZ010000003.1, read as the reverse complement.
TTAAAATAAATGTCATTGTAAATGAGACCAAAAGATTTTAAAAAATCAAGAAATCTTGTTTTGAATTTTGGATCCTCAATTTGCTTAATTGAATGAAATCGATAAAAATCACTTTGCAAATTGAATTTAGAGGTAATATACCCTCTAACCATATTTCTAATTTTAGCACAAATATCCTTATTATAAGATGCTGCATGAATTAAAAACAAAGTATGCTCATATTCCAAGGGTGCTATACTTTCATTTCCAGGTAAATTTGTCATATCAATTTCTAAACTCTTTCTTGAAAACAACTTTACTTGATTTACATTTTTAGGACCAAATAACCACTCACTTGTTACTAATTCTTTGCTCAAATTTGAATCATTTTTATAATCTGGATTTTTTTTAACTGTAAATCCATATCGATACTTCTTACCCTCGATTAGTAAAACGATTTGAAAAAATGAATCTTGTTCTTCATAATTATTTTGATATAAGAATGGTTGAGTTAATTTTCCTAGCCTAGATTCAGGACTTGGCAGAGAAGAAATTGCCTCACAAAAATATTCAAATGCTTTAATTATATTACTCTTGCCACTTGCATTTGCTCCATAAATCCCTACTGTTTTTAGTAATCGGGTTTCACCATCAATAATATTATTGACGTCAACTTCTTGATTATCTTTTGAACTTTTTAAATTCGTAGCTACAAAACTTAAAGTTTGTAAATCAGAAAGAGATCGAAAATTTTTAACACTAAATTCAACTATCATTCTTACCTTGATTAATTTTAACAAAAATACAAAATAACAATATTAGAAAACACAATTTTATCTTAATATTTGCGAAATAAACGCAAATTTATAAAAAAACAGGAAATCCTAATAATTAACCTTATTACATATTATAGTTTAAAATGAAAAAACGTTGGGTAACACCGTATATAATTTATTGCTGGCTTCTCGCCTACTTACGAAAGTCCTCGCGGACTTTCTTGGTCGGTAATTATTTACTAAATTAGTTGCTTAAACCACGCAACAAACCATATACAATCACGTTATAAAAAATAGCTTGGAAATTGTAACTTTCAATAAACTGTTTTTATCTAAACATAAATCATTGGATTTTTTTCTTACTCAAATCTGAATAAAACAATCACATATTCTGATCACTCAATTCTCGAACTGAATTGTTCACGCAACAAGTAATCCAAAAAAACTTTTCAGATTAATAGGAACATAATAAGTTATTTACGAAATTCAGTTCACTCCTATTCTGAACTTTAGCTACTTGCGGATTTTTAAACCAAAACAGAAACTACTCTTGCGAAGTTTTTGAAACTTAGGAACTTTTAGCTCGCTAGGAAATGCTTACTCTATCGCAAAATGCTCCAAAGCGTTTTGAAAAAAACACTTTTCGCTATTCAACTGTAAAAGCAAAACACGTTTAGCTTTTCTCCTTTTATTGCGCAACTTAACGGCAAAGCAAAACGTTATTACTCAAATGTTTCGCTACATTTTATAACAATGTGTATAAAAAATTGCTAGATTAGTGCTTAAATTAAGGTAGTTGCTTTTTTGCCAACTTCTGATTTTCCTTCGGAAAATCCTCGCTGACAAAAACGCAACTTTCCATACACGAGAACGTT
>NZ_JAHKPZ010000024.1:10274-15523 GCF_018860825.1 Lacinutrix sp. C3R15 | reverse complement strand
TCATTCCTGCGCAGGCAGGAATCCATTTTCTCAACCCTAAACACCACACTATTATACCTTGTCATTCCTACAAAATCAGTAATCCTTTTTCTCAACCTTAACCTCCAAACTGTTATATCCTTGTCATTCCTACGCAGGCAGGAATCCACACACAACTAGCTTTTTATACAATAAACAGGAATGTATAAAATTGGCATTCCTTACATAACAAAGATAAACACCTACTTGTCATTCCTGCGCATGCAGGAATCTATTATATTTAATTGTCACTCATTAAGTTATCCCTGCTGTCATTCCTGCGCAGGCAGGAATCCACACACAACTACCTTTTTATACAATAAACAGGAATATGTAAAATTCGCATTCCTTACATAAGAAACACGTACTTGTCATTCCTGCAAAAGCAGGAATCCAAAATGTTTAATTTTAATTGTCACTCACTAAGTTATCCCTGCTGTCATTCCTGCGCAGGCAGGAATCCACACACAACTACCTTTTTATACAGTAAACAGGAATATGTAAAATTCGCATTCCTTACATAAGAAACACGTACTTGTCATTCCTGTAAAAGCAAGAACCCATTATAAAAACCATTAAAAATGAAGAAGCCTGCTTAAAAAAACTATCTCTTTTCTTTTTTAGGCACAAAGAACATAACAAACTTCACAACCAACAAAGCCGCAAAACCTACCAATAAACCAACAAGAAAATCTCTAAGAAAACCAGGAAGCTGCTCTAAAAAGTGATGAAAGAAATCTACATTATGAACAAAAATTCCTCCAGCAACTAATACTAATGCTATAGTACCAATTACAGACAAGGCTTTAATAACTACAGGTAGCGCATTAATTAAAAGGTTTCCTATAAATGTAGACACACTTTTTTTATCAGTACCTAAACGTACCAATCTATATCCAAAATCATCCATTCTAACTATTAAAGCAACAATACCATAAACACCAATAGTTGCTATAATTGCAACAATAGTAACTACTATTACTTGAAAATGAATAGGCTTTCCTATAACAGTTCCTAAAGCAATAATTACAATCTCAACAGACAGAATAAAATCGGTTAAAATAGCCGACTTTACTTTCTTTTGTTCCGCAAGCACAATTTCTTCTTTAGTTAAAGATGTTGCAGAATCTACCTTAACGGCTTCCTCTTTATGCGGCACAATAAATTCGTATATTTTTTCGGCTCCTTCAAATGCCAAATAAATTCCTCCTAAAATTAACGCTAATGTAATTGCCCATGGTGCAAAAGCACTCAACAAAAAAGCAATGGGTAAAATAATTAATTTATTTAAAGCAGATCCTTTGGTTATTGCCCATAAAACAGGAATTTCTCTACTGGCTACAAATCCGGTTGCTTTTTCTGCATTTACGGCTAAATCATCGCCTAAAATACCTGCTGTTTTTTTGGTGCTAATCTTACTCATCACTACAACGTCATCCATAAGCGCTGCTATATCATCTAATAATGCAAAAAATCCTGATGCCATGTACTATCTGTTTTTTTTAACTTTTAAAGTTTTATTTTGAAACTAGGGATAAAATAATATAGGTAAGAATAATTAAAGGAATTGCTGCAAATTGAAAAACAATTAAAAACACCAAACTTAAAAGTATAAATGTATAACGTATGGCATTGCCTTTAAACCCATAGGTTTTAAATTTTAAAGCAAATAATTTTACCGAACTGTTTAACATATAGCAACTCACAATAGTTATCGCTAATAAAACCCACGTATTTAAAATAATAGCATTCATAGCGTCGCTATTTTGATATTCTAAAATTAATGGTAAAGAAATAATTAGTAAGGTATTTGCTGGAGTTGGCAACCCTTTAAAATAAGATTGCTGGTCTTCGTCTAAATTAAATTTTGCTAATCTATAGGCAGAAGCCAAAGTAATACACAAACCTACCAATGCTAACGGAACAACCTTAAAACTATCCCTTGCTAAAAAAGAACTCCATGAAGAAATTTCAATTCCAGAACTATCACTGGCTAAAGCAAGTAATTTATACATGATAATACCAGGAACTAAACCACTAGTTACCATGTCTGCAAGCGAATCTAATTGTATCCCTAATGCACTTTGTACGTTTAGTTTTCTTGCGAAAAAACCATCAAAAAAATCAAAAAATATTCCAAGAAAAACAAATAGTGCCGAAGCAACAAACAGGTTATTTACTGCTAGAACTACCGCAATGCTTCCGCAGAATAAATTTAATAAAGTTATAAAATTTGGAATGTAGCTTTTTAGTTGCATAATTTCATATAAGTTGTAAAAATAACAAACTATTTTCGTCTAAAACAAAAGTTCTTCTTTTAATTTAATATTAATAAGCCCCTTTTTTTGCTTGCTACTTATGTAATAAAAACAAGGGTAACTATGGCTGTTATTGAGTTCCGTTTAACAAATAATGCTAAAATTATCTTTTTATTTTCCTTTTTTAACCCTGTATAAATGTTACCAAACAATATCTATTGCTTTTTCAAGTTTAATATGTAGAAAAATAATAGCATATTTGTAAAAAAATTATTCTTGAAAAATCTACTAACTATACTACTACTAACTTTTTGTGTAACTATTTCTGCACAAACAACACGAAAATATTCTAATGAATTTATGAATATTGGGGTCGATGCTGCTGCTTTAGGTATGAGTAATGCGGTAACTGCTTTTTCTCATGATGTAAATTCTGGTTACTGGAATCCTGCAGGATTAGTAAATATTGAAGACAAACAATTAGCATTAATGCACTCTAGCTACTTTGCTAACATTGCTACTTATGATTATGCTGCCTTTGCAATGCCTATTGACAATAATAGTGCTATTGGTATTTCATTAATACGTTTTGCGGTAGATGACATATTAAATACCACACAATTAATTGATGATGAAGGAAATATAAACTATGACCGCATTAGTTTATTTTCTACTGCAGATTATGGAGTTACTTTTTCTTATGCTAGAAAACTTCCTTTTGAAGGTTTAAATTATGGTATAAATGCAAAAGTAATAAGACGTGTTATTGGTGATTTTGCAAATTCTTGGGGATTTGGTTTAGATGCTGCCATACAGTTTGAAACTAAAAACGAATGGAAATTCGGACTTATGGCCAGAGATATTACAACAACCTTTAACTCTTGGGCTATTGATGAAGACGAGTTTGCTACTGTGCAAAATGCGGTAGAAGGACAAAATCAAGAATTACCAGAAACTACAGAACTTACCATACCTAAGTTACAATTCGGTATTGCTAAAAAATTCATTTATCGTTATGATTTTTCTATTCTTACAGAGGTAGATTTAAATATTCGATTTGAAGAAAATAACGATTTAATTTCTACTTCGGTAGCAAGTATTAGCCCTTCATTTGGTTTTGAAGTAGGATATATAGACATGATTTACCTAAGAGGTGGTGTTGGTAATTTTCAAAATGAATTGCAATTAGATAATTCTGAAAATGTTAGCTTTCAGCCTAGTATTGGTATAGGCTTTAAATACAACTGTATTCAAGTAGATTATGCCTTTACAGATATTGGTGACCAAAGTGTAGCCTTATACTCTAATGTGTTTTCTTTAAAAATAGACTTTAGTTGTTTTAGATAGTTAATACCTTAAAACATGACAAAACGCTTTCTAGTTTTAGTATTCATTTTCTCCTTTGTAATTACACAAGCACAAAACACTTATGACCAAACAGAAATAAGTATTTTAACCATTGGTCCTGGCTCTTCTTTAAATGATGCCTTTGGTCATAATGGTATTCGTGTAAAAACACCATATACAGATGTGGTGTATGACTACGGAAGGTTTCCGTTTAACGACCCTAATTTTTACTTAAATTTTGCCAGAGGAAAGCTCTTATACTCACAAGGCCACAGCGCTACTTATCCAGTTATTGCCTATTATAAAAATCAAAACAGACGCATTAGAGAGCAAGTTTTAAACCTTACTACTAAAGAAAAGCAAGACATACATGCTTTTCTTGAAACCAATGCCTTACCGCAAAACAAAGATTATTTATACGATTTCTTTTATGATAATTGTGCAACCAAAATTAGAGATGTTGCCGAAGAAATTACAAACAAAAACATACAATTTAATACCCCAAAAAATCTAGAAGCATACACCTTTAGAGATTTAATTCAACAAAATCTACAATGGAACTCTTGGGGAAGTCTAGGTATTGATATTGCTCTAGGGTCTATAATAGACAAACAAGCAACACCTTATGAGTATATGTTTTTACCTAAATATATACATCTTTTTTTTAATAATGCTACTATTAAAACCACAGGTAAAAACCTAGTAAAAAAACAACAAACTCTATATAGCAAAAAAGAAGAAAAACTAGAACAAAACTTTTTTAGTAGCCCAATTTTTATAATAGGCCTACTAGGTATTTTTGTACTAGGTATTACTTATAAAGACTATAAAAAAGGAAAAAGAAGTAAATGGCTAGATGTTGCTGTTTTTAGTATAACAGGATTAATTGGTGTATTTATCTTATTATTATGGTTTGCTACAGACCATACAGCTACAGCTAACAATTATAACCTACTTTGGGCTTTTGCTCTTAACCTTTTTGTAGTAAATCAAGTACTAAAAACACAACCTAAAAATTGGTTTATTAAATATATTAAACTGCTTATTATACTGTTATGTTTATTAGTATTTCACTGGGTAATGGGAGTGCAAAGATTTGCTTATGCATTAATTCCTTTACTCTTGGCATTAGCAGTAAGGTACACATACCTGGTACGCTACTTCAATACTGTCATTCCTGCGAAAGCAGGAATCTCATAATGACCCCCTTATGCTCCCTACTGTCATTCCTGCGAAAGCAGAAACCTAATAATGATTACCCTTATGTTCCCTACTGTCATTCCTGCGAAAGCAGGAATCTAATGACTAATACCCTTATATCCCCTACTGTCATTCCTGCGTAGGCAGGAATCTCATAATGACCCCCTTATGCTCCCTACTGTCATTCCTGCGAAAGCAGGAATCTCATAATGAACACCCTTTTACTATTCCCTTTATTAAAAAGCCCATAAAGAACAAACAAGTAGCGTGAAAAAAGTATTAAAACAACGTGTGGATTCCTGCCTGCGCAGGAATGACAAACAATACAAAATAGAAAGCGCAGTTCTGCCTACGTAATGAAGAACAAACAATACAAAATTAAAACCCATTCCTGACTGGCGCTCTTTACTGTCATTCCTGCGAAAG
>NZ_JAHKPZ010000024.1:0-10215 GCF_018860825.1 Lacinutrix sp. C3R15 | reverse complement strand
TTCCTGCGAAAGCAGGAATCTAATGATTAATACCCTTTTACTATTCCCTTTATTAAAAAGCCCATAAAGAACAAACAAGTAGCGTAAAAAAAGCATTAAAATCAGCATGTGGATTCCTGCCTACGCAGGAATGACAAATAACACAAAATAGTAAGTGCAGTTCTGACTACGTAAGAAAAACAAACAATACAAAATTAAAATCCATTCCTGACTGTCGTTCCTTACTGTCATTCCTGCGAAAGCAGGAATCTAATGATTAATACCCTTTTGCTATTCTCTTTATTAAAAAGCCCATAAAGAACAAACAAGTAGTATGAAAAAAGCATTAAAATCAACGTGTGGATTCCTGCCTGCGCAGGAATGACAAATAACACAAAATAGTCTTACTGTCATTCCTGCGAAAGCAGGAATCTAATGATTAATACCCTTTTACTATTCCCTTTATTAAAAAGCCCATAAAGAACAAACAAGTAGTATGAAAAAAGCATTAAAATCAACGTGTGGATTCCTGCCTGAGCAGGAATGACAAACAATACAAAATAGTAAACGCAGTTCGGACTACGTAAGAAGAACAAACAAGTAGTATGAAACAAGTATTAAAATCAGCGTGTGGATTCCTGCCTGCGAAGTAATGACAAAAAGCACACCCTTCTTAAGCCCTTATTGCCCTCTAAAAAAGATCATTGTACTAATTGTTTTAATAAGAATATTAGCATCTAAAAAGAAACCTCTATGCTTAATATAATACAAATCATATTGTAACTTTAGTAAACTATCATCTACACTAGAGCCATATCTAACTTTTACTTGTGCCCAACCAGTTAGTCCGGGTTTAACAATATGTCTCGTTTCATAAAAAGGAATCACTTGAGAGAGTTCTTCAACAAAACAAGGTCGTTCTGGTCTAGGTCCAATTAAACTCATATCGCCTTTTAGTATATTTATAAACTGTGGTATTTCATCTAATCTAGATTTACGTAAAAACTTACCAAAAAAAGTAATTCTAGTATCGTTTTTACTGGCCCAAACAGCACCATTTTTCTCGGCATCTGTAATCATGGTTCTAAACTTAATGATATTAAAGGTATTTCCATTTTTACCAACTCGTTCTTGTTTATAAAACAAAGGTCCCCTGTTTGCTAATACATTACCTAACAGTATAAAAGGCACTAAAAGAAATGCTAATACAATTCCTATAATAGAAAAGAATAGATCAAAAAAACGATGAAAAAATAAATAGAGCTTGTTTTGATTATTTCTACTAAAAGGGAAATATTTATAAAAATCTTTACCTACAAACTGCACAGGTACACGATGCATCATGTCTTCATATACTTGTGTATATTCTCTAATAGGAAACCCTTTTTCTAAAAGTCTAATTAAATCGTAATAAATTTCTTGGGTAATGGTCTCTGAATTATAACTAGCCACTACTACTTCCGATATTTTTTCTCGAACTATAATTTCTTGTAGTTCATTAGGCGAATACTCTTTAACCCCATTAATCTTAATAGTATCTGCGCTCTTTTCTTCACAATTAATAAACCCAATTATTTTATAATTAGGATCTGCACTTTTAAAAGCTTTAATAATTGGTTGTATATTAGAAATCTCACCTACTACCAATGCTTTTTTATAAAATCTTGGTGAGGTTATAAAAGTTATATACGCCAACCTCCAAAGCACTAAAGCAAAGGTTATTGCCAAATAGAAGTATAAAATCTGTAACCTGTTTATAGGTAAAAAAGGTGTAAAAAAAGGAGTTAATAAATAAAATAAAACGGTAACAGATACGGTTAATACAATATTTGCTAAAACAGACTCCTTCTTACTTGCTTTTTGTAAATCATACAATTCAAATACAGTTCCAAAAACGGTAAGATATAAGGCCAATACAATAACCCAAATACAATTTTCTGACTGTATATAAAAATAGTCAAATTCAAAAAAATGTCCAACACTATAAAGAGCTACAAAAACAGATAAGAGATCAAAAATACGTAGCAGTATTTTTCTTTCTGAAATATTAAAATGAATATCTACCTTGTTGGTCATAAAAATATTAGTTAGGGTAAAGATACTAAGTTCGTATAATTAAACAAGTATTTATATTAGTTTATACTTGCTGTATTTTTCATGTTCCTTATTAAAACTTTATAGCTTTTATTAGGATTTTTCATTCTTAATTTGAGTAAGGTTTTATTTCTAAATTATTTGTTTAGTCTTTTTTTGAAAGACCACCCCTTAGTGTTATTTATTGGAGGGGTTTTATTCTAAAACAGACAATAAAAAAGGACTATTTATATGAATAGTCCTTTTAGTACAGCTATTTTCTTTAAATTTTATATTACTTCTAAAAGCTGTAAAGCATTAAAAGCCCCATTATTAAGTGGGTATTGCACCCCATTAATCTCTTGAAAAAATGCTGCTTTTAAGAAATAAAAGTTCTGTCCACTACCTGTAGGAACCCCTAGAGGTGTTAAGGTTATTGTAGAAACCGTTGCATCAACAGGTAGATTTACAAGATTACTTAATTGCAAATCTTTATCTCCTGTAAGAAAATCTAAGTTTAAAAATCCAGAGCTAAACTCTACATGTGTAGCACCTTCTGGATATGCCAATTGTTGTATTGGAACTAGATCAGCAATAGACACCTCACCAGTAGTAGTGTTTAAGGTATAAGTAGACTGCAACACCGCATCTAAAATCGCTCTTTTGTTAAAATTAAATCCTTTTAGCCAGGCTTTACCCTCTGCCGTTAAGATACCTGTAGCTACATTGCGTTGTCCACGAACTGATGTTAGATCTTCGTTTTTAACTTTACTCATTATCTGAGTTAATCTAGAAGTTACACGATTGTCTTTAGCATCGTTCATTAAGCTTACTATACTTCTACGAAGCATTTTACCACTTCTTGCTGTGTTTCCAAACTCTGTAAGATTTTCACGAGTTCTTGCATAGGCAGGATCACTCATAATACGTTCTTTAGAAACTCCATTTTTAGTACGGATTTTATATCCGTCTTGATCTTTGTAGAATGTCACTTCTCCCAGTGTTCCTTCTACATTAAATAATGACTTTACTTTTGCCATGATATTCTAATTTATGATAAACTAAACCGTTCATCTGTTATAAAAAAATGTTTTATTAGTTGGCAATACCTCTTTTGAAATTATGCTATGCATGTCGACCTACAAACCTAATTTGAAAAAGTGGGTTTCTTTGCTTCTTCTAATACCTCAAACATACTAGCATTAAACATCAAAAAACAGTGTAAGCACAAACATTACAGATAATTACCACTTTACTATTGTTCTGTTCCTATCCCGTAATTTCTATTCCTATCTATTACATATTGTTACTATCTATTCCTATCTATTACATATTGTAACTATTTGTTACTATCCATTCCTATCTATTACAAATGGTTACTATTTGTTACCATCTGTTACTATCTACTACTAATTATTACTATCTGTTCTAAAAATAAAATGATACGGATACTATTTCATAGGGAAGTCATAGGAAAGCTATAGGAAAGCCATAGGAAAGCTATAGGAAATGAATTTGTTAAGCTAACACTTCGTTAAAACAGACACACGAAAATTAACAAAATACAACTATCTAAACCTCAGCGCTTTATAGTTAAATATATTTTAACAAAGTTCATGTCTTAACCATTAAGTAGCACATTATATAGATTTGTATTGTTTATGAAACCTATTTGAAAAAAGATTAAAGCAAAAGGATGTAAACAGAAGCTAAAAAACCCACAAACAACTATAAAACAATGGTTTACATTATTTTTATTATAGTGCTTAGTTTCTGTCCTATTTTAAAATTCTTAAAAATAATAGGTTTGAAAACAATTACTAAAGTGTTACTAACAAGATGCGCTATTATACCTACTTTATAGTTATCTGGTTCATACACTATAGCTAAAAAAAAATGTATAATTATGTTGCTAGTTGGTTTTGCAAATTGGCATCATGCCATTAAAATGAAAAGAATATGGACAGTTTATTTTTAACCGTAAATGATATAGTTTTACTTAAGGGTGTTTGCTATAGAACTGCCTGTAATATATTTAATAATATTATAGAGAAATATGAGTTGCCTAAAGAGCGAGAGCTTAGTACGCAAGCATTTTGTTCTTACTATAAAATTTCTGAAGAGAAAGTAATAGCTCTGTTAGAGAAAAAAAGAGCAAAAAATTCTTTAACAAAACCAAAATCTACAACCATTTTAGACAAACTTTAATATTCTTTGATTTTATAGCAGGAAGTGGTGGTATCTGTATAGAGATACCAGCCCCCTCTTTAGTTAAATAGAGGAATGCATTTACTGAAGTGCCATACAGGTGAAGAAATAATAATAATAATAATAATAATAATAATAATACAAACCCTCCGTCGGACATTGCCTTGCGCCTGCTCGCCCATAGGCTAAAATAGTACACAGGACTATTTTTTACGCTTGGTCGTCTTTAACTAAAGAGAGGAACTACTAAAAATAAACTAAAGGGGAAAATTGGTATATTATAGGGTTTGTACTTTATATAAATTTTAATAAAATTTTTAACACAGTACTTCCACCCATTGTTTTTTTATCAAGTGCCAACTAAAAGATTCTACTTTTTTTCTAGCTTTTAAAGCCCTAGTTTGTGTTTTGTCTGGATGCTGCACAAGTTCTTTTATTGCTTTTACAAAAGCATCTACATTCTCTTTTTCTACTAAAAGGCCTTCTTTATTATTTTCTATTAAAAAAGGCATGCCTCCCACATTGGTTGAAACAACAGGCAAACCTAAGGCCATAGCTTCAATAACGCTCACAGGCATATTATCAAAATTGGTGGTGTTTATAAATATGTTATACCCTTTAGATAGGGCTATCCATGCTTCCTTTGTTAACTTACCTGTAAAAGTAACCTCTACCTCTAGTGTATTGGCTAATTCTTTTACCTCCTGCATAGTACCATCACTATCTGGCCCAACCATACAAAGGGAAGCCTTAAGGCCTTGCTTTTGTAATTTATGCAAAACTTTAATTGCCAAACCTGGGTTATAAATTGTAGAAAAAGAACGCACCCATAGCAAATCTAAGCTATCCAGTTTTCGTGATTTAAAAGGGTATTTACTAATTTCTATACTATTAGGTATATAGCGTACAGCGCTATAGCCATGCTTTTTAAAAGCAGCAATCAAATACAAGGAAGGCGAAACATTTTTATAGGCATACTTAAATATACACCCAGATAAATAAGGGCTCTTTTTTAAACGTACGGGTAAATTACCGCCATGTAGCACAGGTATATACTTTAGCTGTAGCACTCTGCATATTTGACTAACCACAAAAGCGTAATAAAAATTAAAAGTGCTGTAAGTATCTATTAGCACAAAATCTATAGTTCTTGCTTTGTGCACACAAGCCCAAACCATATCTAGCAACCGCAAAACTTTATTGTTTTTTGAAGATGCATACTGCAACCTAAACCCTTCTTTTTCTAACAAAGCACCTAAAACCTGTATAGAAGAGGGGTTCGATTTTTTATTACTTAAGTTGTTTCCTATGTATAGTATTTTTTTCATAAGTCACGTTTAATAAAGCCAAAGCATAAATAAAAGATGGCGTTGCCAGTCGCATAGAAGAGTGATTAATGGTAGCAAACCAAAAACATAAAAAAGCATAGAAAAAATAACTACTTTTATTTCTAGATCGAAACTCTAAAGGTTTAAAAATTAATATTAATAATATAATCACGCCAAACATACCGTGTTCTGCCAACAGTCTACTGGTTTCACTGTGTGAGGTAACCCCTTGTCCATCTTTTTCTATTCGGGCATCTTTAGCCCTACTAGAACCTATTCCAAAAAAAGGATGTGTCATAAAACCTTCCAGTTCTTCGGCAAACAATTGTCCTCTTCCTGTGGTAACATCACTTTTTTCACGTCCTAAATGGTCTTTATTGGCATAACGCATATCAATATACCCATCGGTTTGTGTAGAACTAATTACCCAGGTAGCAACCATACTGAATACAAACACCAAAGCCATCATTACAATTTCGCTCTTTCGCTTTGCAGACACTTTAAAAAAATACATCGCCAAAAAAACGATTATTGCAATAATACCAGTTATAACCCCTCCACGGCTAAAGGTCACAATAGCACGAAAAGAGATGGCAGAAAACAGTACAATATTTAAAGCCTTTAAAAAGATAGTAGGAGATTTGGTAAAAATGCGTACCGCCATAATAAACATACCCAAACCGAGTATTGTTGCCACTTGGTTTGCTCCCCATCCCCCTGAACTATCTCGATTAGACCCCGTATTAGAGATTACCTCCCGCACACTAGGGTTATAAAAAAAGATGTATATGGTATTGGCTATAATAGGCAGCACCATATACAAAAGTACTTTATGTAGCTGGCCAATACTTACTTTTTTATCGTAGCAAAAAAGCGCAGCAAACCCTAAACAAACAGGCCCGCTAAGTACAAAAGCGATATTGGTTCTAAAGTTAGCATCAAAACTCAAGGTAGTAGAAGCTACAAAAATAGAAGGCACTAAAAACATGAGGTAAATAAAATACGGGTAGCCCTTACCCGAAAGCCCTTTATAAAACATACCTATAACCATAAAAACAATTACTAGATATTTTGCGGCTTCATAAGAAATAGAACCTCTAGTGGTTCTAAACAATACCTCAGCACCAACAAAATAAGCACAGGCTTTTAATACTTCAAAAGTTTTTAAATGATTAGGAGAAAGAATAATACGGTACAGAAAAAAACATAGTGCCGCAAAAAAATACACCTTAGCCAAACTTTCATTTACATACACCAGTATGCCTATGAGCACATGTAATCCAACAGCAGTTATATAGGTAATATTTGTCTTCAAAAAAATTTAATTAATTACTAAAATGGTATAAAAAAGTAAAAATAAGACAACAAAACCACAAATAAACCATTGGTAACAGAATATAAAGCATAGTAGCTTAGGAATATATTTTTTTATAATTATCTAAAGGAAAACGGTAATGATAACTTTTTCCTAAAAGAAACACCATAAAGTGTATGATAAAAACAGGAATATGTGGTCTAAATAGCCCTAAAAAAGAATCGTAGGTTTTATTGGAGTAGTTACAGATTAAAAAAGGAGTAGTATTTGGGTCTAAATAATTTTTTATAACATTTGCATTATCTACTTCTCTATCTTTAGCAAAACTTTTAAATAGTATTTTCTTTTTGGCTCTTACTCTTTGGTAAAGTTCTATTACAGATAATGGTACGCTGCCTTCATCATAAAATAGCAAACTTCCATATACATCAATAAGTACCCATTTATTTAATTCTTTAATAAAAACCTCATTAAAGGAGTGTCCGCCATATTCTTTATTAAAAGGAGCTCTTGTGGTTCCCCATTCCCGAACTAAAACCCTATTAATAACGCAAAAATTATTAAAAATCTGTGCCATATCACTACAAACCCCTCCTTTTCCTGCAAGCATAATTTGTAAGGCTTTATCACTTGGAGCACTTAAACCCGGACCTCCTTTTATATGTTTATACAACCATATACTCAATTGTTTTACAAGGGGAAGATCTAATGCTGGTTTTGCCTCTTTAAAGATAATAGCGTTTATTTTTTTAAAATCTTTAGGGATATCTTTTTCCAGATTAAATTCATTATAGCTACAGTTTTGTATAGCGGCTATACTAGCGTTTTTAGACAGTAATTTAAAACGAGTAATGTATAGAAAATGGTGTCGTTTAAAAAACCAAGACACTTTTTTTAAAATCATTGAAATCAATTAATTGAATAGCTTTGCGATAAATGTAAAATTTTTTTTTTGTTACACCTAATATTAATTACACTAACAAAGTATAATAGATAAAAAATAGATAATATCTAAAAAAATAGTTCTATAATAATGCATTTGTTATTCGTTGATTATAATAGGCATAGGTAAATCTATTTTCTGCATTCTTTTGATGATTTAACATCGTACTAAACACCTTTGGGTCTATATATACCACCTTACGTATCGCAGCCAAAAGACTCTCTACAGAAATCGTATCTAATAAAAACCCATTGTTATCTGATTGCACATATTGCCCAATAGAAGACACGTTAGACACTATAGGCAAACACCCATAATTCATGGCTTCTGCAATCACTTTTGGAAAACCTTCAGATGCCGATGGCAGCACAATAGCATGGGAAACTTTGTATATATTATGTACGGCATCACGTGACAAAAAACCATGAAACACAAATGGTAATCCACTATTTTTAGTACTATCCATATATTTTTGCTTGGCTTTACCATCACCAACAATAGCAATTTCTTGAATGCGTTTTTTTTCTTCTGCATTTAAGTTTTTAAATGCAGCTATGAGTAAACCAAGGCCTTTTTCTGTTTCTAACCTACCAACAAAACAAAACCGAAGCGCTTTAGCTTCTATGCTTTTAGTAGCCGCCAGTGCTTTTCCTTCGGCTACCTCCGCTTCCGTTAAGCACGGGTTCTCAAAGGTTAAACATTGCTTAGGTTGGTCTGGCCAACTACCATTTATAGTCACTTTTCTTTTTTGCTTTTTTAACAACCAACGTTGCAAACTATAGGCCAATGGCGCGTGTTCTTGTTTCCAGTTTCCGGCATATTTAAACCATCCTTTCTTCTTGCTAAAAAACATTAAATACGGAATGACAAAAACACCGATTCCTGTGGGTGCTCTGAATTGAAAATAGTCGGTTTGTTGTATGGCTTGCTGTATCGTTGCTATTATTTTAGGTGCTTTATATATAATCGCAAACTTATCTTGTATGCCTGTACCTCCAACTGCTGGTAATGCTATACATGTTATTTTATTAGAAGTGTATGGCAATGCACTTGGTGGCGCAGGCACATCATGCAGCATGGCTACATGTAGTATGCGGTCAAAAACCGCAGTTAAATGATTTATTTCGGTTACGGTAGCACCCAACCCAACAATACTTCCGTCTGGGTTTTTATAGTGCTCGGTATGCGAAATAATGGTTAAGGTTTTCATGGTAGTAAAGCTATATAACGTTTTATTAAAACAGTCCAATCATGTTGTTTAGCCCAGCACTTTGCTGTGGCTGAGAATGCCTCTTTTTTTTCTAAGATACTTTTTATGGCGTTTTGTAATTGCATGCTGTCTTTTCCATCAATCAATATTCCTGACTTTTCGTTTTGTATGGCGTCTTCAATACCACAATTAACAGATCCAATAGCAGGAATTCCTAAGGCGTTCGCTTCTAAAATAGCAATACCAAAACCTTCCACATCGCCAGTAGCACTCTCGGTACTCAGCATTACAAAAACATCTGTTTGTAATAAAATTTCCTTTAATTGAAAATCGTTCACACTACCATGAAAAGTAATATGTTTTTCTACTCCCAACTGTGTCGCCTTTTCTAAAAAAGCAGTGGCTTCTGTAGGTATACCTACACAGTGGTAATGCAACGTAGGAAATGCTTTTAAAAGTGCTGGTAATTGCATAATAACTTGCAGTTGTCCTTTTCTTGTACTTACTCTTCCAACGGTAGTTAGTACCGGATTTCCTGGCAACACCTTTTTGGGCACCTTTTCTGTTTCCCAATGTTCAAGACAAATACCATTGGGTATCACTGTTACTTCCTTATTTATATGCGTAATCAAGCTTTTGGTATACTTAGAAACCGCAACAATACGGTGAAAGCGTTGTAAAGAAATATCTATCGATTTTTTTAAAAGAAAAGGTTTAAAATTCACCTCACTACCATGTACTACAGCCAAGGTATTTCTCTTTTTAAACAAAGTAATAAAAGCAACATTCCAAAGCGAAAACTTACCCGTAGCTATCACATGATTTGCCTTAGAAAAAGCCCTATACGTAGCAAATATACGCTGTATATACATTTTAAAACGAAGTCTCTCTCGTTGTATTCTAACCACATGAAAAGGTAAAGTAGCATCAAAAGCCACTTCCTCTTCACCAGATACCGAGCGTTGATCGGCAATTACATGTACACTATAATTCTCTTTTTGTAAAGATAAAGCCAAATGTAATGCATGATTACCAATACCGCCTGGTTGTGGCGGAAACTCTGAAGTAACTATTAGTATGTTTTTATTTTTCAATTGTATATGGTATTCTTCATTATATTACTCTTGCTTCTACACATCCCTAAAGTCCCCTTTAGGGG
>NZ_JAHKPZ010000019.1 GCF_018860825.1 Lacinutrix sp. C3R15 | reverse complement strand
TTAACTCAGTTCTTTGTTGCCCACAGTATTTTTTATTCAGTTATCCAAATCGCAAAACTTAAACCCTCTTCTTCATCAAAACTCAACATAGCAGGATTTTTATTCTCACTCCAATGTCTGCTTAAATATCCAAATTCAATTGCATCTTTATCATCGGAAGAATATTTTCCATTTCCTAAATTGTCATTACCATAAATTTGGTAAAGATTGTTTATTAATTTTTCTATTCGTTGAAATTCAAAATCTCCAAATACAATTGGTTCGTTGGTGAAAATAATATTTTTGTTTGGAAGTCCTTTAAAAGTTTTCACGTCAATACAATCAAAAAGTCCAAATTCAAAATCATCTTCTTCAATAAACATTTTGGAATAAGTTCGTACTTCATTTCCATCTACAAAAATTGGTTCTCCTTGTTCATAAAATTCAGAATTTGGAATCGAAGATAAATCGACTTTAAATAACTTTTGGATTTGGTTTATTTGTTCGCTCATTTTTATTAGTCGTTCATTTCAGGATTTAAAACTCCGATTGCAAAATGTTCCATTTGGATTACGTTTTCCGAATCAGTTGAGTAAAATTTGAATCTTAATTCGGTTTTAATCATATGATTGATTTTTGCTTGAATTGTTACAAATTGTTCCTGTGTTAAAATTCCTTTAGTTATTAATTGATGCTTTGTTTCCTTTTTTAATGGCGGAAAATCTGTTTTCAGAACTTGACTCAATAAAATTCTTATAAATTTTCTATTAAGTGTATGACTTCGATAATCAGAAGCTAATTCACGAAGTCTTGTTTTTCCATTCCGATTTGTTTTTCCGATATAAATCACTTTCTCACCTTGAAAAATAAAGTAAATCCCACAACTTTTTATCTTTTTAGTTTGTTCATAATTCAAGAAATCAGATTGAATAGCTAAATCTAATTCGCCTGACAAATGTTCAATGGTTTGCTGGATTTTCATATTGTGGGCAACGTTGTTGTATATGGTTTGTTGCGTGTTTCAAGCAACTAATTTAGTAAATAATTACCAACCAAGAAAGTCCGCGAGGACTTTCGTAAGTAGGTAAGAAGCCAGCAATAAATTATATACGGTGTTATATGCTGGCCTGTTTCAGAATCCAATTTGACATTTCTCCACTTTTGTTTTCTCCGATATAGGTTTTTCCGTCAGTTCCAAAACTAATAATTGGTAAATCCATTAATAGAAGTATTTCATTTCCTTCTTTATAAGCAATTCTTTTTCTTGTTAGATCTTTGACAAAATCTTCTAAAGTAGTTTTTTCTTTTTCTAAATACTCAATAAGTTCCTTGTCGCACTTAATTTTATGAGTATTAATTAATGTAAAGAGTATTGTCGATTCGACTTTGTTTACCTCAATTGGTTTCCATTCTATTGAAACTAGAGGTTTGGAAAGTTCTTTTTTTGTCAGACCGTGATAATTATATTCCCAACCATACTTCACTTCGTCCATTTTTCTTTCTTTACAATTTAAGAAAGGATGAAACGCATCTAAAGCAAAATCATCTCCAAATATTTCAGAACTTAAGCCAAATCTGTAACTTAATCTTGTCCATATCATCTCCAATAAAAGATACATTGGTCTATTGTTCGTTGTTTGAAGTATTTCCCAATAAAATTGATTGTCTTTCTGAATAGGATATCCAAAAGGCATTCCAATATTCTTTATAATTGAGTTTTCTCCGCAAATCATTAAGTCTGGAAAGCTTATAGGATTATAACCAGCTCTTGGCCCATCTTTCACTAATTCCTCTAAATGATTTACAAAACCTTCTCTCAGTCCGTATTCAGATTTATAACTTTCATAACCAATCAAAATCCGAATGGGCCAAAATGATTGCATTAATAAAAAATGAAACATCATTTGTTCTCTCCAAGATTTTGTAACAATATCTTTGGTTGAAGGCATAACTTTACCCATAAGTAGTTTATATGAATCCGATTGAATTCTTCTCATATACATTTCGCCATCTCTTGGTTCAGCTGTATCTATTACCGATTTTAAATTTTGATGGGCATCATCAAGTGCACTTTTAAATAGTTTTTTCTTAACTTGAATAACACCAATAACATCTTTTATATGATATTTAAATTGATTTGAAAATGAAATTTTTTGCCCATCTCCTATAACAATCATACAGTCCATTTCTTTACTTAAAACTTCACTATCATTATAAATAAAACTGTTATTCACAATTTTAATATTTAAGCCTTTAAAAATAGAGCGATTTAATAATTCAGAAGTCAAACCTTCAAACATATTTCCGATGGTAACGGTATGAGTTATATCTCCATCTTTTGAAGCAATTTCGTTTATTCCTTTTTTTTTAAATTCTTCTAAAAATTCTGAAACGGTTTCTATCATTAATTGGTGTGGTTTGTGGCTTGCATATAACGTTCTCGTGTATGGAA
>NZ_JAHKPZ010000002.1 GCF_018860825.1 Lacinutrix sp. C3R15 | reverse complement strand
TTATTAAGAAAAGGTGGTTTTTAAACTTATTTATTGTGTTTCTTTTTATTGATTATCTAAACCTCCACTTACAATAATAAACTCACTACGTCTGTTTAATTGGTGTTCTTCTTCGGTACATTTAGAACCACAGTTTACTGTTGGTTCGCTTTCCCCTTTTCCAATTCCAGTAATTCTTGCTGCATCAATACCTTTTGAGATTACGTATTGTACTGTAGTTTTTGCTCTTCGGTCTGATAATTTTTCGTTATAAGCACTAGAACCTCTACTGTCTGTATGTGATTTAGCATTAATAACCATTTCTGGATATTTGTTCATTACTTGTACTAACTTATCTAACTCAAAAGCTCCTTTAGCTGTAATATTAGATTTATCAAAATCAAAGTAAATTGGGTTTAATGCCACATGGTCTGCTTTTACTATTTCTTCAATAGGATCTAAAGCAATGGCTACAGATAGTTCTTCTTCATCTGTTCCTTCAATAGCTAGTTTATTGCTTTCATAGCCATCCATAGTTACTTCTAACTCTGTATCTGTATCACATTCTATAATAAACGTTGCTATACCTTCTGCATCTGTTAGTTTTGAAGATAATTTATTTCCTTTATCATCATATAAAGTTGCTGTTGCTCCTGCTAAAATTTCTCCTGTTACTTTATCTGTTACTGTAGAAGTTATTTCAACATCGCATAAAGGTTGTAGTTTTTTTATTGCATAAATATCATCACTTCCTTTTCCTCCTTCTCTGTTAGAAGAAACAAAACCTTCTCCAGATTCTTCGTCTATAGCAAAAGCAAAATCATCTGCATTACTGTTTACAGGAATACCTACATTACGTATTCTAGACATTTTACCGTCGATTTCTTTAGTATAGAATACATCTAATCCT
Source organism: Lacinutrix sp. C3R15 (assembly GCF_018860825.1). Taxonomy (GTDB): domain Bacteria; phylum Bacteroidota; class Bacteroidia; order Flavobacteriales; family Flavobacteriaceae; genus Oceanihabitans. The sequence continues at coordinate 836 of NZ_JAHKPZ010000002.1, read as the reverse complement.
CCTAGACCTAAATGCCCGTCTGAAGACAAGTATAAGGTTCCGTTATCACTTATAAAAGGAAACATTTCGCGTCCTTCTGTATTTACTTTAGCTCCTAAATTTACAGCTTCTCCAAAACTTCCATCGCTATTAATAGTTGTTTTATATATATCTCCTTGACCAAATCCTCCTGGCATATCTGAAGTAAAATAAAGTGTTTTACCGTCTGCACTTACAGATGGATGATCTGTATTATAGTTGTTACTGTTAAAAGGTAATGCTTCAACATTTGACCAACTATCACCTGTTTTAGTAGCTTTAAATAAGTTTAATACACTAAATCTGGTATTTGATAAAGAGTCACTTTGGTATTCTTTCTGGTAAAAACTCTCTCTAGAAAAATACATCGTATTTCCGTCAGGACTAAAAGCTACTACACCTTCATGGTACTTTGTATTAATATCATTTCCTAATAGGCTTTCGTTTTGGTATGTACCATCTTCTTCAATAGTAAATTCATAAAGATCAAGGAAAGGTTGTTCATTCCATCCGTATTCTCTTCTTGCTTTATTTCTAGCTGAAGTGATATATAATTTACCGTTATTAATTGTACCTCCAAAATCGGATACTTGTGAGTTAATTTCTAAATTTTGAACATTAAATTTCTTTCCTTTATCTAATATTTTAGGTAGATAATCTGGGTTTTCATTAAATGTAATAGATCGTACATCTGCAGGTCTCATTGCTGCAAATTTGCTCATCCATTCATTAGATTTATCATACTTACCATTTGCTTTAAGCATTTGTACGTAATTGATAATTGTTTCTGGATTCTGAGATGTTTCAAGTGCTTTAGC
>NZ_JAHKPZ010000028.1 GCF_018860825.1 Lacinutrix sp. C3R15 | reverse complement strand
ACAAACTTAAGACGTGTATAAAAAATTGCTAGATTAGTGCTTAAATAATGGTAGTTGCATTTTTGCCAACTTCTGATTTTCCTTCGGAAAATCCTCGTCGCCAAAAACGCAACTTTCCATACACAAGACCGTTACCATGCATTAAAGTCACAACCACGTTATTGAAATTTTTGCTAAGAATATAATTTCTCTTTCAAATAAAATATTGAACTAATGACATCTAACCAACCAATAGAACCTAAACAAAGAATTGAAATTCTAGACATCCTAAGAGGTTTCGCTTTACTTGGAATCATTTTCATGAACATGGGATTTTTTAGCGGATACGTTTTTATGCCCTTTGATGACCTTAAACAAATAACGGACTTTCAGTTAGATGAAAAATTATATTCGTTTTTAGATATCATAGTCACAGGAAAGTTTTACACCCTCTTCTCAATTCTTTTTGCTGTTGGGTTCTATGTTCAATATGAAAAGAACAAAGAAGATTCTATAAATTTTTTAAAAACATATCGAAGAAGACTATTTTTTCTGTTATTGATAGGATTTTTGCACAGTTTAATTTGGTTTGGAGACATTTTACTTGCCTATTCGATATTTGGTTTTATCCTCATTTTATTCCGGAATGTCAAGTCTAAAAACCTTATTCTGTGGTCGTTATTTTTCCTTCTATTTCCACTTTTAATCGATTTATCTCTCTTGCCATTTTCTGAGGCTTTGAGTTCTGCTAGTCCAGAAAAAACGACTGCCATTGCACATGTTCAATATCCAGATATGACCGTTGAAGCAGTTATAAGTACATTCCAGAATGGTTCAATTGCAGACATATTCTTTTTAAACATTCATAATCTTGTCTGGAAATACTTAGGTTATATTCCATCAGGGGGGTATTTTAAATTCCTTGGAATTTTTCTTCTTGGTTACTATTTCGCTTCAATTGAATTTTTTACAAAAAAATCAAAATCAACCTTATTGTTGATAACCAGTTTAATAGTAGGTCTTTTGGCTACTTTTTCAGCTAAAACAATTGGTGGAAGTGCGTTTATGTTCCCATCAACTCCATTAAATATCCTTTATAAACTCTTGGTATTAGCCGGCCAGATATTTATGTGCATTTTCTATATAACTTCGATATTTAAAATTGTTCAAACTTCAATAGGTAGAAGAGCATTTAAATATTTAATCCCTGTGGGGAAAATGGCTCTGAGCAATTACTTGTTTCAGACCATAATCATGATTATTATATTTTACAATTTTGGATTTAATTTAATTGGTAAAATCGGTTTATTACATACATCAGGTATTGCTATTCTTATTTTAGTATTGCAAATTATTCTTAGCAATATCTGGTTAAGACATTTCAAATTTGGCCCATTGGAATGGATTTGGCGTAGCTTGACTTATAAAAAAAGGATAAATATCCGTTATCAAAATAACTAAACAGATGAAATTAACGCATGGTAACAATGTATAAAAATAATAGCCGAAATAGTAATAAATTAAAGGGTTTTAGCCCGCTTCAACTTTTTTGTATTTTGACAGGAAAGTGCCTCGCAGTCGGCTACTATTCTTATACATAAACGTTGGCTGCAATGCAAACGAACTACGAAAACAAAAGAATCCATTAAATGAAATTCGCATTAATTGATGACAAAAAAGTTGAAGCTTTTAAAGGAGCCAAAGGATTCTGTCAAAATTGCGGAGCAGAAATGATTGCAAAATGTGGAGAGTTAAAAGTAAACCATTGGGCACATAAAAGAAAACGACAATGTGATTCTTGGTGGGAAAACGAAACTGAATGGCACCGAAATTGGAAAGAAAACTATCCAATCGCTTGGCAGGAAGTTATTCAATTTGACAAAAAAACCAATGAAAAACACATTGCTGATGTTTATACAGATAACGGATTAGTAATTGAGTTTCAACACTCTCGAATTGATCCTGAGGAGCGAAGGAAGCGTGAGGATTTTTATAAAAACATGGTTTGGGTTGTTGATGGAACTCGTCTAAAGAGAGATTTTCCTCGTTTCAGTAAAGAATGGAAAAGTGATGGTATTAGCGATGTACATAAAACAAACAAACCTGGAATATTTGAGATTTGGTTTCCAGAATTTTGTTTCCCTGAATCTTGGCTACATAGCACTGTACCTGTGGTATTTGATTATTATGGAAACGGTTTTTTAGAAGATCCTCATGGATTAAGGAAAAAACTGTACTGCTTATTCCCTAAAGTTGGTAAACATGTCTGTGTTGCAGAGATTTCAAGTAAAGCTTTCATTAAGGCTACTACTTCTGGTGAATGGACTTTGAGACTTCAAAAGTTTTCAACTTATTTAATTGAACAGAGAAAACTACAAATTCAAAGAGAGAAACTTGAACAAGAAAGACGTCATGCTATTAATCGACATGAATTTAATCGACGATTACTTTCAAAGCAATTTAAAAGCAAAAGAAGAAGACGAAGATTTTAAATTTAAACAAAGCACAGCAGCCAACAAAGAACTGAGTTAAAA
>NZ_JAHKPZ010000027.1 GCF_018860825.1 Lacinutrix sp. C3R15 | reverse complement strand
CGGAACACCAAACGGTGAAGACCCAGACCCACAAGATCCATGTGTCGGAGGAGATATTACAAATGTTGATCTAACAGATACAATAAGTGATTGGGCACTTGCAGACTGTGATGGTGATGGTGTTGTAAACATTGATGAAGTTGACCCAGATAGTGATGGAACACAAGGACCAAATGATACAGATTGGAATGATCCATGTGATCTTAATATAGATAGTATCACAGTTAGTCCATCAGAAGAATGGAATGAACTAGATTGTGATTTTGATAATGTTTCAAATGGAGATGAAATAGGTTATGGAGATACAGATGGAGATGGAATGCCAAACTTTAATGACCCGGATGATGATAATGATGGTGTAGATACTATAAATGAAGATTATGCAGATACAGATGTATCAGATGGTGAAGTAGATCCAACAGGAGATGATGATCCAACCAATGATGATACTGATGGAGATGGTACACCAGATTATATAGATAATGATGATGATAATGATGGTATCCTTACTAGTGACGAGTATCCAGACCTTAATGATAACGGAATAGGATTTGGTGATGATGCACTAGATAGTAATGGAAATGGTTTACCAGATTACTTAGAACCAGATAATGGTGTATTAACTGAAGCAGATGATTTTATTGAAATATTTAATGCTGTAACTCCTAATGGAGATTATGATAATGATGTGTTTACTATTGAAAACATTGAGTTATTCCCAGAAAATCAAGTACAAATATTCAATAGATGGGGAGTATTAGTATATGAAACTCTAGGATATGGTCAGAATGGAGAATATTTTAGAGGAAGATCTAAAGGAAGAGTTACTGTTAAAGAAGATGAATTATTACCTGTAGGAACTTATTTCTATATTGTTACTTTCGTTAAAGATGGAGAAACACTAGAAAAAGCAGGTTATTTATATATCCATAGATAAAATTATATAAGGAGGTAGGTTTTAATCTACCTCCAGTAATAAAATAAAACATAACAAATTAGAATGAAAAATAAAATCTTACTATTAGTTATAAGTATTAGTTCTGTTTTTTGCTTAGAAAGTAATGCTCAGCAAGACGCGCAGTATACGCAGTATATGTATAATACTATAAGTATAAATCCTGCTTATGCTGGATCAAGAGAGGTATTAAGTGTTGTTGGTTTATATAGAACTCAGTGGGTAGGTCTTGAAGGAGCTCCAAATACACAAACACTTAGTGTTCATTCACCAATTGGAAGTAGTGAAAAACTAGGACTTGGTTTATCTATTGTAAATGATAATATTGGGCCTACACATGAAACTAATTTTGATATTGACCTTTCTTATACGCTTAATACATCAGATAAAGGAAGATTTTCTTTTGGTTTAAAAGCAGGAGGTTATTTAATGAATATTAATTATGATGAACTTAGTAGGTATAATAATGGGGATGTTATTTTACCAACTGGGTCTATAAATGAGTTTTCTCCTAATGTAGGTGTTGGATTTTATTATAGACATGCAGATAAATGGTATGTAGGTGTTTCTGCTCCTAATTTATTAGAAACAGAACATTTAGATGAAGTAACCTTATCTACAGCTAATGAAAGAATTCATTATTATTTAATAGCAGGATATGTTTTTGATCTATCAGAAAATATTAAATTTAAACCTGCATTTTTAAGTAAAGTTGTTGAAGGAGCTCCACTGCAACTTGATATAACAGCAAATTTTTTATTAAACGATAAACTTACTTTAGGAGCTGCTTATAGATGGAGTGCTGCTGTAAGTGCATTAGCAGGTTTTCAAATTACTGAAGGGTTAATGATTGGTTTAGCCTATGATAGAGAAACAACAGAGCTTGGTAAAACAAAATTCAATAGTGGCTCTTATGAAGTTATGTTAAGATTTGAATTGTTTAAAAAAGATAGTAAAATTATTTCTCCTAGATTCTTCTAAATAAAAGATTATGAAATTATATAAACTTACATTAATCGCTTTTTTTGGTTTTTTCATATCTGTAGGATATGCCCAAAAAGGAAAAATTAAAAAGGCTAATAAAGAATATGACCAGTTTAGTTATGTAAAGACAAGTGAAATATTACTTGAAGTGGCAGAAGCAGGGCATAAATCTGTTGATTTATTTCAAAAATTAGGTAACTCTTTCTATTTCAATAATAAAATGGAAGAAGCTGTTAAATGGTATGGAAAATTAATGGAATTAGAAGAAAACATTGATGCCGAATATTACTTTAGATATGCTCAAGCTTTAAAATATAGTGAAAACTATGAAGAGTCAGATAAATGGATGGAAAAATTTAATCAATATAAATCTAATGACTCTAGAGGAAGGGCTTTTGCTTCTACTGTAGATTACCTTGCTAAAATTGAAAAAGCAAGTAAAGATTTTAAAGTAACCAATATGGACTTTAATTCTGAAGTATCTGATTTTGGAACAACACAATACAAAGACAAATTAATATTTGCTTCCTCTAGAGGAGATGGTAAAACTTACGGTTGGAATGATCAACCTTTTTTAGATTTATTTTCAGTAGATAAGCAAGATGATGGAACATATATAAACGTAGAAAATTATGATGATACTGTAAATACAACATATCATGAGTCTACACCTTCGTTTACTCCAGATGATCAATTAATGTTTTTTACAAGAAATAACTATACCAATAAAAAACTTAAAAGAGATAATGAAGATGTTACAAGATTAAAATTATATAGAGCAAGATTACAAGAAGATGGCACTTGGGGAGATATTGAATCTGTACATTTTAACAGTAACCAATATAGTGTAGCACATCCTACAGTTAATGTATATGGAACAAAATTATATTTTGCTTCAGATATGCCAGATACACAAGGAAACTCTGACCTTTATGTAGTAGATATTAATGCTGATGGTACTTTGGGAAAACCTAAAAATTTAGGATCTAAAATAAATACAGAAGGTCAAGAAACATTTCCTTTTATTAATGAAAAAGGAGATTTGTTTTTCTCTTCTAATGGGTATCCAGGATTAGGAGGGTTAGATGTATATGTAATAAGAGATTTTGAAAATAAATTTGAACGTTCAGGAACACTTGTTGCAGAAAACTTAGGAAAACCAATTAATAGCCCTCAAGATGATTTTGCATATTATGAAAACTTAGGTACAAATGAAGGTTTTTTCTCATCTAATAGATTAAACGGAAAAGGAGATGATGATATCTATAGTTTTGCAGCTATTGAAAATAAGTGTCAACAAATTGTAGATGGTATTGTTAAAGATAAAAATACTAGAGAATTATTAGCAGATGCTACTGTTATTTTGTTTGATAAAAATGGTAAAGAAATTGAAAGATTGGTCGTGGGAGAGAGTGCAACTTTTACATTTAGTTTAGATTGTGAAGAAGAATATTTAGTACGTGCTCAAAAAAATGACTATGCTTCAGACGAAGTAAGATTTACAACACCAAGTACAAGACAAGATTTAGATTTAGAACTTAACCTTTCTAAAGAAGTAAGAGAAATTAAGGTAGGTACAGATTTAGCAAAAGTATTAGATATACCAATTATTTATTTTGACTTTGATAAATCTAATATCAGACCAGATGCAGCTTTAGAATTACAAAAAGTAATAGCTGTAATGAAACAATATCCTAATATGAAGATAGATGTACGTTCTCATACAGATTCTAGAGCACCTTATTCTTATAACGAATCTTTGTCTAATAGAAGAAATAAGTCTACTATAGCACATATTATTAAAGTTGGTTTAATTGATGCTAACAGATTAACAGGAAGAGGTTATGGGGAAAGAAAATTAACTAATAAATGTTCAGATGGTGTACCTTGTACAGAAGAAGAACACCAATTAAACAGGCGTAGTGAGTTTATTGTTTTATCCTTAGACTAACTTAAAAATAAGAGACAAAAAAACCACCAAGAAATTGGTGGTTTTTTGTTTTAGTAAAATTTAGTATATAAAAAAAGCAAACTTAAATTAAGCTTGCTTTTTTTTCGTGACCTCGACAGGATTCAAACCCAGTCCGTAATTCTTTAGTACTAGTGACTTTCTAGGTTTTTTAATGTAGATACTAACCGAATTGCTACCATTTACATTAATGGTCTCTATAGTCATTTAGCTTGTCAAAGACATTACAAATTTACAAAATAGTAAGACTCAAACCTACATAAATCGTATCAAATGCTATGAAGTATTACACTATATTATACCCGTTAGGGTATGATATCATTGTATTTTCACATAATTATACCTGTAAGGGTGTAATTAGGAAATAGCCTCCAAATATTGATTTACAATATCTTCTTTGATACCGCTGTATTCTGCAAATTCTTCTGCAGTGATAAATTGATGCGACTTTTTCCCGAAGTAGATTTTAATTTCATTTAAGAGCTTACGACCATAGCGCTCACTTCTTCCAGTGATACGTTGGATGTCTTTTGGATATATACAAGCTCTTACTATTCTCATTTTATACTTTATCCATACTTAATCCATATAGCATCAAGGCATCGTCTATATGTTATTAAATGGCATAAAACGAATGTATCGGCATGGATGTATGTGTGCTTTTGATTTCTCTTATAAAACTACTGTCTTTTGCTTAATAATCAAAATATTAAAAGTTATGGCTAGACAAACTGGTATTATCAAATTGAAAGGAACTATCGGAGATATTTCCTTCTACAAGAGCGCAGACGGACACCTTGCGCGATATAAAGGAGGTGTTGATGGAAAACGTATTGCAAGTGATCCTGCGTTTCAGAGAACTCGTGAAAATGGTTCGGAGTTTGGACGTGCAGGAAAAGGAGGTAAGGTATTTAGAAATGCCATTCGTGTGCTTTTGCAAAATGCAAAAGATAAACGAGTGGTAAGTCGTTTGACAAAAACTTTAGTTGCCATCACAAAAACGGATGCCGTTCATGAGCGTGGACTTAGAACCATTGAAGGTGGTGATATGAGCACATTGTTAGGCTTTGAATTCAATGTGAATGGAAAGTTAGGAGCAACACTTTATGCACCATTTGCTGTGGCATATGATCGTGTAACAGGAGATGTTACTTTGGACTTAGATCCATTTGCACCAACATTACGCATTGCAGCTCCTGGAGGAACTACACATTATAAAATTGTAATGGGAGGAGCAGAGTTGGACTTTCCAAATGAGGCCTCTGTTTTTTAGAGTGCCGAAACAGGTATTCTTCCTTACGACAGTGCAGATACTGCTGCTATTGGTGCTGTGGTTAGTTATATGGTTTCCTTATTAGCGAAACGCATACATCAGTTTTTTCAGCAACTAAAGAAATAAGAAAAGAGAATTTTTTGTTTGCAGAATGTTTCCTTAACAGCACTACTTCCTTTTCTATTTTTTTTAAAGAAAAAAAGAAAACGCTTGTTCTGGTGGCGTGGGAATGCTGTCAAGCTTTTTGGATAAAATAATATGCCTAGTAGGAGGTTAAAAAAATAATACGCTTTTTTTCGGCGTATTATTTTTTTCAAAACTTTTAGGCTTGAGCTTTATAGCATTATGGCGTTGGATGCAGGAAGCCAACTATATTTGTGGCCTTTTTTATACTTTAAATTCTGCCCATAATGGATAATGATCTGAGATAAGCCAGGATAGACTATTATTGGTTAGCAAACGGTTTTTTAAAGCCACGTTTACAAAGTCATAGTTGCCACCACTTAAAAATTCCATAGATAATTTTGGTCCGTTATCATGACTATTGAACCAAGCTATTTGATCGTAGTACTTTGTTTTATTGAAAATGGATCTGGTTACCTGAATGTTTTGTAATTGAGGAGGTACATATAATCCTTCCGATAGGAATGTTTGATCTAATAAATCACCACGCTCATCAATATTGAAATCTCCTAATGCAATAAAATCTTGATGGTATGCATTTACATTATCTGCCCAATCCCTAAGCCATTTTGCAATACCACGTAATTCCGGAATGCGATTTTTTTTATTTTTCTCATAGAGAATGTGAAGTGTCACTAAAATGAATGTACGTTTTCCTGATTTGAAACTTACTGCATAAGGAGATCTGACAAATTGATTTGAAAGAGCATTATCTTTAATTGAATCTTCCCATTCTTCAGGCACTACTAGTTCTCCTGCTAATCCTGAAAGTTGTACACGACGCGTATCAAATAAATATGCCATTCGTTCTCCGTTACCAACTTTACCTTTGTTTACATCTGTTAGGATTAATGACCAATTTGACCCCAGTACTTTTAACGTATCTCTTAAAGCACGGATGTTATCTTTTACTTCTTGAATAGCTATAACATCAAAACGTTTTATGATTTCTGCAATGCATAGAATTGCATGTAAATCTCTTTTTGGAGAGTCATCATCATCGGAATTCCATTTGCGTGTTAGATTGCCAAATGTCCTTATGTTCCAGGTTGCAATTAGAAGGTTTCTGTCTAATTGTTTTGAAGGAATCTTTAAATCTAAATCCGTTTTTAAAAGTTGCAGATTTTCTATTACTTCAGATGGTGGTTGGTCTAGTATTGAACTCATCCTTAAATATAATAATATTTATTTACAATATGTTGATAAGCAGGTAATCTAGAAGGCGAGAGCCGACTGCGAGATTAGCAAGGCTGGTGTGGTAATAGCACGTTGCTTTTTCAGCAAAAGTGCGTACAACAGCAACGGTTTATCGCAAGGGTGGCGGATTTTTTGATTTTATATTAAAGCTAGTTTGTGTTTTGTTGGTATTCTGGAATATGCTTGTTTAGGCAAGTGCAAGGTTTGAAGGAGGCCATGGAAGTCTAGGGGATAGTTTATTATTGCGGTTTGGCGGCTTAACTTTTGTGCTTGCTATTAGTAGCTAATAGATGTAATACATTTTCAAAAGTTTATTATGAAGTTTGGTAGTTAGCCAATCCGTGATTTAAAAAACTATGGAGAGGGGATGACATGGACCGGATGAAAGCCTTGCTCTTGTGTGCTGTTTGCGAAATGGGGTAACCTTTTTGTATGTTAGTTGTTATTTACTTTGATGTTTGAGTTTGCATGGAAGAGGTCCCTGCTTACGCAGGGATTTAAGGTTATCTTATTTGCAACTTGGAAAGGGATCAAAAAATGTGACACCCGTAGCCCACAGATTTTATTTGGATTTTTATTCCTGTATGCATCTATTGGAATTAAAAGTACTGCATATTCTGTTTTTGTTGGGGTTTCTGTGGGTTTTGGCCGCAGCGACCCGCAGGCTCGCGAAACATGAAATAGCGGTTGTACCTTAATAAATACAACTTGCGCAGAGCGCATAACCTCTTTGGATTTTAAGGTACAAGAGTAGCTATGGGTGAGGAGGGAGAGAATGTGTGCAATAAAACAAATAAATAGTGCCAACGAGGACGTGTCGCCGTAGTGGTGCTATTTATGGTAATCACCAATGCGACGATAGAAGCATTGGTGATTATGTATTATGGAACTAAATGAAACGACTGACGAACACCTTATTACCTGCCTACCTTGATTTTTATGTTAGTACTGCAGATGAATTAAAAGATGAATTGTGCGTTGGTTAAAAATACTGGTTTTGGTAATGAAGCCTTTATGCAGGACGGGTCATGGTTGTAGCCAACGTGTTTGTGTATGATTTTGTTGCGTGTTTCAGCAACTAATTTAGCAAATAAATCACAGATAGAAAGTCCGCGAGGACTTTCGTAAGTAAGCTCTTATTAGCAATTAATTATACACGGCT
>NZ_JAHKPZ010000032.1:6982-78863 GCF_018860825.1 Lacinutrix sp. C3R15 | reverse complement strand
ACTCAGTTCTTTGTTACCTGCAGGCTTTTATTCTCAAGTGTAATAGTTTATCAAAAATATTGAACTAAAATATATCCAAAATATTGAAAACAATATATGTATTAATGTTTCGAATTTTTTTCCTTTCCAAAGGTCAGTTGAATAGACAAACAATTGAATAAAAAGTCTAATTGCCCAAAATACTCCTAATCCTAATGATATTTTTTTTCCAAGATTCGTTTCAATTAGTTCGCTTGTGGTTGTCAAACAGAGTAACCCCATAAGAAATACTGTAAACGCAATAAAAAACGTGTGTACAGTCATCATTTGACGGTTGATTAAACTCAAAAATTTAAGTTCTTTACCCCAATTAAAATATTTAGGAAAGATTATATGAACTAAAGCCAAAGCAATTAAAAGAAAGCCAATTATTTTTATATGAATGTACATTTATGGAGAGCAATTAAAGATTGACATAAAAGGCGTGAATTTTTGTTCTGTAAATGTTGTGAAACGTGCTTCTTTAAAAGCATTTCTCCAAGTTCTCTTTGAAAAGAAGTGTGTAAACCCAACTGAAAATGCTAAAAAATTTGGAAAATCTCGCAAATGCTCAATCATTATTACGTTAGCATTTGATTTACAAACACGGTGACATTCTTTTAAAAACTGAATTTTTTCGTTTTGCGAACGAATTTCGTGTAAAGCTGAAAGTAAAAAAATCAAATCGACTGAATTGTCTTTTAATGGAATCGTGTTCGAAATAATTTGTTGTGTATTTGGATATACTAAACTCACTTTTCTTGCTCTTATAATAGCAGGTTCAGTATGTTGTTTTGCATTATAAAAATCAAATACTTTTAAATCGGATTTAGGGAAATAGTTTTTGATTATAAAGCTTGTTTCATCAAAGCCTGCATTAATATTTAAAACTTGTTTGTCTTCGGAATCGGTCAGATTAAAGTTTTTTAGCCATTTGAAATCGTAATAGCCCGAAAAATCATATACATAAGCAGAAACAATTAAGGGCATTATTAGTCCGTATAAAAAAGCCAAAATAACAATCCAAAACAATAGATTTGGCCAACTGAATATTATATAACTTATAATTATTAAAGTCAATGCAATTAAGCCAAACACATAAAAGTGCCTGTTAAAGCTTAAAATATTTAATACTCCTTGAAATTTCCGTCTCTTTATTTCCATAATTCAATTTTGCCTTTTTTCCATTGGTAAGGAATATTTCTAATTACAAAGGCATTTGCCAATATAGGATTTTGAAGTTTTAGAGTATCCAAGAATTGAAAATTGTAATCAATTACTTTGACAGGACTTGGTTTCCAGTTTTGTCTTACTCCTTCAATGATTAAAACTTCTTTTGTTTCTTTATTGTATGTAAAAGTAAAAGGTAATGGTCCTGCGTATCTTCTTGCTTCTTTCCAGTCAGTAAATGGAGAATTTTCAGGTAAAGAAACTTCTTGTTCTGCTTGGTCTAATGTAAGCTTAAAGTTTGATTTAATTGAAGATAGTTCTTTTGTACCATCTGTTTCAGATTGGTTAATATCAGTTGTTGTATAGTTGTAATGGGTAAATATGTTGCCCATAAATTCCATTTTCTTTTTATCGGTTTCAGATTTTAAAATGTACAAACCACGTAAGTTTTTCCCTGTATTTGAAGTGTAACGTACAAAAACACGATAACCAATTAAAAAAAAGTTGTTTCCCATAAATTTTGGAAATCCTTTTGGTCTTAATTCTTTTGTTTGAACCATTGCAACTGCCACAAATGCCCATTTCTCTTGAAATGTATCAAGTTGTAAACATTCTGGGATTAGATTTTGTAGCTGCTCTTTTGGTACAGCAAAAGTCAAAACTGTCGAGCTTTCAAAAAATGATTCTACCGCAAAAGGATGATTTTTTAGAAATGAAAGCATATCAAGTTTGTTGGGTTATTTTTTTGTTCAAATAAAATTCGTTGAAATATACAACCATTATAAATATTAGGGCAAACAAAGAATTTAGTTTTCCCCAAAGCAATAAATCTGGAACGAGAATAAATTCTAAAGTGTTCATTAATCCAACTATTGAGATTTGAGCAATTGCATTTAATCTTGGTTTGAATCTACTTAAAATCCAAATAGCCATTAAGATTTCTGACAGTCCAATTAAAATTGTTAAGACTCTAGAATAATCATCTCCTAAAATTCGGGCAACAATTTGTTGGTGTCTAGGTACTAAATTTAAAACTTTACAAAATAGTCCGTTTAGAATCCAAACTAGTGCTATGCAAAAAGTCAGGATTTTGTAAAGTTTTCTATTGTTCATTGGTTAGCAGGATTTTTTTTCAGCTTGCAGGTAACTTATTTATATACGTGTATAATCAGCGCTTTATTTCTATTATAGGTTGTATAAGCGTGATTTATATCAAATCGATATTAATTGTAACTATCTAAAAATAATATAAAGGTTTTAGGAAGTCGATTAATTAATAGCGAGAACAATATAGGAAATTTCTTCTTTTATTTATTATGGGAAACCGTAGTTTATGCATTATACCTAGTTGAAAATAGGGATATGATGGCTTTATATTTTATTACTATGTTTTTTCTGCAACTAAAAATGATGACTGAGGAATACTTTATTGCCTGCCTAGTTTGTAGTGTAAAAGATGAAACAAAGGACGCGTTGTGCTTTTGTAAAAGATATTGGTTGTAGTAATGTAGTCTTTCAGTAGCACGGGTCATAATTAGAAGAAAATAGCATAAAAAAAAGCTTATAAAATGAATAATTCCATTTTATAAGCCAATATTATAGTGTCTAAATTTAATGAAGAAAAGTGTTGTTTTTTACCTTAGATCTTTGTTGTGCGTAGGCTTTATTCTAACTTCCCGTTTTTTACTTTTATACTTTTTATTAAACTAATCCAATATTTTCCGTCTGATGCTGGTTTCTTATTTTCAAAAACCAAATCTCCAGTTGAAAATGTTTGTGAATTTCTACACCAGATTTCAATTCTATGTTTTCTATAATTTGTCTCGTAAAATATTATATAATATTTAGAGCAAATTCGATTTTCTTTTATTCCTATTCCAATGTTGGAATTTATTTTATATCTACCATCTTCTAGTGCCTTTTTAGAATTAACTACTTTGTCGTCAATATTAATGGTTTTCCATTTTTGTTTGACTGTAATGTTGTTGTCAAAAATTTTGTAATTACGTTTAAATAAAATATTCTGAATAACTCCATCTTGTAATTCATAGTAATTATAATCAGTTTCTATAAAGTTCAAATTTGTTAATCTTTGATTTATCAATACAGAATTACCTAAAGAAATAGAATTTTGATTAGGATTCATTACAATTTCAGCATTAGTTTTATTGGCTAATTGAATACTCTTAATATTCAAGTCTTGTTTTAGTGATGTTTCTATAAATTTCAGAAATTGATGAGGTGTAAATTTAGTTTCATCATAGAATGCATAGAAATCAATCTCATTAGAATCCTTTTTTAAGAGTAGGATATCTTTATAAATAAAATTTTGATTTAAAAGTATTTTATTTTTCTCATATTCAAGTATTAAATTCCCTTGATTTAAGTGCTCATAGCGACCATCAATAATATTACCGTTAATTGATATTATTAATTCTCCATTATTTCTAAAAAACCATTTTTCGCTAAAGCTTTGTTCATTTATTCTAATCCAAAATTTATCTTGTAAAAGTGCAATGTTACTCAGCTTATCATCGAATGATTTAAGTCTTTTAAATAAAAATTTCAGATATTCAAACATATAAATATTTTATTTGTCAGGATGTTTCTTTTGGTTGCTGCTAACGTTTTTGTATAAGATTAGTTGCGTGTTTAAACTCTAAGTTAGCAAATAAATCACAGATAGAAAGTCTGCGAGGATTTTTTAAGTAGGCTAGAACTAGCAATAAATCATATACGGTGTTATTTGGCGTTTTCTTTATTTATGTCTGTTTTTATCTTTCTTATTAAGTCTTTTAATTCATTATAATTTGGGTCGTATTGCCAAATATTATTACAAAACTTTAATGCTCTTTCATTGTAACTATTTCCAATCATTAATGAGTTAAATTTGTTTCCTTTTTTCTTTAATTCCTCTATTGATTTTAAAGTGCTGTTGTTTAGGTTTCCAAAAACTCCATCTGATATGATTAACAAATCTGCTTTTTCATAGTTTTCAGTTTCCATTTGTTTTAACGCTTCAAAAACTGCTTCTGATGCGTCTGTACCACCGTGAAAGGACATTTGTAAAAAGTCAATAAGTTTTACTAACGAATTTTGAATATCGGTAAGTTCAAATGTTTCTATTCCTGTTGAAAAAGAAATTAAAAATGCTTTTCGTTTTTCGCTAATTGCAATTCTTGTAATTGCAAAAGCAATGACTTTTGATAAAAATTCTGGTTCTCCGTGCATTGAACCACTTGTGTCAACTGCGATAATAAAAGGACCTTTGTCCTTTTCTATTTCTTTTTGTCTTTTATCTGTAATTGATTTTTGTTCAAAATCATTTTCCTTATGGATATACTGAAAGGTTTGTAATTTTTTTTCTGCAAACCTTTTGTAAAATATACTTTCCGTTTCTAAATCACTAAAAAGAGCCAACTCTGTTGGTAACAGATTGTTTAAATCATCACTTTCTGTTATTCCAATAAGTTCAGATTTTCCTGAATGCTCAATTTTGTATTTTGAGGTTACTTCTATATTTTCAAATTCTTCTTCTTCCAATTCCGCTTCTGCTTTTCGGTATTTCCCTAAAAGTTCCGCTAATTCTTGAATTTCCTTTTTGTCTTTAAGTATTTGGGCGTATTTTTCAAGTAAACTGAAATTAACATTTTGCCAATTACCTAATGACATATCCCAAAGTCTGCCTAAATCTGCTGTTTCGTTTATAAATGGTGATAGTAACTTTAAGAGTTCCTTTAACTCTTCAATTTTATTATACAAATCATTTAAAAACTGTTCTCTTGTTTTGTCAATGATTTTAATGTTTTGTTTAAGTTTTTCTATTGACAGTTTATCTTCCCATTTACTTATAAAATCTGATTTTACTGATTTAAGATTAGTTTCATTTAGTTTTACTTCAGTATTTTCTATTGCCTTAAATTCTTCTTGGTATTTGTTTAAATCAAAATCCCTTTTTCGATATTTTGATTTTAAAAATTCTTTGTGGTTATTCCAATGTTTCCAATCCTTTTTGAATTTGTCTATTGACAACTTGTCAAAGGATTCTTTAAGTTGTTGTTCTTCTGATTTATCACTTATTTTTTGAAGTTGTTGAGCAATTGCAGTTTTGGGTTGTTTTTCAATTAATCTTTTCCAATTATTTGAAATGTTTTTATGAAGTTTTTTAAATTGATTGACTTTTGTTTTCTCTCTATCATCTATTACTAATTGTAAATCAGCTTCGTAATTGTTGATTTGTGCTTCACTAAGAACTGTACTTTTGTTAAATATCGTCTTGCCATTTTCTAACTCTGTAATTTGAAATTTATCATACTTTTGAATTAATTTTTCTTCTTTATCGAAAGTTGGCTTATTCTCAATATTTGCATCAATTTTTTCTAATAAATGAATCAATTTTTTTATAAATTCATTTTTTAAATGTGGTTGTGTTGATAGGATAGAATCAATCTGTTCATCTGTGATAAAAGAGTTAATTGTGTCTAAATACCTTTTGTCAATATTGGAAGTCTCAATGGAAACATAATTCCATTCTTTGATTATTTCGGTAATCTTTTCACGTTCTCTTTCAGATGAAATCTTACCGAATTTAATAAATCGAGTAAATATTTCATTGTTAGAGTGCGTCATAGTCTTTTTTGAGTTTTTCAACTTTCAGTTTTTCAGAAGCAAAGCTATTTATGGTTTGATTTAGGTTATGTTCTGCTAAAGATGCCAGTTTTTTATTTACGAATATGTTTTCTTTTAATGACGCTAAATCTTTCTTTTTAAAAGTTTCTATTGCTTTAATTGTTTTGTCAATTTCCTTTGAAATAATTAAAACTTTTTTATCCCACTCTGCTATTATTGCTGGATGCGGAATTTTTGTTGTGATTTCTGACTTTGTTTTTTTGTTAGATATTAGATTATAGTTAGTTCCGCTATTGTCCCTGTTCCAATTATCATATTTTTTTATAGTAATGATATTTGGTGCTTTTGAATAAGCTTCAAATCTATTGTTATAATTTTCTTCACCATTACTGTTAAAAAGAGTAATTTCTTTATATGTTGTTTTATTTAAAGAATTGAAGTCTGTTTTTCTTATATAATTTATTCTACGTCTATAATTATCTTGTAAGTTTCCTTCATCATCAATCTCATAATATGTAGCATTGTCTATTTTTATTGATTTAGGGTCATAATAAGTTATTCGTTTAGTTTCTTTTGTTTGATTATCAATATCAAGTTTCAAATCTTTAATTTCATTGGTAAACATTGAAAGATTGTACTTTAAAGAATAACCGTGATTTTTAACAGCGTCTGAAACAAACTCTTTTACAATATTAATTTGTTCAACTTCATCCCAAATTGTGTGCGCTATTAGAAAGCAATCCATTAAATCAATTACTTTTCTGTCGTTTAAAAAAGCACTTGTTTTTAATACTTTTACAATTTTTTTCCAACGTCTGTCTGACACGTAAATTGGTTTTTTAGTATCCTTTTTTTCGTTATACTGTCTAATATAATTTCTAATTACATTAATTACATTTAGTGCTTCATCTGATATTTTAACTTTGCTAATGCTTGTTTGCCACTTTTTATATTCAGCATCAGTAATTTTGTCTTTCTCGTCAATTGTTGCATCAAAGCCAATGTTTTCGGTTGATAGAAATGTGTTAAATTTATTTGGGTCAGATATGTTCTCAACTAAATAACGAATAATAAATCTATCCCAAAGTGCTTCTAAACCTTCTCCTTTTGTTGGTAATTCGTTTGATGCAGAGATTAGACCTTTTAGAGGTATTTTGACTTCTTGTTGACCGTTTCTGTAAACCTTTTCATTTATTACTGTTAAAAGCGAGTTTTGTATTGAAGGTCCAGCCTTCCAAATTTCATCAAGAAATACAATATCTGCTGTTGGTAAATATTTTTCTGTTATCCTTTCATATTTATCTTCTTTTTTAAGTTTAGATATTGCAATCGGACCAAAAATCTCATCAGGTGTACTAAATCTATTCATTAAATATTCAAATGAATTTCCACCCTTGAAGATTTCTTTTATTCGTCTTGCTATTAAACTTTTGGCAACTCCTGGTTGTCCCAATAAAAAGATGCTTTCGCCAGCAATTGTAGTAAGTAATGTAAGTTTTACAATTTCTTCTCGTTCAAATAGGCTTTCATTTAAAGCGTGAAGAATTTTATTAATTCTTTCTTTCATTCAATTATTTCTTTGTCTTTTGATTTGGATTTAATTGTTTTCCTCTATTTCCGTGAACTTGTGAGTGTTGTTTATTCTGTCCACTCGTACCTTTGTTTGCGTTTTGTTGATTTGCAGAATTACTTTTAGGTGTTATTTTCTTTGCCATATTACAATTTCTGAAGTCTGTCTCTAATGCCATATAACTTATTAATATGCGTGTATAAACAACGCTTTATTTTTAATATAGGTTGTACAAAAATGATTTATATCAAAGCAGGTATTAATTGCAACTATCTAAAAAAAATATAATGGTTTTAGGAAGTTGATTAATTAATAGCGCAACCAATATAGGAAATTTCTTATTTTAATTATAGAGGAAAATAAAGAAAATAATCCATTATCAATATAAACCAATGTGACTGGGTTTAAATGTTTGGTATTTTTAAAAACTGCAAATGGATTAGTTATAGTAGAAAACATGCCATTAAGTATATTATTCTTTATTTTGTTCAGGAATGATATCTAGATACATACCGTGTATACGTAAATGATTTTCTAGCGAATACTCAATACCGTTTTTTACGTTTTTGAAATGCTCTGGAGTAGGGGCGTATTTTTTTATTAAGTTATTTTTATGTTTTTGGTAGAAATAGCTGAATGCTAGAGATTCATGACAACTAGAGCAATCTATAGTCATTGAAAATGTATTTTTGAAAGTAATTAAACTGCTTTTTTTCCAGTTTTTTACTCTTTTAAATCCATAATGTCTGCCAATATGTTCTACGCCTAAGTCGTCAAAGCAATATGCATTGTGATCGCTATAATCTTCAATCATTTTAAAACCAATGCCATTGAAACCAAACACGATATTCCTGCAAGCAATAAGGGTGTAGGATTTTTTGTGAGGTACTAGATGCGGTAATAGTCGCATTAAAGTTGTTTTCCCGCAACCAACAGGTCCAGATAGCAGGATGCCTTTGTTGGTATCGATATCTAGTTTCTTGCAATAATCGTGATCCTGGATAAAATAGCTTGCTAGCTTTAGTAAGAGCTCGTGGTCGTCTTTAGATATTAAACCTCGTTAGGACGAAAGTCAAATCAACTGTACTATTTAAAACTATAATTTATCAAAGTGTTAACCGATTTGCAAACTTTTAAGTTGAAATAATATCAAATTTAATGATTGCTAAAAAAAACAAAAAACCACTCAAATCGCAGTGATTGAGTGGTTTTAGTAAGAATTTGCATTCTTTAAAAGTGACCTCGACAGGATTCAAACCTGTAACCTCTTGAGCCGTAATCAAGTGCGCTATTCAGTTGCGCCACGAGGCCGTTTTATTGTGGATGCAAATATATTTCTTTTTATAATAACCACAAAACAAATTAAAAATTAATTTAACTTTTTTATTGGTAGTAAATTTTTGCATAAATAATAAGTGCTATGCATTTTGTTTTGAGTTAAAAAAATAAGAATTTATAAAAGATAGCATTAGTCTAATGCATTTTTGGTTACGTATAATTTCCATCCAAAAATAGCCATTTGTAACTTTGAGGCTTTACTTAAGTCTAAACCTTGTTTTGTAAAACTAGGCAATACCGCTTTATTCACTTTTGCTAATAATTTAAATACTTTTTTTTTCATTATTGTACAGCAATTTTATATTCCACATAGTGAAAATATTGATTTAAAAGTACTAAGCCAAATGTTAGGTTTTTATAAAATAGAAAAAACTTATTCTAGACTAAGTTCTTCTTTTTTATACATTCTACATGGTAGAAAGAATAAACTCCATTAAGGCTTTAGCAAGTGTCATCATAATTTTGGGGATTTAGTGGTTAATAAAGCGTTACTTTTTTAATTGTTTTTTCAATATATATTTTTTGAAAACCTTCCTCCAAATGTTTTAGGTAAAATCTATGTGTTTGCATACTGTATTATAATTAAAAAGATGATTATGGTTTCAGTATGTAATTACTTAGTCTTGGTTTGTGTTTCAATATGTTATTTTTATTTATGGTTTAGTATTTATGTGTAATAATTGTAGGACTTTTTTTTAATGCTTTTATATTTTCTAGGGTAAATTGTTTAAACAGATATAGTAAACCAAAGCATTCATCTTTTTCTTACTCAAAATGTAGTAATTGTTAAATTTTAAGATTTAATGATTCATTAAACTTAAAAGTACGGTTTGATACGTACATTTGTAAAAAATATATTTAATGAAAAAACAATTTTCCCTACTTGTCATTTTATTTGTTTGTCAGTTTACTTTTAGTCAAATTGTTATTAACGAATTAGATTGTGATACACCAAGTACAGACGATAAAGAATTTGTAGAACTTAAATCAGATACCCCAAACTTTGCCTTAGATGGTTACGTACTGGTTTTCTTTAATGGTTCCAGTTCTGGAGGTGATGCTAGTTATTTTACTGTAGCATTAGATGGTTATCAAACGGATATTAATGGCTTGTTTGTAATTGGTAGTGATACCGTGGTACCATTTCCACAGTTATTAATTTCTGCTAATACCATTCAAAACGGAGCGGATGCAGTAGCAATTTATTCCGGAAGCGAATCTGATTTTCCTGAAGGTACAGTAGCAACCCAAACCAATTTAATTGATGCATTAGTGTACGATACTAGTGATAGTGATGATGCCGTTTTAATGGCGCTTTTAGGTGTTACAGAGCAAATTAATGAAGGGTCTAGTAATAATACCAATTCCATACAACGTTTACAAGATGGTAGTTATGTTTCAACTACACCAACACCTAGAGCAGATAATGATGGGATTAGTGAAAGCTATATAGCAATTACTATGGCAACAGATCAAGAGCAGTATAATGAAGGAGAATCTTTTGATATTGTTTTTTCAACAGATGAAAATGTAACCGAAGACATAACTTTTAGTTTTACTTTAGATAATTATGGTTTTAATACTTCTGATTTTTCTGGAAATACAACAGTAACCATTCCTAATGGTGCTAATACCGTTTCAACCACAATTACTATAATTAACGATACTTTTGACGAAGGTGACGAAGAGCTAATAATAAAATATGTAAATTTAGATTGGCCTTATATAGCTAACAATAATTTTTTAAAACTAAGAGTTAATGATGATGACTTTACGGTGGCTCCTTTTGGTACTCCATTAAATCCAACTTATGACGTGGTTGCAAGTACACAACCAGCTGGATATTATGATAGCCTAGATGGTTTGGCAGATACAAGCCTGCGTCAAGCATTACAAGATATTATTGCAGATCCTAATATAGTAAGAGCACAAACTTATGCAGATATTATAGATATATTAAAAGAAGCAGATCAAAATCCAGCTAATAGTAACCAGGTATGGTTGGTGTATACAGAACAAGGTAGGGCAAAATTAGATTACCAACTTACCTCAGATAGTAACGGGAAATGGAATAGAGAACATACCTACCCACGATCTCGTGGTGGTTTTTATAATATTGAAGAAGATGAAATTGCAGATGGCGTAGATGTGTTTTGGACTACAAAAGCAGATTCTTTACGTCATGGAAATTCTGATGCACACGCATTAAGAGCAGTAGATGGTCCAGAAAATAGTTCTCGTAATAATAATAATTATGGGGATCCAAACTTAGGAGGTTATAATGGTCCAGAAAATACAGATGGAAGTTTTTATGGAGACGTAGCAAGAAGTGTTTTGTATATGGCAGTGCGATATAACGGATTATCCCTTGTGAATGGTTACCCAGTAGATGAAGATGCAAATGACGGAACGCTTGGTGATTTAGCGACATTATTAGAATGGCATAGAAATGATCCGCCAGATGATTTTGAAATGAATAGAAATAATGTAGTATATACATGGCAGTTTAATAGAAATCCCTTTATAGACCAACCAGATTTAGTGGAGTATATTTGGGGGAATCAAATAGGTGCAACTTGGGATCAAGAATTAAGTATTGCTGAAAACAATGAGCTAAAGGTGCAAGTATATCCTAATCCAGCAACTAATAAGGTTTCCATTAACGGACTTTTAAACCAGGCAGAAGTTGAAGTTTTCTCTGTTGAAGGAAGAAAAATTAAGACGTATAATGTAAATGGTAATAGTGTTTTACATATTAACCTTTCTAGCGGGATGTATGTATTTAAAATTACTTCTGAAGGTAAATCAACCTTTAAAAAAATAGTGATACAATAAAAGTAAAAAGCATAAAAAAAGCGCAAACCTTAAGTTTGCGCTTTTTTTATAAAGTATATTTAAACTATTTTGTTGTAATTAATATAACACCATCTTTAGCTTTTGCTCCATACTTTTTTGTCATTTTATCTCCTTTAAAAACCTCCATTTTTTTAATATTTTCAGGGTTTAGGTTGTTCATCTCTTCTCTTGTAGATTCTTTATCATCTATAAAAATTAAAAGAGTGTCTGTTACCTCTGTAGTTAAAAATAACGTTTTGTTATTTGTTTCATCTTCATCTTCATCTTCAACCCAAGTTTGTTTTTCGTTGGTTTTTATTATTTCTTTACCATTGTGATCTTTAGTGATAAAATAAACTTCTTCTTCTTCTTCTTCTTCTTCTTTGTCTTTTCTTTTTACAACTACTTTTGATTTGTCTTTATTGTCGGTATCCTCTTTGATAATGACTTCAATATCATGATCTGTGTCTTGGTTTTTTTCTCCTTCAGATAAAACAATTACTTTACTATCAGAACCTGTTTTTATTATCTTAGTAATAGTTCCTTCTTCTTCAGTAATAAATAGGGTGTTGTCTTCTACTTCTACAATAGAAATACTATTGTCTTCGCTATTATAAGTTATTTTAATAGGTTTAATGGTTTTACTAGAATTAGTACTGTAATTGGTTTTTGTTTTTTTTGAACTTGCTTCTATTTTAATAGCAATGATTTCGTTTAAATCATTTCTTTTTATCTTTTTAAATTGAAGCGAAACCTCTTTGTTTTTAAATTCGGATTTTACTTTATCTAGTTCTGCGTCTGTAAAATCTTTACTTATAATTACAAGTTCAATGTCTCCTAAAGATTGACTGATATTGGCAGAATTTTTATTTAAGTAAATTTCTTTACTATTAAAACTCATTAAAAAGAGTGCTAATAATGGTAATACCAACGTAAGTTTTAATGCATTTAATTTGTTTGATTTTGATTGATGTAACATAACGATTCGTTTTTTGATTAATGATGTATAAAAATTATTTGCAATTTCTAATTGCGGATTTGAAATACTTGTTTTAAGTAATACGTATTGATAGGTTTTTTTGCAAGTTGCAATGTCTTGTGCATCTTTGTCTGCAATAAATTCTAAATTTTGCTGAATTTCTTTTTTATAAAACCATATAAAAGGATTAAACCAAAATATTACAGCAGCTAGTTTTACAAAAATAATGTCTAGAGAATGCCATTGTTTTGCATGTACTTTTTCATGATTTAGTATTTGTTCTAATTCTATTTCATTAAACTGTTTTCTGTTAAATACAATACAATGGAAAAAAGAAAATGGAGAAATAGAATCTTCTGTTTCTATATATGTGTAATCTCCTTTTTTTAGTGATTTGTTTTTAGGTATTAAACGATACAAGGAAATAAATTCAAACACTAGTTTAAAGCTAAAGACAGCAACACCAAGCATATAAATACTACTAAATACAATAAAGGTATAGTCTAAAGTTGAGGTACTTGTAAGGTTTATATTTTCTGAAAACCTAGAAAGGTCTATGTTAGTATGAGGGTTATCTATATAAACAGGTATTACTAATAAAGGTAAAAGTAAAGTAGCTAGTATGCCTGTTAATAAATACCACCTGTTACTTTTAAAAAAGGTTTCTCTTTGTAAAAATAGTTTGTAACATACATAAAATAGTGCAGTAATAGCAGATGCTTTTAATAGGTATTCCATGATTATTTTTTTTGTTCAATGATGGCAATAATCTCTTTAAGCTCGTCAACACTTATTTTTTCTTCTTTAGCAAAAAACGAAACTACATTTTTATAAGAGCTGTTAAAATAGTTGTCTATAGCAGTGGTCATAAACTTCTTTTTGTAAGCTTCTTTGGTTATAATAGGAAAGTACTGATGCGTTTTTCCAAAAGCATGATAACTTACATATCCTTTTTCTTCTAAGTTTCTAATTATTGTAGATAGTGTATTGTAGTGTGGTTTGTCGTTTTTAATTTCTGCTAATACATCTTTAACAAAAGCTTTTTCTAGCTTCCATAAAATATGCATGATTTCCTCTTCTTTATTTGTTAGTTTTTGCATCGAAAATTAATTTTCGTTTCCACGAAAGTGAAAACCTTATTATTTTTATGAATTCAAATATATAACTATTTTTATAGTTATAAAACTACTTATATAGTTATTTAACTAAATTTTAAGTTTATGTGATTTCAAATTGAAGAAATATTATCTTCGCAAAAAAATAATTATATGAGTGTTGTGTTTTTAATTTTAGGCTTTGTTTTATTGGTAATAGGGGGAGAGTTTCTTGTTAGGTCTTCTGTAGCCTTATCTTTTAAATTAAGTATATCTAAAATAGTAATTGGTATGACAGTGGTTTCTTTTGCTACTTCTGCGCCAGAATTACTGGTAAGTTTAAATGCAGCACTGTCTGGTTCTCCAGCTATAGCAATAAATAATGTGGTAGGTTCTAATATTGCTAATATTGGTTTGGTATTAGGTATAACAGCTATTGTTGGTGCCATTGGTGTAGATAAATCTTTTTACAAGGTAAATTGGCCAGTGATGATGTTGTATTCTATGGCGCTTTATTATTTTCTTTGGAATGATAATCAGCTTACAGCAATAGAGGGAGCTATACTTTTTGCAGCTTTAGTTGGTTTTATAATCTTTTTAATTAAAAGTCAAAAAAATGATGAAGTTTCAGAAGAAGTTGATGATGCTTTAGCAACTGTTTCTAATTTTAAAATTGGTGTATGGTTATTAATAGGAGCATCGGCTTTATACTTTGGTAGTGAATGGTTGGTAAAAGGAGCTACAGAAATTGCTACGGAACTAGGAGTTAGTGAGGCTGTAATTGGTGTAACAATGATTGCAATTGGTACTAGTGTGCCAGAATTAGCGGCTTCTGTAATTGCAGCAGCAAAACAAGAAAAAGCCATTTCTTTAGGTAATTTAATTGGTTCTAATATTTTTAATATTGGTTCTGTACTTGGTTTAACTTCTATAATAAAAACCATTCCTGTAACAGAGCCATTAATATTGTCAAGAGATATTTTTTGGATGTTAATTTTTGCAGCAAGTGTACTTGTATTAGCACTCTTACCTAAAAGACATGAGATAAATAAAATGAAGGGGTTTGCACTAGTAGTGCTTTATGGTATTTTTATTTTCTTAGTATTTAAGGGATAAAAAAAGGTTGTCAATTAAGACAACCTTTTTAATGGATATTAAAATAATGTAAACTAGGTTAATTAATATTAGCAGATTTTACTGTTGTAATAATTCTACCAGCAATTTTATAAGGGTCTCCATTAGAAGCAGGTCTTCTGTCTTCTAACCAACCTTTCCATCCTTTTTCTACAGTAATAATAGGAATTCTAATAGAAGCTCCTCTATCAGAAATACCATAACTAAAGTCGTGTATAGATGCAGTTTCGTGTTCTCCAGTTAAACGTTGGTCGTTAAACTCTCCGTAAACAGCAATGTGTTCTGCTACAACAGGTCTAAACGCTTCGCATATTTTTTCGTAAGTTTCTTTACTTCCACATGTTCTTAATACTTCATTCGAAAAGTTTGCATGCATTCCAGAACCATTCCAATCCATATCTTTACCTAATGGTTTTGGGTGATATTCAATATAGTAACCATATTGTTCTGTTAAACGATCTAGTAAATAACGAGCAATCCAAATTTCGTCACCAGCTTTTTTAGCTCCTTTAGCAAATAATTGAAACTCCCATTGTCCAGAAGCAACTTCTTGGTTAATACCTTCAAAGTTTAAACCTGCAGCAATACATAAATCGGCATGTTCTTCAACTAAATCTCTACCATGTGTATGTTTTCCTCCAACAGAACAGTAATACATACCTTGTGGAGCAGGATAACCACCAATAGGGAAACCTAAAGGTAATTGTGTCTGTGTATCCATTATAAAGTATTCTTGCTCAAATCCAAACCAGAAATCATTGTCATCATCGTCAATTGTTGCTCTTCCGTTAGAGATGTGAGGTGTTCCATCAGCATTTAAAACTTCAGTCATTACTAGGTATCCATTCTTTCTTGCAGGATCTGGATAAATAGCAACTGGTTTTAATAAACAATCTGAAGATCCACCAGATGCTTGTCTTGTTGATGAACCATCAAAAGACCAAATCGGACAGTCTTCTAATTTACCACTAAAGTCTTCTTCAACTTTAGTTTTACTTCTCATGTTTTGTGTTGGTTTATAGCCATCCAACCAAATATACTCTAGTTTCGATTTACTCATAATTAATATTCGTTGTGTTAATAAATGATAAAGCAAATATAACTATTTTTCGGTTTGACCTATAAAAAAATAGGAGGCTTCGTTTAAATTTTATTAAATTACTGTTAATAACCCTGTTTTTTTTAGGGTATTGTTTTTTATGTTGCCTAAAAATAGTAATTTCATAAAATAATTTAAAAACATATATATGTCAACATTAAGATTTCATGCTGTAAAACAAACTTATAAAAGAGAACCTGTTCATATTGAGGAAAATGAGCGTCGTTCTACCATTTTTGGAGCTAATGTTTTTAATGAAGATACCATGCGTCAATATTTAACTAAAGAGGCATTTAATAGTGTGCAAGATGCTATTAAAAATGGGTCTAAAATAGATCGAGTAGTAGCAGACCATATTTCTACAGCAATGAAAGAATGGGCTATTTCTAAAGGTGTTACGCATTATACGCATTGGTTTCAGCCATTAACTGGAGCTACTGCCGAAAAACATGATGCTTTTTTTGAACCAATTGGAAACGGAAGAGCTATAGAGAAATTTGGAGGAGGTCAATTAGTACAACAGGAACCAGATGCTTCTAGCTTTCCAAATGGAGGAATTAGAAATACTTTTGAAGCTCGTGGTTATACGGCTTGGGATCCTACTTCACCAGCATTTATTTATGGTACAACGCTTTGTGTGCCAACGGTTTTTGTGTCGTATACAGGAGAAGCATTAGATTATAAAACGCCTTTGCTTCGTGCATTACAAGCAGTAGACCAAGCAGCTGTTGCTGTTTGTAAATATTTTGATAAAAATGTAAAAAAAGTGAACGCTTCTTTAGGATGGGAACAAGAATACTTTTTAATTGATTTAGCTTTGGCTAATTCTCGTCCAGACATTGTTTTAACTGGTAGAACTTTATTAGGGCATTCTCCAGCTAAAGGGCAACAGCTAGATGATCATTATTTTGGTACAATACCAAATCGTGCTATGGCTTATATGCGTGATTTAGAAACAGAATGCATGCTTCTTGGTATTCCAGTAAAAACCAGACATAATGAAGTTGCTCCTAATCAATTTGAATTAGCTCCTGTTTTTGACGAAGCTAATCTGGCAGTAGACCATAACTCATTACTTATGGATGTTATGGATAAAATTGCAGCACGTCATAATTTTAAAGTGCTTTTTCATGAAAAACCATTTGCAGGTGTCAACGGTTCGGGTAAACATAATAATTGGAGTTTGGCTACAGATACAGGAGTAAACTTGTTGAGTCCTGGAAAAACACCAATGAGTAACCTTCAGTTTTTAACCTTCTTTATTAATACCATTAAAGCGGTTTATGATAATGAAGAGCTACTACGTGCAGCAATAGCATCTGCAAGTAATGATCATCGTTTAGGAGCAAATGAAGCACCTCCAGCAATTATTTCGGTGTTTATAGGGGAACAATTAACCAAAACCTTAAGCGAACTTGAAAATGTTACAACAGGTAAATTATCACCAGAAGAAAAAACAGATTTAAAGTTAAATGTTGTAGGTAAAATTCCGGATGTATTACTAGATAATACAGACAGAAATAGAACATCTCCTTTTGCCTTTACAGGAAATAAATTTGAATTTAGAGCAGTAGGTTCTACCGCAAACTGTGCAAACCCAATGACTGTTTTAAATGCTATTGTAGCCAAACAGTTAGTTGAGTTTAAAGAGGAAGTAGATGTTTTAATTGAAAATAAAAAATTAAAAAAAGACGAAGCTGTTTTTAACATCTTAAGAGAGTATATTAAGAAATCTAAAAATATCCTTTTTGAAGGAAATGGCTATGGGGAAGCTTGGGAAAAAGAAGCCAAAAAACGCGGACTTAGTAATAATAAAACTACTCCAGAAGCACTTAAAGCTAAAATCTCTAAAAAAGCTATAGATCTTTATAAAGATTTAGGCATCATGAATAAAATAGAGGTGGAGGCTCGTTATGAAATTGAAGTAGAACAATACACCATGCGATTGCAAATAGAAAGTCGTACCTTAGGTGATATTGCTAGAAATCATATTATTCCTACAGCAGTGAAGTATCAAAACGTTTTAATTGAAAATGTAAGCGGACTTAAAGAAATTTATGGTACAGGCTTTAAAAAATTAGCCAAAGAGCAAATGGTGTTAATTGAAGAAATTTCTAATCATTTAGAAGCCATAAACTCGAATGTCACTAAAATGACAAACGAACGCAAAAAAGCGAATAATTTAGAAGATATAGAGAAAAAAGCAGATGCATATTGTTTTAAAGTAAAACCTCTTTTTAGTGATATAAGATACCATTGTGATAAATTAGAGTTATTGGTAGATGATACGCTTTGGCCTTTAACCAAATACAGAGAACTACTGTTTACTAACTAGTAGTTTAATAAAAATTACAAGTAAGGTCACTTTTGTTAAAGTGGCCTTTTTTATTGCAGAGAATTTTATTGCTTGTAGTTTGTCTAAAATAGTTTACATGTTGTCGAAATCTTTGATATATAGCTTTTTAGTGCTTCTTTTTTCTGTATTTTAGCCTTGCTATTAATCAATAATCAATTTAATATGAAGAGGCTTTTTCTAAGTGTCCTTATGCTTATGGTTGCGACCTTTATCTTCTCGCAGGCAAGTAATGAAAATGAGGATCAGGATTTCAACAAAGATTTAGTGCAGAACAATCAAAGTATTCAAAAAGATAATAACTAATTTTAGTTAGTAAATAACTTGATGAGTTATTTTGTGTTAATTTAAGTATTATCAATAAAGACAAATAGAGGTTTCTCATTTGTCTTTTTTTTATAAAACCAACCCCAAAATAATAGGCTATTATGATATTACAATTAAAACAAGTTTTAACAGCATTATTTTTGTGTTTTTGTTTCACTCAAGTTAGTGGGCAAAATCAAAATGTAACAGATAAAGAATTAAAAGATAAGTCAGATATTTCATTAACCAAGTATAGAGCAGATAATGTTTTTACTTCAGCTCTTGGTGTGGCTGTAATTAATGGAGATTATCCAGATCCTTTGTTTGAGTTTTATGGTCAAGTTGGTTATAAAAGATACATTAATCCTTATGTAAATGTAAACTTTACCTATAATAAATTTAATCTTGCACATAAAAATATTGTAAATAATGGCTATATGTCTTTTGATTTAAATGTTGAAAGCACTCTTATGCCTTACAAATTATTTACACCATTTGTTTTTGCAGGTGGAGGTATTAATGCAAGTAATTATTTTTTAGAAACAGGACTCAAAATACAAGGAGGTTTTGGGGTAGAGTATTTGGTTTTAGAAGATTTTGGAGTAAAACTATTTACAGATTATAATCATACATTTGATGATGATTTAGATGGAAAAGTCTATGGTAAAGCAAATGATATCTTCTGGAGAATAGGTTTTGGTGTTAATTATTACTTTGGTATTGCTAACAAAAAGAACAAAATACCAGCAGAAACCAAAACAATTATTAATTCCAATCCAATAATTTATAAATAACTAAAATACAATTCTTATTTTTGTGGTTCAAAATATACTCATGAGCCAAGATATAAGTAAAAGATATGCACAACGAGGTGTGTCTGCTTCAAAAGAAGATGTGCACAATGCTATAAAGAACATTGATAAAGGATTGTTTCCTAAAGCATTTTGTAAAATTGTTCCAGATTATTTAACTAATGATGATACGCATTGCTTAATTATGCATGCAGATGGTGCAGGTACAAAATCTTCACTTGCATATATGTACTGGAAAGAAACAGGAGATGTTTCTGTATGGAAAGGTATTGCTCAAGATGCTTTAATCATGAATATTGACGATCTGCTTTGTGTTGGTGCAACAGACAATATCATGCTTTCTTCAACCATTGGTAGAAATAAAAACTTAATTCCTGGTGAAGTTATTTCTGCAATTATTAATGGTACTGAAGAACTTATTCAAGACCTAAAAACTTTTGGTGTTACCATTCATTCTACAGGAGGAGAAACTGCAGATGTAGGTGATTTGGTAAGAACTATTATTGTAGATTCTACAGTAACCGCTAGAATGAAACGCGAAGACGTTATAGATAATGCAAATATAAAACCAGGAGATGTTATTGTAGGTCTGGAGAGTTTTGGACAAGCAACTTATGAAAAAGAGTATAATGGAGGCATGGGAAGTAACGGTTTAACTTCTGCAAGACACGATGTTTTTGCTAAATATTTAGCAGAAAAATATCCGGAAAGTTTTGATGCTTCGGTACCTGAAGACTTAGTGTATTCTGGTAATGTAAAGTTAACAGATGCTGTAGCAGACGCTCCAATAGATGCTGGTAAACTAGTTTTATCACCAACAAGAACGTATGCACCAATTATTAGTGCAATTTTATCTAAATACAAAAGTGATACACTACACGGAATGGTACATTGTTCAGGTGGAGCACAAACTAAAATTCTTCACTTTATAGAAAATCTTCACATTGTTAAAGATAATATGTTTGCCATACCACCTTTATTTAAACTAATTCAAGAACAATCTAAAACAGATTGGAAAGAAATGTACCAGGTGTTTAATTGTGGACATAGAATGGAGTTATATGTAAGTCCGGAAATAGCAGAAGATATTATCGCTATTTCTAAATCCTTTCATGTTGATGCTAAAATAGTTGGTCGTGTAGAGGCTTCAGAAAGTAAGAAACTAACAATAAAAAGCGAATTTGGTACGTTTACATATTAGCAAATCGTTAAAATTTGTTAAAAACCTTTAAATCTTTTATTCTACTATTTACATTAGTATGCTATTAAATTTTACGCATGAAAAAGTTTCTTATCCTATTTTTAGTTTTCTCCTTTCAGTTTAGTAACGCCCAAACAGATTCCACAGCTGTAAATACAATTTATAAAGAAAGTTTTCCTAAGTGGAAAAACAAAAACATAGCAACTCTTGATGTTAGCGAAGTAGCCTTTGTTAATTGGAATTCGGGAGGAAGTAATTCTATTTCCGCATTATTAGGTATTGTTAGTGAGGCTAACTATAAGTTTAAACACTTTTATTGGAATAATAATATTAATATACGTTATGGTATTAATAAGCAACAAGATCAAGAGTTAAGAAAAACCGAAGATGTGGTTGAAATAAATTCTAATGTTGGGTACAGAAAAGATACTTTAAGTAACTGGTTTTATACTTCTAGATTTAATTTTAAAACCCAATTTACAAATGGGTATACATACCCAAATACTACAAATGCAATTTCTAAGCTAATGGCGCCTGGTTATTTGTATTATGGAGCAGGTATTGAATACGGTAAAAACATAGAAACTTTATCTGTTTACTTTTCGCCAGCTACCATAAAAACCACTTTTGTATTAGATCAAGAATTAGCAGATGCTGGCTCCTTTGGTGTAGAGCCTGCCGTTTTAGATGAAGAAGGAAATGTGATAAAAGAAGGAGAGCAGGTACGAAATGAATTTGGTATTTTATTTACTAATGCCTACGAAACAGAAATAGCTACTAATATTTATATGAAGCATTCTGTAAATTTTTATACAGATTATCTTAATGACTTCGGAAACATAGATGTAGACTGGCAAGTTAATCTTGATTTTAAAGTAAATAACTACATTAGAGCTAATCTGGGCTCGCATTTAAAGTATGATAATGATGTAAAAAATCTTATTGCTATAGATGAAGAAGCGGAAGAGGTAGAATATCTTGAGGAAGGAGCAAAAATTCAATGGAAACAAATACTAGGTATTGGTGTGGTTGTTGATTTTTAACCACTTAATTAAGTAAATCCTTGTACTAAAAAAAGAAAAGGTATAGAGGTAAAACAATCTATTATAAATAAAAAGCATACTAACCGTAGATTAGAGAAGCCTGCCATTTTATAGAAACCTATTTTCTTTCTAACATTACAATCTTTTAGTAATAACCATCCTAAAACCATTAAAAACAGCTTGGTTAAAATGGTAAGCAAAAAGCTGTTACTAGCAGTAAATACCATGAGGTTTATGCTAAAAGACCACAAAAACAGTGGCTTGTAATAGGCAAATATGCATTTTAGTAGTTTCATGAGTATTATAAAACGCAAAACACCGATAATTATTTTTATCACAATATTGCTACCTAATCCTTAATATAAAATCCATAAATTATCGTATTTTTGACACACAATTTTTAAAAGATACATGTTAGAGAAATTACAAATAGTAAAACAACGTTTTGATGAGGTTAGTGATTTAATCATTCAACCAGATGTTATATCTGATCAAAAACGTTATGTAGAATTAAATAAAGAATACAAAGACCTACGCTTATTAATGGATAAGCGTGAAGAATACATAGAGTATACAAACAATTTAGCCGAAGCCGAAGAAATAATTTCAGATGGAAGTGATGCAGAAATGGTAGAAATGGCCAAAATGCAATATGAAGAAGCTAAAGAAGCTATTCCTAAGTTAGACGATGAAATACGTGTTCTTTTAATACCTAAAGATCCGCAAGATTCTAAAAATGCGGTTGTAGAATTACGAGCAGGAACAGGAGGAGACGAAGCAAGTATTTTTGCTGGAGATTTATTTAGAATGTATTCTAAGTATTGCGAAAGTAAAGGATGGAAAGTAGATACTGTAGATTACAGCGAAGGTACTAATGGTGGATTTAAAGAAATTCAGTTTGAAGTTACAGGAGAAGATGTTTACGGAACCTTAAAGTTTGAGGCAGGTGTGCATCGTGTGCAACGTGTACCCCAAACCGAAACACAAGGTCGTGTGCATACAAGTGCTGCAACAGTAATGGTTTTTCCTGAAGCAGAAGAGTTTGATGTAGAAATTAACCCAAAAGATGTACGTATTGATTTTTTCTGTTCTTCTGGTCCAGGAGGTCAATCTGTAAATACAACCTATTCAGCAGTACGTTTAACGCATATTCCAACAGGTTTGGTAGCACAATGTCAAGACCAAAAATCACAGCATAAAAATAAAGAAAAGGCTTTTAAAGTTTTACGTTCTAGATTATACGATTTAGAATTAGCTAAAAAAATGGAAGAAGATGCTGCCTTACGTGGTACTATGGTAACTTCTGGTGATAGAAGTGCTAAAATTAGAACCTATAACTACTCGCAAGGGCGTGTAACAGATCATAGAATTGGATTAACACTTTACGATTTGCAAAATATTGTAAATGGGGATATTCAAAAAATTATAGACGAATTACAACTAGCAGATAACACAGAAAAGTTAAAAGCTAGCGACGAGCATATTTAATTTGTCAAAAAATGACAACACAACAACTTACAGACCAAATCCAAAATAAAAAATCCTTTCTATGCATAGGATTAGATGTTGATTTAAACAAAATTCCGGAACATCTTTTAAAAGAAGAAGATCCTATATTTGCATTCAACAAAGCAATTATAGATGCCACACATCACTTGTGTGTAGCCTATAAGCCAAACACTGCATTTTATGAGGCTTATGGTTTAAAAGGGTGGAAAGCTTTAGAAAAAACAATAAATTACTTAAACCAAAAGCATCCAGAAATATTTACTATTGCAGATGCAAAACGTGGTGATATTGGTAACACAAGTACCATGTATGCTAAAGCTTTTTTTGAAGACTTAGCGTTTGACAGTGTAACCGTTGCTCCGTATATGGGTAAAGATTCTGTAGAGCCATTTCTTGCATTTTCAGATAAGCATACTATTATGTTGGCTTTAACCTCAAACCAAGGTGCTTTTGATTTTCAAACTAAAAAAGTAGCAGATAAAGAGTTGTACAAACAGGTTTTAGAAACTTCAAAAACTTGGCAACATGCCGAAAACTTAATGTATGTAGTTGGTGCTACAAAGGCAGAATATTTTGCAGAAATAAGAAAAATTATTCCTAATAGCTTTTTATTGGTGCCAGGAGTTGGCGCACAAGGTGGGAATTTACAAGACGTTTGTAAGTACGGAATGAGTGAAAATGTAGGCTTGTTAATTAATTCTTCAAGAGGAATTATTTACGCTTCAAAAGAAAAAGATTTTGCACAAGCTGCAGCTTTAAAAGCAAAAGATTTACAAGAGCAAATGGAAGTTATTTTAAACCAAAAATAAAACTAGAAAGTCATTTTAAATAAAAATGACAAAGCAATCTTATTCATGGAACTACAAGATCAAATAGGTCAACAGCTACATTTTAATTCTGTTCCTAAACGCATTGTTTCTTTGGTTCCTTCGCAAACCGAATTACTCTTTGATTTGGGTTTAGAAGATGCTATTGTTGGTATTACCAAGTTTTGTGTGCATCCAAATCATTTATTAAAAACAAAAACCATTGTTGGAGGTACCAAACAAATACATCTTGAAAAAATAAAAGCTTTACAGCCAGATATTATTTTATGTAATAAAGAAGAAAACACAAAAGATATTGTAGAGGCTTGTGGTACTATTTGTAAAGTACATGTTTCAAATATCGAGAATATTTCAGATTGTATTACAATGATTAAGCAATATGGAGAAATTTTCAATAAGAAGGAAGTGGCTTCAAGAATTTCAGAAGAAATTCAAAATAACTTAAAAGACTTTCAAATTTATATTCAAAATAAAACAACGATAAAAGCTGCTTATTTTATTTGGAAAGACCCTTTTATGGTTGCAGGAAAAGACACTTTTATTAATTGCTTATTGCAAGTTAATAAGTTTGAAAATGTATATGCAGATTTAGGAAGATATCCAGAAATACACCTAAAGCGAGATAAAGACATAGATTTGGTTTTATTGTCTAGTGAGCCTTATCCTTTTAAAGAAAAACATATACAAGAATTAAAAACATACTATACTAATGCCAAAATACAATTAGTAGATGGCGAAATGTTTTCTTGGTATGGTTCTAGACTTATAAAGTCTTTTACTTATTTTAAGTTGCT
Source organism: Lacinutrix sp. C3R15 (assembly GCF_018860825.1). Lineage (GTDB taxonomy): Bacteria > Bacteroidota > Bacteroidia > Flavobacteriales > Flavobacteriaceae > Oceanihabitans. The sequence continues at coordinate 54,152 of NZ_JAHKPZ010000032.1, read as the reverse complement.
ACATCAAAATCTTGAGTAGGTTTTTGGTTAGACATGGAATCTACTATTTGTTTAGCCTTGTTTTCAATAGTTTTTATGCTAAATACTTTGTTTTCGTTTGGTCTCTTTTTGCCAACTTTGCAATAATGTGTACTCATAATTTATTCTTTTAACTTGTTCTTTATATATAAAGTACGAGCAAATCGCTAACTTAGATGTTAGTTAAAGGTTAAAGAATGTATAATTATTGTTAAACAGAAGTAGCAGGTACTTATCTAGATAAATATTTAAGTTTATTTAGCTTGTCTAAAAGCTGGATCGCCTTAAATTCAGAAATATCACTTAAGGCATGATCTGTTTGTCTAAAATTATAAGCTTCTTCTATAAGCAGCTTATATTTTTTTCTTAGCTTTTTTCGGTGTCGTAATATTAATTTATCTCTTTTCATTAGTAGTGTTTAGGAAAAATGCAATTAAATATACGTTATTTTTCGAATATTTTACAATAAGAATAAGATAAAAATAAATAACAAAAAACCGATTTAGGTTTTAAATCGGTTTTATTCTAATAACTAACTAAACAACTAACTCAAAAATCTAAAGTAGAATTATTGATAGGGCAAATGTAGCTTGGTTATGTATTTATATGGTTATGCTAATATTAGCATTATGTTAAGTTCTTTTTTAATCTTGTAAAGCAAAAACCTTACGTAATAAATCTGTTGTTCTAGAAGATGCTTTGCTTCTTATTTCTTTTTCTTCAACAGCAATCATTGTGTAAACACCTTGTAAAGCTTCTCCAGTTACATAGTCTGTTAAATCTGGATTTACGTTACTTGTAAATGGTATGCTGTTGTACTTGTTAATTAAATTAGCCCAAATTTGGTCTGCACCAACTTTGCTAAAAGAACTCTTAATTACAGGGTTAAACTTGTCGTAAAGCGCTGTTTGTGTTTTGCTTGTTAAGTATTGTGTAGCAGCATCATCATTACCAAGAAGTATGTTTTTTGCGTCTGTAATAGTCATGTCTTTAACCGCGTTTACAAAAATAGGTGTAGCTTCACTTACTGCATCTTCAGCTGCTCTGTTTAATACTTTTAAGCCTTCGTCTGCCAAGCTACTTAAGCCTATATCACGTAGTGCTTTGTCTACTTTTTGTAATTCTTCTGGTAAAGTTATTTTTACTAATTCGTTTTTATAAAAACCGTCGGTTTGGGTAAGTTTGGTAACTTGTTTGTCAATACCTAAGTCTAATGCTTGTTTTAATGCTGATCCAATTTCAGATTCCGATAGTGTACCAACTTCTTGAGGTAGTTGGTCTATAACTTGTTGCAACTCAGTACAAGCAGTTAGGTTTAAAATAATAATAAAGGCAAATACTTTTTTCATAATTTTTTTAGTTTCAAATATACTTATTATTAAGATGCGCTTTTAGTTTAAAAATTGCGTTTTTTCAAAAAAAAATAAAAAGAAGTAAGATGTTTTTGGTAGTTAGTGGTGGTTTTAAGAAAAAATCACTGTTTTGTTATTATACACCATTACTTTTCTTTTAATATGTAGTTTTATAGCATTTGCTAATACTATTTTTTCTAAATCTCTTCCTTTGGCTATTAAGTCTGTAATAGCATGTGTGTGTGATACGCGATTAACATCTTGTTCTATAATTGGTCCAGCGTCTAATTCTTCGGTAACATAATGGCTAGTTGCACCAATAATTTTAACACCACGCTTGTAGGCAGAATGATATGGTTTAGCGCCAACAAATGCTGGTAAAAATGAATGGTGAATGTTTATTACCTTATTAGTATATTGACTAATAATTTTACTGGATACAATTTGCATGTATCGCGCAAGTACAATAAAGTTTATATCAAATTCTTTACACAGTTTTAGTTGTTGTGCTTCAGCATCTGCTTTGGTTTCTTTAGTAACAGGAATATGATAAAACGGAATATTAAAACTATCTGCTATTGGTTTTAAAGTATTGTGATTACTTATAATAAAAGGAATTTCAACAAATAGCTCACCAGAGTTATAACGCCCCAAAATGTCATACAAACAATGGTCATATTTAGAAACAAATAAAGCCATTTTTGGTTTTGTTTCGGTATTGTATATACGCCATTTCATGGCAAACTTTTCTGCCAAATCCTTTTTAAAATTTGTAGTAAAATTATCCATAGAAAATGATGTGAATTCACTTTCTAATCGCATAAAAAATATATCTTGTTCTCTATCTACATGCTGATCTATGTAAACAATGTTTCCTTTATTTTTTGCAATAAAATTAGTTACATCTGCAATAATACTTGATTGATCTTTACAGTGTATTAATAAAGTTATTTTTGTCATAACTACTTAAAATTAATAAGTAAAACTAGTTTAAATATAGATAAAATTTAAGCTTAGATTCAATTTTATATTATTTAATATAATTGATGAAATTTTTTGAATATTCCGTAAATTTGTAGCACTAAAACTTAGATTTATTAAGAATGAAACATTTATAACTTTTTTTATAACAGTAAAAATTAAAAAAAGTAAAGTGCATTTTTATAATATAAAGCAATATAAAATAGAACATGATACAAGTAGCACCTTATAAGCCAAAGCATAAAGTTAGAATTGTAACTGCAGCATCTCTTTTTGATGGACATGATGCCTCTATAAACATCATGCGTAGAATTATTCAAGCAACTGGAGTTGAGGTTATTCATTTAGGGCATGATAGAAGTGTGGAAGAAGTTGTAAATACAGCTATTCAAGAAGATGCCAATGCCATTTGTTTAACTTCTTACCAAGGAGGACATAATGAGTATTTTAAGTATATGTATGATCTTTTAAAAGAAAGAGGTGCAGAACACATCCAGATTTTTGGAGGTGGAGGAGGCGTTATTCTTCCTTCAGAAATTAAAGAATTAATGGATTATGGTATTGCTCGTATTTATTCTCCAGATGATGGTCGTGCTATGGGATTACAAGGTATGATTAATGATTTGGTAGAAAAATCAGATTTTGCAATAGGTGATTCTCTTAATGGTGAAATAGATTTATTGCCAACTAAAAACCCTAAAGCAATTGCAAGAGTAATTTCTTCTGCAGAAAACTTTCCAGAAGTAGCAAAAGATGCTTTAGATAAAATTCATATAAAAAATAAAACGTCTAAAACTCCTGTTTTAGGTATTACAGGAACTGGAGGTGCAGGAAAATCTTCTTTAGTAGATGAGCTTGTTCGTCGTTTTTTAATCGATTTTCCAGAAAAAACCATTGGTTTGGTTTCTGTAGATCCTTCTAAACGAAAAACTGGAGGAGCTCTTTTAGGAGATAGAATACGTATGAATGCTATTAATTCACCAAGAGTGTATATGCGTAGTTTGGCTACACGTCAATCTAATTTAGCTTTATCAAAATATGTAAATGAAGCAGTTCAGGTTTTAAAAGCTGCCGAATATGATTTAATTATTTTAGAAACATCAGGAATTGGGCAAAGTGATACTGAAATCATGGAACACAGTGATGTAGCATTATATGTAATGACTCCAGAATTTGGTGCAGCAACGCAATTAGAAAAAATTGATATGCTAGATTTTGCAGATTTGGTAGCTATCAATAAGTTTGATAAACGAGGCTCTCTAGATGCTTTACGCGATGTAAAAAAACAATATATGCGTAACAATAATCTTTGGGATATTCCGCAGGAAGAACTACCTGTTTATGGTACCATTGCTTCACAGTTTAATGATCCAGGAATGAACACGCTGTATAAGGCGATCATGGATAAACTAGTAGAAAAAACAGATACAGATTTAAAATCTACATTCCATATTTCAGATGAAATGAGTGAGAAGATCTTTGTGATTCCTCCTTCAAGAACACGTTATCTTTCTGAAATAGCTGAAAATAATCGTGCCTATGACAAAACGGCAAATACACAAGTAGAAGTTGCTCAAAAATTATATGGTATTTATAAAACGTTAGAATCTGTATTAGAAGTAACTCCAGAATTAGATAAAGCAGGAATTGCTTCGGATTCTTTTGAAATAAAAGAAGACAATAAAGATTTTGTAAGAATGCTTATTGCAGAATTTGATCGTGTAAAATTAAACTTAGATCCTTACAACTGGGAAGTAATTACAGGTTGGGATGAAAAGGTAAACAAATACAAAAACCCTATCTATACATTTAAAGTAAGAGATAAGGAAATTAAAATAGAAACACATTCAGAGTCGCTTTCTCACTTGCAAATCCCTAGAGTAGCTTTACCAAAGTACCAAGCTTGGGGTGATTTATTACGTTGGACCTTGCAAGAAAATGTACCAGGTGAATTTCCGTATACTTCGGGATTATATCCTTTTAAACGTACAGGAGAAGATCCAGCACGTATGTTTGCTGGAGAAGGTGGTCCAGAACGTACCAACAGACGTTTTCACTATGTAAGTGCAGGTTTGCCAGCAAAACGTTTGTCTACCGCTTTTGATAGTGTAACCCTTTATGGTAATGATCCTGATTTAAGACCAGATATTTACGGTAAAATTGGTAATGCAGGAGTTAGTATCTGTTGTTTAGATGATGCTAAGAAATTGTATTCTGGATTTGATTTAGCCAACGTAATGACATCGGTAAGTATGACTATTAATGGTCCTGCGCCAATGTTATTAGGTTTCTTTATGAATGCTGCCATAGACCAACAATGTGAGTTATACATTAAAGAAAATGGCCTTGAAAAAGAAGTAGAAGCAAAGATTGCTAAAATATACAAAGACAAAGAGCGTCCTACTTATAATGGTGATTTGCCAGAAGGAAACAACGGTTTAGGTTTAATGCTTTTAGGTGTTACAGGTGATCAAGTATTGCCTGCAGATGTGTATGCAGCAATTAAAAAGAATACCATTGCACAGGTTAGAGGAACCGTTCAGGCAGATATTTTAAAAGAAGATCAAGCACAAAACACCTGTATTTTTTCTACCGAGTTTGCCTTACGTTTAATGGGAGACGTACAAGAGTATTTTATTGCCAATAATGTGCGTAATTTCTATTCGGTTTCTATTTCTGGATACCATATTGCAGAAGCAGGAGCCAACCCAATTACACAGTTAGCATTAACCTTATCTAATGGTTTCACTTACGTGGAATATTATTTAAGTCGTGGAATGGATATCAATAAATTTGGTCCTAACTTATCGTTCTTTTTCTCTAACGGAATCGATCCAGAATACGCAGTAATTGGTCGTGTAGCACGTAAGATTTGGGCAAAAGCCATGAAGCATAAATATGGTGCCAATGCAAGAGCGCAAATGCTTAAATACCATATTCAAACCTCAGGACGAAGCTTACATGCTCAAGAAATAGACTTTAACGATATACGTACCACGCTACAAGCACTGTATGCTATTTATGATAACTGCAACTCATTACATACTAACGCTTATGACGAAGCTATTACAACACCAACGGAAGAATCTGTGCGTAGAGCAATGGCTATTCAGTTAATTATTAATAAAGAATTAGGATTGAATAAAAACGAAAATCCAATACAAGGTTCTTTTATTATTGAAGAATTAACCGATTTAGTAGAAGAAGCAGTATTGCAAGAATTTGACCGTATTACAGAACGTGGTGGTGTGTTAGGAGCTATGGAAACCATGTACCAACGTAGTAAAATACAGGAAGAAAGCTTGTATTATGAAACTTTAAAACACAACGGTAAATTTCCAATAGTTGGTGTAAATACGTTTTTAAGTTCTAAAGGGTCGCCAACGGTAATTCCTGCGGAAGTGATACGAGCAACAGAAGAAGAAAAGCAATTTCAAATAAAAACCTTAGAAAACCTTCATAAGAGAAATGATACCAAAGCGCTGTTGAAAAATTTACAAGAGAAAGCCATTAACAATGAAAATATTTTTGAAGCCTTAATGGATGTTTGTAAAGTATGTTCTTTAGGGGAAATAACTTCAGCGTTGTTTGAAGTAGGAGGGCAGTATAGACGTAATATGTAAGCAGCGAGCGACTTTGTCATTTAGAGCAAATCGAAGCATCTTAAAGACAAGGATTGTAATAGTTCAAGATTCTTCAGTCGTACCTCCTTCTGAATGACATGAAAGGTTTTATTTGAATAAAAGTAAAACGTCATTCAGAGCAAAGCGAAGCATCTCAAAGACAAGGATTGTAATAGTTCAAGATTCTTCAGTTGTACCTCCTTCTGAATGACATGAAAGGTTGTTTGGTTAAATACAAGCAAAGTGTTATTCAGGGTAAAGCGAAGCATCTCAATTTTTAATATTATTTGACGATAACACAAACCAACCCAAGCTTAGGCTTGGGTTTTTTATTTATTATTATTTAATAAATGTTGAAATATACTAGGTATAAAGTCGGCATATAGTTGGTATATACATTATATATATATTAACTATTTTCTTGATTTTTAAAAAATAAAATGCTATGTTTAAGTTCTGTTAACCAAAATGTTATGGCAAAACAAAAAGGAGTTGTGTTTTTAGAAGGTACTATTGGAGGTATTAATTTTTATTATAGAAAAGGAGTACCTACAGCTAGAGTAGCAGGAGGAGGTTTTACTAAAAAGGCAATAAAAACGAGTCCTACTATGGTTCGTGTGCGCGAAAGTAATAATGAATTTGGTAAGTGCGCTAAGGTAAATAAAATTTTTAAGCAGGCAATTAGGCCTTTTTTATTAGGTTATAAAGACGGCACTTTACATAGTAGATTGATGCAATTGTTTTTAAAGATCAAGGATTGTGATACTATTTCAAACCGAGGAGCTCGTTGTGTGCGAGAAGGTATTTCTACCAGTTTAGGAAAGCAATGTTTATCTGGTTTTGTTTTTACTCCAAAGCGCCCTGTTTTATTACCTTGTAGTTTTATTTTTGATTGGGATGCCTTATTGTTAAGCGTTACTCATTTTGATGTGCAAACGGTAGGTTTTCCTAAAGAGGCTAGTTTTATGGAGCTTGTTTTTGGCGTGGTGTGTTTTGATTTTGAAACTTTAACGTATACGCGTGTTATGGCTGCTCCTTTGGTGATAGCTCGCGATTATATTGGAGATTCTTTTTCGCTTTCTGTTGCAGCACTACCTAGTGGTACAGGTGTTTTATTTGCTATGCTGCGTGTTGCTTTTTATCAAGAAGTAAATGGTGAAAATTATTTATTGGCAGGAGCGAATGCTTTTGGAGTAGAAGTAGTTTCTGTTAGGGATTGAGGAGTGTTAGTGTTTTTTTTTAGGTATGGTTGTGGTATAAAAAAAAGTCCTACCGAAGCAGGACTAAAGATTTTCATCTACGGCATATAGCCTTATTGTGATAAGATTAAAGATTAGAAATTTTAATCAGTTACAAACTTAGTGAAATAAAAGAATAAAAAAAATACGTAGATGTACGTATTTTTTTATTTAATAAATTATAATAAGTTTATAGTTAATAATAATAAACAGACAGTTAAAATAAATGACAAAAATTTTAGGTTTAGACTTAGGAACTAATAGTATTGGTTGGGCAATTGTAGAGAAAGATAATAATGATAAGGAATTTACACTAATAGACAAAGGAGTTAGGATATTTAGTGAAGGTGTAAAATCCGAAAAAGGAATTGAAAGTTCTCGAGCTGCTGAACGTACAGGTTATAGAAGTGCAAGAAAACTTAAATATCGAAGAAAATTAAGGAAGTATGAAACCTTAAAAGTGCTTTCTAGGAATAATATGTGTCCTTTAACTGTTGAAGAAGTTGAAGAATGGAAAAATTCAGATTTTAAAAATTATCCTCTCAATCCAGAATTTTTAAAATGGTTGAGAACCAGTGAAGAAAATAACACTAACCCTTATGCTTTTAGAGATAGAGCAAGTAAGCAAAAAGTTGCTTTATTTGAGTTAGGTAGAGCATTATACCATATTGCACAAAGAAGAGGTTTTTTAAGTAACCGTTTAGACCAATCTGCTGAAGGAATTTTTGAAGAACATTGTCCACAAATTCAAAATCAAATAGAAGAATTAGAATCAAATGAAGACATTTTATTAGCATTGAAAGACTATTTTCAAAATGTTGGAATACTTGATGAGACTATAAGAGGTGGTTTTGTTAAAGATTTAGATGAAGGAGAAAAGAAGTTAAAATCCTTATATAATTCTTTAAAAGCGATCTTGAAAAAAAATGAATCGGACTTTAAAAAATGTAATGAAGAACTAATTGCAAGATTAAACAAAAAAGAAGATTTAGGAAAGGTAAAAGGGAGAATTAAAGAAATCTCTCAAGCAATGATTGATGGAGACTTTAAAACACTAGGGCAATATTTTTATAGTTTATACAATAAAGAAAAAATAAGAAATCAATACACAGCCAGAGAAGAACATTATTTAGAAGAGTTTATAATTATCTGCAAAACTCAAGGAATAAAAGAGATTAATGAAAACGAAAAAATACCAGAAAAACGATTTTCTGGTTTAGCTAAAGAATTATATCGAGCTATTTTCTTTCAACGACCATTAAAATCTCAAAAAGGATTAATAGGTAAATGTTCCTTTGAGAAAAATAAATCACGTTGCTCTGTCTCTCATCCGGATTTTGAAGAATATAGAATGTGGACATATCTTAATACTATTAAAATAGGTAAACCATCAGAAAAAAAATTGCGATTTTTAACTCATGAAGAAAAATTAAATTTAATTCCAAAGTTTTTAAGAAAAAAAGGCCATTTTAATTTTGAAGATTTAGCTAAAGAATTAATTGAAAAAGGTGCATCATTTGGGTTTTATAAATCTTCAAAAAAAAATGAATACCAATATTGGTTTAATTATAAGCCAACAGATACCGTTGCAGGGTGTCCTGTATCGGCTTCTTTTAAAAATATTTTTGGAGACGATTGGAATACTAAAACACATACTTATAAAACGTTTAATTCAAAAAATATAGAAGTAACAAGGAACGTAAATTATAAAGATTTATGGCATTTACTTTCTGTTTCCACTTCAGACGCTTATTTATATGATTATGCAAAAGTGAAACTTGAGTTAGAAGAAAGAAAAGCCAAAGCATATAGTAAGATTAAGTTAAAAAAGGATTATGCAGGTTTAAGTCTTAATGCTATTACTAAAATAACACCTTACCTAAAGCAAGGATTATTATATTCTCATGCGGTATTTATGGCAAACATTGAAAAAGTAGTAGATAAAGATATTTGGAAAAACAAAGAATCACAATTAAACATTCAACTTAAAATAGCTAAGATCATTGAAGATCATAAGTTTGAAAATGGTTGTTTTACTGTTGTGAACTCCATAATAAAAGAATGCAAAGAGAATAATTATTTTTATTCCGAAGAGTCAAAATTGCTTTACAAAAAGCAACTTTCAAAAAAATTAGATTCTTTTTATACAAGATTTAAAATAGACGATGAAAATATAAAGGAAACTATTTTAGAAGAAAACTATATTTTGCTTTTAAAGCAATTAAAAAAAGGTGCGTTTGTAAAAATTAAAAGAATAGACGAAAAAGTAGTAGAGTTTATTTTAGGAAATAATCTAGATGGAGAGATTTATTGCACAGACGAAAAACGTATTAAAAAACTATATCATCCCTCTGATATAGATGTTTTTAAAAAGAAAATTATTAAAGATGAATTTGGTAATAAAAAACTAGTTTTAGGAAGTCCATTAACATCTTCAATAAAGAACCCTATGGCAATGCGAGCGTTACATCAATTACGAAAAGTATTGAATGCTTTAATCCTAAATGATGATATAGATGAAAAAACTAGAATCCATATTGAAATGGCTCGTGAACTTAATGATGCCAATAAAAGAAAAGCTATTCAAGATTACCAGAATGAAAATAAAAAGAAACGTGAAGATGCTATAATAGAAATAAAAAAGCTCTATTTAGCAGAAAGTCATAAAGAAGTAGAACCAACTGAAGATGATATATTACGATATCAACTTTGGATTGAGCAAGACAAAAAAGAGATTTATGAGGATGGAAATTATATTGGAATTTCTCAAATAATAGGAAGTAATCCAGATTTTGATATAGAGCATACTATACCAAGAAGCATTTCGCAAGATAATTCTCAAATGAACAAAACGCTTTGTAGTCAAAAGTTTAATAGAGATATTAAAGGGAATAAAATGCCAATTGAATTGGGAAATCATTTAGAAATTCTGCCACGAATTGCTCATTGGAAAAAAGAAGCTGAAAATTATAGCAGAGAAATAGAAATTATTACACGTTCTATAAAATCTGTTGCTACTAAAGAAGCTAAAGATAAAAAGATACGCAGAAGACATTATTTAAACCTAAAACGTAATTATTTAAAAGGAAAATACGAAAGGTTTATTTGGGAAGAACCAAAAGTAGGTTTTAAAAATAGTCAAATTCCAGATACAGGTATTATAACACGCTATTCGCAAGCGTATTTAAAATCGTATTTTAAAAGAGTAGAATCTGTAAAAGGAGGTATGGTTGCAGAGTTTAGAAAACAATGGGGTATTCAAGAATCTTTCACTGATGAACATGGTAACAAACATTACAAACCAAAAGATAGAAGTACACATACGCACCATACCATAGATGCTATAACTATAGCGTGTATGACCAAAGATAAATACGATGTTTTAGCAAAGGCATGGAAACTTGAAGATGAACAAAACAAAACAGAAGCTAAAGCTATAATTGAAGCAGCAAAACCTTGGAAAACATTTAAAGAAGATTTAAAAAAAATAGAAGAAGATATCTTAGTCTCTCATTACACACCTGATAATGTTAAAAAGCAATCTAAAAAAATTATTAGAATACGAGGTAAAAAACAATATGTTGCAGAAATTGAAAGAGATGCATATAATAAAGTGGTACCCAAAAAAGATGCCAACGGAAAAATAATCTATAAATTAGATGCAGAAGGAAAACGAATTCCAAGATACCAACAAGGAGATACTATTAGAGGTTCTTTACATCAAGACAGTATTTATGGTGCTATTAAAGACCCATTGAATAATAAGCAGATTAGATATGTTATTAGGAAAGATTTAGAAAGTCTAAAAAAAACAGACATTGAAAATATTATTGATGAGGTAGTAAAAGAAAAGGTAAAGCAAGCTATTGAAAATAAAGTACTTGTGTTATCCAAAAATGCCCAACAAAAAAACAAAATAGTAGATGCTGTATGGATGAATAAAGAAAAACGAGTGCCAATTAAAAAGGTTCGTGTGTATTCAAATTCAGTAAAAAACCCTCTAGAAATTAAAGAACATAGTCCATTGTCTAAATCAAGACACGAGCACAAACAGTTGGTTTATGGTCAAAACGATGAAAACTATTGTATGGCTATTTATGAAGGTGAAGATAAAAATGGGAAAATTAAAAGAAGTTTTGAGTTGGTTAATTATAGAGATGCTGGACGATACTTTAAATTAAGTAACAAAAATAATTATGATTCACTAGTTCCGATGGTGCACCTTAAGTCAAATTTACCATTAAAATACAAAGTTAAAAAAGGAGACTTAGTTTTGTTTTATAAAGAAAACAAGGATGAGTTATACGAAATAGATGGCCTTTCATTAGCAAAAAGATTGTATAAAGTAATAGGTTTTGAAGGAGATGGAAGAATTCAATTTAGGTTTCATAAAACGGCGATGCAACAAAGTAGTAAGAATAAAGAAGAAATGACTATTGTTAAATACATGAAAGATAAAGGGGTGAAGAATTCACAAGTTAATTTTGAAGAACCTGTGCCTTGGTTGCGATTATCGATGGGAAATTTTAATTTTTTATTAAATAAAGAAGAGTTTAAAATAAGTTCAACTAGCAAGATAAAGTTTTTATGAAATACTCGAATTAGATTAAAAATAAGATATTAAAAAGGGTTTGAGTTCTGGGTATAGAAAAGTTGTGGTTTGATTAAAGATTAGAAAACACGATATTATAATTCATAGATTATGGCAATAGGAACAGGTTGTGGTTTGATTAAAGATTAGAAAACACGATATTTTATAGAAACGCCACCAATTTCACCGTTTAGTTGTGGTTTGATTAAAGATTAGAAAACACGATATTTATACCGTTATGTGTTCTGTTACCTCTTGAGTTGTGGTTTGATTAAAGATTAGAAAACACGATATTTTTTTAAGATCGTAACGAAATTGCACCCCTGTTGTGGTTTGATTAAAGATTAGAAAACACGATATTGCCAATGCTAATTAATAAGGTATTTAAAGCGTTGTGGTTTGATTAAAGATTAGAAAACACGATATTATACACAAATACGTTAGAGGTCATTGTGCAGTTGTGGTTTGATTAAAGATTAGAAAACACGATATTATTATAAAAGTAGTTATAGACCAAGTAGGAGTTGTGGTTTGATTAAAGATTAGAAAACACGATATTAATATAAGCCTACAGAGTTTGTTGCACAAGGTTGTGGTTTGATTAAAGATTAGAAAACACGATATTTTGACTAGCTAAAGGCAATTTAACGTATAAGTTGTGGTTTGATTAAAGATTAGAAAACACGATATTTAGGTTATGTGTGAGCTTGGTTGTTAGTTAGTTGTGGTTTGATTAAAGATTAGAAAACACGATATTTAGTAATTAGTGAAAACAGTACATAGGTTAGTTGTGGTTTGATTAAAGATTAGAAAACACGATATTGATAGCCAAGTTATAATTGGTGATAATGTGTTGTGGTTTGATTAAAGATTAGAAAACACGATATTTTATAACTTTATATTTTTTACCGTTTGTAAGTTGTGGTTTGATTAAAGATTAGAAAACACGATATTAGATTTTCGAGTTATACGATACTCTAACCAGTTGTGGTTTGATTAAAGATTAGAAAACACGATATTTTTACGTCTAAGTGCTTCGCCTATATTCAGTTGTGGTTTGATTAAAGATTAGAAAAACGATATTTAAGCTATCTCACTAGAAGCACTCCAACTAGTTGTGGTTTGATTAAAGATTAGAAAACACGATATTTTCTGCTAAACCAGTTTGAAGAAGTTGTAAGTTGTGGTTTGATTAAAGATTAGAAAACACGATATTTTCCTGGTCTTTTATTAATTGCTCTGGTGTGTTGTGGTTTGATTAAAGATTAGAAAACACGATATTAATATGGATGAATTAAAGAAGGTGTGTCTGGTTGTGGTTTGATTAAAGATTAGAAAACACGATATTTGTCGTAGCTAAAGGTAGTTTAACATGTAAGTTGTGGTTTGATTAAAGATTAGAAAACACGATATTTGCATAACCGTTATCTAAAACCTCTTCTAAGTTGTGGTTTGATTAAAGATTAGAAAACACGATATTAAACACTATGCCAACCAAGGCCGCAATGAGGTTGTGGTTTGATTAAAGATTAGAAAACACGATATTTGAATTTTACGCATTGATATTCTTCTTCTGTTGTGGTTTGATTAAAGATTAGAAAACACGATATTTAGTGGTAATGGTTTAAAGGCACTTGTTAAGTTGTGGTTTGATTAAAGATTAGAAAACACGATATTAGACCTGTTTTAGAGTTGGCAAAAGAAATGTTGTGGTTTGATTAAAGATTAGAAAACACGATATTGTGCTCATTTAAAAATATTTTGTTTGGTAAGTTGTGGTTTGATTAAAGATTAGAAAACACGATATTTATTATTTGTGCTTAACCATGTATAACCATGTTGTGGTTTGATTAAAGATTAGAAAACACGATATTATATTTTAAACCTAAACCTCTAAACGCTTGGTTGTGGTTTGATTAAAGATTAGAAAACACGATATTATACCCAAAATCAACCGCACCTAAACCTATGTTGTGGTTTGATTAAAGATTAGAAAACACGATATTTTTGGTGGATGGATTTTAACCCATGCTTTAGTTGTGGTTTGATTAAAGATTAGAAAACACGATATTCATATTAGCACTAGTGCTAGCAACTACATTGTTGTGGTTTGATTAAAGATTAGAAAACACGATATTTTCAATCTTAGAAGACAATTCTCCTGCTCTGTTGTGGTTTGATTAAAGATTAGAAAACACGATATTTATAAGATATTAGAGCAAACAAGGAGATTAGTTGTGGTTTGATTAAAGATTAGAAAACACGATATTATTTACAATGGGACAAATTGGTGACACAAGTTGTGGTTTGATTAAAGATTAGAAAACACGATATTCTTCATCGATTGCTACTGTTCCATCAGTAAGTTGTGGTTTGATTAAAGATTAGAAAACACGATATTTTACTGAATTAACGTATAAATTTTGTATAGGTTGTGGTTTGATTAAAGATTAGAAAACACGATATTTCAAGCTGTAGTTATGAGAACTAGAGCTATGTTGTGGTTTGATTAAAGATTAGAAAACACGATATTTTGTGTGCTAGTTGTTTTTGTTACTTGTAAGTTGTGGTTTGATTAAAGATTAGAAAACACGATATTTTCTTTTTTTGGTGCCCAAGCTTCAAAAGAGTTGTGGTTTGATTAAAGATTAGAAAACACGATATTTGTTACCTCTTCATCTAAAGTCTTTGCGCGGTTGTGGTTTGATTAAAGATTAGAAAACACGATATTTATTTCTATCTATAAGAAGTAAGGATAAGAGTTGTGGTTTGATTAAAGATTAGAAAACACGATATTCTTAACAGGCTTAAAAAACCACAAAGACAGTTGTGGTTTGATTAAAGATTAGAAAACACGATATTAAATGTTTTTCTATTTTGCATTGAACAAAAGTTGTGGTTTGATTAAAGATTAGAAAACACGATATTCCAGGACCTCAACCGGCAGCCACCCCCACGGTTGTGGTTTGATTAAAGATTAGAAAACACGATATTAGTTCCTACAGAAATAAAGCTTACAGAATGGTTGTGGTTTGATTAAAGATTAGAAAACACGATATTATTATCTTTTATTTACAATACTATTTCATAGTTGTGGTTTGATTAAAGATTAGAAAACACGATATTCGATTTAGTCACTCAATTTGGCAGTCACTAGTTGTGGTTTGATTAAAGATTAGAAAACACGATATTGAAAACGGAATTTTTCAATAGTAAATACATGTTGTGGTTTGATTAAAGATTAGAAAACACGATATTATCAAATACTAATTTACAAGCGCGTGAAGCGTTGTGGTTTGATTAAAGATTAGAAAACACGATATTTGCTTTTGCAGGTGGTGAAGTCATAATCGCGTTGTGGTTTGATTAAAGATTAGAAAACACGATATTTTCTGTAAAACTTATTGATTCCTCAAATTGTTGTGGTTTGATTAAAGATTAGAAAACACGATATTAGCTGGTGTGTTACCTTTTGTTATTCAGTGGTTTAGATTGATGTATCGTTTAAAAAAATGCTTCTTTTTTGCAGTGATAAGGCAAGATTGTTGCATTTTTTTGTTTTAAAATAATTCTAATTGGGTTGGTTGTGGTTCTTTAGGCATTTCTGCTCTACCCCAAAAATTCATGATGTTTCCAAATTGTTTATCGGTAATTCTTAAAATACTTACTTTGCCTAAAGGAGGTAATTGTTTTTTTATTCTTTTTTCATGGGCATCTGCACTTTCACTACTAGCACAATGTCTCATGTATACAGAATATTGCATCATAGTAAAACCATCTTTTAATAGGTTTTTTCTAAAACCAGCCGCGTTTTTTCTGTCTTTAGCAGTGTCTGTTGGTAAATCGAAAAATACAAATAACCACATAATTCTATAACCGTTTAGTTCCATAATTTAGGGTACTTTATTTTTTTTCGTTTCCCACTATAGCATTGTTGTAAAGAGCTAGCTGTTTTTTGTAAAGCAACCATTAAGGGGCTTTTTTCATTTTTAAAATAAACGGTTCTGGTTAGTATTTGTAATAAAACAGATTTTATTTCAGTATTTAGTTCTTGCTCATCATAATGTTGCATAATGGTATGTACAGCCTCGTCAACAATAGGTCTAAAAGGTTCCATAATGTCATCGGCTAAAGCAAAAGCATTGTATTTACTTTTATGGTGTATTCCTAAAGTATTTAATAAACCGCTTCCAGATAATGCTCTAGCAGTTGCTGCTCTTAATATGGCATAACCGTAGTTAAGAAAGTTATTAGGATAATTACCAAAGCGTTCTCTTTTAAAGTCTATTTCAAAAAAAGATTTCCAATAAAAATTGGCTGCTACAGCTTCCATATTTGAAGTGTCTCCACTTAAAACTTTACTTGCTAAAAAAGCAAATTCATTTTTTGATTGTGTTATTTTTTTTAATAAAATACCTTGGTTTTGTATTTTTTCAACAATGGTTTGTTGCCATAATTGTTTTTTTAATGGCGTACTAGCGTTAATTTGCTTTTTAAAAATTTCTTGTTGTATATGGTGGCTATTTAGATTTAAGAACATGCCATTTGGTAAATGTGAAGTATTACAAATAATAACGGCTGTATTATTTTCAATTAATAAGTTTAAAGCAGGTATACTTATGTATGTTTCTGGGTGGTCTAATACAATATATCCAATATCTTCTATGGGGATATTTGCTTTTCTAAATTCATTTTCAATAATGAGCTGTAAGTTTTTGGTTGTAACCTTGCTCTTTTTTTCTATTAAAATAGATTTTTTAAGCATATAGTCTTAATTTGTTTGTTGTTAGTAAATTACGCATATAGAATTGTTTTTGCAACTAGATTTTATTTTAGAGGCATTATTTTAATATGTAATGTGTCTTTTATAAAACTAACTTAATCTGGAAGAAGAGTTACACGATTTTATAGAGTGTATAAATACAGTAAAGTAATAATGTTTTTAAATGCTTTTTAATTACAAATAAGATTCTTGTAAAAAAGAGAAAAGGTAATTAATTTTATACGATATTGTTCGTGTTTATTTTGTCATTCAGAGCAAAGCATCTCAAAGACAAGGGTTGTAATAGTTCAAGATTCTTCAGTCGTACCTCCTTCTGAATGACATGAAAGGTTGTTTGGTTGAATAAAAGCAAAGTGTTATTCAGGGTAAAGCGAAGCATCTAAATTTTTAAAACCTCAAAAAAATAAAATAAAAAAGCGTTTCTTTAAGAAACGCTTTTTTTACACCAAAATACAAAATAGTAATGGCTATAAAACACACCTTTAAAGCGCAAGTAAATTGGACCATTAATGATGGAGAAAGTACAAGTAATCCAAGAAGCTTTAGCAGAAACCATGAGGTTTTAATTGCTAATAAAACTTCGACATTACAAGTATCTGCAGCAAAACCGTTTAGAGGAGATGACAACTTGTACAATCCAGAAGATTTATTATTGTCTGCCTTAACATCCTGCCATATGATGTCTTATTTATACGTTTGTGCGCAACATAATATTGAAGTTTTAAGCTATACAGATCATGCAGAAGGCGATTTAGAAGTGCATGCTTCAGGTAGTGGGAATTTTAAAATAGTAAGATTACAACCTGTTGTTACAATAAAAAATGCTAGTCAAAAAGACTTAGCACAAAGCCTTCATGTTAAAGCAAATCAACTTTGCTTTATTGCTAATTCTTGTAATTTCCCTATTACTCATGTGGCAACAGTAGAGGTAAGCTAGTTCTTAAAAAAACTTGTTCTTTTTTGCATCTTTTTTAAAACCTTTTCGTCTATTATATGAACACATAAAAATAGATATCATGAAAAATAAAGAATGTACGTGCAATTGTGAAGGTTGTGCAAAAGGAAATTGTAAAAATTGTACTTGCGAAAATTGCACATGTAGCAGTTGTAATTGTTAAGCAAGACTTAAAAAAGACAATATTAGCGCTAGTTTTAGTAACTTTATACTAAGATTAGCGTTGTTTTTAACATAAGAGTATGAATACTAAAGATATTTGGAAATTACATGCAGATGACATTAAATACTTTATTTTAAGTAAGGTAAAAGATGCCGTTGTAGCAGAAGATTTATTGCAGGAAACCTTTATAAAAGTACATACTAAGTTACATACTTTAAAAGATGAAAATAAGATTAAATCTTGGCTGTTCTCTATAGCCAGATATACGGTTTTAGATTATTTTAGAAGTAAAGAAATAGTGTATGAAACTACAGATGAAGATTTTATTTTTGAAGAACAAAAGTTAGAACATACTGAAGCAGATTGTTTACATGGTATTATTAAGAGTTTGCCTAAAAAGTATAGAGAACCTTTGTTTTTAAGTGATATAAAAGGAGTAAAACAAGCACAAATAGCAAAGCAATTACAGTTAGCTTTACCTACAGTAAAATCACAAATACAACGCGGACGAAAAATGATAGCACAAGGCTTTGTAGACTGTTGTGATTTTGTAATTAATGAGGATGGGTTTTTGGTTGGAGAAATCAAAGACAAAGCAGACTGTAAAATGTGTCATTAATACGTACCTTTGTATGCAATGAAAGCAACTTACTTGTTTTACAACATACAAATTAATTTAGCATGTCCTTTAAAAAACTAAATCCATTATTAAAAGAAGCCTTAAATACTCTTGAATTTGAAGCCCCTTTAGCGTTTCAGAAAAAAATATTGCCAAAATTAAAAGGAGGAGCAAATGTATATGGTTTAGCACCTGCTGGTTTTGGTAAAACAACTGCTTTAATTATTGCTACCATTCATAAACTAAAGGCGGAAGCTTTTGAAGATTCTCCTAGAGCTTTAATTTTAGTAAAAGACAAACAAGCTGCTTTAGATTTAAAAGCGGAGTTTGAAAAGTTTACAAGACGTACCGATTTAAGAATTTACGCTGCCTACGAAGAACAAACTTTAGACCAACAACGTGAAGAAATTTACTATGGTGTAGATGTTTTAATAGCAACACCAAAACGCTTAAATAAACTCTATTTTATGAATAGTGTGCATTTAGGGCAACTACAAATTTTTGCTTTAGATGATGCCGAGTTTTTAATACGAAACAACTATCATAATGATGTGTTACGTGTTACAGAAAGTATTCAAAAATGCCAATATATTATTCTAGCAGAAAGTATGCATAGCAAATATGAAAGACTGCAAGAGTCTTTTATGTATCATGCGCAGATTGTGAAAATGGAGTAAGCCTACAAAGTATGCATCCAGCTATTTTGCAACTTTTTAAATATTTTAAGCTCTTTTCTTAAAATAGGAATATAGTCTTTGCCATTACTATTGCATTTTTCTAGTCTTCTGCAATGGCTATATAATCTACTTGTTAAAAATCGTATTGCTGCAATATGCTTGTGTTTTTTTTCTGAAAAACGTTCCATTTCTGCATTAATAATTTCTGGAGCAAGTGATATAGAATGTTGCACAATATCACCAGAAAAATAAATGTGTTCATCTTCTGAACCATCTTCTTCTAAATGCGCCAAATCTTGGCTTAAATAGTTAGAAATACTTCTAGACAAAATAAAAATAAGCAAGGCTTGCTTGTATATTGGTAAATTGGAAAGATGAGAAGGAATATGCGCTAACATAATTTATTTTACGGTTTCTATCAAAATTAGTGACAAGTAGGTATTTTTGTCTTTTGATTTTAAAGCAAAATTGTATATTTGCTTTAAAAATTAAATTATTTAAAAGAAATACTTTAATAATGAGTTTAGATAATCTTAATTGGAAAATTTTAACATGTTTGCAAGAAAATTCGCGACAGTCAAATGCAGCAATTGGTAGGCAAGTAGGTATTAGTTCGCCTGCAGTTTCAGAGCGTATTAAGAAGATGGAAGATTTAGGAATTATTCAAAATCACATCACATTAATTTCTCCTTTTGAAGTTGGTTACCAGCTAAAAGCTCTTATTACTTTAAGTGCTTTTATGGGAAAGTTAAAGCCCTTTCTTGAAAAGGTAAAAACCTTTGATGAAGTGATTAATTGCTATAGAATTACAGGCAATGAAAATATTGTAATGGAAGTGGTTTTAAAAAATCAAAAGCACCTTGAAACTTTTATAGACCAACTTATTGTGTATGGTGAAAGTAAAACGCAAATTGTACTTTCTCATGTGGTAAAAAATAAAGAGATTAAAAGGCTTTAAAAATCTTTAAAGCCTTTTTGTTCTTCTTTGATGTTAAGTTAAAAACACTCTTATTGTTTGTCGTTTTTGTTTTTCATATACGTTTTTAAAAAGAGAAAAAGAAAGGCACAAATACTTCCTAAAACAGTCATGATATACCAGGTGTTATCATAGCCAAACCCATCTACTAATTGCATTCCAGCATTATGCCCAAAAATATGAGCAATAGAAAATGCTATAGAATATAAAGCCATGTATTCTCCTTGGTTTCCTTTTTTTGCTCGTTGCAAGGCAAAGGCATTAGAAAACGGAAAGGCAATCATTTCGCCTAGCGTCATTAAAAACATACCTATAATTAGTATTCCTGTAAAAGCGGTTAGGTTTAACACCAAAAAGCTTAATGCGGTTAGCATAGCACCAAAAAGCATTAAACCTGTTTTTGTGTATTTTGAGTTTTCTAGCCATTTTATTAGTGGCATTTCTAATAAAAATATCAGGAAACCGTTAGCACCAAGAAGCAAGCCTATTTTAAATTCGCTTAATAGATGTTTTTCTCTGTAATAAATAGGCATGGTTGAAAAGTATTGTAAAAACACAAAACCAAACAAAAACATAGCAACAAGAAAAATTAAAAAAGCATGGTCTTTATAGGCTGAATCCGGGTTTTCTACAACAATATTATCTTGAATTTTTGCTGTTTTTGGGTTTAATACCTTAATTAATACTAAGGTTGCTATTATACAAGTAATACCATCTACCCAAAACAAACCACTATAACTCATGGTTGTAATTATTAGTCCGCCAACAGCAGGACCAGCAGAAAAACCAAGATTAATAGCAAGACGTATAAGGGTTACGCTTCTTGTTTTGTTTTCGGGTTTGCTGTATGCGCTTAGGGCCACAAACATGGCAGGACGAAACATATCTGCAACCAGCATCACTAAAAAAATACCAACACATAAAGTAGCAAAAGTATTTAAAAACTGAAGCGCTATAAATAGTACTCCTGTAGAGAGTAAGCTTCTTACCATTACTTTGTAATAGCCAATTTTGTCGGTTAGTTTTCCGCCTAGCCAAGAACCTGCAACAGAGCCTAAACCAAAGGCAGACATGATCCAGCCTACATCTTTAAGCGTGAAATTTAAATCTTCAATAAGGTATAAGGATAAGAATGGAATAACCATAGTTCCTGCTCTGTTAATTAAAGTAATTAACGCAAGCCACCAAACTTCTGTAGAGAGCCCTTTAAAGGTATTTATATAGTTGTGAAATAGTTTTTTCATGTTGGTTGGTTGTTGTATTTATTCCTTTTTTTAAGAAATAAATTGTTTACTAAAAATAAAAAGTCCGACGTAGAAGTCGGACTTTTTTATATTGTATAAATTAATAATAGTATCAGCACAATATATAGCAAGCCCTACTTCTGTATGAAGAGGTACGTCTTTCTGTATATGTAATACTACAAGTAATCATTTTTTTTGTTTTATTATAAGTCAAAGCTAAACAAAATAATAAGAAGTTGTATTTTTAAACCGAAAAAAATATTAGCATGAAGAACTTTCTCTATCTTATTCTATTTATAGTAACCTGCAGTTGTGCACAAGAAAAATTACCTTTATTAGGAGATACCGATTGGCAACGTAAAAAAAATGCAGAGTTTAAAGACGCGTCTAAATCCCCTTTAAAAGATAAAGATAGAAAGACCTTTAGAAGCTTAGACTTTTTTAAATATGATTCTGCCTATGTTGTAAAAGCAGTCTTAAAAAGAACACCAGATTCTAAATGGTTTAAAATGAAAACGACTACAGACTATGTTTCTAATGAACGTATTTATGGTGTTTTGTCTTTTACAATGCATGGCAACACATACAATTTAAATGTATATCAAGGTCAGGATTTAATGAATAAAGCAGGATTTGAAGATTATTTATTTCTCCCGTTTTTAGATAATACTAATGGAGACACTACTTATGGAGGAGGACGTTATATGGATTTGCGTATTCCGGAAGGAGATACTTTAATGCTTGATTTTAATGAAGCTTATAATCCGTATTGTACCTATAATGCCAAGTTTTCTTGCCCAATTGTACCTAGAGAAAATTATGTAGATGAAACTATTAATGCAGGAGTAAAGGCTTTTGTGAAGTAGTTTTTAGTAGGCTGCGTGCTGTAATTTAAAATAGCTTCGCATTTTAGGTCAAACGCTCAGAATTTTTAAATATGGAAATCCACCTCTCTTTAGCTAAAGAGAGGTGTTTATAGGAGTATTTAGTAAGCATTACACTGTATTATTTTGCTAAATACATTCCTGAGAAAACGGCAAGGAAACCTAAAACAAAGCTGGCAATAGTATAAATAGCAAAACTTGTAAAGTCGCCAGATTTTAAAAACACATGATTTTCATATGCAAAAGAGGAAAAGGTAGTAAATCCACCACAAAATCCCGTAGCAAGTAATAAGGTTTGGTTGGCAGAAAGGCTATTGTGTTTTAATGCATAACCAAGTATAAAACCAATAAACAAACTACCTAAAACGTTTGCTAAAAATGTTCCGTAAGGGATTCCATTTTCGGTGTTGTTTAAATATTTTCCTATAATATAACGCAATACACTACCAAAACCTCCACCTACAAATACAAGTAATAAATTCTTCATAGTAACAAATATACTATCTATTAAATTACAACCGAATTAATTTTTTAAACATGTTAACCTTTTTCCTTTTTACCTATTAATATTTGAATGCATTCTTTATGAATATACAAACTTAGCAATAAGGTGTAAACCGAAAAACCTTAAAAAGAGTAGGTGTTTTTTAAATAAAAAAATCATGGAAAAATTAAGCGACAAGCAGCTAGTAATTGCAAGACAAGAATTTAAACCTTATTTAACATCAGGAAATAAAGCCCTTTCAAAATTAAAATTAAAATCACCATTAAGTGCTTTTAGTCAAAAACTAAATACCACTTTTGAATCTTTGGGGTGTGTAGGGTATAATGCGGCAAAAAAACAATTAACAGCTACTATTAATATTAAAAGAGCAACAGGATATTCTGGTGCTTTATGTGCTAACGGATCGTATGAATATGTGCGATTTTATATGGACTATCAAAATGGTGATGGTTGGGAAGATATGGGAGTTGTAGGTGTAAATGTACATGATATAGCTACCAATAAAGATTGTGATGGTAATAATGAAACACCAATAAGTTATGTGTTAAGATTAGATATTAGTCCTAAAAGAGCTTATTGCTCTTCTGCTAATTTACCAATGGTAAGGGCCGTTCTTGCATGGAATGTTATACCAGAACCAAATGATCCAGATTTAACACTTGGTACTTATGTTTGGAGTGATAAAAAAGATGTACAAATTCAAATGGATTCGTATAAACTTTTTATACCTGATTTTCCAATTTTTGAGTTAGATGATTTGTTTAATTCGGCAATTTTAAACCCTAATATATCTTTAAATCAATTAAGCATTGGGAAACCAGAAAACATGTCGGTTTTAAATAAAGCAAAAGCTTCTTTAATGCCTAAAACATTAAACTTTACACAACTTTCGGGTTTATATAATAATGAAAAAATTAAACCACATCGCTTTGCTTATAAAGAGTTACATCAAGCAATGCATATTTCAGATACCTTGGCGTACAATGAAATTTCAAATCTTTTTGAGGTGAATAATTGGAACCTCACAGATAGTTTGTTGGATTTGAATAATTTAAATTGTGATACCCAGTATGAAGAATTAGTTTGTGTTGGTGCAGATTATAATAGAGAAGCTTTAGTAGGAACTATAAAAATAAAAAAATCTTCTGGTTATAGTGGTAGTTTATGCACTGCAGGTAGTAAGGAGTATGTTTCTTTTTGGATCCAGAACGAAGAAGATTGCCAATGGATTCACGCCGGAACTTCTCATGTAACGGTTCATGATATACCAGAAGTACCAGACAATGGTTTGTTTTACTCGGTGGTTTTGCCCTATAATTTTGATGGTTTAAAGAAAGATTGTGCTACACCTCAAGTGCTTAAAGTAAAGGCTATTTTGTCTTGGAATGTAGCTCCTGAAGATATGGAGTGTTCTAGATGGGGAAATATTTTAGAGTCTTACGTACAATTGCAACCAAAAAGAGTTATTGAAGGTAGTGGACCAGAAATAGTAGCTATTGGTGGCGTAGATATAGATTATATTGATGCAACAGGACTAACCACTCCAAGTGCACATTTTAAGTTTACTGGTTTACCTGTTACTTCTGGTAGTGCTTTTGGCGGACTAATAATTGTAGAAGCAGAAACAAATGCTTTTGATGGGCAACGCTATAAAGTACGAGTAGATAATATGAATGACGGAACCAGTTATTATGTTTCTAATTCGTTTATTATGGATGAGGTTATTTATGTTTCAAATCCAGATCCCGTGACAAATGAATACACGTATTATGGTGATGCTTCAAATAATTCATTTAACGCTGTTGCAAAATTTTATCATTCTACAAATGATGCTATTCGAATTACCATTGAGCATCTTGACGGCACATCTTTCAGTAAAATTATTCAAATAGATAATGCAAGTCCTGTTTTAGAGTTGCATATAGAAAACTATGGTGATTGTTCGCATTTTATAAAAGGATTGCCAATTAAAGGTAATTTTTCGGTGTCTGAAAGTCATATTGAATATTATAGACTATCTACAAATATTAATAATATTCCAGTAAGTATTTTAGAGCATGTAATACCAACAAATCCTGCAGATACAGAGTTTAGTGGTAACTTTGAGTTTACTGCTTCTACAATAAAAAATTGTGGTGCTATTACGCTGTATGCAAAACCGCGAACTGTTGTGAATAGTATAAAAATGCATGATGGCAAACATTTACCAAAAACCATTTGTTTAAAAGGAAATTAATAATATAAGTCTTTCTTTTAAATAAAAAAAGCAGCTCAAGAAGAGCTGCTTTTTTATTAAGTTATAATTCTATTTTATTTAATAGGGTAGTAAATATCTGTTTGTATATCTTCTGTTTCAACGGTTGTTGGGTCATTAACATACAATTCCCAAACCGAAGCACCATTCATTTCTATCTTTTTATCTTGCATGTATGTGCCAATAGCAGTATGCGCTTCATAATCTCCTGTGCCATAGTTACCAAATTTAGCAATTTTTAGGGCTTTGCCTTCCGGAATTTCTAATTTGGTCATGCCTTCTGCAGGAGCAACTTCTTTTTTTAATAATAAACCAATATAGAATTCTGCTTCTTTAGTTTCTTCATCCCATTTGGTGTAAAAAGTACCAGGAATATATGCATCAGGAGCTAATTTGTCTGCAATATACATTCCTGCTTTAGGCATAAACTCCATAAAAAGTTTTGACATTTCTTCATGACTCATTTCTGTAGAAGTCTTTTGCAAATACCCAATAAAGGTTTGCGCTGTTAAAGTTACTTCTTCAATATCTCCTAGTTTAAATGCTTTTGGCATATTTTTAATTTGCTCATCTACAACTTTAGCTAAGTTTTTTAAGCCTTGCTCCTCCATAGGACCTAGCATATTATCCATTCCTCCAGATAATGCACCAAAAATTTTAAACATAAAAGGGTTGTTGTCATTTTTCATTGCCCAAGTTACACTTGTACCTCCTTCAACTTCTTCAAGTGTCCAAATAATATCTGTAGGTTCGTAATCTCCAAATTGTAATTTTAAGTCTATTGTTTTGTTAGGTATTGTATTTACAATTTTCATATTACCAGGGCCATCTTTGCTTGTCCAGTTAGAAGTAGCACCAATACCAATAGTGTTTTTAGAATAGGTCGTTACAATAGTACTGTCTGCATCATGCCAAGGTCCCCAATTTTCCCATTGTTTTAAATCGTTAATATTGTTGTAAATAACATTCGAAGGAGCATTAATTAGTTTCGTTCTTTTAATATTATACGCATTTGGTTGCACAGCAACATAGGTGAAAAAACCAATAATTAGTATTAGTAATACCAATAAGAAGTATTTAAAAGTTTTCATGTATTAGGTTTTAGGTGTTTTTCAAAGATAATCAATTTTATTCTGTATCAATAAGTGTTACATTTGTGTTTCAATATTTAAAATTTTAAAAATGAAACAACTATTAAGTTTTGCTTTAGCATGTACTGTTTTAGTGTCTTGTAACCAAGAAAAGAAAACAGCAGTAGAAGCACCTGTTGCAGTAAAAAAAGAACAGACTTTTGATTATAATGTAGAGCAGTTTGCCGACATTAAGATATTACGTTATCAAATTCCAGGTTGGGAGCATTTAACTTTAAAAGAACAAAAACTAGTTTATTATTTAACGCAAGCTGGTTTGGCTGGAAGAGATATTATGTGGGACCAAAACTACAGACATAACCTTGAAATTAGAGCAGCCTTAGAAGCTATTTACACCAATTATAATGGAGATAAAACTACTGCAGATTGGCAAGCTTTTGAAATGTATTTAAAGCGTGTATGGTTTAGTAACGGAATTCACCATCATTACTCTAATGATAAGCTAAAACCAGAATTTTCTGAAGATTACTTAAAGCTGTTATTAGCAGAAACCAATACTACTTTAAAAGGAGAAGCTTTTGCTGTAATTTTTAACGATAAAGACGCTAAAAAAGTAAACCAGGCTAAAGGTGTAGATAATGTAGCACTTTCTGCGGTTAATTTTTACGGACCTAATGTTACCAATGCAGATGTAGAAAATTTCTATAAAAATAAAAAATCACCAAACCCAGAAAAGCCATTGTCTTATGGATTAAATTCTAAATTGGTAAAAGAAAATGGCCAATTAAAAGAAATGGTTTATAAATCTGGAGGATTATATGGTACTGCTATTGACGAAATTATTAAATGGTTAGAGTTGGCACAAGGTGTTGCCGAAAATAAAGCGCAAGGAGATGCACTAAACTTATTAATAGCGTACTACAAAATAGGAGATTTACAAACCTGGGATGATTATAATGTAGCATGGACAGCAGCAACTGCAGGAAATGTAGATTATATTAATAGTTTTATTGAGGTGTATAATGATCCGTTAGGATATAGAGGGTCTTATGAAAGTATTGTGCAAATTAACGATTTTGACATGTCTCAAAAAATGAAAGTATTATCTGATAATGCACAATGGTTTGAAGACAACTCACCTTTAATAGATGCGCATAAAAAGAAAAATGTTGTTGGTGTAACCTATAAAGTGGTTAATGTTGCAGGTGAAGCTGGTGATGCATCGCCAAGCACACCAATAGGTGTTAATTTACCAAATGCCAATTGGATTCGTGCTGCAGTAGGAAGTAAATCGGTTTCTTTAGGTAACATCATTCATGCTTATAATAATGCAGGAAGTACAGGTAGATTAAAAGAGTTTGTAAACGATGAAGAAGAAGAGCTGCTAGAAGAAAAATATGGACAGCTAGCAGATAAACTACACACAGCATTACACGAAGTTATTGGTCATGCTTCAGGGCAATTAAATCCTGGTGTTGGTGAAACTAAAGAAACGCTTAAAAATTATGCCTCTACTTTAGAAGAAGGACGTGCAGATTTAGTTGGTCTTTATTATTTATACAATCCTAAATTACAAGAATTAGGTTTGGTAGACGATTGGAAATCTGTTGGTAAAGCAGCTTATGATGGTTATATTAGAAATGGGTTAATGACACAATTAATCCGTTTAAATTTAGGTGATGATGTAGAAGAAGCGCATATGCGAAACAGACAATGGGTAAGTGCTTGGGTTTTTGAAAAAGGACAAGCAGACAACGTGATTGAAAAAATATCACGTGACGGAAAAACCTATTATAATATTAATGATTACGATAAATTACACGACTTATTTGGTGAGTTATTACGTGAAACACAACGTATAAAATCTGAAGGAGATTATAAAGCTGTTGAGGCCTTGGTAGAAAATTATGGTGTAAAAGTAGACCAAGCATTACATGCCGAAATTTTAGAACGTAACAAGCAATTTACATCTGCTCCTTATAGTGGTTTTGTAAACCCTGTACTTGTTCCTGAAACAAATGCAGAAGGTGAAATTACTGCAATACAAGTAACACAACCAGAAACCTTTGTTGGACAAATGTTAGACTATAGTAAAGAGTACAGTTTTCTTACTAAGTAGAAGTAATTATTAATTTCTATAAAAGCCTTCATGTAACACTTGAAGGCTTTTTGTTTTTAGTGCATTATCAAGAAAATAGGCAAGAGGTAAATAAGGTAAACCCTTACCATATTTTATTACTACTTGTTACAAATTCTTGTTATAAGTTGTGAAATTTTTTCAGGCAATAGTTTAAAAAGGAAAATACCCAAGAAAGAAGCTTTAAGAAGCAAAAAGAAGTTTTATTATTTAAAAATGTATTTAATAGATACAATAAATAGAATAAAGCAAATAAAAGCAACTAAAACCCAGATGCTTCCTTTATAGTGACGTTTATGTAAATTTAAGTCTTTTCGGTAGGTGTAAATAAGTGCTATTATAAATGCTATTGCAAATAAAATTCCGAAAACGATTTGACCATTACTAAACATATATATACTTTTATGCAAAATTAAGAAACTAAATTATAAGAATTCCGTTTTCACGGAAAGGAAAAATAAAAATTTATATGAAAAATAAAATTGAAGCAGTAAAAGCATTTCATACCGCTTTTAAAATAGGACATAGAGAAGCACCAAAAGCAGATTTAGGGAAAGAAAAAAATACGCTTCGTTTTAATTTAATGAAAGAGGAAAATGAAGAATACCTAGAAGCAGCAAACAACAATGATTTGGTTGAGGTTGCAGATGCTTTAGGAGACATGTTATATATTCTATGTGGTACAATTATAGAGCATGGTATGCAAGATAAAATAGAAGAGGTTTTTAATGAAATACAAAGAAGCAATATGAGTAAACTTGGCGAAGATGGACAACCAATTTACAGAGAAGATGGTAAAGTACTTAAAGGCCCAAATTACTTTAAACCTAATATTTCTGAGATATTAGATAAATAAAATTTAAATAAAAAAAGAGAAGCATTTGCTTCTCTTTTTTTTAATCTAGTATAAGATAGATGTTATATTTTATAACGCCATCCATGTTTGTCTTCAGCAATATTGTACTGTATATCCATTAGTTGTCTTTTAAACATAGCATGGTAGGTGTTTTCTGGTTCAACAATGTCAAAAACTTCTTCTGCATGCTTAAAAGCAGAAATAGGACTAACCACTGCAGCAGTACCACTACCAAAAATTTCTTTTAAACTACCGTTTCTAGCAGCTTCTTTTATTTCTTTAACAGTAACAGGACGTATTTCTACTTCTATATTATTGTCTTTAGCAATTTGAATAATACTCTTTCTAGTGATACCATCTAAAATTCTATCACTTGTAGGTGCAGTTACTAGTTTATCATTTATTCTAAAAAAGATATTCATAGTACCAGCTTCTTCTAGGTATTCGTGCGTATTGGCATCTGTCCAAATTACTTGTTGAAAACCTGTTTCTTGAACCAATTTGGTTGGGTAAAATTGTGCAGCATAATTACCAGCAGCTTTAGCAAAACCAACTCCACCATCTGCAGAACGACTATATTTTTCAGCAACTACTACTTTTATTTTATCTTTATAATAAGCTTTAACAGGAGAGCAAATAATCATAAATTTATACTCATTTGCAGGAGAAGCAGAGATTGCAGGCTCAGAAGCAATGACAAAAGGTCTTATGTATAGCGCGTTTCCGTCTCCTTTTTTTATCCATTCCTTGTCTAATTTTAATAAGGTTTCTAAACCATTAAAAAAATATTCTTTAGGAAATTCAGGCATTGCTAATCTTTTTGCAGAAATATTTATTCTGTTAAAATTATCTTCAGGCCTAAATAACCAGACACCATCTTTATCATCTTTAAAAGCTTTCATTCCTTCAAAAACTGCTTGCCCATAATGAAAAACCCTAGCAGAAGGATCAATTGTTAGTGGCTGATAAGGAGTTATTTCTGGCGTTTGCCACTTTCCATCTTTAAAATCGCAAGAAAACATATGGTCTGTAAATACACGACCAAAATCTATATTATCAAAATCTACATCTTGTATTTTAGAGCTTTCTGCTTTTACTATTTTCATTTCGTTTACAATTGTATTACTCATATTTAATAGCTGTTTAATTAGCACAAAAATACAGAATTATAGTGGTATAAAAAAGATTAATTCTTTTTTAAAAAAGCATTATCTTTATGCCAAAATATACGTAATCAAACCCATTAAAATGAAAAAAATTATATTTATTACCATGCTTTTGTCTGTGTTTTTAGCTTGTAAAGAGGAAACAAAAAAAGAGAATGTTGAAACAGAAGCAGTAAAAGAAATTAGCTATGCGTCTTTTGGTAAAGAAATTAAAGCAGATGATGCAATTTCTTCTGCATCTATGGCTGCACAATATAAAAAAATGCAAGTTGGCGACAGTATAAACTCTAAAATGATTGCAAAAGTAGATGAGGTTTGTCAAGCTAAAGGATGTTGGATGAAATTAAATTTAGACAATGGCGAACAGGTTATGGTTAAATTTAAAGACTATGGTTTTTTTATGCCTAAAAATATAGCAGGACAAGAAGTTATTATAAACGGTAAAGCTTATGTTAATGAAGTACCTGTAGAAGAGCTTCGTCACTATGCGGCAGATGCAGGAAAATCTGAAGAAGAGATTGCACAAATAACAGCACCAGAAAAAACCTATTCTTTTGAAGCAGATGGTGTTTTAATTGTTCAAGAATAATTACAATGAAACAGGTACTATTGTTTTTTTGTTTTACTGTTTTACTAAGTTGTACTAGTAAAACAAAACAAGAAGAAACTACAACTAAAAAGGTCTATGATATGTATGAGCCATCAGAAATGGCAATACTCATGAATCAAATGTATGCTCATAATTTAAAAATTAAAAATGAAATTATTGCAGGTAAAATACCTACAGAGTTTCCTACTGATTTTTTAAATATTCATATTGCAGAACTTTCCGATTTTAAATCTAGAAATCAAAATTTTCAATCCTTTTCAACACTTTTTGTGGCTGCAGAAAAAGAAATTTTTAATTCAGAATCTACAATTGCTATTGAAGATAGATTTAATAATGCTGTAAATGTGTGTGTTTCTTGTCATCAAACAGAATGTACAGGACCAATACCAAGAATTAAAAAGCTACTAATACAATAGTTGTTCTTTTGAAACGTGAAATAATTATTACAGAAGACGGTTCTACAACTATTCATATTCCAGAATGGAATGAGCAATATCATTCTACACATGGTGCTATTCAAGAAGCACAGCATGTATATATAAAAAACGGATTGCATCACTTTATAGATACTAACCAACCAACACCTATTTCTATTCTTGAAATAGGTTTTGGTACTGGTTTAAATGCTTTTATGACTTTATTAGAGGCAGAAAGATTACAGCTTAGCATACAGTATAAAGGAGTAGAAGCTTTTCCTGTTTTGACAGAAGAATTAAAGCAACTAAATTATGTAGCACAATTAAACGCTTTAGATAAAGAAGCTGTTTTTAAGAAATTACATGATGTTTCTTGGGAAAAACAAGAGCGTATTACCAGTAATTTTGAGTTGCTAAAAGAGCAAAAATATTTTTCGGAAATAAACGAAACTAATGCTTTTAATATTATTTATTTTGATGCTTTTGGAGCAGGAGTACAACCCGAATTATGGACTGAAGCAATTTTTAAAAGCATGTATAATGCATTAAAAGAAAACGGTGTTTTGGTTACTTATGCTGCAAAGGGAAGTGTAAAAAGAGCTTTAAGAAATGTTGGTTTTACTTTAAAACGCCTGCAAGGACCACCAGGAAAAAGACACATGCTAAGGGCATTAAAACTGTAGTAATTAATTAGTACCTACTAAACTATCTCTTTTTTTACATTGTGAGTAGTAGTGGTCATACATAGCAGTAATAGTTTTGTAAAAAGAAATCTTATTTTTATAATTTACAATATACTTACAACTACCTTCTAAATCTGCCATTTTTTGAAAAGCCAAAATAATAGTTGATTTATCTACTTTAAGCATATCTAATGCCGTAAGTATATTCCAGTAATGAATTACATTATAATTACTAACATCATTATTTAAAGATTTTTTAGTTTCAGAAATTACGTATTTAGCAAAACTAAAATGATCATCTGTTACCGATTTTTTTTGTTCAGGTTTATATGTAAAAAAATCGGTTTCAAAATTAGTAAAACTTAAGGTATTAGACTCTTGACTAAAAGATGTAGTTATGTAGGTAAACACAAACAAAAATGTAAAAATAAATTTCATTATGTAATTATAATTTAAGGCTTAATTCAAATAATTAGTGGTGAAAATATACCTTTCTAATTTTAAAATGTAAAATAATGTAATAATAAATATTAATTTTTCGATAAACTACTTATATAATCGATTTTTAAATAACTGAAATTCTGTTAGTTATTGTTTTGTGTTCCTTTTAGGCAAAAAAAAGCCATACTTAAAAAAGTATGGCTTTATAAAAAAAAAGTGATGTAATTACGCTTTTTTAGCTTTTACAGTTATTTTTAACTCCATATCATCATTAATAAACTTGTCTCCAAGGTTATCAAAAATTGTTTTAGAACCATAGTTAATTCCCCATTTTGTTCTGTCAATAGAAAAAGCATCACTAGTTATGGTTATAAAATCACCTTCGGTAGAAATTGTTACAGGAAACGTAACATTGTGTTTATTTCCTTTTAACGCTAAATTACCAGAAAGCATTGTTTTGCCATTTTCAGCAGCTTGAGTTCCTGTAACTTCGAATGCTCCAGTAGGAAATTTGTTTACATCAAAAAAGTCACCTTCTTTACCCTCAACAGTACCCATTAAATGTGCATCAAGATTCTTTTTTTGGTCTCCTTCAACATCTGTAGCACTTATAGACTTCATGTTAATTAAAAAAGTACCACTTTGTAAAATGCCATTGTCTACATGAAAAACACCACTTTCAATAGCAACAGTACCATTATGAGTTCCTGTTGGTTTAAAACCTTTCCACTCAATAGTAGACTCTGTTACATTAACTACATATTTTTGAGTAGTACTCTCGCTTATAGCTGCAGCTTCTGCTTCAGTTGTGTTTGCTTCTTTTGCTTTTTTACAACCAACTACAGCAGTGCATAATGCAATAACAGTAAAAATATTTAAAACTTGTTTTCTCATAATAATTATTTGTTTTTTTAGTGTTAAAAAACAAAAATACAAATTGTTAAACGAGTTAAATAAAAAATAACAAAAAAAAAATCAATGACATTTTGACATTTTTATAATAATGGCAGTACTTTTGCCATCTTAAAAAAAGTATTTAAAATCTAGGTACAAAAATGAGCAAGAAAAATAAAGAAGAAGTTATAGAAGAGCAAGTAGAACAAACAACAGTAGAAACGCAAGAGTTATCTGTTGAAGAACAACTACAAGTAGAATTAAAGCAAGAAAAAGATAAGTTTTTACGTCTTTTTGCTGAGTTTGAAAATTATAAAAAACGTACATCTAAAGAACGTATTGAATTATTTAAAACAGCAAGTCAAGATGTAATGGTGTCACTTTTACCTATTATAGATGATTTTGAACGCGCTATAACTCATATAGACGAAGATAAAGAAGCAGAAGAATTACGTAAAGGAGTACATTTAATTTATCAAAAACTACTTTCTACATTAGAACAAAAAGGTTTAGAAGCTATAAAAGTTGAAAAAGGAGACGCTTTTAATGCAGATGACCATGAAGCAATCACACAAATTCCTGCACCATCAGAAGATTTAAAAGGAAAAGTGATTGATGTAGTAGAAAAAGGATACCGATTAGGAGAAAAAGTAATTCGTTTTCCAAAAGTAGTAATAGGACAATAAAATATTAAGCTGCGGTAGTACCAAAATACTATAACAGCCTACAAAATCTGCAAATTAAAATAAAATAAGTATTCAGTAAAAAAGTAAGCAGAACAGTAAGCAGAGTTAGACTGTGACTAAAAACTGAAAGCTAAAATAATTATGGCAAAAAGAGATTATTACGAAATATTAGGAATAAGTAAAAGCGCAACAGCTGCAGAAATAAAAAAAGCCTACAGAAAAATGGCTTTAAAATTTCATCCAGATAAAAATCCAGATGATAAAGATGCAGAATCTAAATTTAAAGAAGCTGCAGAAGCTTATGAAGTTTTAAGTAATGCAGACAAAAAAGCACGTTATGACCAATTTGGGCATCAAGCTTTTGATGGTTCTGGTGGTTTTGGCGGTGGCGGAAACATGAATATGGATGACATATTCAGTCAGTTTGGTGATATATTTGGTGGCGCTTTTGGCGGAGGAGGAGGCTTCTCTGGTGGTTTTGGCGGAGGAGGTCAACGTAGAGTTAAAGGTAGTAACCTTAGAATTCGCGTAAAACTAACGCTAGAAGAAATTGCTAATGGTGTAGAAAAGAAAATTAAAGTAAAACGTAAAGTTCAAGCATCAGGAACAACATATAAAACCTGTTCTACTTGTCATGGTACTGGTCAAGTTACCAGAGTAACAAACACTATTTTAGGAAGAATGCAAACAGCTGCCACATGTACATCTTGTGGTGGAGCAGGACAAATTATAGATAAAAAACCAGCAGGAGCAGATGCACATGGTTTAATTATTAAAGAAGAAACCGTTTCTATAAAAATACCTGCAGGTGTTGTAGATGGTATGCAACTTAAAGTTGCAGGAAAAGGTAATGAAGCACCAGGAAATGGTATTTCTGGTGATATGCTTGTTGCTATAGAAGAACAAGAGCATGAAACCTTACAACGTGAAGGAGATAATTTACATTATGATTTATATGTAAGCCTTCCAGATGCTGTTCTTGGTACTTCAACAGAAATAGATACAGTAACAGGAAAAGTGCGTATTAAAGTAGAAGCAGGTGTGCAATCTGGTAAAATTTTACGCTTACGCGGAAAAGGAATACCAAACATTAATGGATATGGTAAAGGAGATTTATTAGTACATGTAAATGTATGGACACCTAAAACTTTAAACAAACAACAAAAAGATTTCTTTGAAACTATGCGTGATGATGATCATTTCATGCCAAAACCAGAAAGTACAGATAAATCTTTTTTTGAAAAAGTAAAAGACATGTTTTCTTAGTAAAACAATATAAAAGATAAAAATTCCACTTCATGAAGTGGAATTTTTGTTTTAAAGAATTTACAACAAATCTTGTTACATTAACATTTATTTAGTAAAAAATAGTATATTTGATTATCACTAATTAATTTTAGTGGTAATTTTTCTTTTTCATAGCAATTTTTTCCCATCCTTTCACTTAAAGTAAAAGGGTGGGTTTTGTTTTTTATTGCAATTTTTGTTTTTACTAAAAGGTGCTATAATTATACAACTACTTTAAACTCTTTTTGGTATCTTTAAATTTAAAATATAGCATGCTAATCCATGTAACATTTTCTATCTTTACAACCCTTATATATTACCAAAATAGAGTTTGGTATTACTAAAAATAAATTATGGAAAACCTCTTAGAAGCACATGCAGTTTCTAAAAAATTTGGAGATTTTACAGCGTTAAATAACGTGTCTATTACAGTGCCAAAAGGAAGTATATTTGGTTTGTTAGGACCAAATGGAGCTGGAAAAACAACATTAATACGTGTTATAAACCAAATAACCATGCCAGATTCTGGTCATGTTATTTTAGATGGAGAACCACTACAACCACATCATGTGCAGAATATTGGTTACTTACCAGAAGAACGTGGTTTATATAAATCTATGAAAGTAGGAGAGCAAGCTTTATACTTAGCACAATTAAAAGGATTAAGTAAAGCAGAAGCCAAAAAAAGATTACAATATTGGTTTGAAAGATTAGAAATAGGAGATTGGTGGAACAAAAAAATTCAAGAACTATCTAAAGGAATGGCACAAAAAATACAGTTTGTAGTCACTGTTTTACACGAGCCAAAATTATTGATTTTTGATGAACCTTTTTCTGGATTTGACCCTATAAACGCCAATTTAATTAAAGACGAAATTTTACGCTTAAAAGAAAATGGAGCAACCGTAATATTTTCTACACATAGAATGGAGTCTGTAGAAGAATTGTGTGATCATATTGCCTTAATTCATCAGTCTAACAAAATATTAGATGGTAAACTAACAGATATTAAAAGACGCTATAAAACCAATACGTTTGAGGTAGGAATAAAAACAACAGATAAAATAGCTCTTGCAGAAACTATTTCAAAAAAGTTTAATGCCTCACTTACAGATTTTAAATCGTTAAATGATGAGTTAAAGCTAAATATAAAACTTTCAGAAAACGAGACATCAAACAATCTATTAAGCTATTTAACCTCTAAAGGAGAAGTTTCTCATTTTGTAGAACTAATACCTAGCGCTAACGATATTTTTATTCAAGCAGTTAAGAATAATTAATTTATGAACCATTTACCACTTATTATAAAACGTGAGTATTTAACAAAAGTTAAAAACAAATCGTTTATTATCATGACTATTTTAAGTCCTATTATTTTTATAGCACTTATTGCAGTTGTGGCCTACTTATCGCAATTAAATAATAATAAAACAAGAACCATTTCTGTATTAGATGCATCAGGATTGGTAACCGATATATTTCAAAATACAGAACATACTACTTACAATATACTTAATAATGTGTCTCTAGAAGAGGCAAAAACTATTGTAGAAGAAGCAGAAACCTACGGTTTGTTATATATACCAAAGCAAGATAGTATTGCTGCTATGGTAAAACATATTAAATTCTACTCTAAAGAGTCTCCTTCCTTATCTGTAATGACTGGATTAGAAAGCAAATTAGAAAACAAATTAAGAGATGTTAAATTACAACAACAAGGTATAGATATTAATAAACTAACAGCTTCTAAAACTAGTGTAAATATTGCTCAAGAAAGTTTTATAGGTGAAAAAACATCTAAAATAGATAGTTATTTTAAATTAGGATTTGGTTTAGCAGCTGGTTATCTATTATTCATGTTTATTATTATTTATGGTAACATGATTATGCGAAGTATTATTGAAGAAAAAACAAGTAGAATTATAGAAGTCATAATTTCTTCAGTAAAACCAATACAATTAATGCTAGGTAAAATTATAGGAACCTCTTTAGCAGGAATTACACAATTTGTAATTTGGATTCTTATAGGAAGCATTTTAATGACTATTGTTTCTGCAATTTTAGGTATAGACCTTATACAACAAACACCACAGCAAGAAATGATGCAGCAAGCTATGGATAACCCAGAAGTAGCAATAGAAATGCAAAATGCAATGAATGCTTTCTGGAACTTACCAATTGCAAACCTTATCATTGCATTTATTTTGTTTTTTGTAGCTGGTTATTTGTTGTACAGTTCTTTATATGCGGCAATTGGTGCAGCAGTAGATAATGAAACAGATACACAACAATTTATGTTTCCTATTATCATGCCTTTAGTTTTAGCTGTTTATATTGGTATATTTACTGTTATTGAAGATCCGCATGGTGCTGTTTCTACCATATTTTCGTTTATACCATTTACCTCTCCTGTGGTGATGTTAATGCGTATTCCTTTTGGAGTTCCTGTTTGGCAGCAACTAGTATCCTTTTTAATATTAGTTGGTACTTTTATGCTTACAGTTTGGTTTGCTGCAAAAATATATAGAGTAGGTATTTTAATGTATGGAAAAAAACCTAGTTATAAAGAAATCATTAAATGGATTAAGTATTAATATGAAAGAGTTAAAAAACATATTAAATAAATCTATTCAAATTAGTCAAGACGTAGAAATAAGTGTGCAAAACATATTGCTTTTACTTATTGTATTGCTATTGGCTACTGTCTTTTTAAGACTTCTTAGAAGGCTAATAAGTAGAAAGCTGCCTCAAGACGATAAGCTTAAGTTTAAAGGTGTTTTTTCGTATGCAACCTGGATAAGTTATGTTATTATTGTGCTAGTTACCTTACATGCTGTAGGTGTAAATGTCACAGGGATTTTTGCCGCATCTGCCGCATTATTAATTGGTATAGGTTTGGCGCTACAAACCCTTTTTCAAGATATTATTTCAGGAATTTTTATTTTAGTAGATCAGTCTGTGCATGTTGGTGATATTATAGAAATTGATGGTAAAGTAGGACGTGTAGAAGAAATTAAATTACGTACCACAAGAGCAGTAACTATAGAAAATAGAGTGTTGGTAATACCTAACCATTTATATTTAACCAATAGCTTATATAATTGGACACAAAACGGTTCTACTACAAGAGAAAATGTTGAGGTTGGTGTCGCTTATGGTAGTGATGTGCAGTTAGTAAAAAAACTGCTTTTACAAGCTGCCACTAGTCATGATTTAGTTTTAAAACACCCAATTCCTACCGTATTATTCACTAATTTTGGAGATAGTTCTCTAGATTTTAAATTGGTTTTTACGCTTAATGATAGCTTTCAAGCAGCTATTCCTAAAAGTGATATACGTTTTGAAATAGACAGATTGTTTAGAGAAAATAACATATCGGTACCTTTTCCTCAAAGAGATATTCATATTATTCAGAAATAAAAAATTAAAAAATGCCTAAAATATTAGTAATTGAAGATGAAGCAGCAATTAGAAGAGTATTAGTAAAAATACTTTCTGAAGAAAACGATACCTATGAAGTTGAAGAGGCTGAAGATGGTTTAGTAGGAATTGAAAAAATTAAGAAAGAAGATTATGACCTGGTACTTTGTGATATTAAAATGCCAAAAATGGATGGTGTTGAAGTATTAGAAGCGGCTAAAAAAATTAAACCAGAAACACCAATAGTCATGATTTCTGGTCATGGCGATTTAGATACAGCTGTAAACACCATGCGTCTAGGTGCTTTTGACTATATTTCTAAACCACCAGATTTAAACCGTTTATTAAATACAGTACGTATTGCTTTAGATAGAAAAGAGCTAGTAGTAGAAAATAAAATGCTAAAAAAGAAAGTTAGCAAAAACTACGAAATGATAGGTGATAGCGATGCTATTTCTCATATTAAAGATATTATTGAAAAAGTAGCGCAAACCGATGCACGTGTATTAATTACTGGACCTAACGGAACAGGAAAAGAACTAGTAGCACATTGGTTACACCAAAAAAGCGATCGCTCTAAAGGAGCAATGATAGAAGTTAATTGTGCTGCTATACCAAGTGAACTAATAGAAAGTGAACTTTTTGGGCATGTAAAAGGAGCTTTTACAAGCGCTAATAAAGACAGAGCTGGTAAATTTGAAGCCGCAAATGGAGGAACCATATTTTTAGATGAAATTGGAGATATGAGTCTTTCTGCACAAGCAAAAGTACTTCGTGCTTTACAAGAAAGTAGAATACAGCGCGTAGGTAGTGATAAAGACATTAAAGTAAATGTAAGAGTTGTTGCAGCAACCAATAAAGACCTTAAAAAAGAAATAGAAGAAGGTAGGTTTCGTGAAGATTTATACCACAGATTGGCAGTTATTTTAATAAAAGTTCCTGCTTTAAACGAAAGAAGAGATGATATCCCTCTATTAATAGAATATTTTTCTAAAAAAATTGCTAATGAACAAGGTACTTCACAAAAAAACTTTTCTACAAAAGCCATAAAACTATTACAAGAGTATGACTGGACAGGAAATATACGTGAATTACGTAACGTGGTTGAACGTTTAATTATTCTTGGTGAAAAAGAAGTGAGCGAGCAAGATGTAAAAATGTTCGCGAGTAAGTAAATGATAAAATCACTTTAACATATAAAAAAAGACACTA
Organism: Lacinutrix sp. C3R15; assembly: GCF_018860825.1. Taxonomy (GTDB): domain Bacteria; phylum Bacteroidota; class Bacteroidia; order Flavobacteriales; family Flavobacteriaceae; genus Oceanihabitans. The sequence goes on along the minus strand of NZ_JAHKPZ010000032.1, from coordinate 14,390 downwards.
ATTATTTAGTGTCTTTTTTAGTTTATCACTTAACCTATTGATAATATTTTTTAAGTTACTTGGTATAACTTGTGATTTTTATATTTTAAAACTAACACTAACTCCTGTTTGTATATCAGGATTGTTGTTAACGGTAAGATCTTGTTGTATATAAATAGTGGTGGTAATTTTTTTGGTAAAAGAATATAACAAAGTCCAATAGTTATTGTTTTTATATAAATTGGTGGTGCCAACTCCCCAAGCATCATGTGCATCAGGATAACGAATAGGTATTATATAATTCAACTCCTCTTTTTTATTTAAGCTTGTTTGTATGTAAAAATCTAAACCAATAGAATGTGTCGTTCCTTTTTTAGATATAAAATTATACTCTAAAATACTTTCTAAAAAAGCGAGATACTTATTGGTTCCAAATGCTACATTATTTTTATTATAATCAATAGCGTTTTTTCTTAAAGTACCAATACCTGCACCAATTTGTGTGTAGTTTTTGTTTTTAATTACTATTTTTTTTATGGCATTTACAGAAACGCCTAAGTCTATAGAGCTATTGTATTTAGATAGGTTTGTACCAAGATGAGCGCCAATATTTATAAAAATCTTTTTATTAGTCAACCATTCAGGGTAATAATAGTAAGCAGTTTCTATTCCGCTAATAAAAGCATCATTTTTTTCTAGTTCTGCAGTATTGCCATTTCTGTCTGTATATTTAATTCCAGCTTTGTTTAATTCGAAAACTTTTCTATCAAAAGGGTCTTTTCCTCCAGCAATTTTGCTGTGAAAATCTTCAATAAATGTATCACTAGTAAAAAAAGAAAAAGGATATTCTCCATTGGTTAACATGGCAAGGCGTAAAGCCACTACTAATTCTTTGTTATGCCTTAAATTAAAAGCAATATTCGCTTTTATACTTTTAATAACACCATCTATTTGTAATTGAAAAGTTTCTGCATCTAAGTCTTCTACATCAAAATGATATTGCGCCAAATCCCAGTTGTATTTTCTGGCTTCATTTCTTGTCGCTTTATCATTCGGAATGTAGGTGGTTACAGGAGGTCCCCAAACATTGGCACTTTCTAGGCTAATAGTAACAATTTTATTTTTGGTGGCATGTGTTTTAAAATTTCCTTGTAGTCTTGAAAAAAACATACCAAAAGGATGCGAAGATAAAATACTAGGTTTTGTAATTCCGTTTTTTATAGTAGTAGATATTGTATCTGCTTGTTGCGAAAAAGTAATAAAAGGTACCATTGCAACAAGAGATAAACTCAAGTAAAATGTTTTCATAATAGATTGAATAGCTAATACTAAAGCTACAACTTTTTAACTAATAAGTTTCCTGTTCGTTTATTTCGATATTTTAATATCAAAAATATTAATATCTTTAAACAGAACTTAAAATGCCAATACCATTGAAAAATATAAAAATTAAAGACTTTAAAATACAATCAGAAATAGAGATCTCTAAACTACAAACCGCCTTTGACTTAAAAGCAGATGAAGAGGAAGTAAAAGACGAATTAAAAAAAGTAAGACGAAAATTAGGCGAACTACAAGACACGCTTTATGCGCATGGTAAATATGCTGTTTTAGTATGCTTACAAGGTATGGATACTGCAGGAAAAGATAGTTTAATTCGGGAAGTATTTAAAGATTTTAATGCAAGAGGAGTAGTAGTGCACAGTTTTAAAGTGCCAACAGCTTTAGAGTTAAAACATGATTTTTTATGGCGCCATTATATTGCGCTTCCTGCTCGTGGTAAGTTTGGCGTTTTTAATAGAACGCATTATGAAAACGTACTTGTAACCAGAGTACATCCTGAATATATATTAGGTGAGCATTTACCCAATGTAAATACTTTAGAAGATATTGATGCTGCTTTCTGGAACACGCGTTTTGAACAAATAAATGATTTTGAAAAACATATAGCAGAAACAGGAACTATTATTTTTAAATTCTTTTTAAACCTATCTAAAAAAGAACAGAAAAACCGTTTACTACGTCGTTTAGATAAAAAATCTAAAAACTGGAAATTTTCTCCAGGAGATCTAGAAGAGCGTAAACTTTGGGGAGCATATCAAGAATGCTATCAAGATGCCATGAACAGAACCTCAAAACCACATGCGCCTTGGTTTAATATTCCTGCAGATGATAAGCCTACAGCAAGATATATTGTTGCAAAAATAATGTATGATACCTTAAAAGAATATACAGACATTAAAGAACCAGAACTAGATGATGATGTAAAAGCTAATATTGAACATTATAAAGAACAACTTAGTAAAGAGTAGTAAATAGAGGGGAGTTTTTGTTGTTTTGCTGAGTAAAAAAAATCTTCAAGTAATTTAATTATGTAAATATTTGTAATGTTTAAAAATGTATAAATTTCTGTAAAACTTAAGCTAAACTTTAAGAATAATATAAGAAAATAGACTTTTTGATTTCCTGATTTATTGTTATTTTTCAGCAAAACCTAAGTAGTTGCTATTTTGTTGTTACTAATTTTATTTTTTGAAATTTTAGCATGCAAAAAGCAACTTTACTTTATATAAAAAGTACCAATATTTAACCGTTTTGTATGATAAAAAAAATTATTCTCACACCTTTTCAAAAATTTATAAAAATAGAAAGCCTTAGTGGTGTTTTGCTTCTTGCAACTACTATAATTGCTCTAATTTGGGCAAATTCACCATATGCAGATAGTTACCAAGAACTTTGGCAATATAAAGTAGGAATTAGTACTCCTTTTGTAGAGCTGCAAAAACCATTAATATTATGGGTTAATGATGGCCTAATGGCTATTTTCTTTTTTCTTATTGGTTTAGAAATAAAAAGAGAATTTTTAATAGGAGAATTAAATTCCATGAAAAAAATAGCATTCCCCTTAGTTGGAGCTGTTGGTGGTATGTTGGTGCCAGTGTTGTTTTACCTCCTCTTAAATGATAATCCAGAAACATTAAAAGGTTGGGGAATTCCTATGGCAACCGATATTGCCTTTTCTCTTGCGGTATTAAATGTTTTAGGGAGTCGTGTTCCCTTGAGTTTAAAAATATTTTTAACTGCTTTTGCTATTGTTGATGACATTGGAGCAGTATTAGTAATTGCTATCTTTTATAGTAGTGATATAGATTTAACTTTAATATCTAGTGCTTTAGCTTTGTTGGCAGCACTTTATTTTATAGCCTATAAAGGGTATTATTCTAAATATCTTATTACTGGAATAGGTGTTGTTATTTGGACACTATTTTTAAAAGCGGGAATTCATCCTACTTTAGCAGGAATTTTATTGGCTTTTTCTGTGCCTGTAAGACAAAAGGTAGATACTCCAGAATTTATAGATAATTTGGTAAGTATAACAGATAAAATTAAAGATGCTAAAATTTCTGAAGATCCTGTTTTAACCAAAGAACAAATTGAAGAGATAGATAATCTAGAATATTGGACAGATAAATACCAGTCTCCTTTACAACGGTTAGAACATGATTTACATGGTTGGGTAGCCTATTTTATCATTCCTATTTTTGCCTTAGCAAATGCAGGAGTAGCCTTTAGTAGTGCAGATGGATTAGATCTTTCAGTTATGAGTAATATAGCTATTGCGTTAATAGCAGGTAATAGTATTGGTATTCCTACCGTTGTTTTTCTGGCAAAAAAATTAAAGTTTATTGAGGTGCCAGAAGATATTAGTATACGTCATATATTGGGTGTTGCTTTTTTAGCAGGAATTGGTTTTACTATGTCTATTTTTATTGCAAGCTTGGCTTTTAAAGCGTCGCCAATGTTTATAGATTCTGCTAAGGTTGGTATTCTTATAGGTTCATTTATATCAGCAATAATTGGTTTTACTATTTTAAGATGGAATTCTAGTAAAAGTGAAGAACATCTAGCATAGCAGGTTCTTTTTAAGCATTGTTAGTTCTTTTTTTTATTTAAAAATAAAGTGTTTTATTTAAATGGGAAATTAGACTTATCCAGAATAAAATTACTAATAGAATCAGCCATTAAAAATAAATCATAATAAAAGCAGAAGTGTTTTATACTTTAATTAAGAATCTTAATTTTTAGAAATAGTATCTTTAAACTTTACTTTGGTCTTCCTGTAAAAGCAGGAATCCACATTCAAAATAATAATATGAAAAAAATCCTTCTTTTACTTTTAGCATTAAGTTCAATCACAAGCTATTCTCAAACAGATCAAGAAATTCTTAAAAAAATATACTCACAGTCTTTAACCAATGGTAAAAGTTATGAGTGGTTAGATTATTTGTCTAATCAAATAGGAGGTCGCTTGTCTGGATCTTTACAAGCAGAACTAGCTGTACAATGGGGAAAACAAGAATTAGAAAAACTAGGTTTAGATAAAGTTTGGCTACAAGAAGTAATGGTGCCAAAATGGGTTCGTGGCGCAAAAGAATATGCGTTTATAGAATCTTCTAAAAAACAAACTACCAATGTTAATATTTGTGCACTTGGTGGTTCTGTAGCTACCAACCCATTAGGTTTAAAAGCTAAAGTGATAGAGATTCAAAATTTTGAAGAACTAGAAAAACTTGGTGAGGCACAAATAAATGGCAAGATTGTTTTTTATAACAGACCCATGCAAGAAGATTTAATTAGCACTTTTAATGCTTATGGTGGTTGTGTAAACCAACGTTATAAAGGAGCTGTTGAGGCTCAAAAATACGGAGCTGTTGGTGTGATTGTGCGTTCTATGACTTTACGTTTAGATGATTTACCACACACCGGAAGCATGACCTATGATAATTTACCATTACAAAAAAGAATTCCTGCAGCAGCAATAAGTACTAATGATGCCGAATTATTAAGTGCTTCGTTAAAACTAGATAAAGATTTAGAGTTTTATTTTAAACAAAGTTGTTCTCAATTTAAAGATGTATTGTCTTATAATGTTATTGGAGAAATTACAGGAAGCGAATTTCCTAAAGAGTATATGGTAGTTGGTGGGCATCTAGATTCCTGGGATTTAGGAGATGGATCTCATGATGATGGAGCAGGAGTTGTGCAATCTATGGAAGTTTTAAGATTATTAAAAGTATCTGGTATTAGACCAAAAAGAAGTATTCGTGTTGTTTTATTTATGAACGAAGAAAACGGATTACGTGGCGGAAATAAATACGCAGAAGAAGCTAAGCGAAAAGGTGAAAACCATGTATTTGCTCTTGAAAGTGATGCAGGAGGCTTTACACCAAGAGGTTTTAGTTTTGACTGTAGCGATGCTAATTTTAATCAAGTGCTAAGCTGGAAACCTTTATTTCAACCGTATCTTATTCATTATTTTGAAAAAGGAGGAAGTGGAGCAGATGTTGGTCCGTTAAAAACAGCTAGTAATGTGTTGGCAGGATTACGCCCAGATTCACAACGCTATTTTGATCATCATCATGCAGCTAGTGATACCTTTGCAGCTGTAAATAAACGCGAGCTAGAGCTTGGTGCAGCTACCATGGCATCTTTAGTATATTTGTTTGATACCTATGGTACTAACCCTTTGTCTAAACAAAGTGCGGTTAAAAATTAAATTTAAAAAGCAGCTACTGTTTTGTTAATTTATAAAAATAGTATCTGCTTTCTTCATATCTTCTAATCGTTGTAGTTCTAAAACTAATTGACTAGCATCCCAATAACCATATTCAAGTACTATTTTTTTATTAATAAATTGATAAGTTATATGCACAGGCATTTCAATTTTTTTATTGTTTTCTAACAGATTTCCTTCCCAGATTCCCCAAAAATTCACCCATTTTTTTCCGTTATCATCGGTAACCATTTCAAACTCTCTTCGGTTTTCTTCAAAAGCTCTTGTTAAAAAACTAGAATCATTTTTCTTATGATATTCAGGTAAACTTTTAGCAGTAAAAAACAGATTTCTTGTATTGTAATACACCTTGGCTGTATCTGCATAGTTCATGGTTAAACTATCCCATTTTTGGTAGTCATAATTATTTATAACCGCCTTAACAATATCAATTTCTGGAGAGTCTTGCGTGTAGCGATTTTTTTTGTTACAGGAAGCTAATACAAGTAATAGCAATCCTAGTGCAATTACATTTTTCATGAAATTATAGTTTAAGTTAATAACGCTTTTTCATAAAGAAATAGGAAAGCTTATAAACAACGTAAACGTGAGGCTTTACTTATTTAAGTAAGAGTAATGTATTACATAAAGATACAAAAATTAAATTTCATTAATATAGATTCAAGGTTATTTAATGCTTTTAACGGCTTCGTTCATATCTCGTTTTTTTGCAGCGTAACCAACAACTTATTTAAACCGTTGAACGTTTTTAGTTGTCTTTTATAGTATAATTATAGGTTGTGTAATTCCTTTTTGTATTTTTAGTTCACTATTAATCAATTCTTTATAAAATGAAAAAAAAATACTTTTTTTAGCTTGTTTAATATCAAGCTTTACTTTTGCGCAAAGTATTAGCACTTTTAATAGTGTTAATAACTCAGAATATGCCATTGTTGATGGCACTATAGATCATAGTTCTACAGGAATGAATACTACATGGAGTTTTACCGACTTAACAACCACAGAAAGCTCTACAGATACTTACTTAGGACCAACAGCAGCTCAATCTACAAATTTTCCTGGAACAACTAATGTATTTACGAGTACCGTTGGTACTTCTACAAACGATATTCTCTTTAAAGAAAATGCAGCAGAACTCTCTATTACTGGAGCAGTAACACCAGATTTAGAATTAAATTATAGTGATGATAATGCCTTAATTGGTACCTTTCCGTTAAATTTTGGTTATACTAATACCGATGCTGTGGCAGGAACCTATACTGCAGCTATATCAGGTGATTTTTCTGGAAATATTATAAAAACAGTGGATGCTTATGGAACTTTAAATTTAAATGATGTTGGCGCAGGAGCTTACAGCGGAAGCATTACAAGGTTAAAAATGGAACAAATAGTTACATTAAGTTTGCCTCCATATATAACAAATGCAGGAACTGCTACGCAAACTTCGTACTACTATTATGACAATAGTAACGGAAATTTAGTGTTTAGATCAAATACAATTCATATTGTTATTCCATTTGCTAGTATAGACGATACTACAACGGTTAATGAAAGCTTATTAACCAATCTATTACATGTTAACACTAATGTGGTTCAAGAATTTTCTATTGTGCCAAACCCAGTTCATTCTATCTTAAATATAAACTTAGAAACACCAGCAACAATAAAAGCTGTAGTAGTTTATGATTTAAACGGAAGAAGAGTACTGCAAAGTAATCACACATCTTCTATAGATGTAAGTGCATTACAAACAGGTATGTATATTGTACAAGTAGAAACAGATACAGCAATACGTACTAAAAAGTTTATTAAAAATTAAAATAAGCTTTGTCTATAAATTAAAAAAATGCGCTT
>NZ_JAHKPZ010000032.1:0-6943 GCF_018860825.1 Lacinutrix sp. C3R15 | reverse complement strand
AAGCGCATTTTTTTAATTTATTTAGATTTCTTTTTATCAGAAATCTCTATTTCTATTTGATTGTTAAGTATATCATCAAAAGTTTCTCTTTTTCGTATTAAATGCGCTTTGTTATTTAGCCAAAGTACTTCAGCAGGACGATAGCGTGAATTATAATTACTAGACATAGAGTAACAATATGCTCCAGCATTTTTAAAAGATAAAATATCTCCTTCGTTAATCTCTGCAATACGTCTGTTATTAGCAAAAGTATCGGTTTCGCAAATGTAGCCAACTACGCTATAAAAACGTTCTCTTCCTTTTGGGTTAGAAATATTTTCTATTTCATGTTGAGATCCATAAAGCATAGGTCTTATTAAATGATTAAAACCAGAATCTACTTGTGCAAAAACGGTAGAGGTAGTTTGTTTTACTACATTTACATTTACTAAAAACTGACCAGCTTCACTCACTAAAAATTTTCCTGGTTCAAAACCTAAGGTTAATTCTTTACCATAAGCAGCGCAAAACTCGTTAAAACGTTTTGAAAGTTTGTCGCCAAATTCTTCAATATTGGTTTCAATATCTCCTTCTTTATAAGGCACTTTAAAACCAGAACCAAAATCAATAAAGTCTAAATTTTTAAAGTTTTTAGCAGTTTCAAACAAAATTTCACTTGCATATAAAAACACATCAATATCTAAAATATCACTTCCTGTATGCATGTGAATACCGTTAATATGCATTTTGGTATTTTCTACAATACGAAGTATATGTGGTATTTGGTGTATAGAAATTCCAAATTTACTATCTATATGTCCTACAGAAATATTAGTGTTTCCTCCAGCCATTACATGCGGATTTATACGAATACAAACAGGAGTTTTTGGGTGTTTGGTACCAAACTGCTCTAAAATAGAAAGGTTATCTATGTTAATTTGAACACCAAGTTTTGCTGCAGTTTCAATTTCTTCTAAAGAAACTCCGTTAGGCGTAAAAATAATTTGATCAGGAGTAAAACCAGCGGTAAGCCCTAATTTTACTTCTTGAATAGAAACAGTATCTAATCCTGCTCCTAAAGATTTCATTAATTTTAAAATAGAAATATTTGACAATGCTTTAACAGCATAATTAAGTTTTACCTGTTTTACTTTTTTAAATGCAGAAGTTAAACGCGTATATTGAAAACTAATTTTTTCTGCATCGTAAACATAAATAGGGCTTCCAAAATCTTTTGCTATTTGTAATAATGTGCTGTTTTGCATGTGTATTTTTTTTTCAAAGATATTTTTTTCTTGTTGTTTAAAAACGAAAACAACATATTATTACACATTTAAAACAATTTGTTAATTATTTAACAAATTAAGTTTTTAAAGTGTTGTTTGTTTTTTGATAATTAAATTAGGGTAAGTTCTTGTGATTATTTACTTTTGTGTTTCTAAAATTTTACTTTAAACAAGATGAATTTACACGAATATCAAGGAAAAGAATTATTAAGCAGTTTTGGCGTACGTATTCAAAGAGGAATTGTTGCCCAAAATGCTCAAGAAGCAGTAGCTGCTGCTAAAAAATTAACGGAAGAAACCGGAACTGGTTGGCACGTGATTAAAGCACAAGTACATGCTGGTGGACGTGGTAAAGGTGGAGGAGTTAAGCTTGCTAAAAATTTAGAGCAAGTAGAAGAAATTGCAGGACAAATTATTGGAATGGATTTGGTAACACCACAAACTTCTGCCGAAGGTAAACGTGTACACCAAGTTTTAGTTGCTGAAGATGTTTATTATCCTGGAGACTCTGAGCCAGAAGAATATTATATTTCTGTACTTTTAAATAGAGGAACTGGTAAAAATATGATTATGTATTCTACAGAAGGTGGAATGGATATTGAAACTGTTGCTGAAGAAACCCCTCACTTAATTTTTCATGAAGAAGTAGATCCAGCTATAGGATTAATTCCTTTTCAAGCTAGACGTATTGCTTTTAATTTAGGATTGACAGGATTAGCCTTTAAAGAAATGACAAAATTTGTTACTTCTTTATATACTGCATATGTAGAGTCTGATTCTTCATTATTTGAAATTAACCCAGTGTTAAAAACTAGTGACTCTAAAATAATGGCTGTTGATGCTAAAGTTTCTTTAGATGATAATGCATTATTTAGACATAAAGATTTAGCAGCTTTACGTGATTTACGTGAAGAAAATGCTATTGAAGTTGAAGCAGGAGAGCATGGATTAAACTATGTTGATCTTGACGGAAACGTTGGTTGTATGGTAAATGGTGCTGGTCTTGCAATGGCTACTATGGATTTAATTAAACAAGCAGGTGGTGAGCCGGCAAACTTTTTAGATGTTGGTGGTACTGCAGATGCAGCAAGAGTAGAAATTGCTTTTGAACTTATATTAAGAGATCCTGCAGTAAAAGCAATCTTAATTAATATTTTTGGTGGTATTGTACGTTGTGACAGAGTTGCACAAGGTGTAATTGATGCATATAAAAACATGGGAACTATAAACGTACCAATTATTGTTCGTTTACAAGGTACTAATGCAGATATAGCTAAAGAATTAATTGATAATTCTGGTTTAGATGTAATGAGTGCTACAGAGTTTCAAGAAGCTGCTGATAAAGTACAACAGGTATTAGCTTAATATATACTTAGTATCTTAACATATATACATAAAAAAGAGCAACCATTAGTTGCTCTTTTTTTATTTTGAATCTATTTGAAATGTTTTTCTATTACAGAATACGCATTACAATAAAATAATATGGGTTTTTAGACCTATTTTATACGAGTTAAATTAGTTTTTTTCTGTATTCTTTTTTGCTGAAACTGTGTTTGGTTTCTTCTCTCCCTTTTTTGGCATTGGTCCTCTTAAATGAATCACTAAGCCGTTAAGAAAGTTTCGTAAAATCTGATCACCACACTCCATATATTTAGGATGATCTTCTTTTCTAAAAAAAGCATTTAATTCACTTTTTTCAATTCTAAAATCTACTAAAGCAAGAATTTTAATAATATCATCATCACGAAGCTTGTGTGCTACGCGTAGTTTTTTAAATATGTCATTATTTGTCATTGTAGAATTTTAATAAATAGTGTTAGTTTAATAAGAAAATATCGTCTAAAGCTTTGTGTGTAAAGGTTTTGTGTCTAATTTTAAGCTGTTTTAGTTCTATGAAATTAGTAAAAAATCGATGAATTACTCTTTTTTTTTCGACAAGATACAATATATCAACGATTATAAAAGATGGATTATATCTAACTTTATAATAATTAATTAAATCCTCAGTAGTAAATGATAAATAGGGTAGAAAAACTAAGCCTTTTGTCTGAAATGATTGCGTTTGCAAAAAATGACAAAAGAATAAAAAAGATAGAATATAAATTTTTATTAGGTGTTGCAAAACAGCTAAGTATTTCTCGTGAAGATTTTGATTATCTTATAAAAAACCCTATACACCATGTGCATTTAAAATCACATAGTGAGCGTATTGTACAATTTCATAGATTGGTGTTGTTAATGAGTATTGATGGAGAAATTACAGACAAAGAAATTAACAAACTTCATAATTTTGGTTTAAGAATGGGCTTAAATTACGATTCGATTAATACTGTTTTGTATTTAATGGAAAGTTTTCCTAATAAAATAGTACCACCAGACGTATTAATAGATATTTTTAAGGTACAGTATAATTAAGTGAAACTCTAAATTAAAAAGCCAAAGGCGCATTTAATTTAGTTAGTTGAACTTATTCCTGTGTAGACAGGAATCTCATTTTTCAAATATGTTTTTTCCTCTCTAAATTAAAAAAGGTTTAGGAATTGTTGAAAAAAGATTTCTCGACAAGCTCGAAATGACATAGGTTTTAGTCATTAGTCATCAGTCATCAGTCATCAGTTAAGCTTTCAATTCTTCTAGTTTGCCTTGGTAGCTTTTTATTTCGTCACGCAATTTTGCTGCTACTATAAAGTCTAATGCCTTTGCAGCTTGCTCCATAGTTTTTCTTTTTTCACGAATTTTCTTTTCCAGTTCTTCTTTAGTAAGGTATGCACTTTCAGGTTCTGCAGCCTTTGCTGCTTCCAGTTCATAACTATAAGTGCTTACAGAGTTTTTAGATAAAGCACTATCTAAGCTTTTATTAAGTGCTTTTGGAACAAGGTTGTTTTTGGTGTTATATGCAATCTGTTTTGCGCGTCTATACTCTGTTTCGTCAATGGTTTTTTGCATACTTTTTGTAATCTTGTCGGCATACATAATCGCTTTTCCGTTAAGGTTTCTAGCAGCTCTACCAACCGTTTGGGTTAGAGATCTTGCCGAACGTAAAAAACCTTCTTTATCTGCATCTAAAATAGCAACCAGAGAAACTTCAGGTAAATCTAATCCTTCACGAAGTAGGTTTACACCAACTAAAACATCAAACAAGCCTTTTCTTAAATCTTGCATAATCTGTACACGTTCAAGAGTATCTACATCACTATGTATATAGTTTACGCGAATTTGAATTCTGCTTAAATATTTGGTTAGTTCTTCTGCCATACGCTTGGTAAGCGTAGTTACTAAAGTACGTTCGTCTTTTTCTACACGTTGTTGAATTTCTTCAATTAAATCATCAATTTGGTTTAAACTTGGTCTTACTTCAATAATAGGATCTAATAAACCTGTAGGTCTTATTATTTGTTCCACATAGACACCATCTGATTTTTCTAATTCATAGTCTGCAGGTGTAGCACTTACATAAATTACTTGATTTTGTAAAGTTTCAAATTCTTCAAATTTTAAAGGCCTGTTATCCATAGCAGCAGGTAGTCTGAAACCATATTCTACAAGGTTTTCTTTTCTACTTCTGTCACCACCATACATGGCGTGTACTTGTGATATGGTAACGTGACTTTCGTCAACAACCATTAAAAAGTCTTCAGGAAAATAATCTAATAAACAGAAAGGTCGTGTTCCTGGTTGTCTTCCGTCAAGATATCTGGAATAATTTTCAATTCCAGAACAATAGCCAAGTTCACGAATCATTTCAAGGTCAAATTCGGTACGCTCTTTAAGTCGTTTAGCTTCCAGATGTTTTCCTATTTCTTTAAAATAATCGAACTGTTTCACTAAATCATCTTGAATATTTTTAATAGCTCCTTGCAAGACATCTGGAGAAGTCACAAACATGTTTGCAGGATAAATGGTTAAGATGTCATATTTTTCAATGATTTGATTGGTTTGAATATCAAAAGATTCAATTTCTTCAATTTCATCACCAAAAAAGTGAATTCTAAAAGCATCATCAGCATAACTCGGAAATATGTCAACCGTATCTCCTTTAATTCGGAAGTTTCCGTGGTTAAAATCTGCTTCTGTACGCGAATACAAGCTTTGTACTAATTGGTGTAATAATTTGGTGCGTGAAATTTCTTGGTCTCGTTTTAATGTAATTACATTTTTTTGAAACTCTACAGGATTACCTATACCATATAAACAAGAAACCGAAGCTATTACAATTACATCACGACGACCAGAAAGTAGGGAAGAGGTTGTGCTTAAACGCATCTTTTCAATCTCTTCATTAATAGATAAATCTTTTTCTATATATACACCAGAAACAGGAATATAAGCTTCTGGTTGGTAATAATCATAATAGGAAACAAAATACTCCACAGCATTTTCAGGAAAAAACTGTTTAAACTCACTGTACAATTGTGCAGCTAAAGTCTTGTTATGAGCAAGTACTAAGGTAGGACGCTGTACTTGTTCAATAACATTAGCAACAGTAAATGTTTTACCAGAACCAGTAACACCAAGTAAGGTTTGGTATTTTTCATTGGTATCTAAACCAGAAACCAGTTTTTTTATGGCTTGTGGTTGATCTCCTGTGGGTTTAAATTCGGATTCTATTTTGAATTTCATACTTAAATGTCTAAAGTTTTGAGTACTTGTAGCGCTTTAAAGGCTAAATTACTTAAAAGATATTCTAATATAGAATTTAAGTTTCTGAAATTTTTATAGTTTATCTTTTAAGTGTAAAATGCCCTTTGATGGTTTTACCAGTATGCAATGTAATTAGGTACCAATAATCATTACTTTCCATAAAATAGCCATTGTAGATTCCGTCCCAAGATTTTAAAGCAGGTGAAACTTGTTTTAAAAGTTTACCATATCTATCAAAAATTAGAATTTCTTTAATAGTGTTTTGATTGTCTGTTATTAACCAAGTATCATTATAGTTATCTCCATTTGGAGTAAAAAATAAAGGAATGATTATTTCTTCTAAGCTATCTATTGTAAATGATAGAGATTTAATAACACAGCCATTTTCATCTTGAACATATAAAAGGTGATCTCCGTTAGCAACATCAGTGAATATAGGATTTGTTTGCCACGCAGAAGTGTCTATAGCATACAGATAATTTATGCTAGTGTCTGTCATGTTAACCGTTATGGTGTTATCTACAATAGAAATATTTGCATCTGTAAGGGTGAAATCTGTTGCAGGATAAATAGTAATGGTAAAACTAGACTCGTTAGAACAAGTATTAGGAGCAGTACCTACTTCGTTATAAATATAAATAGTTTGCGTTGTTGTAATGGTATCACCAGCGTTAAGTTGCGTTCCTGCACCATTGGTTGCCGTAAAATAGTTTCCGTTGGTAAGGGTTGGTAAGGTGTAACTAGTACAAACAGTTTCGTTAGAAAGGGTGTCTACAGGAGGTGTTCCACTAACAGTAATGGTAAAACTAGACTCGTTAGAGCAAGTATCAGGAGCAGTCCCCACTTCGTTATAAATATAAATAGTTTGCGTTGTTGTAATGGTATCACCAGCGTTAAGTTGCGTTCCTGCACCATTGGTTGCCGTAAAATAGTTTCCGTTGGTAAGGGTTGGTAAGGTGTAGCTAGTACAAACAGTTTCGTTAGAAAGGGTGTCTACAGGAGGTGTTCCGCTAACAGTAATGGTAAAACTAGAC
>NZ_JAHKPZ010000013.1 GCF_018860825.1 Lacinutrix sp. C3R15 | reverse complement strand
TGTGGTCTTGGTGGTACTATTACTGTTACTTATACTGTAGCAGATGATTGTGATAACGAAACTACTCTTACGGCTACACTTACTCTAGAAGATACTACTGGACCAGACTTAAGCGTTTGTACTTCTGTTACCGATGAATCTGTAGAGTGTACTGCTGATGATAATGAAACTATTGCTGATGCATGGAATGCTGCTAACATACTTGCGCTTCAATCTTGTGGGTCAGATAGCTGTGATGCTGATGGTGTGTATACAGTAACTTCTGATTACGACTTTAACAACTTAAACGTAGTATGTGGTCCTTGTGGTTCTATTCCTGTAACATATACCGTTGCTGATGATTGTGGTAACGAATCTACAATTACAGTAACACTTAGCTTCGGTGATGCTACTGGTCCTGATCTTACTGCTTGTAATGTCGTGGATGAAACTATTGAGTGTGATGGAGATCTTAATGAAGATATCGCAAATCAATGGAACGCAGATAATATTGCTGAACTGCAAGCTTGTGCTGATGATATTAATGTAACTATTACTTCGGATTATGTATTTACTAACCTGGTTACTACTTGTGGTGCTGGTGGTACAATTACTGTTACTTATACTGCTACAGATGATTGTTTAAATACGTCTTCGGTTACTGCTACACTTACTCTAGAAGACTCTACTGGACCAGACTTAACGTCTTGTTCTGTGGTAGATGAAACTATAGAGTGTAATGGTACAGATAATGAAACCATTGCTAATGATTGGAATGCAGCTAACATACTTGCACTTCAATCTTGTGGTACAGATAGCTGTGATACAGATGCTACTTTTGAAGTAACTTCAGACTATGCATTTACTAACCTTGCTGCTACTTGTGGTGCTGGTGGTACTATCCTTGTTACTTATACTGTAGCAGATGATTGTGATAACGAAACTACTCTTACGGCTACACTTACTCTAGAAGATTCTACTGGACCAGACTTAACGTCTTGTTCTGTAGTAGATGAAACTATAGAGTGTAATGGTACAGATAATGAAACCATTGCTAACGATTGGAATGCAGCAAACATACTTGCACTTCAATCTTGTGGTACAGATAGCTGTGATACAGATGCTACTTTT
>NZ_JAHKPZ010000007.1 GCF_018860825.1 Lacinutrix sp. C3R15 | reverse complement strand
AACAAAGAACTGAGTTAAAAAACAAGTATCTTTAAGCTAATTTTGAAACATAGTTTTCATCATAAGGCAATCCGCTTTTCGCAATAGCAAAGGCTTGTTTAAGCAATTTATTCGCTACGGCTATTAATGCTAATTTAGCACTCTTTCCTTTGGCTACAATTCTATCAAATAAGGCTTTGCAGGATCGGTTATATTTATAGGCCGAAAAAGCTGCTAAAAACACAAGGTTTCTTAATTTCTTGTTGCCTACTTTACTTATTCTACTACGCCCTCGTACACTACTTCCAGATTCTCGAATCGTTGGTGTAATTCCTACATAACTACATAGCTGTGATGCACTTTCAAACTTTTTAAATCCATCCGTGACTACTATTAAAAACAAAGCTGTTTTTAAGCCTATTCCTGGTATAGTTTGTAATAATGTTAATTGCTCTTGTTGGTCTTGTTTCACTAATTCTAATAAGCGTTTCTCTAATATTAGAATCTCTTTCTTTAAATGGTTTAAGTCTCGTTTTAAAGAGCGATAAACTGTTTTGGATGGAATTCCTAGTGTTTCTTCGCCATGCAGCTTGTTTTTGGTCGCTGTACTCTTTTTTACGTAACTATCCAATAACCTAAAGAGCTGTAAGCATTCTGCTTGTACATCTGTTAATGCATTGTACAACGGAACATCATTAAAGATACCATACTCACAAATAGATTTAGCATCACTCTTATCTGTCTTTACTTTTGCTAGTTTCATTTGAATAAAACGTTTTACTGACAATGGATTTACAACAGATACTAATATTCCTTTTTTATATAAAAACTGAGCTAATCTGTAATGATAATATCCCGTAGCTTCCATCACTACCAAAGCATCTTTTGATAGACTTTTTAGTAGTTTTTTAAAACCCTTTTCATCATTTTTTAATTGATAATGGCCGGTGTCTTGATTGTAAATATCAAACACAGATTTACTAATGTCAATACCATAAATTTTTCTATCTTTAGTCATAACAACTTGAAATTTGGAAAGAACAACGCTACTCATATTTCAACAACTTGAAAACGAGATCTAGGTCTCACAGAACTGAACGAAGTTTAAGTAGTAAAAGAGAGAGGATTATCAATGTTGCCGAAGTCAAATGCTTCACCGTGTATAGTAACCTTAATTCTCTCTTTTGTTCTTTCTGATTATTAGTTAAATTTAGTGAATTACAAACTTAAG
>NZ_JAHKPZ010000009.1:15222-47409 GCF_018860825.1 Lacinutrix sp. C3R15 | reverse complement strand
TCCTGCTACATCTAATGATGCGCAAATCATTCCGCCTCCTTGAATTAGATAGCCATTAACATCAAAGCCAGTAGTACTCCCTAAGCTAATAAGTCCTAAGTTAGCAGTATCCGGATTATACACTAAAGTATGAATAGTATAATCTCCCGGTTCTGTTACTTGAAATTCTGGAGTATGAGAACCTGCTATCAACAAGAGTTCTTCCCCTTGTGTTAACCCATAAATCACCATAAAATCGTCAGGCACATACATGTCTCCATTTGGCGTGGCCGAAATAGTTGCTGTACCATCCATTATAGTTACAAGTTCATCATCTGCAGTAAGTGTTCCTGCATACGCTTCACAATTATTGGATTGTGAAAAAGAAGTTATAGAAAAAAATAATGTAAGTATGAAAAGTAGGGTTTGTAATCTGGGGTTCCTGTTGATTAGTTTTGTTTTCATAATTGTTTGTTTTTCTTATTACTCTCAAAATTAAGCAATTAAAAAACAGAAACAAAACTTTTGTCTAACTTTTTTTATTATTATTTAGACAGAAATATCCTATAAAAATCCAGATTTTATTAGCAAAAACAGTATTTATTTGATTCATTATTAGGTGAAAAAAATATGTTTTATTGGTTAAAAATATTTTTATGCTTTTGTAAAACCAGCTGCTTATTAATTGAGTTAAACAGAAGTTTACAACACAAAAAATTATTTTCAGAATTTTCTAAACTGCTTGCAGAAAACGAAAAAGAAGAAATTTTAAAATTAGATAATACGCTACAGGTAAGATATAACTATCCGTATTTAGGAAAAGCAGATGGTTTTACAACTTACTTACGCAAACAAGATTACAAAAACTATATAGGAATAGAATTAGAAATAAACCAAAAACATTCTAAAAACAACGTCATAAATAAAACCTAAAAAGAAGTGCTTTATTTTGCTATAAAAAATGGCTCTACTTAAACCAAAAGTTTAATATTAGCATAACTATTATCTAAAGCGTTTTTACTTTCCTTAGTATCTAACCATTCTACCTTAGTAATTCCTTCATTTTCTTGAGGGTATAATCTTCCTGTAAAACTAGTTTTCATTTCAAACCAATAGGTTATTTTAATTTTATGTTTCCCGTTACGTTTAAAAATATGGTAAGTAGTTTGTAAAGGTTTTACAATTTTTAAACCAGCAACTCCTGTTTCTTCTGCAACTTCTCTTACTGCAGTTTCTTCAATAGTTTCATGAAGCTCTGCTTTTCCTTTAGGCAAATCCCATTTATCATTTCTATAAATAAAAAGTATTTCACCTGCATCATTAAACACTTTTCCTCCACCAGCAACTACGTTGGGTAAGAGTTTTAAAAACTTTTTCAGAAGTTTTTCTGGGTTTTTATGTATAAGTCTAACTTCTTTTAATGAAGTAGTATTGAGTTCTTTTATAACCTTACCAATATTCACAGAATCAAGCAAATAGTTTTTAAAACCGGATTCTTTCTCAACTATATTGGTTAGTACTATAGGTTTATCGCTTACAAAAACTTGATACATTTTTTTTATTATGGTTATCTTTTGTAAAAATATCATTTTTTTGCTCAAAACAAATAGCATTAAAATTAAATTTATATGTAATTTTGCCACTATGATTTTTAATAAAGACACAGCCAAAAAAACAGCAGAAGTTTTATTGCAAATTAATGCTATAAAACTTAGTCCGAAAGAACCATTTACTTGGGCTTCTGGATGGAAATCTCCTATATACTGCGACAACAGAATCATTTTATCTTTTCCACCAATACGAAACTATATTCGTGAAACCATGGGAAAACAAATTGAACAACAATACGGAAAACCAGATGTAATTGCCGGAGTTGCTACAGGAGCGATAGGCATTGGTATGCTAGTGGCAGAGTATTTAGGTCTTCCTTTTGTATATGTAAGACCAGAAGCTAAAGCACATGGTAGAAAAAACCAAATTGAAGGATTTTTAGAATCTGGACAAAATGTTGTTGTTGTTGAAGACTTAATTAGTACAGGAAAAAGCAGCTTGAATGCCGTTAGAGCACTAAAAGAAGCACATGTAAACGTAAAAGGAATGGTTGCCATTTTCTCTTATGGTTTTGATATTGCAGCACAAAATTTTAAGGAAGAAAACATAACCTTAAATACACTAAGTAATTACGAAAACTTATTAGAGCAAGCACTAGACACCAAGTATATTACAGAAGAGCAATTAGCAACTTTAAAAAATTGGAATGCAAATCCTAGCGAATGGAACGCTAATTGATAGATATAAAACGTATAATGAATTGCTTTGTTAAAACATATTGCCAAAAATTAAAGTAAACTAACAGAGCAACAACAAATAAATTACAAGAAAATGAAATTAGAATCTCCTAAAGCTACCATTGAAAAATCTGCTCAAGAAACCTTTGATTTTTTAAGTGATGTAAAAAACTTTGAAAGCTTAATGCCTGAAAACATTAATAAATTTGAAGTTTTAGATACAGATAAATTTCTTTTTGCTTTAAAAGGCATGCCAGAAATTATTTTAAAAAAGAAAGAAACAGAAGCACCACATAAAATTGTTTTGGGTGCTGCTGGCGGAAAAATAGATTTTTCTTTAACCGCAAATATTTTAGCAATTACAGAAACTTCTAGCGAGGTTCAATTAATTTTTGCTGGTGAGTTTAACGCTATGATGGCAATGATGATTAAAGGACCAATAAGTAAATTTATTGAAACTTTAACAACCAACATGCCAGAAGCTGTTTAATATAAGAGTTTAATTTCTTTTAAATTATACTCCTTTAATACCGCATCTTCTAAAAGTACTTGAAGATTTCCGTTTTGCGAAACAGACTGTATAATACCAGAAAACATATTACCTTCTATGTCTTGAAACGTAGAAGGTTTCTTTTTTCTAAACAAGTACTTTTCATAAGTACTCTTTAATTCTTCAAAATTTCTATTTTCTAAAATTAAAAAATAATGCTTTAGGTTTTCTATTAAATCTATTAGTAATTCTTCTATATCAAACACCTTTCCTGTTAGCTTTTTTAAAGACGAAGCTTGTGGTAAATTTTCAAAATTAGTTTGATTTACATTGATACCAATTCCTATAATACTATCTTTAAACTTGTTTTTTTTGATACTATTTTCTATTAAAATGCCACAAATCTTTTTGTTTTCTGACAAAATGTCGTTTGGCCATTTAATGCTTAATTTAGAAATTTCATGCGCTTTCAATGTTTTAATTATAGCTAAAGCAACCGTAATACTTATATAAAAATGCTGATCAAACCCTAAAAACGAAACATCTTTAAACACACTAAACATAAGGTTTTCTCCTGTATTTGAAGACCAAGAAGTACCCATTTGCCCACGACCATTTGTTTGGTAATTTGTTTGCACAACAGTATAATCTACAACAGTTTCTTGCACACTTAATTGCTTTAAAAAAGTATTCGTAGAGTTGATGGCATTAAGTTTGATTATACGCATTATATTAGTGGTTTTAAATCTTATAGATTTTTAACACTATAAAGAACTAAAAAAATAATAACTTTGCACAAATTTAATTCATATTAATGACAAAAAAACAAACAAATCCTGACCAACTAATTACAGGAATATTAGCTGGAATTGAAGATGTAAAAGGACAAAATATAAACATTCTAGATTTACGCGAAATAGAAAATACGGTTTGTGACTACTTTATAGTTTGTGAGGGTACTTCTAATACACAAGTTAGTGCAATTGTTAATTCTGTACAGAAAAAAGTAAGCAAAGATTTAAAAGATAAGCCTTGGCATATTGAAGGTTTAGACAATGCTGAATGGGTTTTAATAGATTATGTAAACGTTGTTGTTCACGTATTTCAAAAACACATTAGAGAGTATTATGATATTGAAAGTCTTTGGGGAGACGCAAAAACCACAGTTATAGAATCTAACTATTAAACAGGAGTACCACTTTTGTGGGATATATATATGGCAAACGACAAAAATACAAATAGCAAAAAACCAAAGTTTAATTATTATTGGATATATGGTGGTATCATAGCCATCTTTATTGCAATGCAATTTTTTAACGGAAGTGGTTTACAAGACGCAAAAACAATTACACCTTCAGAATTTTTTGAATTCGCAAAAGATAATGATGTTGCAAAAGTTGAAATCATAAATAGACATGAAGCTAATGTTTATTTAACACCTGAAGCACAAGAAAAAGATATACACAAAAAATCTAAACCTTCTAGTTTTTTACCAAGCACCTCAAAATTACCAAACTATAGTTTTGAAATTGGTGACTTACAAAACTTTGAAAACGATTTAAAAGCCATTGGCAAATACGATATTTTAAGCAATAAAACGGTTTCTAATGCATGGGGAGATTTAATAATTGGCTTAATACCTTTTATACTTTTAATTGGTGTTTGGGTATTTATTATGCGACGCATGTCTGGTGGTGCTGGAGGTGGCGCTGGAGGTCAAATTTTTAATATTGGTAAATCTAAAGCAAAACTTTTTGACCAGAACACAGAAGTAAAAACATCTTTTAAAGATGTTGCTGGTTTAGAAGGCGCTAAAGAAGAAGTACAAGAAATTGTAGACTTCTTAAAAAACCCAGAAAAATACACCTCTTTAGGAGGTAAAATACCTAAAGGAGCATTATTAGTAGGACCTCCAGGAACAGGAAAAACCTTATTAGCAAAAGCTGTAGCTGGTGAAGCCAAAGTACCTTTCTTTTCTTTATCTGGATCAGACTTTGTAGAAATGTTTGTAGGTGTTGGAGCATCTAGAGTTAGAGATTTATTTAAACAAGCTAAAGAAAAATCTCCTGCCATTATTTTTATTGATGAAATAGACGCTATTGGTCGTGCAAGAGGTAAAAACGCCATGTCAGGTTCTAATGATGAGCGCGAAAATACCTTAAACCAATTACTAACAGAAATGGATGGTTTTGGTACAAACACAAACGTAATTGTTCTTGCTGCTACCAATAGAGCAGATATATTAGACAAAGCCTTAATGCGTGCAGGACGTTTTGATAGACAAATATTTGTAGATCTTCCAGATGTTCGTGAACGTAAAGAAATTTTTGAAGTACACTTAAGACCGCTTAAAAAAGAAGAAGGTCTAGATCTTGAATTCTTATCTAAACAAACTCCTGGATTTTCAGGAGCAGATATTGCTAATGTTTGTAATGAAGCTGCATTAATTGCTGCCAGACAAGGTAAAAAAGCAGTAGACAAACAAGACTTTTTAGATGCTGTAGATAGAATTATTGGAGGACTAGAAAAGAAAAACAAAATAATTACTCCTTCAGAAAAAAGAGCTGTAGCATTTCATGAAGCAGGTCATGCAACTGTAAGTTGGATGCTAGAACATGCTGCTCCTTTAGTAAAAGTAACCATTGTACCAAGAGGTAGATCTTTAGGTGCTGCATGGTACTTACCAGAAGAACGCTTAATTGTTAGACCAGAGCAAATGCTAGACGAAATGTGTGCTGCTCTTGGTGGTCGTGCCGCAGAAAAAGTGATTTTTAATAAAATATCTACTGGTGCATTAAGCGATTTAGAAAAAGTAACTAAACAAGCCAGAGCAATGGTTACTGTTTATGGCTTAAGTGACAAAATAGGAAACTTAACTTATTATGATTCTTCAGGGCAAAATGAATATGGTTTTTCTAAACCATACAGTGAGCAAACTGCAGAGTTAATAGACAAAGAAATCTCTGACATTATTGAAAAACAATATGATAGAGCTGTTAAACTTTTAGAAGAAAACAAAGACAAGCTTACCGAATTAGCAGAAGTCTTACTAGACAAAGAAGTTATATTTAAAGATAATTTAGAAAAAATATTTGGAAAACGTCCTTTTGAAGTAGAAGAACGCCCTTTATTAGAAAAATAAATTATTTTAATAAAATTGTTAACATTAATTTAAAATCTTAAATTAACCCATTGGTTAGTTTAAGATTTTTTATCTTTGAAAAACGCTATAGCTAACGAATTAACTGCTATAATTTAAATGAGTCTTTTTAGAAAAATTTTTGGTTCTAAATCTAAAACAACAGAAGAAGAACTACAATCTGATAATCGTGGCAAATACATGCCAGAAATAAAACTACCAATAGATGAAAGGTTTACTATAAACTTTAAAACTAATGGTGGAAAGTTCTTGTATTGCGAAAATTTAAACGAGGTATTTGATTGCATGCAACAAATTATAAATGAAAATGATTGGCATGAATCAGGCGCTCTGGTTATTGATGAGAACTTAAAAGAAAAATTTTATAAATCTAATTTAAAAACCACGAGAATAGTATCACAAGCAGAATACATGCTTACCACCTGTGAAAACCTTATTGCAAATGATGGCTCTCTACTTATTTCGTCAAATCAAATTGCTGAAAAAAAATTAAGTGAATTACCTGACAACTTTATAGTTTTCTCCACAACAAGTCAAATTGTGGAAAACATAGGAGAAGGACTAAAGGGAATAAAGACGAAAAACAAACAAAAAATACCTACAAACATTACAACCATTAAGCACTTTAAATCTTGTGATGAAAAAGACTTCTTATCTTACGGAAGTAGTTCAAAAAACTTATATTTGTTGCTTTTAGAAGATCTTTAAGATGAAATGTAAAAAACACATTTTATTAACCAACTTATAAATTACATCTTTTCTTTTAAAAACTAAAACCAACAGATGAAAGACATTGCTATTCGCGCATTTTCAGGATTAATTTATGTACTACTACTTATTATTTCATTATATAATAAACATGCATTAATTCTTCTTTTTTTTCTTTTTGGTGTTATTTGTTTAGCAGAGTTTAAAAAACTTATTCAATTAAAAGGCTTTTTATCTTACATTATTTTTGCTGCTATTTATTTTATTTTTGGGTACTGGCAATTAGTAATGCAATCAAACACAGGACTAAATGAAGCGACACAAATACTTCAAGTTATTTCTATTTTTGTACTTTTATTATTGATTAAAGATTTGTTTTCAGAAAAAACAATTCCGCTTTTTAGCTCTAAAAGAAGGTTACTAACCATTTTTTATATATCTAGTGCATTTGTATTTTTAGTACTTATAGCTAATTATTACCCAGTATATAATCCTAATATACTTTTAGGTTGTTTTATATTAGTTTGGGTTAATGATACTTTTGCATACTTGGTTGGTTCTAGGTTTGGTAAACAGAAACTTTTTCCTAGTATATCTCCTAAAAAAACGGTTGAAGGTTTTCTAGGTGGTTTATTTTTTGCCTGTATATCCAGTTATTTTATTGCAGAATATACAAGCACATTAACATTTACTAATTGGCTAATCATTAGCATAATAGTAAGTGTATTTGGCACCTTAGGTGATTTAATTGAGTCTAAGTTTAAACGTCAAGCAAAAGTTAAAGATAGTGGTGTTATAATGCCAGGACATGGCGGATTGTTAGATCGGTTTGATAGCATTATATTTGCAGCTCCTTTTATTTATTTATTTTTAAGAATTATACATTATGTTTCATAAAGAAGGTTATAAAATAATTGCTATTACATTTATTATTGTAGTAGTTTCCTATTTACTAATAGATGCATTTATAGCTCTAAATTGGCTAAAAATGTTATTATTTACAGCTGTTGCTGTATTCTTAATTTTAATACTGCAGTTTTTTAGAAACCCAAAAAGAAACACCTTAAACAATGATAACCAAGTACTTTCTCCTGTAGACGGAAAAGTAGTAGTTATTGAAGAGGTTTTTGAAAAAGAATACTTTAAAGAAAAGAGGTTACAAGTAAGTGTATTTATGTCTCCTATAAATGTGCACGTAACCCGTTACCCTATTAACGGAAAAGTAGTATTTAGTAAATACCATCCTGGAAAATATTTAGTAGCGTGGCACCCAAAAGCAAGTGAAGAAAACGAACGTACAACTGTAGTTGTTGAAAGCAATACATATGGTAAAGTATTATACAGACAAATTGCTGGTGCTTTAGCTAAACGTATTGTAAACTATGCTAAAGTTGGTGATACTGCTATACAAGGTAGTGACTCTGGCTTTATTAAATTTGGTTCGAGAGTAGATTTATATTTACCTTTAGATACTAATATTAAAGTTTCACTTAACCAAAAAGTACGTGGTGGTGAAAGTATTATAGCAGAAATATAATGGCTTCTAAAAAATTAGATATCGCTTTCCTAGATGCTGTAACAAGAATAAATGCACATAAAGAACCGTTTCCTGCAGATTTCTTGCTTCGTTTATATGCATACTATAAAAAGGCTACTAATGACTATAGTAGACCTAGTAGTAGAAAAGAAATTATAAATGCATTTAAAACAAATGCCTTATTTCAAATTCAAAATATCACACCAGACGAAGCGAAACAAACCTATATAGACCTAGTGAATAATTACTTTTTATATAGAAAATGATACCCATTAATTATATTTTAGAAATGCCTGCTTTAGTAGGTATACTTTTTATAATTATAGGAATAATCATGTTTATATTTCCGCCAAAAAAAATCAATATGTTTTATGGTTATAGAACTAATCGCTCTATGAAACACCAAAAAAACTGGGATTTTGCACAAAAATATTCTTCTAAACTATTAGCATTAATTGGTGTTGCACTCACCGTTTTTTCTACACTAAATATCTTTTTTAAACTAAAAGATCAAACAGAAATGATTGTTAGTACCACTTTAATTATTGGCTCTATAATTTTTCTAATCGTAAAAACAGAAAACAAGCTTAAAAAATTATAGCTCTATATTCTGTTATTTAAAACATAAATATAGAGCTATAACTATTTTTTTATAAAGAAGTAGGTTATTACACTACTCTATTGTAATATACATTATTGTTTTTCAAGTACAAAATCTAAAGGAATACCTGTTGCTCCATTAGGAAAACTAGTTCCTAAAAGTGCAGAAATTGTTGGTGCAATATCTGTAATTACCGTTTTTTGTAAAGTACTTCCTTTAATTATTCCTTTTCCGTAGAATAAAAGAGGAACATGCGTATCATAATTTAAACCAGAACCATGAGTAGATCCTGTTTTGCTATAAGAAATAACTGCAGGATCATTAACCACCAACACATCACCCGAACGTTTTTGGTTAAATCCGTTTTGTAGTAATTCTTCAATTCCGCTAGTAAAATCTGTAGTTTGCATAGTCGTTGCAGAATATACTTTATCTATATTTTTATAGGTAATTATTTCGTTTACCAATGCTTCTTGTACAACTTGCAAATCTAAGCCAAGAAGAGCAATGCGTTCTCTGTTTAAAAATATTTGATTATTACTTGCGTTTTCTAATAAATCACTAGCACCAAATTTTTTAGAAATAAAATCATTTAATTTGCTTTTAAAATTTTTAGAGTCAAAATACCCTGAAGGAATATGTACACTTTGTAAATAAGAAGGCACATCTACTGCACCATGATCTGAAGTTAAAAACAAGGTGTAGTTACCCTCTCCTACTTTAGCATCTAAAGCAAGTATTAATCGTTCTATATCTTTATCTAAACGCAAGTAAGTATCTTCTACTTCTTTAGAGTTTACACCAAAATTATGACCTACATAATCTGTACTAGAAAAACTAACTGCTAAAACATCTGTATTAGTGTCTTGGCCTAGTTGTTCACCTTCAATTGCTGCAATAGCAAAATCTGCAGTTAAAGAGTTTCCGTAGGCTGTAGCTTTTAAAATATCATATCCGTTATTTTCTTTGCTTAACGTTTTTAAATCATAAGGAAACGTTGCTGTTTCTTTACCTTTAAAACCTCCTTCAAAAGTATTTAAATCTGCACCACTTTCTGTATATGTATTAATATCATATAAGGTATTCCATGTTTTTAAATAAGATTCTGCTGTTTCTGAAGCATTAAAATCATTTACCCATTTTGGTAAATGAGGCATATAAAAAGAACTTGTAATCCAGTTTCCTTCGTCTTTACCATGAAACCAATATGCTGCATTTGCTGTATGCCCTGCAGGTAAAATGGCACCTCTGTCTTTTAAAGCAATTCCAATGGTTTTTCCTCGCATTTGAGTAAACAATCTATTTTCATCTGCAAAAGATGTTGTTTTCATTCTTTTTGGAGACATTAGCCCTGCGTTTGCTTCTGTACCAACAGATTTTACATTTTCATCTTCAGCACAGTACACCATTTCTTTAATTTCTTTATCATACCAGTTGTTAGCTATAATACCATGATATTTTGGTGTTGTACCAGTATAAATAGAAGTATGACCTGGTCCTGTATACGTTGGTATGTAATTATAGTGGTTGTTTTTACAGTTAAAACCTTGGTTCATTAATTTTTTAAAACCACCTTCACTAAATTTAGAATAAAAACGTGATAAATAATCGTAGCGCATTTGGTCTACTACAATACCAACAACTAATTTAGGTGTTGTATTTAATTCTTTTTTAGCTTCTTGGCTTGTTTCTTGGCTAGTTTGTGTTGTTAAATTTGTTTGTGCTTTACAACTAAAAAACAAGGAGAAAACAAAAACATATAGTAAGTTTTTCATAATTGAAATATTATTTTTCAAACAAAAATACAGCTTTTATAAGTTTTAAATTTTCCTTTTTCAATTAATTTATCGTTAAATAAGTCATAGATTTTATACTTTAGCATTTACAAATTTATATATGACATACCTTCATAATATAGGAGCTTATTTTTTAATGATTAAAGACATGTTTCGCAAGCCAACAAAATGGTCTGTTATGAAAACATTAATCTTTAAAGATATAGATGACCTCATCATGGGATCACTAGGTATTGTTGCCTTTATATCCTTTTTTGTTGGTGGTGTAGTTACTATACAAACAGCATTAAATATAGACAACCCTTTAATACCAAAATATTTAGTTGGTTTTGCAACCAGACAATCTATTATATTAGAATTTGCACCAACTTTTATTTCTATTATTATGGCAGGAAAAGTAGGTTCGTTTATTACTTCTAGTATAGGTACCATGCGTGTTACAGAACAAATAGATGCTTTAGAGGTTATGGGTATTAATGCTATTAACTACCTTGTTTTTCCTAAGTTTATTGCTCTTATGTTGTATCCTTTTGTAATTTCTATAGCTATGTTTTTAGGTATTGTTGGCGGAATGGCAGCTTGCTTTTTTGGCGGTTATAGCTCTATAGATGATTATATTATTGGTATTCAAACAGATTTTATACCATTTCATATTGCTTATGCATTTATTAAAACATTTGCATTTGCTTTTCTTTTAGCAACCATACCTTCTTTTCATGGTTTTTATATGAAAGGTGGTGCACTAGAAGTTGGTAAAGCAAGTACTACTTCTTTTGTATGGACAAGTGTGGTAATTATTCTTTTAAATTATATACTAACCCAAATGTTATTAAGCTAATGATAGAAGTAAAAGATTTGCAAAAATCGTTTGGAGATGCTCATATTTTAAAAGGTATTACTACCACTTTTGAAAATGGAAAAACTAGTTTGGTTATTGGTCAAAGTGGTTCTGGAAAAACCGTTTTTTTAAAATGCTTATTGGGTTTATTTACCCAAGACGAAGGAACTATTACCTACGACGGAAACATATACTCACAACTAAATAGTGACCAAAAACGAGATTTACGTAGTAAAATGGGAATGGTTTTTCAAGGTTCTGCCTTATTTGATTCTATGACTATTGCAGAAAATGTAATGTTTCCATTACGCATGTTTACCAAGCAGAGTAAAAGTGAAATGCAAGATCGTGTAGATTTTGTTTTAAAGCGTGTAAATCTGCCAGATGCACATAATAAAATGCCTAGTGAAGCCTCTGGAGGAATGCAAAAACGTGTTGCTATTGCAAGAGCAATTGTTAATAACCCTAAGTATTTATTTTGTGATGAACCAAACTCTGGATTAGACCCTAAAACAGCAATTGTTATAGATAATTTAATTCAAGAAATTACAGACGAGTATAATATAACCACTATTATTAACACACACGACATGAATTCTGTAATGGAAATTGGTGAAAAGATTGTGTTTTTAAAAGATGGTTTAAAAGCTTGGGAAGGCTCTAAAGACAATATTTTTATTACAGATAATAAAGTAGTAACAGATTTTGTGTATTCTTCTGAACTGTTTAAAAAAGTACGTAAAATGTACTTAGAAGAAAGAAACACATAAACTATTGTCTTTTTAAAACAATAGTATCTGCTTTTACCTGTGTTTTAAGCCAATTAATTAACTCCTTATCTTTAATACTTTTAATACTATCATTTAATTTAGCATTCCATTTTGCTGAAGCTACATTAATAGTATCTACGTTAATAAAGTTATCTGAAACTAACATTTTAGCATAACCAAAGTATTCTAGATCAGAAAATTTAATTTTTGCATCTTTTGAAAGATTACTAAACGAAATAGTATTATTATTTTTATTTACAATACTAATTTCTTGCAATAGATTATCTACTTTTTCTTGTAAACTAGAAATAATTCTGTCTTTTTCATCTAATTCTCTAATTGCTCTATCATAAGCATCAGAAATTTTATCGAAACTTCTATTTTTATTACCACTAATATCTAGCTTAAAGTCTTTAATTTTCTCATAACCTTTAATTTCGTTATTTAAATCTGTTTCAGTAGCTTCATTAATTTCGCCATTAAAATAAAGTGTTATTTTTTTGTCTTCTATATCTAATGTTCCGTTTTGAAACCATAGATCTCTATTAGATTTAATTTCATTTTCAACATACTTATTATAATCGCTTTGCACACCACTTTCTTTAATAAAATTAACAAAAGTCCAAATTGCTGGAGCCATTACCAATATTGCTAAAAGGGAAGCTAGTTGCGCTATACGTTTTCTTTTTTTAGAATTTGCATATTTCAACATAGGAAAACGCAAAAGCTTTAAAACAATAAATGTAGCTAGGGCAATAAATATAGTATTAATTGTAAATAAATACATGGCACCAACAAAGTAATCCCAATTATGTGCCAATCCATAACCAGCTGTACACAAAGGAGGCATTAAGGCTGTAGCAATAGCAACACCAAAAATAACAGAAGCAATAGTGCCTTTTTTAGTTCTAGCAATAATTAATGCCATACCACCAAAAAAGGCTATTAATACATCACGAACATCTGGTTTTGTTCTACCAAAAAGCTCATTGGTTACTAAATCTGCTGTTGGAAAAAATTTAAAAAACAAAAATGCAGTAAGTAAACTTAGCACAATCATAATTGCTAAATTTATAAGCGATTTTTTTAAGGTATCAATGTCATTTAAAGCAATAGACATACCAACTCCTAAAATTGGTCCCATTAATGGAGATATAAGCATGGCTCCAATGACAACTGCAGTTGAATCTGCATTTAAACCCACCGAAGCTACAACAATAGAACAAATTAAAATCCATGCTGTAGCTCCTTTAAAAGAAATATCTCCTTTTATGGCATTTATAGTTTCGTCACGATCTGTATCCTCACGAAAATCTAAAAGCTCTAACATAAATATTTTTATGTTTTTCCAAAGACCTCTTGCGTCTTTTTTTACAGCTTCTTTAGACTGTTCTACCGCTTTTTCTTTAGCAGAACTCTCTTCTTCAGAAAAATTAAATTTATTCTCTTCGCTCATAATTAACCATAGTTCTCACCAAAATTATCTTTCACCTTTTGGAGTACATTTTTAATATCTTGCTCTTTTGCTTTCGGAAATATAAGCAAAACTTCGTCTTTATCTACAATAATATAATCTTGCAACCCATCTACTACCACTATTTTATCCTTTTTGGTACGTATCATGTTTCCAGAAGCATCTTCTGTTAAGGTTCTAGCATTTACAACGGCATTATTATCTTGATCTTTTTCAAGTTTATCATACAAGCTTCCCCATGTACCTAGGTCATTCCAATCAAATTCTGCTGGCAATACGTAAACATTTTTAGATGTTTCCATGATAGCATAATCTACAGATATATTTTCTGCTTTCTTATAATTTTCTAAAATAAAATCTTTTTCATATTCTGTATTATAAACAGCATACCCTTTTTCAAAAAGTGCTAATAATTCTGGCTGACTATTTTTAAATGCTTTTATTACGCTATTAACGCTCCACATAAAGATTCCAGCATTCCATAAAAAATTTCCTTGCGCTATAAATTTTTTAGCTGTTTCATAATCTGGCTTTTCTCTAAATTGATTAACGCTTTTTATTGCTGCATTTGCTTCTTTTTCATACTCAATATACCCAAAACCTGTATTAGGAAATGTTGGTTTTATACCAAGTGTCATTAAAGCATCATTTTCTGCACAAAAATCAAAAGCCTGTTGTACGTTTTTTGTAAAAGCATTTTCATCTTCTATCCAGTGGTCACTTGGTGCCACTAGCATTACTGCGTCTTTATTTTCTTTCTGAATTTTTAATGAAGCATATAAAATACAAGGAGCCGTATTACGCATAGCAGGTTCTAGTACTACTTGACGTTTAGTAACTTGAGGCAATTGCTCTAATACCAAATCATTATACATAGCATTGGTTAATATGAATATATTTTCTTGCGGAATTATTTTTGCTAAACGGTTAAATGTTTTTTGAATAAGCGTCTCTCCTGTTCCTAACATATCATGAAACTGTTTAGGAAATTCTCTTGTACTTACAGGCCAAAACCTTGATCCTACTCCTCCTGCCATTAATATGGCATAATTATTTTTATTCATACTGCTAATTTACTAATTCTACTTCTGCATTAGGATTAAAAAGATACAATTTTCCGGTTGTAGCCTCTACACACTCAATGCGTTTTACACGTTTTTTACCTTTTATAAACACTCTACCATTGTAAAGTTTAAAAGACTTACCCAAAGGTACTTGAAAAACATAGTTTTTATTATTTGGTTCGTCGAATTGCTTTAAAGCAAAGGCCAGTTGCGTGTCTGTGTCGCTAGAAGCTTTTGGGTTTTTAAAATGTTTAGCCAATAATGGCAATAATTGTAAAGGAAAGACTTCTGGGTTTAAAACCGGAAGCATTAGATGTTGAAACGTATGTTTCCATTCTTTACCATGCGGTTTTATTGCGTTTCCATATTTTTTAAAGGCCTCTAAATGTGCTATTTCATGAATTAAAGTAATTAAAAATCGGTAACTATTTAAATTTGCATTGATGGTTATTTGGTGCTTATTATTAGGCAGTTTTCTATAATCACCATGTCTTGTTTTTCGTTCTTTTTTAATTGTAACCACCAAATTATCCTGCTTTAACAAATTTAAAACATAAGGAATTGCTTGTTTAGGAATATGGTTTTGAAGCGTGCTTTGCATAAAGGCAAAAATAGTTTATCTATTTGAATTTGTAAAAGAATTCGCGTAACTTAGATAAATCCCTAATATTGGCCATTTGTAAGTTACATTATTGCAACTGGCAGTAAATTAAACACGTAAAAAAGTGCTTATGAAAACTAATTTATCAAAAATTAAATCGGAAATAGATAACTATGTACAAGAATCTAACTTAACGGAATTACAGGTTGTTGAAAAGCTAAAAGATTATTATTTCAATAAAAAGGTCAATGAAAACTTAAAGCTTTACAAAAAAGGAAAGAAAAAGGTTCGTGACATCACTAAAGATTTAAAACTCTCGCCTAGAAAATTTTATGCCATTTTAGAAAAGAAAAACATACAACATAAAAAATACAATAAAGAGTCTTAGTTTTTAGTTTTAGCATCACAATTCTAATACTTCAAAATAATACATCCATATTATAAAAGCTATTATTTTATTATGCTTAACCATTAAAATAGAAAGAAAAGAACTTAAGTACTGCTAAAAAACTGCTAGCTAAAATAAAAGGCTCTATACAATTAGAGCCTTTTATTTATTTCTTTTTATTTACTTGTCAATAAAATTAAGGAGTAGAATTAGAAACCTGCAACATTTTACCATTGTACAATTGATTTCCTGTAAGTGCAAATTCCTTAATATAAGTTGCCATTTGTAATGCTGTTGTTGGTACATTATAATCTGGAAAAGCTTCTTTTAGCATTTCGGTTTGTACAGCACCTAAAGCTAATACATTAAATTGTGGTCCTGTTTCTTTGTATTCTTCGGCTAGCAATTCTGTTAATGTAATTACTGCTCCTTTACTAGAGCTGTAAGCTGCAAGTCCTGGAAACTTCATACTTCCTTGTACGCCTCCCATAGAGCTAATAGTCACTACATGACTATCTTGCAGCATAAAAGGCAAGGTAATTCTTGTCATTTCGGCAACGCCAAAAACGTTTGTTTTATATACGTATTCAAAATCTTGCATGCTAGTTTCTGCAAATGGTTTATTTAATAAAGTTCCAGCATTATTAATCAAGATATCTACTTGCTTCCATTCGGTTTTAATAAAGTCTTCTACTTTTTTATAGTCTTCGGTTTTTCCTAAATCAAAAGACATTGAAGTTACATTTTCAATATGTAGATTATGTATTGGTTGTGCATTACGTGATAAAGCCAAAACACGATGTCCTTGATTTGCAAAAAGTTGCACTAGCTCAAAACCAATTCCTCTACTGGTTCCTGTAATGATAATATTTTTCATTTAATTTCTGTTTAGAAGTTTAATAAATAGGTTTTTTAATTCCTTGTTATCTACAAAAGTACTTGTTTGCGCTTCTATCTGTTCTTTTGTGTATTTAATTCTTTCGTCTACTAATGGATGACTACTAATATATTCTATACCTCCAAAATCTTCTATTTTGGTTTCTTCTTTTAAGATTTGAAAAAGCTCCAGCATGCCTTCCGGATTTATATTATTTTCATATAACAATTCCAATCCGCCTTCGTCTGCTTCCTGTTCTAAATCCCGCGAATAACTCATACTTTTAAAAAGGTGTGCATTTTCTACAAAAACAGAAGTAACACCATTGATATCTCCGAATATTACAGATAGAAAAATATAGCCAGAAAGATCTCTACTTACATTTCGTAACACATGACGATTATTAATATGCGAAACTTCGTGACCTAATAATGCGGCTAATTGATTTTCGTTTGTTAGCTTATCTAGTAATCCGGAATACACTACAATTTTCCCTCCAGACATTGCAAATGCGTTCACATCTTTAGAGTCTACCACATATAATTCTAACGGAAATTCTGCATTTAATTCTAAATGACCTGCAAATTCTTGTAAGATTTCAGAGCGTTCTTCATTGATATCTAATTCCGATTTAATTGCATTAAAAACAAAATTGCCAAACTCACCTACGTAATTTGTGTGCAATGTTTGTGCAAATTTTTCGGCAACATTAGGAATGACATAAAAATACATACCAACACTAATACCTACAATTAATAAGGCTAATGTTGCAATAGACTTGAGTGTGAATTTATGTAGCGCCAAATCTACTTTGTTGTACAATCTTTTTTGCTGAGCGTGTTTCTCTATTTCAGAAATTAGTAAAGCATCTTTACATTCTATATACTGAAAAGGATATTGGCCATAACTAAAACTTTTTAGATTTTTAGTATATACTTTAGAAGGTTTAATATTAGGAACATCCCAACGAATATCATTAGTAAACGAATTATTCTCGTCTATAATTATTTTCCAATAGGAAGGATACACAGTAAGTTTCGCATCTGTGGGTTTTGATGATTTTCCGTCAAAATATTTTATATTAAACGATCTCACTATAAAAGGTCTAAGTCAAAGAAATCTAAATAATCATCTCCTGCTGCATCGTCATAATCATCTATTGCTTCTTGTTGAATGTCGTCTTCATTAAACACACCTTCTAATGCTAAATTATTAATAAAAAAAGCAAGTGTTCTTGTAGCTACCCAAGGAGCGGCTAAACCTAATGTAAATACAATTAAAATTGCATTTACAAATATTAAACTAAATACATCTCCAGCGCTAATATTAAACGTTGTTTTAATTCTTTCTTCTCCTTGATATAACTCGATATGCTGAATATTAAATTGATACAATTCGCGCATATACCAAAAAGAATAAATACCAAAAGTGATGTAGGATAAGAAAACGCCTTTTAAATGAATTAAGAATAAATCTAATCCATCACCTGTAAAGTTAAAAGTGATATTGCCAAATTTTAAGTGTTTGGCTATGTACGCTTTTAAATTAACTTGAAACCAGTGTCCATAAATACCAAAGGTTATTATGGTTAATAAAAAGCCTTTAACACATAATTGGTACATCTCTTTTCTGCTTCCAAAGTATTTAAAATGTATGCCTCGCCAAGACGATCTAGATGACCTATATCTTGCCGATCCATGAATTGCTAATGGAATAATTAAAATAATAGCACCATAGAATACTAAAACAGCTATTGCAGCCATTCCTGCCATTTCTGTAGCTGTTGCAAAAATTACAAACAAGTATAGTGATACAAATAACACATATACCTTTATAAACCCCTTGAAAACTTCTTTACCAGTACCATGAAAAGTAAAACGGTTGCCTTTAAATTCTGTTGCCTGATAAAGATATTTTAGCTTCTCTACTTTTGCCCACGGATAATACAATCCTAAACTAAGGATAGTTAATAATAAATTCTTAAAAAAAATGATGGCATATTCAGAGCCTTTTCCTAAAAAGGAAAACGTATGAGTAGTAGATTTGGTAGGTATTATTTCCATGTATTTGTTTATTATTTTAAATTAAGGGGATATTACAACAATTATTACTGTTGTTATTGGGTGTTTTTTACGGATTAAGAATAATTTCTTTAGTAGGTGTATTACTCATTTTCTCAATTCCAGGTAGTATGGTATTAATAAGATTTGCCATATGATTATAATCTAATTTATCTGCTTCATCATCTACATGATGGTAATAGTCATAATTAGACAAATCACAAGAAGATATAGTATGACAAGGTAAATTAAATTCTTTGTAAAATGGATAATTATCTGAATGTGTAAACAGGTTATACTTTTTGGCTATTTCTGAAAACCCAATAACATTTGCATCTAAATAGTTATTCAATTTTTCTGCCATATTAGATTTTTCATAACCTGTAATAAAAGCGGTGTAATCTCTATCTATAAAAGGCACTCCTATCATTTCTAGGTTAACCATAGTATATAGGTTTACATTTTGAGCTTTTAATTTTTTTGCTAAATGCATAGAACCTAACAAACCTTTTTCTTCTGCTGAAAACAATACAAAAAGTAAACTACGTTTATTATTTTTTTTAGCAGCAAAATATTTTGCTATAGCAATAACAGAACTTGTTCCTGCTGCATTATCATTAGCTCCATTAGCAATAGAATCATTGGCAACTACTTTTTTTGATATACCAATATGGTCGTAATGCGCACCAATAATTATATATTCTTTTTGCAGTTCTTGGTCATTTCCTTTTATAACACCAACCACATTATAGGCATTTAAACTATCTACTTTAAAAGGATCTTTATAGGTTTTAAAATAAGGTTTAACTCCTAATGTTTTAAACTGATTTTCAATATACGTTGCTGCTTCTTCTATACCTTGAGAACCTGTATCTCTTCCTTGTAAAGCATCTGAAGCTAAAAAGGCTACGGTTTCTTTTAATTCATTACTAGTAATTGTTACGGTTTCTATTTTTTCTTTAACCTCTTTTTTACAGCTATAAATTAGCATTAAAGAAAGTAATACAACTATTTTTTTCATTGAATAAGATTTAGAGTTTAAAGATAAAAAAACCTGATTCAAAATAATTGAATCAGGCTTTTGTTTTATTTATATTCTTTGCTTACGCTCAGAATGACATGATTTAAATACAATAATGCTTAAACTAACATAGTAACAGGATTTTCAATATACTCTTTAAGAGTTTGTAAAAACTGTGCTCCTGTTGCACCATCTACTGTTCTGTGGTCACAAGCAAGTGTTAGTTTCATAGTATTACCCACTACTATTTTTCCTTCTTTTACTACTGGTTTTTCAATAATGTTTCCAACAGAAAGAATTGCAGAATTAGGCTGATTAATAATAGATGTAAAACTTTCAATACCAAACATTCCTAAATTAGAAATAGTAAAAGTACTGCCTTCCATTTCATCTAATGCTAGTTTTTTATTTCTAGCTTTACCAGCATATTCTCTTACTGCAGCTCCAATTTGTGGTAAACTTTGCTCATTGGCAAACTTGACAACAGGAACTAACAAACCATCTGGTACAGCTACAGCAACACCAATATGTACATGGTTATTTAATTGCATTCTGTCATCAAACCATTGTGAGTTTACTTGTGGATGTTGTTTTAATGCTAAAGCACAAGCTTTAACAATTATATCATTATAAGATATTTTTGTGTCTGGTATAGAATTGTATTGTTTTCTAAACGCTATAGCGTTCTCCATATCAAACTCCACATTTAAATAATAATGAGGTGCTGTAAACTTAGATTTCGCTAAGTTTTTAGCAATTGCTTTACGCATATTTGAATTTGGTACCTCATCAAAATCTTCTTGTCCTGTTGGTACAAATTTACCAACAGATGCCGAAGAAGCTGCAGGAGTAAAGTTTTCAATATCACGTTTTACAATTCTTCCGTTTTCACCAGAACCAGTTACTTGTGATAAATTGATACCTTTTTCTTCTGCCATTTTTTTAGCTAAAGGCGACACAAAAACTCTTGCATTAGAAGATGAAGTTGAACTTGCTGTTTTAGCAGCAGGTTTAGCAACTTCTTTTTTAGGTGCTTCTTTTTTAGGCGCAACAGCTTTAGGAGCTTGTTCTTTTTTTGCAGGTGCTCCTGCTACAGTAAAGTTTTTAGCAATTTCAGAAACATCTGTTCCTTCTGGGCCAATAATAGCTAAAAGCGAGTCTACTTTTGCAGAATCTCCTTCGTTTAGACCTATATATAATAAAGTTCCTGATTGAAAAGATTCAAACTCCATTGTAGCTTTATCTGTTTCAATTTCAGCAAGGATATCTCCTTCTTCAACTTGCTCTCCAATTTTTTTCATCCAAGTAGCAACAGTACCTTCTTCCATAGTATCACTTAACCTTGGCATAGTAACTACTATTACTCCTTCTGGTATTTCTGGCGAAGTACTCGCTACAGTACTAGTATCTGTATCTTCTTTTTCTTCAGCTTTAGGAGCTTCTTCTTTTGCTCCAGAAAGTAATGCAGAAATATCTTCTCCTTCTTCACCTATAATAGCTAAGAGTTCATCTACTTTAGTAGTTTCCCCTTCTTGTACGCCTATATGTAATAAAACACCTTCATGAAAAGACTCAAACTCCATAGTAGCTTTGTCTGTTTCAATTTCTGCAAGAATATCACCTTCTTCTATTTTATCTCCAACTTTTTTAAGCCACGTTGCAACAGTACCTTCTTCCATAGTGTCGCTCAATCGAGGCATATTTATTATTTCTGCCATAGCTTATAGTTTATGTTGTAAAAATGGATAATCTTCTTGTTCGTAAACGGCATCATACATTACGCTTTTTTCTGGGTAAGGAGATTCTTCAGCAAATTTTTCACATTCACTTACTAAATCTTTTACACGCTTAGCAATTTCTTTAATATCGTCTTCAGTAGCATAGTTTTTTTCTAAAATAACTTCTTTTACTTGCGTAATAGGATCTATTTTTTTGTACTCTTCTACTTCGTCTTTAGTTCTATAATGTTGCGCATCACTCATAGAATGCCCTCTATATCTATATGTTTTCAACTCTAAAAATGTTGGTCCATCACCACGACGAGCACGTTCTAATGCTTCATCAAAAGCTTCTGCTACTTTTATTGGGTTCATACCATCTACAGGTCCGCAAGGCATTTCATATCCTAAACCTAGTTTCCAAACATCGGTATGGTTTGCTGTACGCTCTACAGAAGTTCCCATGGCATACCCATTATTTTCACAAACAAAAACTACAGGTAGTTTCCATAGCATTGCCATGTTAAATGTTTCGTGTAAAGAACCTTGTCTAGCAGCTCCATCACCAAAACAGCAAATGGTTACAGCTCCTGTATTGTGGTATTTATCTCCAAAAGCAATTCCTGCTCCTAAAGGTATTTGACCACCAACAATACCATGTCCTCCATAAAATCCTTTTTCTTTTGAAAAAATATGCATAGAACCACCAAGACCTTGAGAGGTTCCTGTTGCTTTACCATATAGTTCTGCCATTACACGTTTAGGGTCTACACCCATTCCTATTGGTTGTACATGATTTCTGTATGCAGTTATCATTTTATCTTTAGAAAGGTCCATAGCATGTAAAGCTCCTGCTAATACCGCTTCTTGACCATTATAAAGATGAAGAAAACCTCTTACTTTTTGTTGAATATATACTGCAGCTAGTTTGTCTTCAAACTTTCGCCAGAATAACATATCCTCATACCATTTAAGGTATACTTCTTTCGTGATTTTTTGCATTTGTTAGTGCTACTTTAAAGAAATTATAATACTCTAATTTATGTTGCCAATTTAAAATTGGAATTTGTTGGTTTCATTTTAAAGTTACTATGATAATACTTTTTCAAAATGAATTCCACTAACAAAAGTAACACTTTAGTTAGGAATAAAAAAGGGAGAAAATTGCAAAATTTTTCGAAATCGATTTCGAAAAGACTAAAGTGCCGATTTATCAAAACCTAATGGAAGTAAATTAGCTAAAGAATTAGATTTAACTACTTTTCCTGTTTCGCCCATAAAATAAATTTGAATATCTTCATTTTGGTTTACTTCATATTCTGCAATTGCTTGTCTGCATGCACCACAAGGAGGTATTGGCACCATAGTTTGCTGTGTGATAGATCCTGCCACTATTGCCATAGTTTTCATTTTAACATTTGGGTATTTAGCTCCTGCATAATAAATTGCTGTACGTTCTGCACATAAGCCAGAAGGATAAGATGCGTTTTCTTGATTGCTACCAGTTACAACTTCTCCGTTTTCTAATGCTATTGCTGCTCCTACAAGAAATTTAGAATAAGGTGCATAGGCTTTTTTTCTGGCTTCTATTGCTTGTTCCATTAACGAAGCAATATCTTTTGGTAATTCATTAAAATCATCAAAAACGGTAAGAGTAGACTCTATTTTTATTTCTTTCATCTGTTCGTTTTTATTCCTCCTTTATATAATAGTAGGAAGTAACATGTAAAGTTAATTATTCTTTTTAAGAATGCATTTTAGTTGAAAAGTAAGGTTTTTAAATCTAAAAACGGTTTTACAATTGTTATTAGACAAAAAAACTATTGTTTATAACAATAGTTTTTTTTTATTTTATTAAAACTTACGATTCTTGATACTATCTGTTTGTTTCTCACAAAGCACTTAAAGTACATTGTTTTTTTATTAATATTCTGTGTATGTATCTGGACCAAGATTAAATGCTAAAGAAAAACGTAAAGTGTTTTCTAAAGGGCTTTGTACTTTAGACGCAGAGAATAAATACGATAAATCTACTGTTACTGCACTAAATTTAAAACCTGCACCTAATGCAAAAAACTTTCTAGCACCTTTTTCTTCCGCTTCATTGAAATATCCGGCTCTAAAAGCAAAGGAGTCTTGGTATCTGTATTCTGCACCAATAGCGTATGTAAACTCTTTAATTTCTTCACTAAATCCTCCTGGAGCATCTCCAAAAGATTGAAACATTCCTGAAATAAAACTTACATCTGGATCTTTACCATCTATAATAACATCTGTTTCTGAAGCTTCTACTTGTTCTGTTGTTTGAAAATCTCCATCATCTTCATTAAAAACACCATCCTCATTTACGTCTGTAAACACCGTTTTATCTCCATAAATAGGAGGTGTAGGTACCAACAACTTGGTTACTTCACCTGTAACTGCAATAGTATTATAGTCGTCTAAAATAAAATCAAAACCACCACCTAAACGTAAAGTTGTTGGTTGAAAGTTTTCTGCTCCACCTTCTGAGTATTTAAATTTTGGACCAATATTTTGAATAGCAAAACCTAAACGTGTTCTACCATTATAGCTATTGTATGCTTCTTCTTCACTTTGGTAATATCCGGAAACATCTACACCAAAAGTACTTGCTGCTTTAGCATCCTCATCAAAACCATCTAGTTTTAAATCAGAGTTTAAAAAACGCATAGCTACAGACATAGCAAATTGTTCGCTTAATTTTAAAGAGTACGCAACATCTAGTGCAAACTCATTTGGTTTTTGTATTAATGGTGTTGAGTTTTCATCTTCAACAAACTCAATTTCACCATAACTAAAATATTTTAAACTTGCAGAAACAGCACTTCTTTCATTTAATCTATTATAATAAGAGACATAAGAAATAGCAATATCATTTACTAGTTTACTTAAATAAGGTGTATAGTTAAGAGAAAACCCTTGTTTATCTGTTGAAAACGCATATTTAGATGGATTCCATTGTTGTGAATTTGCATCTACAGATGTAGCTACACCCATATCTCCCATTGCTGCACCTCTAGCGTCTGGTGCTATTAAAACAAAAGGCATACCTGTAGTAATTACTCTAGAATCGGTTGAATTTGGAGTTATCTCTACAGTATCTTGTGCATTTAATTTTACAAATAATGAAAAGCATGCTATAGCTAAAATTGACTTCTTCATATAGTGGTTTTTATTTAACAAATATAATTTAATATTATAGTATTACAAGTTTCTCTATTTTTTCGACTTGCTTATTTAATGTATTAGAACGAACGGTTAACTTATATACATAGACTCCTTTACCTATTTTGTCTCCAAAATCATCACGACCATCCCAAACAATATCTCTTGATAGTGCAGATGCTCCTTGGCCACAACATTCAGAGGTGTTAGTTTGGCCATTTAACGTTCTTACCAACTTACCAGAAACGGTGAATACTTGTACTGAAACGTCTAAAGGCTCTGAACTATTGTGATTAAACCAAAATTCTGTATAATTTACAAATGGATTAGGGTAATTTAATACATTATTAATTACTAATTCTTGATCTTCATCATATACCACAAATTGTATTTCTTGTGTTGATGAGTTGTTATACACATCCCAAGCTTTTAATGTTAAGGTATGTAAGCCTGGTTCAAGGTCTCTAAACGGGTAGTTTACTAAGCCTTTGGTATAGTCATCTACTTCTGTTTCGTAATAATCATTTAAGGTATAAGGGTTTGTTTCATCTCCATCAATAATTGCAACAATATCGTGTCCTATTCCACTGGCAGTATTGATTCCGTTTTCATCTTCTAATTTCACTAATAACGAAGGAGACTCATTAGTAATACCTCCAGAAACAAAACTTTCGTCGTTCATGTATAGTGTAATTAATGGTCCAACATTATCTTCTGGTGCATCTGCATTGATACCTCCTATTTTAATTGTTTCTATACTAGCACCTGCTTGGTCTTGTAGAAAAGGAATTTCTGATTTTGCATAAAAACTAGCTTTACCAAAACCTACAGGAATACCAATATCTCTAGGTACCACAAAATCGAATTCAAATTGCCCATTGGTTATAGATGCTTGTCCTCTAAAAATAATTTCACCAAGAGTTGTAAAGTCTAAGTAAATAAGACTATTCCCTTCTCGTGTATAATCATTAGCTAATGTTGTTCTATCAATGTCTTTATCATAAATAGTTGTAGATAATACGCCATTATAATTTGTAAGTACATTACCAGAAACATCTGTTACCTCACCAGATAATTTTACAAGACTTAAGGCTTCTAGTGTATCTGTTTCCTCAGCAATTGGCACATCATTAATTTTAGTAAGTCTAATATTTGGTTTAGCAAAGGTTAATTTCATTGCAGGATCACCAATAAAAAACACTAATCTTCTTTGCGAAATATTTGAAATAGAAGGATCATTTTTTGTTAACCTTAACGCTTCTGCTACAGAAGGGTATTCATCATCTTCATAATCATCTGAATCATTATAAGAAAACATATATTCTCCTAAAACTTCATTAAAGGTAATACCAACACTAACAAAAATCTGTCTTGTTGTTGTAACTAAAGAAGCAGCTCCTCCTGTAGCATTCCAAAAAGTATATTCTCCTGCAGTTGGTCTTAACGGGTTATCAAACCTGGTGTACTCACAGGTTACCGTAACAAAACAATTGTATTTACATACATTATTAACATTTTGTGCATCTGTTTTTTGAAAAATACGCTCATGAGCAAGTCCATCTTCTCCACCATGACCAAAATAATTAACTACAAGCGCTCCGTTTTCCATTGCCTTTGTCATTGCTTCTGTTACTTGCGGGTAACGATCACCTCCTGCAGATGCTTCTTGTGAGTAAGCATCACTATGTATTTTTATAGGATTTAAAAAAGGCTTATTCTCTTCGATGGTATTTGCAAGTTCATCTGTTGTTTCTTGTAAAACCTTTTCCCAAGCTTCGTCAACATCATCAGACACTACCACAAAATTATTTCGCCAGCTACCATAGCTAGCTTCATTATGATAGGATATAATTTTATCTACAACTTCTTTAGCTTGTTGTGTTGAACTAACAAGAACTCTACCAACAGCTATATCTAATTTATCTGAAACAGCCATTGTTCCTTCATTCTCATCCATCATTCCATAAAAATCATCAGAAACAAAAGAATTTGTTAAATTAAAACTTTCTATTGCATGCCATGAAGGCACAATATTAGTGTTGTTTGTAATTCTATCTTTATAATCTATAGATCCGTCACCAAAAAGGCATAAGTATTTTATTCTGTTTTCTGCGGTACTAGCATTATCATAAATATATTTTACAAAATTTCTAATAGCACCAATATCTTGATTTCCTGTACTAAACTCTGTATATATTCTATCTAAAGATTCTACTTTAACATTTA
The DNA here is from genome assembly GCF_018860825.1 of Lacinutrix sp. C3R15. GTDB lineage: Bacteria > Bacteroidota > Bacteroidia > Flavobacteriales > Flavobacteriaceae > Oceanihabitans. The sequence continues at coordinate 20,627 of NZ_JAHKPZ010000009.1, read as the reverse complement.
AACCATATTGCTGTCTATTTATTTCGGCCATTCTTTCTGCTTGAGAGACTAAATAAGTAGGAGCAACAATTAAATAATCTACATCTTCAAATTCTCCTTGATCATTTAAAAAAATGGTTCCTTTTAAATCTTGGTTGGCAACACTTGTGCTGGCATCTCTTTTAGGTTCATAAAAATCTAAATTGGTTACAATTGCATACTCTTTTAAACTTCCCATAGTAGAAGTAAAACTCATGGTTGAGTTTGCATCTGTATTTATAGCTGTAGTTATATTATACAAATCTGTAATATCCCATACTTCTGAAACATTAGCCGTATTCGTTATTGTATACCTTGCAGTACCTGAATTTCTGGAAACCTCGTTGTTTTTAAAAACAAACTGGTTGCCAGAAAAGTTTAATGCTCGAGTAGCTTCTATAGCAATAAAATCTAAATATGCATTTGCGCTTGGGTTACCAGCATTATCATGATTTAAAGTTACAGCAATATCGGCAGAATTAATATTTATATTTCCGTTAAAAAAAGATTCCACAGCAAGGTTAGGATCACTAGCCGCAGCAATATTTAAAGTAGTAACAGCGCTATTGTTTACATCTACTTGCATACTTGTAGCTGTTTCGGCATCTGATGCTACATATACTTTAAGTGATGCTGGTTCTGTAGTAACTATGTCTGGAAAACTAAAATTAAAAGTTTTACTATTTTCCACATCAAATTCATCACCAAACCATCTTCTACCTACACTTACTAGGTTATATTCATCAACTTCATGAAATTGATAATCTTGAAATTGATTAATTTCTAAATCCACAGTACCACTTGGCTGTATAAAAGGTTGTACTCTTTTTCCTTGACCTGGACCTATATTAATATAATAAAATGTTTTATCTGTATACAAATTAATATTTGTATTGCTTTCAGATTCATATCCTCTTGGGCCTCTTGCGTAGAACAAAATATAATCTTCATCATCAAAAACCCCATCATTTTCACCAACTACTCGAATAGCATTTTCTGTAACATCAAAAGGATATACTTCTGCATTTGAATACGGTATCATTTGCCCTCCATTACCAAACAACTTTATATTTCTTGGGTCTACATCATTAGTATTCACACCAATTGCATTTAAAAAACTTTTAGAAATTTTAAAAACACCTGTAGTATCTACATAAAACTTATGCCATGAACCAGAACTAAGTACAGAGTTCGTTATTTCTCTTCTTGAAGAGCTTGAGAACCTAGAGCTGTTGCTATTGTTATTATAGTTTACAGTAAAGGATGTTATTTTTTTATAAACTCCATTTTCTTTGATAATAGGAGAAACCATTAAATACGCATTACGCTTATCTCTTGCTATAGAATTAGCTAAACTATATTTTAAGGCATTAGGAATTGTTTTTAAATCCACTCCTTTTAATTCACTTAAAGAAATATTAGCATAAGCGACTCCTGTTAAAGTAACTGAAGACTCATTAACATAGCTTGAAATATCCCATTGTGCTACAAATTGCAAACCATCTTTTAGAGAATAACTAAAATTTTCTTCATTAAAGTGAGGAACTTCAATAGAAAAATTTCCGTTAGAAATTGTTTGATAATCTTGCCAAGTTATTTGAAACGTTTTCTGTTGAGAGAACATAACAAAAGACAATATAAGCGAAAGTATAAGTAGTATCTTTTTCATTGCATAAATAACGTGAATAATTGTATGTTATTATTAAAAAACTAACATTTTTAAAAAACGGATCAAAAATACAATAATATTTTATAAAATTGTGCGTTATTAGTTCTACAAATGAACGGTCAAATCACAAAAAACATCGTTATAATGTTTGATAACAAGGGTGAAATGCAATTTTTTTTTAATCAATTTTTACAATTTTACTTGTAGTATTGGCTTTAATTCTTATATTGCGTCACTAAAAATAACAAGAAGCTTACTTTAAAAGTATGAACATGAAAAAAGTAATATTATTATTAATCTTAGCAGTATCTGTAACTGCAGTTAGCTGTAAAAGATCAAGTTCTAAAAACACCTCTAGAGCAACAGGTTGGAAAATAAATGCTAAAGAAGGTGGTTTTCAGTACAATGAAAAATTTAAAGAGCAAGAAACAGCTCCAGGTTTAGTTTTTGTAGAAGGTGGTACTTTTACAATGGGTAAAGTTCAAGATGACGTAATGCATGATTGGAACAATACGCCTAACCAACAACACATTCAATCTTTTTATATGGATGAATCTGAGGTTACTAACTTTATGTACTCACAATACTTATATTGGCTAAAATCAACCTACCCTCCTACTGAAGAAAACTTTAAAGCAATCTATAATGGTGCTCTTCCAGATACATTAGTATGGAGAAACCGTTTAGGATACAATGAAGTTATGACAAACAATTACTTGCGCCATCCTGCTTATGCAGAATACCCTGTAGTTGGTGTTAGCTGGATTCAAGCAGTTGAATTTGCTAACTGGAGATCTGACAGATACAACGAGTTAAACCTTGAAAAAGCTGGTTACCTTAAAAGAGATGCTAAAACTTTAGAAGCAACAGCAGACGCTAACTTTAACACAGACACGTATATTAATGCACCAACGCAGACATATGCTGGTAATGAAGAAATAATTGTTCCTGATGGTGGAAATCGTAATAGAAATATTAGAACAGATGCTGAAGGAAACCAAACAAATAAATTTGCTACAAGAGAAACTGGTATAATTTCACCTATGTATAGACTACCAACCGAAGCAGAATGGGAATATGCTGCCTTAGGAATGTCTGATGTAAGAAGCTACAACACATATAGAGGTAGAAAAAAATATCCTTGGAGCGGTCAATACACACGTACAGGTAAACGTAAAGTTCGTGGTGACCAAATGGCCAACTTTAAACAAGGAAAAGGAGATTACGGTGGAATTGCTGGATGGAGTGATGATGGAGCTGATATTACAAAACAAGTAATGTCTTTTCAAGCTAATGATTACGGTTTATATGACATGGCCGGAAATGTTGCAGAATGGGTAGCCGATGTTTACAGACCTATTGTAGATGACGAATTTAATGACTTTAACTACTATAGAGGAAACGTTTATACTAAAAATGCTTTAAACGAAGATGGTACAGTAAAAATTGTTACTTCTGATGATATTGTTTATGACACGTTATCTAACGGAAAAGTTGTTGCAAGAAACCTTCCTGGTGAAATTGCTCAAGTAGGTGTTGATGAAAACGAAACATACTTAAGAACAAACTTTGACAGAAGTGATAACCGTAACTTTAGAGATGGAGACAAACGTTCTTCTAGACAATATGCCGATTCTTTTGATGAAGAAGAAGGTGGTGAAGCAAGTGAAAGTTCTGAAGTAACTAGAAAAATGTACAACTCACCTAAGCACCAAGTAGAAACAGATTCTACAGGAGCTATGATACGTGAGTATGACCAATCTAGCAAACGTACTTCTTTAATTAATGACGAAGTAAGAGTTTACAAAGGTGGTTCTTGGAAAGATAGAGAGTATTGGCTAGACCCTGCTCAAAGACGTTACTTCCCACAAGATATGGCAACAGACTATATTGGATTTAGATGTGCAATGTCTCGTGTAGGTTCTAAATCTAAACAGCAAAACAAATCAAAGAATTAATAATTCTTTTTATAAATAAAAAAAGTCCTGACACTAGTCAGGACTTTTTTTTATACATTTATTTTACAAAATAAACATGTTAAAAACAATACATTGCCTTAGTAAATAATAACATGTGACAGTAAAAAATAATATAGAAAAAGCATGGAGATAGCAGAATTACATAAACTCTTTTTACAAAGCAATAAAGTAAGTACAGACACAAGAAAAATAGAAAAAGACAGTATTTTTTTCGCTTTAAAAGGCGATAATTTTAATGGAAATACATTTGCCGCACAAGCACTAGAAAATGGCGCTAAATATGTTGTAATTGATCAAGTAGCGTTTCATACAAACAACCAAACTATTCTTGTAAAAAACACACTAAAAACATTACAAGAATTAGCTACATATCATAGAAATTATTTAAAAGTAAAAATCATAGCTTTAACTGGAAGCAACGGCAAAACAACAACTAAAGAATTAATAAACGCTACCCTATCTCAAAAATATAAAACAGTAGCTACTATTGGTAATTTAAATAATCATATTGGTGTTCCGTTAACACTCTTATCTATGTCTACCAACACAGAAATAGGTATTGTCGAAATGGGAGCAAATCATTTGCATGAAATTGAATTTCTTTGTAAAATAACGCAACCTGATTATGGTTATATTACAAACTTTGGAAAAGCGCATTTAGAAGGTTTTGGCAGTACAGAAGGCGTAATACAAGGTAAAACAGAATTATACCATTATTTAATAGCAAACAATAAACATATATTTTTTAATGCAGATGATTCAGTTCAAGCCAATAAGTTAAACGGTTATATTAAAAAATCTGGTTTCTCTCAAAGCAATAAAGAATATTATAATATATCACTTATAGAAGCCAATCCGTTTGTTACATATAAAATAGAAGACACTACCATTACATCAAACCTTATAGGAGCTTACAACTTTACAAATTTATCTGCAGCTTCTACTATTGCAAAATATTTTAATATAAGCTTAGAAAGCATTAAAACAGGCATTGAAAATTACACACCCAAAAATAATAGGTCACAAATAATTACCATAAAAAACAATAAAGTAATACTTGATGCGTATAATGCTAACCCAACTAGCATGCTAGCAGCTTTAACAAACTTTTCTAATTTAAAAGACAATAACAAAGCCGTTATTTTAGGAGACATGTTTGAATTAGGAAACGAATCAAAAAAAGAACATCAAAACATAGCACAACTAGTTATTGATTTAGATTTTGACATAGTATATTTAGTTGGTGAAAATTTCTATAAAACGGAAACACCTTCAAATAAAGTAAAGAAATATAAATCTTTTGAAGATTTTAAAAACAGTTTTACAAAACCTAAAAACACTACATTATTAATTAAAGGTTCTCGAGGTATGGCTTTAGAAAGAACTTTAGATTTTATGTAAAACTATTATTAGCAACAAATAAATATTATTTAATAAACTAATTATTAGAACAGCCCAAAAATTCTTTATTTATAAACACTAAAGCATCAGAAAGTCCAGAAGCACTTGTTTAGCAAACTATATTTAGAACAATAATAGGTTGACTGCTATTACAAAAAGCACTATAACATTTATTACAATCATCATCTGCTGTACAACTATATAAAAAAAGATTAAAATCTAGAATAAAGGTTTTAAAACCTAAAGCATAAATAGAATCGAATTTCTTAATTATTACAAATAAAAAAACCTGATATAAAATATATCAGGTTTTTTTGAAGTGGGCGACAAGGGATTCG
>NZ_JAHKPZ010000009.1:0-15154 GCF_018860825.1 Lacinutrix sp. C3R15 | reverse complement strand
ACTGAGCTAGTCGCCCGATTTATTTTTTAAGGTTTCGGAAACCTTTACACTAAACGTTTTTACCTAGTGCCCTTTGTAACAGGACTGCAAATATAGAGTAGTTTTTCGATTCCCAAAAACTTTTTTAAAGTTTTTTTTAAATTATTTCTGCAACAACAAAAGTACTTCCTCCAACATAAATAACATCCTTCTTTTTAGCATGAATTAAAGCTTGTTTATATGCTTCATTTACAGAATTATAAACCGCACCAACATAATTTTTATCTTTAAAGTATGCCAATAATACTTCTGCATTTTTTCCTCTAGGAATATTAGGTTTACAAAAATAATAGGTTGCATTTTTAGGTAAAATGTTAATTATACTGTCTAAATCCTTATCATTTACAACTCCAAAAACAATATGAAGTGCATTAAAAGCTTCTTCTTGTAATTGTTTCATTACATATGTTAATCCTTCTTTATTGTGTGCTGTATCACAAATTACTTTAGGGTTTTCTTGTAAAACTTGCCATCTACCTTTTAAACCAGTGTTTTTTACGACCTGTAATAAACCTTTTTCTATATTATTTTTTGAAAGCTTCCAATGTTGTGATTGCAAAACTTTAATTGTTTGTAAAACGGTTTTTATATTCTTCTCTTGATAGCTTCCTTTTAAATCGCTTAGAAAACGCTCTTTAATTAATTGATCTGCGTAATATATAGCAGATGAAGTTTCTGTTGCAAGTAGATTAAAAACTGGTTTTGTTTCTTTTTGTGTTTCGCCTATAACAACAGGAATATTTTTTTTAATAATCCCTCCTTTTTCTTTCGCAATAGCCTGTAATGTATTTCCTAAAAACTGGGTATGATCTAAACCAATATTTGTAATTACAGAAACTTCTGGTGTAATAATATTAGTAGAATCTAACCTTCCGCCAAGACCTACTTCAATTATAGCTATATCTACTTTTTGTTTTGCAAAATAGTTGAAAGCCATACCAACCGTCATTTCAAAAAAGGAAAGGCTATTGTTTTGTAAAAACGCTTTATTTCGCTTTATAAAACCAATAACAAATTGCTTACTAACTTCTTTACCATTTATTTTTATTCGTTCTCTAAAATCTTTTAAATGCGGTGAAGTATACAAACCAACTGTATAACCTGCTTCTTGTAAAACAGAAGCTAACATGTGGCTTGTAGAACCTTTTCCATTAGTTCCTGCTACATGAATGGTTTTAAATTTAGTTTCGGAATTTTTTAAATGTTTTGCTAGAATTAAGGTATTACTTAAATCTTTTTTAAATGCTTTTTCACCTTGTTGTTGATACATTGGAAGTTGCGTAAACATCCAATTTACTGTATCTTGATATGTCATTTTATTGCCCTAAGTTAAAGTTAACTTTTACAAAACCAACTTGTTTAGCTGGTGCTTTATTATCTGCTCTCCATTTATGAGATAAAGCTATTTTTTTGGCTGGTTCTAATAAACAAGAAGCTGTATTGGTGGTTCCTTTTACACCAGGAATTGCCTCTACTACATTACCATTTCTGTTAACTACTATTTTTACAATAACCATTCCTGACTCATTGCAATCTTGTTTATACACTTGTTTTGATGGTGTTCCTCTACCATTTAAGCCATAACCTACTCCTCCACTTCCAGAGCCTGGTTCACCAAAATAGCTTGGTGCATATGGATCTCCGTTTAACTGGCCTTTATCTCCTGCTTTATCATCATCTCCTTCGCTTCCAGATTCACTACCTTCGCTATTACTAACACCTCCTATTAAAGCGTCTAGTTTTTTCTTTTTCTCTTCTTGTTCTTTCTTTTCTTTTGCTATTCTATCTGCCTCTGCTTTGGCTTTAGCATCTGCAATAGCTTTGGCCTTTGCTTCTGCTTCTTTTTGTTTTTGAATGGCAACTGCTTCTTCGGTTTCTTGAGTTAAAACTTCTTCTGTAGCTTCTGTTGCTTTTGTAGGCTCAACAGCTTCTGTTGGTTCTGTTTCTGCAGGCTTATTAATATTTAAGTCTTGTGATTTTATAGGTTTTGTAGGTTGCACGTTACCTGAACCAAAATCTGTGGTGCCAAAATTTACTGCTACACCATACTCTTCTGGAGGATCCATATATTTTGGTCCTACTACAAAAATCAGCAATATGATTATTAACGCTACAAGCGTTGTTATTTTTGCTGCATTTTTTTCGTGTTTGGTATTAAGGTATTTCATTTAGATTTCGTGCTTACAATATGAATAGTTTAAAACTATTCGCTCATCTTAATTCTAATTGGTAATCCGTAAGAAACTGTTACAGGACTACCTTGTTGCATTCCTGGTTTCATTTTAGGAAGCAATCTAGTAACACGTTTTGCCTCTGCTTCTAGTTTAGGATCTGCTGCTCTAGCAGCAATACTTACTACATTACCAGAAGTATTAATTTTAAAGGAGATGTTTATTTTTTGTACTCCTGTTAAATCTGCTGCTAAATCGGTGTCAAAATTTTTCATGATAAATTCTTTTATTTTATCACTCATACATTGTTTTCTAGCTTCGTTATTTCCTCCTTCACAACCAGGATAAATTGGAACATTTTCAATTAAGGCAAATGAAGTTTCACCTCCACCGGAATTTTGTTTGGCTTTTGCTGCTGCTGCTGCTGCATCTGCTGCTGCTTTAGCGTCAGCTTCTGCCTTAGCTTTTGCTGCTGCTCTTGCTTTAGCTTCTGCATCTGCTTTAGCCTTAGCTGCTTTTGCTGCTGCGTCTGCTTTGGCTTTGGCAGCTGCTCTTACCTCTGCTGCCTTTTTTTCTGCTGCTGCTTTAGCTTTTGCTTCGTTTTCCTTTTTTAATTTTTCGGCTGCTGCTGCTTTTGCTTTAGATTCTGCATCTGCTTTTTCTTTTGCCTCTTTTGCTTCTTTTGCTTCTTTTGCAGCCTTAGCTTTTGCGTCAGCTTCGGCTTTTAGTTTTGCTTCTTTTTCAGTTTTTAGTCGTGCTGCTTCTTCGGCTTCTTCTTTTAATATTCTTTCTGCTTCAGCTGCTTCTTTTTTAGCTTCTTCAACTTCTTTAAGCGCTTTTTCTTTTGCCGCTTTTTCTTCTTCTAATTTTTCTTCATTACGTCGTTCTTCCGCTGCTTTAGCTTCTGCTTCAGCTTTGGCTTCTTCTTCGCTAGTATCTTCTACTTCTTCTTCAACAACCTCTTCTTCTATAGTTTCTTCACTTTCTTCCTCTATTACTTCCTCTACTTCTTCCTCTACTTCTTCTTCTATTTGTTCTTGAGGTTTTTCTTCTGTTACTTGTGGGTTATTAGGTTGTATGTTTCCTCCTGCTGGTGCTGCACTACCAAAGTTTATTGCTACACCATACTCTTCGGGTTCTTCTTTATATTCTTGACCAACAACAAAAAGCAGCAAAACAATAATCAACGTTATTAATGTTGTTATTTTTGCTGCATTTTTTTCGTGTTTGGTGGTAAAATATTTCATTTGAATTATTTATTCTTCCTCATAAATTAGATGCAATCTGCATGCCAATTTATAGAAATAACTTATTGCGATTTTACTGCTAAAGTAGATTTGATTTTATTTCTATTAGCAATATCCATTATAAAGACTACATGTTTCATTTCTACATCTTGATCTGAACGAATGGTAATTGATGGTGTATCTGTTTCGCCAACTTTTGCTAATACTTCGGTTTCTAAATTATCTTTAGAAACCTTTTTCATATCTACATAATAATTAACATCTTTATCTACGCTTACAGATACATTTTTTGTTTGGGTTGTTTTGCTTGACGATTTTGGTAATAATAAATCGATAGCTTCTGCCGAAACAAGTGTAGATGCAATCATAAAAAAGATAAGCAACAGAAATACAATGTCTGTCATAGACGACATATTAAATTCTGGTGTTACTTTATTTCTTCCTCTTAAATTCATACTTATTTATTGAAAGGATTAAAATTAAACAGGCTCATTTAAGTGGTCTAAAAACTCTAAAGAGTTAGCTTCCATTTGGTAAACAACCTTATCTGTTTTTACTACTAAATGATTGTAAGCAACGTAGCCTACAATACCAACAATTAATCCTCCAACGGTTGTAGTCATTGCTGTATATAAACCATCTGCAAGGGTTTTAATATCTATAGAACCACCTGAATTAGCAATTTCAAAAATAGATAAAATCATTCCTATCACTGTACCAAGAAATCCTATCATAGGTGCAGCTCCAGAAATAGTAGCTAGTACACTTACGTTTTTTTCTAATCCGTAAATTTCTAATCTTCCTGCATTTTCAATTGCTGTATTTATATCTTCTAAGGGTTTTCCTATTCTACTAATTCCTTTTCCTATTAGTCTAGAAACAGGTGAGTTTTGTTGTACACATAACATTTGTGCTGCATCAATTTTACCATTAGATACATGATCTTTAATTTGGTTCATAAAGTTTGCATCTACTTGTGATGCTGCTTTAATGGCAAAAATTCTTTCAAAATAAATATAAATAGCAACTATAAGTAAAACAAATAGTATTGCCATGATAACTATTCCTGCGGTACCACCACTAGATATTAACTCTATTACTGAAAGTGTTTTTTCTACAGACTCACCATCTGTTACTAATTCTGCTCCATTTTGAGCTTCTTGTACTATTGTATTTAACATAAACATTTGTTTTTACTAATGTATTAACGTTGATATTTTTACTTAAGTATATTTTAAAATAAAGTTCTAGTTACCATAAATGCAGCTGAACCAACTATGAACCCAACTAAGGCTAGCCAAGCTATCTTTTTTAAATACCAGAAAAAGTCTATTTTCTCCATTCCCATTGCAACTACTCCTGCTGCAGAACCAATGATTAACATACTACCACCTGTACCTGCAGAATATGCAATAAAGTGCCAAAGTTCATTATCTGTAGGCTCAGAGAACATACCTAAACTTGCTGCTACTAAAGGTACATTATCAATAACTGCAGAACCTACTCCTAACAATAGCACTACTAAATCTGAAACACCTGCATGGTGTAATTCTGTACCCAGCATTGGCATAGTATCTTGTAAGCTTGAAGCAAAACCGAATAAAATTCCTAAAGATTCTAGAGCTGCAACAGCCATTAAAATACCTAAGAAAAATAAGATACTAGGCATTTCTATTTTAGAAAGGGAATGATGAACAGGACTATGGTGTGCATGTGCATCACTTTCATCTGAATCATGACTAGTAATACTAAACTTAGAGTTACTATAAATTTCTGCAAAAATAGCTACAATACCTAATGCTAACATCATACCTACATATGGAGGTAAATGTGTTACAGTTTTAAAAATTGGTACAGATACTATTCCTGCTAACCCTAAATATAACATGGTTGCACTATACTTACTTTTTGGTTTATCATTATCATTTTCATTTTCTACTGTTTCTAAATTTCCTTTAAAAGCAGGTAAGAAAGAAGCTATAAAAGTAGGTACTAACATACATAATAGAGAAGGAACAAATAAATACCCTATTAAATGGCCTGTAGTTACTTTTTTACCAATCCATAACATGGTTGTTGTTACATCTCCAATTGGAGACCAAGCTCCACCTGCATTTGCTGCAATAATGATTAAACCTGCATACCAGATACGTACATCTCTATCATTTACTATTTTTTGAAGTATAGATATTAAAACAATAGTTGCTGTTAAGTTATCTATAATTGCTGAAAGTATAAAAGCAAGAAAAGCAAAAATCCATAATATTTTAGATTTCTTTTTTGTTTTAATATAGCTTTTAATAGTAGAGAAACCATCAAAATAATCTATAATTTCTACAATGGTCATTGCTCCTAAAAGGAATACTAATATTTCTGCTGTTTTACCTAAATGATGTAAAAGGGTTTCTTCCATCATGTGCATTTTTTCTTCGTGACCAAGCAAGCCAAAGTTTTCTAATAAACTGTGTTTTCCTGAATCAAACCATTGCGGAAAGCTATCAATTCCTAATGCAATTAAAGCCCAACAAATAGCCATCATGACTAGAGCTGGTATAAGTTTATCTATTTTAATGCTATGCTCTAAAGTAATGGCTAAATAACCTAATACAAATACTAAAATAATTATTGTTCCCATAAAATTGTGTTATATAAGTTGGCTTAGTGCTATTTCAAATGCGGTTGCACTGATACCTGTTTTAGATTGGTTTTTATTGTGTACTTTTTCTATTGCTTTTTTTATAATCTCTGAAGTATCGTTAAAAATAGCTTCATCTGTCATTTGTACTTTACGTTCCATAAAGTAAGCAAAGACTCTTGCCATACCACAGTTGGAAATAAAATCTGGTATTAAGCTAACGCGATTATCTGTGTGTTCCATTATAGAACCAAAGAAAATTTCTTTATCTGCAAAGGGTACATTTGCACCACAAGAAATAACTTCTAATCCTGTATTTATCATTTGGTCTATTTGGTCTTGTGTAATTAACCTAGATGCTGCACAAGGTGCAAAAATTTGAGTTTCTAATGACCATATTTTTTCATTTATTTCATCAAAAGGAATAATATTATCTGCTACTAGTGTATTTCCATCTTTATTTAAAAATAGTTCTGTAATTTCTTCAAAAGAAAAACCTTCTTCTTTAATTAAACCACCAGCTCGATCTATAATACCAACAACTTTTGCTCCCATTTGTGATAAATAAAACGCTGCAGCAGAACCAACATTTCCAAATCCTTGAACTATTGCTTTTTTACCAACTACAGAACCTCCATAAATAGTATAATATTGTTTTACTGCTTCGGCAACGCCAAAACCTGTAATCATATCTGCTATAGTGTATTTTCTGGCAACGTTTGGAGAAAAGTTAGGGTTTTCAATAACTTTAATTACTCCTTGGCGTAATTGCCCAATTCTATTAATTTTATCTGCTTCGGTAGGTTTAAAATGCCCATTAAAAACACCTTCTTGTGGATGCCAAACACCGCTTTCTTCTGTTATTGGAATTACTTCATGAATTTCGTCTACATTTAAATCTCCTCCTGTTCCATAATAACTTTTTAATAAAGGCGAAACTGCTTTATACCAACGCTCTAATACTTGTTTTTTTCTTGGGTCTTTTGGGTCAAAATTAATACCTGATTTAGCTCCACCAATTGCTGGGCCAGAAACGGTAAACTTTACTTCCATGGTTTTGGCTAGAGATAAAACTTCATTCATATCTAAGCCTTTACGCATTCTGGTTCCTCCTCCTGCTGCTCCTCCGCGTAGTGAGTTTATTACTGTCCAACCTTCAGCTTCTGTTTCAGAGTCTTTCCAATTAAACACAATTTCAGGTTCTTTATTTTCATACTTACTCAGTAATTCTTTCATCAATTTAGTTAGTTATTTCAGTTAAACAAATATAAAAAAACAAAAAGGGCTTTATATTAAATTTATAATATTTTTAAGGCAGATAAATTTTTCCTGAACTATGATTGTTTCTAGCTCCTGTTACACTGCTTAAACAATTTATTTCTTCTCTCAATTTTAACACTCCTAAAAGTCCAAAAATTAAAGCTTCTTTATAGTTTATAATTTCTGAACAAGGTATTATTACCTTATTATTTGTTTTATTTTTTATTTGGTTTATTAAATAGGTATTATATGCTCCGCCACCAGTTATTAAAACTGTAGCGTTTTCTTTTTTATTTATTTCTTTAGTAATTTGAATTGCAATATGCGCTACAACAGTTTTTAAGATATCTTTAATTTCTATTGCAAAAGCATCAATTATAGGTAAAACTTCTTTTTTAACCCATTCTAATCCTAAAGATTTTGGGTAAGGCTCTTTATAAAAGTCTAAATTATTAAGTTGTTCTAACAGTTGTATGTTAATATTTCCTGTTGCTGCTAATTTTCCTTGGTCATCAAATTCAACCCCTAATTTTTGAACATAATGATTTAATACTATGTTTACAGGGCAAATATCAAAAGCTATCCGTTTTTTATTTTCTTCAAAAGAAATATTAGCAAAACCACCAAGGTTTACACAATAATGATACTTAGAAAACAGTAATTTATCTCCTATTGGCACTAGTGGAGCTCCTTGACCTCCTAGTGCTACATCTTGCACTCTAAAATCACAAACAACTTTAGTTTTAGTTAAAGTTGCTAGTGCTTTTAAGTTGCCTATTTGGTAGGTTAATCCTTTTTCTGGTTGATGCAATGCAGTATGCCCATGAGAGCAAATAGCGTCTATATCCTGAATATTATTTTCTTGAATAAAACTATTAATTACTTGAGCTACATAGATAGTATATTTAGAATCTATTTCTTGTAAACCATCTGATGTATTAGCTATTAAATTTTGAAGTATTTGCATCCATTCTTTAGTATAAGGAATGGTGGTACTATATTTTATTTTAAACTCCCAAGTGGTTTTAAAATTAAAGATAATGTATGCTACATCTATTCCATCTAATGATGTACCAGACATTACTCCTATTATTTTGTATTCATTATTTAACATATTCGGTAAAAATAGCAATACCTATTGAAAATATGCTATTAAAAAGTTATATTTGCTCTCATTTTTTATCATAAAACCAATTTAACAAAGTTATGGATTTTAATTTAACAGAAGAACATTTAATGATTCGTGATGCTGCAAGAGATTTTGCACAAACTGAATTATTACCAGGAGTTATTGAACGTGATAACACACAAACTTTCCCGCAGGAATTAGTAAGAAAAATGGGAGAGCTTGGTTTTATGGGAATAATGGTAGACCCTAAATATGGTGGAAGCGGAATGGATGCTATATCTTATGTATTAATAATGGAAGAGCTTTCTAAAATTGATGCATCTGCCTCTGTAATGGTTTCTGTAAACAACTCATTAGTTTGTTATGGTTTAGAATCTTATGGTAGCGAAGAACAAAAACAAAAATACCTAACAAAACTTGCTACTGGAGAACAGATTGGTGCTTTTTGTTTAAGTGAACCAGAAGCTGGTAGTGATGCAACTTCACAAAGAACAACTGCTATAGACCATGGTGATCATTATATCCTAAATGGAACAAAAAACTGGATTACTAATGGAGGAAGAGCAGATGTTTACTTAGTAATTGCACAAACAGATAAACATAAAGGCTCACATGGTATTAATGCATTTATTGTTGAAAAAGGAACTCCAGGATTTGATATTGGACCAAAAGAAGACAAATTAGGAATACGAGGTAGTGACACACATACACTACAGTTTAATGATGTAAAAGTGCCTAAAGAAAATAGAATTGGCGCTAATGGATCTGGATTTAGATTTGCTATGAAAACTCTTTCTGGTGGAAGAATTGGAATTGCTTCTCAAGCTTTAGGTATTGCTGCAGGTGCTTATGAATTAGCTTTAAAATACTCTAAAGAGCGTAAAGCATTTGGAACAGAGATTTGTAACCATCAAGCTATTGCTTTTAAATTAGCAGATATGCATACAGAAATTGAAGCTGCTAGAATGCTTGTGATGAAAGCTGCTTGGGATAAAGACCAAGGTAATAATTATGACATGTCTAGTGCTATGGCTAAATTATATGCATCTAAAGTTGCTATGGAACAAACTGTTGAAGCTGTACAAATACACGGTGGAAATGGTTTTGTAAAAGAATACCATGTAGAACGTTTAATGCGTGACGCTAAAATTACCCAAATTTATGAAGGTACTTCTGAAATTCAAAAAATTGTAATTTCAAGAGGTTTGATTAAATAGTAAACAAACACATATTCTATTTCTATATTTTAAAGATTCAACTTTTAGTTGAATCTTTTTTTTTACCAACTATACAATTTTAAATACCAAAAAGAACTAATACGAGTCAAACCATACATTACTATATAAAACTACTGTGCTATTTATTTACATTTAACTTGCTATTAATTAATAATCAGAACCATACAAAAAAAATGTTTTAAATAATACTTTAACAACTAGTCTTTTATGCTAATCTTAAATATTAACAGCCACTTTTTTTTAAGTATTAATAGTAAAGTTTGTTAAAGTTATTCTCCACTAATGTTAACCTTTTATTTAATGATGCATTAATAAAGTATAACCAAACATAGATATTATGAAAACAAAAATTACAACATTAATTGCACTACTATTCTGCTGTTTTAGTTTTGCTAACAATATTACAGTAAGCAATATTTCACTAGAAAACTTAAATGAACCTGACTGGGTTCAAGTTGAGTTTGATTTGAGCTGGGAAAATTCTTGGAGATTAAGCGCAGGACCATCTAATTGGGATGCTGCTTGGGTTTTTATTAAATATCGTGCAAATAATGGAGAATGGAACCACGTACAATTGGCTTTAACAGATTTTGTAGCTCCAACAGGAAGTACCATAGATATTACAGCAGATGGTGTTGGTGCTTTTATTTATAGAGACAGTGATGGTAGTGGAGATATTAACTTACAAAATATACGATTACGATGGAACTATGCCTTAAATGGTGTAAACCCAAACGATGTTTTAGATATTCAAGTTTTCGCTATAGAAATGGTATATGTTCCTGAAGGACCTTTCTATGTTGGAGGCACAATTGGAGACGAAGTAGGTAAATTTTATGAACATCCTACAACTACTACATCTTTTCATATTACTTCAGAAAATGCAATTGCTGTTGGAGCGGTAAATGGAAATTTATATTATGCTTCTAGTGGTGACTTTTTAGGGCCAATTCCAACATCTTTTCCTAAAGGGTATAATGATTTTTATGTCATGAAATATGAAGTTTCAGAGTCACAATGGGTTGGCTTTTTCAACGCATTAACCGAGACGCAAAAAGCAAATAGAGATATAACAGGTGCAACAGGTAAAAACAGTGATTCTGAAATAAACGCAAACACCGTTTCTTGGTTAGATGGCACTAGTAGCGCTACAACTTTAGCGCCTGATAGATCTATTGCATACACAACTTCTGGAGATATGTTAGCTTATTTAGATTGGTCAGGACTAAGACCAATGACCGAATTGGAATATGAAAAAGCATGTAGAGGTCCTATTATACCTAAACCTGGAGAATTTGCTTGGGGAAACGCTAATATCACCACAAATGCATATACTACTGTTAATAATGGTGAAGCTAATGAACTAATTACAAATCCAGACCAAGCAACAGGAAATGCTGCTTATAGTATAACACTAGGTACGTTTGGACCTGTAAGAAATGGAATTTTTGCAGCAAGTGCTATTAATAAAAATAGAGAAGAAACTGGAGGTAGTTATTATGGTATCATGGAACTTTCTGGAAATGTATACGAGCGCTGTATAACAATAGGCAATTTAAGAGGAAGACAATTTACAGGAAATCATGGAGATGGGATAATAACAGAAACAGGCGATAGTAATGTTACAAATTGGCCTTTATTTTCTTCAGGAGAAGGCTTTTCTTATCGAGGTGGAGGTTGGATTAATGCTGCAAATTTTTTACGTGTTTCAGATCGCTTTGATGCTGCTAGTAATATATCTGGATCAAGCAGTCGTATTGGAATTAGAGCTGCTAGAACTGCAGAATAATGTATAAAAAAATGAAACATCTACTATTAATTATAATATTAACCTTATTTCCAACATATATTCAAGCACAATATACTGGAGGAAATCAGGATGGAAATGCTTATGCTTCAACAATAGGAGTAAATCTAGATGGTGAAACAGTGTCCTTTTCCGTATTATACAAGTCTGGAAATGGAGATGGGTTTAATTATAATTTAGCCAATTCCGTTTTAAATAGTAGTACTCTAAATTTATATGATGGCGGATTAGGAGACGGAGTTTCTTATGCATTAAACACAAAAACACTCTCTGGTGTAGATATCACTTCTATCTATACAAGTAATAAAGGAGATGGGTTTAGTCATTTAGTTTCTAATGCTACTGTTTTAAACGGAGAAAACCTTGCAACTTTATATAGCGGAAATAATGGAGATGGGTTTGCTATACATTTTTTGTCAAATACATTATTACAAGGAGTTGTGACAAATTTATATAAAGGAGGTATTGGTGATGGGTATACTAAAACTATTCTTCCTAATATTTTACTTGTAGGATTCATGACAACCCTATATCAAGGTGGTATTGGTGATGGGTATTCTAGTTTAATAAGTTCAGAAAATCTAATTAATGGTTTAATGTTTACTTTATTTGAAGGTGGAAATGGAGATGGATATGCTTCCAGTTTATTTAACACTTCTATTACTCTAGATGTTATAGATGAATTAGTTAGGCTAACTATTTTATTATATCCTAACCCAGCTAATGATATTGTAAACATTAAATTGGATGATGGAGTTAGTATTGAATCTATTGAATTATATGATGTCTCTGGAAAAAGAATGTATTTAGAATTATCTAATAGCAATACATTAAATGTATCTCAATTATCAGATGGTTTATACTTATTAAATATTCATACCCTTAATGGAAGCATCACAAAAAAATTAATAGTAAAAAAATAATTTTACTTATTCATTAAAAAAAATACTTTAAAGATTAATACTTTAGAGTGTTTTTTTTTAATTTTATGTATTATTCTTTAAATCATCTAATACTAATCTAATTTCTCCATAAGTATACTTATCATCTATTTGATGTTTAAGATCAGATAAGTTTTCAAATGTATGTTTAGGAATAATTTTTCTTAATTCTTTATAATGCCTTTCTGAAATTAAATCGGTTATTTTTACTTCACCAGAAGTCATAAAACTTGCTAAATGACCAAAAATTGTATTTATATTTAAATCGCGCTCCATAGCAATTTGCTCTATTGGCTTACCAGATTTAAATAATTCTAACGAGGTTCTTTTTGTATCTCCCTTTTGTTGTTTTGGTGCTGGCGCTTCAAAAATTTCGGCATTCTTAGATGTTTCTATGTCATTTTCATCGCAATAGTCTCTAATCACTTTTAAAATTTGGCTTCCATATTTTTCTACACGAGTTTTACCAAAACCATTTACTTTTAGTAATTCGGTTTTATTAGTTGGTAAGGTTTCACACATTTCATATAAAGACTTCTGATTAAATACTTGGTAGTGAATTAATTCCTTATCATTAGCAATTGTGTTTCTTAATTCACGAAGCAATTCAAATAACTCAACATTAGTGGTTCCATCTATAACTGCTTTCCTTGGTTTCTTAGGTGCTTCCTTTGCCAAGAAAACAGCTTTAGCTCTTAACTCTAAAAAAGATTTTACGTTAAAACCTTCTGTTAATCCTTTAAAATATAATTGTTTGGTAGCAATTAACTCTTCAAATACATCTAATGCTTTCGTTAATTCTGAATCTACAGCCTTATTATCTGTTGTAAAACTAACCTTCTTATAAGGCGCAATAATTTTAGTTTCTATTTGGCTTTTATAATAATCTAATGCTTTGGTAAAACGAGTTTGTATCTCTTTACTTGTTTCAGGTATAGTGGTAGTTCCCGAAATATCACTAAGCTGAGCTTTAAAAGTGTTTGCAATTTTTAGTAAACTTGAAACACAGTCTTTAATACTAACCAAAGGTGCCTCTACGTTTCCTTCTATACTTCCTCTATTTTTATAATAAATATCTAAAATACGGTTTACTGGATACAGAAATTTATAGAAATTAAAGATTTCAGCAATTAGATTCAGTTGAAATTCAGATTTAGATTGCTCTAGAATAGTTTCATCAGGCTGGTTTTCTTCCGCTTTTTTATTAAACGAAATCACATTAGTGTCACTAATAATTTGATTGGAGTTTATTTTACTTTTCAGCACCAAACCTTCCAAACTTTTACAACGACTAAGTGCTACATACGTTTGTCCATGCGCAAAAGCACCTTCTGCATCTATTATTGCTTTATCAAAAGTTAAACCCTGACTTTTATGAATAGTAATAGACCAAGCCAACCGCAAGGGCATTTGAGTATATGAGCCAATTTTATTTTCTGTAATTGCTTTAGTTTCCTTATCTACAGTATAGTTTATATTTTCCCACACCTCTGGAGTAGTGACAATATTAAAATCATCGTCTGGGCATTTTACAATAACTTCGTCTTTATCTAATAGAATAACTTTTCCTATTTTACCGTTAAAATAGCGTTTCTCTACAGAGCTATCATTTTTAATAAACATAACTTGAGCCCCAACCTTTAGTTTTAGCTCTTCCTTATTAGGATAAGAAAACTCTGGAAACTTACCTTCTACAGAAGCATTATAAGAAACTGTTTTTCCTTTTAATTTTTCTAATTCTAAAATATTAGTCCGCTCTGCTTTATTATTATGTGTCGTTAAAGAAATATATCCATCATCCTCCTTAGGTGAAAAATCTGGTTGGTATCGTTTGTTTAATTCTTCTGCTGAGGCTTGCGATAATGTATTGGTTCTAATTTCATTAAGAATATCTATAAACTTAGGATTATCTTGCCTGTAAATATACTTCAATTCTACAGTAATAGCTTTACATTGTTGGTATGCCAAACTACTAAAAAAGAAAGCATTGTTATAAAAAGGCTTCAATAAGTTCCATTCTGTTTCTTTTACTACTGGAGATAATTGTTGTAAATCTCCAATCATTAACAATTGTACTCCTCCAAAAACTTGGGCTCTATTTCTAAATCTTCTTAACGTTTTATCTATTCCGTCTAATAAATCAGCACGAACCATACTAATTTCATCAATCACTAATAAATCCATAGACTTAATAATATTGATTTTTGTTTTACTAAACTTTCTATTAAAACCTCCAGAACCTTTTAAATCTTCATTTGGTAAAATAGGACCAAAAGGCATTTGAAAAAACGAGTGTATCGTTACACCTTTTGCATTAATAGCAGCAACTCCTGTTGGTGCTACAACTACCATTCGCTTTAAAGATTTCATCTTCAACTTGTGCAGAAACGTCGTTTTACCGGTTCCTGCTTTTCCTGTTAAAAACACATTTCTATCTGTGTTATTTACAAAATCCCAAGCTAAATCTAATTCCTTATTTGTTGCCATTAGTAGTGTTTCAATACAAAACTTGAAGATAAATAAAATGAATAGTTTTTATGGCGAGTTTTTTAAGAAAAATAAAAAACCGTGCTATCCACTATATCTTTTTTCACATATAATTACACTCCAATGGTCAAACTATTTATAAAATCATCAAAAAATTTATGCTATAGTTCTTTAAATAAAAAAAGGATGCCGTTACTATC
>NZ_JAHKPZ010000005.1 GCF_018860825.1 Lacinutrix sp. C3R15 | reverse complement strand
AGCAGGGATAACTTAGTGAGTGAATTTAAAATTAAACATTATGGATTCTTGATTTTGTAGGAATGATAAGGGTATAATAGTCTGGTGTTTAATGTTTGTATAATGGATTCCTGCTTGCGCAGGAATGACAAGTTTGTATTATTTATGTAAGGAATGCGAATTTTACATATTCCTGTTTATTGTATAAAAAGTTAGTTGTGTGTGGATTCCTGCCTGCGCAGGAATGACAAGAATGTAACAGTGTGGAGTTTAAGATTGAGAAAATGGATTCCTGCTTGCGCAGGAATGACAGCAAGGATAACTACTAAAAGCTATTTTAAGATAGAAAGCGGAGTAATAAACAATGATTAAAAATCTAATTTTTTTCTTCTAAGCTCAAAGTTTTGCCCTAAGTATACTTTTCTAACCATTTCATCTTCGGCAAGTTCTTCTGGTTTTCCAGCTTTTAAGATACCACCTTCAAACATTAAATAGGTTCTGTCTGTAATGGCAAGTGTTTCTTGTACGTTGTGGTCTGTAATTAAAATACCAATATTCTTTTTAGTAAGTTGCGCCACAATACGTTGAATATCTTCAACAGCAACGGGATCTACACCAGCAAAGGGTTCATCTAATAAAATAAAGTTAGGATCTGTAGCAAGTGCACGTGCAATTTCGGTACGTCTACGTTCTCCACCAGAAAGTAAATCTCCTCTGCTTTTACGAATATGTCCTAAGCCAAATTCTTCAATTAAAGATTCCATTTTATCATGTTGTTCTTTTTTGCTTAATTTGGTAAGCTGTAATACACTTAAAATATTATCTTCAATACTTAGTTTTCTGAAAACCGATGCTTCTTGCGCTAGATAGCCAATACCGTTTTGTGCACGTTTGTACATTGGGTATTTTGTAATATTTGTATCTTCTAAATATATGTTTCCACCATTAGGTTTTATCAGTCCAACAATCATGTAAAAAGAAGTTGTTTTTCCTGCACCATTAGGACCTAAAAGACCAACAATTTCTCCTTGATTTACTTCTAAAGAAACGTCTTTTACCACTTTTCGTCCGTTATAAGACTTCATTAAATGTTCTGCTCTAAGTTTCATATGTTTAGATCTATTGTTGTTTATTTGTTACATGCTTTTTGCTGTTAATCTATCTTTTTTAAAGATAACATTTTTAGCATGCTTGTTTTATAATTGCCATATATGTGGCTAAAAATAGTAAAAACCATAATACTATGGAGTGTACACTAGCAATTTAAGTAAAGTTTAACCTTGGGCTTCTTCTAAAGCATCCCAATATTCATAGGCTCTTCTTAAGTGAGGAATTACAATAGTACCACCAACCAGATTAGCAATACTTAAAGATTCAACTACCTGTTGTTTGGTGAGTCCTTCTTTGTAGCATGCTTCTAAATGGTATTTTACACAATCGTCACAACGTAACACCATAGAGGCAACAAGCCCTAAAAGTTCTTTGGTTTTTTTATCTAGCGTTCCTTCCGCGAAAGCGTTAGTGTCTAAATTAAAAATGCGTTTAATTACTTTATTATTATCTGCAAGAATTTTATCATTCATCTTAGAACGATATGCATTAAATTCGTTTACTATATTAGACATGCTTTTTTATTTTATTATCAGGATTTTTTTTAGCCTCTCTTTTTACTACAATTTTTGAAATATAAATACTTACTTGGTATAGTATTAATATAGGTATGGCAACAATAATTTGACTTGCTATATCTGGAGGTGTTATGATTGCCGAAAGAATAAGCACTATTACTAGGGCGTATTTTCTGTATTTTTTTAAGAATTCTGGTGTTACAAGACCTACTTTGGTTAAAAAGTATATAATAATAGGAAGCTCAAAAATTAATCCGGAAGCTATAACAGTAGCCCTTACCAGACCAATATAGCTTGACAAGTCAAAATCATTATGTACTTCTTGACTAACAGAGTAGGTACCTAGAAAATTAATAGATAACGGGGTTACTATATAATACCCAAAAAGCACTCCTAGAAAAAATAAAAAAGAAGATATAATGATAAAGCCACTAGAGTGTTTGCGTTCATTTTCATGCATACCAGGACTTATAAATGCCCAAAGTTGGTATAATGTATAAGGAAAAGATATGATGAAACCAGCGTATATAGAAGTCCATAAATGCGCAGAAAACTGGCCAGCAAGGGTTCTACTTTGAATTTGAAACGGAAAGCTTTCACCGCAAAAAGAAGAATCTTCTATACCTATTAATTCACTAACGCTACACAACCATCTGTAGGTAGGGAAAGCCATATCTTTAGGGCCAAGAATAATAACATCAAAAATAAAACTTTTAAATAAAAAAGCTACAATAGCACAAAGTACTATAGCAATACAAATACGTACTAGATGCCATCTTAAATCTTCAAGATGGTCTAGAAAAGACATCTCGTTTACATTTTTTTTAGCCATTATATAATCCCTTCTCTTATTAAATCATGTACGTGTACCACACCAGCATAATTACCATTTTCTTCTACCAATATTTGCGAAATGCCATAGGTTTCTAGAACCTCCATAGCATCTACAGCCATTGCATTAACATCTATGCGTTTTGGGTTTTCGCTCATAATATCTTTAGCAGTAAGTGTAGAGAAATCGTCTACTTTACTTAACATTCTACGTAAATCACCATCTGTAATAATACCAATAATTTTTTCATTTTCTACTACAGCAGTTACTCCAAGCATTTTTTCGGTAATTTCAACAATTACTTCTTTAATACTAGTACTAAGAGATACTTTTGGTTTTTGGTTTACCGAAGAAATATCCTGAACACGTAAATATAATTTTTTACCTAAAGCGCCACCTGGATGGTATTTAGCAAAGTCATTACTAGAAAAACCACGTAGTTCTAATAAACAAACAGCAAGTGCATCACCAAGCACTAATTGTGCAGTAGTACTGGTTGTAGGCGCAAGGTTGTTTGGGCAAGCTTCTTTTTCTACAAAAGCATTTAAAACATAATCTGCTTGCAGTCCTAAAAAGGAATCTTTATTACCTGTTATGGCAATCATTTTATTACCTGCACTCATAATTAAAGGCACAAGTACTTTAATTTCTGGCGTGTTTCCGCTTTTAGAAATGCAAATAACCACATCATCTTTTAAAATTAAGCCTAAATCTCCATGAATAGCATCTGCAGCATGCATAAAAACAGCTGGTGTACCTGTAGAGTTTAAAGTAGCTACAATTTTAGTAGCAATAATAGCACTTTTACCAATTCCTGTAATAATTACTCTACCTTTAGAGTTGTAAATAAGGTTAACGGCTTCAGCAAAATTATCATTTACTAAATGCGATAAATTTAAAATTGCTTTGCTCTCTAACTCAATAGTTTGCTTTGCTGTAGAAATAATAGAATGTATATTGCTCAAAATTTATGAGTTTTTTAAGTTGTTGCTAATAAAGATTTTTTTATCTTTAATGTTGGTCAATTAAATTCAATTTGTAGACATACAAAATGAGCTGCAAAGTTAACGAAAAATTAATGAGGTTGATTATATACACTACTAATTAATAGCAAAAAGAATTTAGTGTATTTTTATAATAATTTTAATATTAAAAATAATACATGTCTATTACTGAAAAGGACTTACAAGTCTCCCTAAAAAAATATTTTGGCTTTGGTAAGTTTAAAGGATTGCAAGAAGGTGTAATACAGAGTATTTTATCTGGACAAAACACTTTTGTTATAATGCCAACAGGAGGAGGTAAATCTTTATGTTACCAACTGCCTGCTTTAATGCAAGAGGGAACAGCAATAGTTGTTTCTCCATTAATAGCTTTAATGAAAAACCAAGTAGATGCTATACGTAGTGTCTCTGAACACGATGGTGTTGCTCATGTTTTAAATTCTTCACTGAACAAAACAGAAGTAAAACAGGTAAAACAGGATATTACAAATGGTATTACTAAACTATTGTATGTAGCTCCAGAATCTTTAACAAAAGAAGATAATGTAGAGTTTCTTCGAACCGTTAAAATTTCTTTTATGGCTGTAGATGAAGCTCATTGTATTAGTGAATGGGGACATGACTTTAGACCAGAATACAGAAATTTAAGAAATATTATTCAACGTATAGGAGATAATATTCCTATTATAGGTCTTACTGCTACAGCTACACCAAAAGTACAAGAAGATATATTGAAAAACCTTGGCATGTCTGATGCTAAGACTTTTAAAGCCTCTTTTAATAGACCCAATTTATATTATGAAATACGACCAAAAACCAAAACTGTAGATGCAGATATTATTCGATTTATAAAACAAAACGAAGGTAAATCAGGTATTGTTTATTGTTTAAGTAGAAAACGCGTAGAAGAACTTGCTCAAGCGTTACAGGTAAATGGTATTAAAGCAGTGCCTTATCATGCAGGTTTAGATGCTAAAACTAGGTCTAAACATCAAGATATGTTTTTAATGGAAGACATTGATGTTGTTGTTGCAACTATAGCCTTTGGTATGGGAATTGACAAACCAGATGTGCGTTTTGTAATACATCATGATATACCAAAAAGTATTGAAAGTTATTACCAGGAAACCGGAAGAGCAGGACGTGATGGTGGTGAAGGGCATTGTTTGGCTTATTATGCATATAAAGATATAGAAAAGTTAGAAAAATTTATGTCTGGCAAACCAGTTGCCGAACAAGAAATAGGTCATGCTTTATTACAAGAAGTGGTTGCCTTTGCAGAAACATCAATTTCTAGAAGAAAGTTTATACTGCATTATTTTGGTGAAGCTTTTGATAATGAAACAGGAGAAGGTGGTGATATGGATGATAATGTGCGTTATCCTAAAAAACAACAAGAAGCAAAAGAAGATGTGCAATTGGCTTTAAAAATTGTTGCCAGCACCAATGAAAAATATAAGTCTAAAGATTTAGTAAACGTTATTATAGGTAAAGAAAATGCCTTAATAAACTCACATAAAACCAATGAACAACCGTTTTTTGGTTCAGGAAAAAACCATGATAAAATATATTGGATGGCTTTAATAAGACAAGCACTAGTTGCAGGATTATTAAAAAAAGATATAGAAACGTATGGTGTTATAAAATTAAAACCAGCTGGTAAAGATTTTATTGAAAACCCCGTGTCTTTTATGATGACTGAAGATCATGTTTTTAATGAAACTACAGATGATTCTATAATTACACAATCTAAAGGTGGTGGTGCAGTAGCAGATGCTGCATTAATGGCAATGCTAAAAGATTTGCGTAAGAAAAATGCTAAAAAGCTAGGAGTGCCTCCATTTGTGATTTTTCAAGATCCTTCACTAGAAGATATGTCTTTAAAATATCCAATTTCGTTAGCAGAACTTTCTAATGTACATGGTGTAGGAGATGGAAAAGCAAAAAAATATGGTAAAGATTTTGTAGCGCTTATTGCTAAATATGTAGAAGAAAACGATATTATTAGACCAGATGATATGGTAGTTAAATCTACAGGAAGTAACTCTGCATTAAAACTTTATATTATTCAGAATGTAGATAGAAAATTACCATTAAGTGATATTGCATCTGCAAAAGGAATGGAAATGGCTTCTTTTATTAAAGAAATGGAAGCTATTGTATTTTCTGGAACCAAATTGAATATTGATTATTGGATAAATGATATTTTAGACGATGACCAACAAGAAGAAATTCATGACTATTTTATGGAGTCTGAAACCGATAAAATAGATGTTGCTATTGAAGAGTTTGATGGTGATTATGATGATGAAGAACTACGTTTGTATAGAATTAAGTTTATAAGTGAAGTGGCTAATTAGTTTTTTTAGGCATTACATAAAATAAAAATACAGAAAAGAGTTAGGTGTTAAAAGATAACACTTGGCTCTTTTTTATTTTTTTTTGTTCTTGGTTAATTAGTATTAAAAATAAGATGTAACTAAACTTTCTATCTTTAACTTTTTAACTTGAAACTTAGTTTCCTATCTTTGCACCTTATTAAAAAACTACAAGATGCAAGACGGATTATACGCAAAATTTAATACTACAAAAGGCGAAATATTAGTAGCTTTAGAATACCAGAAAACACCAGGTACTGTGGGTAACTTTGTTGCTTTAGCAGAAGGAAACCTAGAAAACGAAGTAAAACCACAAGGAACTCCTTATTATGATGGTTTAAAATTTCATAGAGTAATTCCAGATTTTATGATTCAAGGAGGTTGTCCTCAAGGAACAGGAACAGGAAATCCAGGTTATAAATTTGATGATGAGTTTCACCCAGAATTAAAGCATGATGCACCAGGAATTTTATCTATGGCAAATGCAGGACCAGGAACTAATGGAAGTCAGTTTTTTATCACTCACGTGGAAACCCCTTGGTTAGATAATAATCACACTGTTTTTGGTAAAGTTGTAGAAGGACAAGATGTAGTAGATGCTATTGCGCAAGGCGATGAAATTACTACTTTAGAAATTGTAAGAGTAGGAGCAGATGCTGAAGCTTTTAAAGCTGTTGAGGCATTTAGAACTTTTGAAGGATCTCGTGAAAAACGTTTAGCAGAAGAAAAAGCAGCACAAGAAGCAGCTTTAGATAAAATTGCAGCAGGATTTAATAAAACAGATAGTGGTTTACGCTACCAAATACTTCAGGAAGGTACTGGAGCAAAAGCAGAAAAAGGAAAAACAGTTTCTGTACATTACAAAGGACAATTAGCAGACGGAACCGTTTTTGATTCTTCTTATAAAAGAAAAGAACCAATTGAGTTTCCTTTAGGAGTAGGACAAGTAATTTCTGGATGGGATGAAGGTGTTCAATTATTAAAAATTGGAGATAAAGCACGTTTTGTAATACCTAGTCATTTAGGTTACGGAAGCAGAGGAGCAGGAGGAGTAATTCCACCAGATGCTACATTAATTTTTGATGTAGAGCTAATGGATGTTAAATAAACTCTGTTACAATATAATTTTTAAAAACGCTTCATGAAAATGAAGCGTTTTTTTATACTCATAAATTCTTTTGAAATGTATATCTTAGAGTTAGCATTTATGTTGGCCCGTCCTGAATAAAGGCTACATAATTTTATAAAAACAAGTTAAAATACGCTCTTTAAGGGAGTTTATTTTTGGGATTAAGTAAAATTAGAGGGACTGTGTGGTGCTTAAATTAGCATTAGTATTGTTTTTATGGCCTGTATATGTGCTGCGCGACTTTTACAGCGTCTTTCTGTAAATTTCAGGTGCTTTTTAAGGTTGTAGTTTATGGCAGAGAGCTGCATACATTTATTGGCCTGCTTGATACTGATGGTGTTAATCTTGCTTAGCTCCATAAACTGGGTTAGGGTGCCAAATACAGGTTCTACCGTACTTTGCCGGTTGTCTTTCATGTAGCGTCCTTTTAGGCTATTTGCTCTAGCAATATTTTGCTTATACACGGCGCAGTAATGGGTGGAGTTGCTAACTTTACTCGAGCATAAAATTGTTACAAAACAAATATAATTGGTAAGCAAAGAGGCTGCTTAAAAAATCAAGACAGCCTCTTTGCTTCAATTTATAAATTCAATATTTCTATAATTTGATAATCTTTCTGTGAAAAGTTATGTTCTCTGTTTCAATAATTAAAAGATAAACTCCAGGTCGTTGTTTACTTATGTCGATACTATTATCGTTATCAATTATTGATTCTAACACTATTTTTCCCTGTAGATCTGTTATTTTTATATTTCCTCCTTTAATACCATCTATAGATATTACCCCATTCGTAGGGTTTGGGTAAACATTTAATTTATCAAAAATCTTTGATTCATTAATTGATAATGTAGCACAATCAGGACTAGCTTCTACTCCTGGACCACATAGCATAGGAGCAGGGTTAAGACCATTTGAATTATAAGAGACCCATCCCGTTGAAGGAGGTGCAGGAGCTGTATTGCTAGGGTTTACATACATTATAGTTCTAACGCCTTCTGAGCCAGTAGTTTGATGAACAATTTCCCATTGACCAGTACCATTGTAGTTATAAACCACCCAAATTTGAGGATTTGAATTAAAATACCAGAAATCGGCACCATTATATGGTCCAATATTTGATGTGGTAGTTATGTTAACTGATGTCGATCCTGCTCCAGATATAGTAATTTGGGAAAATGAATTTGAGATACAGAATAGTGTGCAAATAAAAAGTAAAGTTTTTTTCATATTATGATATTTGGGTTATTTGACAAAACTAACTGCTTTTTTCTTATTATGAAATAAAATTCCTACTTTTTTAGTTAAGATAAGTTTACATAGGATTAAAAAGAAACAAGATAGATATTAGTATGACAGAAGAAAATCATTGTTACGAAATGCCATGGCAGAACGTGTATACGCTACATTAAAAGATGAGTTTTACCTAAATCAAAACTTTGATAACGTGGCTCACGCTAAAAGCGCTGAAAAAATGCAATTAATCTATACAACGAAATGAGATTACACTTATCTTTAGATTTTAAAACACCTAATATGGTATATAAATTTTCAGCTTAAAAATCAATTTTAACCTATAGCCATATTTCAGGACGAGACATGTAGCACCTGAGTTACTTGTTTAAAACATTATACCTATTTTGTTTATTATGAAAGATACTATAGCATACTTAAAATATCCTATTGGCCAGTTTGTATGTCCTGAAGAAATAACAAAACAAGATATAGGTGCATGGATTTCTGTACTAGAGCACTTTCCTAATCGATTAGAAACACTTGTTTCATCATTAAATGATGCGCAATTAGATACTGCATATAGACCAGAAGGTTGGACTGTTAGGCAGGTAATACATCATCTTTCAGACAGTCATCTGCATAGTTATATACGTTTTAAATGGGCTTTAACAGAAGATAAACCTGTAATTAAATATTATTATGAACAACTTTGGGCAGCATTAGAAGATGCTAAAACAGCACCTATTGCCATGTCTTTACTTCATTTAAAAGCTACGCATATTAAATTGGTGTATTTGTTAAAGGGTTTAGATCCTACAGATTTAAACAAGTATTTTATACATCCAGAACATACGGAAGCAGTAGTTTTAAAAAAGAATATTGGTATTTATGCATGGCATAGTAACCATCATTTTGCACATATAGAAAATCTTTTAAAGCGAAAAGGTTGGTTGTAATACCTTAAAAATAAAGATATTTCTGTTATTGGTATGCGCTGTTATTACACAAACTTTAGGTTGTACTTACCACAAATTTTTGCCACTTTTTCAAAATCTGGAGAGCCAGGAGGTAATTGTGCTAGTTCTTCAAACATGTTTTCAAGTCCTGCAGGAAAAATACTTAACATTGCTCTGGTATCTTGTTCTCCAATAACTTTCCAAGAATGCGGAATTCCTCTAGGACAAAAAATTAAATCACCAGCATTTAATGTGGTTGTTTTTTCTCCTATACGCATTTCTACTTGTCCTTCAATTACTTGAAAAACTTCATCTTCATTTTCATGAACATGAGGAGGAATACCAACTCCAGGTTTGTTATTCTGTTCTATTAAAGTAAACTGTCCGTTGGTGTCTTTACCTGTTAATTTAATATTTTGATTATCACCAAGAACATTTAAAAGTTTGCCTTCTTTGTTTTTAACAATTTTAGGATCTATAGCTTTTACAGTTTTGGCAACCTCTTTATTTTTTAGAGATTTTATTTGTGCTAACTCGTTTAAATTTTCATTTTTAGCTTCTAGTTTAGAGGCATTAACCATAGGAGCAAAAGATAGAGCTCCTAAACCTAATGCAGTCGATTTTATAAACTTTTTTCGGTCCATAATAGTTGGTTTTTACTAGGTTATTACACTTCTCCAAATTGTTGTAAACTTTAATTGAGTAGTCTTTTTTTTAGACTTTTAGTTAAAGTTTATACGTAGTTTTAATTTGTAAGTTACTGTATTTTAGTAAAATAAACAAGTTTAGGTTCTTGCTTGGCTTTGCAAATACTAGTGCAAGCTGTGCCAGTTTAAATTCTATTTATTGTGTTTTAAGTAGCACAATAAGAAAAGAAAATACATATTATGGTTTGTAAAAGGGTATTGATTATTGCGTGTATCTAGTTGCTTAATAAGCTATGTTTTTTAGGTAAAGGACTTATAATTTCTACATTTTGAAACGCAATAGCACCTCTAATAATACTAGAAATAACATCTTGTAAAGCTTCAATAATTTGCATTTTAAGTTCGCTTTTATGGTATATAATGCTTACTTCTCTTGCAGGAGAAGGTTCTGTAAAATGATGCAGGTTTTCTTTGTTTTTTTCAGACATGTCTAAGGTGTGTAAATATGGTAATAAGGTCATACCTAAACCTTCATTAGATAATTTTATTAAGGTTTCTATGCTACCACTTTCTAACTGAAAAGAATTGTCTGTGTGGTCTTTTAGTACTTTACATAAGTTAATTACACCATCTCTAAAACAGTGTCCATCTTCTAGTAAAAGCATGTCATCAATTTCTAGATCTGTAGTGTTTATTTTATTTTTAGCATGCAATCTATGATTTTTAGGTATGTATGCAACAAACGGTTCAAAATAAAGCACACGTTCTTTAATGTTTTCATTTAATAAAGGTGTAGCAGCAATGGCAGCATCTAGATGTCCTTCATTAATTCTAGAGATAATTTCGTCTGTGGTTAACTCTTCTATAACAAGTTTTACTTTAGGGTATTTTTTAATGAATGTTTTTAAAAACATAGGAAGCAATGTTGGCATTACAGTAGGTATTATTCCTATTTTAAATTCGCCACCAATAAATCCTTTTTGTTGGTCAACTATATCTTTAATTCTATAAGATTCATTCACTATGTTTTTTGCCTGGTTTACAATTTTACGGCCAACATCTGTAAGTTCAATAGGTTTCTTGCTTCTGTCAAAAATAAGAATATCTAACTCGTCTTCTAGCTTTTGTATTTGCATGCTTAAAGTGGGTTGTGTAACAAAGCACTTTTCTGCAGCTTTTGTAAAATTTTGATTTTCGGCAACAGCCAATACGTAGTATAATTGTGTAATTGTCATCTATATCAATTTAGACTATAAAAATATAAAAACTATCAATAAAATTTATGCGAATAGAGGGTAAATATTAAATAACTTTGTAGTATAACAAAAAGCAATAATTATGACACTAAATAGTATAGGATTAGATTCAAAAATCACAAAAGAATTAGCACAAGATTTAAATGGATTATTAGCTAATTTTCAAACGTATTATCAAAATTTAAGAGGTATTCATTGGAATATTAAAGGAAAAGCATTTTTTAATCTTCATATAAAATTTGAAGAATTATATACAGATGCTAATATGAAAGTAGATGAAATTGCAGAACGTATTTTAACTTTAGGTGAAACGCCTTTACATACTTTTGCAGACTATAGTGAACTTGCAAAAGTGCCTGTAGGTAAAAACATATCTGAAGATACTAAGGCTGTGCAATTAATTGTAGATTCTTTATCAGAATTATTACAAATTGAACGTGCTATTTTACAGAAAGCAGGAGATGCAAATGACGAAGGTACCAACTCTATGATGAGTGATTTTATTTCAGAACAAGAAAAAACAGTCTGGATGATGAAAGCTTGGTTAAATGAAACCGTCTAATCATTAAGTTATTCCTTAAATAACTGATTATTAGCAAAACGAAAGCCACGAAAACATCTGTTTTACGTGGCTTTTATTTATAGCTCTTTTTGTGTGTTACTAAAAACGAATAGTAATATTTACATCTTCTTTTTTAAGCTCAAATTTAGCAGCATCAAAAGTTGGAGGTCCATAAAGTATTGGGTTGTTAGACATGCCGTAACTTTCTTTAGGCATTCCGTTTAACTCAAAATCCATTTGGTTGTTGCTGTTTTCGTCATGAACTCCCATTATGGCATATTCACCAGGAATTACATTTTTAAATGTTAAAGTAGCTGTATCTCCATTTATTTCAGTGATGCTACTTTCTAAACCTTTTCCTTTCATAAAAGTAGATGCATTATGTAAAGATAAAATAACTTTTCCGTTGGTGTTTTTAATGTTTTTAACGGTTACTGTTATTTGCTTGCCTTCGGTTTCAGATTGTGCATGACTATTAAAAGTTGATAGAATAAAAACAAGTAGTAAAGCCAAAGATTTAGCCATTGTATTTTGATTTAAAAATTGGGTTCTGTGGTTTTTTTGTAAAGACTTCATTGGTTATGGTTTTATTGATTACTATGTAAAGATGCTTGTAATAAAGTGTTTTACATAAACGTTTTTACCCAATTGTAGTAATTGAAGGCTGAATTGTATTTTAAAACTTTAATGCTATACATTTGCAGCTTTAATACGTGTAATTTTAATTAAAATTTTATGTTCTATGTTATTGATCTATTAGGAACCATTGCTTTTGCTATTTCTGGCGTTTTAATAGCTATGAATAAAAAAATGGATGCTTTTGGTGTTTTAATTATTGCTTTTGTAACTGCAGTAGGAGGAGGAACTTTAAGAGATATACTTATAGGGCAAACTCCTGTTGGTTGGATGACAAATATGACCTTTACCTATGTAATATTAATTACTACATTATTCACCATACTTTTTAGATCAAAGATTAATTACTTACGTACTTCTTTGTTTTTATTTGATACTATTGGTATTGGCTTATATACTGTTGTAGGTATAGAAAAAGGACTTTTAGCAGGATTAGACCCTATAATTTGTATTGCTCTTGGTACTATATCTGCTTGTTTTGGTGGTGTTATTAGAGATATTTTGTGTAATGAAATACCTGTAATTTTTAGAAAAGAAATTTATGCAACAGCATGTATACTAGG
The DNA here is from genome assembly GCF_018860825.1 of Lacinutrix sp. C3R15. Classification (GTDB taxonomy): domain Bacteria; phylum Bacteroidota; class Bacteroidia; order Flavobacteriales; family Flavobacteriaceae; genus Oceanihabitans. The sequence goes on along the minus strand of NZ_JAHKPZ010000005.1, from coordinate 47,659 downwards.
CGGACTTACTTATTTTTTAGTTCGCAAGCTACCAATAGATAATAATTTTGTATTTGTAATAGCAGGAGTAGTGGTTATACTTACACGATTAATTGCGGTAAAGTTTAAAATTAGTTTACCTAGTTTGTATAAGCAATAAAAAAAGCCATACAGTAAGTATGGCTTTTTTATTTATAATAGAGGGGTTGTTATTTGGTAATAGGAAAACCTCTGTCTTTCATTAAAGCTTCAATTTTAGCATCTCGACCTCTAAATAATCGATATGCTTCTGCAGGATCCATTGCATTTCTAGGAGCAAATAAATACTTCACTAGTTTGTCTGCTATTTCTTTATCATAAAAACCATCAGGAGCTTCCGCAAATGCTTCCGAAGCATCGCTAGTTAAAACATCTGCCCACATATATCCATAATATGCAGTAGCGTACCCTTCGCCAGAAAAAACATGTCCAAAGTGAGGCGTTCTATGACGCATTGGTAACTCTTTAGGCATTTTTAAATCGGCTAGTGTTTCTCTTTCAAAGGCATCAATATCTATATTTGTTGGGTCTGCAAGGTGTAATTTCATATCCATTAAAGCAGAGGCTAAATATTCTGTAGTGGCAAATCCTTGATTAAATGTTGCTGCTTTTTTTATTTTTTCCACTAATGTTGCAGGAATAGGTTCTCCTGTTTTATGGTGTACTAAAAATGTATTGATTACTTGATCTGTAGCTAGCCAGCGCTCTAATAATTGCGATTGAAATTCTGTATAATCTCTAACACCACCATTTAAAGTAGGGTATTTTACGTTAGATGAAAAGAAGTGTAAGGCATGGCCAAATTCATGAAAAAAGGTGGTAGCATCATCCCAAGAAACAAGAACCGCTTCACCAGGAGCTGGTTTTACAAAGTTAGAATTGTTTGATGCTAGTACATTGGTTTCGCCTTCAAAAGTAGTATGACTTCTATAGGTTGTAGCCCAAGCTCCCGAGCGTTTTCCTTGTCTAGCAAAAGGATCTAAGTACCATAAGCCAATGTTTTTACCTGAGTCTTTATCTGTAACTTCCCAAACGTTTACATCTTCATGAAATACTGGAACAGTTCCTTTTTTTACAGGAGTAAATTTGTAGTTAAATAATTTTTCTGCAGTAAAGAATAAAGCTTCGGTTAATTTATCTAATTGTAAATACTGTTTTACTTCATCGCTATTTAAGTTATATTTCTTTTTTCTTACTTTTTCTGCATAAAATCTGTAATCCCAAGGCGCTATGGTGATGTTATCTCCATTTTCGTTTGCTACTGTTTGCATATCTGCAACTTCTTCTGCAACTCTTGCAATAGCAGCAGGCCAAACAGCCATCATTAAATCCATAGCATTTTCAGGTGTTTTTGCCATGCGATCTTGTAAACGCCATGCTGCATAATTAGTGTAGCCTAACAAAGCAACACGTTCTTTACGTAACTTTAGTATTTGAGCTATAATAGCATTGTTGTCATAACTATCTGCATTATCACCTCTAGAATAATAGTTTTCCCATACCTGTTTACGCAATTCACGATTGGTTGCATAGGTAAGAAAAGGATCTATAGAAGACCTTGTGTTTGTTATAGCGTATTTGCCATCTTGTCCCTTATCTGTTGCAATTTTAGCAGCAGATTTTATAAAAGCTTCAGACAGGCCTTCCAGTTGTTTTTTATTTAAAAAAGTAACGTAGTTTTCTTCATCATGTAAAACATTATCAGAAAACTGGTTATATAAAGTAGAAAGCTCTTTGTTAATGGCAGCATAACGTTCTTTTTTAGCAGCATCTAGGTTTGCGCCATTCATTTCGTACCTTTTATAGGTAAGCTCAACTACGCGTTGTTCTTGAGGTTTTAAAGGTTTTTTTTGAGAAGCAGTATATACGGTTTTTATGCGTTGAAATAGTTTTTCGTTTTGTGTTATTTTAGATCTATAATCAGATAGTTTTGGTGCTAACTCTGCTTGTATGCTTCTAAATTCTGGCGAAGACATATTGCTACTTAAAATACCATAATATGCATACACTCTGTCTAGTGTTTTTCCTGAGGCTTCAAGAGCTTCAATAGTATTTGTAAATGTTGGAGGTTCTGTATTGTTGGCAATTTTGTCAATATCTGCTAAGCTTTCGTTCATACCAAACTCCATTGCTTCTTTAATGTCACTAACTTTCATTTTGTCAAAAGAAGGAACTCCTTGGTAAGGACCAGTCCATTCTTTTGTTAATATATTTTCACTCATTTGGTTGTTGTCTTTTGTTTCTTCTTGTTTACAATTAGTAAATGAAATTAAAATGCATATAGATAAAGCTTTAAAGTATTGCTGTTTGGTTCTCATTATTTAAGTTTTGTTTCAGGTTTTTAAGATACAATTTAGTGTGTTTAAAAGGTGTTATTATTCTATAATTTCTACCTTTTTAATGTAGACATTATGCAAAGGCCATTCTGCATTATCTGTTTCTTGTTTAGCTATTTCATCTACCACATCCATACCACGAGTTACTTTACCAAAAATGGTGTAATCCCCATCTAAATGGTATGCACCATCCTTTTTTTGTACAATAAAAAATTGATAAGGAGAAGCAAGTTTATAAGGGTTTTTTATAGCACCACTAGGCATACTTACAACGCCTCTATGGTGTTTAAAACCTCTTTTTGTATCTTTAGGTAATAAGTATTTTCCAATTTTTTTTCTTTTTCGTTTTACCTTAGCATCATCTGTATTACCACCTTGAATGATAAAATTATTTACAATTCTGTAAAACTGTGTATTGTTAAAATAGCCTTGTTTGGTTAAAAATATAAAGTTAGCACGATGAAATTTAGTCTCGTTAAAAAGTAAAATATCTATATCGCCAAAATCTGTTGTGATTCTTACTTTGTTTTCTTTATTGTGTTTTTCATATTCTAAAAAGAACTCCATAGCATTTTCATCTGTAAGAAAAGGGTATTCTCTTTCAGGTTCTATTACAGAATCTTTTTTAGCTTCTTTTTTTTCTTCTGAAGTTTTTTGAACTATTTTTGAAGTCTTCTTAGGTTCTGTTTTTTTATCTTCACAATTCAGAAAAAGAAGAGGAATAAAGCATAATAATACAAATCGCATAGATGAATTTTAATGAGTTTTTAAAAGTAACATCAAAAATAAACAATCTAGAGCTTCCAGCCGAAGCATCGCAGTTTAAAATGTCTCCTCCTTTTAGAGAAAGGCTTTTACAAAAGCAACAAGACAAAATTAAAAACGCGAAACAGTCTGCTGTTTTAGCTTTGTTTTATCCAGATGTGTTAGAAAAAACAAATTTTGTTTTAATATTAAGAAAAACCTATAAAGGAGTGCATTCTGCTCAAGTAGGTTTTCCTGGCGGAAAAGTAGAGAAAGAAGATACTTCATTAAAACATACCGCTTTACGTGAAACCGAAGAAGAAGTGGGCGTGCCTATGCAAGATATTAAAGTACTTAAAAGCTTAACTCAAGTATATATTCCGCCAAGTAATTTTTTTGTGCAACCTTTTATAGGTTATAGTAATAGCAGGCCTAATTTTATTAAACAAGAAAGTGAGGTAGAAGCAATTATAGAAGTTTCTCTAGCGCATTTTTTAGACGATAAAAATGTTATAACTGAGTTGGTTTCAACTTCTTACAATCAGCATATTGCTGTTCCTGCTTTTAAACTTAATGATCATGTAGTTTGGGGAGCTACAGCCATGATGCTAAGTGAAATAAAAGACTTGTTAAAACTAGCCTTGTAACGCTTATGTTTTATTACTTTTGTTGTTTAACAGATATAAAATTTATTTATGGGATTATTTAAAAAAAATCCTTTTGGTCATATTCTTTTTGTAAAAAAATGGTTGATTCGCATTTTAGGTGCATTAACACATAGACGTTTTCGTGGTTTTAATGAGCTACAAATTGAAGGTTCAGATATTATTAAAAACCTTCCAGATACCAATGTATTATTTATTTCTAACCATCAAACGTACTTTGCAGATGTAGTTGCAATGTTTCATGTGTTTAATGCTAGTTTAAGTAATAGAGACGATTCTATAAAAAACATTGGGTACTTATGGAATCCTAAATTAAACATATACTACGTAGCGGCAAAAGAAACTATGAATGCAGGTTTATTGCCAAAAATATTAGCCTATGTAGGCTCTATTAGTATTGAACGTACCTGGAGATCTAAAGGAGAAGATATTAACAGACAGGTTAAAATGAGTGATATTTCTAATATCAGTAAGGCATTAGATGATGGTTGGGTAATTACATTTCCGCAAGGAACAACGACTCCTTTTAAACCAATTAGAAAAGGTACTGCACACATTATAAAAAGATATAAGCCTGTTGTTGTACCTATTGTTATAGATGGTTTTAGACGTAGTTTTGATAAAAAAGGATTGCGTATTAAAAAGAAAAATATCTTGCAAAGTTTTGAAATAAAACAACCTCTTGATATTGATTATGATAACGAAAGTATTGCAAGTATAGTAGAAAAGATAGAATATGCCATAGAGCAACATCCTTCTTTTTTAAAGGTGATACCTCAAAAAGAACTAGCTTTACAAGAAGAGCTTAATAAAAAGCGTAAGTGGAATACCTAAGTAATTTTTAGACTTCTAGTTTTTTTAATTCTTTGTAATTACTGTTTAATCTTTTTAGCAGAATACCATAGATTAGGTAATAAAAACCTAGTATAATAGCAATAAGAATAGCAATAGCAGCTACTGTTATTAAAATAGTGACTGCGTAAAACTTTAATAACTCTCCGTTAGCAGAAGCTTTTTCAATATAGCCAAGCATTTCTTCGTCTCTATTAAATTGAATAGCTAATACAATAAAAGAAGATAGCGCTAAATATATTAGATTAAAACCAACATATTGTTTTACGGTTTTTCGTGTTTTTAATATGTTTTCCATGAGTACTTTTGCATTATCTGTAGCAGAAATGTTTCTGTAGTTCATATAAAATCTATAAAAAAAGTAAGCTAACACAATATAGCCAAGAACTATAAAAGGAGTTATAATATTTTCTGCATGATAAGACTCAAAACGTTTGTTATAATCTGCATCTTTTAAGCCAAAAGATATGACAGACCATAGTATAAATTCTAAAATGCTAATAATAAAAATCCATTTAACAATAGAAGAAGACTTCTTCAATATCATTTTATAAATTTCGTTATATGTAAGTTTAGGATAGCGTGATGCATCCTCTTTCTTCCAGTCTTTTTTTAATAGTTCTAATTCATCCATAGTTTTACGGATTTAAAATGGTTCTTAATTTGTTTTTCACCCTATTCATTTTCACTCTTGCATTCACTTCACTAATTCCCATTGTTTCGCTAATCTCTTTGTAGTTTTTATCCTCTAGGTATAAAAAAACTAAGGCTTTTTCAATATCGTTTAATTGGTGTACTGCTTTATATAGTAGTTTTAATTGTTCTTCTTCTGTGTCATCATATTCATCTGCTTTAATTTTAAATTGTATGGCATCAAAGTCTTGTGTGTTAATTCTACGTTTGCTTTTTCTGTAAAGTGTTATGGCTGTGTTTAGTCCAACACGATACATCCATGTGCTAAATTTAGCGTCTCCTCTAAATTTAGGAAAGGCACGCCAAAGCTGTATGGTTATTTCTTGAAACAAATCATTATGCGCATCTTGATTGTTGGTGTAAAGCCTACAAACCTTATGTACAATGTTTTGATGTTTTTCAAGTTGTTCTACAAAACTATGTTCTAACTCTTTATTCAAATTGGTGGTTTAGTTACTCTATTAGTAGTATAAATTTAAAAATGTTACACGATATGTAATAGTTTCTTTAAAAATAGTATTTACTCTGGCAATTTAGTAACTTTGACTTACTTATTTTTTTTACTTTATTATGAATATTCCCGAATCAAAAATACCTAGAATTGTTATTATAGGAGGTGGTTTTGCTGGAGTTAAGCTTGCTAAGTCTTTAAAAAACAGCAAGGTGCAAATTGTTTTATTAGACAAGCATAATTACCATACTTTTCAACCTTTATTATATCAAGTATCTAGTGCAGGATTAGAGCCAGATTCTATTGCTTATCCGCTTAGAAAAATTATTAAAAAAAATGATAATGCTTTTTTTAGGTTAGCAGAGGTGGAGCAAATTTTTCCCGAAAAAAAATCTATTAAAACAAGTATTGGTAATTTAAGGTATGATTATTTGGTAATCGCTACAGGAACAAAAACAAATTTTTTTGGAAATCAAGCTGTTGAAAAATATAGTATGGCAATGAAAAGTATTCCGCAAGCTTTAGATATTAGAAGTTTAATGCTTCAAAATCTAGAACAAGCAGCTATTTCAAATACTTTAAATGAAAGAAAAGCCTATTTAAACTTTGTAATTGTAGGAGGAGGACCAACTGGAGTAGAGTTGGCAGGAGCAATTGCAGAACTTAAAAACAATATACTACCAAGAGATTACAAAGATTTAAATCCTAGTGATATGCAAATTCATTTGTTAGAAGGTAATGCAAGGTTATTACCACCAATGAGTGAACATGCTTCAGCCAAAGCAGAAAAATTTTTAGTTGATCTTGGTGTGCAAGTACATTGTAACACTTTTGTAAAGGATTATAATGGTAAAACAGTATTGACCAATTCTGAGTTAGCCTTAGCGTCTGAAACTCTTATTTGGGCTGCAGGAGTAACCGGAAATCCAGTGCATGGGTTAAAAGCAACTGCAGTTGCAGAACGTAGTAACCGTTATTTGGTTAATGAGTACAACCAAATACAAGCTTATGATGCTATTTTTGCTTTAGGAGATATTGCTTTAATGAAAACAAAAGATTATCCTAATGGTCATCCTCAAGTAGCACAACCAGCAATACAACAAGGAGAACTTCTTGGTAAAAACTTAATACGTTTAATAGCAGGTAAACCTCTAAAAAAGTTTGTGTATAAAGATAAAGGTTCTATGGCTACTGTTGGAAGAAATAAAGCGGTTGTAGATTTAAACCGTTTTAAATTTGCAGGGTTTTTTGCTTGGTTTGTGTGGATGTTTATTCACTTAATGGCATTAGTGGGTTTTAGAAATAGAATCATCGTTTTCTTTAATTGGACGTATAATTATATTAACTTTGATAAAGCAGCAAGATTAATAATTAGACCTTATAAAAGGTTGAATTAAAGGTTTGTTTTGTAGGTTTATCTTTTTGGTTTACAGTTTTTTGGTGTTTTACTATAGATTTAATTTATACTAGTTTTTTTTAAAAAGAACAATATGTGAATTAAGTAACTGTTTTAAAAATATACGTAAAAAGAATGTATTAAATTAGTTTTCAATCCATTCTCCACGATGCGGTTTTAAAGCATCTCTAAATGTTATTATATCTGCTTCATTTATAATCATAAAAGCAATGGTGTGCATATCATTTATTGTTTGATGTCCAACCAGATCTACATTTAAGGTTTGGTTTTGTATGTATTCATTTAAATGAATTTCATGATGTTGTGCTGTTTTTTCTGCAGCAGGACCTCTAAAGTCCCAGATTAGTTTTAGTTTACGCATTTTGAATAGATGTACCGTTTTCGGCAAAATTTTTAAAGTCTAATAAGTATTTTTCAGATTGTTTTTTAAAGGCTTTAGGCATTAATAAAACCATTATTTTGTAAAATAAGTTGGTTGGTGAAAATTCATTTTCAATAACCCATTTTGTGTAGCCTTCAGGAGTAGTATAGAAATGATTTTTTTGGGTGTTATGCATTCCTTTCGTTTCATAACTCATGTAAATTTCATGAGGTAGATTAATATGTGTTATGGTTTCAATAAGTTCTATTTTGCGTTTATTAACGGTATAATTTAGTTTCATTTTACTGCCAACAGTTCCTGGTACACCAGAAATATGCTCAAAACTAGTTAAGTCTTTTTGCCAATGCTTCATGTTGTCTGCATTGTCTAGTTTTTTTATAAATTCTTTTAAAGTTATATTAACTATAATCTCTGTGGTGTAAATCATTATGGTAAAATGAAAAAGTGTGCTATAAAGATAGCTTTTTTAGAGCTTTTATAAAATAAAATACCTGTTATTACTAGTATGGTTTTAATATAGGTTTAAAATAAACTTTAAAAAGAAGCTGCACCTATTTTTGTTAAAATATTAATACTGTAATTTTTTTATCTTATTACTTACTTAATGCTTTGTTAATACAGCTTGTTAAATAGGTTTATATTTCTATTTTTGCAAGAACCTATACATTATATATTTATCTAAACTATGAGATTATTTACCACTCTTTTCTTTTTAGTGTTTACACTACAGATTTTTGCTCAAAACAATAGTGAAGAAGTACTTTTTACAGTAGATGAAGATCCTGTATATGCTTCAGAATTTATAAGAGTTTTTAATAAAAATTTAGACTTAGTTAAAGACGAGTCTCAAAAAGATATTGATGCTTATTTACAACTTTTTGTAGGTTACAAACTTAAAATAAAAGAAGCAAAAACATTGGGTTTAGATACTATGCCTAAGTATAAAAGAGAGTTAAATAATTATAGAAGTCAATTAGCAAAAAATTATTTGACAGACAATAAAGTTACAGATGCATTAGTAGAAGAGGCGTATGAGCGAATTTCTAATGAGGTAAACGCTAGTCATATTTTAATACGATTAGATGAAAACGCTAGTGCTAGTGACACGTTGGTAGTGTATAATGAGTTACTTCAATTAAGAGATCGTGTACTTAAAGAAGGCTTTACAGCAGTACAAAAAGACGTGCATGATGGTAAAAAAATATATGCAGAAGACTTAGGGTATTTTTCTGGTTTTAAAATGGTTTATCCTTTTGAGACTGTCGCTTTTAATACAGAGATAGGTACGGTTTCTATGCCTTTTAAAACCCAGTTTGGGTACCATATAGTATCTGTTAAAGATAAACGTAAATCTAGAGGAAAAAGAGAAATTGCGCATATCATGGTAAACCTTGACCAGGCAGATGCAGAAAGTAGAATACAAGATATTTATAAAAAAATAGAACAAGGGGAAGATTTTGAATCTTTAGCAAAACATTTTTCAGAAGATAAAAGTACAGCAGAAAAAGGTGGTAAATTATCTCCTTTTTCTAGCGGAGAATTGCGCTCTAAAGAATTTGAAGAACAAGCTTTTGCTATTAAAAATGAAGGCGATTATACCAAACCATTTAAGTCTAACTTTGGTTGGCATATTGTTAAGCTTATTAATAAAATAGAAACCGCTCCTTTTGAAGATATGAAACCTTCGCTAGAAGCAAAAGTTTTACGTGATAGTAGATCTAAATTAATTAGTAACTCTAGAATAAATGAGTTAAAACAACGTTATGCAATTACTAATGTAGATAAAGATTTAAACTATTTTACCTCTATATTAAACAACGAGTATTATACTAGTAAATGGCACACACCTAAAGGTTTTGATTCAGAAAAAGCATTTGTTAAAATAGAAGATAAGCAATTTACATATCAAGATTTTGCTAATTATTTAATTAAAAACCAACGTAGAAACGCTAAAAAATTACCTTTTAATGATATTGTTAAAAATACATACAATACATTTTTAGAAAAACAATTACTAGACTACCAGGAAGCGCATTTAGAATATGAAAACCAGGATTTTGCAAACATACTTAGTGAGTATCGTGATGGTTTGTTGTTGTTTGATTTAATGGAAAATGAAATATGGAAAGCGGCAATAAAAGACACTCTTGCTGTTCAAGAATATTATAACACCAATAAAGAAAACTATTTTGTTAAAGAACGTGTTGATGCTGTTGTGGCTTCCTCTGCAAAAAAGAAAGATATAAGTAAGGTTGCTAAGCTACTTACAAAAGGAAAAACAATAGATGAAATTAAAAATGCAGTAAATACAAAAGATCAAGTAAATGTGCTGTTTACAACAGGTGTAATGGATGGAGAGCACCAAGTGTTACCAGATGATTTTCTGTTTCAAAAAGGAGTTTCAGAAATATATAAGCATAATGATGCATTTGTAGTAGTGCAAGTAAATAAAGTGCTGCCAAAAACCTACAAAACTTATGAAGAAGCTAAGGGTAAAGTGGCTAGTGATTTTCAAGATGCAAAAGAAAAAAAATGGCTGGTAGACCTAGAAAATAAGTACCAAGTAAAAATTAACCAAGAGGTATTAAACAGCGTAAAATCTAAATTAAATAAATAATTAATTAATTGAAAATCACATCTTATATATTCGTTTTCGCATTTTTTTTTCTATTGGTTTCTTGTAAATTTTTTAAAGAAACAGATATTAAAACTCCTGTAGCAAGAGTAAATGATACGTATTTGTATCAAGAAGATATACAGGATTTAATTTCTTCAGAAGCTTCTAAACAAGACAGTACTATTTTAATCAATAATTATATTAAAAGTTGGGCAACCCAGCAATTATTAGTACAAGGAGCAAAGCTAAACTTAAACGAAACAAAACTAGATCAATACAATAAATTAGTAGAGCAGTATAAAAACGATTTGTATGCAAAAGCCTATTTAGAGGCATTGGTAAATAGAGATTTAGATACAGTAGTTACTCAAGAAGAAGCAGAAGCGTTTTATCAAGAAAACAAAGAAGCCTTTAAATTAAATGAAGAGCTTATTCAATTTAGATACGTTAATCTTGATCCTAAAATGCAAGAGAAAAACGCAAAAGAAATAGCCGAAAAATTTAAAAGATTTGATGCTAATGATAAAAAATACCTAGATTCTATATCTATTCAATTTAAATCCTACTCCCTTAATGATTCTATTTGGATAAAATGGAATCAAATAGTTAAGAAAATACCAGTAATTAATAAAGATAATAAAGACGAACTGTTAAAAAAAACTAATTTTATACAACTCAAAGATTCATTAGGTTTATATTTGATGCAAATTAATGACGTACTATTGCAAAACAATACAGCTCCTTTAGAGTATGTAAAAACAACAATAGATCAAATTGTTATCAATAAAAGGAAATTAGAAAAAACAAGAGAACTAGAAAAGGATATTACAAAAGATGCAATTACAAACAAAAAATTTGAAATCTACTAATAATTTGAAACCACTATTTATATTAAGTATAGCAGTATTAATCTCTAATGTATTAACAGCACAAGAGATTATTGAAGATCAGGTAAAAGAACAACCAGCAGATAGTGTTAAAACATTTACGCAAAACAATGCAACCAAAGTAGATGGAGTAGCAGCTGTTGTTGGTGAGTATATTATTTTAGAATCTGACATAGATAAAACTATTTTACAAATGAAAGCACAAGGCGTATCTACAGAAGATATTCCTAGATGTCAATTATTTGGTTCTCTTTTAGAAAACAAACTATACGCACATCACGCTATACAAGATAGTATTGAAATTTCTGATGCAGAAATTAGATCTAATGTAGATTACCAAATACAACAGTTTTTATCTCAAACAGGAGGAGATATGCAAGAGCTTTTAGACTTCTATAAAAAAGAAGACGAAAAAAGTTTTAGAGATGAAATGTATGAAATTAACAGAAGTAATGAACTTGCAAAACGCATGCAAAGTAGTATTATTGATGAAGTAGAAGTTACACCAGAAGAAGTAAGAATCTTTTTTAATAAAATACCTGAAGACGAAAGACCAACTTTTGGAACAGAACTTAAAGTGTCTCAAATAATAATAGAACCAAAAGTAGCACCAGAAGAAACACAAAAAGTAATTAACAGACTTAAAGAGTTTAGAATAGATGTGTTAGAAAACGGAGCAAGTTTTCGTTCTAAAGTAGTATTGTATACAGATGACAAAGCATCTATTGCAAAAGGAGGATTGTATACCTTAAATAGAGAAAGACCTTTAATGGTAAAAGAATTTAGAGATGTTGCTTTTTCTTTACAAGAAGGAGAAATTTCAGAACCATTTGAAACCGATTTTGGTTACCATATTATTCAATTAGAAAAAATTAGAGGACAAGAATTTGATGTTCGTCATATACTATTAATTCCTCAAGTATCTGAAGATGCAGTTGCCGAAGCAAAAACACAACTAGAAGATGTACGTAAACAAATAGTTGATGGAGAAATTTCTTTTGAAGATGCTGCAAGAAAATATAGTGATGAAAAAGAAACAAGAAGCGAGGGAGGGTTTTTAATTAACCCAGCAACACAAGATTATAATTTTGAGTTAACTAAAATGGATACAGAACTGTATACACAAATTCAAGATTTAAAAGAAGGTGAAATTAGTTTAATTCAAACCGATCAAGACAGAACAGGAAAAGTAAAATTTAAAATATTACGTGTAACAGATAGAGTAGATGAGCATGAAGCAGATTACTCACGTGATTATTTAAAAATTAAAGAATTGGCTTTAACCGAAAAACGTTTTAAAGCTATTGAAAAATGGCAAGACGAAAAAATAAAAGACACGTATATTAAAGTTAATGGAGAGCATAGAGATTGTGATTTTTCTAGTAATTGGTTAAAAAAGTAATATGTCTGACGTAGCAGCTGTAAAACAATTTGTAAATAAATATAAAAACTTAAAGCAAGAAATTGCTAAAGTTATTGTAGGGCAAGATGAAGTAGTAAATCAAATCCTTATCTCTATATTTTCTGGAGGTCATGCGCTTTTAATAGGAGTGCCAGGTTTGGCAAAAACGCTAATGGTAAATACTATAGCTCAAGCCTTAGGATTAGATTTTAAACGTATACAGTTTACACCAGATTTAATGCCTAGTGATATTTTAGGTAGTGAAATATTAGATGAACACAGAAACTTTAAATTTATAAAAGGGCCAATATTTGCTAATATTATTTTAGCAGATGAAATTAACAGAACACCTCCAAAAACGCAAGCAGCACTTTTAGAAGCTATGCAAGAAAGAGCAGTAACGGTTTCTGGGCATCATTATAAATTAAGCTTACCATACTTTGTTTTAGCAACGCAAAACCCCATTGAGCAAGAAGGAACTTACCCTTTACCAGAAGCACAATTAGATAGGTTTATGTTTGCCATTCATTTAAATTACCCCTCTTTTCAAGAAGAAGTACAAGTTGTAAAAGCAACAACAACAGATTTAAAAGCTACTGTAAAGGCTTTATTTACTGCCCAAGAAATAATAGATTTTCAACAACTTATACGTCGTATTCCTGTTGCAGATAATGTTATAGAATACGCTGTAAAAATGGTGGCTAAAACTAGACCTAATAGTGAAACAGCTGCAGATTTAGTAAAAAGCTATATAGATTGGGGAGCAGGACCAAGAGCCTCACAAAATTTAATTTTAGCAGCAAAAACTCATGCAGTAATTCAAGGGAAATTTTCTCCAGATATTGAAGATGTACAAGCAGTAGCAATTAGTATTCTACGTCATAGAATTATTAAAAACTATAAAGCAGAAGCAGAAGGCGTTTCAGAAGAACAAATTATTACCTCTTTATTTTAAAAAGTAGCTCAAGGATATCTTTTTTGCGTTAAAAAGATTTTTTTTTACTAAATCGTTGTAGTTTTTATAGAAATCGATTCTTTTTTACTTATACAGAGACATACTTTAGAGTATGTTTTTTATTGTTTTGGTATTTTTTAGGGTTTAAAATTTTGTTATTCTTAAAAAGAAACCACTCAAAATACGAAATCATTAAATTATATTTAATCATTCCTGCATATCTTTATATATTTTTTAAACTCTCTTTAATTTCGTAATTTCGCATGATATTTAATAAAAAAATAAACCCTAAATCTTAAATATATGGGATTTGTCATCGATATAATTATAAATGTTGATGAAGCATTCAAAAAAAGTTAAAGATTCTCTAACATTTTTTGAATATGAAATTACATTTTATTAAGATTCAAAAGAATTATTCTATTATATGAACATGTATAACGATTACATTAAGGAGATTGAAGAACGTAAACTTCATGGTCTTCACCCAAAACCAATTGATGGTGCAGAATTACTAAGCGAAATCATTGCGCAAATTAAAGATTTAGATAATGCGTACAGAGAAGATTCTCTACACTTTTTTATCTATAACGTTTTACCTGGTACCACAAGTGCTGCTGGTGTTAAAGCAGCATTTTTAAAAGAAATTATTTTAGGAGAATCTGTAGTAGCAGAAATTACTCCTGCTTTTGCTTTGGAACAATTATCGCATATGAAGGGAGGACCTTCTATTGAAGTATTGTTAGATTTAGCCTTAGCGGATGATGCAGCTATTGCAAAAGAAGCAGCAGAAGTTCTTAAAACACAAGTGTTTTTATATGACGCAGATACTTCTCGTTTAGAAGCAGCTTATAAAGCAGGTAATGCTATTGCTAAAGAACTTTTAGAAAGTTATGCAAAGGCAGAATTTTTTACAAAATTACCTGAAATTGATGAAAAAATAGAGGTAGTTACATTTATTGCTGGAGTAGGTGATATTTCAACAGATTTATTATCTCCAGGTGGTGATGCACACTCTCGTTCTGATAGAGAGTTACATGGTCAGTGTTTATTTGAGCACAATAAAGAACAACAAGCAGAATTAAAAGCATTACAAGCTCAACATCCTGATAAAAGGGTGATGTTAATTGCTGAAAAAGGAACGATGGGAGTTGGTTCTTCAAGAATGTCTGGTGTAAATAACGTGGCATTATGGACAGGGATTAAAGCAAGTCCATATGTTCCATTTATAAATATTGCTCCAGTAATTGCTGGAACAAACGGAATTTCTCCAATTTTCTTAACCACAGTTGGTGTAACAGGAGGTATTGGTTTAGACCTTAAAAACTGGGTACAACAAAAAGACGCTGAAGGAAACACTATTGTAGATGCCGATGGAGAACCAGTATTAAAAGAAGTATATTCTGTTGCAACAGGAACGGTACTTACTATTAATACCAAAGAGAAAAAATTATATAACGGAGATACAGAATTAAAAGATATTTCTGCAGCATTTACACCACAAAAAATGGAGTTTATGAAAGCAGGTGGTTCTTATGCAGTAGTTTTTGGTAAAAAATTACAAACTTTTGCTTCTAAAGTATTAGGCATAGATGTAATACCTGTTTATGCACCATCAAAAGAAATTTCTATTGAAGGTCAAGGCTTAACTGCTGTTGAAAAAATATTCAATAAAAATGCCGTTGGTACAACTCCTGGTAAAACATTACACGCAGGATCAGATGTTCGTGTAGAAGTAAACATTGTAGGCTCACAAGATACTACAGGTTTAATGACTTCACAAGAATTAGAAATGATGGCTGCAACAGTAATCTCTCCTATTGTTGACGGAGCATACCAATCGGGTTGTCATACAGCATCTGTTTGGGATGATAAATCTAAAGCCAACATACCAAGATTAATGCGTTTTATGAACGATTTTGGTTTAATTACTGGTCGTGATCCTAAAGGGAAATATTTCCCAATGACAGATGTTATTCATAAAGTACTTAATGATATTACTGTTGGTGATTGGGACATCATTATTGGTGGAGATTCACACACACGTATGTCTAAAGGTGTTGCTTTTGGAGCAGATTCAGGAACAGTAGCTCTAGCGCTTGCTACAGGGGAAGCTTCTATGCCTATTCCACAATCTGTAAAAGTAACCTTTAAAGGGGAAATGAAATCATATATGGATTTCCGTGATGTAGTGCATGCAACGCAACAACAAATGTTAAAGCAGTTTGGTGGTGAAAATGTATTTCAAGGACGCGTCATTGAAGTGCATATTGGAACCCTTACTTCCGATGAAGCTTTTACATTTACAGATTGGACAGCAGAAATGAAAGCCAAGGCTTCTATCTGTATTTCTGAAGACGAAACCTTAATTGAATCTTTAGAAATAGCAAAAGGCCGTATCCAAATCATGATTGATAAAGGAATGGATAATGAAAAGCAAGTACTTAAAGGACTTGTTGAAAAAGCTGAAACTAGAATAACAGAGCTTAAAACAGGAATTAAACCAGCTTTAAGACCAGATGCTAATGCCAAGTATTATGCTGAAGTTATTATTGATTTAGATGAAATTGCTGAACCAATGATTGCCGATCCAGATGTAAATAACGAAGATGTTTCTAAACGTTATACACACGATAATATTCGTCCGTTATCTTATTACGGAGGAACTAAAAAAGTAGACTTAGGATTCGTAGGTTCTTGTATGGTACATAAAGGCGATATGAAAATATTAGCGCAAATGTTAAAGAATATTGAAGCACAAAGTGGTAAAGTAGAATTTAAAGCGCCACTTGTAGTTGCACCTCCAACATACAACATTGTAGATGAGTTGAAAGAAGAAGGAGATTGGGAAGTATTACAAAAATACTCTGGTTTCGAATTTGATGATAGCGCACCAAAAGGTTTAGCACGTACTAAATATGAAAACATGTTATACTTAGAGCGTCCAGGCTGTAACTTATGTATGGGTAACCAAGAAAAAGCAGAGCCAGGAGATACAGTTATGGCAACTTCTACTCGTTTATTTCAAGGAAGAGTTGTAAAGGATGATGGCGAGAAAAAAGGAGAATCTTTATTGTCATCTACTCCTGTGGTAGTATTATCAACAATTTTAGGAAGAACACCTACTTTGGCTGAATATGAAGCAGCGGTTGATGGTATTGTTTTAACTAAGTTTAAGCCTTCGCAAAAACAATTAGTTAGATAATATAATAGCTATAAATATAAAAAAAGCCTGAATCTTAAATTCAGGCTTTTTTTTTGTTTTTAAAATAAAAATAGAGAATTAAAAAAACAATCTAATTTTAAAAATTACCAGCATAGAAAAAACTTATTTCACTATCATTATATATATGTTATTTACACTTTTATAGTCATTTTACATTTTGTATATTAGTACAAATAAATCCAAAAAAAAATAAATACTATGGCATTCGACATTGATATGATAAAAAAGGTTTATGCGCAAATGGCAGAACGTGTTGATAAAGCACGTGAAGTTGTTGGTAAGCCCTTAACACTTTCTGAAAAAATCTTATATAATCATCTTTGGGATGGAAGCCCGACAAAAGCATTTACAAGAGGAAAAGATTATGTAGACTTTGCTCCAGATCGTATTGCTTGTCAAGATGCAACTGCTCAAATGGCCTTATTGCAATTTATGCAAGCAGGAAAACCAAAAGTTGCAGTGCCAACTACAGTACATTGTGATCACTTAATACAAGCAAAAGATGGTGCTACAACAGATTTAAAACATGCAAATTCTGTAAGTAGTGAGGTTTTTGAATTTTTAGCATCTGTATCTAATAAATATGGTATTGGTTTCTGGAAACCTGGAGCAGGAATAATACATCAAGTAGTATTAGAAAATTATGCGTTTCCAGGAGGAATGATGATTGGTACAGATTCTCATACAGTAAATGCAGGAGGATTAGGAATGGTTGCTATTGGTGTTGGTGGTGCAGATGCAGTTGATGTGATGGCCGGAATGCCTTGGGAACTTAAATTTCCTAAATTAATAGGTGTGAAGTTAACCGGGAATATTTCTGGTTGGACTGCGCCAAAAGATGTAATATTAAAAGT
Organism: Lacinutrix sp. C3R15; assembly: GCF_018860825.1. Taxonomy (GTDB): domain Bacteria; phylum Bacteroidota; class Bacteroidia; order Flavobacteriales; family Flavobacteriaceae; genus Oceanihabitans. The sequence continues at coordinate 30,160 of NZ_JAHKPZ010000005.1, read as the reverse complement.
TGCTGGTATCGTTTCTGCTAAAGGAGGTACAGGTGCAATTGTAGAATATTTCGGACCAGGAGCTATTTCTTTATCTTGTACAGGTAAAGGAACTATTTGTAATATGGGAGCAGAAATAGGAGCTACCACTTCTACCTTTGGATATGACGCTTCTATGGAACGCTATTTGCGTGCTACAGAAAGAGCAGATATTGCAGATGCTGCAAACCAAGTAAAAGAATATTTAACAGGAGATCCAGAAGTGTATGCAAATCCTGAACAATATTTTGATCAAGTTATAGAAATTGACCTATCTAAATTAGGACCTTTATTAAACGGACCTTTTACTCCAGATTTATCTACTTCTGCAGGTAAAGATATGGGAGAAAAAGCAAAAGCTAACGATTGGCCAATTAAAGTAGAATGGGGTTTAATCGGGTCTTGTACCAACTCTTCGTATGAAGATTTATCTAGAGCTTCTTCTATTGCACAACAGGCTTTAGATAAAGGTTTAAAAATGAAAGCTGAACTTGGTATTAATCCAGGATCAGAACAAGTACGCTATACTGCAGATAGAGATGGTATTTTAGGAATCTTTGAAAAATTAGATGCTAAAATATTTACCAATGCCTGCGGACCATGTATTGGGCAATGGGCAAGATATAGTGACCCTAAAAATGCGCCAAAAAACAGTATTGTACATTCTTTTAATAGAAACTTTGCTAAACGTGCCGATGGTAACCCAAATACACATGCGTTTGTAGCTTCACCAGAATTAACGGCTGCAATAGCCATTGCTGGTAGGTTAGATTTTAACCCAATGACAGATAAGCTAATTAATGAAGATGGTCAAGAAGTAATGTTTGATGAACCTACAGGTTGGGAGTTACCTCCAAAAGGATTTGCAGTAGAGGATGCAGGTTATGTAGAACCAGTTGCAGATGGTAGCAAAGTAGAAGTTTCTGTTAGTCCAACTTCAGAACGTTTACAATTACTTACACCATTTGAACCATTAGGAAACGAAATAAATGGAGCTAAACTATTAATTAAAGCTTTTGGTAAATGTACTACAGACCATATTTCTATGGCTGGACCTTGGTTGCGTTTTAGAGGACATTTAGATAATATTTCTAATAACTGTTTAATAGGTGCTGTAAATGCATTTGGTAAAAAAACGAATTTTGTTAAAAACCAACTAACTGGTGAGTTTGAAGGCGTACCAGATGCAGCAAGAGCATATAAAGCGGCTGGTGTAAAAACTATAGTAGTAGGAGATCATAATTATGGTGAAGGTTCCTCTCGTGAACATGCTGCTATGGAGCCAAGACACCTGGGTGTTGCTGCTGTTATTGTTAAATCATTTGCACGTATACATGAAACAAACCTTAAAAAACAAGGAATGTTAGGTTTAACTTTTGCTAATGAAAACGATTACGATTTAATTCAAGAAGATGATACTTTTAACTTTATTGATTTAAATGAATTTGCACCAGATAAACAACTAACATTAGAGATTGTTCATGCAGATGGTTCTAAAGATACTATTAAGCTAAACCACACCTATAACCAACCACAAATAGATTGGTATAATGAAGGTTCTGCTTTAAATTTAATTAAAAAAGAAAACGCGTCTGCATAGATTATTAAAGTTTATAAATTCAAAAAAAGCTTCTGTATTTTCAGAGGCTTTTTTTGTTTAACTGTAAGTTGGCTAAGAAAAAGAAAGTCATTTAACGCTTAGTTATCTATTATTGTTTTAGCGATTGGTATTAGGTATATAAAACAAAGGATTAACTATTAATTTTTTTGGTAAATTTGAAACGTTGTTTACTTATAAATAACGCTTCATTTTTTTATTATGAATAACTCCAAATTTAAAAATATACTCTTTGTTGTAATCATTGTTCTAATGATAATACCGCAAACAAGAAAACCTATACAAGTAATGCTACATAAGGGTTTAGCTTTGTTTAGTCCATCTGTTAAAACGGAAGCAGACAGCAAGGTTGTAAATTATACTTCTTGGCAATTACAAGATGTAAAAGGAAATACCATTGACTTTAAAGATTTAAAAGGTAAAGTCGTATTAATAAATTTCTGGGCTACTTGGTGCCCTCCTTGCATTGCTGAAATGCCTAACCTTCAGAAGCTGTATGATGATTATAACCATAAGGTGGTGTTTCTATTTGTTTCCAACGAAAAAAAGGAAAAAGTAGAAGCGTTTTTATCTGAAAATAAGTATTCGTTTAACGTCTTTACTCCTTTAGAGCATCCTTCAGAATTTGAAGTTTCCAGTATTCCGAGAACATTGCTAATAAACAAAGAAGGAAACATTTTAATAGATAAAGAAGGTGCTGCAAATTGGAATAGTGAAACCGTTAGAGAAACACTAGATAATTTACTAAAATAGAAAGGTGTAAAATAAAAAAAGAAAAGCCAACGTGGATTTCCCTTTTTTAGAAAAAACGGCTAATAGCTTCATTTATTTCTTAATAAAACGTTTTATCTTTTCGGTGTTATCTTTAGATACTATTTTTAAAAGATACATGCCTTGCGCCAAGTTGCAAATATCTATTGTTTTTGTTTCCGCTTTTAAAACTTCTTTTCTTAAGACAGAATAAATAGCTATAGCTTCAATATCTTGTTTCGATTTTATGATTAAAGAGGAAGTAGTTGGGGTTGGATAAAGTGAAACGTAAAGCTATTAAATTAGAAATAAGAATGTAATAAAAATATGTAAAATGCGTAATTCTTATTGTGAATGGTAGAAAGTAAGTGACAGTTTCACCTTGTTAAATCTTATAAGTGCGCACGAGAAGATTCGAACTTCCACGTCCTAATGGACACTAACCCCTCAAGCTAGCGCGTCTACCAATTCCGCCACGTGCGCAAAATTAAAAAAGCAATATAAACAAAAAAAGTTAAGCGTTTGCTTAACTTTTTTAGTGACCGGGCTGGGGCTCGAACCCAGGACCCTCTCCTTAAAAGGGAGATGCTCTACCAACTGAGCTACCAGGTCATTTTTTATTCGTTATTACGAGGGTGCAAATATAGGAAGTTTTATTAATAAAACAACCTTTTGCAAGATAGCTTTTTAATCTATTTTGTAACCTGCACAAAATAGAGAAACCTTACAAAAAAAAAGTTAAGCGTTTGCTTAACTTTTTTTAGTGACCGGGCTGGGGCTCGAACCCAGGACCCTCTCCTTAAAAGGGAGATGCTCTACCAACTGAGCTACCAGGTCATTTTGTTTCGCTCTAACGAGGGTGCAAATATAGAAGGTTTTATTAATAAAACAATGCTTTTATTTAATTTTTTTTATTTTTTTTTCGTTTTTTTGTCAAGCGATAATGTATGTTTTTAATAATCAATAAGAAGCGTTAAAATGAAAATAATTTTAATAGGGTATATGGCTTCGGGAAAATCATATTTAGGCAAAAAAATAGCCAAAATTTTAGATTTTGAATTTTTAGACCTGGATGATTTTATAGAAAAGGAAGAAAAAACCACCATAAAAGAAATATTTTTAAATAAGGGAGAGATATATTTTAGAAAAATAGAACACCTTTACTTAAAAAAAGCTATTGCTGCCAACATGAATACTGTAATAAGTTTAGGTGGTGGTACTCCTTGCTATAGTGATAATATGAGTTTGCTACTAAACAAATCAAATATTAAAACGGTTTATTTACAAGTTACTATCCCTAATTTAGTAGAAAGGGCTTTTAACGAAACAGCTAAAAGACCAATTATTGCGCATCTTAAAACAAAAGAAGAACTTACAGAGTTTGTTGGTAAACACCTTTTTGAAAGATTACCTTTTTACTCTAAAGCAACGTATACTATAGATGCTAACAAGAAGGAAAACGAAATTATAGAATCTATTTTAATGCAATTATTTTAAGAAAGCTTCAAAATTAGTTCCTTCTAATACAACATCAATATGTTCGTGTAAGGAAGTAGAAAGAGAAATACCTTTAAAATCTGCTTTAACGGGATACTTTTTATGATTTCTATTTACTAATACAGCGGTTTTAAATTGCTTTAAAGGTACATCTAAAAAATGTTTAACACCATAAACTAGTGTAGTACCACTGTTTAACACATCATCTATTAATATAACAGACTTGTTTGTGTATTCTGTTGCTGGTATAGAAGTATTAATTGGGTTTAAAGGATTTTTTTTATCTATTATAACTTTACAAAGTATAGGTTTTATAGTAGAGATTTTAGATAACACGGTTTTAAGCTTTTTAGCTAAAATGTAGCCATTACTATCTATTCCTGCTAAAACAACTTCCGCTTCATTTACATTGCTTTCATATATTTGATACGCAATTCGTTTAATTTTATGTTGTATTTCTTCGTGTGATAGGATGCTGTTTTTTTTGCTAACCATAGTTATAGTTGTTTTTTCAAAGATAAAATAAAAGTAATAATTTTAATCTTGATTTTCTTCATTATAATCTTCAATATCTCTTCTGTCTTTTTTTGTAGGTCTACCAGTTCCTTTTTTTCTATAATAATCCTTAGAATATTTTAAAAGTTCTTGCGCTTCAAAAGCCTCTTTAGGTGTAATATCTGTTCGGTAAATATCTACCAACTTTGCGCCAACTCGATTTGGTGGTATATCATTCACCTTTAACTTATAATTTATTTGGTTTTTTCTAACCTCTATAGTATCTGTAGGGTAAACTTCTCGACTTGGTTTTGTAGTATCTCCATTTACTTTAACATGTCCTTTTTTACAAGCAGTAGTAGCAATACTTCTTGTTTTAAAATATCTAACACACCACAAAAATTTATCAATTCGCATATTATTTAATATAAAAAACTAGGTTAATCTTCTTGTGCAAAATTAGTTTAAAATTGTATCTTGCGTGCAAAAAAATAGTAATATTGAAATAACCTAAATTTTTTGTTTATAAACAAATAAGGTTAATCTTTATTATTATGGAATAAGGAAAAATAAAAATATTAAGATGAAATTAAGAAAAATAGCAATCGTTGTATTTGCATTAATAGTAGTTATAGCATCTTGTACACCAGATGATGATACCAATACTGTTGCATTAAGAGATAGAACAGAGGTTTACGCAGAAGATTTAGAAGAAATTGAAACCTTTTTAGAAACACATTTTTATAACTATGATGATTTTGACTTTACAAACCCTTATAGTGTAGCTAATGATGATTTTGAAATTGTTTTTACAGCTCTTACTGAAGACCCAAGTAAAACAGCGATTATAGATAGACCAGAACTTAAGTTTAAAATGGTTGAAGACCCATTAGAAGAAGGTTTATTTTATAAAATGTATTATATAGAGGTAAGACAAGGTCAAGGCCAAGATGTACATTTTATAGATAAAGTTTACGTAACCTATGAAGGTAGTAGTACTGGTGGTGTTATTTTTGATAGCGTTGCTAATTTACAAGACTTTGAGTTAACTCAAGTGTTAAGCGGAGGAGTAGTTACAGGATTTAGAGAAGCTTTAGTAGAATTTAAAACGGCTACTAATTTTACGCCTAATGGTGATGGTACAGATACCTACCATAATCATGGTATTGGTGCAGCTTTTATTCCTTCAGGTATTGGTTATTTTGCTCAAGTATTAGAAGACGTATCCAATTATACTCCATTAATTTTTAAATTTAATTTATTTGATCGCGTTTTATTAGATCATGATGGTGATGGTATTCCTTCGTTTTTAGAAGATCTAGATGCGGATTTAGATGTTTATGATGATGATACAAATGAAGATGATGCTCCAAACTTTTTTGATACAGATGATGATGGTGATGGAGTAAACACAGCCGATGAAATTGAATTAAAATCTTATCCAGAAGAAGGTATGGCAGATTTTACTACTAAAGAAGAAGCACAAGCTTATTTTGATGCTAATGCAGTAGAAGGAGAAGTTTTTATCGAAATTGATTATAGTAATACTAATGCTACGTATACCCTTTATACATTTATAGCGCCAGACTCTAATGGTAATGGTACACCAGATTATTTAGATGATACGTATCCAGAACAATAAAACAAAATCATAAAATAAAAAAAAGCCACTTTTATTAATAAAAGTGGCTTTTTTTTATTTATCTATTTGCAATTATAATAAAATAGAAAGACTTAAAATTAATTGGTCAGGTCTTGTATCAATTCTACTAACATTTAAACCATTATTACTAACAAAAGTAGCTTCGTTTTCAGTAAAACCTCTTTCATACCTTAAATCTATTCCTATAGAGTTAAAGCTTACTCCAAACCCAAAATTAAGACCTACCGTAAAATCTTTTTCAACTTCGCTAATAGCAACACCGTCAAACTCTGTGTCTAAAATGTATTGTAAAGAAGGACCTCCAAATGCATTAAAATAATTTAAAAACTTTACACCTATTAATAGTGGTGCATCTAGTTTTTGCATGGTAAAGTCATCACTATCATAATCACTTTTCGTTTTAGTATAAACAATTTCAGGTTTAAAAAATATTTTATCTCCTACCTTACCAAAAGCACCAATATGAAAGCCAACATTTCTATCTGGATTTTCAGAGTTTGCATTAATAGACTCAAAATATTTACCATTAGCATTGTAGTTTAAACCAGCTTTTAAACCAAATCCGCTACCATTTTGTCCTTGCATATTACAAAGGAAACCCAAAAATAATATACCTGTAATAAAGATTTTTTTCATAATTATTCTTTTTATTGATTTGTAGTTAAAACGAAGATACAAAGTAATTATTTTCTTTTACAAATCTTTCTGTTGCATTTATATGAAATTTTAATAGCCAAAAAAGGGTAAGAATTAATAATTTTATTAAATGTTTAAGAAGGTATCTTGTTTAGTTAATTATATTTGCCACTTCTTAATATGTTTAAATGAAATTTGAATTAAAAGCAAAAGACCCACAAAGTAGTGCAAGAGCAGGAGTAATGACTACAGATCATGGTGAAATAGAAACTCCTATATTTATGCCTGTTGGTACAGTAGCTTCTGTAAAAGGAGTACACCAACGCGAATTAAAAAAAGATATCAATCCAGATATTATTTTAGGAAACACTTACCATTTGTTTTTAAGACCTAAAACTACCATTTTAGAACAGGCAGGAGGACTGCATAAGTTTATGAATTGGGATAGAAATATATTAACAGACTCTGGTGGTTATCAAGTATATTCTCTTTCTGCTAACAGAAAAATTAAAGAAGAGGGTGTTAAGTTTAAATCACATATAGATGGAAGTATGCACATGTTTACTCCAGAAAATGTAATGGAAATTCAACGAAGCATTGGTGCAGATATTATTATGGCTTTTGATGAGTGTACACCTTATCCTTGTGATTATAACTACGCAAAACGCTCTATGCACATGACGCATCGTTGGTTAAATAGATGTATCAATCATTTAGAAAAAACACCTTTAAAATATGATTATGGGCAAACCTTTTTTCCTATAGTACAAGGTAGTACATATAAAGATTTACGTCGCCAATCTGCCGAATATATAGCAAATGCAGGAGCAGAAGGAAATGCTATTGGAGGGCTTTCTGTAGGAGAACCTGCAGAAGAAATGTATGCTATGACAGAAGTGGTTACAGAAATTTTACCAGAAGATAAACCTCGCTATTTAATGGGTGTTGGTACACCAATAAATATTCTAGAAAATATTGCTTTAGGTATTGATATGTTTGACTGTGTTATGCCAACACGTAACGCCAGAAACGGAATGTTATTTACTGCACATGGTACCATTAATATTAAAAATAAAAAGTGGGAAAATGATTTTTCTGCCATTGATGATATGGCTATTACTTTTGTTGATACTGAATATAGTAAAGCATATTTAAGACACTTATTTACTGTAAATGAAATACTAGGAAAGCAAATAGCTACTATTCATAATTTAGGTTTTTATTTATGGTTGGTTCGCGAGGCTAGAAAACATATATTAGCAGGAGATTTTAGAATCTGGAAAGATAAAATGGTAAAACAAATGGATAAACGTCTATAATTAACAACAAAAAGAACGTTGAAAATACTCGATTGGTACATATTAAAACGCTATTTGTCTACATTTTTCATGATGTTGCTACTCTTTATTCCTATTGGAATAACAGTACACCTAGCAGAAAAAATTGGTAAAATTCTTGAAAACGATGTGCCACTAGGAGAAGTACTACTATATTTTGTAGACTTTACCGTTTATTTTGCACATTTACTTTTTCCTTTATTTTTATTTTTATCGGTAATCTTTTTCACGTCAAAATTAGCTAACAATACAGAAATAGTTGCCTTTTTAAGCTCTGGAGTTTCTTTTACAAGATTTTTAAGACCATACTTAATTGGTGCATCTATTGTTGCAGTATTTGCACTTATTTTAGGACTTTATTTAGCACCAGAAGCAAGTAAAGGGTTTAATGATTTTGACTATAAATACTTTAAAAAAGGAAAAAGTGCAGCAGATACTAGAAACGTGTATAGGCAGATAAATGATAACGATTACATTTATGTAAGTAGTTTTAATATAAAAGAAAAACTAGGGCATAATTTTACTTTAGAACATTTTGAAAATGATAAAATGATCTATAAAATGGAAGCACAAAACATTCGTTTTATAGAAAAAGACTCTACCTATAGATTAATAAGATACGTTAAACGAACCATAGGAGATCATGATGATATTATAGTAAAAGAAAGAAGAAAAGATACCTTGTTTTCTTTTGATTTAGAAGATCTTACTCCTGTAGAATATATTGCAGAAACACTAACCTATGGTGATTTAACAAATTTTATTGCTAAAGAAGAGCAAAGAGGGTCTTCTAACATTGGTCGTTATAAATTAGTAAAATACAGAAAATGGAGTTTGCCAGTTTCGGTGTTTATATTAACCATAATAGCAGTAGCAGTTTCTTCTATTAAACGTCGAGGAGGAATGGGTGTAAATCTTGCTTTTGGTATTTGTATAGCAATGGTTTTTGTGTTTTTTGATAAGATTTTTGGGGTTATGGCAGCACAATCCGATTTTTCACCAATTTTAGCAGTTTGGTTCCCTAATATACTATTTGGTATATTAGCCTTATACTTACTTTACAATGCTAAACGATAAGCTTAAAAATTATCTGCACTTACATATTTTAGTATTTATTGCAGGTTTTACAGCAATACTTGGCGAGTTAATTACCATTAATGCAGTACCATTAGTTTGGTTCAGAATGCTAATGGCAACCATATTAGTTAGCGTTTATGTAGCCATTTCTAAAACTAAAATTAAACTATCTATAAGCGCAATTGCAAAACTATCTCTAGCAGGAATTGTTATTGCTTTACATTGGATTACTTTTTTTGGAGCCATAGATGTTTCTAACGTATCTATTACGTTAGCCATGTTTTCAACAGGTGCATTTTTTGCATCTCTATTAGAACCTATAATTTATAAACGAAAAATTATTTGGTACGAAATTCTCTTTGGTTGTATTGTAATTGTGGGTGTTTTTATAATTACACAAAGTGAAATAAAATATATAAACGGAATTATTTTAGGAATTACTTCTGCTTTTTTATCCTCTTTATTTGCTGTTTTAAACGGAAAATTTCTAGAAAAATATTCAGCAACTACCATTTCCTTTTATGAGTTTATTAGCGGAGTAGCTTTTATAACTATATTTCTTATGGTTTTTTATGATGGTTTCTCGGTTTCCTTTTTTCAATTGCCAACAACAGATTATATATACTTGTTTATTCTTGCATCTGTATGTACTGCCTATGCTTTTATAGCTTCGGTATACGTAATGCGCTATATAAGTCCGTATACAGTTGTGCTTACCTATAATTTAGAACCTATTTACGGCATTATTTTAGCAATTTTGCTTTTTCCAGAAAAAGAAAAAATGTCAACAAATTTTTATTATGGCGCTTCTTTAATTCTTGGAGTAGTGCTACTTAACGGGATTTTAAAAAATAGAAAAGCTTTAAAAGCAAAGAAGATAAAAGAGTAAACAAAAAAATACGTAATTTTGCACTCTAACTATTAATTAAACTTAAATTCAAAAATGGAATATTTAGAATTTGAACTACCTATAAAAGAGCTAGAAGATCAATTGCAAAAATGCCAAATTATTGGTACAGAAAGCGAAGTAGATGTTACTGAAACTTGTAAGCAAATTGAAAAGAAACTTTTAGCTACCAAAAAAGATATATACAAAAACTTAACACCATGGCAGCGTGTACAAATGTCACGTCATCCTAATAGACCATATACTTTAGATTATATTAAAGCACTTTGTGGAGAATCTTTTTTAGAGCTTCATGGAGACAGAACCTTTAAAGATGATAAAGCAATGATTGGTGGTCTTGGTAAAATTGGTGACCAAAGTTTTATGTTTATTGGGCAACAAAAAGGGTACAATACAAAAACAAGACAATACAGAAACTTTGGAATGGCAAACCCTGAAGGATACAGAAAAGCATTGCGCTTAATGAAATCTGCCGAAAAATTTGGTATTCCTGTAGTTACGTTGTTAGATACTCCTGGAGCATATCCTGGTTTAGAAGCCGAAGAACGTGGGCAAGGTGAAGCTATTGCCAGAAACATTCTTGAAATGACAAGACTTAAAGTGCCAATTATTACTATTGTTATTGGTGAAGGAGCCTCTGGAGGTGCATTAGGTATTGGTGTAGGAGATAAAGTACTTATGTTAGAAAACACATGGTACTCTGTAATTTCTCCAGAATCTTGTTCTTCTATTTTATGGAGAAGCTGGGAGTACAAAGAACAAGCAGCAGATGCTTTAAAGCTTACAGCTACAGATATGAAAAAACTTAAAATTGTAGATGAAATTATTAAAGAACCGCTTGGTGGTGCACATCAAGATAGAGAAAAAACGTTCGCTACTGTAAGTGCTGCAATTCTTAAAACTTTTGAAGAGCTTAAAAACTTATCACCAAAAGATTTAGTAGATCAACGTATGGGAAAGTACGCAAATATGGGAGTGTATAAAGGCTAGTTCTTATTAAAACCACTTGATAAAAAAAATCTGAAGTTTTACGCTTCAGTTTTTTTTATGCTTATTAACAATATTTTTTATTTATTAACAGTTAAAATGTTGACTACCTGTGGAGATTGAACTATCTTTATAAGTGTAATTATCTCAACAATTATTTACTTTCGCCATATTAAAATAAGCCGAAAATATTAAATGCAGTTGTAGCTTAATAATACAAACTACAGCTAACCTTACAAAAAAAGCTATCAATTAAATGAAACAACCTAACCCAATAAAAGGCTATCCAGTCGATAAAAGTACCATTATTAACCTTGAAAAAGGAAAGATACCTCCGCAGGCTCTTGAATTAGAAGAGGTGGTTCTTGGTGCTATGATGATAGATAAAAAAGGTGTAGATGAAGTAATTGATATTTTAAGTCCTGATGCTTTTTATAAAGAAGCTCACCAACATATTTTTGAAGCTATTTTTCAACTGTTTGAAAATAGTGAGCCTATTGACTTGTTAACCGTTTCAAGCCAGTTAAAGAAAAGTCAAAAATTAGATGTTTCAGGTGGTGATTTTTACTTGATTTCGCTTACGCAAAAAGTATCCTCTTCAGCACATATAGAGTTTCATGCACGTATTATTTTACAAAAGTATATTCAGCGTAGTTTAATAAAAATATCTTCAGAAATTATTGAAGATGCCTATGATGAAACACAAGATGTTTTTGATTTATTAGATAGCGCAGAATCTAAACTATACGAAGTTACCCAAGGAAATATCAAAAAATCGAGTGAAACAGCACAAGATTTAGTAATCCAGGCAAAGAAGAAAATTGAAGAAATATCTAATCAAGAAGGACTAAGTGGTATTGCTACAGGTTTTAATAAGTTAGATAAATTAACTTCTGGTTGGCAACCTTCCGATTTAATTATTGTTGCTGCTCGTCCTGGTATGGGTAAAACAGCTTTAACCTTATCTATGGCTAGAAATATTGCTGTAGACCAAAATGTACCAGTAGCTTTCTTTTCTTTAGAGATGGCTTCTGTACAGTTAATAACACGTTTAATTTCTAGTGAAACGGGTTTATCTTCAGAAAAATTAAGAACAGGTAAACTTGAAAAACACGAATGGGAACAACTAAACGTGAAAGTAAAAAGTCTTGAAAAAGCACCTTTGTTTATTGATGATACACCATCACTTTCTATTTTTGATTTACGTGCAAAAGCAAGACGTCTAGCATCTCAACATGGTATTAAACTTATCATGATTGATTACTTGCAGTTAATGACAGGTGGACCAAGCCATGGTGGAAACCGTGAACAAGAAATCTCGATGATTTCTAGAAACTTAAAAGCATTAGCAAAAGAATTAATGGTGCCAGTAATTGCACTGTCACAATTATCACGTGCTGTAGAAACGCGTGGAGGTAGTAAAAGACCTTTACTGTCAGATTTACGTGAATCTGGTGCAATTGAGCAAGATGCCGATATTGTAAGTTTTATTTATAGACCAGAATATTATAAAATTGATGAATGGGATGATGAAGAACGCTCACCAACAGAAGGTCAAGCAGAATTTATTATTGCAAAACATAGAAATGGTGGACTAGAAAATATTCGTTTAAAGTTTATTGGGCATTTAGGTAAGTTTGATAACCTTGATGATTTTGATTCGCCTTTTGAGTTTCATTCTAAAATGAATGCTGCCGCAAATGATGATTCTTTTAAAACCGAACATTTTCCATCACCAAATGATGCTTTTGGTGCTCCAGAAGAATTTGATAATGATGTACCATTTTAAACCAGTAAATAAAAGCAGATCTAATACTAAAAATGAAAACCTACAATGTTAAACGAACGCAGAACTACTAACATACTATTATTAGTTATAGTAATACCAATAGTGTTTTATCTATTAAAAGTATTGTCTTTTATATTTATTCCGTTGGTGTTTGCTATGTTTATTGCACTGTTATTTTTACCATTAATGCGTTGGTTAAGCAAACGTAAAGTGCCAAAAATTGTAAGTATTCTTATCGTAGTTTTATTAATAGGTATAGGCTTAAAAGTAGGCGTAGAGCTCATTAAATTATCTAGTAAACAAATCATGGCTAGTGATACTGCCTTTTTTGATAAAGCAGAAGTGAAAATAAACGATGCTACACTATATTTAGAAAACACTTTTGGTTTGGTTCTAGAAAAAGATAAAAGCCTCATATCTCAATTTGTTAAAAAAGAAAACATTGGTACTACTGTAGGTTTCTTAAGACAATTTTTAACCATGTTACTTATGACTGCTTTTTTTGTAGTGCTCTTATTGGCAGAGTCTATTAATATGCAGGACGTTTTAAATAAAATAATCTTAAAACAAAAACACACCTCTTTACGTACTTATGGTAAAATACAAAAAGAGCTAAATACCTTTATTAAGGTAAAGTTTTTAGTTAGTTTTTTAACAGGTGTTGGTACAGGTTTGGCTTGTTACTTTTTTGATGTTAGTTTTCCTATTTTCTGGGGCCTTTTTGCTTTTGTAATTAACTTTGTGCAAATGGTAGGCTCTTTTATAGCTGTAATAGCGCTTTCTATTTTTGCTTTTGTAGAGTTAGAACCTACAAGTACTTTGTTTTTCTTTGTGCTTGCAATTACAGGAGTTCAAGTTTTATTTGGTGCTATTTTAGAACCAATATTTATGGGGAAATCTTTTTCTATAAATATTATTACAGTTTTAATAATGCTTATGTTTTGGGGTTTTCTTTGGGGAATTCCAGGGCTTATTATGGCAATTCCAATTACAGTATTTATTAAAATTATTTTTGAGCAGTTTCCTAGTACTAAGAAAATATCAGATTTAATTTCTTAGATGAATTCACACGTTTTTTATTATCTTTCTTTTCTAAATTTAAAGATAATAAGTAAATGGTACATGGTACACATAATGCTGTTGAAGACAGCAGAAATAAAGACATTAAAATTTATATTAATGGCGATTTTTTTACTCGTGAAAATGCTAAGATTTCTGTTTTAGATAGTGGTTATCTTGTAGGAGATGGTATATGGGAAGCACTGCGTTTACACAAAGGCGTTCTTGTTTTTCTTAAAGATCATTTAGATAGATTGTGGCAGTCTGCTGCTACTGTTGGTATGCAATTTCCTTTTACAAAAGAAGAGTTAGTAGCAGAAGTATGGAAAACCTTAAACATTAATAATATGCAAGACGATGTGCATGTTAGAATAATGATTACTAGAGGTATTAAAAAAACACCATCACAAGATCCTAGGCTTACAATTTCTGGACCTAATGTGGTTATTTTACCAGAATACAAAAAAGCTTCTCCAGAAAGTAAAGAAAAAGGGATCACCTTATTTACAAGTACTATTCGTCGTGGTTCTCCAGATTATTTAGATCCTAGATTAAATTGTCACAGTAAATTACATGAAGTACAAGCACTAATTCAAGCTATTGAAGCAGGAGCAGATGAAGCCCTAATGCTAGATGTTAACGGTTTTGTTGCAACTTGCAATGCCACCAATTTCTTTATAGTAAAAAACAATGAAGTATATACTTCTACAGGGCAATACTGTATGAATGGTATTACTCGTGCCAAAGTAATTGAAGCTTGTAAATTAAATAATATAGTGTGTCACCAAAAAGATTTTTCTTTATTTGATGTATATGGTGCAGATGAAGCTTTTGTAACCGGAACCTTTGGTGGTTTAACTCCTGTAACCAAGATTGATGGCAGAAAAATAGGAGATAAACCTTTTGGTGATTTTACAAGAAAATTAAGTGGTTTATATCATGACTTAATCGATAAAGCAGTTTTAAATGGCTAATAGTAAACGTATTTGTTTGTGGTCTGGACCACGAAATATATCTACCACTTTAATGTATAGTTTTGCACAAAGACAAGATACTAAAGTGTTTGATGAGCCTTTATATGCGCATTATTTAAGTAATACAGAAGCAAAAGAATACCATCCAGGAACCCAGGATATTTTAAATACCCTAGAGCATGATGGTACTAAGGTGATAGAAAGTATGATGACAAATACAGAAAAACCAGTTTTGTTTTTTAAAAATATGACACATCATATATTGCATTTAAATAAAGATTTTATGAAAGATGTGTATAATGTAATACTAACTCGTGATCCAGTAGAAATGCTTCCGTCTTTTGATAAAGTGATAAAAAACCCAACTATTGAAGATGTTGGTTATGCTAAACACTCCCAATTATTAAACTATTTGGAAGCAAATAATATTAAGCCTATTGTTTTAGATTCTAAACGAGTATTGTTAAATCCAAAAAAAGTATTAAAAGAACTTTGTAGTTTTATAGGTATTCCTTTTGAAGAAAATATGCTAGACTGGCAAGCAGGAGCAAGGCCAGAAGATGGTGTTTGGGCAAAATATTGGTATGCAAATATCCATAAGTCAACAGGATATTTGCCTTATAAACCAAAAACCGAAACTTTTCCAGAACATTTAAAACCATTATTAAAACAATGTCAACCACATTATAATAAGCTTCTTAAATATGCAATTGGTTAAAATTGTGCTAATGCAGTTTTAATCAGAATAATTTTTAAGTACCTTTCTTGCTAAGAAAAAAAATACTTGAACAAAGATATTAAAGATTGAAAGCTAATAATATTTTAATACGAGTGATTTTAAGAGATAAAAAATAGTATCTAGAACCTATAATACAAAAAGCACACAGCAATATTTTGAAAAAACTAATAACACTATTACTTATACTTTTTGTAACGCAAACGTATGCGTCTTACATCCTAATTCCTATGGATGCAGAAACGCAAAAAAACCATTTAAAAGCTTACGGAATTACGTATTGGACGCTAGAAAAACAGCTAAAGGTAAAATGGTTACTTAATTATAGAGGCGGTTCTTTTTTATTGCCAGATTCTATTGAAATTCAAAAAGAATGCCAGATTAGAGGGGTTTCTTTCGAAATTCTATCTAACGCCAAAACCGAGAGTATTCTAGAAGAAATTAGTAGTCCTAGTAAAAATATGGAAGCTGTAGTTTTAGAAAAAGCACCTAAAATTGCAGTATATACACCAAAAGGAAAATTACCTTGGGATGACGCAGTAACTATGGTTTTAAGTTATGCCGAAATTCCTTATGAAACCATTTATGATGAAGAAGTATTGAATGATGCTCTTTTATTATATGATTGGTTACACTTACACCATGAGGATTTTACTGGTCAATACGGTAAATTTTATAGAGCCTACAGAACTGCATCTTGGTATATTGAAGAAAAAAAGGAAGCAGAAGCCTTGGCAACAAAACTAGGTTATGATAAGGTCTCGCAAGAAAAATTAGCGGTTTCCTTAAAAATTAGAGATTATGTAATTGGTGGCGGATTTATGTTTGCTATGTGTAGCGCAACAGATAGTTTTGATATAGCGCTTTCTGCCCAAGGCATAGATATTTGCGAACCTATGTTTGATGGTGATGGTAGTGATGCCAATTACCAGAATAAAATAGACTATAGTAAAACCTTTGCTTTTACAGATTTTACGCTAGAACAAAGCCCTAATGTGTATGAGTTTTCTAGTATTGATATGACGCAAAAAAGAAAAATAGCTAAAACCGTAGATTATTTTACACTTATGGATTATTCTGCAAAATGGGATCCTATACCAACCATGTTATGTCAAAATCATACTGCATTAGTTAAAGGTTTTATGGGGCAAACCACCTCTTTTACACGCGAAGAAATTAAAAGTAATGTGTTAGTAATGGGAGAAAATAAAACCAATGGCGAAGCAAAATACATTCACGGTATAAAAGGAAAAGGTTTCTTTACTTTTTATGGAGGTCATGATCCAGAAGATTATACACATCGAGTAGGAGACCCAAAAACAGAATTAGATTTACACCCAACTTCACCAGGTTATAGATTAATACTTAACAATGTATTATTTCCTGCCGCTAAAAAGAAGAAACAAAAAACTTAAAGGTGAAATATATTTTATTTTTTTCGCAAATTTCATTTATAAGAATTCAAACAAAATTTCATAAATTAAGAAAACTATAAAACCATAGATTATGGCAACCAAGGAAATTATATTAAACAAAATTCAAAAATTAATAACCAACAACTTTAATACACCAGAAGAAGCATTTGCTTTCTTTGATAAAGATAGTGATGGTAAACTTTCAAAAAGCGAAATCGTTAAATTACTTAAAGAAGCAGAAATTAACGGATTTATTCGTGGTTTAGTATCTTCCAAACTTATTGAAGGATATGATAAAGATGGCGATGGTCTTATTAGTTGGCAAGAGTTTAAATTAGCAATTGATGAAATTGCTTAAGCGAGTAAATAAAAAAACCGATGCTTAAATGAATCGGTTTTTTTAGGTGTAATTATAAGTTGTATTACTAATATATAAAACCGGTTTAATAACATAGTTTATAATCTTTACATAAGATATTTTTAATTTCTTGCTTAGATAAGCCTAAATTTTTAAGGTCTGTAATTAAGTGTTCAAGTTTAGATTTTTCTACATTAAAAGTATTCTTGTCTAATAACTTAAAGTTATGAAATTCTATAGCATTAAGATTAGGGTACTTGCTATTAGAAATAGCCCAAAGATATTCTTTACCAGGAACAAGTACTTTTTTATCTACAAATAATACCAAGTTATTTCCTGTAACTCCTATTTTATTGATATAATCATAATCTCCTTTTTCTTGCAATAAAAAATACGTAGGTTCATTATTGTTATTAGGTGTCCATGAAAACTCTATTTCCGGAAGATAAATATTAATACTATCTGTAGGATTTAGCATTAAAGTGTCTAAATTACTTCGGTAAACTACTCCTGTGTGTTCTTTGGTATTGTCTTTTTTAGAAAATTGATTCCAAACATAAGACAAGTATTTTTTTGAAAAAGACGAAACCTCTTTTGTGGTTTTGTAGTTACTAATTTCTTTAATTGCGTATTCCTTTTTATTAGAATCTTTATTTGGTAATTGATACAAGTTTCCTTTATTATCTACAATTAATAAAGTATCATTTGTTTTTAAGTTTAGTATGTCATTTGTTTTGAGTACGCTACCTTTTTTTATGCTTTTTGTACTATTTAATAAAGGATTACCAACACTTTTAAATACACAATATGTTTCTTGTGAGTAACTAATAAAAGAGATTAGGCTAATTGAGAGTACAATTAGTCTTGAAAAAAGTAACTTTTCCATGAATATTTTTTGTTTAAATAATTTGTTAATAATTTATATAAGCCAATAAACTCTACACTTAACAACATGACTGCAATAATGGGAGCAGCTTTAAAATAGATGTTTTTCTTCATTAAATATAAAGAGATCCAAATAAAAACAATAGTAAAAAGTAACTGAGTCACCTTTTTTAAGATCATGTATTTTGCTGCTTGTGTTACACTTTTAGCAATAAAGTACACTAAAGCAAAAAAGGTAATTATAACGGTTATAAGGCCAATTATAAATTTGGGTACTAAATAAATAAACTCGTTATTAATGAGCATTTGTATAATGTTTGCTTGAATGATAATACCAAACATGTCTGGAGCACTTTTGCCAATTGGTCTGCTGTTTAAAGGCGTAAAATGTTTGTCTTCAATATCATAAATATTTCCTAGAGGTTTGCCTACATAGCCAAGTAAAACGATAGCATTTTTAATGGCATCAATATTTTTAGCTTCTATAATTTCTGTATAGCTATAGGTAAGATATTTATTATAATCACCATAGTATTTTATAGGAATTTCTTTTTGTAATTTTTTATCTAGTTTAGAATTCCATTTATCTCCTAAGTATTGTTGAGCTACAACAGCAGCAAAAGATTTATATGTGGTATCGTTTAATTTTTTAATGCCTTGATAGTTTCTAATTACATTGTTTTGTTTATCAAAATTTAAATTAGAATAACCATGAAGACTTGTTGTATTGGTTATAGAACTGTGGTTTCTGGTAATAACATCATTGTAAAAAGCATAAGAATTTATAACATTTTCTTTATTTAATTCTGTAGCCAGTAATGAGTCTACAAAAACATCTTTTTGTTGTTTAAAAATAGCATCTACACCAATAACCTTTGGGTTGTTTTTTTGAATGTTATGTAATAGCTCCTGTAGTTCAAAACGATCTAAATGTTCAATATTTACAATAATAATATCGGTATTAATATTGGCTTGATCTCCTAATTTTTCAGAGTAATAAAGATCTAAAAAGCTAAAATCTTTAAAGGCATTAGCAAACGGGTTAAAAATAGACATATTAACCACAATAAATGAAACTATAAAAAGTATGAAAAAGGAGAATAACATACAAAAGAAAGCATCTTTGTATAATAGTTTTCTTGTATTCAAAATAATAAATTTAGGTTCAGATAAAAATGATTAATTTTTAACGTTTAAAGGTTGATTCATTTTTTTTAATCTTTTTAAAGCAAATTCATCTCCTTGCATACCTGCTTTTCTGTACCAATACACGGCTTGTTTTTTACTTTTTTCTGTACCTTTTCCGCGTTCAAAAAGATTTCCTAAATACGATTGGCTTTCTTTATGCCCTTGGTTAGAAGCTTGTTTAAAATACAGTAGGGCTTTTTCGTAATTTCTTTTTACATCGTCTCCTTCTTGAAACATGTAACCAAGTGTATATTGACAATTTACATCTTCTAATTCGGCACCACTCATATACCAATTTATTACTTTCTTTATATCTGTTTCTACACCATCACCTTGAAGGTAAATGGTACCTATTCTATAATGAGCTGCAGGATGGTTTTGTTTTGCTGCCTTAAAATAATATTCAAGCGCAGTTTGATAATTTAACATTGGTCCTGCTTCTACAGAATACATTTCGCCAAGCAGGTATTGTGCATTTTTATCTCCTTTTTCTTCTGCTTTAATATACCAATAGATGGCTTGTTTTTTATTGGTATTAACGCCAATGCCATAGTGGTACATTCTTCCTATGTTTGTTTGAGCTTCTGTATAATTTTGTAAAGCAGCTTTTTCATATAATTCTGCAGCTAGTGCTGGATTTTTAGAAACACCAATACCGTTTTCATAAAATTGTGCTAAGTTATTTTGAGCGTGTGCATCTCCTTTTTTTGCTGCTTGTTCATATAAAGTATAAGCTAGTTCAATGTTTTTATCTAAACCAGTACCAGTTTCATACATATAACCTAAACCACTTTGGGCAGTAGCATCTCCTTTTTCTGAAGCTTTTTTAAACCAAAATTCTGCTTCTTCAAGATCTATAGAAACACCATTTCCGTTAAAATACATCATACCTAAGCTACTTTGTGCTTTTGTATTTTCTTTTTTTGCGGCTTTTTCATACCACGAAAATGCTTCTTCTAAATTTTTAGAAACACTTATTCCATTTTCTAAAGCATTTCCATAATTAAATTGTGCATTTGCGTTTCCTTGTTCTGCTGCATTTTTGAAAAGTGCTACAGCTTTATCAGTGTTTTTAGAAACTCCTATACCATTAAAATACATAACACCCAATTCATTTTGTGCGATAGCATAATTACTTTCAGAAGATTTTTTTAACCAATAAACCGCTTTTTCTAAACTTTGAGTTTTTGTGTCTGATCCATTTTTATAAATCATAGCAAGTTTAAACTGTGAAAGTACATCTCCTAATTCTGCTGCTTTTTGTACCCAATAAACTGCTTGGTCATTATTTTTATCAAAACCTAAACCATTTTCATACATAAAACTTAAAGCGCTAGCATAAATAGGTAGTTTTGTTTTTTCAAATTGTTTTGTAAACCAATTGGTTTGAAACCCTTGAGTAAATGTTTTTTTTGCTTCTTCTTCATTAGCAGTTACACCAATACCATCAATATATAATTTTGCTAACTGAAAGGACGATGCTACAGAACCTTGATTATGACCTTCTAATGCATAGAAAAAAGCTTTTTCTTTATCAACAGGAGTACCAAGCCCCATTACAGACATATTTGACAGGTAAAAATTAGCGTCACTAACTCCTTCTTCTGCGGCAGTTTTAAAACTAGAAAGGGCTTTGTCAAATTCTTTTTCACTGTATTGTTTTTCGGCAGTTTTAAAAGATGAAGAGCTTACAGATCTTACTGCTTCTGTGGTTGTTCCGTCAGAAGCTTTCGTCCAACCTTTTTCTATAGATGCAAGTCTTAAACTTTTTTCAGGATGTGTTAAAGAAGGTGTATCACTAATTAATTCATTAATTGCTTTTTGGGTATCTTCTAAAGAAGCTCCCATTTTTGCTAAAACAAAACCAGAAAATTCATCTGCTTGCAGTTCTACCTCATGGTTACTACCACCAGATTTAAGCGTGTGTCCGTTTAAATGATGCCCAATTTCATGTGCTAATATACTTGTAGCTCCCCAATCTGTTTCTGTTTCATTATTTACTTTTGCAAAAAACGCTTTATCATAAAGTATATATCTTTCCATGCTACCTAGTCCAGAAGGTACTGTTGCAGCAATTGCATTGTTAATATTAGGACACTCTTGAACCATGAAATTACGGTACAATCCTACTTGTTCTAAAATATCATCTACAACAGCTTCTGCTTCATGATTACTCATAAAGCCGTATTGAGCGCATGCATTTTTTACTTCTTCTACACTTTGGTATCCTTGATATCCGCACATTTTAATTTCTTGAGAGTATACTGCAGAAGATATAAAAAATAGAAGTATTGAAAACTTTTTCATGTTTAGGGTTACTTTTGGTTGGTTTGGTTAAGAAAATTATTTCATTATAGCTATAACAAATATAATATTATCTGCAAAAAAAATATTACAATTGGTCAATTTTATTGTTTGACATTTTTTTTTATATTTACCAAGAATGTTTTAATCAATAATTTATAAACCAAAATTAAACCAAACCAAATTTTATGAAATCATTAAAAAAGAATCAATTAAAATCAAAATCAATCCTGGGTGTTTCAGGTAAATCTGTAGCTAAAACTTTTGCAGTTATTGGCCTTGTAGCATCTGTTTATGGTTGTGAAGAAACAGTAGCTTGTGATAATGACACAAATTCTTATGCAGATCCAGCAAGCTCAAATTCAGATTCTGATGTTACTTCTTATTCAGACGATTGCTAATTGTATTGTAATTTTAGGAAACACAGAATGCCTCAAAAAAATAAATATTTTGATTGGTTAATTCATCCAATTGCAAAAGAGACTTTTTTATCAAACTATTTTGAAAAAGAAGTTTTACATATTAAACAAGACAAATCGAGAACATCTAGTTATTATAATCAATTACTAACTAGAAATGTTTTCGATTTGTTTTTAAATGAACAAAATGTAAAATATCCTGATGTTCAACTTGTAGGAACTTCAATAGATTTTAAACATCGGGAATATTTACATCCAGATAACAGTATAAACTTACCTAAATTGTATAAATTTTATGCAGAAGGCGCAACTATAAATGTAGTAGGTTTAAACAATTATTTAATGTCTTTAGGTGAATTATGTGATCATCTAACTAAAGAAACTTCACATAGATACCAAACCAACATATACTGTACACCTAAAGAAAAACAAGGTTTTAATACGCATTATGATTCTCATGATGTAATTGTTTTGCAAATTCATGGTTCTAAAGAATGGGAGATTTATGATAACCCAGTAGAATTACCTTTAAAAGGTCCTCAAAATTTTACTCCTGAAATGGATTTAACTCCTACTTTAAAACAAAATATTACTTTAAAAGAAGGCGAGTTACTTTATATTCCTCGTGGTGTTATGCATAATGCAAAAACAACAGATACTTCGTCTATACATATTACTTTAGGCCTAATGGGAACTTCAATGTTTAAATTAGTTTCTAATAGTATTGCAAATGCAGCTACTAATAATGTGGAATTTAGAAAATACCTTCCTTTTGGCTATATTAATGATAAACAACTTAAAGATGAAATAATACAATCTTATAAAAAGTTGATTGGTCAATTAGAAAACGATATTGATTTAAATACTATTATTAATGATATGGAAGATGAAGTAATTAAACAAGTACCTTCCAAATTAGTTGGCCAATTAGAATTGATTGACGGCTTAAATGAAAATAAAATTGATTATTATAATAGTACTTTTTCTTTGAGAAAAAATATATTAATTAAATATGAAGTTGTTGACGAAGAACTTATAATTAAAGCAAATGGTTTAGAGCATTCTTTTCCAGATTATGTGTATAATACATTTCATATTATGTATACTAAAGACCGTTTTAATTTTAAAGAATTAGAAACAGATTTAGATGATGAAGGTAAAGAAGTACTATTAGAACATTTAATTACAGAAGGACTTGTTTTTACACTTTAACCTTTGCATTTTCAGACTATAAATAACTGAGTATACTAAATTATTAAACAAAAAAAAACATCTATTTTAAATAGATGTTTTTTTGTTTTTACTTAATTCTTATTGTAATTGCATAATAATTTCATGCAAGGTATTAGTAGCAGGAATAATATTTTGCCCTTCTAGATTAATAAAGCCTATATGTTTAAGCTCAGTATCATAAATAACATTTAGAAATTCATTATCTTTTTTTACAACAAATTGTAGAGTAGGATAAATAGCTAGTTTTTCTGTATAGTTTTTCCATTGATAAGAAGTATCATCTAATAAGTTTTGAACAAATAGATTAGTTGCTTCTTCATCTAGTTTTTTCTGAAAAACAAGCTTATTAGCCATTTCTCCATCTGAATTTTCTATAGGTTTTTGTATAATAGTATACAAAGAGATTTCATTGCATTGTTCTAAAACAGTTATAGGTGTAGTATTTAATAAACTTGTTATAACCGTTATCTCTGGTTTGTTATTAGCCTTATCTACTGTATGCATATTTTTATTGCTTTTACAGCTACATAAAAATAAAAACAGTAAAGATGAAGAAGCTAATTTTATAGTTTTTAGCATATTATCTTCTTTTAATATCAAGAATCATTAATGCAATGCTACCTTCTGTAAACTCTGATGTAAAGCCTATTTTTTCTTCACTTAGCGTGATGTCTTCTTTATTTATAAGTTTGTCATTAAAAATAACATACAACTTGTCTAGTATATTACCTTCCATAGTATCTAGTTTGTTTTTTACATCATCCATATCTATTTTGTCAAGAGAAAAAATAACAATAGAATAATCAGAATCTATATCTCCATTTAGTCTAAACCAATGTCTTTCACCAGGAATAACAACAGAAGTGTTTTCGTAATTTATATACGGACTAACATCTTGCTTGTGAGGAAATAATATGCCGTTTTGTCCTTCGCTATCTGCACCTAATACATATACATAAGATGGTTTATTTACTTTTGCATACATTCTATATTTTGTGCCAGAAGGATAAATTTCTTTTGTGGTGTAGTCACCTATACTTTGTACATCGTCTTCAACAACCACTTCTTGCCAACCAAGAACACTCTTTTTGTAATCTCCAGAGCCTAAGTTTATATCCATTGTTGAACCGTCAAATAATTCTAAATCTAATTCACCAGACAACACATTTTTTTCTTGTTTTATTGGTTTTTTTTGAGGTATCATCTCAAAAGCATACTTTGTTAAATTGGCAAAATCTTCATATCTAACCCAAATAAACCCATTGTTTCCCCATTGTTCTCCCCAACTATTTACAATTTCAAAAGAACCTCCATATTTTTCATCATCATAGCCAATAACACACATAGCATGTCCTCCTGTTGTTTCAGTATAAGCTGGTTCAAATACGTTTTTGGCAGTATAAAAGGCATTTTCTACCATAAACCCAATGATTACAGGGTTTCCGTTTACTAAAGATCTTTTTACAGATTCTATTTTAGTTTCATTGCTTTCATCACCACTATATAATCTTGTAAAATCTTTTATTTTGTTTTCTTTAGCCTTGCTAAGCAGTTCGTCAGGTACAGAAGAATCACACATGACATCATAGTCATTAAACAATGGTGTGCCAACTTCTACCATGACTTTTAAAGCTCTATTAATGTATGCTCCTCCTTGACAATTATAGTCGTCATCTATATTTGAATTTAAATAGGTGAAAACTGGTGAGTAGGTGTTTTGGTTAATATCTTCTTTAGTGATAAGGTCATTTCTTCTTGCATTTAAGATAGTTCTGCCATAATAGGCAGAAGACCACCCAACGCAAGTACCATATCCGCCTTGGTTTTTAATTTCTGGAACAAACTCTTTTAAAGAGGAACTTGTTTGTTCACTAATAACATCTTGAAAAGCTACATTTCTAGCTTTCATAGGTGTTTTGTTGTAAGATGCATCATCAAATAATAGTCCTGTTTTAGGTTTGTTTTGTGCAGAAATAGAGATGGTAATAAAAAAAAGGAATAGAATGGTTAGGTTCTTTTTCATGAGTTTTGGTTAAATTATTAAATAAATAGCTATGGACTAAACTAAATAAAAAATAATTAATACACAATTCATTTATTTATTAGTATTTATAGCTTAAATACAATTGCTTGATTTTCTAGAAAAACTTTATATAAGTAGAGATTTTGTATTGCTAATTTTAAAATATTAATTGTTCTAAAACGCTTTCTACACCAAAAGCATCGTTACTTTTTGTTTTATAGTTTGCAATAGCTTTAATGTTATCATGAGCATTTTCCATAGCATAGCTATAGGTAGCACATTGTAACATTTCAAAATCATTATTGTAATCACCAAATGCCATTGTTTCATCAGGACTTATATTATAATATTTTTGAAGAAAACGTATAGCATGCCCTTTATTAGTAATTTTGTCAGATATATCTACCCAGTGATTTCCAGAAACAACAACACTAAATTCTGTACTTAAATGTTTAACAAAAGGGTAGATGTTTGTTTCAGAATTTAAAGGATGATAAAGGGCTATTTTAATGACCTCGTCTTTAATTTCTTCTATAGAATCTATAATGGTGTAATTTGTATAATACTCAGAAAATATAGCTATCATTTCCTCTGAAGCTCTTTTAATGTATACTTTATGCTTTGTGCAATAAAGAGGAAATGTGTTTTTTAAAGTGTCTACTGTTTCAATCAAACGAATAAGATTTTTTGTACTTAGGGTATTTGATACAAGTAATTCGTCATTTTTAATAACTAAACCACCATTTTCGGCAACAATAGTAATATCATTTTTTATGGATTTTAGTTTTTCAGTAATGCTATAATAGGGTCTACCACTTGCAGCTACAAATTTAATATTTTGTTGCTTTAGCTTTTTAAATATTTCAAAAAACTTGCTACTTACTTCATGGTTTGAGTTAAGTAAAGTCCCATCCATATCTGTGATTACCATTTTTACGTTTTCCATAGGTCTTTTTATTTACTTCAATATTAAACAAAAAAAATCCGATTCAATTAAGAATCGGATTTTTTATAAGCGAAATTTGTTATTAATTAGGCTAAAGCCTTATTTTACTTTATCTACAATTGCTTTAAAAGCATCTGGGTTGTTCATTGCTAAATCGGCTAAAACCTTACGGTTTAATTCGATGTTATTAGCTTTTACTTTTCCCATAAATTGAGAATAAGATAATCCGTGTTCTCTAGCTCCTGCGTTAATACGCGTGATCCATAAGGCACGAAATGTTCTCTTTTTATTTCTACGGTCTCTGTACGAGTATTGCATCGCTTTGTCAACCGCATTTTTTGCTACTGTCCAAACGTTTTTACGACGTCCGAAGTAACCTTTTGCTTGCTTAAGAACCTTTTTTCTTCTGGCTCTCTTTGCTACTGAATTTACTGATCTTGGCATAATTTAATTGTTTTTTGTAGTAGGCGACTTAATTAAAAGTACTTTTATATGGCCTAACTCCAGGGTTATTAATTTGTTTTAACCTATTAAAACAATGTTACTTTAAACGTAACATTACTTTAACATTGTTCTCGTCAGCCTTATGTACTAATGTATCATGGGTTAACGCAAGCTTACGCTTTTTAGATTTCTTTGTTAAGATATGACTCTTAAATGCGTGCTTTCTTTTAATTTTACCAGTACCTGTAAGCTTAAAACGCTTTTTGGCACTTGATTTTGTTTTCATTTTAGGCATCTTGTTCCTAGGTTTAATTATTTCGCTTATTATTTTTATGCTAAACTTGTTTTAGCATTTATTTTCCTTTTTTTGGAGCAATAAACATAGTCATACGTTTACCCTCTAATCTTGGCATTTGTTCTACTTTACCAAATTCTTCTAAATCTTGAGCTAGTTTTAATAGTAATATTTGCCCTTGCTCTTTAAAGATGATTGAACGTCCTTTAAAGAATACAAAAGCTTTTAATTTAGCTCCTTCTTTTAAAAACTTTTCAGCATGTTTCTTTTTAAATTCATAATCATGGTCATCTGTTTGCGGACCAAATCTTATTTCTTTAATAATAACTTTAGTTGCCTTAGATTTTAAAGCTTTATCTCGTTTCTTTTGTTCATAAAGAAACTTTTTATAGTCCATAACTTTACACACAGGTGGTTTGGCCTTAGGAGAGATTTCTACAAGATCTAAACCTTGTTCGTCTGCTATTGCTAAAGCTTGCTTTGTTTTGTATACACCTACTTCAATATTATCTCCTACTAGTCGAACTTCTTCGACTCTAATTTTAGAGTTAATTCTGTGTTGGTCCTCTTTTATTACTCTAGGCGAGGATGATCTTCTTCTACGTATTGCTATGACTTTTGTATTTAAGTTAAACTTATTATTTTAAAATTGTTTTAATGTCTTGTTTACTTCTGTTTCAACAATTTCTGAGAATGCATCTACACTAATCATGCCTAAATCTTCTCCTCCATGTTTTCTTACAGAAACTTTACCTTCTTGCTCTTCATTTTCTCCAACAATAATCATATAAGGAATTTTTTTCATCTCTGCATCCCTTATTTTCTTCCCCATCGTTTCATTTCTATTGTCTATCAAGGCGCGAATTTCGTTATTTTCTAGCAAATTTAAAACTTTTTTCGCGTATTTTTCATATTTCTCACTAATAGATAGTACAATAACTTGATCTGGCATCAACCAAAGAGGGAAATTTCCTGCAGTATGCTCTAGTAAAATAGCTATAAAACGTTCCATACTTCCAAAAGGAGCTCTGTGAATCATTACTGGTTTGTGAAGTTCATTATCACTACCTTTATAGGTTAATTCAAAACGCTCTGGTAGGTTGTAATCTACTTGAATAGTACCTAGTTGCCATTGTCTACCAAGTGCATCTTTTACCATAAAGTCTAATTTAGGACCATAAAAAGCAGCCTCACCAGTTTCAACAACATAATTTAAGCCTTTATCTATTGCTGCATTTAGTATTGCTTTTTCTGCTTTCTCCCAATTTTCATCACTTCCTATATATTTTTCTGGATTTTCAGGGTCTCTTAAAGATACTTGAGCCGTAAAGTCTTCAAAACCTAAAGATCCAAATACATATAATACTAAATCTATTACGTCTTTAAATTCTTTGTCTAGTTGGTCAGGAGTACAAAATATATGCGCATCATCTTGAGTAAAGCCTCTCACTCTTGTTAAACCATGTAATTCACCACTTTGTTCGTATCTATAAACGGTTCCAAATTCTGCAAAACGTTTTGGTAAGTCTTTATAAGACCATTGATTGCTGTTATATATTTCACAGTGATGCGGACAGTTCATTGGTTTTAATAAAAACTCTTCTCCTTCTTTTGGTGTGGTTATTGGCTGAAAACTGTCTTCTCCATATTTAGCATAATGCCCAGAAGTCATGTAAAGTTCTTTTTGCCCAATATGTGGCGTAACAACCATTTCATAACCCGCTTTCTTCTGTGCCTTTTTTAAGAAGTTCTCTAAACGCTCTCTTAAAGCAGCTCCTTTTGGTAACCATAAAGGTAGACCTTGACCAACTCTTTGAGAAAAAGTAAAAAGTTCTAGTTCTTTACCTAGTTTTCTGTGGTCTCTCTTTTTGGCTTCTTCTAATAATTCTAAATATGCTGTAAGCTCTTTTTGTTTAGGAAATGAAGTACCATATATACGTGTAAGTTGTTTGTTTTTTTCATCACCTCTCCAATATGCTCCAGCAACAGATAAAATTTTCACAGCTTTTATAATTCCGGTATTAGGTATATGTCCGCCACGACATAAATCTGTAAAGGTGTCATGATCACAAAAAGTAATAGTACCATCTTCAAGGTTTTCTATTAATTCTGTCTTATACTCATTGTCCTTATATAATGATAATGCTTCTGCTTTTGTTGCGTTTCGCATTTTAAACTCATGTTTACCACGAGCTATTTCTATCATTTTACTTTCAATAGATTTAAAATCTTTGTCAGAAATAGTATGTTCACCAAAATCTACATCATAATAAAATCCATTTTCAATAGCAGGACCTATGGTAAGTTTAATTCCAGGATAAAGCGCTTCTAAAGCTTGTGCTAATACATGTGCACTAGAATGCCAAAACGCGGTTTTACCTTCGTCATTATTCCAGGTATATAAAATTAAAGATCCATCTGTGGTTAACTCCGTTGAAGTTTCAATCGTTGTTCCGTTAAAACTAGCCGAAATAACATTTCTAGCTAAACCTTCGCTAATACTTTTAGCAACATCCATTGGAGTAGAGTTCTCTTCAAACGCTTTTACACTCCCATCTGGCAAAGTAATCTGTATCATTCTTTAATATTAATTATAAGGGACAAATATAATAGTATAAAAATTCACCCACAATATATATATAGGGATAAATTCAGAAATAGAATAAACAAAGAGATTTTATTGATGTAAATTTATTTTCTTCTACATTAATAAGTAGGGCAGGAGTACCGTTTTGTGCTCTATTTATATGTATACAATTATCTTCACAGTTCGCTTCGGAGTCGTTTGGAACTTCTTTTTATAATACTAATGGCGTTACCTTACTTTACTATATGGTAAAGTAAGGTCAGGCTATCCGCTATATCTTTTTGTATTCGTTTTATAGTTTAAACGTTTGTTTATAAAACAATTACCAATTAAATAACAGTGGTTTTTAGTTTTTTTTACAAAAAGGATGCCGCTGCTATCCTTAACGCAAAACCATCCATCTCAAAAAAATAAACAAAAAAACAACACATAAAGTCCTGGAAACAAACTCTTAAAAGCCACATGTTACAATAAGATTAAAAAAACATTAAAAAAGTCTTTGTCAGAATAAAAAAGGTAT
>NZ_JAHKPZ010000039.1:51998-52488 GCF_018860825.1 Lacinutrix sp. C3R15 | reverse complement strand
GTAACTATACCATTCATACCTTAGTGTATAATGCAGAAACTCTAGATTTAAGTATAGTAGTGCCAGGAACCACCACAGGATTTGATGTAAACGGATTATTATTGCAAGGAGGCGGAATGATTTGCGCATCATTAGATGTAGCAGGAGCAGCAATAACAGTAATGAGTTGTGATGCATCAGCAGGAACACTAACAGCAGAAATGGATATGGTGTATTTATCCGATGGCGCAGCAACAATATCAGCAACAGCAAATGGCGATGCTAATATTCCAGAAGGTTATGAAGCACTATATGTATTAACCCAAGGCGAAGGATTAGTCATCCAAAATGTATCAGCAACACCAAGTTTTGATGTAACAGCATCTGGTAACTATACCATTCATACCTTAGTGTATAATGCAGAAACTCTAGATTTAAGTATAGTAGTGCCAGGAACCACCACAGGCTTTGATGTAAACGGATTATTATTGCAAGGAGGCGGAATGATTTG
>NZ_JAHKPZ010000039.1:0-51922 GCF_018860825.1 Lacinutrix sp. C3R15 | reverse complement strand
GATGTAGCAGGAGCAGCAATAGTGGTAAGTGAAATAGATGTTTGTGCAGCTTCTGCAGGTACCATGTATAGTAGTAGCCCAATTAGTTGTTTAAGTTCTGGTGAGGCAACTATAAATGCAATGCAAAATGAAGCAGCGAATATACCTGAAGGATACCAACAGCTATTTGTTTTAACCGAAGCTTTTTCTTTAACTATAATAGGTGTTTCAGCGACTCCTGAATTTAATGTAACTAACTCTGGTTTTTATCGTATACATAGTTTAGTATATAATCCAGATACCTTAGATTTAAGTGTGGTTTTGCCAGGATCTACAACAGGTTTTGATGTGTTAAATATTATAGGCGATAACAATATTTGTGCATCTCTGGATGTACATGGAGCAATAAACCTTGTAATTGGTAATAGATGGTTTTGTTATTTCTTTAATTACTATCATAAAACTGGAATAGACGATAGTAAAACAGTAAATGCTTTTGTAGATACTTATAACAGTTTTGAGACTTTTAAAAAGGATTATATTCAAAACAATACAGAAATAAAAATGTATCCAAACCCAGTAATGAATAATTTAAATATGGATATTGTCTTATTTGATAATGAAGTAATGCGCTATACTTTATTAGATATGAGCGGAAGATTAATTAGTAATGGAACAATTAATACAGCAAATGATGGAAAAGAAAAATTAAATGTTAGTGCCTTACAAAATGGAATGTATTTAAT
Source organism: Lacinutrix sp. C3R15 (assembly GCF_018860825.1). Classification (GTDB taxonomy): domain Bacteria; phylum Bacteroidota; class Bacteroidia; order Flavobacteriales; family Flavobacteriaceae; genus Oceanihabitans. Next base: position 51,197 of record NZ_JAHKPZ010000039.1, on the reverse strand, counting down.
GAGGCTACAATCAGATTACAGGACTGTAGTTAAAAAAATACAAGTCAATAAGTAAGTTTAATTGTTTAGTTACTTTTGAAAGAGTCGTTGTTAATATGTACAACGGCTCTTTCTATTTTTATTCTATACGGTAAACAGGGTATTGTAAATGTGCTTTTTCATAGTTTTCACTCTGTTTATGTAGCCAATCTAATTGTGCATACCAATTATTAGCAAAATCTTTATTATAAGATTTTTTGGTATTAAAAGCAATTTGCAATTTAGGGTTTCTTGCTAAAAGAGCTTTAGCTTTATCTTCCCAAACATAAGGTGAAAAATGTTCTTTTTGTTGTAAAATAGTATCGAAAAAATTCCAGTTAAAGAAAGAATCTGGCGCTTGTGGTTCTAAAGTTTCTAATAAATAACGAAGCGCTCTTTGATTTGTATTAATAATATAATCCCCTTTTTGAAATGTAATGTTTTTAGTAGAGGATTTTACCGAAGTATTATAATGAGGATAATGTCCTTCGTACGCTTGTTTTCTTGTTTCAAAAGCATCTATTTTATACGATTCGACTTCTATAATGGTATCGTTTTTTAATTCCGTAATTTCTACTTGATTTGCTTGTAATAAATCCATCACATGCCACCATCCTTGAGGAATGATATAGGCTCTAGGAATAGTAACGCTATCTGTTGGTTTAAAATAATTCTGATAACGTACTTCTTTAGTAAACGGTTTTGTATTGTTAAACTTTAATCTATCTTTTCCTGTTACAGTACTTGCAATTCTTTTTCCTTCAAAACCTTTAAAGTGTAATGCCGAAGCTTTAGTTGTGTCTACTTTCCAGTTTAAAGGGTAGGTTTTATTCGCGAGTAATTTTTGATTCGCATTTGTACGAAGCGCTTTAATGTTTTTACCTTCAGTTTCCGTAATTTCAAGCATACTTTTCATTAACTCATAAGTTCCTTCTACACGCTGTTTGTATGGTTTTAGCATGTGTGTTTCTACCATCATTCCTAATGTGTTAAACAGTGTTGTGTAACCAGTAGAATATCTTGGTGAATCCATAAATTGACTAAAACCAGTTTCTGGAACCGTATTAAATACATTAACATAAGGAGTGATATCCCAATTTTTAGCTGCAAGTTTTTCTTCTAAATTAGGCATCATATTGGTGTGTAAATAGTTTCCTAAATCACCACCAAGTTTGTTGTGCTGTGTAAATAAATGGGTTAATGTATATTGGTAATCAGCTCCATTACTTACATGGTTATCTATAAAAACATCAGGTTGTACTTTGTGAAATATTTCAGCAAAGGTTTTAGCGTTTTTGGTATCACTCTTAATAAAATCTCTGTTTAAATCATAATTTCTGGCATTTCCTCTAAAACCATATGCTTTTGGGCCGTTTTGGTTGGTTCTTGTGGTGCTGTTTCTATTTAAGCTACCACCAACATTATAAACAGGTATGGTTACTAAAACGGTGTTTTTTGGTATTTCTATTTTTCTGTTTACAAGGTCTCTAAATAATAGCATGGTTGCATCAATACCATCACTTTCTCCTGGATGAATACCATTATTAATGAATAGAATTTGCTTGTTTTTTCTTATTTCCTGAAAATTAAAATTCTTTTCAGGATTCCATGTAACAATATGTAACGGTTTACCAGCATCTGTTTCGCCTATAGCTTCTATAGTAACTTCAGGAAAAGCTTTGGCTAACTCTGTATAATATTGTATTACTTCAGGATAGGTTGCTGTTTCGGTGCCTTGGCTTTTTTCAAAAATAGTGGTAAAATTAAAATTAGAGTCTCTTTTTTCGGTTTTACATGCTGTAATTAAAATGAATAAGAAAAATATTTTCTTCATCTTCAAACGTTTTAGTAGATTGTTAAAGGACAAATATAGCAATATGCTCTTGCGTTTCTGTTAATTAACTTTACTTTTGCTGTTTCAAAAGTAAAGACATGACAGAGTTTATAAGAAAAATAGTTCCTAATGCAAAGGATGACGTTTTAGCAGGAATTACAGTTTCTCTAGCAATGATACCAGAAGTAGTAGCATTTGCGTTTGTAGCGCAAATAGATCCTTTAATGGCTTTGTCTGGAGCATTTATAATAGGAATAATTACCGCTATTTTTGGAGGAAGACCAGGTTTAATTTCTGGTGCAGCAGGTGCAGTTGCTGTTATATTTGTAACTATGATTGCAGATGGGCACACCAAAGGAATGCTAATGGATACTCCTATTGAAAATATGGGTTTTTTCTACCTAATGGCTTGTGTGGTGCTCATGGGAATCATTCAAATATTTGCAGGAGTTTTTAAATTAGGACGCTTTGTACGTTTAATTCCGCATCCAGTAATGATGGGGTTTGTTAACGGTTTGTCTATTGTTATTTTTATGGCTCAGGTAAAAATGTTTTCGCATAAATCCTTACAAGTTTCGGCTGCAGGTGTAAAAGAATATGTTAGCACATACATGCAAGGGGCAGAATTGTATACTATGATTGGTTTAGTGTTGTTAACTATGGGGATTATTTGGGGTTTACCAAAAATTACTAAAAAATTACCAGCAGCATTAACCGCTATTTTGGTAACGAGTCTTATTGTTATTGGCTTTAATATGGATGTTTCTACTGTAGGTTCTTATATTATTGAAGGAGGAGGAACTGGTTTAAAAGGGGAGTTTCCTACACCTAATATGGAACTTTGGGAAAAATTACCTTTTAATTTAGATACCTTAAAGTTTATTGCATTGCCTGCGTTTTTAGCAGCTTCGGTTGGTTTGATAGAAACTTTAATGACCATGAATTTAGTAGATGAGTTAACAGAAACTAGAGGAAATGGAAATAGAGAATGTGTTGCACAAGGAGCAGGAAATATTGTTTCTGGTTTGTTTGGAGGTACAGGTGGTTGTGGTATGATTGGCCAAACGGTAATTAATATTAATGCAGGAGGAAGAGGAAGATTGTCTGGTATAATGATGGCTGTTACCTTATTGTCGTTTATTTTATTTGCAGATAAATTAATAGAAATGGTGCCAATAGCAGCTTTAGTTGGTGTTATGTTCATGATGGTTATTGAAACCTTTGCTTGGTCTAGCTTTAGAATTTTAAAGAAAATACCAATGTCTGATGCAGTGGTACTTATAACCGTATCTTTAGTAACAGTGTTTGTAGATTTAGCGGTTGCAGTATTTGTAGGTGTAATAATTTCGGCCTTAGTTTTTGCTTGGGAAAATGCTAAGAAAATTAGAGCAAGAAAACGTGTTAAAGAAGATGGTACCAAGGTATACGAGATTTGGGGACCTCTTTTCTTTGGAAGCATTTTAGCCTTTAATGATAAGTTTGATGTAAAAAATGATCCTGAAAAAGTAGAAATAGATTTTGTAGAGTCTCGTGTTAGTGATCATTCTGCTATTGAAGCTATTTTTAATTTAGTAGGAAAATATGAAGCAGAAGGAAAAAGTATTAAGCTAAAGCATTTAAGCGAAGATTGTAAGTTATTACTGTATAAATCTAGCCCTAAATTTAGAGATGTTATTGTTGAGGATATAGAGGATCCAAGATATCATTTAGCTGCAAATCCAGAAGATTTCCCAAAACCACTTTCTGAGTATAAATTGTAATAAAAACGGATTTCTATATAAATTTTATTGAAAAGTATGTTTTTATTGTGTTAATCTATTCTTATGTTTTATAGGTTTGTTATATTGTATGCCATAAATTTAACCTATGAAACGTGTATTATTTGCAGTATTACTTCTTGTAACTACGCCTTTATTACTTCAAGCACAAGATATATCTGATAAAGAAGCTGATTCAATTAATGATGTGCTCTTACGCGTCAATGACTTAAATAATAAGAGTGAGTATGGTAAAGCTGTTGCATTAGCAAAGCAAACTCTTGAATATTTAGAGGATTCAAAAAGATATAAGCTTATAGGAAAAACACTTAATGGTTTAGCGTTTTCATATGCAGAATTAAAGGATAAAGACAAAGCTTTTCAATATTCTTTTCAAGCACTCGATTACTTTATAAAAGCAAAAGACACATTGAGTATTGTTGTTATATATAATGATATTGGAGTGACTTATGAAGATTTTGGCTTAATTGAAGAAGCCAATAATGCCTATCAACAAGCAATTGATGTTTCCAGATTAAGTAATAAACCCCATAAATATATAATTTACCCCAAAGTTAATATAGCTAAAAATTTAATTGAGTATTCTGGTAATTATAAAAAGGGATTGGCCTATTTAAATAAAGCTATTCATACTTCTAAAAAACTGGGCTTAGACGAAAAAAAGGACCATGTTTTTGTGCAGATTTTTCTAAGTTACGCTTATGCTTTGCATAAATTAAAACAGTTTGATGCCTCTGAAATCTATTTTCAAAAGGCATTAGATTTAGCTAGTAATGAAAAGTATTTACGTGCTATTGAAGGTATCTATAGTAAAAAAACAAAGTTGTATACAGAGGATGGAGATTATAAAGAAGCTCTTAATATGATGGGTAAATATATTGAAATTAGAGATTCTATTAATACTATAGATAATATGTCTCTAGCTAAAACCATAGAGGCAAGGTATAAAGTAAAAGAAAGCGAAGAAAAACTTAGCTATTTAACCAAAGAAAAAAACATTAAAGAAGCACAATTGGTAAAATATAACCAATTTATGGCGCTTCTTTGTATCTTAATAGCGCTATTAATTTTAACTACCTATTGGACTATAAAAAAGAATAAACAGTTACAATTAGCTCGAGATGTGGCAGAAAATTTATCTAAAGTTAAAAGTGATTTTTATTCAGAAATTAGTCACGAGTTAAGAACCCCTTTATATGCTGTTATTGAGTTGTCAAACCTGTTGCAAAAAGAAGATCTTAAGGTGCAACATAAAGAATATTTAGAGTCTCTTCAGTTCTCTGGAAATCAATTATTATCCTTAATTAATAATGTTTTAGAGCTCAATAAAATGGATTCAGAAACCATTAAAATTGAACAAACAAAATTCTATTTAAAAGATATTATTTCTAATACTATTGATAGTATCGAGTTTGCCTTGAACGAAAGTAATAATGAGATTTGTTTAGATTATGATGATACAATACCAAAAGAGCTTGTAGGAGATGCTTTAAAGTTAACACAGGTCTTTATTAATTTAATTTCTAATGCTACAAAATTTACTAATAATGGCACTATCACTGTAACTGCTAAAATGATTAAAGAGAGTGCTAATGATGTGAAAATTCATTTTGAAGTAATAGATACAGGTCTTGGTATAGCAAAGGAAAAACAAAGTCTAATATTTGAAAATTTCTATCAAGAACATGCTAAAATTGAAAAATCATATCGAGGAACAGGTTTAGGTTTGTCTATTGTAAAGGAAATTCTTAAAGCAATGGGAGGTGAAATAAAAATAGAAAGCGAAGAAGGAAAAGGTAGTACATTCTATTTTGATTTAAAATTTAATAAAGGAAAAGAAACCAGTAAATTAAATGATTTACAAAGTAAGCAATTAAAGGAAATTGAAGGTAAGCGCGTCTTAATAGTTGATGATAATAAAATTAATCAACTAGTAACAAGAAAAGTAGTAGATCATTTAAATATAAAATCTTCAACCGTAGATTCTGGACAAAAGGCTATAACGTTAATTAAAAAAGAATCTTTTGACTGTGTGTTAATGGATTTACATATGCCACAATTAGATGGATATGAAACCACAAAAATTATAAGAGAATTTAATACAGAAATTCCTATTGTTGCTTTAACTGCAGCATTTATAGATGATGTAGAAGAAAAAATAAAACAACAAGGTATGGATGGCTATATATTAAAACCTTTTAATAAGTCAGTTTTTGTAGTAACCTTACATGAAGCTATTTTTTCTAAAAACAAAGTACTTACTGTTTAACTCTAACGCTGTCAGGTACTAAAACAGTATAATCGCCATTATTTCTTATAACTTCTCTAACAATACTAGAACTTATAAATGATGTTCTTGCAGCGGTTAATAGAAAAACAGTTTCTATTTTAGATAATTTTCTGTTGGTATGCGCAATAGCTTTTTCAAATTCAAAATCGGCAGGATTACGTAAACCACGAAGTATAAATTGGGCTTTTATTTCTTTACAAAAATCTATGGTTAAACCTTTATAAGTAACTACTTTTACTTTTGGTTCGTCTTTAAAGGCTTCTTCTAAAAAGCGTTTTCTGTCTTCTAAAGAAAACATGTATTTTTTTTCAGAGTTTACACCAATAGCAACTATAACTTCGTCAAAAAGTTTTACACCGCGTTTTATAATATCATAATGGCCATTTGTTATAGGGTCAAAAGATCCTGGAAAAAGTGCTCGTTTCATATTTATTTTTAAATTCTGTAAACCTAAAAGTTTTAAACTTGTTGTTTAGGTGTTTACCGTGTAATTTATTTTATTCCCTCTAAGGGAGAATTTCTATTATCAAATATAATTATTTATAAGCGGCTTAATGCTGCTGTAAATAGCTTCTTATTTTAAAGCTTCTTCAATAGCATTGTTAAATAATTCAGGCAGTGTTATTCCTGCAACAGCAGCTTGTTGTGGTAAAATACTTTGTCTAGTTAAACCAGGAACTGTGTTTACTTCTAGTAAATGAGGTTCTCCATCTTTAAAAATAAATTCACTTCTGCTAAAACCTTTCATTTTTAAAATTTCATACACTTTTTTAGCAATAGTATTCACTTTTTCTTCTTGTTCTTTTGTTAATCTAGCAGGAGTGATTTCTTGCGATTCGCCTAAATACTTTGCTTTATAATCAAAGAAATCATTATTAGGTACAATCTCTGTAATTGGTAATACTTTGGTTTTTCCTTTATAGGTAATTACACCAACAGAAACTTCGGTGCCATCTAAAAAAGACTCTATAATAATTTCATCATCTTCTTTAAAGGCAATGTCTATAGCGCTCTGTAAGTCTTCCTTTTTATATACTTTGCTAATACCAAAACTACTACCTGCTTTGTTTGCTTTAACAAAACAAGGTAATCCTACTTTTTTAATAATGGCATCTTCATTTGTTGCGTCACCTAAGTTGATATAAAAACTTTCAGCGGTTTTAATTCCGTAAGGTTTTAAAATACTTAAACAGTCTCTTTTATTATAAGTAATACTCGCTTGGTACATACCACAACTGGTTTGAGGTATATTAAGTAATTTAAAATACGCTTGCATATAACCATCTTCTCCAGGAGCACCATGTATGGCGTTAAAAACACAATCAAAAGTAATTTTCTGCTTTGCTATAGTAACAGAAAAATCGTTTTTGTCTATTGTAAATTCAGCATCGTTTGCATCTACATAAACCCATTTGTTTTTAAAAATGTGAATTCTGTAAGCGTTATATTTATTAGCGTCAAGCAGCTCATAAACTACGTTTCCGCTTTTTAATGAGATTTCATATTCGCTAGAATATCCTCCCATAATAATGGCAATATTTTTTTTGTTGGTCATACTTTTTTAATTTCTGAGCATGCAGAAACCTTTATTAATTTATACTAAAATGGTATTAAATTTAGTTAAGCTAAAATATCATTAATTAATCAAAAGTAAAAACAGTTCTGTTTTTATATATTTGCCTATCTAAAATAAGATCATGAGTATCGTTAAATTTATTGCAAGTAAAACATTTTTAAAGCAACTTGGCTTAGCCGTTTTAGCTATAGTAGTACTAACTTTTCTTGTGTTAAGATGGTTAAGTTATACTACCAATCATGGTAGTTTTGAAACTGTTCCAGAACTAAAAGGGAAGTCTATAGAAGTAGCAGAAATAGATTTGAAATCAAATAATTTGGTAATGCAAATTCAAGATTCTGCTAATTATAATCCTAATTACCCAAAATTTTCTGTAATAGATCAAGACCCTCCTTCTGGCGAAAAAGTAAAAAAAGATCGTAAAATTTATATAACATTAAATCCTTCTGGATACCGTAAAATACAAGTGCCAGATTTAAGAGAGCGTACATTCAGGCAAGCAAAACCAATGTTAGAAGCCTTAGGTTTTTCTATTGGTAAAATAACGTATGTAGATTATTTAGGAAAAGATGAGGTGGTACGTTTAACTTTTAAAGGCGAAAAAATTAACGCTGGAGATTTACTACCAAAAACCTCTATAATAGATGTAGTTTTAGGAAACGGAAAAAGACCATAATCTTTCCGTATAAACGATTACAAAATAACAATTAAGCTTATTTTAAGCGAAGTCGAAAGACAAAATTAATAATGATAGAAGACTACACACCAGAAAACCAGAATGAACAAGATGACTTGTATGAGCATCATGCCTTTACTGTAGATAAAGGGCAGGCGCCTTTGCGAATTGATAAGTATTTAATGAATAAAATTGAAAACGCAATTCGAAATAAAATACAAACAGCTGCCAAAAACGGAAATATCTTTGTTAATGACCAACCTGTAAAATCTAATTATAAGGTAAAACCTTTAGATCAAATTCGTGTGATGTTTGAGCATCCTCCATTTGAAAACCTATTGGTAGGAGAAGATATTTCTTTAGATGTGGTTTATGAAGATGATGACCTCCTTGTAGTAAACAAACCCGCAGGAATGGTGGTGCATCCTGGTCATGGTAATTATTCTGGCACACTAATAAATGCGCTTATTTACAGGTTTGATAACCTGCCAAACAATTCTAGTGAGCGTCCAGGATTGGTGCATAGAATAGATAAAGATACTAGCGGACTTCTTGTAGTTGCAAAAACCGAAGAAGCCATGGCGCACCTTTCTAACCAATTTGCCAAAAAAACCAGTGAGCGCGAATATGTAGCACTAGTTTGGGGAAATATGGAAGAAGATGAAGGTACCATAGAAGGTAATATTGGTAGGCATCCAAAAAACAGATTGCAAAATACCGTTTATCTTGGTGATGAAGCAGATAACGGTAAGCCTGCAGTAACACATTATAAAGTTTTAGAGCGTTTAGGCTACATAACAATGGTTTCTTGCAAGTTAGAAACAGGTAGAACACACCAAATACGTGTGCACATGAAACATATTGGGCATACGCTATTTAATGATGAGCGTTACGGAGGAAACCTTATTTTAAAAGGTACCACTTTTACCAAATACAAACAGTTTGTAGATAACTGTTTTAAAATCTTACCAAGACAAGCGCTGCATGCAAAAACATTAGGCTTTGTACACCCAAAAACAGGTGCTTTTATGCGTTTTGAGTCTGAAATTCCAGAAGATATGCAACAATGTATTGAAAAATGGAAACACTATGCCAAGCATGTAGATAATTAGGCTTTTAATTACAGTAAGCCCAACCAAATAAAGTTTGAGTTGGGCGTTACACTACTTCGCAAAAGCTTTGTAGTGTCGTGCTTTACGTTATATCTTTTTTTCGTGCCTCAAAAAAGGATGCCACTGCAATCACTAACGCAAATTAGATTTCATAATAAACACTTATACTCGTATAGAATATTTCAGTTTACATCAGTTAAAAAGTAAAGAAGTAAGTTGTAAATTTGAGGTATAAGAAAAAGAATTTTAATTAAAAGTTGTGTCTTCCGTTTTTACGGAAATAAAAATAAATACGCCATGAAACTAGTAATATCTCCAGCAAAATCTTTAGATTTTGAAACCCAATTGCCAACAACAAAAAGTACAGAAGCTATTTTTTTAAACGAAGCAGAACGCTTAAATAAATTGCTTAAAAAAAAATCAGCAAAAAGCTTATCTACGCTTATGCATATTTCAGATAATTTGGGGCAACTTAATTTTGAGCGTAATCAAGAATGGAACCTGCCTTTTACAAAAGAAAACGCAAGACCTGCAGTATATACTTTTTCTGGTGATGTGTATAAAGGCTTAGATGCAAATACAATTCCAACAGATAAGTTAGACACCTTACAAGATACCGTTCGTATCCTTTCTGGGCTGTATGGTGTGCTAAAACCATTAGACTTAATACAAGCCTACAGATTAGAAATGGGAACCAAAATGCCAATAGGTAAAAACAAAAATTTGTATGAGTTCTGGAAAAAGAAAGTTACAAAAGCTTTAAATGAAGAACTGGAGGAAGGTGAGTTGTTTTTAAACCTGGCAAGTAACGAGTATTTTAAAGCTGTAGACGTAAAAGCATTAAAAGTACCAGTAATTACTGCAAACTTTAAAGATTTAAAAAATGGTAAGTATAAAGTAATATCCTTTTTTGCAAAGCAAGCAAGAGGTGCAATGGCTAGGTATATTATAGATACAAATGCCAAAACCATCGAAGATTTAAAAGGATTCAATTATGATGGTTATGGTTTTAGTGAAGCAATGTCAACAGAAAAAGAACTGCTGTTTATTAGGTAATAAATAACCTGAAAAGACAGTAACTTGTTGTTAGCTGGTTTAAAAAAATAAGTAAAGACTAGGCTTTAGCCTTTTTAGTAATATCTATCTTAGCTTCTGGTTTTATACGCTTTTTTATTCTTGGTCTTCTCGCACCAAAAGTACCTCTGTGTATTTTACCACGTTTTGTTTTTTTGTCTCCTTTACCCATAAATATTTAATTTTTTATCTTCCTTAAAGTAGGAAATTTTCAATTACATTTAAAATACAAAATTTATATTATTTTTTGTATCATTTTTTTAGCTTTAAAAATTATTTAACATCTATGTATTTTTATTTTATAGTAGCCTTGCAAGCATTTTGTATCTATCATCTTGTTAAAAATAGAAGAGCGTATTATTGGGTTTTCTTAATAATCTTCTTGCCTCTTATTGGTTGTGCTATCTATTTAATAACACAAGTGTATAATAAAAAAGATGCCGAAAAAGTATCTGAAGAAATTGTTACCATACTTAATCCTACCAAAAAAATAAAGGACTTAGAAAAAAAGCTGGAATTTGTAGAAACCTTTCAAAATCATGTGAATTTAGCAGATGCATATTATGAAATAGGAGACTATAAAAATGCAATTAAACAGTATGAAGCAGTTTTAGATAAAGACCACCAACATGATTTTTATGTTATTAGTAGTTTAATAAAATCTTATTCTAAAACAGAAGATTTTAATGTGGTGGTACGCTATGCAAAACAAATAGAGAATCAACCTGAATTTAAAAAATCAAAAATACAATTTCTTTACGGCTTAGCGTTAGAAAAAATAGGTCAAGACCAAGAGGCAGAAGCACAATTAAAGGCAATTGATGTAAGGTATTCTAATTATCAGGAACGTTTGGTTTTGGCAAAATTTTTAAAGGCTAAAAATAAAACAGAACAAGCAAAAGATATTTTAAATGAAATCTTTGCAGAATCTAAAAACATGACAAAAACCAATAAAAATAAATATAGTGCTACTATTGCAGAAGTAGAAAAACTAATACATACATATTAATTGGTTTTTAACTAAATAGGCGCGCTATTCTTTTGTTTGCATAATAAACAAAGAAATTATAAAAAAAGTAAAATGAGTACGGAAGAAAAAAAAGTAGTTTGGTCATTACAAAATAACAAACGTACAGAAGCAGAACGAAATGTTTTTAAGCCAACAGGTGTTAAGAAAAAACAGCTTTCCACATTACAATATATAATTATTAGCTTGCTAGTTGTTTTAATTTCTAGTTTTTCATTAACGTTTTTGGCAGAAGAATCATCAAAAATCTGTTTTATACCTAGTTTTTGTTTTCAGTCTAAAGAAAATACTTTACTATATACGCTTTATATTTTTGGCAATATACTTATTGTATTACTTGCTATTATAGTTGCTTATAGTATTGGTAAAAAAATAGGAGATAAAATAAAAAAAGAATAGTGTTTTTACACAAACATCCATACCAGCCATTCATACAAAAAGACACCAAAAAGTTAATTGTTGGCACGCTTCCTCCACCAAGATTTAGCCTTGGTGAGTTGTTAGAAAAAGACGTGCATTTCTGTTATGGGAGTTACTATAATTCGTTGTGGCTGTATCTAGATAAAATTCATAATTTAAATTTACGTTATGATAATTCACAAGCAGCTATTAACGAACGAAAAGCTTTTCTTATACAGCATAAAATAGGGGTTTGCGATATTGTTGCATCCTGCGAACGTGAAAAAATAGATGCTTCTGATTTGGGTATGCAAAACATTAAACTTCGAAACATTATTGGCTATTTAAAAAAACACCCAACCATTGAAACTCTTTTGTTTATTGGTGGAAACTCTAAAAACGGACCTGAATATTTTTTTAGAAAGCATATAAAAGAATATAATATAAAATTAAATTTAGTTTCTAATGAAGTGCCAAGAGTGCATCAGTTTTATTTGCAAGAAAGAATAATCAAAACGGTTTCTTTAACTTCTTCCTCAGGATCTGCAAATAGAGCCATTGGCAGTATGCCTCTATATAAACAACTTAAAGCAAGTAATCCTAAATTTAATACGTTTGATTTTAGAGTAATGCAGTATCAAGAATATTTATAATCTAAAAATACAAACGAAAGCTTAAATTTGGTGTAATGCCTAACGATTGGTTTTCTACTTTCGAAATGTTGTCATCTGTATCTAAAACATAGTATCTGTTAATCGTGTTTTTAGTGTTAAAAAGATTCCAAACAGAAGCGCCAATTTTAGCACGAATTCCTTCCGAAATTTTTAAATCTTTAGTTGCCGAAAAATCGACACGTAGATAATCTTTTAAAGAATTATTGTTTGGTAAACTGTAATTAATTTTACCAGCTGTAATGGTGTTGTCAGGTGTGGTATAAGGCTTTCCAGAATGCCAATTTACACCTAAGGCAAACTGGAATTTGTTTACTGTGTAGGTGTTAGAAAAATTAACAGCGTGTGGGATGTCTGCATTATTAGGAAAAGGGTTTTCGTTATTCAAGTTCTTAAACCTGTAATCGTTTTTGCTATACGAATAACTTAACCATGTATTGAAATTGGTAAACTGTTTATGAATTAAAAAATCAATTCCTTTTACTTGATAGCCTCCTATTGCTTTTACATACTGAAACTGGTTTTGAAAGCCTTGGCTTCTGGTGGTGATACCATCTACTTCTTTATAAAAAACTTCCGCACTAATTAGTAATTTATTCTTGTTGTAGTTTAATCCTAAAGATGCTTGTTTACTTTTTATGATTGGAATATCGGTGTTGTTTGCTAAAATCCAACGACGTTTTTCTATTCCTAAAAAATCATCCTGTAAATCAATGATTTGCGAGGAGGTTTGACTCTTAAATTCTCCAAGAAGTTCTACTCTAAAATGATTGGCAAACCGTTGGCTAAAACTTATTCTTGGTTCTGCTAAAAAGGCATCTAATTTTGGAATGAAATTAAATCGTATTCCCGCTTTTGCATTGGTGTTTTTGTTGTTAGATATTAGTTGTCCTTCAGCGAAAGCAGAATGACTTCTAATAACTTCCTTGATATAACTTCTAAATACTGGATTATTAACGTTTTCTAAATTACTAATGCCGACTTCAAAAAACTGATAGCCAATTTGAAGGTTCGTGTTTTTATTAACATCCCATTTTGTGTCTAGTTTTATAGCGCTATCAAATACTTTGTTTTCTTGAATTAAACGTTGGTTATTCAGAATGTCAAAATTCTTGGCATCTAATTTATAGTTAGAAATGGATGCGTGTAGGTTAGACGTTAATTTAGAACTCCATGTTCTTGTGTAGTTAATGCCACTAGCCAAATTACGCTGAATAAGGCTACTGTTTAAAGATTCATTAACATTGTTTATGGTAGATTGCTCTTCGTAATCTAAATTGTTATGAATGGTTAAAAAGCTAATTTGGAGTTTGTCTTTTTTAGAAAGGTTTACTAGCAATTTTCCTGAGAAATCATAAAAGTAAAAGTTTTCGTTTTTAGATATAGTATTGTTTTGTTCTTCCTGATTACTTTCAAAATCCGAATCTTGAAAAATGCGTTTAAAATACTGCTTGTAAGTTGGAGCAGTTACAAAATCGGTAAACGAACGTCTTACTGAAAGTTGTAGCTCTGCATGTTTACCAATTGGCGTTTTTATGTATCCATCGGCATGCACTAAATTAAAACCAGCTCCAGCTTTAAAATCATTTTGAAGGGTTTTAGATAATTGCATATCGATAACACTAGAAACACCATCTCCATATTGTGCTGAGGTTCCGTTTTTAGATACATTTACTTGGTTGGTTAAATACGGATTAAATGCGGAGATAAGTCCGAAAAAATGACCAGATTGATACATTTTAATACCATCCCAAAGTATGAGGTTTTGGTCGTGTGTTCCGCCTCTAATATTAATATTAGAAACCGTTTCATCTACACTTAAAACGCCAGGAAGCGCTTGGATGGTTTGCAACACATCGGGTTCTATTAGACCTGGTAAAATACCAAATTTCTCTGGTTTGATGGTAATACTTCCCGAAGTGTTTTTGTTTATTCCTGTGGTTAAATAATTCGTAATTACTACTTCTTCTAACCTTTGAATGGTAAAAGGTTGCACTTCTTGTCTTGCAATAGTGATAAACTGGTTGTTTAATTTGTTGAATTTTAACTGTGTTTGTTTTTCTAAAGCAGTTAGAATAACCTCTAAGTTTTCATGGCTATCCAAAAACACTTCAATATCTTTAATCGTGCTATCTGCATAAGAAAAACTAACTTTAAATTGTTGCTCGATTATAGTCAATACTTGCGCTAGAGGTAGCTTTTTGTTTTGTGAAAAAACAGTCAAGTAACCCAAAAAAAAGAAAATTAATAATAGCGCAATTTTTAGCGGTTTATTCACGCGATAAAATAATGGTTTTGTTTGTTTTTGTATAGCTTAATTGTAAAGGTTGCGTAATCGATTTTAGTGCAATGTCTATGTTTTTATGTGTAAATTTTCCTGTATATAAGGTATTGGTTTCAATATTGGTAGTATCAAATTGCACATGGTATTGTCTTTCAAATTCTTCTAAAACCTTGTTTAAAGGTACGCTTGAAAAAGCACTAATATGGCTTAGCCATTCTGGTTGTTTGACGAAAGTAGTTGTAGCTGTTGTCACTTTTCCATTTAATATTAAAAAAGAATCTCCAGCTTTTAAAATAGACTTTCCGGTATTGTAATTTATTTGCACGCTGCCTTCGTAACAAACTACTTCAAAATAATCTTCACGTTGTTTTACATTAAATTGAGTACCTAAAACGGTTATCGTTCCTGCGTCTGTTTTTACATGGAAGGTGCTACCTTTTTCCACTTTAAAGAAAGCTTCGCCATCTAGAGTAATGGTTCTGTTTGTATTCCAATTCTTTTTATTGAAGCTAATTTTAGAAATTGCATTTAAATGTACCAAGGAATGATCAGGAAGCTCGATACTCGATTTTTCAGCAAAATCTGTAGTAAAAGAATGGTCTAAAGTTGTGGTGTAATAGTAGATACCCAAACAAATAGCTAGAATAGCTGCGACTTTTAGCATGGGTTGAAACCATTTCTTTGTAGTCGATTTTTTCGCATTTATACCGCGTAAGGTGGTTTCTAAAACTGCCTCTGTATCAAACTCTGGAGCCTTAAAACCTTTGCTGTATTTGGCTAATTTAGTTAACGACTCATAATCTTCAAGCGCTTCAAATGCTTGAAGTTCTTTCGGACTTAAATCGTTATCTAACCATTTTAAAATTAATTCTTCTTTATTCATTGTATGCTATTCAAGTATATAACAAGTAGGGGTTAAAAATTCCTACCTTGAAATTAAAACTATTATTGCTGTAAAAACAGAAATCATAATTCTTCAATATCTTCTCGTAATTTTTTTAAAGCACCATAAATTCGTTTTTCAACTGCTTTGGTGCTAATATCTAAAAGCGATGCAATTTCTTTAAATCGTTTTCCTTCCACACGATTCATTAAAAAAGCAACACGTTGTGCTTCGGTTAAATTAGCAATGGCATTTTCTAGTTTTTTGCGGTATTCCTTTTCTTCCATTAAAAATTCTGGCGACTCATTAGAATGCTCTGAGGGTTTTATTTTCTGATGTTTTAAAACTACTTTTTGATGTGCAACGGCATTCAGCATTAAATTATTTGCTACTGTATATAAATAGCTTTTTGCTTTTTCAGGAGAAACAGTATTGCAATTTTGCCAAAGTTTTATAAAAGCATCTTGTACTTTGTCTTTAGGGTTTAAATGATCCCCAAATTTATAATACAAAAAGTGATGCAAGTCTTTAGCATATTTGTTAAATAGGGCGTTGAAACGATTTTCATTACAGACATTATTGTTTAAAGACTTTTGCATTAATAGATAAAAAGGTTTCTGCAAAGTAGGAATAATTTTTTTTAAAAGTCAAGGTAGGAATTTTTTAAGCGAAGATGTTATAGTAGTATAAGGCACATAAAAGTTGCTATGAAAAGAAACAGTTATTAATAAAAAAACTTAATTATGAAAACCAACCAGTTAAAATTTTTCTTTTTTTTCTCCTTGCTTTTTTTGTTGTTATTTTCGGCATGTCAAGAAGAAGTAGTAGAGATTACAGACCCAGATAATGAAGAAACGATTGCGCCAAATTCCAATTTGGCTAATTTAATGCGTAATGTTGCTTCTAATGATGGTTCTATAGATAATATTATCGATTATGCCAATTGTCTAGAGGTTGCTTTGCCAGTAACCGTTACTGCAAACGGTGTAACAATAACCATAGAAAGTATTACAGACTTTGATGCTTTAGAGTCTATTTTAGATGCTTTTTCAAATGACGACGACGACGTAGAAATAACGTTTCCAATAACGGTTATTTTTAATAATTATACCCAATTAGTTATTAATAATCAAACCGAATTAGAAGCACAAATAGAGAATTGTAATGACGAAGATGAAGAAGATGATGATATGGAATGTATCGATTTTCAATTTCCTATTTTCATTTCTATATATAATACAGCTTTTCAGGTTATAGATACGGTTACCATACAGGATGATGAAACCTTATATACTTTTATTGAAAATTTAGAAGGAGGCGTTTTAGCTAGTATAAACTTCCCAGTTACCATGTTGTTAGCTAACGGAGATACCGTTGTTGTAGAAAACAACGCAGAAATGGAAGCTGCCATTGAAGCTGCAGAAGATACTTGTGATGAAGATGATGATTACGATTGGAATGACGATGATGATTGTGCTGAAGCATATATTGCGTCTTCATTGATAGAATGTCATTGGAATTATGTTACAAGCTTATATGCAACTTTTGTTGCAGAACATTTTGTCTTTTTAGAAGATGGAACCGCAGAAATTTACAACGATGTAACTGGTGATTTAGTAACTACAGGAACTTGGAGCTTGTCTTCAGGTAGCAATATTACTTCTTTAAACCTAGAGTTTAATTTAGAACCATATGCGTCTTTAAATTTAGTTTGGGAAATGATTTCATGTGATGATGATAGATTTGAATTTTTTAATGAAAATAATAGTTTAGTGTTAGAACAGGATTGCGAAAATGATGCGATAGAAGATTGTAATGTAAACCTTGCCGAATTAGAAGGCTTGTTATTGCAATGTGAGATAGAAGCATATACTTATGACGCTTCTGATAATATTTTAGATGAAAATTATTTACTGTTTGAAGCTAATGGAGAAGTAATTGTTAATGGAGAACTTGCTGTTACAGAAGTTGGTTCTTGGACGCTTATTGAAACTAATTCTAGTTATGCATTAACTATTGGCGGATTGGCTTCTTTTGATTTATTAAATGGAGAATGGTTGCTTTTGGGATGTGAAGAAGATGCATTTATCTTTAGTCAGGAAACAAATTCAGGTAATATAATCATTTTGGAGCTCGAGCAAGATTGTCAAGATTGTAACAATCCAGAAGTTTTAATAAACGATTTGGTTATATATATGCCTTTTGCAGAAGAAGCTCACGATTTAATAAGTGGTTTTAATACAGAAAACGTTACCAACACATTTGTAGAAGATAGAGCAGGGAATTCTTCATGTGCTATAGCTTTTTCAGGAAATGATACATTAGAAATCCCTGTGAATACAAACAGTCAACTGATACAAGGAGATAGTTTTTCTATAAGTTTATGGTTTAAAATGCAAAATACAACGGCAGGAGATTTAGAACTGTTTTTTAGATCACCAGGAAATGCAACACAAGGGTTTCAATTGGGAGTTTATGATTTAAATACGCCTTTATTTGCAGATAATACAAGTTTTTCTCTTTGGGATAATGACTGGAATGGTGAAGTAGATGTAGCATGGGAAAACACCAATTGGCATCATCTAGTACTAACAGTAGATGCGGATAATACCGTTAGACTATATAGAGATGGTGTACAAAGAAATATCGATGAAAACTCAAGTCTAAATATTGGTTCTCAAGCTTCAGATAGATATATTATAGGGGAAGGATTTGTTGGTCATCTTGATGATTTAAGAGTGTATAAAAGAACTTTAAGTCCAAATGAAGTAGGAGAGTTATTTAATTTGGAAGGAGAATGTTATACCTGTTTATAAAAGAGGCTTAGCGAGTGACTTATTAATAAAAAAGAGGCTTCTTAAAAGAAGTCTCTTTTTTTTGTTTTTAATTGTGAAAACTAAAATAGAGCCAGTTGTTTTATAAGGATGTAATAAATATGCTTTAATTCCAATTAAACAAGCTTTTCAATTAAAGAAAAACAAAATATTTCTTTACTTTTGCAACTATTGAAATAAAAAAAATTTATGTTTAATAATTTAAGTGAAAAGTTAGATAAAGCGTTACATGTACTAAAAGGGCATGGAAGCATTACAGAGGTTAATGTTGCCGAAACCTTAAAAGAAGTGCGTAGAGCGTTATTAGATGCCGATGTTAACTTTAAAATTGCGAAAGAATTTACCAATAGAGTAAAGGAAAAAGCACTTGGACAAAACGTATTAACTAGCCTGCAACCAGGACAGTTAATGGTTAAGCTTGTTAAAGATGAGCTTACTGAGTTAATGGGAGGTGATGTAGAAGGTCTTAATTTAACAGGTACACCAAGCATTATTTTAATGTCTGGTTTACAAGGTTCTGGAAAAACAACTTTTTCTGGTAAACTTGCTAATTATCTTAAAAATAAAAAAACAAAGAAACCTTTATTGGTTGCTTGTGATGTGTATCGTCCTGCAGCTGTAGATCAACTGCATGTAGTAGGAGATCAAATTAAGGTTGAGGTTTTTAGTGATAAAGGAAACACAGATCCTGTGGCTATTGCACAAGCAGGTATAGCTCATGCAAAAGCAAACGGACACAATGTAGTAATTATTGATACTGCTGGTCGTTTGGCTGTAGATGAAGCCATGATGACCGAAATTTCTAATATACATAAAGCAATTCAGCCACAAGAAACCTTGTTTGTAGTAGATTCTATGACAGGTCAAGATGCTGTTAATACAGCAAAAGCATTTAATGATGTTTTAAATTTTGATGGTGTAATTCTTACCAAGTTAGATGGAGATACTCGTGGTGGAGCAGCAATTTCTATTAAATCTGTAGTAAACAAACCTATTAAGTTTATTGGTACAGGTGAAAAAATGGAAGCTATTGATGTTTTCTATCCTTCACGTATGGCAGATCGTATTCTTGGAATGGGAGATGTGGTTTCACTTGTTGAAAGAGCACAAGAACAATTTGATGAAGCGGAAGCTAGAAAACTGCAAAAGAAAATTGCCAAAAATCAATTTGGTTTTGATGATTTCTTAAAGCAAATTCAGCAAATCAAGAAAATGGGGAACATGAAAGACCTTATTGGAATGATTCCTGGAGCTGGTAAAATGATGAAAGATATAGATATAGATGATGATGCTTTTAAAGGTATTGAAGCCATTATTCATTCTATGACACCGCAAGAGCGTACTAACCCTAGTGTTATTAATGCAAGCCGTAAAAAGAGGATAGGTAAAGGATCTGGTACTTCGGTTCAAGAAGTAAACCAGCTGCTAAAGCAATTTAATCAAATGTCCAAAATGATGAAGATGATGCAAGGTGGCGGCGGAAAACGTATGATGAACGCAATGAAAAACATGAGGTAACTCATGTTTTTTTGTTTGTAGTATTTTGTAAATAAAAATGTGTCTCCTCGAGCGCAGTCGAGAGATTTCACTTATAATTTGATATGTATTAAGGTCTCGACTGCGCTCGACCTTAAAGATTTAAAATAACAACATGACAATTTTAGACGGAAAAAAAGTAAGTAACGACATTAAAGATGAAATTACTGAACAAGTAAAAAAAATGGTGGCAAAAGGAGAAAAAGTGCCACACCTAGCTGCAATTATTGTTGGTAATGATGGAGCAAGTTTAACCTATGTTGCAAGTAAGGTTCGTGCTTGTGAGCGTGTTGGTTTTGAGTCTACAATGGTAAGAATGTCTAATACCACTAGTGAAGTAGAGTTATTAGATAAGATTGAGGAGTTAAATACTAATAGCGATGTTGATGGTTTTATTATTCAATTGCCATTACCTCCACAAATTAACACACAAAAAGTGTTAATGGCAGTGAATCCAGATAAAGATGTAGATGGGTTTCATCCAATGAATTTTGGTAAAATGGCATTAGATATGTCTACCTTTATTCCTGCAACTCCATTCGGTATTTTAGAGCTTCTAGATCGTTATGGTGTAGAAACTAAAGGAAAACACACTGTAGTTATTGGTAGATCACATATTGTAGGTAGACCAATGAGTATTTTAATGGGAAGAAAAGGTTTTCCAGGAAACTCTACTGTAACCCTTACACATAGTCACACAAAAAATATTACACAAATTACAAGTCAGGCAGATATAATTATTTCGGCATTAGGTGTGCCAAATTTCTTAAAAGCAGAAATGGTAAAAGACGATGCTGTTATTATAGATGTTGGTATTACGCGTGTTGCAGATGAAACAGCAGCAAAAGGATACGTAATTACTGGTGATGTAGATTTTGAAAATGTAAGTAAAAAAGCAAGTTTTATAACTCCTGTTCCTGGAGGAGTAGGGCCAATGACTATTGCTATGTTGCTTAAAAATACTCTTTTAGCTAGAGAAAGACATATGCAGTAAACTGCTTATATTGCAGTATGAATTTTCTGCAAATTTTAATAGTAAACTTACAGCGAGTAACTATTGGTAGTGTACAACATGTATTGCCAATAATACTCGCTGTTTTGTTTTGCGTAATTTTATTTCGTTTTGCTAAAAAGGCTTATCAAAAACAAAAAGAACGCATTTTTGGTATGCTTGGTATTTTTGTTTCTTTAACAATAATAGCTTTTCATAGTTATAAAATAAGTTTAGGTAATTATAATGTTTCTACAGATTTGCCTTTGTTTTTGTGTAGCTTCCTTGCTTTAATTATTCCTGTATTTACACAATATAAAAAATACTGGATGTATGAAGTTTTGTTGTTTTGGATAATTGCAGGAACCTCACAAGGTGTAATTACTCCAGATATAGCAGAAGGTTTTCCTAGTCTTGATTATTTTAGGTATTGGATAGTGCACTTAGGCTTACTCATAATTGTTTTTTACGCAACCATTGTATTAAGAATGCGGCCTAAATTAAAAAGTGTATTTAAGTCCTTTTTGGCATTACAAATCTATATGTTTCTTTTAATGGGTGTTAATTACCTGTTAGATGCTAATTATTCTTATTTAAATCAAAAACCAGAATCTGCTTCTGCTTTAGATTATTTTGGAGATTGGCCTACGTATCTTTTTGTCGTTGAAGCTTTGTTGCTACCTTTCTTTCTTCTTATATATTTTCCTTTTTACTGGATTAAAAAAAAATAGTTTTTTAAATAAATTGACCTTTAAATGGTTAGCGTTTATTTTTATAGAATACTTCTTTTTTTTCTGAAAATAGAAATGTTTTTTATCAAGAAATGTTACAGTAAAACTGTTAGTTTGACTTTTTTAATTCAAAATAAAACTATTTTTTGTGTAAATGTTTGTTTTTTAGTCTTTTGAGGTAGAGGGATAATGCAAAAATACCGTTTGTATTTTGTAGGAAAATCAATACGTATTATCTTTTTTTCAAAATATAATATGTTTTAATAGTTATTTGTGTGATTTTAATAAAAATACAAAGGGTTTTAAAAAGGTGTTTTTTATAGAGTGAGTTTTTGCTAACTTTAAAAAGTATAACAATAATAAATATATTTTATGAAAAACAAATTACTTTTTTTAGCAACAATTTTTTGTGTGTGTATTGCTCAGGCTCAGAATACTAGCGCAACAGCACCAACTGTAGATGGATCTGGTTCGCTGGCAACAATTTTAGGTGTAACTTCACTTACAGCTTCAGGTTTACCAACTACTTGTACAGATGATTCTGGAGCAGATAGTTTTTATAAACATGTGGTTTCTGCTGGTGAAAACTCAGTGACTATTGGTTTAAGTACTAGTGTAGTAGGTTTGTCATTAAATACAGATGTAAGGTATCAAATTTTAAAAGAAAATAATACTGGTGGTTTAGATGCTGTTATTTGTAATTCTTATAACATTTCTGGTTTTGTAAGTGTTTCTGGTTCTTTTTCTGAAACAATAACAGGTGTTTCTGAAGGAGATGTGTTTTATTTACGTTTATTTAACCCTTCTGGTTTCTTATCAAGTGTTTTAAGTTCGCTTTTAGGAGGTTCTACGTTAGCAATGACGAGCGTGTATGACCCTTCACTAAGTATCACAGCTCATAATGATGCTGCATTTAAATATGTGGTTACTAATGATCAAGTGCAATTATTTAATAATGTAAATTATAATACATTTGAAATCTATGCAATAGATGGTAAACGTGTAATTGAAAATACATCAAATGAAGTTGTTAATACTATTGATATTTCTAGCTTAAATAGAGGTGTTTATGTATTAGTACTTAAAAAGGATACAACAAGAAAAACAATTAAATTTGTTAAATAATTTTGTGTAAATTTTTAAACAATAAATAGCACTTGTAGCGTGTTATTTTGTAAATGAAGTAGGTTTAAAAGTACTTGTTAGTAAAGTGCTTTTAAACCTACTTTTCTTTTTTTGTTGGTTTGCAAGCAATAAAATAGGAGATAGTTAAATAAATATTGCTTTACCATTATAAAAATAATGAGTATCTTTTTTGAAAATATATTCTTTATGAAATTATTAAAAGTAGCTTCCTTTTTTTTAGTTGTTTTTTTATTTACTTGTACTTCACCTTCCAAGAAGGAAACATCAAAAAATAAAATTGAGGTGTCTTTTTCAGATGCTGTAAATACACAAAACTTAGATGGTAGGTTATTGTTGATTTTTGCAGAAAGTGAAGAAACAGAACCGCGTTTTCAAGTGTCTGTAGGACTAGATGCACAACCCATTTTCGGCCTTAATGTAGAGGATTTAAAACCCAATGAAAAAGTAACGTTTAATGATACTGTTTTTGGGTTTCCGTATAAAAGTTTATCACAAATAAAACAAGGGGTTTATTATGTACAAGCCGTTTTACATGTATATGAAACTTTTAATTTATCTACAGGTCAAACCGTGAAATTACCAATGGATAATGGCGAAGGCCAACAATGGAAAACCTCTCCAGGAAATTTATATAGTACACCAGTAAAAGTAACCGTTACTGAAGATGGTATACAAGACTTACATGTTGTTTTAGATCAGGTTATTCCAGAAATTAAAGCTCCAGAAGACACAGCGTGGATAAAGCACATTAGGTTAAAGTCAGAATTACTTTCTGAGTTTTGGGGTAAAGACATGTATTTAGGTGCGCATGTGTTGTTGCCAAAGGGTTTTGATGAACATCCAGAAGCTAAATACCCATTAATGGTTTTTCATGGTCATTTTCCATCAGATTTTGGAGGGTTTAGAACTACGCCTCCTGATGCTAATTTAGAGCCTGAATATTCAGATAGGTTTCAATTAGAAGGATATAATATAATACAGCAACAAGAAGCTTATAATTTTTATAAACGTTGGAATGAACCCGATTTTCCTCGCTTTTTAATTATAGAAATTCAACATCCAACACCATATTATGACGATTCGTATGCAGTAAATTCTGCTAGTCAAGGACCTTATGGAGATGCTATAACCTATGAGTTAATTCCGCATATAGAAAAACTTTTTAGAGGTCAAGGCGAGGGCTGGTCTCGCTTTTTGTATGGAGGTTCCACAGGTGGTTGGGAGGTCTTGGCAGTGCAAGTAAAGTATCCAGATGCGTATAATGGTTGTTTTGCAGCTTGTCCAGACCCAATAGATTTTAGAGCTTATTGCCTAACAAATATTTATGAAGATGACAATGCGTATTATGCAAAGAGCAAGCATAAAAAGATGGAAGTTCCGTCACATAGAGATTATTTAGGAAACGTGAGTGCTACTGTAAAAGAAGACAATCACTTAGAGCTGGTTTTAGGAGATAAGTCACGATCAGGTGGGCAATTTGATATTTGGGAAGCTACCTATTCGCCACAAGCAAAAGATGGCTATCCAGAAAGAATATGGAATAAGTATACAGGAGAAATTAATAAAGATGTTGCGCAGTTTTGGAAAGAAAATTACGATTTGCGCCATGTTTTAGAACGCGATTGGGATAAGCTTGGCGAAAAGTTAAAAGGTAAAATTCATATTTACTGTGGTGATATGGATAATTACTATTTAAATAATGCCGTGTATTTAATGGAAGACTTTTTAGAAAGTACCACAGATCCTTATTATGATGGTGAAGTAGATTATGGAGATCGAGCAGAGCATTGTTGGAATGGTGATCATGAAAACCCTAATCATATTTCTAGATTGCGATATAATAGTATGTATGTGCCAAAAATTATGAAACGTATTTTAGAGACGGCACCAGAAGGAGCAGATTTAACAAGTTGGCGCTACAAATAATATTTACTTGGCAAATAACTGATTTATATCTTTAAAGGCTTTAAACTCTAACGCGTTACCTGCAGGGTCATTAAAAAACATAGTAGCTTGTTCGCCTGCTAAGCCCTCAAAACGAAGGTATGGTTCAATAATAAAAGGTATGTTTTTTTGTTTTAAGTCTTCCGCGAAAGCGTGAAAAACATCCCAATCTAAAACTACGCCATAGTGTGGTACAGGAACCGCTTTTCCGTCAACAGGATTAGTAGTTGTATCCTCGTTGGTTTTTGCTTTGTAATGTATCACTAATTGGTGGCCAAAAAAATTAAAATCTACCCAATGCGTACTACTTCTGCCTTCTTCACAGTTTAAAACGTCTCTATAAAATGTTCTGCAGTCTTCTAAATTATGTACAGGAATTGCAAGGTGAAAAGGAGAGATTTTAGCCATAATAACAAGTGTAATTTTTAGAAGTTAAAAGTAAGTAAAATTACTCTGAAACGGTATTCCAGATGTCTAAAAGTATTTTCCAGTCGTTATTTATTTTTTTCCATACAATAACATATTTACCTTTCCAAGAAACTTCTTTTTGCTCTTTTGTTAGTGTTTTTCCTTCGTAATAGCCATAATCATAAGCAAAACTGTCTTTAATTATTATTTCTGAAGGGGTTACTTTATGGTATAGTGTTTTTACGCCTTCTGGTAAAACCCATTTCTTTTTAATGTCTGTTTTTCCGGTAATAATTGTAGTGTTATTCGGAAAAATTTTAGCATCATCTGTATATTTATCAACTAATGCATCATAATCTGCTTGCATGCATGCTAGTGAAAAAGCTTCGGTATTTTTTCGAATAATTTCTTCGTCTGAAAGTGTTTTGTTTTCTTTAGTACAATCAATTTTCCAGAAAGGATACGTGATGTTTCCTGTTTTATCTATCCATTCACCAACCCATTTATAACCGGAATCATTAATATCATAAAAGGTTAATCTGCTAAATCCTTCAGTTCCATTTGGAGCGTTCTGTTCTTTTAATAATATAATATTACCAGCTTTATTTTTGTTGCCTTCCCAAGTGGATAAAGAGGTGGTTGGAGATCCTGAAGAATAATAATGTACATACCATTTGCTGCTGTCTGCTATAAATTGGCGGATGCTTCCAGAGTGTTTTCCATCTGCTTTTATGGTTTCATCTTGTACTGCATTACCATTCATAATATATTTCCAACGCCAAATCATATCTACTGGTTCTGCCCAGGTTTGGTCCTGTTTTCTAGATGTAGATTTGCAATTACATTCGCCAATTAAGGCCTGATAATCCTTGGTTTGTTCTGGAGCTTCAGGGTTTACTTGTCCATAAGGAAATGTTTCAGAAGCTTCATATTCATTTTGAGCAACAATGCTTAATGAGAGCAAAAGTAGGAGTGTAGTTAGTAGTTTCATATGTTCAATTTATTCGTTTTTAAACTGTCATATGTAAACATTCGTAGTGTTTTTATACGTAATGCAACTAAAACGGAATGTTTCATGATTGACTTTTGTTTTAAAGTTAATCATGTTTTGTTGTGTTAATCTCTTGTTTAAGAATAGATTAACATCTTTTTTTAAGGTTGCTACTTTTTGTTTTCTAGAAATGTTTTAGTTGAAGACTCTAAAAGAGCATTTAATTCTTTTAATTCTTCAGGTGTAAATTCTCGGTATTTACCAACAGGAACATCTAATTTTATATTCATGATTCTTACACGTTTTAGCGTGTTTACTTCGTAATTTAAATATTCACACATTCTTCGAATTTGTCTGTTTAAACCTTGGGTTAAAATTATTTTAAATTTATAGGTTCCTAATTTTTCAACAACACAAGGACTGGTAGTTTTTCCTAATTCTTCTAAAGGAATTCCGCCAGACATTCTTTCTAAAAAGGTTTGCGAAATAGGTTTGTCTACTGTAACAATATATTCCTTTTCGTGATTGTTGCTAGCGCGAAGTATTTTGTTTACTATATCTCCATCATCTGTAAGAAAGATTAATCCTTCACTAGGTTTGTCTAATCTTCCAATAGGGAATATGCGTTTTGGGTATTTTATATAATCTATAATATTATCTTTTTCTACTCTGGTATCTGTGGTGCAAACAATGCCTACAGGTTTGTTAAAAGCTAAATAGGTAAAAGACTCTTTGGTGTTTATAACCGGTTTTCCGTCTACATGTACTTCATCTGTTGGTGCTATTTTGGTTCCCATTTCTGGTACAACGCCATTAATAGTTACTCTTCCAGCGTCTATAAGTCTGTCTGCTTCTCTGCGTGAGCAATAACCAACTTCGCTTAAATATTTGTTTATACGTTTAAGATTCTCTTTCATTTGGCAAAGATACTATAAGTTTATTCGCTAATTAGGTGTAACAGGATATGCTCTTGTTTTATTCTGCTATTTTTTAATAAGTGATATACTTATTAATGTGTTCTGTAATGGTTTCATTGTTTAAAGAGTGACCAAAACCTTGTGTGGTTATAAGTTGTGCGTTAACGTAATTTTTATCAAAGTGTATGGCGTCTTGATACGGAATAATTCTGTCGCGTTCATCATGAATAATAAGTGCTGATGTTTTAATTTCTTTAGAAAAATCTGCTGCAGAAAAGTATTCTGGTGCATGGCCATATTTTTCTAATACAATATCACTTATTTTATTGTGTACTGTTTTATTGTAACCCATCATGTCTACATAGCGATTAAAAACACCTGTAAAGTTAGCTGGAGCGCCTAATAAAATAAGTTTTTCTAAGGCTGGGTTTTGGTATTTGTGCTGGTAAAATACAGTTGCCATACCACCAACAGAATGACCAATAATAATATCTGGATTAAACTTTTTAGAGACAACATGAATAAATTCTGAATATAGAATAGCATTAAAGCGTTTACCGCTTGAGCGACCATGAGCAGGAGCATCAAGAGCAACTATGTTGTAATTTTGTTCTTGTAAGTTTTTAATTAAAGGTTTCCATCTTGCAGCATTGCTTTCCCAACCATGAACTAGTAGAATGGTTTTGTTTTTTCCAAGCCATCTATAGGTCATGATGTTTAAATCTTCATATTCTAATTCTTCTTTAAAAGCAGTGTCTAAAAAATCATAATCTTTTTCTTTTACTTTTCCTTTTAAAGGTTTAGAAAATAAAGAAAGCGCTAAGTTTCCAGCTGTCTTAGGTGAAATAAAACTTACGGTATTTATAAATAAGCCAACGGTTTTTGGTATAAAATTCATTTTAATCTTCTCTGTTTACTAAGTCCATAGAAAATGCAGGTAGGCAAATAGCAATGTATTCACAGGCAATTGTAAATGGATTGGAGTACTGAACTCGTGTATTTTTACTAATTTTAATAGATTCTCCGGCTTGCAAAATTACAACTTCGTCTTCAATAATAAATTGTTTTTTGCCTTTAATTATATATGTGTACTCGTCAAATTCAGGTGTTTGAAAAGGCTCACTCCATCCAGCAGGAGCAACCATGCGAGCTATACTTATTTGTGCGTTGTTATCACTAGCTAGGCCAAAGTGTTCTTCTATTACTTTTCCGTCTGTAGTTGGTACTACAAATGGTGTTTTTTGTATGGTGTATTTCTTTTTCATAAAAATAAGGAAAAAATAATTATAGGTATTTTGGTAGTATTTACTTTAAAGGTTTTCGTTTAATCATTCCTCCTTTTAAATCTTTAACAATACCTATAACTACAAATGCGTTTTTGTCTATTTTATCAATTTCTGTGTAAAGTTTTGCTAACTCTAATCTTGTCATTACTGTATAAATAATGTCTTTGTCGTAACTTTTTCCGTTAGAACCAAAACCACCTTTTCCTGCATATATTGTGCAAGCTCTAAGTAGTTTTTCTGTAACCATAATTCTAATTTCGTCATGTTTTTCAGAAATTATGGTAATACCAACATATTCTTCAACACCATCTACTACAAAATCTACTGTTTTGGCAGCAGATAAATAAGTTAGTATAGCGTAAAGCGCAGTTTCTACAGATAAAACATAAGCACCAAAAGAGAAAATAATAATATTTATAAGCAATAAAACGTCACCTACAGTAATTGATATTTTTCTGCTTAAGTAAATTGCTAAAACTTCGGTGCCATCTATTACGCTTCCTCCACGCATTGCTAAACCAATACCTAAACCTAAAAAGAAACCACCAAATACAGCAATTAATAGTTTGTCTTCTGTTATTATTGGGTAGTTTACAAAGTGAACTACAATGGCTAAAAATGCAATGGCAATAACGCTTTTAATGGCAAATTTTACTCCTATTGTTCTTGTGCCTAATATAAGAAAAGGAATATTTACTAGAAGTAATAAAACACCCAGAGATAAAGAGGTAATGTTTTGAAGCAGTAAAGAAATACCTGTTGCTCCACCATCGATAAATTGGTTTGGTAACAAAAAACCTTTTAGTCCAAATCCTGCTGAAAATACACCAATAATTATAAACAGATACTCTTTTATAGCATGTGAAAACTCTACTTTTATATTGTTAATTATTGGCGTAATTTGTTTTTCGGTATATGGTATAGGTGCTTGTTTAGCTTTAAGCCTTTGCTTTGCTAGATCTGTTAATAGTTTACCGAATAATGGATTCATTTGTTCTTTTTGTTACAAGGTGTTTTGGTTAGCAATGTTTAGTGTTTTCTGTTGCTGCAAATTACCAACCTATCATGAAATGTTTAATTTTTGCGGTATCTGGAATATGAATAGCTTCTATTTTTTTACTCATATCAATACGTAATTCTGCAGGTAATTCCATTTTGTCAATGGTGAAAAAAGCGTTTATTTCGTCTACAAAAACTACTACATTGCGCAGGGTATTTTGTATGCTTGAAATGGTGTAATTGTTTTTTATATCTGCAAAAGTACTTGTTGTGTTTAATCCTTTTTCTGTTTTATATCTTTGGTCTATAACTTTAACCGTGTTTATGGTTGCTGTAGAGTCTAAATCTTGGTTTGGCGAAAGTGTTAATAATTGTTTTCCTGTTTTGTCATAAATTTCAATGTCACTGATGCGTCCTGTAAATCCGTCTCCACTAATCCTTTTTACAACAGAATCATTAGCAAAAACAGTTTCTAGGTCTTTTACTTTTGTAGAGTCTGTTAAAAGTCCAATATTGTTTTTAGAAATTAAAAATGGGTTTACTTCTTTTTTGCATGAAATAAAAAAGATAGCAACTAGGCAAAGGGTGAAAATTGTGTTTTTCATAGGTGTTTCCTGAGAAAGCAGGAAGCTTTTTTTTTGATTTCGTGTAAACGAAAATATTGATGATTGTTTTTTTTTTTTTTGAATATATATAATACGCTTAATTTTTCGACTGAAGCTTTTTACTTCATTACTTTTTTTAAAATTCCGAAAACAGAACGTATAAATGTAGCACTTGTAAGCACTTTTACAATAGGATTCATTCTGGTGCTACTAGAACTTTTTCGCGTAGATTTTTTGCGCTCCTTTTCTTTTGCCTCTCTCTCGTCTTCTTTAATTTTTAGTTCTTCGGCTTTTTTAATTTTTTTATTTAGCATCTCATAAGCAGACTCTCTATCTATGGTTTCGTTATATTTTATAACTAATTTTGAGTCGTCTAAAAGCGTGTTTAGTTCTGTTTCTGTAAGCACATCCATTCTGCTCATAGGAGCACGCATCATGGTTGCTGCAAGAGGTGTTGGTCTTCCTTTTTCATCTAATGCAGAAACTAGAGCTTCTCCTGTACCTAAAGAGGTTAGTATCTCTGCGGTATCATAATAATCTGTGTCAGGATAGTTTTGTGCAGTAAGTTTGATTGCTTTTCTGTCTTTTGCTGTAAATGCACGTAAGGCGTGTTGTACTTTTAAGCCTAACTGGCTAAGCACTCCTTCTGGTACATCTGTAGGGTTTTGAGTTACAAAATATAAACCAACACCTTTACTACGTATTAGTTTAACAATACTTTCAATTTGGTTTAACAAAGCTTTAGATGCCTCGTTAAAAATTAAATGTGCTTCGTCTATAAACATAACAAGTTCTGGTTTTCCAGAATCGCCTTGTTCAGGTAGTGTCTCGTATATTTCAGCGAGTAAACTAAGCATGAAGGTAGAGAATAATTTAGGTTTATCTTGAATGTCTGTTAAACGAATAATGTTAATGTAGCCACGACCATCTCTTGTGGTTCTTAGTAGGTCTTCTATATCAAAACTTTTTTCTCCAAAAAATAATTCTCCTCCTTGTTGTTCAATTTCTATTACTTTACGTAAAATGGCACCTGTAGATGCTGTAGAGATTCTACCATAAGCTTCTTGAAATTCTTGTTTTCCTTCTTGGGTAGCGTATTGTAATATTTTTTTAAAGTCTTTAAGGTCTAGTAAGGGTAACTTATTGTCGTCACAATATTTAAAAATTACAGCTACAACTCCTGATTGAGTTTCTGATAGGTCTAAAATTCTAGAAAGTAAAACAGGTCCAAATTCACTAACTGTAGCTCGTAAACGAACGCCTTCTTGTTCAGAAAGCGACATTATTTCTACAGGAAATCCTTTTGCTTCAAATGGCAAACCTATTTTTTCATGACGTTCATCTATTTTTTCATGTCCAGGACTAGGTTGTGCCAAACCACTTAAATCTCCTTTAATATCCATTAGTAATACAGGAATGCCTTTGTCACTTAAGTTTTCAGATAAAACTTGTAGTGTTTTAGTTTTTCCAGTACCTGTAGCACCTGCAATTAAGCCATGTCTGTTCATGGTTTTTAATGGTACTTTTACAAAGGCATCTTTAATGGTTTCTCCATCTAATATTGCAGAGCCTAAGGTTATAAAGTCTCCTTTTGTTTTGTTTCCTTCTGTTATATGTTTAAAAAAATCGTCCTGTTTACTCATAATGTGCTTAAAATTTGTATAAAAATAGTAATCTTTAGTGTAAAAACATTTAAAAAAACTAGCAACTTTTGAACGGAAACTAACAAAGGAGTTCCTGTATTAAAGGCTTGTGTTTTTATCTTAAAAAATTAAATGATATGCTTTTTAACTTTACATGCTTAAATCACTATCTTTGCGCTCTATGACAAGAAGTGAGAGACAAGAGTTATTGGATAAAGGCTTGCTATTACCATTAATGGAGGAGTTTTATACCATTCAAGGAGAAGGTTTTCATAAAGGTACAGCAGCATATTTTGTAAGAATTGGTGGCTGTGATGTTGGTTGCCATTGGTGTGATGTAAAAGAAAGCTGGTTGCCAGAATTGCATCCTGCAACAGAAACAATTAAAATTGCAGAAAATGCAGCTAAATACAGTAAAACCATTGTAGTTACAGGAGGAGAACCTTTAATGTGGGATATGGACCCATTAACCAATGCGTTAAAAGAAAAAGGACTGCAAGTGCATATTGAAACTTCTGGTGCTTATAAGTTGTCTGGTGTTTGGGATTGGATTTGTCTTTCGCCAAAAAAGAATAAGCTACCTACAGATGAGGTGTATGCACAGGCACATGAGCTAAAATGTATTATTTATAATAAAGACGATTTTAGGTTTGCCGAAGAACAAGCAGCTAAAGTAAATAAAGATTGTATTTTATACTTACAACCAGAGTGGAGTAAGAAAGATAAAATGGTTCCTGAAATTGTAGATTTTGTTATGGCTAATCCACAATGGAAGGTATCTTTACAAACACATAAATATTTAAATATTCCATAAAAAAAAAGCGTCTTGAATTTCAAGGCGCTTTTTTTATGGATTAAAGTGTTTATTTGGTAAACGGAACAGCAATTCTAGCTTTATCCCATCCTAGGTGCATATCTACACCGTTTTCAGATTCGGTAAATGCAATAGAAAAAGACTCTAAAGATTCTTTTCCTTCGGTTACAGGAACGCTAATTCTTACAACATCATTGTCTTGGTTGTAAAAGTAGCTTCCCCAAACATTAAGGTCTTTACTAATTATTGCAGTCCATTCTTTTTCTCCAGGAATTACATAAAAAGTGTAAGTTCCAGCAGCAACTTTAGTTTCTCCAAGCATCATATCTGTGTAAAGTGTTAATTCTGTAGCTTCATTTGCTCCAGTACGCCAAACCTTACCACTAGGAGCTAATTTTTCTAAGCTTCTATCTTTAAGTTGTGGTCTGCTATATACTACTTTTATTAGTTTGTTAGCGTCTTTGTAGTCTGTAGGAAAAGCAGCAGCATCCATTGGGCTTTTGTCTAAGCCTTTAAATTCTTGAGCACTAATGTTTAAAGTGAAAAGCATGAAGAGTGCCATGCTAATTGTTGAAAGTAATGTTGGTGTTTTCATAATGTGTTTTTTTAGTTTATTGAATTGTTAAAGATATACCTTATTGGTTTTTAATCATGTTAAAAGTCGTAACCATAAGTACAAGTTTACATTTTTATAAAAAATAATAGTAAAAATGTCAGTTGTAATTACATTTTGTTTGTTAATTTTATTAAAATGTTTATAATTGTAAGCATTTATATGTTTTGTGTTTTTAATATGAAACAACATTTGCATATTTGCTTCATCAATAAAACAATAAAGAATAAAAATATATAATATTATGTGTGGAATCGTTTGTGCTTTCGATCTTAAACAAAAGAGTGAAGATTTAAGACCTCAGGTTTTAGAAATGTCTAAAACCATTCGTCATCGTGGACCAGATTGGTCAGGAATTTATAGTGATGATAAAGCAATTTTGGCGCATGAGCGTTTAGCAATTGTAGATCCAGCTTCAGGAAAACAGCCCTTATTTAGTCCAGATAAAAAACTAGTACTAGCAGCAAATGGAGAGATATATAACCATAGAGCACTGCGTAAACAATTTGAAGGAAAGTATGATTTTCAAACACAAAGTGATTGCGAGGTTATTTTAGCTTTATACCAGGAAA
Organism: Lacinutrix sp. C3R15; assembly: GCF_018860825.1. Lineage (GTDB taxonomy): Bacteria > Bacteroidota > Bacteroidia > Flavobacteriales > Flavobacteriaceae > Oceanihabitans. Next base: position 17,545 of record NZ_JAHKPZ010000039.1, on the reverse strand, counting down.
AAGGTGTTGATTTTGTAGATGACATGAACGGAATTTTTGGTTTTGCAATTTATGATACCGAAAAAGACGAATACTTTATTGCTCGTGACCATATGGGAATTATTCCTTTATATATAGGTTGGGATCAAAACGGAACCTTTTATGTAGCCTCTGAGTTAAAAGCGTTAGAAGGAATCTGTACTAAAATTGAATTATTTCCTCCAGGACATTATATGTCTAGTAAAGATGGTGAGTTTGTAAAATGGTACAACAGAGACTGGAGTGCATATGACGCAGTAAAAGAAAACGAAACAAGTATTACAGAAGTTAAGGAAGCATTAGAAGCAGCAGTGCATAGACAATTAATGAGTGATGTGCCTTATGGAGTTTTACTTTCTGGAGGATTAGATTCTTCGGTAACTTCTGCTATTGCTAAAAAATATGCGCAAAAACGTATTGAAAGTGATGATACTTCTGATGCTTGGTACCCACAGTTACATAGTTTTTCTGTAGGATTAGAAGGTTCACCAGATTTAGCTGCAGCACAAAAAGTAGCAGATCATATTGGTACAGTACATCACGAAATTAAATTTACAATTCAAGAAGGTTTAGATGCTATTAAAGATGTTATTTATAACATTGAAACCTATGATATAACAACCATTCGTTCTAGTACACCAATGTATTTAATGGCAAGAGTTATTAAATCAATGGGAATTAAAATGGTGCTATCAGGAGAAGGAGCAGATGAAATTTTTGGAGGTTATTTATATTTTCACAAGGCACCAAATGCACAAGAATTTCATGAAGAAACGGTACGTAAATTAGATAAATTACATATGTACGATTGCTTAAGAGCAAATAAAAGTTTAGCGGCTTGGGGAATTGAAGGTCGTGTACCGTTTTTAGATAAAGAATTTATGGATGTTGCTATGCGCATTAACCCTCAAGATAAAATGATTAATGGGGAGCGTATGGAAAAATGGGTGATTCGTAAAGCATTTGAAGATATGTTGCCAGAAAGCGTAGCATGGAGACAAAAAGAACAATTTAGTGATGGTGTTGGTTATAGTTGGATTGATACATTGAAAGAAATTGTTGAAAAAGAAGTAACTGATGAGCAAATGGAAAACGCAAAATTCCGTTTCCCAATTCAAACACCACAAAACAAAGAAGAATTTTATTATCGTTCTATTTTTGAATCGCATTTCCCTAGTGATGCAGCAGCTTTAAGCGTGCCTCAAGAAGCAAGTGTGGCTTGTAGTACAGCAACTGCTTTAGAGTGGGATGAAGCCTTTAAAAACATGAATGAGCCTTCAGGGCGTGCTATAGCAAACGTGCATGATAAATCTTATGCAACATCTTAAATTTCGCGCATGTTTTATTGAATTCTATATAAATTAAGTGTTTCAAAACCTCGCTTCTGCGAGGTTTTGTGTTTTTATATTTTTCTCTGCTTAAATAAAAATGCAGAAATCGGTTTTAAGGTGGTTTTTAGCTTGTTTAAGGCGTTTTTTAATAATTAACAAATGTTAATAATTTTTGCGCTCTGTGCTTAAATTAGCTTGAAAAACGTTTTTAATTTCGTATCTTTGGTTGTATTCAAAAGGATGCTGTAAAGCGTCTTTTTTTATGTAAAAAAGCGCTTGATTTTAAAACATAGTTTCAAAAAAATAAAGCTAGCTTATTGGTTTCCGTTTAAAAACGGAATTTTTTAAAACAAAGATTCGAACTAAAATTTATTCAAATAATGAGCGAAAAAAAAGAAGAGTTTAATAAACATAATTACTCGGCCGATAGTATTCAGGCGCTAGAAGGTATGGAGCACGTACGTATGCGTCCTTCTATGTATATTGGTGATGTTGGTGTGCGTGGTTTACACCATTTAGTTTATGAAGTTGTAGATAACTCGATTGATGAGGCGTTAGCTGGTCATTGTGATAATATTACAGTAACCATTAACGAAGACAACTCGATTACCACAGAAGATGATGGTCGTGGTATTCCTGTAGATATTCATAAAAAAGAAGGTATTTCTGCATTAGAGGTTGTAATGACCAAAATTGGAGCAGGTGGTAAGTTTGATAAAGATTCATATAAAGTTTCTGGTGGACTTCACGGAGTTGGTGTAAGTTGTGTTAATGCACTTTCAGAACATTTAACAGCAACCGTTTATAGAAATGGTAAAATTTGGGAACAAGAGTATGAAAGAGGGAAATCTTTATATCCTGTAAAAGCAATTGGTGATACAGATAAAAGAGGTACTATTGTTACTTTTAAACCAGATGCTACAATATTTAAACAAACACTAGAGTATAATTACGATACCTTAGCAAGTAGAATGCGTGAATTGGCCTATTTAAATAAAGGTATTACCATTCATTTAGTAGATAAAAGAAGCACTAAAGAAGACGGTTCTTTTGAAGGAGAAACGTTCCATTCTGAAGAAGGTCTTAAAGAATTTATCCAGTTTTTAGATGCTACAAGAGAACCTTTAATGAAAGATGTAATTTCTTTTGAAGGTGAAAAAAATGGAGTGCCTGTAGAGGTTGCAATGGTATATAACACATCATATGCAGAAAACTTACACTCTTACGTAAATAATATTAATACACATGAAGGTGGTACGCACCTTTCTGGTTTTCGTCGTGGTTTAACACATACCCTTAAAAAGTATGCAGATGAATCTGGAATGTTAGACAAATTAAAGTTTGATATTGCAGGAGATGATTTTCGTGAAGGGCTAACAGCAATTGTATCTGTAAAAGTACAAGAGCCACAGTTTGAAGGACAAACTAAAACAAAATTAGGTAACCGAGAAGTTTCTGCATCTGTAAGTCAAGCTGTATCAGAAATGTTATCTGATTATTTAGAAGAGCATCCAGATGATGCTAAAATCATTGTGCAAAAAGTTATACTTGCAGCACAAGCACGTCACGCAGCACAAAAAGCGCGTGAAATGGTGCAACGTAAAACAGTAATGAGTATTGGTGGTTTGCCAGGAAAATTATCAGACTGTTCTGAACAAGACCCAGCAAAATGCGAAGTATACCTGGTCGAGGGAGATTCGGCAGGTGGTACTGCAAAACAAGGTCGTGATAGAGCTTTTCAAGCTATTTTACCATTACGTGGTAAGATCTTGAATGTAGAAAAAGCGATGACGCATAAGGTGTTTGAAAATGAAGAGATTAAGAATATTTTTACAGCTTTAGGTGTTACTATTGGTACAGAAGAAGATAGTAAAGCATTAAACCTTTCAAAATTAAGATACCATAAAATAGTAATCATGTGTGATGCCGATATTGATGGTTCTCACATTGAAACACTAATTTTAACTTTCTTTTTCCGTTACATGAAAGAATTAATTGAAAACGGACATATTTATATTGCAACACCTCCTTTATATTTAATAAAAAAGGGAGCGAAAAAACAGTATGCATGGAATGATGATGAACGTAAAGCTATCATGCAAGAGTTTGGAGAATCTTCAAAAATACAACGTTATAAAGGTCTTGGAGAGATGAATGCAGAACAACTTTGGGATACAACAATGAATCCTGAATTTAGAACATTACGTCAAATTCATATAGAAAACGGAATTGAAGCAGATCGTGTGTTCTCTATGTTAATGGGAGACGAAGTACCACCACGTAGAGACTTTATAGAGAAAAACGCAATCTATGCTAATATTGATGCATAGTTAGTTTTTACTTAAGTAATTTATAAAAGCCTGTAAAGTATCCTTATTTTACAGGCTTTTTGCTTACTAATGACGATGTTGTACCCTAAAAAATATTTCAAGAAGCAAAAAAGATTATGATACATAATCAGCCTCAATATGCAGATAATATTTAAGATTGCTATTCCTGGCAAGCTTATAAAAGCTAGTTTGGTTTGTGTTAAAACAAAGCATTTGTAGTATTGTTTTTGTTTTGTTTATTTTTTTTAAAAATACGCAGTATTAAGATTAAAATATTGTTAGTTTAGCAAACTAATTTTAAAATAAGATATAGAAATGAAAAAAGGATTGTTATTATTAAGTTGTATTTTTCTTTTATTACAAGGCTGTTCCAGTGAATCTGAAAACGATGACTCTAGTGCTTGTGGTACTGTAAACTTAATAAGTGTTACGCAAAATGGAAATACTTTAAATTTTAATTACCAATCCCAGAATGCTTTTAATTATTATGAGATAGGATACGATCAAACAGCTAGTGTAGCTAATCAAGGAAATAATTTGTTTTTCAATTACAGTTTTACAACTACAAATGCTTCAAATGCAAGTATTGATGATGAAAATTTATCCTTTTTTGCAGAAAACAATCAAACATTAAGTTTTTATATAAGAGCACAATGTACAAATGGCGATTTAACAGATTGGCAAGGGCCTATTGTTTTAAATGTAGACGAATTTTGTGAAAAGCCATACGATTTTGATGTGCAAAACGGAACCGCTTTTTGGGAAACTTATAACAACCAAACAAATGCTTCTTACTTTCAAGTACAATATGGAAGCCAAGGATTTCAAATAGGAAATGGAGAAGTAATAACAACAAATGATGAAAGTACATCTGATGCTGCATTAGCTTCAGGAAATACCTATGATTTTTATGTGAGATCATTTTGCACAAATAATTTAGGGTTTAGTAACTGGGAAGGCCCAGTAACATACTATGCAGAATATGACCAAAACCTATGTAACCCTCCATCAAACGTAACCACAGAAGTAGAGCGCAATGCTTCTGGGCAAGCTATTGGTGCCGTTTTTCGTTGGGATTATAATGGTGAATCAAACTTTGAACATGTTGTAGTATTAAATAATAGCACTCCAGACTCTGGAACTATTTATACTTCAGATACTGGTGGATGGCCATTGTATAACTTGTCTCAAAATACAGACTTTGATTTTTATATTAGAGCTGTATGTACAGATGGTACTAGAACAGAATGGGTTGGACCAAAAGATATAAATATAGGCTATTAATAAAAAAATAGACTAACCATATTAAAAGCGCAAGTAAAACACTTGCGCTTTTTCTGTTTTAAAACATTAATTATTATTAATTTTACAGTTATTAAAATTCAACACAAATTTAAAATATAAAAAATGAAAGTAACAGTAGTAGGAGCAGGAGCAGTAGGTGCAAGTTGTGCAGAATATATTGCGATTAAAGATTTTGCTAGCGAAGTTGTAATCTTAGACATTAAAGAAGGTTTTGCAGAAGGTAAAGCTATGGATTTAATGCAAACCGCATCATTAAACAATTTTGATACAAAAATTACAGGAAGTACAAACGATTATTCTAAAACCGCAGGATCTGATGTTTGTGTAATTACTTCTGGTATTCCTAGAAAACCAGGTATGACTCGTGAAGAGTTAATTGGTATTAACGCAGGAATTGTAAAAATGGTGTCTTCTAGTTTAATTGAGCACTCGCCAAATACCATCATTATTGTTGTATCTAACCCAATGGATACCATGACATACTTAGTACACAAAACTACTGGGTTACCAAAAAATAGAATTATTGGAATGGGTGGAGCTTTAGATTCTGCTCGTTTTAAATACAGATTAGCAGAAGCTTTAGGAGCACCTATTAGCGATGTAGACGGAATGGTAATTGGTGGACATAGCGATAAAGGTATGGTGCCATTAATTGGTAAAGCAGCAAGAAATAGTGTAAAAGTTTCTGAGTTTTTATCAGAAGAGCGTATGGATCAAGTAGTACAAGATACTAAAGTTGGTGGTGCTACACTTACAGGCTTATTAGGTACATCTGCATGGTATGCTCCAGGAGCAGCAGTATCAGGAATGGTTCAAGCTATTGCTTGTGATACTAAAAAGATTTTCCCTTGTTCTGCATTATTAGATGGTGAATTTGGTTTAAGCGATTTATCTATTGGTGTTCCTTGTGTTTTAGGAGCTAACGGAATTGAAAAAATTGTAGAGATTAGCTTAACAGATGCTGAAAAAGAAAAATTAGCAGAATCTGCAGAAGGTGTAAAAGCAACTAACGGATTGTTAGAACTGTAAACAATAAAAAGCGAACCTTAAGGTTTTTATTAACCAAATAGGTGGTCATTAATATTTATATAAAGACTGTAGAAATACAGTCTTTATTTTTTATATTTGGCAAATCATAAATAAAAACATAATACCTTTAACTGCAGGTATTATACAAGTTAAATAAGACAGTTAAGAATAGTGTATATTTGCGCATGAAAAAGTGGTACATCTGTACTTTAATTATTGCTTTTGCTTTACTAGGTTATATTAGTAAAGAGCAAACTGCTATGCCAAATCAGAAAATTGTACTACAGTTTTCTAACACAGCCATTTCTTCTATTGAAATTGAAAACACCGTTGCAATTGTAAAAAAACAATTAGTAGACTTTGGTGTAGATAATATTCATGTTTCTAAAATTGAAAACGGACAACTAAAAATCACTTATTATAGTGATGCAGATGTTGTTAGTGTTAAAAATAAGCTCTCTAAAGCAGGAGGTTTAGCTATAGACTATACTTCTAAAAACAATAAGGAATATCCTAAAATACCTGTGTCTAAAGACGCATATAATCTAGATGTTTATAAAATTCAAGATGCTAAGCATACTAATTCTGGGTTTGATGGTAAAGTAGCTTTAGAACCTAAGATAGAAAGTGATCGTTACTTTAACCCTAATGTATATTTTTTCGCTTGTTTAATTCAAGATGCAGAGGTAACAGCGTATGCGCAAGTAGCCTATAAAGTACATGCAAATATTGCAATAGCAATAGATAATACTTCATACAAAATACCCGAAGTTAGAGCAGGACCATACAAGAATAAAACTTCATAAAACTGTAGTTCTTTTAGTAGCAAATACATAATGCATAGTAAAAGAACCCAAAATCTTATTTAAATATAAAAAAATGTCAAAAAACAATGCGTAAATGATATATTTGCGCTCCTGTTTCGAGCACTCGAAACAGGTGTAATAAATTGACCATAAAAAAATATAAAAATGCAAAACAAAGGATTAGTAAAATTATTTGCACTACTGTTTGGTTTGGTGAGTATTTACCAATTATCATTCACGTTAAAAAACAGTAGTATTGAAAGCGATGCAGAAGCTTTTGCAAATGGAGATACTGTAAAAGAAAACAAGTACTTAGATTCTATATCTAACCAAGAAGTTTATAATATTGGAATAGCAAAATATACCTATAACGAGGTAAAAGAAAATGCTATGAACTTAGGACTTGACCTTAAAGGTGGAGTTAACGTTATATTACAAGTTTCTGTAAAAGACATATTAAAAGGATTGGCTAATAATACAACAGATCCTACTTTTAATAAAGCATTAGATGATGCTACAGAACTTCAAAAAAATAGTCAGAATACGTATTTAGAAGATTTTTATAACTCTTTTGAAGCTATAAAAGGAGATACTAAATTAGCTTCACCAGATATTTTCTACACAAGAGCTTTAGATGGAGAAATTGACGGAAACATGACAGATGCTGAGGTTAAACCAGTTATTTCAAGAAAAATTGATGAGTCTATTGTTTCTGCTTTTGAAGTACTACGTAAACGTATTGATGAGTTTGGTGTAACTTCACCTAACATTCAACGTTTAGGAAATTCTGGTCGTATTCTAGTAGAGTTACCAGGAGTTAAAGATGCAGAGCGTGCTACAAAATTATTACAAAGTACAGCACAATTAGAGTTTTGGGATGTATATAACAAAAACCTTTTTGGAAGCTTTTTAACACAAGCAAATGAAACAATAAAAAGTATTGAAAAGTCTAGCCAAGTAAATACAGAAGAAGTAAAAGAAGCAACATCTGAAGAAGATAAAATAGCAGACCTTTTAGGTGATGATCCAGATTCTACTGCTGTAGCAGCAAACCCGCTTTTAGATAAATTAATTGCTTCTCCAGATCCAGCAGCAATTGCTTTAGTTAATATTAATGACAAAGAAACTATTAGTGACTATTTAAACTTACCACAAGTAAGAAACTTACTTCCTGCAGAACAACGTTATGTAAAATTTGCATTTGGTAAGCAAAAAGGAGATAGCGAGTTAGTAGATTTATACGCTTTAATTGGTAATAGAGAAAACGTACCAGAATTAGGTGGTGGTGTTGTTGTAGATGCAAGACAAGATTATGATCCGTTAGGAAAACCTCTTGTAAGCATGCAAATGAATAGTAAAGGAGCTAAAATCTGGGAAGAAATGACTGGAAGAGCTTTTACACAAAGAAGTCAAATTGCTATTGTTTTAGATAATGTAGTATACTCTGCACCAGGAGTAACAACAGGAGCAATTGCAGGTGGTAATTCACAAATCTCTGGAAACTTCACACTTAATGAAGCAACAGATTTAGCAAACGTTTTAAGAGCAGGTAAATTACCAGCAAGAGCAGAAATTATTCAAAGTGATGTGGTTGGGCCTTCTTTAGGGCAAGAAGCTATTGATAGTGGTAAAATGTCATTTCTTATAGCGCTTTCTTTAGTACTTATCTGGATGGTTGTTTACTATGGTAAAGCAGGTTTATTTGCAGATATAGCAATGGCTTTAAATATTCTTTTAATATTTGGTGTACTTTCAGGTTTAGGAGCTGTATTAACACTTCCTGGTATTGCAGGTATTGTATTAACTATTGGTATGTCTGTTGATGCAAACGTACTTATCTTTGAGCGTATTAGAGAAGAGCTTGCAAAAGGTAAAGACCAAGCAACTTCTATTAAAGATGGTTTTTCTAATGCACTTTCATCTATTTTAGATGCCAACGTAACTACAGGTTTAACGGCTTTAATTTTATTTGTATTTGGTACAGGACCAATTAAAGGTTTTGCAACAACCTTAATTATTGGTATTGCAACTTCATTATTTACAGCAATCTTTATTACTAGATTATTGGTAGACTGGTATGCTAATAAAGGCGGAAAATTAGAATTTGCAACAGGATTAACTAAAAACCTATTTAGAAACATAAATATTGACTTCTTGAAAAAACGTAAGATTGCTTACATCATTTCTGGAGTATTTATAGTTTTAAGTTTAGGTTCTTTATTTACAAATGGATTAGATCAAGGTGTAGATTTTGTTGGTGGTAGAACATACCAAGTTCGTTTTGAAGAACCAGTATCTGCATCAGAAATTGCAGGAGTTCTTTCTGCCGAAGATGTATTTGGTAGTGCAGATGCTAAATTAATAGGAGATAGTAATGATGTAAAAATTACTACTAAATTTAAAATTAATGAAGCTTCTTCAGAAGTAGATGAAGAAATAAGATTAAAATTATTTAATGCATTACAACCACATTTATCTAATATTAGTTATGATGAGTTTATCAATCTTAACGATGACAATAAACAAATTGGTGTAATGGAGTCTTATAAAGTAAGTCCTTCAATTGCAGATGATATTAAAAAAGCATCCTTCTGGGCAATCTTAGGATCTTTAATAGTAGTATTCTTATATATCTTATTCCGTTTTAAAAGATGGCAATTCTCACTTGGTGCTGTAGTAGCAGTATTTCATGATGTATTAATTGTATTAGGTGTATTTTCACTTACTTACAAATTCATGCCATTTACAATGGAAATTGACCAAGCATTTATTGCTGCCATATTAACCGTTATTGGTTACTCATTAAATGATACGGTTGTTGTGTTTGATAGAATTAGAGAATTCTTTAATGAGCATACTTCTTGGGATTTTGATAAAACAATTAACGCATCATTAAGCAGTACATTAAGCAGAACTTTAAATACCTCTTTAACTACATTAGTAGTATTATTAGCAATCTTTATTTTTGGTGGAGATTCTATTAGAGGCTTTATGTTTGCATTAATAGTAGGTGTTGTAGTTGGTACCTATTCATCACTATTTATTGCAACTCCAGTAATGTATGATTCTGTAAAAAGAGGAAATGCTATGGATGCTTTAAAAGTGAAAGAAAAAGAAGAAGAATTAGAAGCTTAAACAACTAATATATTTCTATAAAAAAAAACCTTTCTGTGTTAAACGGAAAGGTTTTTTTATTTACTATAGTTTCATAATTTGGGCGTTACCCTACTGCGTTTTAACTCCGTAGCGTCAGGCTTTCCGCTATATCTTTTGTTGTTTGCGTATAGTAATGAAAGTCTTATGCTTTTAATGGCATACGTATATTGTATAACCTCCTTGCTATCCAAAACAAAAGGATGCCGCATCAATCCTTAACGCGAGGCCTATTTGGTTGCTTTAGTATTAGCACTTAAATAATTTATTGCTGGTTAAGTTTAATTCTAAATTTATATCCAAACTGTAACGAAGGATAATCAAAATCATGGTTTCTAGTATTGCTTGTGTATGAAAATCTTAAATAAATAGTATTATTTTTGTTTTCAACAGGATAATAAAAAATTTCTACTTCAGGAATAATATACCAACTAAAAGGGTCTAAATCTAACTCTTGATCTTGAACCGGTAATTCATATAAAAACTTGTTTCCTAAGCTTATTCCAAAATTATCAAATTCATTCATTTTCCCTTTTATTTCTATAAATGAATTGAATAAATGCACTGTATTGGTTATATCTGTGGTACTTGTAATTTCTTTTAATCGAGTCCAACTATATTCAGAACCAACATTCAGAAACTCTAAATCATAGCGATCACCAAACTCCCTTTTTATTATATTTAATTTTAAGCCAACACTTAAAAAAGATTGCCTATGAAAATTTGTTAATGCTCTAGATTGTACACTATCTAATATAACAAAGTCATTGTCTTTAGTAAATTTAGAATATTTAAGTGACGGTTCAACAAAAGCAAAATTAGATTGTGTGTTGAGGTTAAAATGAGCTTTTATTTCGGCTTGCGCTACACCATTTGCTTCTTCTCCATTAAGGCCAATGACATCTGTAAATAAGCGTCCTTCTAAATAGGAGTTAAGATGCACGTCTTTGTATACAGGAATTTTTTTTCCTACAGAATCCTTTTTAAATTTTTTCTTAATTATAGTGTCCTTCGGAAAAAACTTTTTTCCCATCATATAATCATAAGCTAACAACTCAGATAGTTTTAGGTAGTGTGTTGGCTCTTTTTTTGGGTATAATAATTCTAGATAGCGTTTATTGTTAAAGCCTCCTTTTAAACCTTGTGATGCATCATTAATTTTAAAAATATCAATACTTCTGTTTTCTTTTCCAAAAACTACTTTTATGCTATCCATTGTGCCAAAAACACGAATGTCTTTTATAGAGCCTCTTCGTATTTTTATTTCTAAAGAATCTGGTTTAAATTTTCTTTCAGATTCAGGTATAAATTTATCATTTGCTACTTTTTTAGTAGTATCCTTTTCCTTTTTAAGTATATTTTCTTCTTCCTTTATACTTACTATAATTTCATCATTATAGCTTTTTAAATACCTAAAATAACCAACAATCCTCGATTTTTTTTCTTCACTATCAATAGAATCCATAATAGCTTTTACTTGCTCTTTATAAGACTTTTCTTTTTTATTTAAAATAATAGTCCATTGGCTTTTTACTATTGTAACACCATCTGCATCCTTTTCATTAACCGTAATTTCAATAGGTGTATCTTTTGTTAATGCTAACGAATCTTTAATGGTGAATTTGTCTTCACCACTAATGGTATATTCTTTACCTAAAGCATATTGCGTGTTTTTGGCAATAACGGTATACTTTTTTAAAGTGTCTATTTTTAATATTTCAATGCTGTACTTTTTGGGTTCTTCTCTTTCTAAAACTAATTTTTCACCAGTAGAGGGATCAGAAAGTTTTATTTGAGAATAAGTGAGGTTACATAATGCAATACATATAACAAGGAGTATGTTTTTCATAACATTTAAAATGGATTAGCAGCTTAAATGTAATGAAAATAAACTAATTATCTTTAAATCAATTAGTTGTAAGTTGTGTTGCTTTTTTAAAATGAATTAGAGCTAATATAATTGTAAGTAGTTTTTTTGTAAAAAAAAGAGATGCTAATAGTGTGGTTCTGTAGTAGTTTTTAAAAAATATACTACTAATATTATTCTTTATTTATTTCGGTATATTCTATTCTGTCACCAACTTCTAAAAGCCATTTTTGCGCTAATCCAGCATTAATTTCTAAAACGTATTGAGCAGGAACTCTAGAAGGTAAAGAGGTTTCATCAAAAGGTTTCGCGTTTTCTTGAAAACTAACAATGTGTTTATTATTGTCTAAATAAATTAAATCTAAAGGTATTCTAGTGTTTTTCATATAAAAAAAACGCTCACGCATGGTAGGAAAAACAAATAGCATGCCTTGCTTTTCTTGCATCGTATTTCTATACATTAAACCTGTCTGTATATCGTAATCTGTATCTGCAATTTCAATGTTTAAGGTGGTGACAATAGAGTCTGTTGCTGCTTTATATATAGTAAGGTCTCCTTCTTTTTTAAAAGAAATTTCAATAGGTTTTATGTCTTTTTTTTTGTCTTTACAAGCGCTTAAAAACAGAAAAGAACATAAAATAGTATAAAATAATATTCTTAATCTCATAGTCATTTATTTTACTGCTGTTTTAGGTTTGTAAACAAACATAAAGTATAAACCAATTAAAATAAATGGTATGCTTAGCCATTGTCCTGTGTTTAAAGCCCAAGTAGCACGTTCATCTACTTGTGCTTCTTTTACAAACTCTACAAAGAAACGAACAGTCCAAAGCATCACTAAAAACAAACCAAATAAGAAGCCTGTTTGGTTGCCTTTATTGGTTTTAGAATAAAAAAACCATAGAATTAAAAAAACAAAAATGTAACTAAAAGATTCATACAGTTGTGCTGGATGTCTAAAAGGTACTGCATCTAATAAATTTTGAAACTGCGCATTGTTAGCAATAGCATTATATGCTTCTTTAGGTGTTTTCATTCCTGTTAATTTAACCGCTTCATATTGGTTGTATTCTTCTTGAATAAAACGCACACCAAAAGGAGAATCTGTGATTTTTCCTATAATTTCTGAATTGATAAAATTTCCTAAGCGAATAAAAATAGCGCCACTAGCCACAGGAATGACTACGCGATCTAAAATCCACATTAAAGATTTGTACTTGTATTTTCTTCGGTATAAATACATACCAATAATAATCCCAATTGCAGCACCATGACTTGCTAATCCTTGAAAACCGGTAAATTCAAACTTTGGTACAAATCGAAAAGGTAAAAAGATGCTAAAAAAGTCTTGTGAAATAAGTTCCGACTGGTAAAAAATAACATGTCCTAAACGCGCACCAAGCATGGTGGCGATTATGGTGTATAAAAAAAGAGGATCTAAATAATCTGGATTAATATTTTCTTTTTTAAAAATACGCTTCATAATTTGCAGTCCTAAAAGGAAGGCAATAATCCACATAACACTATAGAAATGTAATTTAAAATTACCAATGATGTCAATACCTGTTATCGGATTCCAATCGAAAGTTAAAAAATGCATAGAGTTTGTTTTGTGATGGTAAATATAGGCAATTGCCAATGGATTAAAAAGAAACAAAAGCTAATGAAGTGTTATTTTTTTAGAAGCTTATTTAGTTAGAATTTGGAATAAAAATTTTCTAATATTATTAAGTAAATATGCTGTCAGTCTTTTTGGTTTTCTTCTTTATCAGGAACAGGGTCGTAGCCAGAACCTCCAAAGGGATGGCAGCTAAAAATTCTTTTTAAAGCTAATTTTCCGCCTTTTAATAAACCATGTTTTTGCAGCGCTTCTATGGTGTAATGTGAGCATGTTGGTTGATACCTACAGGTAGAAGGTGTTAATGGTGAAATTACCGTTTGGTATACCTTAATAAGGAATAGAAAAGGAGTTATTAGTAGTTTTTTTAACATGTGTTGTCATTCCTGCAAAAGCAAAAATCTTATTTAATTAAACGTAAATTTTTTAAAATAGATTCCTGCTTTTGCAGGAATGACAAAGTAACTAGTTGGTAGAAAAAGTAGTACCTTCTTTACCATCTTTAAGGTTAATTCCAGCTGCAGCTAATTCGTCTCTAATTTTATCAGACAAAGCAAAGTCTTTATTTGCTCTAGCTTCTTGACGTAATTTAATTAAAAGAGCTACAGCACTAGAAAGTTTATCTGTTCCTGTGTTTGTTTCTGTATTGTTTTGTAAACCTAAAATATCAAAAACAAAAGCATGTATTAACTTGGTGAATGCTTCTAAGTCTTCTTTAGAAATGGTTTCGTTTCCAGACTTTATTTTGTTAATGATTGTTACTCCTTCAAATAACCAAGAAATTAATATTGGAGTATTGAAGTCGTCATTCATTGCTTCGTAAAACTTGGTCTCTAAAACAGCTAAAGTATCTTTGGTGTTTTTAGATGTTTCCTTAGTTGTAGGTAAGGTTTTTAAAGAATTTACGGCTTCCATTAACCTATTAAATCCTTTCTCACTAGCTTGTAAACCAGCATCTGTTAAATCTAAAACACTTCTGTAAGAAGCTTGCATCATGAAAAATCGAACCACACTTGGGCTGTATGCTTTAGACATAATGTCGTTTTTACCAGAAAGAAGTTCGGCAGGATTGATATAGTTTCCTGTAGATTTACTCATTCTAGCACCATTAAGTTCTAGCATGTTGGCATGCATCCAGTATTTTACGGGGTCTTTTCCTTTTGCAGCTTTGTTTTGTGCAATTTCACATTCGTGATGCGGAAACTTTAAGTCCATTCCGCCTCCATGAATATCAAAATATTCTCCAAGATATTTCGTGCTCATTGCGGTACATTCTAAATGCCAGCCAGGAAAACCATCACTCCAAGGTGAAGGCCAACGCATAATGTGAGTTGGTTCGGCTTTTTTCCAAAGCGCAAAATCTTGCGGATTTCTCTTGTCGCTCTGTCCGTCTAATTCACGAGTGTTGTGAATTAAATCTTCTAGCTTACGTTTGCTTAAAATACCATAATCGTTTGTTTGATTGTACTTGTGTACATCAAAATAAACAGAACCATTAACTTCATAACCAAAACCATTGTCTATAATGGTTTGAATAAGTTCAATTTGCTCAATAATATGACCGGTTGCAGTAGGCTCAATACTAGGAGGAAGAAGGTTAAAGGTGTTAAGTACATTATGAAAATCTACAGTATAACGCTGTACAATTTCCATTGGTTCAATGGCTTCTAATCTTGCTTTTTTAGTAATTTTATCTTCACCAACATCTGCATCATTTTCTAAATGCCCAGCGTCTGTAATATTTCTTACATAGCGTACTTTATATCCCAAATGCAACAGGTAACGAAAAATCATGTCAAAAGACATAAAGGTTCTAACGTTTCCTAAGTGTACATTGCTGTAAACCGTTGGTCCACAAACATACATACCAACATAACCATCTGTAATGGGTTCAAAATGTTCCTTTTTACCAGTAAGTGAATTGTATATTTCTATGTTTTGCTTTTGTAAGGTTTGCATAAAGTAGGCTTGTTTACTTTAACTACTAAAAAGTAGTCTCTAATTTAATATAATCTAAAAATTCTCTACGTGTTTCTTTTTCTTTGAATTTACCTCCAAATTCACTAGTTACAGTACTAGAATCTACATCTCTAATACCTCTAGAATTTACACATAAATGCTTGGCATCAATTACACAAGCAACGTCTTCCGTATTTAATACTTCTTGTAACTCTTTTACAATCTGTATCGTTAGTCGTTCTTGAACTTGTGGTCTGTTTGAAAAATAATCTACAATTCTATTCATTTTAGATAAACCAACAACCGTTCCGTTAGAGATATACGCAACATGTGCTCTACCAACAATAGGTAATAAATGATGCTCACAAGTAGAGTAAACAGTGATGTTTTTTTCTACAAGCATTTCTCCGTATTTGTATTTGTTATCAAAAGTAGAAGCACTAGGCTTGTTTTTAGGGTCTAAACCACTAAAAATTTCTTTAACAAACATTTTAGCGACTCTGTTAGGAGTGCCTCTAAGACTATCATCTTTTAAGTCAAGGCCTAATGTTTCCATAATATGTTTAACATCGGCTTTAATAATATCTATTTTTTCCTCATTTGAAAGTGCAAATGCATCTTCACGCATTGGTGTGTTTGTAGATGTGCCAACATGGTCGTCACCTAATGCATTAATTTCGTCTAAATTGCTTTCTAGTTTCATTAAAAATAATAATAATTATAATTAGCAAAGATAAGTAATTCCCATTTGTTATGGTTTGAATTAAAGTATAATTAATTTAAGAATGATTTCGTTTTTTTGTTTAATTTTTGGTGTTTTTTGACATTAAATATTTAATATTGAGTAATTTGTATGATAAATAAGGTTTTTTCTTATCGCTTAAAAATATATAGTTCTTTTTTATGAAGAAATTTTTACTTCTTGTTTGTATGCTCTTTGTTCAGTTTATGATAGCTCAAGGACCTGGTTGTTCTAATGTTGATGCTGGACCTGCGCAAATAAATGTAGATTGTAATACTGGTTGCACTGATTTAACAGCAACATTTCTTGAAACAGGTGAAACAGATTCTTATGCGGTTTCATCCATACCGTTTTCTCCTCCATCTTCTTTTTCTGGGTTAACAAATCAATTGTTCTTGTTTTCTGATGATGTTTGGTCAGATATTATACCATTAGGTTTTGAGTTTTGTTTTTATGGTAATCAATATAATAATATATTAGTCGGAGTTAATGGTGTCTTGAGTTTTGAAACAACGTTAGCAAATTCAGGAAATGAATACATTTTTGCAGATACATTACCAAATAATTCTAATTCAGCTTTAGGCGAAGCTAATATTTTTGGAGCTGGTCATGATATGGATCCTTCTGCAAGTGGAGGTATTCATGAAATTGCTTGGGAAATACAAGGAGCTGCTCCATGCAGAAGGTTTGTTGCATCCTATTATAATGTCCCTCAATTTGGGTGTACTACAGAATTGTCAACTCAAATGATCGTTTTATACGAAGGAACAAATACTATTGAGGTATATATTGAAGAAAAACCAACCTGTTTTTGGCTAAATGGTAATGCTGTTGTTGGTATACAAAATAATGCAGGGACAGAGGCATTTTTTCCTCCAACAAGAAACACCAGTAATTGGGTTGGCACTAATGAAGCTTGGCGTTTTACGCCTAATGGAACACCAAATTATACCGTAACTTGGTTGGATGGAACTAATAGTCCAATAGGTAATACACCAACTATTAATGTTTGTCCAGCAACAGATGAAACGTATACAGTTCAAGTGGAGTATACCAATTGTGATGGTACAATGTTTACAGATAGTGATTCTATTGATGTTACTATAAGTACAGCGTCTAGCGTAACATTAACAAGTAATACATCTACCTGTTCAGGCGGAAACGCAGTATTTACCATTACAGGAACAGCAGGAGACATCGTAGATTATACGGGAATTTCAGGAACACCAGCAAGTCCAGTCACCTTGGATGCTTCCGGAATGGCAACCATAACAGTAGCAGGAGTAACCACAGACCAAACCATTAATTTAACCAATGTAACCAACCCAACAACAAGCTGTTCAGGAACATTAACCAACACAGAAACCGTAACGATAAGTGCAACAC
>NZ_JAHKPZ010000036.1 GCF_018860825.1 Lacinutrix sp. C3R15 | reverse complement strand
CTTAAGCCGTGTATAATTAATGGCTGGTTCTCGCCTACTTACGAAAATCCTCGCGGATTTTATATTTAGTTTTTATTTACTAAATTAGGTGCTTAAACACGCCACTAATCATACACAACAACGTTGTAACCAATTTAACTAAACCTGTCTGAATTTACTTCCTTTTTAAATTAAACCATTTAGAAAAAAAAGTGTCTAACAAACAAAATATTTAAAATGATAAAATACTTAATATTAATGATGGTTTGCTTAGGCTCTAAACTTTTTGCACAAGAAAATAATAACCATTTAACGGCAACAATAATTGGCTCTGGCTCACCTAAATTTAATACAGAACGTTCGGGTCCTTCTGTATTGATATCCTACAAGAACACTAAAATTTTAGTAGATATGGGAAATGGTACTCAAGCCAACCTCCATAAAATTAACACCAAAATTAAAGACATTGATGGTTTTCTTTTTACACATCATCATTTAGACCATAATGAGGAGTTTGCCCCTATTTTTATTCAGTCGCTACTTGGCAGAAATAAAACAACTATTGCTGGCCCAAAACAAACAACGTCAATAATTGATAATATTATTGATATTTATAAAGAAGATATTGAGTATAGATTATCAAAATCTGGAAGAAGTTTAAAAAGTGTAAAGTCCAACTATGCAGCTAAAAACTTGACAGGAAACTCTCCACTTTATATTGGAGATATAAAAATCACATACACTGCTGTAAACCACACGATTGAAACCTTAGCCTATCGTTTTGATGTAGGTGGTGAATCTATTGTAATTTCTGGAGATTTAACATACTCCAAATCCTTACCTATTTTGGCTAACAATGCCGATTATTTAATTATGGATTCTGGTGGAGCTATTGAATTAGGAAAAAAAAGAAATGCTACAAGAAGTAACAACGATAGAAGCGGTACTAAAACTAAAGAAAAAGCACACGTAAATTTAGTAGAAAGTTCGCAAATGGCTAAAGAGGCTAATGTTGAAAACTTGGTATTAACACATTTCAACTTTACAAATGTTGATAAAGAAGCTACATCTACCGAAATTCGCAAAAACTATGTGGGCACAGTTTTATACGCTAAAGATTTGATGGTATTACCGCTAGAAAATGAGGTTCATAGTCATAACGGCATATCTCATTCGCACAATAATGAACACTTGCCAGAAATAAAGAACTCTTCCAAGGAAAAACTATTACTTCAAAACAAAGTTTCTATAACAGAAGATAAAAAAAATGATGTTCGAATTATAAAATCCAATGCTATTCCAAATCATACTGTTGGTCAATTTCCCACAAAAGGAAATCCAAACACAATTACAGAACAAAACAAAGAATATACTATTGATTTAACACCAACATTAGCGAACAAAATCACCTATGTTTATGATTTAGGAATTGATAAAGGAAGACCAAGTTATGTATTTGGTGTTGCTATTAATGGAGTGAAATTTGAGCCTTCTGCCAACGAATATTTTAGAAACATAGAAACAAATGAACCTAATCATGAATGGACACTTGAACCTTTAAGTGAAGAAGTGAACTTAGGTGAAGACTATAACAACGCTCACGTTCAACCAAATGGCGAGTATCACTATCATGGAACACCAACAGGATTGGTTGCTGATTTTGATAAAAACAAAATGACTTTAGTGGGTTGGGCAGCAGACGGATTTCCTATGTATTATAAAATGGGTTATGAAGACCCAATGGATGCAAAGAGTAAGGTTGTTCAATTAAAATCTAGTTACACATTAAAAAAAGGAGAACGACCTGGAGATGGTATTTCTGCACCAAACGGAACATATTCTGGAAAATATGTGCGTGATTACGAATACCAAAATAACTATGGTGATTTAGATGAATGTAACGGAAGAACTGGAGTAACACCAGAATTTCCAAACGGAACATATTATTATGTAGTGTCAGATGAGTTTCCTTCTGCTAGCAGATGTTTTATGGGAACACCAAGTAACGATTTTAAAATTGGAGGAGGAAGAAACCAAACACAGCAAAGGCAAAACCAACCACGACAAAGGGAAGAAAAAACAAATGAAAACACGCCTCCAAGTTTCACGAATATACTCAAAAGAATGGACACAAACAATGATGGAAAAATATCAAAATCTGAAGCTAAAGGAAATCTAAAAGAAAATTTTCAGAATAGAGACAAAAACAAAGATGGTTATATCACACAAGATGAAATGACAAGAAGAAACCAATAAAAACTGGTTACAACACCGTATATAATTTATTGCTAGTTCTAGCCTATTTGCGAAAATTCTTTCGGATTTTCTATTCGGTTTTTATTTACTAACTTTAGTGCTTAAAACACGCAACAAACCATATACAAACACGTTAGGCACAAGCACTCACGAAACCTTAAAAATCGAAATAAATAAAAAAAATAATTGAAAAAGTGTAATAAAATTACCTTTTGCTAATCTAAAGAGTAAATCATAAAAACATTTACAATGAAAAAATTAGCAATTCTATTAGTCATCTTTTTTTATCAAACAACAACTTACTGTCAATCTGAAAAATATTCTTTCAATATTGAAATTAAAGGGCAAGGGAAACCGATAATTTTAATTCCAGGATTGGCATCTTCTGGTAAAGTATGGGAAGAAACAACAGATACATTAGAGAAAAATTTTGAATGTCATATTTTGACTTTAGCAGGATTTGCTAATCAAAGTGCAATTTCACTCGAAAATGGTTACTTACCAATTATTGAAAACGAAATTATAAAGTATGTTCAGGATGAACTCAATGAAAAACCAATATTAATTGGACATAGTTTGGGTGGTTTTTTATCACTTTCAATTGCAAGTTCTCAACCTAAATTATTGAAAAAGATTATAATTGTTGACTCATATCCTTTTATGTCTTCGGCTTATAACCCAAATGCAACCGTAGAAAATGTTCTTCCACAAGCAAAAATGATGAAAGAAATGATGCTATCAACTTCTGATAGTCTATTTATTCAACAACAAAAAATGACAATGCCAACTATGATAACTGATTCCACAAATATTCAGTTAGCGAATAAATGGTCTATGCAATCAGACAGAAATACAATGGCACAAGCAATGTTTGAACTTATGACAACAGACTTAAGAGATGGTATTGAAAAAGTAAAAATACCTATCCTTTTATTTGGAAGTTGGTATGGAGCAAAAGATTACGGAATATCAAAAGAAATAGTTCAAGCAAACTATAAAAATCAATTTTCAAAAGCAGACAATTGCCAAATTATAGTTGCAGAAACAGCAAAACACTTTATAATGTTGGACGAACCTAAATGGTTTATTAATTCAGTTGAAGCATTTATAAATTATGAAGAATAAAGAACAAAAATTTAAACAAGTCTATAAACATTCAAAGGATAAAGTTTATAGGCTTTGTTTAGGGTTTATGGGAAATAAAACGGATGCTGATGATTTATTTCAAGAAGTTCTTATAAAAGTTTGGAATAATTTAGACACCTTTAGAAATGAGAGTAATATAGATACTTGGATTTACCGAATCACAACAAACACAGCACTCTTAACTCTAAATCGAAAAACCAAATTAAAAAAAAAAGAGATAGAATATCAACCCAATATTCCTCATTACGAAATTGAGATTTTGAACTCAACTGATAAAGAACAAAAAGTAAAAAAACTCTATAAAGCCATTTCATTACTTAAAGAAATAGATAGAATAATTATAGGGTTATTATTAGAGAATTGTAGTTATGACGACATTTCAAATATAACAGGATTAAAAACTTCGAATGTTGGAGTTAGAATAAATAGAATTAAAAAAATATTGAGTAAAAAACTCAAATAATTATGGAGAAAGATATTACAAATTGGCAAAACCTTTGGAAAGAAGAAAAGTCGACACCTTTAGATTTAGGTAAGTTGATTACTCATTTAAACAAAATTGAAAAGAAAGGAAAATTAGAAAGAACCATTTTACTCGTTGCTGTTCCAGTTACGATAATAGTTTTAGCAACATTACTTCCTATACTCTCAAATATTTATTATTTAATATCTATCCTCATAATTGGTTTTGGTATGATAATGATACTAATCCAATCTTATAGAAGTAAGTATAGCTTAATAAGCTATGATGCTGAATTAAATAATCATAAGTATATAAAAAACCTTATTCATAAACTAAAGCAACGAATGTTAACTACATCAAGATATATGTGGTTCTATACATTTCTATTAGTATTAGGAATAAATATAGGCTACATTGATGTTTTACAAAAATTTAATGTATCAATAACTCTAAGGATAATTATTCACGTTGTTTTCACAGTTTTAATGATTTGCGTTATGTATTATTCTATAGAAAAAAGAAAAAAAGAAAATAATAACGGAATTTTACCATTAATTGACTTTTTAGAAAATTTGAACTAAAAAATTGCCAGTGCCTAACAAAGAACTGAATTAA
Source organism: Lacinutrix sp. C3R15 (assembly GCF_018860825.1). Taxonomy (GTDB): domain Bacteria; phylum Bacteroidota; class Bacteroidia; order Flavobacteriales; family Flavobacteriaceae; genus Oceanihabitans. The sequence continues at coordinate 166,137 of NZ_JAHKPZ010000036.1, read as the reverse complement.
ATTAAAGCCGTTTAAATTCATACATTTAATCATTTGATTTACTATGTCTAAAAATCCTCGTACACAAACCCGCAACGTTCCTTTCAAAAACACGTTTGCGTAATTAAAAACTAACGATAATGAAATTACTTTTAAAGGTATTGTTTTTACTCTTCATGACTATTTTTAGTACAAAATCTTTTTCACAGAAAATGGTTGAGTACTACGAACCAACAAAAAATGACAGCATAAGAATTGGTATAGGAGAAAATGATTTTTTACCTTTTATTCAAAAAGGGTATACGCTAATGCTTCCTGAAAATAAGAACATAAAAGGTGTGCTCATTTTCCTTGAAGATTCAAAGTATGACAAAAAGAACAATAGCGCAAAGCAGTTGTATACGCAAGCATCAGAAAAAGACTTTGCAGTATTGTCCGTTTCAACCAAAATTCCTCTAGATTTTTACTTTTCTAAATCATCCATGATTTCTACGCACAAGCTTATTCAAGAAGTCTTTGATAAATATCAGTTACCAAATAACAACATTTTCTTTTTAGGAGCAAGTTTAGTTGGACATAGAGCCATGCGATATATTAAATTCGTGAAAGAAAACGACTTCAAATTTCGACTTCAAATAAAAGGTATTGTCATTTGCAATTTTACGATGGATTTTACAAGAAAATGGTATCAACACAAACGTGATATAAGAATAAACCGAATTAACCTGTGGGAACCAAAATTTATAAACTATCTATTGGAAACTAACTTGAAAGGAACACCAAAAACTAATCCGGAAAATTATTACAACTTCTCATCATATAGCTATTTTGATGAAAAAAATGAAAATATTAAGATTTACAAAGACTATGCAGTTTTAGCATATATAGAACCAGCAATAAAATATAAGCTTACAAAACAATTAAGAACCTTATACGAGAATAACTCGACAGATATAGTTGGCTTTTTAGCTGAGTTGGAACTGGCTGGAAATAAAAATATAGAATTAATTGTTTTACAACCCGAAGACAATCTATCAGAAATAAAGAATACGCAGTCAACTTGGGATGCAATTAATAAAGACCTCCTAATGGATTGGGTTCAAAAGCAGGTGGAAAAATAACTACTCAAAAGCCGTATATAATTTATTGTTGGCTTCTTGCCTACTTACAAGAGTACCCACAGACTTTCTATCTGTGATTTATTTGCTAACTTTAGTACTTAAACCACATAATTAACTATATACAAAACCGTGGTGCATTATGAAAACCAAAATAAGAATAATAAAAAGACAATAACATGTCCAAAGAATTAAAAATAGTATTGATAGTAGGATTCATTATTTTCTTTCAACAATTTGTAAAAGCTCAAGAAAACCAAGATCAAAAGTTTTTACACAAAGTAGGTGTTTTAGATAGTCTCTATTCCAAAATATTAGACGAGTCAAGACAAATTTATGTGCAATTGCCTGCCAGTTATACTCCTGAGAAAAGTCAAAAATACCCTGTAGTATTTATTTTAGATGGAGAAATGTTTCTTCCTATAGTAAATGATGTGCAAAATTTTTATAGTGGTGGTTTTACACCAGAAATGGTAATGGTCGGTATCTCGAATGAGACACATAGAGTAAGAGACCTAACCACTTCAATTATAACTACTAAATACGGAATGCCTTTTAGCGAAAAAAACGGAGAGGCTTACAATTTCAGGAAGTTCATTGAGACAGAACTTATTCCTTTTGTAGAAAACAAATATCCGATTACCAATTACAGAACGCTGATTGGTCATTCATATGGAGGTTTGTTTACTATTTCCACACTAATTAATCAACCTGATTTATTTGCTAACTATTTAGCCATCGACCCAAGCCTGGATTGGGACGACCAAAAGCTATTGAAAGATGCAAAAAAAATAATTGCTACCCAGAATTACAAAAACAAAGCTTTATTTATGTCGTTAAGTGGACAATTACATATGCAAAACTCGCAAATAACAATAGACAATGTAATGCAGGATACAACAGATTTTACATTGTTTTCCCGTTCTAATATTGCCTTTTCAAACATGGTAAAACAAAATACCAAAAACGGATTATCTTTTGAATGGAAATTTTACCCCAGAGATATACATGGTACAATTCCTTTTCCATCTATCATGGACGGGTTAATTTCACTTTTTGAATGGTATCAAATGGAAAATACTGATAAAATAAATTCATTTGATACGACAAAAGAGGAGCTTTTTAGTATTATAAAATACAGAGAAAAGAAGCTCAAAAAACATTTTGGTTATTCTAAGCCACCTTATCCGGAAGAACTTTTAAATATGTCAGGTTATATGAATATGGATATGCAACAACCTGAAAAGGCGAAAATGTACTTTGAACTTGCCACTGAGTATTATCCTGAAAGCGCAAATGCTTATGATTCTATGGCTGATTACTATGAAACACAAGGCGACTTTACTAATGCAATTAAATATATTACTAAGGCTTTTGAATTAAGTGGCAGCGATTTTTACAAGAAAAGAATCGAGGAACTTAAAAATAAATAACGGAGGCTAACATTTTGTATAAGTAAAAGCTGGTAAAGTGCTAAACATCGAGAATCCTATCCCTGTCAAACTACGTAGTGTTTTGAGCAGGAAAGACCCACGCCCTCTGCCACTACTCATACAGTTTACCATTGTCTGCAATACTGCCCCATCCTGAAATAAGGATTAAAAATTAACTTTATGTTAATCATTTAAAACTATAAGCATTAATTACTAGCATTGAATTAAGTTAAATTTGATAAAAATTAGAATTATGAAATATCTAAGGTTTATTATTTTAGCGCCGTTTTTAATGGCTTTTCAATGTGAAAGTGATGACCCATCTTCTTTTGACAACCTTGAAGCTACCGGTTTATTAGGTCGATGGGAAATCCAAGATGAAATCATTAATGGCTCTATTTCAGATATGACTCCAAAGTGTTGTGAATTTTTAGAGTTCAATCTAGACGATAACATCAAAGATACTATAGGATTTTTAACTTATACAGATTCACAAGATGTAGTAAATATTGGTGTTTTTGAAGTTGAATTAAACAACCAATCGATAATATTTACTGATGAAGAATCTGATGAATTTACATTTGAATTTGAAGTAGATGATGTGCAACAAAATCTTACATTAGACTTTACTAAAGACGGAACAAATTACATACAGACTTGGGTTAAAATAGAATAAAAACGAAAGCACTACAACGTGTATAATTTATTGCTAGTACAAGCCTACTTAGGAAATCCTCGCTAATTTTCTTTGTCAGTAATTATTACTTAACCACACAAGAAACCATAAACAATCTCTTTAACAGTAAATATGACCAAAAATCACCAGATAAGGTAGATTTGACTATACCATTCTTAGATTTGGAAAAGTGAAAAACACTTTAATGAACCAATTTTGTATCATCAATTAAAATCAAAGAATATGAACACAAAAAAAGTATGGTTTATTACAGGAGCATCAAAAGGTTTAGGATTAATATTAACAAAAAAGCTTCTTTTACAAGGGTATAATGTTGCCGCTACCTCAAGAAACAAACAATCTTTAATTAAAGAAATTGGAGAAGAAAATGAAAATTTCTTACCAATTGAAATGGATCTAACAGAAAATAAAAATGTCAAGAAAGCTATTGAAATTACGATTAGTCATTTTGGTAGCATTGATGTTTTAGTTAACAACGCAGGTTACAGTCAAATAGGAACATTAGAAGAGCTTACTGAAGAAGAAGTGATAGGTAATTTTAAAGTAAATGTGTTTGGCTCTCTAAACGTCATTAGAAATGCTTCACAATATTTACGCAAACAAAAATCTGGACATATTTTTAATATAGCTTCTATAGGTGGTTATACAGGTAATTTTGCAGGTTTTGGCATTTATTGTTCTACAAAATTTGCTGTTGCAGGTTTTACAGAGGCATTAGCCGAAGAAATGAAATCATTTGGTGTACACACAACCTTAGTATATCCTGGTTATTTTAGAACCAACTTTTTATCAGCAGGTTCTGTTAAAACACCTAACAATCCTATTGATGAATATAAATCTGCTCGTGAAATGGAACAAGCACATTTAAAAGAGATTGATGGAAATCAACCTAATGACCCCGAAAAAGGAGCTGAAGTATTAATCGCTTTAAGTAAACAAGAAAATCCTCCTGTACATTTTTTTATGGGAGACGATGCTTATCATTATGCTAAATTAAAAATAGAGACAATTCAGAAAGCGATGAAAGAAAATAGAACTTTAGGAACCTCTACAGGGTTTAAAAATTAAATTTTTCAAGCAAATGACGATAGAAGCATCAAAACAATATATTGGAATGTGGGTAACAAAAGATGGAAATATCCGTCACGAATTATTGCCAAACAATCGATATGACGAAGCGAGAGGAAATAAAAAAAGTGCTTATCAAGGAAGTTATCAAATAACAGGAAATCATATTGACTATAAAGACGATACAGGATTCACAGCAGATGGAGAATTCAGAAATGGAATCCTTTATCACGCAGGAATGGTGCTACATAAAGAAAATTAATTCATACATTTAAATAATGAAAACGATACATCAATTTAAATCTATAAGTGAATTTCATAACTATAGTAATTTACCTAAACCAGAACATCCATTGATTAGTTTAGTAGACTATAGCAAAGTTAATTACCCTACAGATTCTGATAAAATTAAATGGATGCAGGATTTTTATTCTATTGGTTTAAAACGAAATGTAAGTGAGAAATTTAATTACGGACAACAAAAATATGATTTTGATGAAGGGGTATTTTCATTTATTGCTCCAAAACAAATGTTGACAATTACAATAAATCAGAACATTAAAGTAAATGCGTCTGGGTGGCTTCTTCTTATCCATCCAGACTTTTTTTGGAATACACCTTTAGCTAAATCTATTAAAAAATATGATTTCTTTGGTTATGCTGTTAATGAAGCACTTTTCCTTTCTGAAAAAGAAGAGCATATTATCATTGACATTTTAAAAAATATACAGAGAGAATATCAATCTAATATTGACAAATTCAGTCAGAATATTATCATTTCACAAATTGAATTATTACTCAATTATGCAGAACGTTATTATGAACGACAATTTATTACAAGAAAAATTAGTAATCATCAAATTCTTATAAAACTAGAACAAATACTAAATAACTATTTTAATAATAGTGAAACACTTATGAATGGAATTCCTACGGTCATTCAAATTGCAAATGATTTAAATCTTTCTCCTAATTATTTAAGTAGCCTATTAAAAATAAATAGTGGACAAAGTACACAACAGCACATTCAGAATAAGATAATTGAAAAAGCCAAAGAGAAATTATCAACTACAGAATTAAGCGTGAGTGAAATTGCTTTTGAATTAGGCTTTGAATATCCTGCTTCATTTAGTAAACTGTTTAAAAGTAAAACTAATGTCTCCCCTATTGCATTTAGACAATCTTTTAATTGAATAAAAAGTACTACTACTCACAAAGCAAAATAATCATAGGTTTTCTATAATTTAAGAATGTTTAGTACTTAAAAATTACTATTTTAGTTATCGCAACAATACGTAACGTTTGTTCTTCTGAGTCGCACACAGCTCTTAGTAATTTGCAACTAAGAAGATAATGAAAAACTTGTCGCTGCTGCCCGCATAGTGCTGCGCTAAACACAACAATTATTATACAAAACATCCTGCCTCATCAAACAAATGCAATCTGAAATAAAAACATACAATTCTGTAGATTTTCGAAAAAAATACTTTAACGAAAGTCCTGAATTAGACAAGCTTTTTAAAAAAAGCGTGGAAGATTTCTTTTGTTTAAAAAATGAGGATTTGATTGAAAGTGTACTCAAACCAATTAATCCTTCAAAAGAAGAAAGTCATACCATAATTTTTGTAACAGAAGGTTCATACAAAACTAAAATTGGTTTTAAAAAATACACGATTACACCAAATACTATTGTAGTGCTTCAAGCTGGAGCCGTTTTCTCTACAGAACAAATTTCTAAAAACCTCAAAGGGTTTACGTGTCATTTTCATCCAAATATACTCATTGGAAAGTTTGGAAATCGCTCATTAATTTCTGACTTTGAATTTCTAAACACAGGAAGTCATCCAATCATAAAGGTATCTAGCTTATTTTCAAAAAAATCTATTTTAAGAATTTTAGAAAGGTTGACTTTTGAATTTAAAGGAGACGAAACCCCAAATCCAGATATTATTCATTCATACTTATATACATTACTTACCGAATTGAAAATAATATTTGGTGAAAGTAATTTAGTTAGTCATAAAGCATCATACCAAATCACTTCTCAATTTCGGTTATTGGCTCACAAAAAAGCTAAAGAGAATTTAAAAGTAACCGACTTTGCTAAAATGATGAATATTAGCCCTAATCATTTAAATAAATCTGTAAAAACCATCACTTCTAAATCTGCTTCTGAAATCATAAACGAAGCTAAACTTATTGAAATTAAATACCTACTCTATCAATCTAATTTATCGATTAGTGAAATCTCTTATGAAATGGGATATTTAGACGCCTCTTACTTTACGAGGTTCTTTAAAAAAAATGAAAACATCTCGCCCACAGAATTTAGAAAAATGATTGAAAAATCCTAAGTATAGCATAAAAATTTCTATTTCTTATTTAGATAAACATAGACATTTGTAGCTTCAAATTTAAAGTTTATGTATTCAACTATTTTAACACTTCATTCGGTATTTAGGTGGCTTGTTCTTTTAACATTATGTTACGCCATATTTAGAGCCTATAGAGGCTACAAGTCGCAATCTATCTTTTCTAACCTAGACAATACAGTTAGACATTGGACAGCAACTATAGCTCACATACAACTTATAATAGGAATACTAGTTTATACAAAAAGTCCGATTATTACATATTATTTCTCTGATTTTAAAACTTTAATTTTGGAATGGGAGTTAACTTTTTTTGGTCTTTTTCATTCTATTTTTATGATGGTAGCCATAGTTGTTATCACAATAGGTTCAGCAAAAGCAAAAAGAAAAAAAACAGATGTAGAAAAATTTAAAACAATGCTTGTTTATTTTTCACTGGCTTTACTCCTTATATGCATAGCTATTCCTTGGCCATTTTCTCCATTAGCTAACAGACCATATATAAGACCATTTTAGATGATATCCTTTTTTAATTCAAATATTGGTAGGCTAAGAGTATTGGCTCTTCTAGAAGGACTTTCCTTACTTGTTCTGGTTTTTATAACCGTTCCGCTGAAGCAATTTTACGGAATTACGACACCATCTACAATTTTAGGTCCTATTCACGGTATACTATTTTTACTTTTTGTTTTCAATACACTAAGTATTGGAACGGAGTATAAATGGAAATTTAGAACAACCACTTGTAAAGTTTTGATTGCTTGCTGTATTCCATTTGGCACATTTTATATTGACCACAACATACTTAAACCATTACATAAAAAAATACATCTATGAATATGTACATTTTTAAGACTTCTATAGAACCACAAGATATTCGTATTGTTAACTCGATACTTAGAGCTATTATACCTTCCTGTATTTGGACTTTTGATTTAGAGGATTGTGACAGAATTTTAAGGATAAAAAGTAATAAAAACATAAATAAACTAGTATGCTTTCACCTTAAAATAGACGGGTTTCAATGTGAGGAATTACAATAAAGGTTGTGGGTAACACTATATATAATTTATTGCTTGCTACTCGCCTACTTACAAAAATCTATCCGGATTTTCTTTTAGGTTTTTATTTGTTAACTTAGTTACTTATCAAAGCAATTAACCTTATACAAACACATTATAGTCATTTGAGAAAACCAATGAACATGATTATTATTATCAAGTTACCCTATCACTCCTACAACAAGACCACCTGTAGAAAACGATCTATTATCTACACTTGGTAATTTTCCTAAAAGCAATAAGTTCTTGTTTTATGAAAAATAATAACTCCCAAAGAACTATATATTAGGAAGACGACCATGTTTTTACATCTACTCCTAAAGAATCAATAAGATGCGTCGTTTTATCTCCTATATAGGAATATAACACATAACCTTCTGTAATATTAGATATTAACCCCATATCTATTTCTGCTTCACTACGTTATACCTCATCCTATTCACAAGCACAAACGACACACAATATAACGAGGAATAACGCTATATTTAAACATCTTATTTTCATCTTTATTTTTTAAAAAACTAGTTAGCGTCTCGTACACATCTTATAAAATTATACACCTTTCTTATATCGCCTTGTGGACCAAATGTATCAGGAAAATCATCTGTGCTACCCGCTTTCGGGTCGTTACGTTGTGCTCCTGCACCATGTACATCTAATAATTGACCGTTCATTTCGCCTTCAGCTTCTCCAAAACAAAAATAGACGGCATCGGTATAAGGTGTTGGTCCGTCTTGTAAAGGAGAGCTTGCCCAATAATAACCGTATTGCCCAGAATTACCGTTATAATCTAAAATTGGTGTACATGTAAATAAGGGATCAATAGCAGGAGAATTTGTGGTTTGTGGCGACCTTGTATAGTCTACAATACTCTGTATTTCTTTAGCATTAGGCATTCTCCAATCATCATGACCTCCCAAGCTTAGTGATTCTGCATAAGCTAAGCCATTTTCCCAATCGTAAGTTTCACCATTATCTGCTTGTTGCCACATTAATCCTGTGGCATGATCTGTAATGGTGCCATCTCCATTATCTGTAAAATTATTTTCACCATAAGCTTCATTTCCTCTTACCATTCTAAAATACATAGTATTTGGTGCTCCTGTTTCAGGATCATATTTTGGATACCCTTTTAATCGACCATCCACAAAATTATATCCAAAAACCGCTTCATCTCCATTCATGGTAAGTCCTACATATTCAGTAATAGACCAAGTTTGCCCATCAATCTCTCGTTCTCCTATAGACTCATCTCCTATAGGTTGGTCAAAATAATTAACATCAATAAACATATCTACAGCATCATCACCAAAACAACGTCCTGTAAAATTAGCTAAAGAATATAGCTCTTTAATCGTTGGTATTCTCCAATCGGAATAATCTCCTAAATTAAAATCTTCTACCAATACTACAGCATCTGCATAAGACATCTTATCACCCATATCTTGTTGCCACATTAACCCGGTAACATTATCGGTTACTGTACCATCTCCGTTATCTGTATACGAAGGCTGATTTCCATTATATGTGGCATCTTGACCATAAAAAGCGTCGCCTTCATTGGGTTCTGATAGGATAGCATCATTGCTATAAAAATCTGAGACGCCTGTGTCTACAATAGTATACGTAAGCTCTGTAATTACTGTATCTCCTCCTCCATCTTCACTGCTCTCAGCTGTATTAGCATCATCATCTGAACAAGAGATAATAGAAAAAAGACCCAGTAGACTCAATGTTATTTTTAAATATTTAAAATTCATATATTTTGTTTTAAGTTATTATTTATAATTCAAAGGTCATTAATCAAAGTGTTTTAAAAAAAAGGTATCAATAGAATTTGGTATGCAATCAATGAAAAGCAATTAAGATTATAGTTTTAAGGCAAAGTCTACTTTTAAAGCTTCAGTAAACGAAAAATTACATTTTAATATTACGTACGCTTCTCACATAATTGTACACATAGCGTACATCGCCTTGCGGACCAAAATATTTTGGATACTGATTTTTATTACCACTTTTAGGATCACTTCTTTGACATCCTGCTCCGTGTACATCCATCAACTGGTTTCTCATTTTTCCTTGACCTTCGCCAAAGGCGATATAGACAGCTCCAGATGCTGGGTTTACACCATCTAAATGCGTTGTACTCGTCCAGAAGAACGGATATTGGCCAGATTTTCCTTCTGGATCTTTAATTTCAGTTGTAGAAAAAACAGGGTCTATTGCAGGAGAATTTGTGGTTTGTGGCGATCTAGAATACTCTACTATACTTTGTAATTCTTTGGCATTAGGCAAACGCCAATCTGTATGACCTGCAAGCTCTAAATCTTCTGAATAGGCTAAAGATGCTTCCCAATCTCTTGCTTTACCATCATCTGCTTTTTGCCACATTAGTCCGGTTGCGTAATCACTTACGGTACCATCTCCATTATCGATAAAATTATTTTTTCCGTAGTCTGTATTTCCTCTAACCATACGGAAATACATAGCATTTGCTGTTCGTTTTCTTTTATTAACTTTAGGATAGCCTTTTATTCGTCCATCAATAAAATTAACTCCGAATATTGTGGCATCATTTCTCATGGTTTTCCCAACATATACTGTTGAAGACCACGTTTGCGCATCAATTTCACGTTCTCCAAGGCTTGTATCTCCCAAAGGTTGATTAAAATAATTAATATCAATAAATAGCTTGTTGGATTTTGCACCTTTAACCTGACCAGTAAACAGAATTAAAGAATACAACTCTTTGATTGTGGGTACTCTCCAGTCGTTATAACCTCCTAAGGTAGATTTTTTTGCTTTTTCTATGGCTTCTTCCAGTGTCATTTTGCCTCCCATATCCTGTTGCCACATCAAGCCTGTAATGTTATCTGTTATCGTGCCATCACCATTATTAGCATATGAGGGTTGGTTTCCGTTATAGTTGGCATCTTGTCCATAAAATGCATCGCCTTTATTGGGTTCTGAAACAACACTATTATTACTATAAAACGTTTGAACACCTGTATCTACAATAGGATATGTTATTTGTGCTACTGCAGAATATCCTATGGATAAGCAGATACTTAATGTTGCAAACCTCCTTTTTATACACGTTTTCATAATCTTAAATATAATCTACATCAAAGATCTGTATTTATATATTGAAAAAAGAACAAAATCAATAGAAGGGCATTTTCTATCAATGAAATTTTAGTTAAAGAAATTAGTATTCAAAAACCTTTTAAAAGCTTCCTGATACGTATCACTAACTACAATAGACTCTTTTTGGTTATAAATGATTCTATTCCGCTCGACGGTAACAATGTGATTGAGGTTAACAATAAAAGAACGATGAATACGCATAAAATGCTCCTTGGGTAAAATTGCTTCTATATTTTTAAGGCGAACTAAGGTTTTTACAGGTTCATCATGTATTAAATTTATAGAAACATACTCTTTTTGCGCTTCGAGGTATTTAATGTCTTTAAAATGGATTCGAATATGTTGCTGACCAGATTTTATAAATAAAAACTCATCCTTCTTTTTGATTTCGGTTGCAAACTGTCTTTCTTTATTAATTACATCTGCTGCTTTATTGGATGCCATTAAAAAATCAACATATTCAATAGGTTTTAGTAAATAATCTACGGCATTTACTTTATAACCATCAATAGCATATTCACTATAAGCCGTGGTGAAAATTATTCTTGGAGGATGTTCTAAAGATTTAGCCAACTCCATGCCGTTTAAATCAGACATATGAATATCCAAAAACAATAAATCAACAGGGTTTTCTTTTAAAAAACCACTAACCCCTAATACATTGGTAAATTTCCCTTTAAGTTGAAGAAAAGGCGTTTGCTCTATATAAGACACAATTTGTCTAAGCGCTAAAGGCTCGTCGTCTACAGCTATGCAAGTTATCATATTGGTATTTTTATAGTTGCAATATATATATTTTCATGCTCTGTATATGTAAATACGTAGGCGTCATTATATAATAACCTTAAACGCTTCTCAGTATTTTTTATACCAATTCCTGATTTTTCAACGGATTTTAATTTTTCGTGTACACTGTTTTGAATGGTAAATTGAAGTTCATTTTCATGAATACTTAGGTTAATATCTACAAACGAGTTCTGCTCATAACTAATACCATATTTAAAGGCGTTCTCTAGTATATTAGTAAATAATAATGTTGGAATAGAAATTTTTGGCGGATTTTCAGGCAAATTCAATTGAATCTTAACATCTTCATGAAAACGCAATTTCATAAGCTCTACATAACTCTCTATAAATTTAATTTCTTTGGTTAATGGTATCGGTTTATCGCTAGATTCATATAACAAATGACGCATTAAAACAGATAATTTTCCAATGCTACGTTTGGCTTCTTTGGTGTCAAAATCCACCAAGGCGTGAATATTATTAAGGGTATTCATTAAAAAATGGGGACTCACCTGATTGCGTAAAAAAGCCAATTCATTTTTAATGTTTTCTTTTTCTACTTCTGCCTTTTGTTGTTGTATTTCCGCCCATTTTACAGAGGTTTTCATGCCTGTATCAAAACCAACCAACAATATCGATAACAGGATTAAATTAACATATGGCGGATAGGTTCCGTCATCAGCTCGTGGTTCAAAACCCCTTTGTGGATGAACTGTTTTAGTTGAATTTGGAAATTGAAGTCCCACGCGCTTTTGTTGCGGATTTATACTTTGAGAAGGCAATTCTTCACGAAAGGAAATTGAACCAATTACAGTTAGCCCAATGACTATAATTACCGATAATAGATATAGAAACTTCTTATTTTTAAATAATAACAAAGGAGTTAATACAAATCTGTTTACACAGAATATAGTCAACAGTGGTAAGTAATCAATCCAAACGTTAAACAACACATTCCATCGAATAGCATGACTATTAATCCATTGATAAAAAAGCGGTAAAATAAATAGTAATATCCAAAATAAAAAGATAAATGTTGTCTCAAAAAAACGAGAAGCTTTTTTATTTAAGATTTTTTTATTCATTATACTAAGATACATTTAAATGGAAGCTAATTAGAAAAATCAAAAGTGTCTATTCTATCTGTAGTATTCAAATATAATCAATAGAAAGTTGATTTGAATCAATGAAAAATTAAAATACTTCTGTTAAAAAGTTATACTGTTATAACTCATAAGCAGTAGTACCCTTTGCAGAATATATTGCACAATAACGCTGCGTGATTAAAATAAAGAATAATAATCGTTTACTAACAAAAATAATAGCCTGTTGCCTCCATAACAACTATAGCTGTTTTAGGAAATGATTTTAAAATGCTTTTAAAGCTTTTTTCATCATTTTTTAATTGGGTGTGTCCTATCGTTTTGCAATACACATCAAAGACATTTTTACTAATGTCTATACCATATTTTTTTATCTTTATTCATAAGAACTGATTTAGGAAAGGGCACTCTACTTAGTTTTCAACAACTTAAAACCGATATCTAGGTCTCACAGAACTGAACAAAATTTATAGCCAACTTGTAAAAATTCTCGAAGACTTTCTATCTGTGATTTATTTACTAACTTTAGTACTTAAAAACGTAACGAAATCATGCACTAGACCCTTATAGTACATTTCAGAAAAACCAATGAACATGACTGAAAAACTCAAAAATAAAACGGAATTGGCATACAAAACATGCTTTATAATGGGATTGGTTTTATTTCTAATTGGTCAGATTATAATGTCAAAAGGAAATGATTTTGTGTATGCTCAAGAACCAATTGATTTTGCGCATTGGTTTTTGTTAGTTGGAGTAGTATTACTAATTCCTCAAGTTGTTTCTTTCCCTAAAAAAATCTTTAGCCTATTTGGAATTCCTTTAACTTTAATAGGGATTACTTGTATTATTGGAATGTGTGTATTGGACTTCATTTGGTGGAGCTTTCCTAATGAAGAAATGCGTAATGAATTCACTAATCATATTTCAAAAGTTCCATCAATTTGGAAACCTTTTATGACCATAGGACCAAGCTCTAAAGTTTTCAATCTTGGCTTATTAATTTTAAGCTTTAATTACTTTCATAATAATAAAACAGGAATAGTAATTATTTTAATCGCTAATCTAATTTTATGGCATATCATCCCCTTGCCTTATCGACTTATTATTGGATATGCGATAACTCTAATTGGTTTTAGTCTAATTTTAGTTAAAAGTAGAAATAAAACATGCTAGAACAACGTTCATAAAGCATTGCTAGTTTTTATCTACTCGTAAAATCCTACAAATTCCCTCTGGTTCATTTATTTTTGCTAAATTAGTTACACAAACACACAACAACCTAATAATCAGATGCTTTATACGCAATTAAAACTAATCAATATGAAAAATTTAAAATCACTTTCGTTATTAATGGTCATATTATTTTGTATTTTAATTGGGTGTAAAATTGACAAAAAAACAGAACTTGTATCAAAAACTTCTGATTCAGAACTTACTGCACTAATAACAAAACAAGTGGATAGTCTTTATTCCGTTTATGAAAGATTTGATTACGATTGGATTGAATTTTATGCTGACAATTATACAGCCATCTATCCTGATTCACCTATTCAACATTTGACTAAAGATTCCTTAATAATACAATGGGAAAAGATTTACGCTAAATATGACGTAAAACTCATTCATCGTGGAAGACCTACCATCATACCATCAGAAGATATGGCTATTTCGTATAATACTTTTAACGAAATATTTATTAATAAAGAAAGTGCTGATACTATCAAGAATGTTGGAACTTATATTGTCAATTGGAAAAGACAATCAGATAATTCTTGGAAAATTGTATTTGAGACTTTACAAAATCATTAAAAGACAAACTTAAGATGTGTATAATTCATTGCTTTATTAAGCTTACTTGTTAATGTTTGCTAAATCTCCCCAAATGCCCTTAAAAGGTCCTGGATTATAGGGAAAATGCTCTGTAGGATCACAATATAATTTTACATCGCCATATAGACACTTATACAGATGCACATTCTATTTTTATAAGGTGTAACAAAATATTGCATAAAGGTTATGGTTATTTTAGTGGTGTAATAGTTGATATCTTTTTTGATTATTTTTTAGCTAAAAACTGGAAAGCTTACTCTAACACTCCTTTAGATTATATGTCTCGGATTTCTATAAAAATCTCACCCAAAACATAGTTAACATACCTCCTAGATTTCAAACTTTAACACCTATTATGATTAAAATAATTGATTACTTAGCTACGCTAGCATTAAAGGCATTCAGAAAGTTTTAAATGGAAGGAACAAAAGAACAGAAGGAAGTTCTAAAATGAATGAAGCAACTAAAGAATTTTATGAGGACTTTGAAGAAGACTTAATGGAATTTAGTCGCTTAAAACGAATAGAAATAAAATCAATTCGAAATATAAAGCTCATTTATTACAAAACTTAAAAAAATTAAAATTTAATTAGTCTCATTATTTTTACCAAAAATTGTAGATACAATAATATAAGGGCATTTATTTACTATATCTACAAATACCATCACAACACAAGTCA
The DNA here is from genome assembly GCF_018860825.1 of Lacinutrix sp. C3R15. Taxonomy (GTDB): domain Bacteria; phylum Bacteroidota; class Bacteroidia; order Flavobacteriales; family Flavobacteriaceae; genus Oceanihabitans. Next base: position 150,860 of record NZ_JAHKPZ010000036.1, on the reverse strand, counting down.
TTTTTCATGTTTTTAACAAAAAAAAGGTGCTATTTTCAATATATTTAGCTTTTTTTTATAACAAATTAACCCTAATTATGACTAAAATATTTACCCCTTTATTATGCTTTCTCTTGGCTTTTTCAGCTAATATGTTCGCACAACAAATTGATCAATCAAACTATTCGGTAGAAGCATACAGTAGTGATAACAACAGTACACCTGTAACAAACGCTTTTGACGGAAACACTTCTACCTATTGGGCTATTTATAATGCTGGTGGATTTTCACTACCGGCATATGTTGAAGTTGATTTAGGAGCAACTTATGATGTAAATGGATTTGGCTACACACCTAATGCAAATAACCTAGAAAGAAAAGCCGTTGGATATGAAATTTATCTTAGTACTGATGGATCAACGTGGGGAAATCCTGAAAGTGTAGGTGATTTTGTTTGGGCAGACCTTTCAGATGTAGCACAGAAAAATATAACTTTCGGAGCTGTATCTGCAAGATATGTAAAAGTTGTATACACATCAAATAATAGTGATGCAACAGATAATACCCATACAGCAGAACTTATTTTTTATGAAAGTTCTACGGGATCTACGCAAGAAAATCAAACCATAGCCTTTGATCCTGTAGAAAATAAAAGTTCTACGGCTCCACCTTTTGCTATTTCAGCTTCAGCAAGCTCTGGTTTAACAGACATTACTTATAGCGTTGAATCTGGACCTGCAACAATCAGTGGTAACACTGTGACTTTAACTGGTGCACCAGGGACGGTTACCTTAAAAGCCGAACAAGCAGGTGATACTAATTATTATCCCGCTGAAGCATATCAACAATTTGAAGTTTTAGACCTTAGCACATATTACCCTACAGTTTCAACACGACTAACGGAAGACTATTCTTTAGATATGCCTTCTTTTTATGCATATCCTATCTATGTAACATCTTCAATAGAAGAGCCAGATTTTATGACAATAGATTACGTAGAAATTTCAGTTGATGGAAACCCTATAACCGTTGTTGGAGAAGAAGGTTTACATTATGGTCTATGGACACCAACATCATATGGTACAAAAACTGTAAATATAACGGCATTTGGTACTAACGGCAACAGTACTACAATTACAAGAAATATAAATGTTACTAATGTTATTAACACTCAAAATGTGCAAACAATGGAAGACGTGGTAATAGAAATTGGTACTGAGAATAGTCAGTTTTATTATGGTTCACATACCTTACCTCAGCATATTGGTAGCTACAATCAAATTATTGCAAATTTAACTGTAGAATGTCCGTCTGATGATGGAGATTGTGATGATTGGGATCGTAGAGCTAACATTGATGTAATGGGACCTGATGGTAACTGGATACAAATCATTCGTTATATCACACCTTATGGAGTTGGTTGTAATCACACCATAGATTTAACAGATTACGCTAGCTTGCTTCAAGGAGAAGTAGAATTTAGAATGTATATTCAGACTTACGGAACGGGAGGTTGGCAAATATCTTTAGATTTTGACTTTATACAAGGTACTCCAACCTACTTATATTCAAACATCGATGAATTGTGGGACGGATCATGGGATTTTGGAGACCCTAGCAATTTACAACCAGTTGATGTAATAAACTACACTTACAATTCTAACATTTTAAGTTCTCACTTACGCTTATCTACTACAGGTCATGGTTGGGGAAGTAACAATACAAGCAATGCTGCAGAATTTTATAACGCTACGCATTATATAGATGTTGATGGTGTACCAAATTATACGCAAAATTTATGGAATACATGTAATCCAAATCCTGATAACTGCACAGGACAACTAGGCACATGGACCTACAGCAGAGCCGGATGGTGCCCTGGAGCTATTTCTCCTCCTGATATTATTGACATGACATCACAGATTGCTAATGGCACTGTAGATTTTAGCTATAGATTTGACCCAACTTACCAAGATTATTGTCACCCAAACAATCCTAATTGTGTTACTGGAGTTACTTGTGATGACTGCGACGATGGCTTTAAAGCCCAATATGTTATAGATGGTCAACTTATAAACTTTAGTAATACACCTTTAATACAAGGAACACTTGGTATAGAGGAAATAAATAACACATCTACGTATGAATTATTAGCATATCCTAATCCAACTACTGGAATATTTCATATATCTAGCACAAATGCTATTGGTAAATCTGTAATGCACATACAAAGTGTTTCTGGTGAAGTAATTAAAAGTTATTATTTAAATTCTGCTGCAGAATTAAATAATAAAACTTTTGATTTATCTTCAGTAGCTTCAGGAGTCTATTTTATTAGTATAGAAAACAATGCTGGTCAAGGAAATTTAAAACTTATAATACAATAAAAAAATAGTAGATACTATTTTTAAATTCTAAAAACATCGTTAAGATTCGTCTTAACGATGTTTTTTTATGTTTTTTTTAATCATTACATACTCTCTAATCCATTTAAAGCTTACAATAAAACAATACTAGTTTTCTTTTCTTTCTTTACTTTCCGTACTTAAACTTAGTACTCTTATAACCACAACAAAAATACTTTCACATATTAAGCTGAAGGTTGTTTTAATAACAATTCGTTATGGCTTGTAGTCCCTTACAAAGTATTTGATGCTGGCGTAGAGCGGCGACTTGTAACCACTAAAGATAACAAAAAAGCCCTTTTGGTTACTTATACATCAAGCGGTTCTACAACCAGAGATTCCTATTTATAAATAAAATAAATGATAGAATAATAGACAGATTAATCGATGTAAATACAGGATATTTTCGAAGAAAAGGAACATTAAACCGATTAATAAAAAGAAAAAATATTTTGGAAGATGAATCTTATGGATGCGTAAATTAATAACTAGGTACAACACTCTATATATTTTATAGCTAGTTCTAGCCTACTTACAAAAATCCTCTCAGATTTTCTATTCCATTATTATTTGCTAAATTTAATCCTTATATACATTAGCGCATTTTAACGAATTATAATTCTTGTTAAAAATTTATTTAAAAATGATTAAACAAATACTCTTAACACTATTCATTTTTGGTACAAACTTATTTTATGCTCAAACTTTTGACGATAAAAATATTTCACAATTAGAAGAGCTTAAAATTAAGGCAGCAACTAGCGAAAAATATGAACTTGCAGCTAAATACAAAAAAGCCATAGAACTTAAAACGGCAATAGAATTGGCTGTAAAAGAAGAAGATTATGAGAAAGCGAATCAGTTAAAAAATGAATTAATAGGTCTTAACCCAAAAAACACATCCGATAAAGAAAACATTAAATTTATTTTTGATGACACTATCGGAGAATTAGACTGTAAGGATAACAATTGGAGAACAAAAAATTTAAGCAAAACACATGCTAGATTTTATGGAGATCGTGCAAATGAAGTACATATAGCTGACCATATAATTTATTACGGAGTTGACATCACGTATAGCAAATTAATAGACAGGAAAAATCTTGGTAACGGAAAATCGATATTAGATGATAAAGCAGATCATTTTAACGATTACTTTAATAAATTAATTACAGTTAAAGATCTGCAACGCTGGATGAAAAAACCAGGCATGTTAAAAGGTACAGATATATTTAGCAATTATAAAGCTATGAATATGGATAACTTTGTAATCGATAAAAACTATTGTCTTTCTTTTTCAGACATTAAAACCATAATTAAAGGCTATAGCTTAAAAGAAAAGAATGGCATTGGAATGGTTATTAATATTGCTAATTTTAATGAAAACTTTAGTGAAGGAAAACTGAAAGCATTTATTTCATTATATATTACTTTTTTCGATATTGATACTAGAGAAATATTATATGCTGTTGAAGCTACTGGTCTCTCTAATATACCTACAGCATTTTGGCACAAAAAATTTGCTATAGGTGCTAATTTAGCTGTAAGAAATTTATTTATAGATCAAATATACCTTCAAGGTATTACGTCTACAGATCAATTACCCGAGAAATTTAGATTAGATAATTAATTACGTATTCTAACATGTTTATAAAAAAAATAATATATGGAAAACTCAAATAAATACTTATTTCTTTCGGCCTGTTTCTTTGTTATTTACCTAATTATTGAGTTTACTGATATATATATATTGACAGCGCTTGGTTTAAAATATTTTTATTAATACTTAGTGTCACTTTTTTAATTAGTGGTATATCTAGAAAAAGAAACAATAAAAAGTAAAACCAACACCTTGTATATTCTACCTATTTGCATAACTGCAAAAAAACTAATTATTAGTTTAATAAAGTGTTGCTAAACGTACTATTAATAAACGTTACTTTGTTTTTTGTTAATTTTAAGATATTTCTGTTATCTTATTTAATAAAAAAGAATAGAATTGGGTATTTTATTCCATTTTGGAATAATTTAAATAATACCAACTCTTTAAAATAATTTAGTGCTCCTTGCTTTAAATTTTAATCAAAACGAGTATTTGTAGTTATAGATAGATTTAAAAAATAACAAATGATACAAAAACTATGTTTTTTGTTATGAAATTTATCCTCTTCAATCCTAGCATTAAATATAAATAGTAACTTTGAAAAAAGTTGTATTAATGCTAAGTATTAGCTTTTTTGATGCAGAAAATTAAAGACATATCAACCTAATACTATTATCTCAAAAAAGAGTTAGTAAAACAAATAAGTCACCTTGAAAGTTTTTTTTTTAATCCTATCATTACTAAATGTAATTTGCAGTTTTACCCAATCACATAACTATGATACATTTTATAATAGAATAGAAGACCTTATTTTTTATCACGAACATACTAAGGTTCTAGACGAAATAAATTTTGTCTTAGTTAATAAACCTAAAAATTTCACTGCAGAACAAATAGACAATTTAAAAGTCTTGAAGGTTGAAGTACTTGTTGATGCCAACCTGCTAGATGAAGGATTGGCACTTTCTAATGAAATTTTATCAAAAAACCATTTAACAGGTTATCACCTCACCAATTTATATATAGAACGAGCGCTTATTTTTGAAATTATGGAAGACTTTCCAAGTTCTTATAACAATCTTACATTGGCAAAAAAATATATCGATAAAAGCGAGCGCATCAAAAACAAATACTATGCTACGTGGCTTATAAGAGTTTCTTCTTGGTATCGAATTCAAAAAAAAAGAAATAAATCTTTTCAATTTGCCTTAAAAGCAAAACAGTTTGCAGAAGAACATAACGATACAAGTAAAAGTTCTGAAGCTGGTATACTTCTGGCCTTCTACTACTTTAATAAAAAAAACTATAACAAATCTATACAACTTAATAAAAAGGCAATTGCTGTAGGAAAAAAGCTTAATAACAAAATAAGCGTCACCTATTTATATCTAAACCTTAGTGAAATTTATGAAAAACTAGACAATGAAGCGCTAGCGTATAAATATATTGATTCTGCTTTTAACCATATTAAAAACACTAATTATCTTGAAACTAAAGCTGAAAGTTATTTAAAAAAAAGCAATGTTTTTGAAGCGCAAAAAAAATTAGACTCTGCTTTATATTACTATAAAAATGCTGTAGCATTTGAAAAAGCTCACAATTTTAATCTAAAAACGATAAAAATGAATGAGCAAACTTTAGATTTTGAACTTGAAAAGGAGAAAATTCAGAAAGAAAAAATTGTTACTGAAAATAAAACTTTACAAAAAAATATTTTATTAATTCTAATCGTGGCAATTGTACTACTCGCCTTTTTAATTCAAGAAAACAGAAGAAAAAAACAAATAGACAAGCAAAAATTAATCATTGAAAAAGACGCACTAAAACTAGAAAAAACAGTAAAAGACAAAACATTTTTAATTCATGAAATTAATCATAGAATAAAAAATAATTTAGCCGTTATTTTGAGTTTGATTGAAATCCAAGGACAAGAAAACAATAAGTCTTCTGAAGAACTTATTAAACAACTGCATGACCGAGTAAACACCATAGCTATTGGGCACCAACTCTTTTCTTATGACATGGAAACTACAAAAACATCTTTTGTCAACGTAGCAGAATACGCTAAAAATATTTTTGAAACGAAGCAATCTATTACAACTAAAAAATTTAATTATAAAATAGAAACCACAAATATTGAATTAAAAGTAGATATCGCATTGCCTTTCGGTTTGGTATTAAATGAACTCATAACAAACTCTATAAAACATGCCAAACCACCTAAAAACAAAGATCTAGAACTCCAATTACATTTAGTTATAAAAGATAACAGTATAGAAGTTATCTATAAAGATAACGGTAATTATTTTCCTGATAACGCCAACCCAGAAGCTATGGGTATTTACATTATAAAAGGTATGCTCAACCAAATTTCAGGAACCTATAACAGAAAACAAAGTACTTTTTTTATTACCATACCTTATGCAAAAACAAGCTAATATCCTTATTGTAGAAGACGAAATGCTTATTGCTTATTCCATACAAAAAATGGTTCAAAAACATTTTAACTGTATTGCTGTTGTTAAAAACTATGATGAGGCCTTACAAGTATTAGAAAATCAACCTGTAGACTTAGCACTTATAGACATTACATTAAACAATAGCAAAAGCGGCATTGAAATTGCACAACAAATTAATGAAAAGTATAACATCCCATTTATTTACTTAACAGCCTCTACAGATGAAGCTACAGTAACAAAAGTGATACAAACAACACCAAGTGCCTATATTTCTAAACCTGTACAAGAAACCAATGTTATTACTGCTATAAAATTAGCGCTAGCAAATACTTCTTCAAATAATATTGTACTAACTATAGGTAAAAAAGAATACCATATAGATATGGATCAATTTTTATTTGCAACATCAGAAGGCGTTTACATTACATTGCATTTTACCCAATCGAAACCAATGTTATTAAGAACAACATTTGCACAACTACAAACACAAGCACCAGAAAGTAATTTTAAACGCATTAATAAAAGCGAAGCTATTAATCCAAAATGTATTACCAAAAGAGATTCTAAAAGGGTGTTTTTAGATAATAAAACCTTTAAAATCTCAAAAACATACTGGTAATTACACGTTTAAAACACGTTTCATAACAAAAAAAAGAGTTTCATAACATTTTTTTTTATTACCGAAGGGAAGCATCTATTATTGTTTAAAATTAGTAACCCAAAACATTAGTAACGGCATCCTATCATGAAACCTACATTTTACTCTAGTACAATTCTTTTTATTTCATATTTCCTTTTTATAAATAAGTAAAACAGTTACGCTATTTATAAATACGGATTCTAAGCAGCCTTTTTTTGTGCTTACTACCTAAAAACCTACACAAACATCTTTACAAAAATTAAAAAGCAAAAATTAACCCTTAAATTATTTATCAAATGAAACAAAATTACTTAACTACTACACCGCTTAAAAAACACCTTTTGTTTGTGGTATTTCTTTTTACCATATTTCAAATTAATGCTCAAACTACGTATACTTATTCTGGATCTGGTGATTGGTCAAATACAGCAAATTGGTCGCCTTCTTATCCTGGTACAACCATAAATCCTGGGGATACTGTTGTTATTATAGACAGTCATATTACCTTTGATACTGCGATAACAAATTCTGGAACAGTAAATGTTGGTGCGGATTCATATATTGATAATATTGCACATTTTACAAATTCTGGAACATTAAATATGGATGGAAATTTTTTTAGTTATTATGGGACTGTTGCGAATTTAGAGACAGGAACAATTATACTTACAGGTCAAACTTCATCTTTTGAATTTAGAAGTGGTTCTATAAATTCTGGAACAATTACAGCTACTTCAAATGATTCTAGCATCTTATTTTATGATTCTTCTTCAAATTCGGGAACAATTACTTCAAATGGGTGGATACGTTTGCGTGTTTCTTCTACAAATTCGGGAACAATTACTTCCAATGGAAACTTAAATATTGGTGTAGTTACAAATACCGGAACAATAAATAATAATGGAACAGCTGCTGTAATTCTTTATTCCTTTACGTTTACAAATAATGGAATTTTTAACAATACTGGAACATTTAATAATACTGGAATATTTGAAAATAATAGCGTATTTGATAATACTGGAACGTTTGTTAATTCTGGAACACTAACAGGTGTAAATACACAACATACTAGTAATTTTAGCAATCCTGGTATTTTAAGTCCTGGTAATTCTCCAGGAACCTATACGTTTAATAACGATTACACACACGAAGCTACTGCAACATTGCTTACAGAACTAGAAAGCACATCAAATTACGATAAAGTATTTAGTGGTGGCAATGTAACTTTAAATGGTACGCTAGACGTTAGTCTTTTAAATGGTTTTACACCTAGTGTTGGAGACAGCTTTACCATTTTAACTGCCAACAGTATTTCTGGTACTTTTGATACCGTAAATTTACCTTCTGGTTACGATTGGAATGTTAGTTATACTGATACAGAGGTTATATTAAGGGTAACACAAACTTTTACATCTCTATTCGAGGCTTATTCTGCATCACAAACGGAAGGATTTTCAGCAGGTATTTACAATTTTAATGTTAATGGAAATCTATTTAGCAGCTATGTCGATGATGAAGGATTTGTGTTAGTAGCTTCAGCAGATTTGTCTGAGGAAAATGATACATCTGGATACACTCAAGTGTCTGTTATGACCTTACAAAGCGATGATATTTTATCTCAAACTATTGTTGCAGCATTGTCACCTACAGAATTAAAATTAAATTCTTCTTCTGGTGTTGCAATTAATAGAACAACTACCAATCAAACCATGCTAACTAGATTTTCTAACTATGAGATATTGTCTAGAGTTCCTGGTGATGGTGCACTTTGGTCTGGTACAGGTGGTGCAATTAATTTTAATAATAATGTGTCTGCAGCAAGCTTGAATATGATAATTTGGCATTCATCAGGTGCTTCCAATAATTTACATTGGTTTCCAAATACAAACCCAGAAGGAAGCTTACAAGCAGATGGATTTAGTGTATCGGCAAATGATACGGAAATGAATCTTTGGACAAGGAGCACTACTAATCCAACCTTATCTACAATTGATTTTAATTTAGGAGAAGTAAATTTATATCCAAATCCAGCAAATAACTCTATTACTATAAGTGGTTTACAAAATAAAGAAAACTATACAATATATAACACCTTAGGTCAAGAAGTAAAAAAAGGAATTGCTCTTAATAATTCTAAAATAGATGTCCAAAATTTAAATAATGGCTTATACTTTATAAAATTTGGCAATCGTGTTACCTTAAAATTTACAAAAAAATAAACAGCATCAGCTATAGTTCATTAAAGCATGAAATTCTTATTCAGAATTTCATGCTTTTTTGTTATACAAAATAGTAAAAACACATTATGCATCTTTTTAAGTTACTTTTTTTAATGCTCCTGGCAAACTTAATAATTTCTTATACTACTTATACGTTTTGCCTAGTTACCCCAAATTTGGTTTTTATTTTATAAATTCGAAGCCTATAACAAGAAACAAAGCTTACAACAAACCATCCTTACTAATTTATAAAATAGCTAAGAATAGTTATCGTTTTTTGTAATACCTCTTTAATTAAATAACTACGTAAAAAATAATTTCTTTTCTATGAAAAAACTTTTAAGTTATATATGGCCTTTAACGTCTAATACTATTGACTCTGATACAAATGGAAAATTAGAAATAATATTTTACAACGGAAAAAAAATGCTTAATAGTAAAGACGCTAACTACTCTTATGGTTCGCTTCAAAAAATTCTAGAATATGCCCTTAGCAGAATTGAATTAAAAGAAATAAAACATGTTTTATTATTAGGTTTAGGAGGCGGAAGCGTAATTTATTCTTTAAGAGAAAAATTTGGGTTTAACGGACATATTCAAGCTGTAGAAATTGATGATAAAATGATATCTATTGCTAAAAATGATTTTAATATTTCTGCTTCACAAAATTTAACTATAAGTAAATATGATGCCTATAAGTTTGTGCAAGAAAACAATAAAAAACAGGATTTAATAATCATTGATTTATTCATCAACAACCAAGTTCCTAGCCAATTTTACTCTTCTTTTTTTTGTGAAAATGTTTCAAAATTAATGAACAAAAACGGTTATTTTATTTTTAATTTAGGCATCAAAGGAAAGATGTCTAAAAAAACCAATGAGGTTATTCGTTTTTTTAAAAATTCGCCAGATTTTGAAACTTCTTTTCTCAAAAATATTGAAAAGACAAACAACGTTATTATTGGTAAAAAAATCAGATAGCAAACCTTGCATCAAAAAAGCAAAAATAGAAGCTGCTTTTATTAGACTTCCAATTGACAAATCTTTATTTTAGCGATTTTAAACAAAGGATATTATTATGAAAATAAAGGTTGACAGATTTGTGCTATCTATTATTATAGTAATTGGCTTAGCCTATATTTTTCCGCAATGGGGAGCTCCAGAAAGTAAAATTCCTATAGATACAATTGGTGCTATAGGTATTTCGCTTATATTCTTTTTTTACGGGCTTAAATTAAGTCCTTCAAAACTAAAAGAAGGGGTTAAAAACTGGAAACTACACCTTTTAATACAAACGTCTACCTTTTTAATATTTCCTTTATTAGTTTTAGCATTGCAACCCTTTATTCAAAATAAAGAACAAGAAACTATTTGGTTGGCATTTTTTTTCTTGGCTGCATTACCATCAACCGTATCTTCATCTGTAGTAATGGTTTCAATTGCAAAAGGCAATATTCCTGCAGCTATATTTAATGCTAGTATTTCTGGTATTATAGGTATAGTGCTTACACCATTATGGATGGGTTTATTTGTTAAAAATGCGCAAGCAGATTTTAATTTTATAGATATCTATACAAAACTTATTATTCAAATTATTTTACCTGTTGTAATTGGAGTGCTTTTACAGCGTTATCTTGGAGAGTTTGCGCTTAAACACAGTAAAAAATTAACTTTGTTTGACAAATCTGTTATCCTACTAATTATTTACAAAAGTTTTGCAAATTCTTTTAATGATAACATATTTAGTTCGGTTTCTGTTTTAGATTTACTACTACTTTTTATCTTAGTTTTAATATTATTTAGCATGCTGTTTTATGCAATAGGATTTCTAGCTAAAAAGATGAAATTCACTATTGAAGATCAAATTACTGCACAGTTTTGTGGTACAAAAAAATCACTGGTTCACGGAACCGTTTTTTCTAAAATAATCTTTGGAAACATAGCAACTATAGGTATTATTCTCTTACCAATTATGTTATTTCATGCTACACAAATATTGCTAATTAGTATTGTAGCATCAAAAATGAGTCATAGAAATCACAGCTCCTAATTTCTTTAAAGCTTTAAGCTACAAAAAGATAGCTTCTCCTGAAGGTGTTTTAATACTTTTCTAACAAATAAGTAGTTACTTACAGCATAGCTCAAATATGTAATTTAACAACATTACATTATTAAACTTTTGTACATTTGCGCCTTCATTTACCACACAAACGGTTTCCAACAATGTAAAAAATAGTATTTCTAAATAGGTACAATACTATAAGTCTGTTCCTGTTTAAAAACTAAAATCTAAGGTTGAAAAAACAGGTGTGATATTTATAGCTCCAACAAAATAGCAATTATGATTACTTTTATAACCGCTTTAATTTTATTACTTATTGGGTATCTTACTTACGGAAAATTTGTAGATAAAACCTTCAAGTCTGATGCCAACAAAACTACACCAGCACATTCTTTATCAGATGGTGTAGATTTTGTTCCTATGAATAGCAACAGAAACGCCTTTATTCAAATATTAAACATTGCAGGTGTTGGACCTATATTTGGGCCAATTCTAGGTGCTTTATATGGTCCTTCTGCTTTTTTATGGATTGTTTTTGGATCTATATTTGCTGGTGGAGTACACGATTATCTTACAGGTATGATTTCCATAAGATATGGAGGTGCACACTTACCTGCTCTAGCGTCTAGATTTTTAGGTAAATCTTTTAGCCATGTTGTTAACTTTTTTACCTTATTACTTTTGGTGTTAGTAGGTACTGTTTTTGTTACAGCTCCTGCCAAAATGATAAATGAACTAATTGGTAATGAAACCAATGTTCTAAAAATAATTATTTTGTGTATTTTTATATATTATATTATTGCTACTATTTTACCAATAGACAAAATAATAGGTAAAATCTATCCAATATTAGGGTTTTTACTAATTGTAAGTGCTATAGGTATTTGTATTGGTATGTTTATGTACGGAAATCCTTTACCAGAATTAACCTTAGAAAATTTACACCCAAAAAACACACCTTATTATCCTGTTATATTTTTAACCATTTCTTGTGGTGCACTATCTGGCTTTCATGCTACACAATCTCCTATTATTTCTCGTACTATTAATAATGAAAAAGATGGACGAAAAATTTTCTATGGTATGATGATTCTTGAAGCTGTTATTGCCATGATTTGGGCTGCTGCTGCTATGAGTTTGTTAGGTACAGATGAGCTAAGCACGCTTCTAGCAAATGGTGGTCCTGCTGCAGTTGTTAATAAAATTGCTATCGTATTATTAGGTACTGTTGGTGGTACTATTGCTGTACTTGGAGTTATTGTTTTACCTATTACTTCTGGTGATACTTCTTTTAGAGCAGCAAGAATGATTATTGCAGATTACCTAAAAATAGATCAAAAAGCTTTAAAAAATAGATTTGGTGTGGCAATCCCTTTGTTTTTAACTTCTTTTATTCTTACTAACATGGATTTTCAGCTACTTTGGAGGTATTTTTCTTGGTCTAATCAAGTGACAGCTTCTATAGCTTTATGGATAGGTACTGTCTATTTATACCAGAACAAAAAGTATTACATGATTGCTTTAGTTCCTGCTTTCTTTATTACTTCTGTTATCTTTTCATACATTTTTTACGACCCAACAATTGGTTTTAACTTAGCTGTAAACACCTCAAATTGGACAGGCTTAGCACTAACCTGCCTAGTAACCTTTTTATTTTTTATAATAATGAAAAAGAGAAAAGAACAAACTGGTTCTTAATCTTTTTTAAAATTATTTTCTTGTTTTAATAGCTTAGGTTTTAATTGTATATTATTTTTTTTTATAGACCACAACTTCTAATTAAAAAATAAAAAAAGACTATTTATTTTGCTAAATTTCAATATACGGTTAGTCTAAAAACTCGTAAATTGCAAAAGCAAAGATATTAAAAGCCAAAAACCATCTTTGGTAAACAAACCAGATACAAATTACATATCCAAATTTTTAAATACTATAGTTAGTGTACCCTTTTTAATTATTAAAATAAAAACCTCATCTATCTATAGTATATGTTTTTAAATAATTAGTAAATGAAAAAATTGTCCTATACTACTAGTAACGCTACTGCTCCTTTACTTGGAGAAACTATAGGTGAAAACTTACGAAAAACAGTTCAAAAATACCCAAACAATGATGCGTTAATTAGTGTGCATCAAAACTATAGAGCCACTTATAAACAGTTTCATCAAGAAGTTATTCATTTAGCTAAATCGCTTCTTGCAGATGGTGTACAATTTAGAGATCGTGTTGGAATTTGGTCTCCTAATAGATACGAATGGACTTTAGTACAATACGCAACCGCAGAAATTGGCGCTATACTAGTAAATTTAAATCCAGCATATAGAGTACATGAATTAAAATTTGCCATAAACCAATCTGAAATATCTTATGTCATTTGTCCTGTAAAATATAAAACAAGTGCCTATAAAAAGATGCTAGAAGAAGTAGGTGAAAATTGTATATCCTTAAAAAAAACGGTTTTTCTAGATACACCAGATTGGGAAAATTTATTAAAAAAAGGAGAGACTATTAGTGATGCACAACTAGAGGAAGCTACTGCTAAAACAGACTTTGACCAAGCCATCAATATACAATACACTTCTGGTACTACAGGTTTTCCAAAAGGAGTTACTTTAAGCCATCATAATGTTTTAAATAACGGTTACTTTATTGCAAGACGCTTAGAGTACACAGATGCAGATAGAGTTTGTATTCCTGTTCCTTTTTACCATTGTTTTGGTATGGTAATAGGTAATTTAGCATGTACATCTCATGGTGCATGTATGGTAATACCTAATGATAGTTTTAAAGCAGATTTAACCTTATCTGCTGTAGAAAAAGAAAAATGCACCTCCCTTTATGGTGTACCAACCATGTTTATTGCTGAGTTATCTCTAGACAATTTTAAAAATTATAACTTATCTAGTTTACGAACAGGAGTTATGGCAGGATCTACTTGTCCTGAAGAAATTATGAAACGTGTGCAGTCTGAAATGAATATGAAAGATGTAACCGTTTGTTACGGAATGACAGAAACCTCACCTGTATCATTACAAACAAAAATTGGTGCTCCTTTAAAAAAACAAGTCGCCACTGTAGGTACTGTAATGGAGCATTTAGAAGTTAAAATTATTGACCCAGAAACAGGGAAAACACAACCTATTGGTAAAGAAGGAGAACTTTGCACTAGAGGCTACTCTGTTATGCTAGGATATTGGAATAATCCTGAAACAACCCAACAAGTAATCGATGCTTCTAGGTGGATGCATTCTGGTGATTTAGCAGTTATGGACGCCGATGGTTATGTAAGTATTTCTGGTAGAATTAAAGATTTAATTATTCGAGGAGGAGAAAATATTTCGCCTAAATCTATTGAAGACTTTTTGTATACACACCCTAAAATATTGGATATACAAGTAATAGGTGTGCCAAGTGAAAAATATGGCGAAGAAATAATGGCTTGGATTAAATTACACCAAAATGTACAATGCACAGAAGCCGAATTATTAGCTTTTTGCAAAAATCAAATGGCACATTATTCGGTTCCTAAATACTGGAAATTTGTAAATGATTTTCCTATGACGGTTTCAGGAAAAATACGAAAAGTAGAAATGAGAGAAATGGCTATTAAAGAAATAGTATCTACCAATAGATAGCCTAGCTAAAGGCAACCAAATAAAAAAGAATGTTTAGACACCAAGGCAAAAGCAGAACTTTTAAGCACAATCTCAAAATTGCTACAATTTTGTCTTTTGTAGCTGGTATAGTTAATGTTACAGGCTATTTAGCCTTTAAACAATTAACAACAAATGTTACGGGTCACTTTGCTCTTTTTATTAGTGATGTTGCTAATTTTGACTTTTGGGTAGGAACCATTTATTTTCTTTATATTTTCTCTTTTCTCTTTGGTTCTTTTGTTTCTAGCTTTTTAATTGAAAAATATAGAGAAAACAAAAAACTTAATGTTTTTGTTATACCTACAATTATAGAGTGTTTCATTTTAATTAGCATTGCAACCCTTAGTAATTTTATTGAAATAAAATACCCAGATGCTGTGGTTTGCCTATTGCTTTTTGCAATGGGACTTCAAAATTCTTTTGTTACTAAAATTTCTAATGCCATAGTAAGAACAACGCACCTTACAGGACTTTTTACTGATTTAGGAATAGAATTATCACAACTATTTTTTTCAAAGTCTTTTCCGCAAAAAGAAAAAATTAAATCCACCATAAAACTAAGAGTATATATTATTTGTTTTTTCTTTATTGGAGGATTAATAGGTGGGTTTCTTTATTCTAGAATAGGCTTAAAATTAAACACGCTTACTTTTGGAGCCATTATTTTATTTATAAGTTTAATTTTTGACGATTTGAGATATGGCTTGATTAGAACAAAAAGAAAATACAGAAAAAAAACAACACCCAAAATTCCTTAATCAATTCACTGTATATTTCTGCTTCAACTGGTGGCTCTTTTTATAATAAGAATGTAGTATAACAAAAAACACCTTTGGTAGCAGATTATTAAAATAGCTTTATTTTTCTTAAAATTTTTAAAGATTAAAAATGAAACTAGCCTTGTATAATTAATTATTAAAAACAGTAAAAAAAACACAACAAGCACGATAAATGCAATTCTCATTATGCTATATTTAATGCTAAAACTATCCTTAAAACAAAAGTATTCTATGAAAAAACTATTTTTATTAAGTATTCTTTTTAGTGGTATTCTTTTTACTGGTTGTACTGAAAAAACCAAAAAAAACATAGTAATAGAAACCAAACAAGAAGTTGAAAAAGAAGTAAAAAAAGAATTAAAATTTACAAATGAGCAATTTTATGATGCAGAAGGTAATTTTTTAAAAGAAAAAGCAAAAGACGCATTAATAGAAATGCTTGAATACCATAACTATCCTGTTTTTGAAGGCTTAAGAGAGAAAATATGGCTTACCGATTATAACAAAGGTAATTATGCAGAATTAGGTTTAGCGTCTGTAATGTTTGTAAACAATAAAGAAGATAAATATATGCTAATGGATATCTTTTTGTTACCAAATCAAATGCTAGGAGAACACATGCATTTTGCTGCAGAAGGCAATCCTGTAAAAATGGAAGGTTGGCTAGTTAGACATGGTAAGAGTTATATAGTTGGTGTTGGTGAAAACAATCGCAATCAGTTTCCGCAAGTTAAAGTTCCAAAAAGCCATTGGGATGGAAAAGTAACAACCAACCATATTATAGAGGCAAACGAAGGGGATTTTGCTTCTTTAGCTAAAGCAGAATCACCACATTGGCAAATGGCAGGACCTGAAGGTGTTGTTATTACTGAAGTTGGAAATGTTCACACAAATTCTGGAGTACTAAGGTCTGACCCTGAAATGAACTAACCTTCAGGTAATTAACCGGTGTTTTTTAAGACTTTTACAATAAATAAAAGTTATGTATATAAAAAAACAGATTGCAAAAGCAATCTGTTTTTTTTTGTATTGTCATTAGTAAAAGTTAAAAAGTACTATAACGCAAAATTTACATATACAGATACACGTTGCTTTGACTCTACATTATCACCAAATAAGCTTTGACTTATAGGTAAGGTATAACTGGCTCCAAAAATAAATTTTTCTATAGCAAGTTCAGAACCTACAGATGCATTAAAAATGTTTCCGTCAGTATCTGCAATGGTTTCCCCATATTGTGTAATTGTTTCATACACATCTCCAGAAACTCCTACAAATGGCATAATATTCATTTTTTCGGTTGCAAAAGATCTGTATAGGTTTGTTGCATAACTAAACTGATTACCAAATTGATAATCGTTTTTATTTTCACCTTTCAAATAATAACTAAATAGTGTGTTTACTCCGTATTTATCTCCTCCATAATTATAACCTAACGAAAAAATACCATCTACACTTCCTGTTCCTACTTGAAAACCAGGATTAATATTATCTGCAAGGCTTTCTTCAAACTTACCCGTTGGTAATTTAATACCTAAACCAAATTGTAAAGAATGCCCTGAAGCTTCTCTTTCTGTATTAAAATCTACCTTATTAGCATCTTTCTTTTTATAAAAGGGCAACTTGTACCAACCAATAACACTTGCATCTCCTAGACCATTAATATTTTCTTTAACCTTATTAAAATCTCTTGTTAAATCTTGGTAAGGTAAATTAGCGCTTACATAAAAAGAGTTGGTAATTGGTATTTGAGCCCATAATTGGTACGTATTAAAATGCTCTTTACTTGTAGGTGAGTTTTCAAAAATACCGTTTCTTGATTCAAAATTCTGGTATATATAGCGTACACCAACAAAATTAGCGTTGCTTAATGTTCCAAAACCAAAGCTTCCACTACTGGTTGAGCAACCACACAAATCACACAAAACTTTAAATGGTTCGTGATTATTACATGGTTTTTCAATGTTATTTGCATGTATCAAACTTGTTTGTAATAATACAATTACAAGCAATACAATTCTTGTTTTAATATTCTGAAAAACGTTCATCATTTAAATATTCGTTGTCTGTTAATGTTTTTAAGAAAGAAATTAAACTTTCTTTTTCGTAATCGTTTAGCGAAATACCATAGGTACCATCGGCTCTTAAAAGTAAAGGGTCAACATTACCATTATCAACAGCTCCAGAATCATAAAAATCTAATACCACTTCAAGAGTAGTAAACCTACCATCATGCATATAAGGACCAGAAACCTCAACATTTCTTAAGCTTGGTACTTTAAATTTATATAAATCATTAGGATCTTCCAGTATTTCAAAACGTCCTGTATCATTTAATAAAGGATTTACTGGTAAACCATTATTTCTAAAAGTTTGATCTGTAAACAAATCTGTTGCATGGCATGTTGCACATTTTTGCTGAAATGTATTTAAACCATCTAACTCTATAGTTGTTAATGTAACATTGTCTTCTTGCCTAACATACTTATCGTATTTAGAATTTGAAGAAACCATCATTACCATAAATTGTGATAGTGCTTTAAGCATGTTTTCTGTACTTACTTCGCCATCTTCAAAAGCTCTTGCAAATTTTTCTTGGTATTGTGAATCTGCACTTAATTTAGAAATAACATTGCTTAAGGTTTCTCCCATTTCAAC
Organism: Lacinutrix sp. C3R15; assembly: GCF_018860825.1. Taxonomy (GTDB): domain Bacteria; phylum Bacteroidota; class Bacteroidia; order Flavobacteriales; family Flavobacteriaceae; genus Oceanihabitans. The sequence goes on along the minus strand of NZ_JAHKPZ010000036.1, from coordinate 132,400 downwards.
TTCTGCTGTAATAGGTATAATAGGCTGTAAATCTAAATGTGAAGCAGCACCATTCCACATAAAAGAGGTTTGGTATGCTAAGTTTTGTATTGGTTGCGCGTTTCTAAAACCTACTCCTCCATTTACACCATGACTTAAATTATGTCCATGATGTGTAAATGCAAAAGCTTGTTCATGACAAAAAGCACACGGAATGGCATCATTTACAGACAATTTACCTTCATAAAACAAATCTTTACCCAGTTCAAAACCTGCTTCTGTAACAGGATTATTATCTAAATTATAGACTATATCAGGAAAATTATCTGGCAACGCTACTTCTAACGGAATTGCAACATAATCTACCGTTTCAGATTCTTTAGTACACGAAAAAATGATTAAGCATCCTAATAATAAAAGGCTATACTTTTTCATAAATAGTTATTTTAATAAATTCAAGGAAAGCCATTTACTTTCCTTGAATTTATATTGATAATTAATCGTTGTGTACGTGGTGTACAGAAAACATTCCGTTAACATTGTCTGCAATAATTGGCGTTTCCACATTGTCTGTATGCACTTGATCATAACCATCTGCAAAATTTACAGAGGTTGTACCATCAAACACTTTAGCTATATCTGCTTTAATATGTACTTGTGGAGAAGTAGTTTCTCTAACTAAAACCGTATTTGGAAAAGATAAAGTTACTTCGCGGTAGTTATCTAAAGAAGTACCAACGCTTCCCATATGTATGTTTACAGGCGCATCGGTTACTGTATCTGAAGAATATGTACCATCTAGTCTAATAAATCTATAACCAGTAGCCCAACTCCACAGCATACCTTCTTCTGAAGCTTCATCTAAAAATGCACCTTGACCTTCTGCTCCTAATAAAAAACGGTCTTGATCTATACCAACACCAAAGGTTACAGAAACATAATCTGCAGCATCTACATCATTTAATGTAACATATATTTCTCCAGCTGTATTACCATCTAATTCATTTACAATAAATACATTTTCTTCTGTTGGGTAAGTAAAAACGTTACCTTCACTATCTGTAAATCTTACATTACTTACAATGTATTTTAATGTTTCTAGTTTAAAAGATTCGTTATTAGATTTGCTATAAGAAGTACCAAAGATAAAATCTTGATCTCCTACTCCATTATCAAATTTTAAGATTAATTCTCCGGTTTGTCCTGATAAATCTTCAGAACCGTTATCATCATCATTATCTGTTGAGCATGATGCTAGTGTTACGCTTAATAATAAAGCAAATGTATATTTTAATAATTTCATTGTTATAATTTTAAATTTTATGTATTGTTGTTGCGTACCAAATTTCGATTATTATTGTTACTATATAAACAAGCAACCTTTGCATTTTTTATACACAGAAATGCATTTAAATAATAATTAAAAGTAGTTATGGTACAGGCTAAAAAGCCTATATATTAAAAATAAAATTATACAATTGGTGGCTTAAAATGACTATACGAGAATTTGTATGTATAGTTTTGTGAGTGAAAAACAGATTTCTCACTGGCATCTATCAAGAAATCAGGAGTAAATACTATAGTAGGATATTGATTATAATAAACAAAAGTAAATGCTTCTATAAGACTAGAAATAGCATCATTATTTTTGGTGTCATTAGAAACAGATTGCAACTGTTTGGCTAAATGACATTTACCATTACATTTTAATTCAGGCTTATCTGTATTAACACAATAGGTATTTACTATATAATCAATATTAAGCTCATAGTAAAGCACTTGACCTACATAATACATTGGTTTTAATGCAAATGCAAATAATAATATATATATAAATATTTTTTTCAGCTTATCTATTTTTTGCAAATATAAAATATTGTAAAAAACTATCTACATTAATTTATATATTAAATAAAAAAAGCGACTTGAAAGTCGCTTTTTTTCTATTCTTTTAAATAGATTAAACATTGATTTAATTCTGGGTTGTTCTGTACAAGCGATTGAATAAAGATTCTTAATTCTTCTAGCTCATAAGGTAGTAATCTTTGAACCGCTTTTTGTACTTCTTTACAAAACAACGTAGCATCAAAACTCACTTTATTAAGTACCGTTTTAGTGTACTCAAACATTGCTCTTGCCATAATATTAATATAGTATTAATTAAGTTTAGTTTTAAATAAAAAGTAGAAGTGTTTTATAAGCTATGTCTTTTAGTTTGATTAAATATAGTAAAAAAACCTATTGGTATTTCTATTTAAACAAAAAATTAACAAAGAGATGACTTTATTAAAACCTATTATCACCATCTAGCAAATCACCAATTCCTCCAAGAATACTACCTTCTCCTTTATTGTTACCTCCTGCTCTTGGTGCACTTGCCAACACTCTTCCTGCTAATCTGCTAAAAGGTAAAGACTGCACAAAAACAGTTCCCGGCCCTTCTAATTTTGCAAAGAAAAGACCTTCACCTCCAAAGACCGTGTTTTTTATACCACCAACAAACTCTATGTCATAATGTACAGTTTGATCAAAACCTACAATACAACCTGTATCTACACGCAAAGTTTCTCCTGCTTTTAGTTCTTTTTTAGCCATAGTCCCTCCTGCATGAACAAATGCCATACCATCACCTTCTAATTTTTGCATGATAAAACCTTCACCACCAAACAAGCCTCTTCCTAGTTTTTTACTAAACTCAATACCAACGCTAACGCCTTTTGCTGCACATAAAAAAGCATCTTTTTGGCAAATAAACTTACCACCAAACTCTGTTAAGTCTATAGGTATAATCTTTCCTGGATATGGAGAAGCAAAACTTACATTTCTTTTACCTACCAAATCATTATAAAAAGCGGTCATAAATAAACTTTCACCAGTAAGAATACGTTTTCCTGCACCTAAAATTTTACCTAAAAACCCAGTATCTTTTTGAGAGCCATCACCAAAAATGGTTTCCATGGTAATACCATCATCCATCATCATAAAACTACCAGATTCTGCAACAACACCTTCTTGAGGGTCTAATTCAATTTCTACGTATTGCATTTCTTCACCATATATTTTGTAATCTATTTCGTGTGCTGTCATATTTTTTTAAGATTTTTAATTGATATGCTTATGAGTTGCTTGGTTTTAAAATTTGTTACAATTTATTTTTTACTCTTCACTTTAATACTCCATTCAAAATTAAAAACAGAAACTTCTACTCCATCTGCATTTGTACCTATAGATTGCATCCATACCGTTTGCCCTTCACCTGTTTCAATTGCGTTTGCAATGGCAGCATCTATTTTATTTCCATCTGTACAAGTGAATGTAATTTTACCTGTAGCTTTTTTGGTGAATGTAGCATTATTATTAGCTACTAACATAGAAATATTTTTTCCGCTTTCTTTAATTTTCATCATCATTAACGCTCCTGTCGTTAGTTCTGCTGCCATCCCTTGTACTGCCCAAAACATAGATTTAAAAGGATTCTGGTTTATCCATCTGTGTTTAACAGTTGCTGTACAAGAAATATCTGTGATAGTCTTTACCCGAATTCCTGTAAAAAAAACAGATGGTAATTTTATTAAGTTAAAAGTATTTATCTTTTTAGGTGTTAGCTTCATTATATATGTAAGTTTCTTCAAAACTATTGAAAAATTTCGACAATCCAATTTGTTAAAATTATGTTAATTTTAAGTACTATGCGTAACATAATACCTGTTAAAAGACATATATTTGTATAAGAAACTATTATATACTTTTAAATCATGGAGAGTAACCATCAAAAAAACATTGCCACTTTTATACATTTATCTACCTTTTCAAGGTTTATAATTCCTTTTGGAAACTTTCTAGGACCAATACTACTTTGGGCAACCAATAAAGATAAGTCTGCATTTATTGATGCACATGGTAAGCAGGCCATAAATTTTCAAATAAGTATTTTACTGTATAGTATGGTAATAGGATTGTTAACGGTTCCGTTTTTTGTCTTTAATATTTTTAAACAAATAGACTTTATAAGTATTAATGCTTTTGAAAATATTAGTATAAACTTAGATAAACCTTCTCCTCTATTATATATAGGAGGTGCCTTTGCAGGATTTGCCATTATAGCATTTTTATTAGAGCTTGTTTTTATTATAAAAGCAAGTTTAACAGCAAGAAATGGAGAACTATTTAAGTACCCATTAACCATAAATTTTTTAAAATAATTTTAAACGAATTAATCACTCGTTATAATACCATTACTAATGAACCATCTAATCCATCAAAAAATGAACAGTTATAATAAAATTAAAAGGAAACTATGAAGATAGAAAACACAAAAGCACAAATGCGAAAAGGTGTTTTAGAATATTGCATACTATCGGTCTTAAAAGACGATGATGCGTATGTTGCAGAAATTCTAGGAACATTAAAAGACGCAAAATTACTAGTAGTAGAAGGTACCATTTACCCATTACTAACTAGATTAAAAAACGCAGGACTTCTTAATTATAGATGGGAAGAATCTACCTCAGGACCACCAAGAAAGTATTATGGTTTAACAGAAACTGGAAAACTATTTCTTAATGAACTAACCACTACTTGGAACGAATTACAAAACGCAGTAAACATAGTAACTAGTCAAAAAACAACAAAAAATGAATAAAACAGTCAACATAAATTTAGCAGGTATATTTTTTCATATAGATGAAGATGCATACTTAAAACTACAACGCTATCTGGAGGCTATTAAACGTTCGTTTACAGACTCTCAAGGTCGATCTGAAATTATTTCAGATATAGAAGCAAGAATTGCAGAACTTTTTACAGAACGCGTTAAACACGACAAACAAGTTATTGGTATTAAAGAAGTAGATGATGTAATCACCATCATGGGGCAACCCGAAGATTATATTGTTGACGATGAGATATTTGATGATGAACCTAAGCAATATACAAACAATAAAACAGCCTCTAGAAAACTTTTTAGAGATACAGACAACTCTTATGTTGGTGGTGTTTCTGCTGGATTAGCACATTATTTTGGAATTGATGCAATATGGATTAGACTAATCTGGATTTTACTAATTTTTGGAGCAGGAACAGGTGTATTACTTTATATATTATTATGGATTTTACTACCAGAAGCTGTTACTACAAGTGATAAGCTAATGATGAAAGGAGAACCTGTAAACATTAGTAATATTGAAAAAAAGATTAAAGATGGCATAACAACCGTTACAGATACGGTTCAAGATGTTGCAAAAAACGTATCAGATTCTGTAAGTGATGCTGCAAAAAATGTAGATTTCAAAAAAAAAAGTAACTCTTTAAAATCTACATCCACATCGTTTTTTGATACCATAGGGAATCTCTTTATGTTTTTGTTAAAAATAGTTGCAAAGTGCATTGGTGTTTTCTTAATATTTATTGGTGCTTCAACATTAATAGGCTTAGTAATAGCCATGTTTACCGTAGGTATTTCAGACGCTATAAACGTTCCTGGATTTGATCTTGTAGATACAGCAAATGCAGCAGGAACTCCTGTTTGGCTAGTTTCCCTTTTAGCTTTATTTGCAATAGGAATTCCGTTTTTCTTTATCTTTTATTTAGGGTTAAAGATATTAATCAATAACCTAAAATCTATAGGTAATATTGCCAAATATTCACTACTTGGTTTATGGTTTGTATCTATAATAGGGCTTATAATTATTGGTATTACACAAGCAACAGAACATGCTTTTGATGCTACTGTAAATGAAAAAATGGAATATTCTATTACTACCAATGATACCTTAAGTATTAAAAGAATAGACAATAATGCATACAACAAAAGCATGCATAAAAATGGCAACTCTTTTCAACTTGTATATGGAGATAATGATGAAAAACACATTTATTCTTCAGATATAGAATTGATTATTAAATCTACAGAAGACTCTTTAGTAAGCTTACATGTTGAAAAAACAGCAGATGGCAGAAGTTTTCAATCTGCTAAGGAGCGTGCAGAAAACATAAATTATAACTATACCATAGTGAATAATACTGTAGAACTAGACAAATATTTAACAACTAATGCTACAAACAAGTTTAGCGACCAAGAAGTTAGTTTAATACTCTATGTTCCTGAAGATATGGTAATACATTTAAATAAAAACACAAGATCTTTTTTAAACCGTTACAGGTCTAACAACAATCTTGTTACGTATAAAGATGCTGGACAGTTTTTAAAAATAAAAAATGAAGAAGCTATTTGTTTAGATTGTACTCAAGAAGAAACCGAAGAAGATTATAAAGTTAAAATAAATGTGAATGATGAAAAAGGAAGCATTAATATTAATAATGATGGCTTAGAAATTAAAACGGAAGATTCTAATGTAAAAATCAACAAAAATGGTGTTCGTGCAAACACAAATGAAGTAAAAGTACATATAGATGAAGATGGTATACAAATAAACCAAGATGAAGAATAACAATTCATCCTTAAAAACAAACAATTCAGATATTTAAGTTATTAATCACTAACAAAAAATATAATATTTGAATCATTAATTAATCAATCAAAAAACAAACCGTTATGTTCTATTTAGTAAATGCAATAATAGCAATGCTGTTAGATATATTTATCTAACAAAAATTAAAACCAACCAATTTAACCAAAAAAGGCAGAACAACTTTCTGCAAAAAAACCATTCTAAACTAAAAATCAGGTTTGGGATGGTTTTTGTATATATTTGTATATATATTAATTAACCAGAAAACAAATGTTGAAAAATTGGGTTTTAACACTATGTATTGCAATTACAGCTAGTACAGGTTTTGCACAAGAAAAAGTAAAGGGAAATAAAATTGTTACAACAGTACAAACAATAATAGACGATTTTAACACCATAACTTTTGGCGAAAAATTTGAAATAGAACTTATTCAAAGCGACGCAGCTTCGGTAGAAATTGAAACCGATGAAAATTTACACGAAATCATTCAGTTTTCAGTTAAAGACAGTGTATTAAGTTTTAGCACCTTGGCCAAGATACAATCTAGCAAAAGATTAAATATTGTTGTAAATATTACAAAATCACTTCGCTATATAGAAATTAATGAAGATGCCGAACTTAGCGCTGCCAATACTTTAAAAAACGATTCGTTAGAATTAAAAATTAACGATTATGCCAAAGCCTTTTTAAACATTAAAAACAAACACTTTACCCTTATAAACAATAACAAATCTAATTTTGGTTTTAGTTCTAAATCTAAATTGAATATTGAAAGTAATAAAGTTAACATAGAACTTAATGAAAATAGTAAAACCGAAGCTTTAATAGAAACAGACAGTTTAAAACTATATATGTACCAAAGTGCATTTACTAAAATTGAAGGAGAAGTAGAACATCTTGATTTAACAGCTATAAATTCCTCTGACTTTTCTGCTAAAAACCTAACAATAAACACCTGTAATTTAACAACGGAAGATTCTAGTGATGCTACTGTACATGTATTACATGACTTAACATTAGACACCTCTGGAAGTAGTGAGGTTTATTTATATGGTAACCCTAAAATTACCATTAATGCTTTTAAAGATACTTCTACTCTACACAAAAAAGAATTATAAATACAATTCCTTTTTAAAATAAAAAAGTGCCTAGTATTACATATAACACTAGGCACTTTTTATATTTATTTATACTACAGTTTTAGTTGTAGTTAGAAGTACTCACTTCAAAAGAAGCATCTTTAGCTGCTAAATAACGTTCTGCATCTAAAGCTGCCATACAACCTGTTCCTGCTGCAGTAATTGCTTGTCTATACACATGGTCTGCTGCATCTCCAGACACAAAAACACCTTCTACATTAGTTTTAGATGTTCCTGGTTTAGCATGAATAATATAACCTGTTTCGTCTAAATCTAAATAATCTTTAAAAATATCTGTATTTGGCTTGTGACCAATAGCTACAAAAAATCCTGTTGCAGGAATTTCATGTTTTTCATTGGTTTTATTATTTACTACTCTAACACCATTTACAACCTGTCCGTCACCTAAAACTTCATCGGTTTCTGTGTTAAATAAAATTTCAATATTTTCAGTATTTGCAACACGAGCAGCCATAATTTTAGACGCTCTAAAGGCATCACGTCTTACCAGCATAGTTACTTTTTTACAAAGCTTAGATAAGTAATGTGCTTCTTCACAAGCGCTATCTCCTGCTCCAACAATTACCACTTCTTGGTTTCTGTAGAAAAATCCATCACAAACAGCACAAGCCGAAACACCTCCACCAAGTTTTAAATATTTTTGTTCAGAATCTAAACCTAAATATTTAGCCGAAGCTCCAGTAGATATTATTACAGTATCACAATGAATTTCTTTCGTTTCATTTACCCATACTTTATGTACATCACCAGAGAAATCTACTTTAGTTACCCAACCATCACGAACGTCTGTTTCAAAACGCTCTGCTTGTTTTTGTAGTTGCATCATCATTTCTGGTCCTGTAATTCCTTCAGGGTAACCAGGAAAATTCTCTACTTCATTAGTAGTCGTTAATTGACCTCCTGGTTGTGTTCCTTGATAAAGAACAGGTTTCATATTAGCTCTAGCCGCATAGATTGCTGCAGTATAACCTGCTGGTCCAGAACCTATAATTAAGCATTTTACTTTTTCTATTGTATCAGACATAATTTTAGTATCTTATTATCTATACAAAAGTAGGATTTTTGATAGAAAACTAACACTTAAGTTATCAACAGTTATAATATCCATATTAGATTTTCTTATACCAATCCTTTTTTAATAAAAATCTTATCTAGTAACTTAGTAGTAACTTTTAAATCATAAAATCATGTCAAATACCATAAAATCCATAAATCCTTACAATCAAGAACTAATTAAAACCTATACGTTAGATACTGAAGAGCAAGTGTTTACTAAGTTAAAAATAGCAGATAAGGTTTTTAAGGATTGGAAAAATAAAAACATAGAACACAGAACACAGTTACTAACTAATGTTGGAAATATTTTAGAAGAACGACTAGACACATTAAGTGAGCTAATTACTCTTGAAATGGGTAAACCTATTCAAGAAAGTAGAGCAGAAATTAATAAATGTATTTTTCTTTGTGATTTTTACACCACTAATGCCGAAGAATTTTTAGCCGATCAAATCATTAAAACAGATGCATCAGAAAGCTTTATAAGCTATGATCCTTTAGGCGTAATATTAGCAATTATGCCTTGGAATTTTCCTTTTTGGCAAGTTTTACGTTTTGCCATTCCTACGCTAGCAGCAGGAAATACCGTTGTGGTTAAACATGCTTCAAACGTTACAGGATGTGCCATGGCTTTACAAACTATTTTTGAAGATGCTGGTTTTAATAAAGGATGTTATCAAACCTTAGTAACCAACCACAAGGTTATAGAAAAGGTTTTAGAAGACCCTATTATTAAAGCTGTATCACTAACAGGAAGTGAAAAAGCAGGAAGAAGTATTGCTAAAATTGCTGGACAGAATCTAAAAAAAGCCGTTTTAGAATTAGGAGGCAATAACGCATGTATTGTTTTAGATGATGCCAATTTAAATAAATATATAGATACTATAGTAAAAGCAAGAATGCTAAATACAGGACAAAGCTGTATTGCTGCAAAACGTTTTATTGTTACTGAAAATATTTATGATGAATTTGTTGATAAATTTACTGCTAAAGTTAAAACACTAAAATATAGTAACCCTTTACATCAAGAAACAGAAATAGCAACTCTAGCCAGAGAAGATCTAGCTACAGATATACAAAAACAAGTAGATGACGCTATACAAAAAGGAGCAAAAGTTGTTTTAGGTAACCAAAGAGACAAAGCTTATTTTGCGCCAACAATACTAACACATGTTACCAAAAACATGGCTGTATTTACCGAAGAAACCTTTGGACCAGTAGCTCCTATTTTTAAAATAAAAAATATAGACGAAGCATTAGAACTTGCTACAAATTCTAAATTTGGTTTAGGTACTATGCTATTTACAGAAGATACAGAAACAGCAACAAAATATATTTCTAAAATACCTGATGGTGCCTTTTTTATAAATGAAATGGTAAAATCAGACCCTAGATTACCTTTTGGTGGTACAAAAGCATCTGGCTATGGCAGAGAATTATCTGTAGAAGGAATACACGAGTTTGTAAATGTTAAAACGGTATATACCAACAAATAAAAAAGTTGGTATATAAAAAAAGCCCAACTAAAAAGTTGAGCTTTAAAAAGTCGGGGTGGCAGGATTGTAACTACCACTCTAATGTCTTTAATTATCAATTAGTTACAAGTTGTTTCCTTTTTGAGGTAACCGAATAGGTAACTTTAATGATATGAACTTTCGTTTTGAATTGCTTTATACAAAAGAGGTAAAAATATAAAAACCTTATACATACAAAGCAACATAAATTTACGCAAATTTTATGATTTATGGAAGTGATTTTATAACTAATTAATATACAGATTAATGATTTCAATTTCTATTCCAGAATATTCTGAAAAATCATTGATAGTAACAAATTGATGAGGTTCTTTGTCTAAAAAGTTCTTGATATCATTTAATAACTTGCGTCCATAACGTTCACTACGCCCTGTGATGCGCTGAATGTCTTTTGGGTATATACAAGCTCTTTTCTGATTCATAATACTCTATCTATACTTTATCAATACTTAAAACAGACTTAATATTTTTATGATGATGTTGATAATGCGTTGTTAAAATGTTGTGAACACTTTCGTGTTATCAATATTTTAATGACGTTTTTGGAGTTATCGGAACGAACATCCAAAAACGGATTTCGTTTTTTTATTGACTGCCATAAAGTTACGTGATTTGAAATGTTAATCACAAAAAAAAGTAAAAATTATGGCAAAACAAACTGGAATTATTAAGCTAAAAGGAACTATCGGAGGTATTTCTTTTTACAAAACAAGCGATGGACATCTTGCTCGTGAAAAAGGTGGTGTAGACAAAAGTAGAATTCAAAATGACCCAGCGTTTCAAAGAACGCGAGAAAATGGTTCTGAATTTGGTAGAGCAGGTAAAGGTGGAAAAGTATTGCGAAATGCGATTCGTGTGCTTTTACAAAATGCAAAAGACAAAAGAGTGGTTTCTCGTTTAACAAAAATTTTAGTAGCCGTTACTAAAACCGATATTGTTAATGAAAGAGGACAGAGAACTTTACAGGATGGTAATTTAAACCTTTTAGAAGCGTTTGAATTTAATTTGAAAGGAAAGTTAGGAGCAACTCTGTTTGCTCCGTTTGTTAAAGCTTTTGATAGAGTTTCTGGAGATACAACTTTAAATTTAGCTGCTTTTTCACCAACAGTTAGAATTGCAGCTCCTGCAGGAACGACACATTTTAAAATTGTAATGGGAGCATCAGAATTAGATTTCGTAAATGAAACCTCAACTTTTGAAAATGATGAAACTGCAATTTTACCTTACACAGTTGCAGATACAGCTGCAATTGCATTAACAGCTTCTATAACTGCTAATTCTACATTACCAGTAGTACAGGTTTTAGGAGTAGAGTTCTACCAAGAGGTAAATGGACAAATGTATTCTTTGAAAAATGGTACTTATAACGCATTATCTGTAACGATTATTGATAAACCTTAACAATGGAGTTAATACTTCAAAGAGCATATTTTAAAGAGGGTACTAATGGTACTCTCTTTAATTCTGATAAATTCCTTTGTCATACCATTGAATTGCCCTGGAGAAATAACAAAAGAAATATCTCTTGTATACCAGAAGGGCAATATGAAATTCTACCAAGATTTTCAAAACGATTTCAATATCATTTGATTTTGAAAAATGTGAAAGGTAGAAGCTTTATTTTATTTCATCCTGCAAATGATGTTAAAAGAGATTTAGAGGGCTGTATTGCTCCTGTAACCTATTTAAATGGTATTGGTAGAGGTGTATATTCCAGAAATGCTATGCAGAAATTATTGTCATTAGTGTATCAAGCTAAAGACCGAAAAGAAAAAATTGTATTAATCATTAAATCACAGAATTATGAAAATTATAGAACGTTATAAAAAACCAACACCGAAATTCTTTCGAGTGTTAAGAAACATTGGTATAGCCTTAGCCACTGCAGGAGGTGCAATTATTGCAGCTCCAATAAGTATTCCTGCAACAATAATAACAATTGCTACTTATATGACAGTTGCAGGAACTGTTGCAACTGCTGTTAGTCAAGCTGTAGTTTCTAATGAAAAAAAGGATGACTAAAAATATGTTTCAGAACGATATTCAAATAAAGTCAGGTGTTGTTGGGGGAACATTACTCTCTACAGTTTTTACTATTAGTTTAGACGATATACTTTTTACTGTTATTATGGCTGTTATTGGAGCAATTGTTAGTTTTTCTGTTTCTACATTATTAAAGTGGTTGTTTTTTAGAAAGCAAAAAAAGAATACCTAGTTTTAGTACTGGGTATTCTTTTGTTTTTATTGATTGATATTTAGAATTTCGTTTTCAAAGAGAATTATTCTAGTTTTTAATTGTCTTTGTTTAGCAAGTTGAATTATGTTTTTTGTTCCTTTACTTTTTCCATCCCAAAAAGCAATTAATGCGTCTGCATATATTGCCATTTGTTTATTTCTTTTTGGTCCAGCAGCTTTACCATATTTTATCCAATCAGCCGGAAATTTTATAATGTTGATGTTTTTTTCAGACGCGTATTTCTCTCCTAATTTGTCAGCACCTTTGTAATGAGCTCCAGAAATAATTTCGATATTTTTTTGTTTGTCCAGAAATTTATCACATTCGTGTTTTAATTTTTGGTAGTTGGTGAAGTTTCTGCTCCCAGCTATAATTATTTTCATAGTTTAATTTGTTAAGATCTTAGTAAGGCTATTTTTAGTTTTGAAATAGTTAACAATTGTTGTTGTAAGTTTTCTTCGAAAGCAGTTATTTTTTTGAGTTTTTCAACTTTCAATTGCCATTGTTGTTCTTCATAGTTCTGCAGTGCAGTAGTGATTACTTTTTTTACGTCTGAAATACCAATAAATGGAATGACAGAGCCTTTTAAATAGCACCCAAAGTATTGACCAACTTTTAAGGATAAACACAGATAATACAAAGACTCTCTATTTGTTGTAGAAGTTGTGGAAATTACAAAGCAGTTTGGACAAGGTTTGTCTAATGGCTTTCCAGAATTTAATCCTTTATTCAAAATAAAAAAATGTGGGTTTGAGTAAGTTCGTCCAATTTTGTGGGTTTTGATTTCAAAAATTTGCATAAGTATCCATTTTTAGGTTCAGGTTCTTTTGCTGTTTTTTTGCCCATAAAATTTTGGAAAGAAAAACAACAAAAAGAAAGCTGTTTCTAAATGGGGAGGATAGACTATCAAGGTTTTTGAAAAAAATACTACCAACTACTGAATGTTGAATTTTAAGTATTAAACTGTTAGTGGTGGAGATTTTTTTCAAAACCGAAGGGCTTGACCTTTATAGGCTAAAAGCGGAGGCTTTTAAAAGATAAAATTTTATACAAATACATTTTTTCTTGAGGGAAACAGATGCTGAAAGTATTGCAACATTAAGGGAACCATTTGTTTTGCTGTCTTTTTTTTGTTTTTCTTTTTATCCTTTATTATATCTAAAATGATAGATTTTATCTGGATTTTTTTTGATTACTTAAAGAAATGAAACAAACAAAGACTTGAGATAAGGAATACTTGGACTTAACGATGGTTTTGTGCAGTTGAATGAGGTAAGGAATTATAATAAAGTTAAAATACCTAGTGCGCCGGCAGCAGCGAGAATAAGTGTATTGCTTTTTATTTGATTGTACTGTTTTTTTGATTGGTTTTGTTAAAAGTGAATGTTTTGAAAATATTACTTATGAGTTAGATTATTGAAATATATAAGTTTATTTGATTGTTAATAGCATTTACTTTTAGTGAAACCAACTATCCTGATTTTTTCAAATAAAAAGTTATACTCTTATTGGCTTTTTTTTGATTTTATAGGTGCTTTACAATTTCTTTTATAAACTGAAATTTTAATGATTTTAAAAATATTCACTTAAATTTACCAGTAGGCACTTATAAAAACAATGTAAAAAAGACGGAATGTTATTAAATTATCTACTTGTTATTATTAATTACTGGATGCGCGTCGGATGTGTGGCTATTTTACATAATGGCGTTATAGTGCCTGGAGTTTTTCACGGAAGAGCAGTATAACTGCACGTTATGTAAATATAGCTTGGGATAGCGTTTAAATTATTAGCTTTTGGCAATGTGCAGCTCTTTGCAGTTGTGTAATGAGGCACGAATGAAACAAGCTGTAATGTGCTGCATAAGTGAGGCAATTTAAACGCTATAAAGGAATGGCGAGGGGAACAAACTAAAAGACAGAGGATTTTGAGGTACGAAAAAACTGGGTTTTAGTTTGTGGGGATTTGTTTAGATTAATTACCTATTGTAAATTTTTATCTTACACAATTTTATTGTTTTTCTGTCTTCTAGAAACCAACTTCCTTCTAATACCTTCAATTTTATCAATTTCTTCTGAATTTAAATCAAGTGCAGAATTTAATATTTCAGTATTGTACTTTGAGAGGATTTCTGTAATATTTAGTTTATTCTTAAAATTTTGTTTATAAACTTCAAAGTTATTTACAAACGCATAAGGCAATGGCAAAGCTCTAAATTCATTTGGAGTAATTTCTAATACACCTCCACCATAATAACGGCCTTCTAATTCTGCAAATGCGAGTGTTAAAGAATTATAAAATGAGAATATTATATTTTCAATTAGATAACCATCTTTTGGTTCAATCATATAGGCACTATCAGTTACATAAGCTGCTGCATTGTTCTTTAATAATTTTGGATATTCGTGAGCTCTTTTAAAGAAAAAAGCTTCTGATTGTTTTGCAATATTTGGAACTTGATACCAATGTTTTCTTTGACGACATTTAAACCTAGTTTCCAATTCTCTATCGGTTCCTATTTTTAAATAATTTACTATATTATTTGATAGCTTACTTGGATTTGCTTTATTAAAATCCAAGAGGTAAGCAGGTTTATTTTCTTCTACAAGCTTCTGAAAATCTTCATTTTCAAATGTTACAGAGCCATTTACGTAAAACCCTTTTTGAACAATAGGTTTAGAATAACTTCTTAATCTGTTTTTAGTAACAACCTCATCATTTACAATGAAATAATCATTGGCAGCAGTAACTATACCTGCTTTATTTTCTACGTATTTAGTTGTTAAATTTAGTTGAGATTTTAAATTTTCTAAAAATTGATGTTCATCTGGTGATAAGAAATGATGAGTCCATTTGGTATTTGATTCAGAAACAGAAACATTTTGCATTAAATTAAAACTTCTATTCTCTAGTTCTTCAATATTTTTTATAGTTGTATAATAAGTACCTTGCTCTTGATGTTGATTATAACCCACTATTAGAACAGTATCCTGTCCTTTACATTCTTGAAATTGTAATTCATCAAACATAAATACTTCAAGTCTATCAAAACTTGATTTCAGTAAATCTCTTATTTCTTCTGAAAATTTCACCTGAAGTAATTCTAAAGGAAGAACAAAAGCGATAACACCATTATTTTCTATTTTTTGAATAGCACTTACTAAAAATGATGTCCATATATTATTTATCTTTTTATCTTTTAATCCGCTATCAATATGAATGGATTTGCATAAGTCTTTTTGTTCATCAGTAAGTAGTGAACTTTTTACATAAGGCGGGTTTCCAATGATTAGGGAATATAAGTTGTCATCTGAATTATGAAAATCTAAATAGTCACTGTGAATCGAATTGAGATTAACAATTGGATTACATCTATCAATAGCTTTGTTTAATTCATTTAACTCTCTTTCAACTAAGGTAAGATTAATGTTTTGAAATCTATCTAATTGATTATTATTAGAAATTGCAGCAGCAAAATTACCATCACCAACACTAGGCTCTAATATAGAAATAACATCTTGATCAAAATTTTCAAGGCAATAATCTGCTATGAAATTTGCCAAACGTATTGGAGTGTAATATGATCCTAAACTTTTTTTATTCATTTCCTTATTTCTGCTAATTTATATGGACGAATACTGCTTCTTTTTTGAAGTGTTTTATTTAATTGTATTATACCTGATAATGATTCTTTTAATAGAGTAAAATCTTCTGGATTATTTATTTTGTCTTGAAGAACTTCAAGAGCTTTAGTAACATTTTCTTCTCTTTGCTTTAAAAAAGACTCACGCCTTTCATATAAAAGTTGTGGTCTGTTTAAATATAACCTTTCTGTCATATATTTTGTACTAACATAAGTGCCATAAACTTTGTAGTCTAGGGAATTTACTACAAACAAATCTGAATAGTCATAAGTAGAAGGGTCAGGATAACAAATAATATCTAAATCATCTGCATCATTAGGCCAATCATAACTTTTAAATCTATTGCAAATAGGACAGCTATAAAATAAATTACAAATATCATTTTCCAGAATTTTAAATCTTTCAATTGACTTAGGCTTGTAGTGTTCAATATGATAATGATCTATACCACCAAATTGAGCTTCGTTAATTGAGCAATAAATACATTGATAAAAACACTCTTTTGCAATTTGTTCTTTCCAATCTGAATATGTACCAACTGCTGGTTGATTTTCTTTATCTTTTATAATCTTCTTCCAGTTCACTATTTTGTGATTTTTGCTTCAATTTTTTTCTGTAATTCTTCTAAAAACTGAATTTTATTTTCATATTCATCTAGCCAATCTTTTCTTTCACCTAATCCGCTATCTAATGGCAAGTTAAGTTTTAATTGTAATGCACGTAGACGAATTAAATTATCCTTATCATTTTTGCCAGACGCTACTAATTCTGATAGTTGTTGAAATTCTTCAAGCTCACTTGTATTTTCATCTAAATATCTTTGTGAAGCTCTTATAAACCTATCCACATATCTTTCTCCTTCATCTGTAAACTCCTGTCTGTCAATTATGTCTTCAAATTCACTGAATTTTTGCTGTAAATCTTCATCACTTTTATTAGAAGTAATTACATAGATTGGAATATCTTTAAATTTGTTTCTTACAATTGTAACTAATTCATTTCCTCTATAACCAACTGGACCTACGTTATCTTCAGATTCATTATGCATTCTTTCATCAAATATTAGGCAACAAATATTGTTTGCCTGAATCCATTCAAAATATTCAGTAAAATCCTGAGTATCAAAAGGAAAAATATCAATTACTTCTAGAGTAGACTCTCTATTTTCTAAGTGAGCCTCTAGAGCAAGTTGTAATGTTTCTCTTTGATCTTTATTATCATCAATAATTCCTATTCTATTCATTTTTTTTCTCTATTGGCAGCCATACTTTAAAGCGAGCTCCTTTTAATATTGGGTCTTGATCAAAGGATATTTCTCCTTTTAAATCTCTAACTATAGAGCTAACAACAGTTAACCCTAAACCTGTTCCTATACTTTTACTTCCTTTTGAAGGATTAAGTTTGGTTGAAAATAAAGGTTCAAATACTCTATGACTAAATTCTTTTGATACACCTGGTCCAGAATCTGAAACCGTTATCATATAGCCTTCTATAATTGATTTTTTAGATTTTTTCTTATCTTTAAAAGATAGAGTAATAACAATTTTTCTATCACCAGATTTTTGAGTTGCAGCAGTATAAGAATTAGTTAATAGATTTATTAGAATAGTTTCTATATCCATTTGATATGTATTGGAAAACATATTCTTCAATATCGAATCAATAGAAATAGAAGCTGCTGAGAAAGCAGGTTTTAATTCATTAACCACAGATTCTATTGTTCGTTTTATATTAGTATTTTTTTTGTTTCTTTTTTCACGCTGAACTCTTGTTAAAGCATAGGCACCCCAAGCAGCTACTCTTTTAGAATAACGAATTGCTTTGTCAAGTTCTGAAAGTGCTTTCTCTATGTTAGGCTCTTTTCTTTTTAATAATAATTTTGCAGTTGAAACAGAGCCTTTAAACTGAGTAATAGATCCTTCTGTTTCGTGACCAAACACTGCAGATGATATACCTATTGTTGCTAAACCACTCAAAGTTCTATTCCAGTTAAGTAAATCTGTAATAGTCTTTTCGACTTTACTAGTTGTACGACTTAGATTTGTAATGTTTTTCTGTACTTTTATTTTTGTGTCTACATCAATATCTTTACTGTCTTGAATATCAGAATTAATATCATCTAAATCTTGCTCAATGTTTGATAAAGCTTTTATTAATTTATCTGTCTGTGTTTCTGTTGAAGACTTCTTAGTACCTGCTTTTGAACTTTTAATTTTTGGAATCAACTTTGTTCTATATGATTCAAGCATATTTATTGAACCTAAAGTTAGGCTACGTAAATCATAAAAGGCTTCTGATTCTACTAAACCTTCTCTTGCAGCACTATCTGCCAATTCAACATTTGAGTCTCTTGTAATGAAAACACCGCCAACTAATTGATTAGGAGTTACCCTATAATTTTCTGCTCTACTTAAACCAGCTGGATCTTTTGCTTTTCTATCTGCTAATTCCAACCAATCATAACCAAATTGTGAACTAGGAAAACCATAAGGTTTTACAACAATCTTATCTCTATAGACTTTTATACCTGCATTATTATCCAAGAACTCTCTAAGCGAACTAAGGTTAAAATCCATATCTCTAACAGATGCTGATTCCCTTAAAAAGAAATATAATTTAAGTGTAACTGGACCACATCTCAATGAATCAGATAAATCGTGTGAATCTTTTAAATTAGATTTAGAAATTAGATTTTGCCAATCAATTTTTTCGATTATTTCTTTTTTATTATACTTGTCCCAATATGTATAAACTATTTCTGAACCTTTTCCATCATAATAAGCTTCAATTTCTATTTCTGCAGCATTTAAATAGTTAGTATCTATTTTTTCAGAAATAGTTGGCTGGATATCATTAATTAATGAAATATCAAAATCAACAACATCTTCAAATGGTGGTGTTAAAGCTGATAATTCTTGATATAGATTTTCAATATTATTTTTACTCCAAGGTTGTCTTTGTTTAGATATAAGAATTTCAGTACCAGTTTTTGCATCCTCTCCTAAAAGCTTGGGTAAACTTATTGAATCAGGTTTAAATAATTGCACTCTAATATCAGATATATTTTTACCTTCAACATCGAAATCATCCCAATTTAATTTTATCCCAGTCAGTTCAGAATCTTTTGATTTTGTTCTTATTTCTAGTTGAGAACCTAGTCTATCAGTTGAAATTCTTCCAATACCTTTTTCTCCAGTTTTTCTTCTTCCTAATTTGCTTTTTTTCTGCTGACGTTTCTCTGAAAAACCAATTCTTAACCAATTATTTTTCAATTCATCTTCGGTCATACCGAAGCCATTATCTGCTACTCTTATTGAATCTGTGGTTATAGAGAATATTTCAATGTCTACATTTTTAGCATCTGCATCATAACTGTTCTTTACTAATTCTAGTAGCGCAGTAGAATGATCTTTAATACTATCTCTTCCTAAGTGTATTAGAGTTTTTGCATCAACAAAAAATCTTTGATGATCTGGATCTAGTTTAGCTAATTCATTAGAAAGAGATAAAATCTTACCAAAATCAGGAGGATTTTTAGATAGTAAAGCTGTAAGCTCTAATTTTACATTGTCAATTTTACTACTCATTAGTTTTCGTTGAATTAATTAATTCTCTTACGTCCACATCTATAACATTAGCTATATCAATAAGGGTTTCTAAAGATGGTTGACTTTCATTCGTACACCAATTTGAAATGGTAGATTGACTTTTACCAAGTTCTTGAGCTAACCATTTATTCTTTTTATTTTTTTCAGCTAAAACTACTTTTATACGATTTATAGTCATAGAAGTACAATTAATTAGTGTATTAGACAAATATATTGAGTTGAAACCGAATAGCAATGCAAGTTTATAATTCTTTTAAACTCTCTTATCAACACTTTCCTTATCAAAAGCAACTAAATTAAATAATTCTCGCATTCGAGAACGTACACGATTACCATATCTTTCTTCTAATTCTTGTGCATTTAGGTTGGTTGTAGCGTGTGTTCTTATTTTTCTTTTTAGGAATAAATCGTAACGAGATAAAAGAATTTCTCCCATTACATTACAATCTTTACCAAAATGACGACCAGTTGATTCAACACCTAAATCATCAAAACAATAAAAACTACTATTACCATATTCTTCAATAGTTTTGTAACCAATATTATTAAATGCGAATGTGATATTTCTAGCAGGAATTAGTTCATACGGTTTTTGATGTGGTACCATAAACCTTAATAATTTCATTAAACTTGTTTTACCACAGCCTACAGGTCCCGATAATAATATCCCTTTGTTTGGATCTATTTCTAATTTTTTGCAAGCCTCAAAATCACTTATAAAATAGACACATAGTTTATATAAAATAACCTCATCTTCTTCATAGATTTTAAAGTTTTTACCAAAGAGCAGCTTTCCTTTTGCATCAAGATAAATTAATATTTTTTTGAAATCGTATGAAATATTATTGTTATTAAATTCTCCTAATTGGTATTGAACACCTCCTTCTTTTATAATATGTGGTTGTATCTTATTCATAGTTTTAGATAGTGAGTTACTGAAATAAGCGCCGTATGACGCAAAGCGTTATAAAGGCTCATTGTAGTTTTTGTTTTTACTTGTCTTTAGGTTGTCTTGATTTTGGCTAACTGCTTTTTGATTTATTTTTGTTTTTATTTCTTCAGCTTTTAGCATCCAATTTTTAGCAGTAGCTTGCCAATTGACAATTTTTGTTTTTCCACCTACTTTCCAACCAATACCTTGATAATGATTAAAAAATTTTTGAGCTTCAATTATTGGCCATTTTTCATTTTTAAAAAAAGTAATAACATCATTTTCATTTTTTGGCTGGTCAAGTTTATTAATGTTTTTATTAGTTTGTATATGTTTATTATTAGATACCAGTGCTTGTCCGTTTATAGGATTGTATGAGTCCATAACTTGTTTATAACTTGTCTCAAAATTGAACATCTTAATTTTACTTCCCTTAAATGGATTGTGTGATGGATAGTAAATAATATATTTCCAATGATTTAGCTCTTTAATACATTTATGATATGTTGATTTAGAGCCTATCTTTGAAAAGCTCATTACTTCTTCTCGATTGATATAAAATTCGTCTAAAAACCGATTGTTATTCCAGATTTGGAATAATGCTATATATAAACTTATATGTGTTGGATTTAAACGGTTGTCTTTAGAGAATTGAATAAATACACCTTTTAGGTGTTTTATATAATTAACTTTTTGCATAGAATAGGTGTTTTAGCTGCACTTAAAGTGGCATTAAAACTTGT
Organism: Lacinutrix sp. C3R15; assembly: GCF_018860825.1. Lineage (GTDB taxonomy): Bacteria > Bacteroidota > Bacteroidia > Flavobacteriales > Flavobacteriaceae > Oceanihabitans. The sequence continues at coordinate 111,037 of NZ_JAHKPZ010000036.1, read as the reverse complement.
TGTGTATTCTATTGTCTTGCATTACTTTTTGAATATCATCATAATCGTAATAAATAACACCACCAACTTTAGTGTATGGTAACGTTCCGTTAATTCGTAAGTTTTGTAATGTACCTGGTGAAATACTTAACAGGTCGCGAACTTCTGGTGATTTTAACCATTTTTTAGTGGCTAAACCTGTTTTGTTATTGATGATTGTTTTAATACCTTCTAATAATTCTAATTTGAATTCGTGAAGATCTTCGGTTGTAATAATTGTTGCTGCCATAGTAAACGATTTAAGTTAAAAACAGCTACCACATCAAACTTTCGTTATCAATGGCAGCTATTAAATTGATTTAATTCACGAGTTAGAATGTTTTTTTCAAATAGGTATTCGTGAATCTGTGATTTGACTTTCGTTTAGCAAATATGAAGTGAATTATTGAGTGTTTTTCACAAGTTACACCCAACTTGGGTGTTTTTATACGCTCATATTTAATGAGTTACATTGATTTGTTTTAATGTTTTACTTGTAAAACATAGGCAATAAAAAAGAGCAAATACTATGATAATTATTTGCTCTTTAAAACACCCAAGTTGGGTGTTTATTCATCAGATTCTAGCATTTTATCTACTAAAGACTCTTTTAGTTTATCAATGAATTTTGTTTGATTTATTTTGCGTGAACGGATTTCTAAAAAAGTTCTGTAATAATCGCCCAAACTAACGTTAAACATTTGTTCGCAAATTAAGGCTACCTCTTTAATATCTGCTGTTCCACTATTTATTACTCCAGAACTATGAAGTGCATAAATGAGTTCTATTAAATCTGTTTTATTACCTGTCCAAAATAATTTTGATTGCTTTTGAAAAGCGTTATAATTTGCTTCCATACCATTGTTATTTTCAAGTTTATCAATTTCAGTTTTTAAATAAATTATTAGCATATCATAAGCAAGAATTGTGGCTACAGTAGAATCGTGGCTTGTAGAAAATTTATCATCTGCGAAAAAAGAAAGAGAATCTGGAAATAAACGAATATTAGCTTTTCCTCTTATAAAATATTCGTTATCCAAAAAAGTAGCACCTCGTCTATAATAATGATAAAACTCTAAATTATCATTAAAATAATTTTGCAACCTATCTATATGTTTGTTAAAATACTTTACTTGAGATTTGTTACTACTTCTTGGTCTTTTACTTTCAATACTAAATAATTTCACATAATAAATTAATTTACTAAAAACTTGAGGCTTAATATTTTTGAAAAAATAGATTTCATCAGAAGTTGATGCTGATTTTCGTTTTAACAAAAGTTCTCTTATTTGTTCAAGAGCTCTTTGAGTTACCTTAATACCCTCTTCAGACTTCTCTAAAACGCCTTCAATTTCTTTTTCTAAAAAATCTAAATTAGAATCTAATTTTTTTACTATTCTTTCAATTTTTTTCAACTTACAGTAGTTATGAGGACAATAAATCTGGTTTGTTTAAAAATACTTTACTTTAAAAAAATTAAAATAAATACAATGACTTTAATTATTTAACGCCATTGCATTCGTTGTAATCTTACAGCATTCAAAATTGCTAATAACGCAACACCTACATCAGCAAATACAGCTTCCCACATTGTTGCTAAACCACCTGCACCTAATATTAAAACAACTATTTTAACACCAAAAGCTAAAATGATATTCTGCCAAACAATTTTTCGAGTAGAACGACTAATTTTTATTGCTTTAACTACTTTTGAAGGTTGGTCTGTTTGGATAATGACATCAGCAGTTTCAATGGCAACATCACTTCCTAAACCTCCCATTGCAATACCTACATCACTTGCTGCTAAAACTGGTGCGTCATTAATACCATCGCCAATAAAGGCTATTTTATTTTTGGAATTTTGTTTTAAAGTTTCAACTTCATTCAATTTATCTTCGGGTAATAAACCACCTTTTGCTTTTTCAATGTTTAATTGAGAAGCTACTTTTTGAGTAATGGAATCTTTATCCCCGGAAAGCATCATTATTTTAGAAATACCGACTTTGTGCAAATTGGTTATGGTTTCTTTGGCATCTTCTTTCAATTCGTCTGCAATGACAACATAACCAGCAAACTTATTACCAATTGAAACTAAAACAATAGATTCTACAATAGTGTCGATTTCTTTTGCAACTTCAATATTATTGGCAGTCATTAATGCTTTGTTTCCAACTAAAACAGTTTTTCCGTTTACAATTCCTTTTAAACCTTTTCCTGCTATTTCTGAAACTTTGGTAGCATTAAAATCTGCTCCATTTGCTTTGTATTCTAAAATGGCTTTAGCAATTGGATGCGTAGATTGCTCTTCCATCGCCATTAAGTATTTCATAAATTCAGTTTCTTCCCAACTGATTGCTTTTACTTTTTTGATTTTAAAAACACCTTTGGTAACTGTACCCGTTTTATCCATAACCAACGTATTAATTTTGGTCATAGCATCAAGAAAAGAAGCACCTTTAAATAGAATACCGTTTTTTGAAGCTGCTCCTAAACCACCGAAATAACCCAATGGAATTGAAATAACTAAAGCACAAGGACAAGATATTACCAAGAAAATTAAAGCTCTATACAACCAATCTCTAAAGACATAACCATCGACAATAAAATAAGGTAATAATGTAACGCCTATGGCTAAAAACACAACAATTGGTGTGTAAATACGTGCAAACTTCCTTATGAATAATTCGGTTTTAGATTTACGAGCTGTTGCATTTTGAACCATATCGAGAATACGAGCAATGGAACTGTCTTTAAATTCTTTGGTGGTTTCAATTTCTATAACACCATTGAGATTGATACTTCCTGCAAATACTTTTTCACCTTTGGCAATGGTATCTGGTTTACTTTCACCAGTTAAAGCTGCTGTGTTAAATGATCCTTTTTCAGACAAAAAAACACCATCTAAAGGTACTTTTTCGCCAACACGTACTTGTATCTTTTCGCCAATATTTACGGCTTCAGGATTTACAGAAACATAATCTTTATTTCGATAAACTAACGCTTCCTTTGGTCTAACATCAAGCAATGCTTTAATGTTTGATTTTGCTCTATTAACTGCTGTGCTTTGAAATAATTCGCCTACTGCATAAAATAGCATTACTGCAACACCTTCAGGATATTCACCAATAATAAACGCACCAATGGTTGCGATTGACATTAAAAAAAATTCTGTAAAGACATCACCTTTTTTAATACTTTTCCATCCTTCTTTTACAACAGGAAATCCAACAGGTATATATGCTATGATATACCAAACAATGCGAATCCAATCTCTAAAAAAATTAATATCAAAATAATCTAAAGTAATACCAATGATTAGCATTACAAAACTTACTATCGCTGCACTATATGCTTTAAAATTATTGGAACCTTTACTGTGATTATGACCATCATCGTGACTGTGTTCTTTTTCAGAATTAGGTTTTATATCTCTTAAATTGAGTTTCTTTTTTTTCATTGATACTTAAATTTAATTCAAAGATGCTTTAAAATTGACTGCAATGGAAGTGCATTGTTAGCTACTACATTTATCACAAATACCTTTTACAACCAAGTTGACGTTTTCAGAAACAAAACCATCAGGCACTTTTATTTGAGGTATTTTATGTTCTGTTAAACATATAGTTTCGTTACAATTATTACAATGAAAGTGTAAATGTAAATCGGTTTCAATTTCACAACTGCATCCTTGCTCACAAAGGGCATATTTAGTAATACCTGTACCGTCGTCTATTTGATGAACAATTGCTTTTTCTTCAAATGTTTTAACTGTTCTGTATAAGGTGGTTCTATCTGCTTTTTCAAAAGCATTTTCAATATCGCTTAATGTAACTGCTATTTGTTTTTGTGCAAGAAACTTATATATAAGTAATCGCATTGCTGTAACACGTATCTCTTTTGACTCTAATAATTGTTCTATAGTTTGCATAATTTAATGTTCGTGTTCTGCTTCACCTTTTTTCATTTCTGCAATAAGGTAGTAGGCATTATTATAAGCGAATTTTGTACTCGTTTCGATTTCTTTAGTAAACTCTACAGCTATCCAATTACCATCTTTAGCTCCTAAAATGACTTCGACTGGTTTGAAACTCCAATCTTCATTTTCCTTTTCTACAGAAAACACAAAATAGGTATCGCCTTCTTTTATAATGGCACTTTCTGGTAATGCTCTTGTTTTTGTATTTTCAACTTGAATTTTACCTTGGATATACATTCCTGGAATTAAATTACCTTTTTTATTTTCAATTTCTGCGTGAACGTGTACTGCTTTAGGGTTATCTTCGAATGTTTTGCTTACCGAATAGATTTCTGCAATTAATTCTTCATTTTGAGTAGATTGAACATTAAAGGTTACTTTTTGACCTTTTTTTACTTTATAAACATCTTTTTCGAAGACCATTAAATCTGCGTGGACGTGATGTGTATTTACTATTTCAAAGAGTTCTGATTGAGGTTCAACATACTGACCAGTTTTTACTTCTACCTTTTGAACAAACCCTTCAATTGGGCTACGCAATGCTACTTGTTGAGCTATTGTGCCATTACGAACCGATGTTGTACTGATATTTAGTAATTGTAGTTGAGCTGCCATTCCATTAACCATAGCCTTTGACGCTTCGTATTCTGCTTCTGCTTTTTGAAAATTTGCACCAGAGCCTACGCCAGCATTATATAATTTTTGTTGACGTTCATAATTTTTCTTTAAAAAATTGCTATTGCTATACGCATTGAGATAATTGGTTTGCATTTGAATGATATTAGGATGTGATAAATAAGCAACAACCTGACCTTTGTTTACTTTATCTCCTTCAATTACTTTAATGGAAACTACATTAGCTCCAATTACGGAAGTTATTGCTGCTTCATTTTGTGGTGGTACTTCTAACGTTCCATTGGCTTCAACATAACCACTCATATTTCGCAACGCAATGGTGTCAATTTTCATTTTTAAGGCTTCAAATTGTTGTGCTGATAGCATCACTTCTTCGTTTTCGCTATGCCCTTCATTAGTTTCAATTTTGGTTTCTTTATTATGAGAATGCCCATCTTCTTCGTTGTGTTTTTCTTTATTGCCACAGGCAGTTATTAAAAAGGTCAACATTACTATTATTAGGATATTATATGATCTGTTTTTCATAGTGTTATTATTTAAAATATTGTAATTCAAAAATGCTTTGTAAATAGTTTACCAATGCTGTTTGAGCTTCTAACTCTGATTGAATGGCTTGATTTATAAGTTGCGTAAAGGCAGAATAATCAATTTCGCCTTCTTTATAAGCAAATAAAGCGCCAGTTTTCTGTTCTTTAATAAGTGGTAATACTTCATCTTTATAAAATAGCCAAGACGTTTTCCATTTTTGGTAATTTTCTTTTGCTTGATTAAATTTAGATTGCACTTCCTTTTGTTTAAATAACATATTTACTTCTGCAATTTCTTTATTGAATTTTGCAGTTCTAATTTGTTTTCTTGTTGTACCAGAAAGAAATGGTATAGAAATACCGGCTTGATAAGTATAATAGCCTGAACTACCGTTTACTTTTTGTAAACCACCTTGAAGGTTAAACTTTGGTAAATTCTCGGCTTTAGCAGCTTTGTAATTTGCTTCTGCTTCTGCTATTTTAAGTTGAGAAACACCATACAAAGGATGAGCTTCTGCACTAAAGGCTGTTAAATCTATGTTGTTAAGGGTTTTAAACTCGTTTGGAACTGTATAGATTTTTTCAGAAACTAACCATAAATTTAATTGCTGTAAAGCAATGAGGTATTCGCTATAAGCTTGCTTTGTTTTATTTTTAATTTGTAAAGCTTGATTTTTAGCTGCTGAATATTCTAATTTTGATATAGCTTCTACTTCATAATTTAACTCAACAGCTTTTTTAAAATTGGTGTAAATAGCATTCAATTCTTTATACAGATTATAATTCCGTTTACTTTTAAAGGCATTAGACCAGGCTTTTTTCACCTCTAATTCTAACTCCAATTCTGAAAGTTGATACGCCTTTTGCGCTAATTGAATACGTTGTTCTAATAATTTTTGCTTTGGTGCAATACCAAACACATCTATATTTGATTGGCCAACACCAATAGTTGTGTAAATACCTGAACCATCTTTAATTTCCTCACCACCTGTAAAAATTTGAGTTGAGCCAAAATCGAAAGCAGTCCCTTTTAATTGTTGCTGTTTATCAATTTCTAACTGTCTTTGTTTTAAACTAGGATAGTTCTCTTTTGACATTTTTATAGCTTCTTGTAATGAAACAATAGGCAAAGAGTCGCTAACTTGTTGTGCATTTCCTGTTATTGGAAACAAAAACATAAAAACTATAATAGCTGTTGCAGTTGCAAATTTTTTGTTTGCTTTAAATTTAAAAGACTTGTTCTCTACCCAATGGTATAAAATAGGAAGCACAAACAAGGTTAATAATGTAGAAGTTAACAGACCACCAATAACTACCGTTGCTAAAGGACGTTGTACTTCTGCACCTGCCGATGCAGAGATAGCCATTGGCAAAAAGCCTAATACATCAGTAAAAGCTGTAAGCATAATAGGTCTTATTCTTCGTTTTGTACCTTCAATAATTCTATCTTTTAAATTGGTAACGCCTTCTTCTTTTAATTCATTTAAACCACTAATCATTACTAAACCATTTAAAACTGCAACACCAAAAAGGACAATAAAACCTACACCTGCCGAAATACTAAAAGGCATATCACGAAGCCATAAGGCTATAACACCACCAATGGTTGCCATTGGAATAGCGATGTAAATCATTAAAGTTTGTGGTAGTGATTTTAGCGCAAAATATATTAACACAAAAATAAGTAGTAATGCTATTGGTACTACAGTTTGCAAGCGATTACTGGCACGTTCTAAATTTTCGAAAGCACCACCATATCTAATAAAATAACCTGAAGGCAATTGAAGATTTGCATCTAATTTTGATTTGATTTCTACTACTAACGATTTTACATCACGACCTCTTACATTAATACCTACATAAGTTCTTCTGTTAGTATTGTCTCTACTTATTTGCATAGGGCCAGCTTTGTAGCTTACGTCTGCAACTTCACGAAGTGGAATTTGTGCACCAGAAGGCAAGTTGACAAACAAGTTTTGAACATCAGTTATGTCTTTACGATTATGAGAACTTAACCTAACCACTAAATCAAATCGTTTTTCACCTTCAAAAATAACACCTGCTGTACCTCCTGCAAAGGCAGATTGTACAATTTGATTTAAAGTATTTACTTGAAGTCCGTATTGTGCTAATTTACTTCGGTTATAGGTGATTGTCATTTGTGGTAAACCTGTGGTAGCTTCCGCTTTCATATCACCAATACCTTCTGTACCTGCAATTATTTTAGATATTTCTTCTGCTTTTTGAGACAGTACATTTATATCTTCTCCATAAAGTTTAATAGCTATGTCTTCTCTAACACCTTCGAGTAGTTCGTTAAAACGCATTTCAATAGGTTGAGTAAATTCATAGTTAACACCAGGAATTATTTCAACCGCTTCTTTCATTTCTTCAATTAAATCATCTTTAGATTTAGCTGTTATCCATTCGCTTTTTGGTTTCAGAATCACAATAACATCTGCTAAATCCATAGGCATTGGGTCGGTTGGTATTTCGGCAACACCAATACGACTCACTACTTTTTCGACTTCAGAAAAATTAGCTTTTACAATTTGCTCAATTTTTGTGGTTGTTTCAATGGTTTCAGAAAGTGAACTGCCTGGTTTTAAAATAGCGTGAAACGCGATATCACCTTCATCAAGTTGTGGAATAAATTCACCACCCATTCTAGAAAACATAAAAGCGGTAATTCCGAATAAAATAACTGCGATTCCAACTATTAGTTTTCCTCTTTTTAAGGCTTTTTCTAATAAAGGTTGGTATTTACTTTCTACCCAATGCACGAACTTATCGCCATAGGATTTTTTGTCTGATTTTGGTGCTCTTAAAATAAGTGCAGACATCATAGGAACATACGTCAAACAAAGTACCATTGCACCAATCATTGCAAAAATGAAAGTCAATGCCATTGGTTTGAACATTTTGCCTTCAATCCCTTCTAAAGCTAAAATAGGAAGGAACACAATTAAGATAATTAGTTGACCGAAAAATGCCGCATTCATCATTTTTTTTGAAGCATTTGCTGCAACATTATCACGTTCTTTAGAGGTTAGCTTCTTCTTTTTTAAGATTTGTGAAGCAATCAGGAAAACGGTACTTTCTACAATAATTACAGCGCCATCGACAATAATTCCGAAATCTATTGCCCCCAAGCTCATTAAATTTGCCCAAACGTCAAAGACATTCATTAGTATAAATGCGAATAATAAGGATAGTGGAATTGTTGAAGCTACTATTAAACCACCTCTCCAATTTCCTAATAAGAAAATAAGAACGAAAATAACTATTAAAGCACCTTCAATTAAATTGGTTGCAACGGTAGATGTTGTTTCACTTATTAGTTTGCTTCTATCTAATAAAGGTTCAATAATAACACCTTCTGGTAATGACTTTTCAATTTGCGCCATTCTTTGCTTGACATTCTCGATAACATCGTTTGAATTTGCACCTTTAAGCATCATTACCAAACCACCAACAACTTCGCCTTCGCCATCTTGTGTTAATGCACCATAACGAATAGCAGAACCGTATTGAACCGTGGCAATGTCGCCTACTGTAATTGGGATGCTATTTGTGTTTTTAACCGTAATCTTTTTAATGTCTTCTAAACTGCGTACTAAACCTTCACCACGAATAAAATTGGCTTGATGATTTTTTTCAATGTATGCACCACCAGTATTTTGATTATTGGCTTGAAGTGCATTGAAAATATCGGTAATTGTTAATCCAATGGCTTTTAGTTCGTTTGGGTCTACAGCAACTTCGTACTGTTTAATTTTGCCGCCAATTGCGTTAACCTCAACAACACCTTCTACCATTGCCATTTGACGTTGAACAATCCAATCTTGCATCGTTCGTAAATCTGTAATCGAATATTTGGCTTTATATTCTTGTTTTACTTTTAGCGTGTATTGATAAATTTCTCCTAATCCTGAAGAAATTGGTCCCATTGTAGGTTCGCCAAAACCACTTGGAATTTGTTCTTTGACCTCATTTAGTTTTTCCGCCACTAATTGACGAGGAAGGTAAGTACCCATGTCATCGTCAAAAACTATGGTAACTACTGATAAACCAAAACGGGAAACGGAACGAATTTCTTGAACATCTGGTAAGTTACTCATTGCAACTTCTACAGGATAAGTTACAAATTGCTCAATGTCTTCGGTACCTAAATTTGGTGCTTGGGTTATTACTTGTACTTGGTTGTTGGTAATGTCCGGAACAGCATCTATTGGTACTTTGGTCATACTCCAAATACCTGCTCCAATAATGGTAAGCGTTAGCAACCCAATAATGAATTTATTATTGATTGAAAAATCAATGATTTTATTAATCATATTAAAATGTATTAATTCAGTTAAAAAATATAAAAGTGTGTTCGTAATTCGATTTCGCTCAATATGAGCTTCTCGTAGCTATGCTACTCGAAGACGAAAACATTAAAAAAGGATATAGCTATCCTATGAAAACTGAATTATACCCGAGGTGGTTGTAAAATGGAAGTCGTAAAATCTTTTTCTATCCCATTGTGGTAGAAAAAATCTTGGGTAGAAATAAATGTTATTTCATATTTTATGTAAGAAAACTGAAAATATGTAGCGTTTATATGACAACATTGACATATACAAAAAGGTGAACATAAATCTGAATCTTGGTGCTGATGGTCATTATCCATAGCTTGTGAAATTTCAGTTTTAACATCATTATCAGACACATCAAAATCAGCACAAGGTGCTAGATTGAGTGCGAAAATATAAATTGATAATATGAATGCTAATAATTTCATTGTAGCAAATATATAAATTATTTAATGCAATGGTTGTGCAAATAATAGGCTTTACAATAATTAAAAGGTGTTTGGTTAGTTATATTTTATAGCAAAAGAAAAAACCTTAATTTTCCTTTTGCTATAAATTACATTAAAAAATCATACTTATTTATTGATTCATTTTCATTTCGTGGTCGTATTGACAACAACCTGGTAAATTTTTATAAGCTTCTTCGCTTCCTGCTACTTTTTCAGTATCATAACCAGAAGCTGCTATTGCTTTATGAATTGCCATTGCATTGGTTTTGGTATCATCAAAAGAGACATCGATTTTCTTTTTATCTACATTCCAATTTGCACTTGCAACACCTTCAACAGCATTTACTGCTTTTTCAATGGTTTTTTTACACATACCACAATTACCTCTTACACCAAAAGACAAATCCGTCATTGCCATATCCTTTGACATTTGTGTAGTGGTTGTTTTTGTTTCTTTTTTTGTTTCGTTTTTACAACTTGTAAAACCTAATACTGCAATTACGGCTACACTTAAAATTACTTTTTTCATTGTTTTAAAATTTAATTGTTATAGTTTGTATTTAATTATTCTATTACTTGTTTTACTTCTCCACAGGTTAGCATTGCTTCGCCAAAATATGGATTGATTACTTTTTCTTCTTTGCTTAACCAATAGGCACCTTTATTACTATCTGCCATTGGACAAAACTCTACATATACCTTTTCATTGATACCAAATAGTTGCACAGCTTTAATTAAATGCGAAGACAAATGTTTAAAATGATTTCTTTGCTCTTTTATATTTGCTGCTTTAGAAATAGCAATTGTTGAAGATTTAATTTCTTTTACTAATGACATCCAATGATTATGAGCTTCATCTTTAACTAATTTCATATCCACATTATTCAAATTATCAAGTAAACTATTTGCATTTTCTGATGCTTTACTTGAGTTATCTTTAACAAACGCATCCTTTAAATTAATATAGCTTTCAAATACTTTTTTTAATTGTTTCTGAAATGCTTTTGATACTTCCAACCGTTCATTCATATTGGTATGGTCTGTATTATTTTTTGATGAATTACTATCCATACCTAAATGCCCTTCGTGACCAGTCATTACTTTTCCACCATCTTTATTCATCATAGATTTTTTTCCTTGTAATTGTGCTGCTGCATCAACTGTAAAAGTTCCATTGGTTACAATTTCATCACCATTTTCTAAACCTTTTAATACTTTGTAATTACTACCTATTTGATTACCTAAAGTTATTTGACGCATTTCAAAAACTGGTTGGTCTGGATTGGTTTTTATATATACTACAGAGCGTTCACCTGTCCATAAAATGGCAGATGAAGGCACGAATAATGATTTTTCTTTATTAGAGGTTACCTCTTTAATTTTCCCTTCAATAAACATTCCTGGTTTAAATACTTCGTCTTTATTATTAAGCACTACTCTTAATTTAACAGTACGAGTTCTGTTATCTAAAATAGGGTCAATAAAATCTACTTTACCTTTAAATTTTTTATTAGGATAAGTATTTGTTGTTACGTTTATTTCTTGCCCTTTTTTAAATAAGTCTATTTGGTTTTCGTACACATCAAAGTTTCCCCAAACTGAATTTAAGTTTGCAATTTTTAATAGAGGTTGCCCTTGTTTTATATAATCGCCTTGCTCTACTAATTTTTCTGTTACAGTACCAGAGATAGTTGCGTAGACAGGAAAATTTTCTTTTATTTTTCCTGTTTGTTCTATTTTATTGATTTGCTTTTCAGAAAGTTTCCATAATTTTAATTTATTACGAACTGCTTTATATAATGCCGGTTGTGATTCCTTTAATGAAGCTGCTGTAATTAATTCTTGTTGTGCTGCATATAATTCTGGTGAATAAATGGTTGCTAATAATTGCCCTTTGTTTACTTTTTCTCCAGTAAAACTGACATTTAAGCGTTCAATTCTTCCAGAGAAATAACTGACTTGCACAGCATTTGCTTTTTCATTGGCAACAATTTTACCTGATAGTTTAATACCGTTATCGTCTGCTTTACTACTACCTACAATTGATGTTTGAATGTTGGCCAACGCCATTGCATTTTTTGTTAATTTGAATTGGTCTGCTGCTAAACCATCTGCTCCAGCTTCGGCAGGAATTAAATCCATACCACAAATAGGGCAATCACCAGGTTCTGGTTGCATAATTTGTGGGTGCATTGAGCAAGTCCATTTTTGATTGGTTTCTGCTATTTCATCGTGATTATGTTCAGTTTCTTTGTTTGATGAACTACCGAATAACAACCAACCTAATAATAAGCCAACTGCTAATATTACTATGTAAACTATATATTTTTTCATTTTTCTATATTTTAATATTTCTTAATCTTAATGCGTTTGCAATTACTGATACTGAACTAAAACTCATTGCTAAAGCTGCAATCATTGGTGAGAGTAATAACCCGAATATTGGGTATAAAACACCTGCTGCAATGGGCACACCCAATACATTGTATATAAAAGCAAAAAAGAGATTCTGCTTTATGTTTTTAACAACAGCGTGACTTAATTTTTTAGCTTTTACAATACCTTGTAAATCTCCTTTTACTAACGTAATTGAAGCGCTTTCAATAGCTACATCTGTACCTGTACCCATTGCAATACCAACATCTGATTGTGCTAAAGCTGGCGCATCGTTAATACCATCACCTGCCATTGCTACAACACTTCCTTTTTGTTGAAGTTTATCAATTTCATTCAATTTATCTTCTGGAAGACATTCTGCTTTATAGTGTTTAAGGTTTAATTGTTCTGCTACCGATTTTGCAGTATTTTTATTATCACCAGTTAGCATTATTACCTCAACACCATTATCTTGTAGTTGTTTAATAGCATTTTGACTTGTGGTTTTAATGGCATCGAAAATAGTTACATATCCAACAGCTTCATTATCTACTGCTATATACGATACTGTTTTACCTTGTTCTTGTTCTGCAACCACATTAGTTTCTAAATTTTTAGAAATAGTTATGGCAAACTGCTCTAATAACTTTGCATTACCTAAAGCAACTTTTTTGTTTTCAACAGTACCTATAACACCTTTTCCTGCTACAGCTTGAAAATCGTTTACTTTTGTAATTACAGTATTTTTAGATTTACCATAGTTTACAATAGCTTCTGCTAAAGGATGTTCGCTATATTGATTTAAGGAAGCAATGAAATGAAGTAGCTTTTCTTCTTTTAAATTATTAATTGAGATTACTTTTTCAACTGATGGTTTTCCTTCAGTAATCGTACCTGTTTTATCTACAATAAGCGTATCTACCTTATTCATTTTTTCTAATGCTTCAGCATTTTTAATTAATACACCAGATTGTGCACCTCTACCAACACCAACCATAACAGACATTGGTGTTGCCAAACCTAATGCACAAGGACAAGCAATAATTAATACAGCAATTGCATTTACAAAGGCAAAAACATAAGCAGGTTCTGGACCAAAAATAGCCCAAACTATAAATGTTATTACTGCAACAACTAATACAATTGGAACAAAGTATTTAGATATTCTATCTGCTAATTTTTGAATAGGTGCTTTTGAACGACTTGCATTATTTACCATATGAATAATTTGAGAAAGTAAGGTTTCGGAACCTACCTTTTCAGCTTTCATAATAAATGACTTTGTACCGTTAATTGTGCCAGAACTTACTTTATCGTCTATGCTCTTATCTACAGGAATTGGTTCTCCAGTAATCATAGATTCATCAATGCTACTATGACCTTCTACAATACTACCATCTACTGGAATTTTTTCTCCAGGCTTAACTCGTAATAAATTGTCTTTTTCAATTTTATCGATTGCAATAACTTTATCTTCTCCATTAGTAACCAATGTTGCTGTTGAAGGCACTAATTTTAGTAATTCTTTTATTGCGCCACTTGTTTGACTATGTGCTCTTGCTTCTAATAATTGACCTAATAATACTAATGTTAAAATTACCGTTGTAGCTTCAAAATAAACAAATACATTACCATCGGCTGTTTTAAAATCTTGTGGAAATACATCTGGAAATACCATTGCAAATACACTAAATAACCACGCGATACCCGAACCAATACCAATTAAAGTAAACATATTCAGGTTCATTGTTTTTATTGATGTGTAAGCACGTTTAAAGAACATCCAAGTTGCATAAAACACTACAGGGATTGATAATGCAAACTGAATCCAGTTCCATTGTTTTTGTTCTAAAACATTATATAAAGGATTATTATCTAATGCTTCTGACATTGCTATTAAAAATATTGGCACAGTAAAAATTACAGCTATCCAAAACTTTTTCAACAATTTTTTATAGGTTTTGTCTTCTTCTGAAATATCCGCTTCTAATGGCACTAAATCCATCCCACAAACAGGACAAGAACCTGCTTCGTCTTTAATTATTTCTGGGTGCATTGGACACGTAAATTGGCTACTTGTTGTAGTTAAACTTCTTTCTTCCACCAAGTCCATTCCACAAACAGGACAATCACCTGCTTTATTATATGTTTTGTCTTCTTCGCAGTGCATAGGACAATAAAATGTACCTGTTCCTTTGCCTTTAGGTTGTTCCTGCTTTTTTTCTTTATTAGGTTGGTGTTTACCTTGTTTATGAATACTATATCGACCACCATCATCTTTTAATGCTTTTTGAAATATTTCAATTGAAATATGTGATTGCATTTCAATAATAGCTTCTGATTTTTCTAAATTGACTTTTACGTTTGAAACATCATCAACTTTTGAAAGTGTTTCTTCTACGTGACTGCGACAACCGTTGCAAGTCATTCCGTGTATATGATATGTGTGTTTCATTATTTTATTTTTGTGCCTGACAAGGGAAGGGCTATTAACCAATTAATTAGTATTTCCTTCCCACATCAGGGCTTTATTTTAAATTGCCTTTTAGTTTCTTTATATAATCAATAACCAATGTCTTTTCAGATGTTGATAATTTTGCGTTTTTATGAATTAAGGTGTAAGATGAAAGTGGCATTTCATTGTTCTTAATCTGATTAATAATTGACTTTAATTTGCTATTCTTTCTTCTGGTTGAATACGTGTCCCAGTTATTAAAATTCAGCTCTTCTTTTCCATCGGCAATATGGTTTTCGAGAAACCAAGCAATGGGTTGAATTTTATTATACCAAGGATAGCTTGTATTATTACTGTGACAATCATAACAGGACGTTTGCAATAATGTATTGATATTTTTAGGTGTATTATTTACCAATAAAAAATCTGTTTTTGGTACGATATTACTTTGGTTTAGTTCTGTAGGCATAAACTGTATGCCTACAAAACACACCACTAAAACCAATGCTATGATTTTTACAATTTTCATTTAGTTAATCTCTTTTTGCACTTTACCACATTTCAGCATTTTACTACCGTAATAAGGATTTTTAATTTCCTTGTTCAAACTTAACCAAGCGCTGCCACCATCATACATTGGACAAAATTGTTGATATAAAGTATTTTTAGTACCGGTAATTGCAACCATATCCATAATATCCTTACTCAATGTTTTAAAATGTTCTCTTTGGTGATCTATTTCACTTCTACCAATATGTTCTGCGTGTTCTTTGGCATCTGTAATAATATCTTTAAGTTCTTTTTGCTGTTCAACAGTAAAACCATTTATTTCAAATTTGCTCAAAGTATTGTTCAATTTATCGCCAGCTTTAGCAGCTTTGTTTTTGTCGGTTTCTACTAAAGCATCTTTAAGTATCATATAGTCTGCTAACACTTTTTGAACACCTGAATTTTGTGAATTATCATCCATCATATTATTGGATTTATCCATTTTGTTATGGTTCATTTCTGAATGAACTATGCTGTCTTGAGTATTCTCCTTTTTTGCATCTTTACAAGAAATTATTGTAAGATTTATTAAAGAGATTACTAAAATTGCTACTATTGTTTTTAAATATTTCATTTTTATTGTTTTAAATTATACTTGTTTTTAGTTGCTTAAATAATTGATGATTGTGGTTTGTAAATAATAAGTTTTAATCGATTCTATTTGATTCATTTGAAACTTTAATTGCAGTTCTTGAATGTCTAAAACATCATTAAAATCAATTGTTCCTGTTTCGTAACTTTTGATTAATATTTGCTCTGCATCATTAGCTTGCTTCAAATTTTTGGTTTGAGTTTTATAACTTATTCTTGCAGACACTCTTTCTTTTATTGCTTTATCTAAAAGCGTTTCCAAAGTATTTAAGCGTTCTTGTTTTTGTGCAGTAATTTCCTGCTGTTGTAACTCGTTTTGCTTTGTTTTCGATTTATATTTTTTATTAAATATTGGTATTGATAAAGACACCATTGGCATTACAATATCTTTTCCATTATCGCTAAAGTCCATATTTGGACGTTTCGCCACATTGATATAATCTAATCCAAAACCAATCATAGGACTGCTTTCTTTTTGGTTTAATAATTCTGATTGTTCAATGGATTTAAAGAGTTTATCATATTTTAATAATTCAGGATGCAATGCTAAATTTTCAAAAGTGATTTCAAAATCTTCAGAAGGCATATTTAATTTATCAACAACAACTATAGAAACCTCTTTTTCTCTATTTAAAAGTTTATTTAAGGTTGTTTGTTCTGCTAAAAATTGTTGTTGCAACACTTCTTTTAATTGTTGTAATTCATTTTGACGCATCTGTAATCGTAACACATCTACTGCTGAAGCTTTGCCAACTTCGACAGAAGTTAAAGCCATTGTTTCGTAAGTTTTTAAGAGTTCGATATTGTTAGTTAATACTTTTTGTTTTGCTTTATTAGTATATAACTTGTAATACGATTGTGATACCGAAACCATTAATTTACGTTTGGCAATTACAATATCTTCATATTTAGTTTCAGCTAAAGAACTTACATAATTTTCTCTTGCTGTTATTGAGCCAAACCAAGGCAACATTTGTTTTGCAGAAACTTTAAAGCGTTGGGCTCCAGTTCTTGTTTCTGGCTCACTTACAAAATAACCTACTCCAAATTCGGTATTTGGAATGGTATTAACTTCATTTACTTTTTCTGAAACTCTCTTGTGCTGTAACTCGAATTTTTGAATCTCTGGATTGTTTACCAAAGCTTCATCGATTAAAGTTTGTAATTCTTGTGCATTTCCTTTGAGAACAAAGAGAAAAGAAAAAAGAAAAAAGATTGTTTTTATATGTTTCATTTTGATGTTCTTTTTAGTTGAGCTTCTGCTTTCCAGCTGTATAAAACTGGTACTACAAATAAGGTGATTAAGGCAATTAGCATACCTCCAAAACTTGGTATTGCCATAGGAATCATAATATCACTACCACGACCTGTTGAGGTTAATACTGGTAATAATGCCAATATGGTTGTTGCAGTAGTCATTAAACACGGTCTAATACGTTTTTCTCCTGCTTCAACAACAGCTGCTCTGATTTGCTTTTTGTTTTTTGGTGTATTCCTTTCAAATATTTGAGTTAAGTACGTTGCCATAACTACACCATCATCGGTTGCAATTCCGAAAAGTGCAATAAAGCCTACCCAAACAGCAACACTCAAATTAATTGGATGCATCTGAAATAAATCACGCAGATTTTCGCCAAAAAAGTTGAAGTTTAAAAACCAATCTTGACCATATAACCAGATCATTAAAAAACCACCTGCAAAAGCAACTGCAATACCAGTAAATACCATTAATGATGTACCTACTGAACGGAATTGAAAATAGAGTATTAAGAAAATAATAGCCAATGCCAAAGGCACTACAACCGATAAAGTTTTTTCTGCTCTTATTTGATTTTCATAGCTTCCTGTAAATTGATAATTAACCCCTTTTGGTACTACCAATTCGCCTGAATCTATTTTTTGCTGAATTAAAGCTTGTGCATTTTCAACAACATTTACTTCTGCAAAGCCATCCATTTTATCGAATAATACATAGCCTACTAAAAAAGTATCCTCACTCTTAATAACTTGTGGCCCTTGTTCATATCTAATGGTTGCCAATTCGCTTAATGGTACTGGACTGCCTTTTTCAACTGGCACATAGATTTGCTTTAAATCGGTTGGATTAGCTCTTAATTCTCTTGGGTATCTAACACGTACTCCATAACGCTCCCTACCTTCAACAGTTTGGGTTAAAACCATACCACCAACAGCTACTTTTAGCACCTCTTGTACATCTTGTATAGATATACCATAACGTGCAATTTTTTCCCTATCAATATCAATAAGTAAATAAGGTTTTCCTACAATACGGTCTGCAAAAACAGCTTCGTCTTTTACACCATCAGCTTGTTTTAAAATTCCTTCTAACTGTACACCAAAGGCTTCAATTTGTTTTAAATCTTGACCTTTAACTTTTATTCCCATTGGTGCACGCATACCTGTTTGCAGCATTACCAATCGTGTTTCAATAGGTTGTAGTTTAGGTGCAGAAGTAACGCCTGGTAACTTGGTAACTTTTACAATGTCATTCCAAATATCGTTTGGTGATTTTATTTCTGGTCGCCAGTTTCGATAAAATTCGCCATTATTATCTTCTATTAATTGCGACCTTTCTACAGCGCTCAAAGTGACATTTTCTGTATTATTAGGATTAGCGATGAAACGTCCATCTTTTAATTCAAATAAACCATCATTATTTACTTTGTAACGTTGACGTTCTCCGTTTTTATTCAGCATATATTCTGATTTATACTGAATAATATTTTCATACATAGACAAAGGCGCTGGATCTAAAGCTGATTCTGTACGACCTGCTTTACCAACTACGGTTTTTATCTCTGGAATACTTGCTACAGCCATATCTAACTGTTGTAAAACACGTTTGTTTTCTTCGACTCCAGAATGTGGCATTGAAGTTGGCATTAATAAAAAAGAACCTTCATTTAAAGATGGCATAAATTCTTTGCCTGTATTTTTCATTATGAAAAAACCTGCTATTACAATAGCTGTTGGTATGGATAAGAATATTAGTTTATTGTTCAAACACCATTTTAAAATACGTGTATAATACCTTATGAATAATGAGAAAACACCTAATAAACCAAAGCAAATAATACTTACAAAAATGAGATTCCAAAAGATGCTTTTATCTACACCTAAAGGTCTCCAATATTCAGCTAATAAAAACACAATAGCAGATACAGATATGATAATATTAATAAGATTTGCTTGTTTTTCGCTTATCATTTTTTGAACACTTAATAGTGTTGTAACTCCAAAAGCTACCAAGATTAAACCTAACCAATAACCATAGACTGTGGCAATAATTCCTAATGCTATTAAAACCCCATTTAAAACATATTTGAAATTGGTTTTAATGTTTTTCTTTTTAAATAAAAATGCAGCAAAGGGTGGAATTAAAAACAACGCTACAATAATTGAAGCTGTTAAAGCAAATGTTTTAGTAAAGGCTAATGGTCTGAATAATTTTCCTTCAGCTCCAATCATTGTAAATACAGGAATAAAACTTATAATGGTTGTCATAACTGCTGTTACAATTGCTCCAGATACTTCTGCTGTTGCGTTGTAAACCACATTATTTATAGGCAGTTTATCTTTGTTTTCATCTAAATGCCTAATGATGTTTTCTGAAAGTATTACACCTACATCTACCATTGTACCAATAGCAATAGCGATACCTGATAAAGCCACAATATTAGCATCTACACCAAAGAGTTTCATTGCTATAAAAACCATTAATACAGCAACTGGTAGTAAGCCAGAAATCAATACAGAAGCTCGAAGATTAAATACCATAATGATTATAACTAAAATAGTAATTAGTATTTCTAATGTTAGGGCTTCATTAAGTGTCCCTAAAGTTTCCTGAATGAGTTCTGTTCTGTCATAAAAAGGAACAATAGTTACTTGTGAAGTTCTGCCATCGGCTAATACTTTTGAAGGTAGTCCTGCGCTTAATTCGTTAATTTTTTCTTTAACATTATTGATAACTTCCATTGGATTCGCACCATATCGCGCTACTACGACAGCACCAACAACTTCTGCACCTTCCTTGTCCAGTAATCCTCTTCGAGTTGCAGGACCTAAAGACACTTTTCCTATGTCTTTAATTTTAATCGCTGTGTAATCTTCGGAAGTAACTACTGCATTTTCTATGTCGGAAATAGATTTTACATAACCTAAACCTCTAACTAAATATTCGGCTTGATTAATTTCTAAAGTTTGTGCACCAATATCTTTATTACTTTCTTTTACTGCTTTTACAATATGATGTAAACCAATATTGTATTGACGCATTAATTCCGGATTAACATCTACTTGGTATTCTTGTACATAACCACCAATTGATGCCACTTCTGATACGCCACTTGCAGACGATAGTGCATATTTAACATAGTAGTCTTGAATACTTCGTAATTCTTGTAAATCCCAACCACCTGTTACATTTCCGTTTTCATCACGACCTTCTAATGTGTACCAAAAAATTTGCCCTAATCCTGTGGCATCTGGACCCAAAGCAGGATTAACACCTTCGGGTAATAATCCGCTTGGTAACGAGTTGAGTTTTTCTAATATTCTACTACGACTCCAGTAAAACTCAATATCTTCTTCAAAAATGATATAGATACTTGAAAAGCCAAACATAGACGAACTACGAATGGTTTTTACTCCTGGAATACCGAGTAAAGATGTTGTTAATGGATAGGTTATTTGGTCTTCTATATCTTGTGGTGAACGACCATCCCATTTAGTAAATACTATTTGTTGGTTCTCTCCAATATCGGGAATAGCGTCTACAGCTACAGGGTTACTTGGTAAAAATCCTGTTTCCCAATTAAATGGTGCATTTACCGTTCCCCAGCCTATAAAGAGAACAAGTAATAATACTGCTACGAGTTTATTTTCTATTAAAAATTTGATGCTTTTATTTAGCATTGTCTTTGATTATTAAATAGTTAGACATAGGTGTTAAGAAAACACCGAATACAAAAAATCATCCTTATGACATACAGCCATAGGATAAAACAGTCTAATGTTTAAAAATCAAATTAAATAAGTCTCGTCAATCTTGAAGATTTGCTTGACGACAAGTGGTGGTTCGTATTCTTCGAAAGAAGATACGTTATTATCTAACCCTTCAAAAAGGTTAATGTAAGTATATACGAAAGAAGCAATAAATACCTGCTGCTCAAAAGTAATTTTATCAACTTGAAGTTGTAATTCATTTTGACCATCAACAGCTAATTGTTCATCACTACAACAATTCTTTTTTGTTATAGAACACCCATCAGTTAATGGGTTTTCCATTTCCATTCCACAGGTTTCTGCTTTATGGAATATAGCTGTATCCATTAAAGTATCTCCACAATAGTGCATATCTACAGTAAATGACATTGTAGAAAATAACACTACAAAAGCCATTAAAAGTGACATTATTTTATGGAATACTTGTTTCATATTGAAAACAAAGGTATAAAATTTAATTCAATTTGAATAGATTTTAACTTTGCTTTAAATAAAACTTGATTGGTTTTTGGTTGTTTTTACACCTTTCTCAAATTTTGCTCTTAATGTTTTCATATCATCACTTACCTTACGTTCAATCACTTTAGCATAAATTTGTGTTGTTGAAATGCGAGAATGACCTAAAAGTTTAGATACTGTTTCAATAGGTACGCCATTACTTAAAGTTACTGTTGTAGCAAATGTATGTCGTGCCAGATGAAATGTTAGATTCTTTTCTATTCTGCATAAATCTGCTATTTCTTTTAAATAAGCATTTAATTTTTGGTTTGACATTTTTGGAAATACAGTAGCATTTGCTAATGATTTTGGATTTTCTTTATACTTATTAATTAAAGTAAGTGCTTTAGGTAGTATAGGAATTCGTAAGGCATTGTTTGTTTTCTCTCTTTTCATAATTAACCACAACTCGCCATCTATACCATAATTAATATCACTTGCTGTTAAGTTTATTACATCAATATAACTCAAGCCGGTGTAACAGGCGAAAACAAATAGATCCTTTACTAATTGTAGTCTTTCAATTGAATAATCTTTTTCTTCAATTTCGTTCAATTCCATTTCAGTTAAATAGCCTCTTTCTACTTTTACAAATTTAGATTTGAAGTTTATAAACGGATCTCTTTCAATCCATTCCAGTTTATAAGATAGTGTAATCATTTTTCTAAAGCGTTCAATATGCTTCATTACAGTATTGTTACCCATTGGTTTTTGGTGATCTGTGGGTGTGAAATTTCTTAAGTATTTTTCAAACTTTAAAATGAAATTATAATCCAATTGCTTTAAATACATATCTGTAACTTTATATTTTACAAAAATGAAATCTGCAATGTACCCTTGTGTTGTGAAGTAATTTTTTTGAGTACCCCATTTGAGTTTCCCTACCATATCTTCATTATGATATTTTATGATATCATTTAAAGAATAATTTTGTTCATCTTCTTTTAGGTAACGAGCCTTAACGGTTTGAGCTGAAGTAATCTTACCTTCGGATTTTAATTCGTTTTTGGATTGGTGAAGCTCTGAAGATACCTGGTCCAAATATGCGTTAATAATTCGAGCCTCTTGGTTGGTTCCTTTTACTTTGTTTTTGGCAGAGCTCCAAAATTCAATTTTAATTTTTCGTTTGAGGCTAATTTCTGCTCTTTTCCCATTTACCGTTATACGTGCATAAAGAGGTGCTTTTCCATTTTTAGCTTTTGATAGTTTGAGCCAAAACAGAATACTAAACGTTGTCGAAGTTTTCATATCTTTCGTCTTTAGTTAAACATTTGTTTACTGACGAAAGTCAAATCAATAATTCGGTTACCTATATACCTATTATAAAATGGTAACCGAATAGGTCACTTTTTTAATCAAATAATATCAAATCTTATGATTGCTTAAAAATCATAAAACCTCGATAATCTTACGATTACCAAGGTTTTGATGTTAATTGATTATTAATTTTGTCGGGGTGGCAGGATTCGAACCTGCGGCCTCCACGTCCCAAACGTGGCGCGATAACCGGGCTACGCTACACCCCGAAAATGTTTTATCATTTAAGGACTGCAAATATATACTTTTTATTTAAAAACAAACAATAAAAAGAAGTAAATTATAAATAATTTTTAATTAGTAATTATGAAGCATCTTTTTTTTCTTTTTGCCACACTAATTTCTATTAGTTTTTACTCTTGTGCGCAAGATAAAACTCCTGTAAATACAAAGCATACCTATGAGATTATTGTTCCTGATTTAAAAAATCCATGGGGATTTACATTTCTTCCTGATGGCTCTATTTTAATTAATGAAAAATCTGGCAAAATGATTCTTTTTAAAGCAGGCACAAAAACAATGGTTTCTAATTTGCCAGAAATTGAAGTATTAGGGCAAGGAGGATTAATGGATATTGCATTACATCCAGATTATAAAAATAACGGTTGGTTATATATTTCTTATGCTTCTTCTAATGACGAAAATGATGGTGCACATACTACTATATTAAGAGCAAAATTAGAAGAAAACAAACTAGTAAACCAAGAAGTACTTTATAAAGCCCTACCAAATACTACTGCTGGACAACATTTTGGATCTAGAATAGCATTTGATAATGCTGGATTTTTATATTTTTCTATTGGTGATCGTGGTGAACGCGACATTAATCCACAAGATATAACTCGTGATGGTGGTAAAATTTATCGTTTGCATGATGATGGCACTATTCCTGCAGACAACCCTTTTGTAAATACTCCTAATGCAAAAAAAGCAATTTATTCTTATGGGCATAGAAATCCGCAAGGCATGACAAAACACCCTATTACTGGCAAAATCTGGACACATGAACATGGTCCTCGTGGTGGAGATGAAATCAATAGTATTGAATCTGGTAAAAATTATGGCTGGCCAAAAATCACTTATGGCATAAACTACCATGGTACAAAAATTACTAAGAACACAAAACTACCAGGAATGGAGCAGCCAATTCATTATTGGGATCCTTCAATAGCACCAAGTGGTATGGAGTTTATAACTAGCAATATCTACCCGAAATGGAAAGACAATTTATTAGTTGGCTCTTTAAAATTTCAATATTTAAACAGATGTGTTCTTAAAAATAATAAAGTAGTTTTAGAAGAAAAATTATTAGATGGTTTAGGCAGAGTTCGTAGTGTTTGCCAAGGTCTAGATGGTTATATTTACGTTGGAATAGAAAATGTTGGAATAGTTAAAATAATTCCGAAGAAATAATCTTAAATTTGCCTATCAAATCAAAAAAAACATTCATGCTTATTATAGGAATTGCAGGTGGAACTGGTTGCGGTAAAACAACAGTTGTAGACCAAATACTTAACGAATTACCAGAAGGAGAAGTTGGTGTAATATCACAAGATCATTATTATAAAGACACTTCACACCTAACCCTTGACGAAAGAACCAATATAAATTTTGACCATCCAAGAAGTATTGATTTTGATTTAATAGCTGAGCATTTAAAAGATTTAAAAGCAGGAAATGCTATAAATCAACCCGTTTATTCTTTTGTAAAGCATAACAGAACTGGTGACACTATACGTACCATGCCTAGAAAAGTAATGATTGTTGAAGGTATTTTAATTCTTACCAATCGTGAATTAAGAGACATGTTTGATATTAAAATATTTGTACATGCAGATAGTGATGAGCGTTTAATAAGACGTTTAAAACGTGATATTGCTGAACGTGGTAGAGATTTAGACGAAGTATTAACACGTTACCAAACCACACTTAAACCAATGCATCAACAATTTATTGAACCAATGAAAGAGTATGCAGACATTATTATACCTAACAACAAGTACAATACAGTTGCTGTTGATATAGTTAAAACCATTATAAACGAAAGAATTAGTTAATGCTAAAGTACTTTAAAAACATATTCCTTATTATATTTACAATATTCGCTATTTGGATGCTGTTTTTTGACGCAAACTCATTACTCATTCATAACGAATTAAATAATGACATTAACAATCTAGAAGACGAAAAAGATTTCTACCTTAAAGAAATTGAAAAAGATAATAAAGAACTAGAAAAATTAAGTACAGACGAAGGTCTAGAAAAATTTGCTCGTGAAGCTTATTATATGAAACGCGATAAGGAAGAAATTTATATTATTGAATACGAAGACAGTTTAAAAAACAATACAGATGACTAAAAAATTATTTAATGATTTTGAAAAAGTATCATCAAAACAGTGGAAACAAAAAATACAAGCAGACCTAAAAGGTGCAGATTATAATGATACCCTAATCTGGCAAACCAATGAAGGCATTGATGTAAAACCTTTTTATCATGCCGATGAATTTAAAGAACCTTTTACCAGCATTTCTAATTCGCAAAAATGGTCTATTTGCCAATCTATTTTTGTACAAGATGTAACTTTAAGCAATAAAAAAGCTACAGATGCACTAGAGCGTGGTGCAGAAAGCATTCAATTTATACTTCCTAACAACACTATTTTAGTAAGTGATTTACTAAAAAACATAGATTTAGATAAAACTACTGTATATTTTAAATTACAGTTTTTAGATGCCAATTTTGTAAAAACCCTTTCTTTAATTCCTGCAAAAGCAGGAATACATATTAATACAGATATTATTGGTAATCTTGCCAAAACAGGAAATTGGTTTACAAACTTAAAAGAAGACCACCAACAGTTTGATGCTATTGTAAAAAACACTACAAGTTTTAGTGTAAATCTTGACCTCTACCAAAATGCTGGCGCAACTATTACGCAGCAATTAGCTTATGCTTTAGCACAAACTAATGAGTATTTAAATCATTTAGAAAATACAGACAAACAAACACTTCTAGTTACTTTTTATGTATCAGTAAATACCAATTACTTTTTTGAAATTGCCAAACTTCGTGCTTTACGCTTACTATTTCATAGCCTAGTTAAAGAATATAATATAGAAGCTAGTTGTAATATTTTTGCTACACCAACAAAACGCAACAAAACTATTTATGACTACAATACCAACCTACTTCGTACCACTACAGAATGTATGAGTGCTATTCTTGGTGAAGCAGATACTATATGTAATTTAGCTTATGATGCCATTTACCATAAAGACAATGAGTTTGGCGAACGTATTGCAAGAAATCAATTATTAATTTTAAAGCACGAAAGCTATTTTGATGTTGTAGAAAATGCTTCAGAAGGATCTTATTACATAGAAACCTTAACCAAGCAACTTGCAGAAAAAGCACTAGAGTTATTTAAAGACATTGAAACTAATGGAGGGTTTTTAAACCAGTTAAAAGAAGGCACCATACAAAGAAAAATAAAAGAAAGTGCTGCTAAAGAACAAGAGCAATTTGATGCAGGAGAAATTGTTTTATTAGGAACCAACAAACACCCTAATAAAAACGATAGAATGAAAGACGATTTAGAACTCTTTCCTTTTGTAAAAACAAATATTAGAAAAACGTTAATACAACCAATTATTGAAAAGAGATTGGCAGAAAACATAGAACAAGAAAGATTAAAAACCGAAAATTCAACAAATTAAAACATGAAAAACATTAGCATTAAAATTTTAGTAGTAATCTTAACTGTTAACTTTTTAAGTTGTAAAAAGGAACAATCTTCATTTGCAGATTATCAGTTTGCAGAAAAAACACCAGTAATAACTTGTACCAACATAGATAACAAGTTACTAAATGAAGCTTTATACTCTTTTGAAAAAGATATAGTTGCTCATTTTGATAAACAACAACAAAACGAAAATCGTGCCTACAATTTTTTTGCAAAACAAGCGGTTAGCAGAAAAACAGACGTAACAAAATATGCCTCTAAACATTCTGTAGTTCTAGCAAGTGCTTTAAGAGACGCTGGAATTATAGCAGAAAAAGGATTAATTTACAGCAATCCTTTAATACCTTGTATTGCTGAAAACATGAAAAAAGACGATTTAAAAACCACCTTTAATGCTTTAGTTTCTACTAACAGCTTAAGTAAAGAACTATTTCAACCTGCATTACAAATAAAAATTCACAAAATACATGCAGATAAATATTTATCAATGTATGTTGCTTTAGAGTATTTTTATGCAGAAATATTAAAAACAGACTTTACTAATGTAGATTTTAACAGAACCGAACCTGCAAAAACAGAAGTAAAAGAAAATATAAACAACCCTAAAGTAGATTTTAATAAGCGTCCAAGAAAACAATAAACTTTATTCATGCGCAAGAACATTCAACATATTACGTTAAAAAAGGAAGCCAAAAGTCAAAAACCAAAAGCGAATACCCTTTTTAAAACAGCCGAAGATATTATTGTAAAATCTAATTACAGTAAAGAAGATATACAAGATGTAGAACATATAAACTTTGTTGCTGGTCTTGCACCAAATCTTCGCGGACCATATTCTACAATGTATGTAAGAAGACCATGGACTATTAGGCAATATGCTGGATTTTCTACTGCAGAAGAAAGTAACGCTTTTTACAGACGTAATTTAAAAGCAGGACAAAAAGGACTCTCTGTAGCTTTTGATTTAGCAACACACAGAGGCTATGACTCAGACCATGAACGCGTTGTTGGTGATGTTGGTAAAGCAGGAGTAGCTATTGACTCTGTTGAAGATATGAAAGTACTCTTCAACCAGATTCCCTTAGACAAGATGAGTGTTTCCATGACTATGAATGGTGCCGTTTTACCTATCATGGCATTTTATATTGTTGCTGCAGAAGAACAAGGAGTACAACCACAACAACTTGCAGGAACCATTCAAAATGATATCTTAAAAGAGTTCATGGTACGTAACACCTACATCTTTCCTCCTACACCATCCATGAAAATTATTTCAGATATTTTTGAATACACAAGTAAAAACATGCCTAAATTCAATAGCATTAGTATTTCTGGATACCATATGCAAGAAGCTGGAGCCACTTGTGATATTGAATTAGCTTATACTTTGGCTGATGGTTTAGAATATATACGAAAAGGATTAGATGCAGGAATGGATATTGACACCTTTGCTCCTAGACTTTCGTTCTTTTGGGCTATTGGTATGAACCATTTTATGGAAATTGCCAAAATGCGAGCTGCAAGAATGCTTTGGGCTAAATTAGTAAAGCAATTTAACCCTAAAAACGAAAAATCTTTAGCTCTACGTACACACTGCCAAACCTCTGGATGGAGTTTAACAGAACAAGACCCTTTTAATAATGTTGCCAGAACAACTATTGAAGCTGCTGCTGCTGCTTTTGGTGGTACACAATCTTTACACACTAATGCTTTAGATGAAGCTATTGCATTACCAACAGATTTTTCTGCACGTATTGCAAGAAATACTCAAATATTTTTACAGGAAGAAACCAATATAACAAAAACGGTAGACCCTTGGGCAGGAAGTTATTATATAGAAAAACTAACGCAAGATATAGCTCAAAAAGCATGGTCTTTAATTGAAGAGGTTGAAGAACTTGGTGGTATGACAAAAGCCATTGAAGCCGGAATACCTAAAATACGCATTGAAGAAGCAGCTGCACGTAAGCAAGCAAGAATAGACTCTGGCCAAGACATTATTGTTGGTGTAAATAAATATAGACTAGCACAAGAAGATGCTATTGCTACTTTAGAAGTAGATAACCAAACCGTACGCCTACAACAAATTGAAGGTTTAAATAAAATTAAAGCAGAAAGAAATACCGAAAAAGTAAACCAAGCTTTAGCTAATTTAACAAAAGCAGCTAAAACAGGTGAAAATAATTTACTAGCTTTAGCAGTGATTGCTGCTCGTGAAAGAGCAACCTTAGGCGAAATTAGCGATGCTTTAGAAGCTGTTTTCGGGCGTTATAAAGCACAAATAAAATCCTTTTCTGGCGTGTATAGTAAAGAAATTAAAGACGATAAATCTTTTGCCAAAGCAAAAGAACTAGCAGATAAATTTGCAGAACAAGACGGAAGACGTCCTCGAATTATGATTGCAAAAATGGGACAAGATGGCCATGATCGTGGCGCAAAAGTAGTTGCAACTGGGTATGCAGATGTTGGTTTTGATGTAGATATTGGTCCGCTTTTTCAAACACCAAAGGAAGCTGCAAAACAAGCAGTAGAAAATGATGTACATATTCTTGGTGTTTCATCATTAGCTGCAGGACACAAAACATTAGTTCCGCAAGTTATTGAAGCACTTAAAAACTATGGTCGTGAAGATATAATGGTTATTGTTGGTGGTGTAATACCAAAACAAGACTACCAATATTTATTTGACGCTGGAGCGGTTGCCGTTTTTGGCCCTGGAACTAAAATTAGTGATGCTGCTATTCAGATTTTAGAGATATTAATCGATTAAATTTTAGTCCTTTTAAATCACAGATTAAATTACTATAATCACCTTTAAAATTATAAAAAGTTTACTAATATGTAAATATTAATAAATTCTATTTTGTAAATATCTGAATTTTCTTACTTTAGCGTTTCAAAAAACTCAAAAACAACTAATTATGAAGAAGTTAATTTTTATTTTCTTTTTATTTATTGCTGTAAAATCTTTTAGTCAAAATTTAAAACTTTCTTATACAAATGGTACTACTTCAAGTATAGAAGGAAAACTAAAAGCAGATAAATATGGGTTTTATAATGAAATCATTACAAAAGACAACAACAACATTAATGTTAACGTTTTAACAACTATTTCCAAAGCAAAAAAAAAGTATGTAGTTAAAAAATTTAATGCGAACTACTATGCCTTTCAAAGCATAATAGAAAATGATAATATATCTTTATATAAAAGTAAAAACAAGTACTATATAGAAAGTAATGATTACCAATTTGCAGAAATCCCTTTTAAAGAAAAAGACGGATACACATTTAGTGTTTTTGATGCTGGTATTTTAGGCGTTTATGTAAATAAATGTCAAGCTACGCAAAATTATATTCATGATAATTTTTACACCATTAGAGTTTCCGATTTAAAAAAAATAATAAATACGTACAATTCTTGTAATTTAGAAAACACATCTACTGTTTCTAATGAAGCTATAAAAGAAGCAAACCAGCCTAGCGAAGTAGTTAATTTTGGTATAACTGTAGGAAATTCATTTTTAAACATAGACTATAACGGCATGTCTGTAGACCATAAACAAAAATACAGCATGTTTAATGTTGGTGCAATAATAACTTTTAAACCAAATATTTTAAAAAGAAAACTAAATTACAGTTTTGCTTTAAACTATATGTTTAGCAAAGAAGCATCTTTTTACGCAAGTAGTAAAAACGTAAGAACAAACCATGGTTATATAGAAACAGTACTTGGTGCTAATTACTTATTTTTAAAAGCAGACAGTAAAATAAATCCTTATATTGGTATAGCAGGAGGATTATTATTTAACAATGGAACTCAAGTAAATGTAAGACCAGCAGTTTTAGGTGCTTCAACTACTATTTATAAAGGAAACTCTGATCTTATTTACAACATCAATGCAGGAGTTTTATTTACTGCTTTAAATCAAAAATTTAATTTTAATGTAGCCTACATTCCAAGTACAAAAACAGGATTAGAAACTAAAAATAATTTAGAATCTAACGTAAAGTACTACAATTTAACAGGAATAAACATAAGATTATCTTATTATTTTTAGTGAAAAATTACAAGTATTTACTTTTAACCAACTGTTAACAACTTCCATTTTATAAACCCATAAATAATCGTATTTTTACGGTGAATCAATTTTGGTTTTTAGGATAAAATAAAAAGTAATGCTTTTGTTTTAAAATGAAAGCTTTTTGAGTTTTACAGGTAGTCTGTAAACCAACAAAAAAGCTAAACATTAGAGCAAAGCACAGCATTATAGCCTATACCAAAAAATTAAAACGGTTTCACAAACAAATAACCAAATTAAATTAATGGGTAAAATAATAGCTATTGCTAATCAAAAAGGTGGTGTAGGTAAAACAACAACCTCTATAAATTTAGCAGCTTCACTTGGTGTACTTGAAAAAAAAGTACTCCTTATAGATGCAGATCCACAAGCCAATGCAACTTCTGGGCTTGGTATTGATGTAGAAACTGTAGAAATTGGTACATACCAACTTTTAGAACATACCAATACTGCTAAAGAAGCCATTGTTAAAACAGAAACTCCCAATCTAGATATTATACCTGCGCATATTGATCTGGTAGCAATTGAAATAGAACTTGTAGATAAAGAATCTAGGGAGTATATGCTTAAAAATGCCATACAGGAAATAAAAGACGATTACGATTATATATTAATTGACTGTGCTCCTTCTCTTGGTTTATTAACTTTAAATGCACTTACCACTGCAGATGCTGTTATTATTCCTATTCAATGCGAATATTTTGCATTAGAAGGTTTGGGTAAATTATTAAACACCATAAAAAGTGTGCAAAAAATTCATAACCCAGCATTAGATATTGAAGGCTTATTACTTACTATGTATGATTCGCGTTTAAGATTATCTAACCAAGTGGTAGAAGAAGTACAAAAGCACTTTAACGATATGGTTTTTAAAACCATTATACAACGTAATGTACGTTTAAGTGAAGCTCCTAGTTATGGTGAAAGCATCATTAATTATGATGCTGCTAGTAAAGGAGCAAGTAATTATTTAAGTTTAGCAAAAGAAATTATTACAAAAAACTCTTAGTTTATGGCGAAGGCAACCAAGAAACAAGCTTTAGGTAGAGGGCTTTCTGCTCTTTTAAAAGACCCAAGCAACGACATACAAAATGCAGAAGATAAAAATGCCGATAAAGTAATTGGTAATATTGTAGAATTAGAATTGGATTTAATTGAAATGAATCCCTTTCAACCACGTACTAATTTTAATGAAGAATCACTTCGTGAACTCGCTTCTTCTATTAAAGAGTTAGGTGTAATACAACCAATAACAGTAAGAAAATTAGGCTTTGAAAAATACCAACTTGTTTCTGGAGAACGTCGTTTCCGTGCTTCTAAACTAATAGGATTAGAAACCGTTCCTGCATACATACGTATTGCTAACGACCAAGAAAGCCTTGAAATGGCCTTGGTAGAAAATATTCAACGTCAAGATTTAGACCCAATAGAAATTGCTTTGTCTTACCAACGCCTTATTGATGAAATTCAATTAACACAAGAACAAATGAGTGAACGTGTTGGTAAAAAAAGATCTACTATTGCTAATTATTTACGTTTATTAAAACTAGATCCTATTATTCAAACAGGAATGCGTGACGGATTTATATCTATGGGTCATGGTCGTGCAATTATTAATATTGAAGACCAATCTATTCAATTAGATATCTACGAAAAAATATTACAAAACAAGCTATCTGTTAGAGATACAGAAACCCTTGTAAGAAATTATAATTCTACCCAAGAAGTAAACCTTCCTAAAAAAACAAAAGCAGAAATGCCAAAGTTTGTTAAAAAAGGAATTCAAGATTTTTCGGAATACTTTGGTAATAAAATAGACGTTAAAGTTTCTAGTAATGGTAAAGGAAAAATTACAATTCCTTTTCATTCTGAAGAAGATTTTAATAGAATTAAAAAGTTAGTACAACGTGAAAAATAAACTTTTCATATCTATAGTATTAAGCATTTGTTTTAGTTTTCTTTCTATAGCACAAGAAAAAGAACTTAATAAAGAAAAAAAACAACTTGCAGATGAGGGGATAATTATTGATGGTGAAATTAACCAAAGTAAAACCATAGACCCTTTAACTCCTGCTCGTGCTGCCTTTTACTCTGCCGTTTTACCTGGTTTAGGACATATACACCTTAAGCAATACTGGAAAGTTCCTGTTATTTATGCAGGATTAGGAGCTGGAATGTATTTTTATATAGACAACCAAAAAACCTACAATCGTTATCGTGATGCCTACAAACGTAGATTAGCAGGTTATACAGATGATGAGTTTTATGGCTCTATTACAGATGATGGTTTAGAAGAAGCACAAAGTACACTACGAAGAAATAAAGAATTATCTCTTTTAGTTACTGCTGGAATTTATATACTTAATATTGTTTGGGCTAATGTAGATGCACATTTACTGCAATTTAATGTAGATGAAAACCTAACTTTTATGCCACATTATAAAATTAACGAATTTGACAATACTGGAGATTTAGGTCTCACTCTTAATTTTAAATTTTAAATAATGAAAATTGCACTTCTAGGCTACGGAAAAATGGGTAAAACCATAGAGCAAATAGCTTTACAACGAGGCCACACTATTGTTATAAAAGCAACAAACAATAATTACAATATTACCGAAGCAGATATTGCTATAGATTTTAGCACTCCTTCTGCTGCTTATAACAATATTTCTAATTGCATAAAAAACAACATTCCTGTTATTTCTGGAACAACCGGTTGGTTAGAAGATTATGATAAAATAGTTGCTTTATGCCTAGAAAAAAAAGGAGCCTTTATCTATGCTTCTAACTTTAGTTTAGGTGTAAATGTTTTTTTTGAACTAAATAGCTACTTAGCTAAAATGATGAATACTTTAAAAGATTACAAAGTATCTATGGAAGAAATTCATCATACACAAAAACTAGATGCTCCTAGCGGAACAGCAATTACACTTGCTAATGATATTATTAAAGAACATACTAGTTATAATACATGGAGCCTAGAGCAAGAGAAAGAAAAAGCCTTACCTATTACTGCAAAAAGAATAGAAGATGTTCCTGGCACACACAGCATTACCTACAAAAGTGATGTAGACACTATAGACATAACACATACAGCACATAACAGACAAGGTTTTGCTCTTGGTGCTGTTATAGCAGCAGAATGGCTTTATGGTAAAACAGGAGTTTTTACAATGAAAGACGTGTTAAATATTAGTTAACCATTTATTTAATTGTAACATTTAAACACTAGCAACAACTAACAAAAAATAATAAATTGCTACAGGCAATTAGCACCTTATAAATTATGACGTTTACACAACTATTTTTAATATTCTTTATAATTCAAATTATTCACGGGTTAGGAACCTGGAAACTATATATAAAAGCCGGAAGACAAGCCTGGGAAGCTTTTGTACCTGTTTACAATGCTGTTGTTTTAATGAAAATTATTAACAGACCTTGGTACTATACCATACTTCTGTTTTTACCTATTGTTAATCTTATCATGTTTCCTGTAATATGGGTAGAAACTGCTAGAAGTTTTGGTAAAAACCAATATTTAGATACTTTTTTAGCCATTATTTCTTTAGGTTTTTACAATTACTATCTTAATTATGTAGCAGATGTTGCATATGTAACAGACAGAAGTTTACACCCTAAATCTGCTTCAGGAGACTGGGTAAGTTCTATATTATTTGCTATTGTTGCTGCAACTGTGGTACATACTTATTTTATGCAACCATATACCATTCCTACTTCTTCTTTAGAAAAATCTCTTTTAGTTGGTGACTTTCTATTTGTTAGTAAGTTTCATTATGGAGCAAGAGTACCAATGACTACTGTTGCTGCTCCTATGGTTCATGATACGATTCCTTTTATAAAAAAGAAATCGTATTTATATGATGATAAATTAGAAAACAAAAACACATCATTTATTAACAAATTATCTTTACCATATCTTCGCCTTCCTGGTTTACAAAAAATAAAACGTAATGATATTGTAGTATTCAACTGGCCTATTGACACCTCATACAGCATGTCTGTACCAAAACCAGATAGAAACTACTACAAACCAATTGATAAGAAAACAAACTACGTAAAACGTTGTGTTGGTTTACCTGGAGATTCTTTATCGGTTCGTGATGGATATGTTTATATTAACGGAAAACAAAACGAATTACCAGATAGAGCCAAACTACAATTCTCTTATTTAGTTAAAACAAAAAACAATCAGGATTTTAACCTACAATATCTACATGATAGATATGACATGAACCCAAATAGAGTTGGTAAGGTAGATCGTGATGTTTATAAATTTATGGGTATTTATAAAGGCGATTTAGAAAAATTTAAAAACAACCCAAAAATAGATCAAATTGTACCTTTAAAAGAAGAAGAAGGAAAACGTGACCCTAGTGTTTTTCCGCACGATGCTAATTATAACTGGAATAACGATTATTTTGGAAACCTATACATACCTGAAAAAGGCGCTACAGTAGCCCTTAATTTAGAAGTATTACCAATTTACAAACGTATTATTACAGAATACGAAAACAATACCTTACAAGTAAAAGGAAACCAGATATTTATTAATGGTACACTTGCAACAAACTATACCTTTAAACAAGATTACTACTGGTTAATGGGAGACAACAGACATGACTCTCAAGATTCTAGAACTTGGGGATTTGTTCCTTTTGATCACGTGGTTGGTAAGCCTGTTTTTATATGGTTTAGTTGGGATGCCAATGGTCAAGGTTTAAAAAACAAAATACGTTTTGATCGTTTATTTACAACGGTAGGTGGTAGCGGAGAACGTGTTTCGTATTTAATACCGTTTTTAATTTTATTACTTGGTTGGTATGGTTATGGTAAATGGAAAAAGAAAAAAGCACTGAATAGTTAATACGTTTTATTATCATTCCTGCAAAAGGAGAAATCTATACATTTTAAAATAAGCATAACCTGTGGCTTCCTGCTTTCGCAAGAATGACAACAACTAGAAATGAACCTAATAATACATCCAACATACTTTCCTAACATAGCACACTTTGCTGCCATGCTACAAGCAAAAGAGGTAGTGTTAGAAATGCATGATAATTACCAAAAACAAACCTATAGAAACAGAACTTTTATTTATGGTGCTAATGGTAAATTACAATTAAGTGTACCAGTAGTTTATTCGCAAAAAGAAAGACAAAAGTATCAGGATATTAAAATTCATAATAATGAAAAATGGCAATCTCTACATTGGAAATCTTTAGAGTCTGCCTACAGAACTTCACCTTATTTTGAATTTTATGAAGATGAACTTAAACCCTTATTCACTCAAAAAGTAGAATATCTTTTAGACTTTAATTTAAAATGTTTTGAAACTATTTTAGAGTGCTTACAGCTGGATCTTTCTATTTCTGAAACAAAAGATTTTCAAAAAGAAACTTTAGATAACAAAGACTTTAGATATTTAGTAAACTCTAGAAAAGAACCACACTTTAACTTTGATACCTACACACAAGTATTTGGTGAGAAACATGGTTTTATAAGTAATTTAAGTATTTTAGATTTACTTTTTAATGAAGGCACAAACGCTTTAAGCTATTTAGAGAATCAGTTTAACCATTTATAATGCTGCAAAATATTCTACATTATGGCATTCACTTTGTTTTTCCTTTTCTAGTAGCACTACTCTTTTTTAAAAACAATTGGAAAATAGCTTATTTAATTATGGCTGCAGCTATTTTAATAGATGTAGATCATCTTCTTGCTACGCCAATGTTTGATGCAACAAGATGCAGTATTAACTTTCACCCTTTACACACGTATTACGCAATGGTAGTTTACGTGTTATTATTACTTCCTAAAAAAACAAGATTAGTGGGTCTTGGTTTATGCATTCATATGCTTGCAGATTATACAGATTGTGCTTTTATGTAAAAAAGTAAAAAAAAACACGCAACCAATTTGTACTTTTCACATCTAATCAACAGACTATAAAAAACTTAAATACAAAAAACTAATAAATTAATTGTATGTATCTTGACTTGTTTTAGTTTGCTTGCTTATTGCAATGAGGAAAAAAGATAACACTAGAAATCATGAAAATTAAAACTTTAATCATTGTATTGTCTATCCTGACTTTTAATTGTAATTCTGATAATAACACTACAAATACAGAACAAGAAATTTCGTCAACATTAATTTCTAAAGACAATCTCTATGGCAATGGACAAGAAGGAATTACAGAACAAAATATGGTAATACAAAACCAAACCGATTGGAACAATTTACTAACACAAATAGATGCCGTAAACAACACAACCAATACTTTTACCGAAACTGATATTGACTTTTCTCAATACACTATAATAGCTGTATTTGATCAAATTAGAGGAAATGGTGGCCATAGTATAGATTTAAATATTACTACCAATCAAGAAATTATTACAGTTACTATTATACATATTAATCCTGAAGGAGGTGCAACAACTGTAATTACACAACCATACCATATTGTTAAAATAGAAAAAAGGGATTTACCTATATATTTTGAATAATATAGAGGTTAATTTTCTAAAAAGGAGAGTGTAGCCATTACCGGAAAATGATCAGAATAATGCACATCAAAGGTTTTAAAAGCTTCTACAACAAAACTTTTATCTACTAGAATAAAATCTATTCGTGTAGGAAAAAATTTAAAATCAAAGGTTCTACCAAAACCATTACCTGCTACTTTAAAAGCATCTTGTAAGCCTTCTTTTATTTCTTTATAAACATAAGAAAATGCCGTATTATTAAAATCGCCTGTAACCACCACTTTATATTTACATTGTTTTTTATGCTTTAAAAACAATTCGGTTTGTTCTTGCTGCATGATAAAAGACTTACCAATACGTTTTACCAATCGCTCAGACTCTTCTTGCGAAATAGTTTCTACATTGGTATCTAATTTTAAGGATTGTAAGTGTACATTATAGATACGAATAGTATCTTTTTGTTTTACAATATCTACAAAAATAGCATTGTTAGAAGTATTAGGAAAAGCAATAGAACCAGAGTTTATTATTGGGTATTGCGAAAAAATAGCTTGTCCGAATTTAATTTTATTACCTGTTAACTTTTCAAATTTGTATTTAAAAAAAGATAAATCTATATTTTTATGTGGATGATATTCTTGAAAACTAACTACATCTGGTGCTTTTTCTTTAATAAAATCAATGAGTTTAATATTTGTACTAGCGTCTTCAATCCAATTATATAAATTAAAAAGCCTAACATTATAATTCATAACTGTTAGGCTATTTTCTTTTGTTGCCTCTTTTTTACTTGAAAATTTATACAAAGAACCAAAAGACAAATAACCAATGATTAAAACAACAAAAGATAAAAAAAACTGTTTTTTAATTTTTAATAACCAGTACAGAAAAAACAATACGTTTACTATAATTAAAAAAGGAACACCTAAACTTAAAACCGATAAAATAGAAAAGTTTTTTGGAGCAACAAATGGCAATATATAAGAAAGCAATAACAAAGTAGCTGCAACAGAGTTGAAGAAGAATACTATTTTATTTAAAAAACTTAATTTTTTCATGCTTTGTGTTAAATGACTAATTACAGGTTATTAAACACTGTAAACGTTTATGTAAAACATTAGTTGCGTATTTAAGCAACTAATTTAGCAAATACAAACTGAATAGAAAGTCCGTGAGGATTTTTATAAGTAATCTTGCTCTGGCAATTCATTTTATATAATGTTGCATCTAGTAGTTTTAGCTATTTTACAATTTCAGGAAATGCATATAACAATTGTCTTTTTATAACTCTTCCTGTAGCTTGTCTGGTACCAGAAAATCCATTAAACTCACTTGGTGCACCTTTTTCCCATTCAGAATCAAATACGTTTTCATTAGATACTAAATGGATTACTTTAAGTTTAACTTTTCTTTTTGTAATCATATACTTTATTGCTTGCATATCAATTACAAAATCGGCGTCCTCCATTGAGTTTACTATTTTACATGCTGCTAAATTATTTATTTCTCTTCTCAAGATATTCAGTGCATCTATTTTATTTACATTTTTCTTCTTTTCAGTATTTGAAAATTGTAAATATATCTTTGAGTTTGCTATTAAGTTTTTATCTTCTTGACGCGCATTTTTTTTGGTAAAAACCTGAGTGTCTCCATTTTTAAAATTAATCTTTTCAACGTCCTCCTTTTCAATTATAAATAATGCGCCATCTTGATAATTGAATTTTTTATATTTTATT
Source organism: Lacinutrix sp. C3R15 (assembly GCF_018860825.1). Classification (GTDB taxonomy): domain Bacteria; phylum Bacteroidota; class Bacteroidia; order Flavobacteriales; family Flavobacteriaceae; genus Oceanihabitans. The sequence goes on along the minus strand of NZ_JAHKPZ010000036.1, from coordinate 72,181 downwards.
TCGGAAGAGTTAATTTCTATGATTTTTGAAATAATAGGCGTCTTTTCTTTTTTTAGGTATATTGTATCTTGACTATATGTCTTCAAAATTCCGCATAAAAAGAGGATAAAAAATAATGTTTTTTTCATTGATTTTGTTATTTAGGCATTGCGTTTCTGTTACGTAACTGCTTATTAAAATTATTATATAATTACTAATTCCTGTTGACTTAACACTACTTGCCTGCCCTAAACAACAATTCTTTTTCTTCTTTGGTTAAACTTTCATAACCGCTTTTACTTATTTTATCTAGTATAATATCAATTTGTTTTTGGTTGTTAAACTCTTTAAACTCCTCTTTAGTATAACCAGCAACTTTACTTTTTCTTTTATGTACTGTTTTTAAGTGAGATGGTTTCTTTTTAAAAAGTGTGGTTAAGCTATCCATAAAACGCTCAAAACCTTTACCAATATCTTTTCCTTTAGTTAATTGTGTTGCATAAAAATAACCAAGAATAGTTCCTCCAAAATGTGCAAGGTTCCCTCCTGCATTACCACCAAAAAGGCCAATAAAATCTAAAATAACAATAGCAAAACCAACATGTTTTAGTTTAATATTAAAGGTAAAAAAACGCAAATCCATATTAGGCATATAGGCACACATAAATATAAGTAATGCTCTAACTGCAGCAGATGCACCAACTAATCTATGACCTGCACTAAAAATATTTGGCAGTAATGCATAACCTAATAAAAAAACTAAACCTCCAGAAATAGCACCAAGAAAGTACACATTTAAAGCCAGCTTGATATTAAATAAATTAATAAACATTCTACCTATAAAGTATAACCAAAGCATATTAAATAGCATATGAATAAAATCATAATGCACAAAAGCATAACTAATAATACTCCAAGGCTGTTTTAAAAAAGCAAAAAAATCGCTTGGCAATTCTAACCAAGACATGCTTGAGCTGGTATTTAAAACAAATCTTAAAATTTGCGCTACAATAAAAACAAGAACATTAACAGCTATAAGTTTTTCAAACACATTAAGCTGTGTCAATTTTTGTTTAATATCTTGATTTAGATTTGTCATTAATCCCAACGGTTTTGATTAAACTGATTTTTTTTCCAGTACCACATGATTATAAATCCTGTAATTGCACCTCCTACGTGAGCCATATACGCTGTGTTACTTGGACTAAAGAAAGATTGACCAGATAACGCAGAAATAACATCTAATAATATAATTCCTGGTATAAAATATTTAGCTTTTATAGGGATTGGCAAAAAGATCATCATCAACTTCGCTTCTGGATTCATCATACCAAATGCAGCAAGAATACCCATAATACAACCAGATGCTCCTACCATAGATGCATTATAAATAGGAAAAGCTTCTTTTAGATTTATTAATTGTGACTCTGTAATGCCTGAAATAGTTTGATTAGAGGTAAACATATGTACCAATTGCTCATTAGTTAAACCAGAACCAATAAGTTCATCATATAAAGGTATATAATTAAAATAATAGTACCCAAGCTGAAATAGTACAGCTCCTAAACCTGCAGAAATATAGATAAATAAAAATTTCTTACTTCCTAAAACCTGTTCTACAGAGGTACCAAACATCCATAAGGCAAACATATTAAAAAGTATATGTGTAATACTTCCATGCATAAACATGTGTGTAATAACTTGCCAAGGTTGAAATGCTTCGTTTTTAGGAAAATACAAAGCAAACCATTCATAAAAAGATTGTCCTCCTCCAATAGTTAAAGTACCAATAAACATAATCACATTTATAATGATTAAATGTTTTACTGTATCTGTTATTCTATTCATATTTATTTTCCACGAAAGTGGGAATTTGTTTTTAGTTAAACGTATATCATTCCCTTAAAAAAGAGAATTTATTTTTATATTTTTTATAAAAACTTTCTATCCAATTCATCCATTGTCATGGTAACAAAAGTAGGTCTGTTAGTTGGTGAAACATTAGGTTCTTTACAAGCAAAAAGCTTATTTACCAAATGCTCTTGTTCTTGTAAGCTTAAACTCTGCCCTGTTTTTATTGCTAAACTTTTAGACATGGATTTTGCTAATAAATCGGTAGCACTAAAATTACTATCTGGTACTTCATTTTCAACATCACTAATTAATTGTTCTAAAATAATAGAAACCTCACTTTCTGGTACACTAACCGGAACTCCAGTAATTTCAATACTATCTTTGTTAATAGAAGCAAACATAAAACCTGTATGCTCTAAATCTTCTTTAACCTGGTGAATTATAGTAATTTCTTGTGCTGAAAAATGCAACTGTAACGGAAACAGTAATTGTTGGCTCATGGCTTCTTTTACTGTTAAATTTTTCAGGAAATCTTCGTATAAAATACGTTGATGTGCTCTATGTTGATCTATAAGTAGCATTCCAGATTTTACCTTACTAATAATATATTTATTATTTAATTGGTAGGTAGATTGCTGCTGTTCAATTTCGTTTTCATTAGTAAATATGGAAGCCGTTTGCTCATCACTTTCAAATTGTACCTCGCTAAAATCTTGTTGTGTTTTGGTACTTTTAGATTCTAAACCTACATACAAACCTTCCCAACTTCCTGCTGTTTCTTTTTTATAGCTAGTAGTCTGTGGTTTTGCTACAGGTATTTTTTCTGCTTCAAAAGGATTAAAACTTCTATCTACTTCAATAGTTGGTGTACTTGCTCCTTTATTTTTAAAACCATAAGGTGTATCAAGATTAGCATCGCGATCAAAATCAATAACAGGAGCTATGTTAAATTGCCCTAAACTGTGTTTTACTGCAGAACGCAAAATAGCATATAAGGTGTGCTCATCATCAAATTTAATTTCAGTCTTAGTTGGGTGAATGTTAATATCAATAGTTTGCGGATCTACTTGTAAATTTAAAAAGTAGCTAGCATGTGCACCATCTTTTAACAAACCTTCAAAGGCAGAAGCTATTGCATGGTTTAAATAAGCACTTTTTATAAATCTATCATTTACAAAAAAGAACTGTTCTCCTCTAGATTTTTTAGCGTATTCTGGTTTACCAACAAACCCTGAAATCTTTAATACTTCGGTATCTTCTTCAACAGGAACTAGTTTTTCATTGGTTTTATTACCAAATATATTAACAATTCGTTGTCTGTAATTACTTTCTGGTAACTGAAAAGACTCCGAACCATTGTGGTACATTGCAAAAGAAATATTAGGATGCGCTAAGGTTACACGATGAAACTCATCAATAATATGACGTAGTTCTACCGTATTTGATTTTAAAAAATTGCGTCGAGCAGGTATATTAAAAAACAAGTTTTTAACAGCAATAGAAGTTCCTTTTGGTGTAACAACTACTTCTTGTTCTACAATTTCACTTCCTTCTATTATAATACTAGTACCAACTTCTTCTTGTTCTTGTTTGGTTTTTAACGCTACATGAGCAATAGCTGCAATACTAGCCAAAGCTTCACCACGAAAGCCTTTGGTATTTAATTTAAAAAGATCATCTGCTGTTCTAATTTTTGAAGTTGCATGACGCTCAAAACTTAAACGAGCATCTGTTGTGCTCATTCCTTTTCCGTCATCAATAACCTGAATTAAGGTTTTACCAGCTTCTTTTACTATTAGTTTAATGCTTGTTGCTTGTGCATCAATAGCATTTTCTAGTAACTCTTTTACTACAGAAGCAGGGCGTTGTACTACCTCACCAGCTGCTATCTGGTTAGCAACATGATCTGGTAAAAGTTGAATAATGTCTGCCATAAATTATTTTGAAAAGAATATAGATAAGTCAAAATCTATAATAAACAAAAATACAAAGATGAGAATAGCAAGAATAATTAAAACACGTTTATTTGCGGTTTTATCTTCATTATTTTTATAGTCATTTAATGCAGAAACTAGCTTGGTTTTTATTCCTCCTTGACTACCAACAGTTTGTCTGTGTTCATCAAATTTGTGCTTTATTTCATAAGGATTTCCTTCGCCTTTATAAAAACGAGGTTCATAACCAAATCTTTTATTTTTTCTTGTTTTAAAAATACCCATAATCTCTTGCTTTATTGGTAACCACCTAAAATGTATAACAGTACTAATACAGCTATCAAAAATAACACCATTATAGGTAGGCTTGAAAAAAAACTTCCTTTTCGTTTAGATGTACCTCTTATTTCTTCCCATTTTGAAGCTAAGTCTTCTTTTTTGGCTTGTTCCTGTTCTCTAAGGTGTCTTGGAGTATAGTTAAACGATTTATTTTTGCGTTGCTTGAATATCACTATAAATTAAAAGTATGTGTTACCTTCAAATTTACTTAATTTACAAGGAAATATTGGTTTGAAAGTGCTAAAAATTGTTAACATTTTGTATTGCTAGCCTGAAAACGGAAACAATTGTAACAAAGCCCTTAAGGCACAAATTTAATGGAAAAAAAATATTCACTTAAAGCGAATACCTTATTGAAGACTGCTTAGCAAGCATAGAAGTAGCGCTTGCAAACACAAAGCTACGATTAAAAAATATTTACTTTAAAGAAACCACTTACTAAGCCTACACGTTTACAAAAAAACTAAAGTGTATTTAAGTGTGCCATTTTAATTGCTGCCACAGCAGCTTCGGTTCCTTTATTACCATGAATACCTCCAGAACGCTCAATACCTTGTTGCATGTTCATATCTGTAAGTACACAGAAAATAACAGGAACATCATGTAAAACATTTAAATCTTTAATTCCTTGTGAAACTGCTTCACAAACAAAGTCAAAATGTTTGGTTTCGCCTTGAATAACACTACCAATTGCAATTACAGCATCTACTTTGTATTGTTGCATTTTTTTGCAACCAAAAATAAGCTCGTAGCTTCCTGGAACATTCCAACGAAGAATATTATCTTCTTCTACACCATTTTCAATTAGTGTATTAAAAGCTCCATTAAATAAGCCTTCGGTAATATTATTATTCCATTCTGAAACAACAATCCCAAACCGAAAGTTTTTCGCGTTTGGGATTGTGTCTTTATCGTAATCAGATAAATTTTTATTTACTGTTGCCATGTTTCTTTTCCGCGAAAGCGGTAATTTATTTATTTGCCAACACTTCTGCTTTACCTATAAATACATCAATATTTGTAGCTTCTGTTGCAGAAGGGTATTCTTCTTTAATTGTAGTAAAATATTTTAATGCATCACCTGCTTTACCTAAATCTAAAGCTATTATACCTGCTTTATATAAGTACATTGGTGTAGTTAAGGCATTGTTACGCATATCTGCAGCTTGCACATAATAACCTAAAGCGTCTTCTTTTTGGTTTAATTGTACAAAAGCATCACCAATAGCTCCTTTAGCAATAGGTCCTGTAGCTTCATCTTTACCAGTATAATCACTTAAATACGAAACTGCATTCTTGTAATCTTTCATGTTTAAATAAGCCATTCCTGCATAGTAATTTGCAAGGTTAGCAGCTTCTGTTCCGCTGTGTTCAGATATAATATCTAACATACCATACTTACCTTCTCCTCCATTTAATGCTAAATTAAATAAAGAATCTTTTTCGGTTCCTGTTACAGCTTCGTTATAGTATTTTTGCGCTTGAAACATATCGTTCATCGCTTCAGTTTGTGCTGGTTTAGCTACAAACTCTTTATAACCTAAGTACCCTAAAACACCTACAGCTACTATACCTATGATTACAAAAATGTATTTTTGGTTTTTAACAACCCAGTCTTCTGTTTTTGAAGCTGTTTCATCTAATGTATTAAAAACTTCTGCAGTTGTTGAGTTTTCTTCTTCAACATGCTCTACTTCTTCTTTCGTTTTCGGTTTATATCCTCTTTTCTTGTACGTTGCCATATATTATTAATTATTGCGTGGCAAAAATAAAATTTTTCTTCAGAAATAAGGATTATTTATTTGTTATTTTTCAATATTTTGCAAGACATTTTAAGAAAACAACTTCCTGAATTACGTTTATCTCCCTTTTTTATGATTTTAAAATCACTTTCTTTGCTCAATTACAAGAATTTTGACAGCATTAGCTTTACCTTTAATGAAAAGATAAATTGCATTGTTGGTAATAATGGTATAGGAAAAACCAATGTACTAGATGCTATTTACCATTTATCTTTTGGCAAAAGTTACTTTAACCCTGTTGCATCGCAAAATATAAAGCATAACGAAGAATTTTTTGTGATTAATGGTGATTATGAAAAAGAAAACAACATCGAAAAAATTGCCATTAGTTTAAAAAGAGGGCAAAAAAAAGTTATTAAACGAAATAATAAAGCCTACGAAAAATTTAGCGAGCACATTGGCTTTTTACCTTTGGTTATTATTTCGCCAGCAGATAGAGATTTAATTACCGAAGGAAGTGATACTAGACGTAAATTTATAGATAGTGTGATTTCGCAAAGCGATAAAACGTATTTAGATGATTTAATTAAGTACAACAAGATTTTAGCGCAACGTAACTCTTTATTAAAGTATTTTGCTCTAAACAACACTTACAATCAAGATACCATTGAGGTGTATAACAACCAATTAACCGATTATGGAACCCGAATTTTTAAAAAACGAGACGCCTTTTTACAAGAGTTTATTCCTATATTTAAATCGAGATACAAAGCCATTAGCAATAACAATGAAGCTGTAGAATTGGTGTATAAAAGTGATTTATTTGAAGCAGACCTCAACACGCTTTTAATGCGAGTAATTAACAAAGACAAAGCGTTACAGTATACCAGTACTGGTATTCATAAAGACGATTTAATTTTTAATATTGAAGAACATCCTATTAAAAAGTTTGGAAGTCAAGGGCAACAAAAATCATTTTTAATTGCTTTAAAATTGGCACAATTCGATTTTATTAAAAAACAAAGTGGAGTAAACCCTATTTTGCTTTTAGATGATATTTTTGATAAGTTAGACGAACAACGTGTTGCGCAAATTATTAAGTTGGTGGATGATGAAAATTTTGGACAACTATTTATTAGCGACACACATGCTGAACGTACAGAAAATGCAGTAAAACAAGTACACCAATCTTTTGAAATTTTCAAGTTATGAAACAATACGCATTACTATTATTAACACTACTTATTTTAAGCTGCTCACCAAACCCAGAAACACTTATAAAACATATAAATGGTTACTGGGAAATTGATGAAGTAACCCTTCATGACGGAAGCAAAAAAAACTACAACTACAATGACACTATTGATTATTTTGAAATAAACGATAGTCTTACTGGTTTTAGAACAAAATTAAAACCTAATTTTTCTGGCACTTTTGAAACATCAAAAGACACCGAAAACATTAAGATGGCAATAGAAAATGACACATTAAACATATACTACACCACCGCATTTGCTACCTGGAAAGAAAGTATTTTGTTAGCAACTAAAGAGCAACTTAAAATAGTAAACCAAAATAAGGACGTATATTTATACAAGCGCTATAAACCTTTAGATTTAGAAGGATTAAAATAAAAATTAAATAAAAGAGATTTTCGCTTTCGCGGAATACAAAACATGGCAAAACGTAATAACGAAAACTTAAGCATAGCAGATGCTTTAAAAGAATTTGTAGAAACAAATAAATTAGAACGTGGCTTAGACAAAGTTAATGTAGAAGATGCTTGGGCTAATTTAATGGGAAACGGAGTAAATAACTACACAACAGCTGTAAAACTAGATAGAGAAACCCTATACATACAACTAAGCTCTAGTGTTTTAAGGGAAGAATTAAGTTATGGCAAGGAAAAAATCATTAAAATGCTTAATGAGAGCCTAGGTAAAGAGGTTATAAAAAAACTAATTTTAAGATAAAACACAAATAAATACAACTTATTCAATTTATTGGCACTATATTTGTCCTAACATAAATAATTAATATTTAATATTTTAACAATGAGTAAAGGAACAGTTAAGTTCTTCAACGATACCAAAGGATTTGGTTTTATCACAGAAGAAGGTTCAAACAAAGAACATTTTGTACACATTTCGGGATTAATCGATGAGATTCGTGAAGGCGATGAAGTGGAGTTCGAATTAACAGAAGGAAAAAAAGGATTAAACGCAATAAACGTAAAAGTTATCTAATATATACGCTTATCTTTTTAGGACAAAAACGCAACCAATTTGGTTGCGTTTTTTTGTTGGTTACATTTTGTTTTAAATCTTACATACGCGATTAGCTCAAGATATAAAGCAAAGTAAATACAGAAATAAATACCCATAATAATACTGCAAACAAAAAAGGCTTCGTACCAGAAGTTTTTATATCTTTTATAGATATTGTAGATCCTACTAGAAATAGCGTAATTACTAATAAGCGTTTAGCCATAAGCACAACAAAACTGGTAACAGTAGCAGGCAACAAAGCGTAACTGTTTATTACAATAGCAGCTATAAACAAAATAATAAAATAAGGAATCTTTATTTTTTCGCCTTTTGTTTTAAACAAAAACATAGATAAAATAGATAAAGGAATAATCCATAAGGTTCTAGACAGTTTAACCGTAGTTGCAATTTTTAAGGCTTCATCTCCATAACCTAAAGCTGCTCCTACTACAGAACTTGTATCATGTATTGCAATGGCACACCACAAACCAAATTGCTGTTGTGTCAAATTTAGCACATGACCAATTACCGGAAAAACAAACAAAGCAATAGCATTTAATAAAAACACAACACCTAATGCTATACTTATAGTTTTGTTTTTAGCTTTAATTACTGGTGATATTGCTGCTATAGCACTACCACCACAAATAGCTGTTCCTGAAGTAATGAGGTGCCCTAATTGTAAATCTAATTTTAAAATTCTTGCTAAATAATATCCTAAAGTTAGCGTTAAAAAAATAGAAAGCATTGTTAACAACAACCCCTCTTTACTAGTTTCTATGGTTTCATTAATATACATACCAAACCCTAAACCAACAACAGATATTTTTAAGAATAACTGAAATGCTTTCTGACTATAAGCTCCATAAGGGTTATTAAAAAACAATGTAAACATAAAACCCAAAACCAAAGCTGTAGGACTATTTATTACACCCAAAAGAGCAATAAGAATAATAAAGAAGTAAGTGATTTTTGAAAATAGGTCTTTCATAGCATTCATAATTATGAATACAAAAGTAACCCTTAGAGATAACCTGTAAGCAATTTAATTTGTTATCCGCAATAACTATAAGTTATAACTAGTGCGAATAAATTTTTCTAAATAATCTATAGTTTTAGATTGATAACCCGTTCTTTTTATAAAGTAAAACCACCTTTCTATACTTAAATCTTTAATATCAATAATTTTTAATTTATTATTAATCAAATCATTTTGAATAGCATGTATAGATAATAGTGCATAATGGTCTGAGTGATACAAGTAGTTTTTAATTGCCTCTGTACTATTTAAAGAAACTACGCTTTTTAAAGCTTTAATATTATTTTTTAATAAAAACCTATCTATAATCTCTTTGGTACCAGAACCTTTTTCGCGTTCAATTATTGGTATTTTTTGTAAGGTTTGTATATCTATACTTCCTTTTGTAAAAAGCTGGTTATGTACATTGGTTACTAATACAATTTCATCTTTTATAAATTTATCAAAATGTAATTTAGGATTAGAGATACTACCTTCTGTTATACCAAAATCGATTTCTTCGTTTAAAATAAAATCTTCAATATGCTCAGAATTATCACTAATAATATTAAATTTTATTTTTGGGTATTGCGCTCTAAATTTTGCAATTATTTTAGGAATAATATAATTAGATAATGTGGTACTTACACCTAAATTAATAATTTCAGGAAAAACATCTTTTTTATGTAAAAACCGTTCCTCCATTTCAGAAAAAACAGCTAGTATTTTATTGGCGTACAAAAGAAAAGCTTTCCCTTCTTGGGTAAGCGCTATAGAGTTTCGTTTTCTAGTAAAAAAGGTTGTTTTATATTCTTCTTCTAAATTTTTTATAGACTTAGATATTGCTGGTTGCGAAACAAACAACTGCTCTGCTGCTTTAGTAAAACTTAAATGCTTAGCAACCACTTTAAATATCTGTAACTTGGTTTTCATTTTCTCTAATATATCAAAAACATAAAAGCACAACCTAAACCTGTTGCGCTTTTATAATTTTATTTTTATGTATACTTATTCTTTAATAAGTTTTATAACTGTTTTACTTTCTGCAGTAGTAATAGTCATAAAATAAATACCAGAAGCAAAATCTGCAATATCTAATTGCTTTTCTTCTTGCATAGCACTTAAATCTATTTGTTTAATAAACCTTCCATTAATAGTATGAATACGTGCAGTTTGTAAATCTATATTTTGCGTTTTTAGTATAGTAAACAATCCATTGGAAGGATTAGGATATACTTTTATACTACTATTTAAAGTTTCAAATGCTGTAACAGACAAGACTCTAGCGCAGTTATAAACTACAACATCATCTAAATACCAACCATCTAAACCATTACATCCATCTGTACCAATTTCCCATTTAAATTTTACAGTACTATTGGCTCCTAGACCAATGGCAGATAAATCAATAACGCTTGTTCCCCAACTACCTGTAACAGCACCACCATCTGATCCTGTAAAAGCTTCTTCTCCTTGCATTGGGTTATCATTACCTTCTGCACTTGAATTTAAAGTATTATTATAAGCATTATAGGTAAACGCAGAACCAGGAACAATATTCCAGAAAAGACCATTAGTAACACTGTATTTTAAATTACCACCATCCCATTGAGACTCTGTTGCCACATAATGATCAAAAGCCATTTCATAAACACCATCTGTAAAATCTGGCAATGTAATTAACGGACTTTCAAGACTTATGATTCCGTTTTGTAAATCGGTAACACAATCTCCATTTACAGGATCTGAACCAAAAACTCCTTGTCCTTCTCTGTCACTTGGTAAATTTGTATTTATACCCCAAGGTCTAGACTCCCAAGTAGCAGCATTACTTGGTGTTTCAGCAACTAGCCAATCTCCTAAACCAGACTCCCAATCTTCAAAAAACACAGGATTACTACTTGCAGCTTCGCATAATGTTGGAGTTTCATTTAAAATAGCCTCAAAATCACATTGATCAGGTGCTATACGTAATTCTACCGCTAAAAGCGCTTTCACTAATTCATTGTAATCAGAAGCGCTAATAATTTCTCCAGATGCTCCTGCAGGAGTACTTGTTGTTGTAATTCCTTCAAGGTTTATACCTATTAAATCTGTACAAGAAGTTTCTAAAGCATCTGCTAAAGCAGCAAAATCACTTGTAGCTGTAAGATATGTACTTTGTGCTCTCCAAAAAATATGAGCTGCTTTGGTAAAACCAATTCCGTTGATGGTTTGCCCATTATATGTACCACCATCAACCAACAAAGCATAAGCATGATTTGGTATTCCTGAATTTACATGTACACCACCAGAATCACTATCACTGCAATAATATTGAGAATCTGTAAGTTTTCCAGGATGTCCATTACAAGTAGGATCCCAAAGATCACGAATTGGAGCACTAAAAAAAGTAGCATCTTCTCCCATGCGCCATCTATCTGAACTACCACAACTCGTTCTTAAAGAAAAATCTTCGCCTGCATCTTCATAACTATTCAGTAAATCTACCGTTTCTCCCCAAATATCAGAATAAGCTTCATTAATTGCTCCTGGTTGCCATGCATAAACCAAACCACTAGTGTATTCTGTATATGCGTGTCCCCATTCATGAGCAATAACATCATCTGCTGCTGTACCATCTCTATAGTTTGTAGTAGATCCGTTCCAGCTAGCATTTGCTACGTTAGGATCATTATTAACAGTTTGCATTTGTGCTCCTGCTCCATCATAAGATTCATGTCCAAAAGTATTATAAAACATATAATATACTTGCGCAGAAGTTTCTACTTCATTTATTTGCCAGCTAGTTAATGTTCCTGGTAAAGCATCACCTTCTTCCCAAATGATATTACTAGTGTCTTCTTCATACACAATTCTATGAAGCGCATGTGCCATACCTGTAAATTGTTCTATAATTTCTTGTGTGTGCGCATCTACAAAAACAAATTCTCTTACATCTTTATCATTACGTACTTCTACTTCATATGCAAGATGTTTAGATGTAAAATCTCCTTGCACCAAGCCTTTTTGAAAAATATACAAGGTGCTTTTATTAACCTTTAAAGGCACTCCTAAAATGTTTATTTTTTGGTTATTTACAACCTGAATAGCTATACTATTTGCTTCTGCTACTGAAACACTTGGTGTAGCTTGCAGCTTTATAAAAGGCATATAATTTCCGTTAATAGCAGTTAATTTATTATCTCTATTAAAATGAAACTTTAATTTACCATCATACACAGAAACACCATTATACACTTGATTTAAGCTAAGATGCTTAAAACCGTAGGTATCTGTTTTTAATTCTCCTACCTCATAAGATTCGCTTACAGAATACATGTTAAAGATGTCTTTATACATTTCTAAAAATGAAAAAGCTTTATCTTCTAAGGTCAAACCTTCTACTGTTAAAGCGTTATTAGCCGGAAATTTTATAAAATTAGGAATCTTAGTATTTTTATTAAGAGAAACAGTAGCATTGGTCTCTTTTATAAAAGAAGTTATTTTTTGCTGAGATTCTTGCGCATAAGTAGTAAGAGCAAACAAGAGTATAACAAATAAAAGTTTGGTAGAATTTTTCATTATTTTTTTTTTATAAATATACTACAGTTATTTTAATTGTATTGTATACTACAGTATAGAAACAAAAAAAGCCTGCAAACAGCAGGCTTTTAATATTAAATATTTTAGATGTTCTAGAACATTTCTCTTCCAGAAAAATGAAAAGCACCTTCAATAGCTGCATTTTCATCGCTATCACTTCCGTGAACAGCGTTTTCACCAATAGAAGCTGCATACAATTTACGTATAGTACCTTCTGCTGCATCTGCAGGATTGGTAGCTCCAATTAAAGTTCTAAAATCTTCAACCGCATTGTCTTTTTCTAAGATTGCAGCTACAATTGGTCCACGTGTCATATACTCTACTAACTCCCCAAAGAAAGGACGTTCGCTGTGTATTGCATAAAATGCTTGCGCATCTGCAGTGGTCATTTGTGTTAATTTCATAGCTACAATTCTAAATCCTGAAGCTGTAATTTTCTCTAAAATTGCACCAATATTCCCTTTTTCAACAGAATCTGGTTTAAGCATTGTAAATGTTCTATTTGTTGCCATTTTTTTATTTTAAATTTTTGGCAAAAGTAATGTATTTCTTCTTAAAAACCATATAATCCAATATTAAAAAATTGTATCTTCGCTACCTATGAAAAAACAAGATATCAACAACATAAAAATACTTTTACAATCGCCTAAAAAAATCGTGATTGTTCCTCATAAAAACCCTGATGGAGATGCTATAGGATCTACCTTAGGTTTGTATTTTTATCTTTTAAAATATAAGCACCAAGTACGCGTTATTGCTCCTAATGATTATCCTGATTTTTTAAAATGGATGCCTAGCGAAGACACTATTTTAAAATATGACATGCAAACCGAAGAAAGCGAAAGCTTAATTAATGAGGCTGAAATTATTTTTACTTTAGATTTTAATGCTTTAAATAGAACTGGAGACATGGAAACCATTCTAGAAAAAAGTGAAGCTATAAAAATAATGATAGACCATCACCAGCAACCAGACAATTACGCTCTATATACTTATAGTGACGTAAGTATGAGTTCTACCTGTGAAATGGTCTATAATTTTATTGCAATGCTAGATGATGTAGATAAAATAGATACAAATATTGCTACCTGTTTATATACAGGTATTATGACAGATACAGGTTCTTTTAGATTTTCTTCTACCACATCTACAACCCATAAAGTAATAGCAGACTTAATAGATAAAGGGGCTGAAAATGATAAAATACATAATGCCGTTCATGACACCAATAGCTACAACCGACTGCAACTACTAGGCTGTGCCTTAAGTAATTTAAAAGTTTTACCAGAATACAGAACAGCATATATAACACTTACGCAAGAAGAATTAAATAGTTTTGATTTTAAAAAAGGAGATACAGAAGGCTTTGTTAACTATGCGCTTTCTTTAAAAAACATAATATTTGCAGCTATTTTTATTGAAGATCACAAACAAAACATCATTAAAATATCTCTACGCTCTAAAGGAGATTTTTCTGTAAATGAATTTTCAAGAGCGCATTTTTCTGGAGGAGGACACACAAATGCTGCTGGAGGAAAAAGTGATTGCGATTTAAACAAAACCGTTGAAAATTTTATTAGTATATTACCAAGCTATAAAAAAGCTTTAAACAATGAATAAGTTTTTAATTATACCTTGTACCTTATTACTACTAGCTTCTTGTAAATCACCAGAAGCAAGAAGGCCTGTTTCTGCTACCTCAGGATCTTTTATTGAAGAATCTGTAGAACGCAACAAAGAGCTTTATGCTAAAGAAAAAATTAGTATTGAAGCTATAATGAACAAAAATCCTGAAAAAAAATACATCACTTCTAAAAGTGGTTTTTGGTATTATTACAATACAAAAATAGAAGACAGTTTAATAAAACCTGATTTTGGTGACATTGTAAATTTTAATTACAATGTAAAATCACTAAACGGAAACCTTATCTATTCTAAAAAAGAATTAAAAACCCAAAACTACGCTATGGATAAGCAAGAACTATTCACAGGATTACGTGAAGGTTTAAAACTTATGAAGTCTGGTGAAACGGTTACCTTTCTTTTTCCTTCACCAAAAGCTTATGGCTATTATGGAGACAATAATAAAATTGGTACAAGTGTACCGCTAATATGCGAAGTTACCGTAAATTCAATAACTCAAAACCAATCTAATTAAAATGAATTTTTTAAAACAAACTATGAAAATTTTTATTTTAGCGCTATTGCTAAGCGCTACTTCTTGCCAAGACAAATACCCAGATCTTGAAGATGGTCTTTATGCAGAATTTGTAACCAATAAAGGTAATATGGTTGCTAAGTTATATTTTGAAAAAGCACCTGTTACTGTTGCCAATTTTGTTGCTCTTGCAGAAGGAACACACCCTAATGTTACCGATTCTTTAAAAGGAAAAAGGTACTACAACGGAATTATCTTTCACAGAGTTATAGACAAATTTATGATTCAAGGAGGAGACCCTACAGGAACTGGAACTGGTGATCCTGGCTATAAATTTACAGATGAGTTTAATGTAGAATTAAGACACAATAAACCTGGAATTTTATCTATGGCTAATTCTGGTGCAAACACAAATGGAAGTCAGTTTTTTATTACAGAAGTTGCTACTCCTAATTTAGATGCTTTTGATGCACAAGGAAACCTAAAAAAATGTGATAACCCTAGAGTTGGTTGCCATGCTGTTTTTGGTGAAATTGTTTTAGGCTTAGAAGTACAAGACACTATCTCAAACGTAGAAACACAAAAACCTAGCAACAAACCTGTTGAAGATGTAGTTATTAACGAACTAAACATTATTAGAAAAGGAAAAGCTGCAAAAGCGTTTAATGCTCCTAAAGTATATACTGAAGAATTACCTAAAATAGCAGAGAGAACTAAAGAATTAAAAGAACAAGCAGAAGCGAAACTTAAAGAAGAAGCGAAACTAGCTACTAAGAATTTTTTAGAAAAAAATAAAGATTTAGAAGGTACAGTTAAAGAACTACCTACAGGTTTGGTTATGATTATTAATGAAGCTAAAAACGGAGTAAAACCAACTGCTACAGATAAAGTATTAATTAATTACGCTGGTTATTTTGAAGACGGTAAATTATTTGACACTAGTTGGGCTTCTGTTGCTAAAGAAAACAACCAGTACAATGAAGCTCGTGACAAACAAAATGGTTATAAACCATTTCCAATGATTTATAACGAAACTGCTACTCTTGTTCCTGGATTTAGAGAAGCAATGCTTAATATGAATGTTGGTGATAAAGCGCACGTTTTTATTCCTAGTTACTTAGGATATGGAGCTAACGGAATGGGACCAATACCACCAAACACTAACTTGATTTTTGATTTAGAAATAATGGAAATTCTAAAGTAATTTAGAATTTGATTTCATAAAAAAAGCAGCTCATAGAGCTGCTTTTTTTTATTTCTGTAATAATCTGTAATTACTTTTTAGGTATCTCTTTTAAAATTTCTAAAACAAACTTCCAGTATTTTTGAGCAGAAGAAATACTTGCTCTTTCATCTGGAGAATGCGCTCCTTTAATGGTAGGACCAAAACTAATCATTTCCATATCTGGATAGTTACTTCCTAAAATACCACATTCTAATCCTGCATGACATGCAGCAACATGTGCTTTTTCACCATTCATTTTTTCATATAAACCATCTAATACTTTTAGTATAGAAGAATCCATATTAGGTGCCCAACCAGGATAATCTCCAGAAAACACTACCTCACAACCTGTAAGTTCAAAAGTGGCACGAAGCGTATTGGCTAAATCCATTTTAGAACTTTCTACAGAGCTACGTGTTAAACAGCCTATTTTAATAGCGCCATCTTTTATAATTACTCTTGCAATATTATTTGATGTTTCTACTAAACCTTCAATATCTGCACTCATTCTGTACACACCATTACATGCGGCATAAATGGCACGAGTAACTCCTTCTTGTACACCAAGATCCATAATAGTTTCTGGTGTATCTATTTTAGCAACCGTAATCTTTAAATCCGGTTCCATAGTTTTTAATTCGGTTTTAATGCTTTTTTCCATTTCTGCCATTTCAGCAATAAAAGCAGCCTCATGTACAGCATCAATAGCAACTATAGCTTTACTTTCTCTTGGTATTGCATTACGTAAGCTTCCTCCATCAATTTCAGAAATACGTAAACCAAAATTTTCAAAACCATCAAATAAAACACGATTCATGATTTTATTAGCATTACCTAAACCTTCATGAATTTGCATTCCTGAGTGACCACCTTGTAAACCATTTACTGTAACTGCAAAACCTATTTTAAATTCTGGAGTTTCTTCAACCTCATAAGTTCTTGTTGCTGTAACATCAATTCCTCCTGCACAACCAACACCAATTTCATCATCTTCTTCGGTATCTAGGTTTAATAAAATTCCGCCTTCCAGCAAACCTCCTTTTAATCCCATTGCACCTGTCATTCCTGTTTCTTCATCAATGGTAAATAAAGCTTCAATTGCAGGATGTGCTATATCTGTACTCTCTAAAATAGCCATAATGGTAGCAACACCTAAACCATTGTCTGCTCCTAGTGTGGTTCCTTTTGCACGAACCCAATCTCCATCTACATACATTTCAATTCCTTGGGTATCAAAATCAAAATCTGTATCGTTGTTTTTTTGGTGCACCATATCTAAATGCGATTGCATTACAATAGTTACTCGGTCTTCCATTCCTGAGGTTGCAGGCTTTTTAATAATTACATTTCCAACTTCATCTTCTATAGTTTCTAAACCTAATTTGTTACCAAAGTCTTTCATAAACGCAATAACACGTTCTTCTTTTTTTGATGCTCGTGGCACTGCATTTAGGTCTGCAAACTTGTTCCAAAGTTGTTTTGGTTCTAATTGTCTTATTTCTGAATTCATCTGTAAATTTTATTTGAAAGTGCAAAGATACAAATAGTCTTACTAGAAACCTTACAGGTTTTTAAAACCTATAGATAAAGTATTACAAACATTTGCTTACTTTTGAAAGATGCTAAAAAACCCAAAACCTTATATTGCTTTTACTATACTTCCACTCTACTTTATAGTTAGAATACTTTCAAAGTATCCTGAATATGTAGAGCAATATTACAGTAATGGTATATATCCTATAATTTCAAATATTTTTAGGTTTACTTTAGGATGGATTCCGTTTTCTTTTGGCGATTTATTTTATGCTTTTTCTATTATCTATTGCATTAGATGGTTACTTAAAAACAGAAGGAGAATTATTAAAGACACTAAAAATTGGCTGATAGATGTTTTGGCTGCTGTTTCTATAATTTATTTTGCTTTTCATTTATTATGGGGAATGAATTACCATAGATTGCCTTTACATCAAAATTTAAACTTACAGGCAGATTATACTACACAACAATTAATTGAGGTAACCAAACAATTAATTAAAAAATCAAATACATTACATCTTCAAATTACAAAAAACGATACGTTAAAAGTAGTAATACCTTATAGTAAAACCCAATTATTGAAACAAGTGCCAAATGGATATACCGTTTTAGAAAAAGATTTCCCGCATTTAGCATATCACACAAAAAGCATTAAAAAGTCCCTTTTTAGTATACCACTAACATACATGGGTTTTTCAGGATATTTAAACCCTATGACTAATGAAGCACAGGTAGATGGCTTGATACCTAAATATAAATTTCCTACAACTGCATCACATGAAGTAGCACATCAATTAGGATATGCTGCAGAAAACGAAGCTAATTTTATTGGTTTTTTAGCAGCTACAAACAATGAAGACATTTATTTTAATTATTCTGGTTTCACCTTTGGCCTAAAGCATTGCTTATTGGAAGTTTATAGAAGAGATCCTATTATTTATCAAGAATTATTAATTAGTATACATCCTGGCATTTTAAAAAACTACCAAGAAACACAAGAATTCTGGAAAAGCTATGAAAACATTACAGAGCCTATTTTTGAAACAGTATATTCTAATTTTTTAAAAGCTAATAAGCAAGAAGGAGGCATGGAAAGTTATAGCTATGTAGTTGCTCTATTGGTAAATTATTATAATAGCAAAGCACTTTAAGTACTAATCAAAACAAATAATTTTTAATAAAAAAAGCGAGCTTTAAAAAAATGCTCGCTTTGTTTATAATTTTAAATATGTATTAACGTACATATTCCCCTTTTTCAGGTTTTGCAAATGTATTAGCATCTTTAGCTTCATCACTAAGTTGAACATCTATAAACGCTGTACTATTTTTAGCTTCTGTTGGCTTATCGTCTTTAAAACCATAACCTACAATTGTTTTAGGTAATAGCAACCCATTTACTTTTTGCCAATTATCATACCTTCTAAAGTGTAATTCTTTTTTATCAATTCCTGGCACAAAACTAACAGTATACCCTAACCACTCCATTTGATAGGTTGTTGGATTGTAATACAACACGTAACGATCTTCTGGTGTTTCACCAACTCCAGCTTCATAAGTTACCTGTATTCCTGGGTAAGTAACACCTTCAAAAACTAAAGGTTCTGCCTCTGCATAGTTAATTCCGTCATCAGCAAGAATAAAAGGCATCGCATAAAAATAGAACATTAAGTTGTATTTATATTTCGCCATTTTCCCGTTGTACTCTCCTTCTGTTTTATTTAAAAACCATGCTTTTTCACCATCAAAGCCAATACTTTCTTTAGGGTTATCTACTAATCCTTCTCTTGAAATTAGGTTGGTGGTTATCACTTCTTTTCCATCTGGCTTTTCCATAGTAAAAACTAAAGATTTCATAGATTTCCATTGGTCAACACCTCCATGTGCTTCAAATACTTTGGTTAGGTTTTCTGGATACGTAACTTCTGGTGTTTCAACCATTACTTTTTCTACAGTTTCTGTAGTTTTTGTAGTTTCTGGTTTGGTGTTGTTTTGTTTACATGCCGAAAAAGCAAATAATATCGTAATGGCTAAAAGGTAATTTTTCATCAATTAATTTTTTATTGGTTTTTGGTTTTGTCGAAATGTAAACATAGTCATTACAGAAAAAGCTTCCGAAAAAGGACAGTTTATATAACTTAATTTTAACGTCTAGCACTATTCTTTAATAAATTTGACACACCCTTTGGTTTTTTTAAGTCTTTATATGCAACCCTATAGATAGGTACTCTTAATTTTTAGGCTACAACAGTATTAAACTAGATATTTACTTTAATTTTTGTTGCATAATAATGTAACTTTGCATCTACAAATACAGGTAGTTTAATGGCGTTCAAACAAATAACAAGCACACAAAATTCTTACATAAAAGAACTGGTACTTTTAAAAGACAAATCTAAAAACAGAAAGAAATCAGGATTGTTTTTAATTGAAGGAGAACGTGAAATTTCTTTAGCACTAAAAGGAAAGTATAAGCTAGAAACTATTCTTTTTTATCCGGAACTTTTTTCTGAAGAACAACGAAACAAACTACCTATTTCTGATGCTGAAATGATAGAAGTATCTAAAGAAATTTACCAAAAATTAGCATACCGAAGCACTACAGAAGGTATTATTGCTATTGCAAAAAGCAAACAACATAGCATTGAAAACTTAAAACTTAACACACCAAACCCATTACTCTTAATTGCCGAAGCTCCAGAAAAACCAGGAAACATAGGTGCTATTTTACGTACTGCAGATGCTGCTAATGTAGATGCTGTAATAATTGCAAACCCTAAAACAGACTTATACAACCCTAACATTATTCGTTCTAGTGTTGGCTGTGTTTTCACTAATAAAATAGGAACAGGAACTACTGAAGAAATTATAACTTTTTTAAAGCAAAACAACATAGCCATTTATAGTGCTATTTTACAAGAAGCAGTAAACTATCACGAGCAAGATTACACAAAAGCTTCTGCCATTGTAGTTGGTACAGAAGCTGATGGTTTAAGTGATGCTTGGAGAAAAGCCTCAAAACAAAACATTAAAATACCAATGCAAGGCGAAATAGATTCTATGAACGTTTCTGTTGCAGCAGGAATACTAATTTTTGAAGCTAAAAGACAGCGAAATTTTAAGTAAATTATCACTGCTAGAAACGAAGCAGTCTCATAAAATTAAACAGATTGCCATATCGTTAAAAAAAAACGACTAGCAATGACAACTAAACATTTATATGACACCTACCACTCTATTCTACATCATCATAGCCATTTTAATCATAGATTTTATAATCGATAAAATTTTAGATGCATTAAACGCAAAACACTTTAAAGACAAAGTGCCTCATGAACTGCATGATGTTTATGATGCTACCGAATACAAAAAATCTCAAGAATACAAGACAACCAATTACAAATTTGGTATTTTAACCTCTTCGTTCTCTATTGTATTAACACTAGGCTTTTTAATTTTTGATGGTTTTGAAGCTATCGACAACCTTGCGAGAAGTTTTTCTGAAAATCCAATTGTAATCGCTTTAATTTTCTTCGGGATTATAATGATAGGAAGCGATGTACTAACTACACCTTTTAGCTATTACAAAACATTTGGTATTGAAGAAAAATTTGGATTCAACAAAACCACAAAAAAAACGTTTTGGTTAGATAAGGTAAAAGGATGGTTTATGATGGCTTTTCTTGGTAGTATAATTCTAGCTGCTATTATTTGGTTTTATCAAACCACAGGAAAACACTTTTGGCTATACGCCTGGGCATTAGTTACTATATTTACTGTTTTTATAAATATGTTTTACGCCAAACTAATTGTACCATTATTTAACAAACAAACCCCTTTAGAAGATGGTACATTACGCGAAAAAATATCTGCTTACGCCAAAACCGTAGGCTTTACTTTAGACAAAATTTTTGTGATTGATGGCTCTAAAAGAAGTACCAAAGCAAATGCTTATTTTTCTGGATTTGGTAGTGAAAAACGCGTGACTTTATATGATACTTTAATAAACGATTTAGAAGAAGAAGAAATAGTTGCTGTACTTGCCCATGAAGTTGGTCACTATAAAAAGAAACACATTATATTTAACTTAACTGCTTCTATTCTTGTTACTGGCTTTACTCTTTTTATACTTTCCTTATTTATTTCTAAACCTGTATTATCGCAAGCTTTAGGCGTAGAAAACCCTAGTTTTCATATTGGCTTAATCGCTTTTGGCATTTTATATAGTCCGCTTTCAGAAATCACAGGACTACTAATGAATTGGTTTTCAAGAAAAATGGAATACCAAGCAGATGATTATGCAAAAAACACCTATAAACCACTACCTTTAATTACAGCGTTAAAAAAACTATCTAAAAACAGTTTAAGTAATTTAACAACACATAAAGCCTATGTATTTATGCATTATTCGCATCCAACTTTATTAGAAAGGATTAAGAATTTGAGAAAATAAATTCTTACCATTACGTTTCCTAAACTTTAAGCAAAAAGGGTTGTACATTAATTTTCTTTATATTATTTTTAATACTTATGACAGATGCAGAAATAGAACAAGAAAACGCAACCATTACCAAAGCGTATAAAGAACTACTTAAAGTAAGCTACAGAACGCTTTCTACAGAAGACAAAAAACTAATAAGAAAAGCCTTTGAAGTTGCTGTAGATGCGCACAAAGACCAACGCAGAAAATCTGGTGAAGCATATATTTTTCACCCAATAGCTGTTGCCAAAATTGTAGCCCAAGAAATTGGCCTAGACGCAACCTCTATTGCTGCTGCTTTGCTTCATGATGTGGTAGAAGATAATGAAGATTATTCTATTCAAGATATTGAGCAGCTTTTTGGTGAAACAGTTGCTAGAATTGTAGACGGACTCACAAAAATTTCTTCGCTAAAAAAAGATATGGATGTGTCTTTGCAGGCAGAAAACTTTCGTAAAATGCTACTCACACTTAATGATGACGTTCGTGTTATCATTATTAAAATAGCAGACAGATTGCACAATATGCAAACTATGGAGTCCATGCGAGCAGATAAACAAGTTAAAATTGCGAGTGAAACACTATATATTTATGCTCCTTTAGCACACAGGATTGGACTATATAACATAAAAACAGAACTTGAAGATCTTGGCTTAAAATACACCGAACCAGAAGTGTATAATGACATTTTGCTTAAAATGAAAGAAAGCAAAGAAGAGCAAGATTTATACATTAAAGAGTTTAATGATGTAATAAAAAATTCACTAGACAAAGAAAATCTTAATTACGAAATAAAAGGAAGACCTAAATCTATTTTTTCTATTCGAAGAAAAATGGTCAATCAAGGGGTTTCTTTTGATGAAGTGTATGATAAATTTGCAGTTCGTATTATTTATAAAAGTGATGCCGCAAATGAAAAATTTCTAGCTTGGAAAATATATTCCATAGTAACAGATCATTTTAGACCAAATCCTACACGTCTTCGGGACTGGATTTCATCACCAAAATCTACAGGTTACGAAGCATTACACATTACTGTAATGGGCCCAAAAGGCCGTTGGGTAGAAGTACAAGTACGTAGTGAACGTATGAACGAAATTGCAGAAAAAGGGTATGCTGCACACTACAAATACAAAAACAAAGAAAATAAAGAAGATGATAGTTTAGACTCTTGGATTAACAAACTTCAAGAAGCTTTAGAAAATCATGGCGCAAATGCCGTTGACTTTGTGGAGCAATTTAAACTCAACCTCTACTCTAAAGAAATATTTGTATTTACACCGCAAGGAGATTTAAAATCTTTGCCAAAAGGAGCAACACCTTTAGACTTTGCCTTTAATATTCACACAGAAGTTGGCATGAAAACCAGAGGCGCAAAAGTAAATGGCAAACTAGTTCCTTTAAGTCACGAATTAAAAAGTGGAGACCAAGTAGATATATTAACATCAGAAAGCGCAAAACCAAATGCTAACTGGTTAGATTATGCAACCACAGCAAGAGCAAGAAGCAAAATAAAAACAGCCTTAAAAGAAAGCACTAAATTAGTAGCAGAAGAAGGAAAAGAAATTTTAAGACGTAAATTAAAACAACTTAAAATAACTTTAAATGAAAACTCTATAAACGAAATGGTAAGCCATTTTAAACTTAAAACAAGTTTAGATTTATTTTTTCGTGTAGGTTCTGGTGCTATAGATAACATCATGCTTAAAGAATACGCTGCTTCTAGAAGCAATGCTTTTGTAAATTATTTTAAAAATAAAATATCTAGAAAAGCTACTTTAACCAAAGAAGAACTTGAAAAAGATGAAATAACCAATAAATATGATTTACTTGTTTTTGGTAAAGAAGAAGAAAAACTAGACTATAAATTAGCAGTCTGCTGCAACCCTATTCCTGGAGATCCTGTTTTTGGATTTTTAACGGTTAACGAAGGAATTAAGGTCCATAAAAAAAATTGCCCTAACGCTGTTAGCTTACAGTCTAATTACGCTTACAGGATTTTATCGGCAAAATGGATAGATTCAAGTCAGCAAGAATTTTCTGCACAACTCATACTTTCAGGAATCGATAATTTAGGCTTAGTAAATGATATTACTAAATTGATTTCTGCAAATATGCATGTAAACATGAAAAGTATTAGCTTTCAAAGTGATGATGGTATATTCTCCGGTAAAATTAATGTAGTAGTAAAAAACAAAAACTTATTAACAAAACTTATGGATAACCTTAAAAAAATTAATGGAATTGATAAGGTTAGAAGAGTATAAAAAGTGTAAATTTACGCCGAAATTATGAGTGTAAAAACAGATACAAAAAACCAAGAAATTGTAAAAAATGTATTTACTAAATTTCTAGAAAGTAAAGGACATCGTAAAACGCCTGAGCGTTATGCCATTCTTCAAGAAATTTATAACAGTGAAGTACATTTTGACATTGAGTCGTTATACCTAAACATGAAAAATAAAAAATATCGTGTTAGTAGAGCTACTCTTTATAATACAATAGAATTACTTCTAGAATGTGCATTGGTAAGAAAACACCAATTTGGACAAAGTCAAGCACACTATGAAAAATCTTATTTTGATAAGCAACACGATCACGTTATCCTTACAGATACAGGGGAAGTAATTGAGTTTTGCGATCCTAGAATTCAATCTATCAAAAAAACAATTGAAGAAGTTTTTGATATTGAAATCACTAATCATTCACTCTATTTTTACGGCACAAAAAAAGCAACTAAATAACTAAATTACAATGGCAGTAGATTTACTACTAGGTTTACAATGGGGAGACGAAGGCAAAGGAAAAATTGTTGACGTTTTAACCGCTAACTACAATATTATTGCACGTTTTCAAGGTGGTCCAAACGCTGGACACACGCTAGAATTTGATGGCATCAAACACGTTTTAAGAACCATTCCTTCCGGAATATTTCATGAAGATTCTACCAATGTAATTGGTAATGGTGTAGTAATTGATCCTGTAGTTTTTGCAAAAGAACTAGAAGGTTTAGACCAATTCAATATAGATTACAAAAAGAAGCTTATTATTTCTAGAAAAGCACACGTAATTTTACCAACACACAGATTGTTAGATGCTGCGAGTGAAGCATCTAAAGGAAAAGCTAAAATTGGATCAACCTTAAAAGGTATTGGACCAACTTACATGGATAAAACCGGTAGAAACGGAATTCGTGTTGGAGATTTAGAATTAAGCGACTGGAAAGAAAAATACAGAGCTCTAGCGAATAAACACGAAGCTATGATTGCCTTTTACAATGTAGATGTGCAATATGATTTAGAAGAAATGGAAAAAGAGTTTTTTGAATCTGTAAAAGTTTTAAAATCTTTACAATTTATTGACTCCGAAGAATATTTATACCAAGCTCAAAAATCAGGAAAAAGCATTCTTGCAGAAGGAGCACAAGGTTCGCTATTAGATATTGATTTTGGTACCTACCCTTTTGTAACTTCAAGCAACACTACAGCAGCAGGAGCTTGTACAGGTTTAGGTGTAGCACCAAACCAAATTGGCGATGTATATGGTATCTTTAAAGCATACACTACAAGAGTTGGTTCTGGCCCTTTCCCAACAGAACTTTTTGATAAAGTTGGAGAAGATATGGCTAGAATAGGTCATGAATTTGGTGCTGTTACAGGAAGAGCAAGACGTTGTGGATGGCTAGACTTAGTTGCTCTTAAATATGCTTGCCAAGTAAATGGTGTTACTAAATTAATGATGATGAAAGGCGATGTACTTTCCGGCTTTAAAACACTTAAAATTTGTACAGCTTACAAATACAAAGGACAAACCATTACGCATTTACCTTATAATATAGAACCAGAAAACCTAGAACCTGTCTATACAGAATTTTCAGGATGGAAAGAAGATTTAACGCAAATGACAGATAAATCTCAATTTCCAAAAGAATTGAATGACTATATCACATTTCTAGAAAAAGAATTAGAAATCCCTATTCATGTGGTTTCTGTTGGTCCTGATAGAAAACAAACTATCTTTATGTAATCATTGAGAATGATTTAGAAGTAAGTTTTTATCAGTAACAAAGCAATCCTAAAAAACAAAACCTGTCTAATTTACATAAGACAGGTTTTTTTATTTTAAAAAATAAAATTATTATTTTTTAACAATACTAAATATTTTTTCTTTTACTCCATTTAAAACTTTAACATAATACACACCTACTTCTAGAGAACTAAAATCTACACTATTATTATATACTTCTTGTTTTAACAATTGCCCAAGAGTATTATATACAAATATAGTTGCTTCTTCATTTGTTAATCCTTTAACATAAAAATTATCAGTAATAGGATTAGGATAAACACTAATATTATTAAAATCTAATTCATTTTCTAAAGACAATGTAGGATCATTTATTACTAATCTAGGTTTTACAGCATCTGAAGAAGCTGTTTCGTTACTATAAATATTACCCTCTATAGTCAGTCTCAATTTTGCTGAATTTACTGTTGGTATAGAAGCTATGTTAAACTTTAAGTAAACATCTCTATTATGGAAATCATTCTGTAAATCATTACTAGAATCATAACTAACAATTAACCTTCTTATTCCATAATTTAGTGTTGGATTTTCATCCCAAGTATAAGAATCTGCTACTGCAATAACTATTGTTTGAGAAAAACTTAAAAAACTTTGTAATATAAATGGTAATATAAATGGTAATATAAATGGTAATATAAATGGTAATATAAAGAATGTATATTTTTCATAGCAAAGAATTTTATTGCAAAAAAAAGAATCTTTTGTATTAAAACTTATAATAAAATAAAAAAAACGCCATCAAAACACACTTTCTTAAAGATTAATTCATTAAAAAGAAAGATTTTATATAAATTATAAAAAAATCTTAATCTATTATACAGCATCATAATAATAGTTATTTTTACCACAAATTATAGATTTTCAAACATCCACACCATAAACTTGACACCAAAAAACAAAATGTAATGGATGCTACAGGTAACCATTGAAAATCAATAAATACAAAAACATGAAATTAAAGTACATATATATACTTTTTTTGTTCTTTGCTTTTGCCTTTGCACAAGCACAACAACAAATAGAAATAAAATATTCTGGATTCTTAGAGTTTAAAGAAGAAGACGCTCCTGGTTTAAAAATTATGACACGTGATGATTCTGGACAAATTCACGTAATTCATGAAGGAGTAGATATGTGGTGCGACCAAGCACTACTCTACTCTAACGAAAATTTTGTAGAAGCTTACGGAAATGTAAAAATGAAACAAGGAGACAGCATTAACATGACGTCTAAATATGTAGAATATAGCGGAAAAACGAAACTAGCCTTTGCAAGTGGCGACGTTATTTTAAAAGAACCTGCTTCTACCTTAACCACAGACACCTTATATTTTGATCGAGCAAAACAACAAGCTTTTTACAAAAGCAAAGGAAAGGTAGTTCGTGACTCTTCAGGAACCATTACTAGTCAAATTGGTCGCTATTATATGAATGCCCAAAAATACCAATTTGTAAAAAATGTAAAACTGGTAAATCCAGACTATACTATAAACACAGATCGATTAGATTTTTACACAGAAACAGGTCATGCCTTTTTATATGGACCTTCAACTATAGTTACAGAAGAAAGTAAAATATACTGCGAAAAAGGCTTTTACAACACAGAAACCAAACAAGGCTACGCAGTTAAAAAATCAAAAATAGATTATGAAAATCGAATTTTTGAAGGAGACAGCATGTACTTTGACAACAACAAGAGCTTTGCATCTGCAACCAATAACATAAAAGTTACAGACACCATAAATAAAAGTATTGTAAAAGGGCATTATGCCGAAATTTACAAACTCAAAGATTCTGTTTTTATTACTAAACGAGCTTTAGCTATTTCTTTACAAGAAAAAGACTCTGTATATATGCATGCAGATACCTTAATGGTAACAGGAAAAGCAGAAAACAGAATTACAAGAGCGTTTAAAAATGCTAAGTTTTTTAAATCTGATATGAGCGGAAAGGCAGATTCTATTCACGCTAACCATCAAACTGGTTTAACAAAACTTATCAACCTTTCTAACGTGAACTCTAAAGATGCCTTTGTAACAAAAAGACAACCTATACTCTGGAATCTTGGCAACCAAATGACAGGAGATACTATTCATATAAAATCAAATCCTAAAACCGAAAAACTAGATTCATTAATTGTTTTTGATAATGCTTTCATTATTAGTAAAGACACCTTAGGCTCTGGTTACAACCAAATTACAGGAAAAACACTTATTGGTTTATTTAACCAAGACAACACAATAAAACAAGTAGATATTGATAAAAATGCAGAATCTATTTATTTTGCAAGAAACGAAAAAAATGAACTCGTAGGAATAGATAAATCTAAATCTGGAAGCATTATGATGCTTTTTGCTGATAGCGAAATTATAGAACTACGAAAAATTAGACAAGTAGACGGAAAAACTTATCCAGAATCCGAATTTCCAAAAAACGTAAGAAAATTAAGAGGTTTTGACTGGAGAGAAGACGAAAGACCTAAAAGTGTAGAAGACCTATTTAGTGACGATCCTCCTCTAAACCTACCTATAATAAAAGGTTTAGAAGATTATATACCACAAGAAGATTTCTTTGATCCAGAAATGCTAGAACGCATGGAAAAAGCAGACGAGGCAGAAGCTAAAAAAGCAACCAAGCCTGTAACCAGCCCTAAAGCATCAAGAAACCTACCAAAAAAGAATGTAACAAAAGCAACTGCTGTTCCTGCTTCTGCTGTACAACAAGTAAAATCTAAATTAATAGAACCTAAAACAGAGTAATCATTAAAAAAGATTTTTTAACATACCAAGCACAAACTTCTCCGCATCCATTAGCAATGGAAATTTCGCATGCAGAAGGTTCTTACATCTATGACGCCAACCACAAAGCCTATTTAGACTTTGTTGCTGGAGTTTCAGCATGTACACTTGGCCATAAACACCCAAAAGTAGTTGCTGCTTTAAAAAAGCAAATAGACAGTTATTTACACGTTATGGTTTATGGTGAGTACATACAAAAACCTGCTGTAGAACTAACCAAGCTATTGGCTAAGCATTTACCTAAATCTTTAGAAAAAACATACTTAACCAATTCTGGAACAGAAGCCATTGAAGGTGCTTTAAAATTAGCAAAACGAGCAACAGGAAGAAGTCAAATTATTGCAGCAAAAAAGGCTTATCACGGTAATACTATGGGAGCAATGAGTGTCATGGGTTTTGAAGAACGCAAACAAGCATTTAGACCTTTAGTTCCTGATGTTTCTTTTATTGCTTTTAATGATGAGGCAGATTTACAACGTATTACCAATAAAACAGCTGGTGTAATTTTAGAAACCATTCAAGGAGGAGCTGGTTTTATTGAACCTACAAACAAGTATTTACAAAAGGTAGAAGCGCGTTGCAAAGAAGTTGGTGCGCTTTTTATTTTAGACGAAATACAACCAGGCGTAGGACGTACAGGAAAACTATTCGGTTTTGAAAATTACAACTGTACTCCAGATATTTTAGTAACAGGAAAAGGTCTTGGTGGTGGTATGCCTATTGGTGCCTTTACAGCTTCAGGAAAATTAATGGACACGCTACAAGACAGTCCTAAACTGGGACATATCACTACTTTTGGTGGGCATCCAGTTATTGCTGCTGCTGCTTTAGCCACTTTAAAAGAAGTTACAGAAAGTAATTTAATAGCGCAAACCCTTGAAAAAGAAACCCTTTTTAGAAAACATTTAGTACACCCACTAATTACAGAAATTAGAGGAAAAGGCTTAATGCTAGCCGCAATAACTCTGTCGGCAGAAATAACAAATCAAGTAATTTTACGTTCTCAAGAAGCTGGACTTATTCTTTTTTGGTTGCTTTTTGAGCCAAACGCAATTAGAATTACTCCTCCACTAACCATCTCTAACCAAGAAATCATTAAAGGTTGTAACATTATTATTGCTATTTTAAATAGCATAGAAGACAACTAATAAAATGCAACTTTTTGATTTTCAAACAATTAACAAAACAAAAGTACTGTTCATTACTTTGTTAAAAACATTTATGGCTTTTTTTATTATAAGCTATTTAGAATAGTACATTTAATATAGTAGAACCATACCTATTGCCTATGGAGTTTAGTCAAAACGACAACAACAATTTACCTCTTTCTAAATTTGAATCGATGTTAAAAACAAACAACGTATTGTTTTTTGATTCAGAAGAGTTTGAGAACATTATACACTATTACCTTAATCAAGGTAAAGTTGCCTTAGCAAAAAAAGCTATTAAATTAGGGCTAGAACAGCATCCTACTTCGGTAAATTTAAAGCTGTTTAAAGTAGAAGTTTATATTTTTGAAAATGAGCTTCCTAAAGCAGATAAACTTTTAAATGAGCTTCATAATTTAGAACCTCAAAACGAAGAAATATATATTCAAAAAGCAAATATTTTTTCTAAACAAGACAATCATGCAAAAGCAGTAGATGTATTAAAAAGTGCATTAAAATTTGCCAATGACACTACAGACTTATATTCCTTAATAGGAATGGAATACTTGTTTTTAGATAAATTTGAAGAAGCAAAACAAAACTTCATGAAATGTTTAGAGCAAGATCTTGAAGATTATTCTGCATTATATAATATGATTTATTGTTTTGACTTTTTAGATCAAAACGAAGAAGCAATTGAATACTTAAACAACTATTTAAACAGTAATCCTTATTGTGAAGTTGCGTGGCATCAATTAGGAAAACAATATTACACCATTAAAGATTACAAAAAAGCACTTGCTGCATATGATTATGCAATTATATCTGATGATACTTTTGTTGGTGCCTATTTAGAAAAAGGAAAAGTTTTAGAAAAATTTAAAAAATACGAAGAAGCTATAGAAAGTTATACTTTAACTTTACAGTTAGAAGACCCTACATCTTTTGCCTTACTACGCATAGCACAATGTTATGAAAAATTAGGAAAAGACGATTTAGCCGTTCAATATTTTTACCAAACTGTACATGAAGACCCTTTACTAGATAAAGGATGGATAGCGATTACTAAGTTTTATAACAAGAAAAAAAACTACCAAAAAGCGTTATACTATATAAACAAAGCTATTAATATAGACACAGAAAATGTTATTTACTGGAAACTTTATGCACAAATTAACCATCGCTTAAACTTTTTAGAAGAAGCAGAACGCGGTTACAAAAAAACGTTAGAACTAGGTAACTACGAGATTGATACATGGATTGCTCGTGGTGATATTTTGTTAAAAATTGGCGAACTAGAAGCTGCTATTTATAACTTTTTACAAGCGGCAGAATTTCATCCAGAAAATGCAGAATTAGAATATAGACTTGGTGGTTTGTACTTTTTGCAACACGAAACAGAAAAAGGAACCTTCCACTTAAAAAATGCTGTTCGTTCTAATAAAGAATATGTCTTTATAATAGAAGAACTTTTTCCTAATGTTTTTAATAAACCTCAGGTTAAAAAGTTACTAAATGTAAAATAAAGCAAAATTGTTTTACAAAAATATTACCTTTGGTTTGAGCAAAAAAAATCAAAGCATGCAAAGACGTTTTATAGACTACTTAATCATTTCTTTTAAAGGAATTGCAATGGGAGCAGCAGATGCTGTTCCAGGTGTTTCAGGTGGTACAATAGCATTTATTTCTGGTATTTACGAAGAGTTAATTACTACCATAAGCAACGTAAATCTAAACACATTAAAAGTTTTAAAAACAGATGGCATAAATGCTTTTTGGAAAAAAGTAAATGGTAATTTCTTATTAGCCCTCTTAATAGGAATGATAATTAGCTTTGCTTCTTTTATGAAGCTTGCCAAATACCTTATAGAGCAACATCCCATTTTAATTTGGTCTTTCTTTTTTGGTTTAATTATTGCCAGTATTCTTTTTATTGGTAAGCAAATCACCAAATGGAACGTAGCAACCATTTTAGCCTTAATTGTTGGTGCTTTACTAGCATACTACATAACTTCATTGCCATCTATGGCAAGTAATAATAACCCTTACTTTTTGTTTATTGCAG
This sequence comes from Lacinutrix sp. C3R15, assembly GCF_018860825.1. GTDB lineage: Bacteria > Bacteroidota > Bacteroidia > Flavobacteriales > Flavobacteriaceae > Oceanihabitans. The sequence goes on along the minus strand of NZ_JAHKPZ010000036.1, from coordinate 39,971 downwards.
GAGCTATAGCAATTTGCGCTATGATTTTACCTGGTATTTCGGGTTCATTTATTTTAGTAATTCTAGGTGCTTATAAAACATTAAGTAACGCTATAGATAGTTTAGATATTAAAAAAATAGCCATTTTTGCTTTAGGAGCTATTGTTGGTTTATTAAGTTTCTCCCGCGTTTTAAAGTGGTTATTTAAACATTACCACAACATTACATTAGCTGTTTTAACAGGTTTTATTTTTGGTTCACTTAATAAAATTTGGCCTTGGAAAAAAACAATTACAGTAATGAGTGATGCTGGTGATGTCATACCTTTTGCAAATATTACCAACTTAGGTACACTCTCTGTTTACCAAAAAACGATTCAGGATTTTGAAAGCTATAAAACAATTGTAGAAAAAAGCATACTTCCTTCAAGCTTTTCAGAACTAAACCTAATAGATGCCCAAGTATTAATTGCTATTATGTTAATGATTGTAGGGTTTTTAACTATATTCATTTTAGAAAAAATAGGAAACAAAGTGCATTAATGGAAAGTACCAGAACATTAACAGACAAAATATTTCTAGTCTTAAAAGGATTAGGAATGGGTGCTGCTAACAAAGTTCCTGGTATTTCTGGTGGTGTTGTAGCTTTTGTTGCTGGCTTTTATGAAGAGTTTATATATTCGCTTCAAAAAATAAACGGCAAAGCTTTTATGCTTTTGCTTAACGGAAGGTTTAAAAGCTTTTTTCAATATATAAACGGACGTTTTTTAAGCTTACTTTTCTTCGGAATGCTAATTAGCTATTTTAGTGTTTCTAAAATATTAGACTATTTAATTATACACTATGAGCTTTATGTTTGGAGTGTTTTCTTCGGAATGATTATAGGTTCTATTTACCAAATAAGTAAAGACTTTAAAGACTGGAAATACCAAACCTACTTAGCGCTTTTTATAGGTATAGCCATTGGTATAAGCATTAGTTTTTTAGATCCAGCAAAAGAAAACGACAACCTTTGGTTTGTCTTTTTTTGTGGTATTATTAGCGTTTCTGGTATGACGCTTCCGGGTTTTTCAGGATCCTTTATTTTAATTCTTTTAGGTAACTATGTTTTACTTTTGGTAGATTCTGTAAATGCGCTATACAATTGTTTTTTAGATACAATACAAGGTGATTTTTCATTTATACACAACGTAGAACGCGTAAGAATGTTAAAAATACTAAGTGTTTTCACTATAGGGTCACTTACTGGTTTGGTTACATTTTCTCATATATTAAGTTATATATTAAAAAACTATAAAAGCATAACTACAGCTTCTATTATTGGTTTTATTGTTGGTTCTTTAGGTGTGGTTTGGCCATTTAAACAAACCATTTATAAACTAAATGAAGATGGTAGCTTTTTAATAGATTCTGCAGGTAAAAAAGTAATAGAAAACTACAAACGTTTTATACCAGAACTAAACCAAGAAACCTACTTTGCTGTTTTTTGTATTATTATTGGTATAACAATTGTTTTAGCATTAGAATTTTATGGACAAAAAACAAGAAAGACACATGCGTAAATTTGGATTAATAGGAAAAAACATAGATTACTCATTCTCACAATCTTATTTTGCAGAAAAATTTAAAACAGAAAAAATAACAGATGCTAGCTATCAAAATTTTGATTTAGAAAGCATCACAGATTTCCCTTCCCTATTAAAAGATACAAGTATAAAAGGCTTTAACATTACTATTCCATATAAAGAGTTAATAATTAAATATGTAGATAAGCTAGATAAAAACGCAGAAAAAATAGGTGCAATAAACACAATAAAATTCACTAAAAAAGGAAAACTAAAAGGATATAACACAGACTATTACGGCTTTAAAAAATCTTTGTCACCACATTTAAAACCACACCATAAAACCGCATTAATTTTAGGAACAGGAGGTGCTAGTAAAGCTATAGCTTTTGCCCTACAAAAACTAGATATTACATACACTTATGTATCTAGAAATGCAACCAAAGAAAATCAAATTTCTTACCAACAACTAACCGAAGAAATGATAACAAATAGCTCTATAATAATTAACTGTACTCCTTTAGGCACGTATCCAGACGTAAAAGCTTGTCCTGATATTCCGTATCGTGCAATAACAGAAAAACACCTGCTTTTTGACCTTATTTACAATCCAGAAGAGTCTACCTTTTTAAACTACGGAAAGCAAAAAAATGCAACCATAATAAATGGCTATAAAATGCTAGAATTACAGGCAGAAAAATCATGGAGCATTTGGAATAAATAGCAAATACTCCTAAACTTTTTAATTCATTTTGTTATTACTAGTTAGTTTTTTGAAAATATAAGCCTTGTTTAGTATCTTTAACGCTACAGTACAATTACAAATCAATCATTTTTTACAATGTCAGAGCAAGATAACCTGCTGCAAGCAGATGGAAAACCAGAAAATCAGGAAACAAAAACTTCTAACACTACGGAAGAAAGTCAAGTAACTGAGCAACAAGAAAATCATGAAAATCATGATGAAGCGGTAAATGAAATTGAAGCAGTAAATGCTGAAGATGCCGAAGACGAAGGCACAAAAGAAAGGCATGAAATAGATGTAAAAGACTATCATGCCATGGAGTTAGAAGACCTGGCTACAGAGCTTGAAAAATTGGTAAACCATGAAAAACCACAAGCTATAAAGTCGCATGTTGAAGATATTAGAGCCGAATTTAAATCTAAATTTAATGCGCTTTTAGAAGAAAAAAAGGAAGAGTTTTTAAACGAAGGTGGTAATGAAATAGACTTTCATTACTCTAGTCCGCTTCAAAAACAATTTAAAGAAACCTACTTTATTTATCGTGATAAATTAAACGCTCACTATAAAAGCATAGAAAAAAGTCATAAAGACAATCTTGCAGAGCGTTTACGTATAATTGAAGAAATAAAAGGTTTAATTAATGTAGAAGAAAACATTAACACCACATACAAACACTTTAAAGACCTACAAGAACAATGGCGAAATGCTGGTGCAATACCAAGAGATAAATACCATAATACCTGGAACACGTATCACCATCATGTAGAAATATTTTATGACTTTTTACATTTAAACAGAGACTTACGTGATTTAGATTTTAAACATAATTTAGAGCAAAAACTAAAAATTATTGAAAGAGCAGAAGAGCTAGCTCAAGATGATAATTTAAATCGTGCTTTTAGAGAATTGCAAGTATTACATAAACTATGGAAAGAAGATCTTGGACCTGTTGATAAAGAAAATAGAGATGAAATCTGGAATAGATTTAAAACAGCCACCAAAATTATTCATGATAAACGTCAAGAATATTTTAAAGACTTAGACAAAATTTACGAACTAAATTTAGAAACCAAACAAGCTATAATTTCTAAAATTGAAGAAATTTCTAAAAAGCCAGTAAGCTCACATAGCGCATGGCAAAATAAGATAAAAGAAATTGAAGCTTTACGCAAAGAGTTTTTTAGCGCAGGAAAAGTACCTGTAAAAGTAAACGAAGCTACTTGGTCTAAATTTAAAAATGTTGTTAGGGAGTTTAACCGAAATAAAAATGCTTTTTACAAAGAGCTAAAAAAGGAACAACATACAAATCTTGAAAAGAAATTAGAATTAATTAAAATTGCCGAAGACAATAAAGATAATGATGATTTTGAAACCACTACTCCATTAATGAAGAAAATTCAGGAGGAATGGAAAAATATTGGTCATGTACCAAGAAGAGATAGTGATAAAATCTGGAAACAATTTAAAAGTGCTTGTAACCATTATTTTAACAAGTTTCATGCTGTAAAAGATGCTGCAAACAAAGAAGAGTTTGAAGTATACAACAAAAAGAAAGAATTGTTAGAAACTATGAAAACACTAGAAATGACTGGTGATAATGATGTAGATTTAAAACTAATTAAAGACCATATTGCACAATGGAAAGCCTTAGGTAGCGTACCTAAGAATAAACGCTATATTGAAGGTAAATTTAATAAAACATTAGACGCTTTATTTGATGGTCTTAAAATGAATAAAGAAGAAGCAGAAATGCTTAAGTTTGAAAACAAATTAGAAAGTCTAAGCAATGCTAAAGACAGTAGGTTTTTAGATAATGAATACTCGTATATTAGAAAGAAAATTGATGAAGTAAAAGCAGAAATAAATCAATTAGAAAACAATCTTCAGTTTTTTACTAATGTAAAAGATGATAATCCGCTTGTTAAAGAAGTTCATAAAAACATTAATAAACACAAAGAATCTTTAAAAAACTGGAAGGCTAAACTTAATAAACTAAAAAACTTCACCAAGTAAAGCTGGCAAAAGTTACTTCTTAAAAAAACTAAATCCTATTTGAATAAAAGAATTCAAATAGGATTTGTTCTAACTAAACTAACTAAATTGTTATTTTTTCAACTAAAAAAAAATAACCCTTATAATAATGACACCTAAAAGATTTTATTTTGCTATTAATCTACTCATTTAAAGAAAGTAGTGTCATTTAATAGTATATACGCTTGAAAATTAATTTTGGATTTCAAGAATAAAAAAAAACATGTTTTTTTATTCGTATATAATTCTTGTCTTCTTTTTTTAGCTCATGAATTAAAGTCAAAATGGTAAGTTATTGTTTTTAATTACTGTTTTGGTAGCCTTTAGCTTCTTCCCAAAAAACATCCATTTCTGCTAAAGTCATATCTTTTAAATTTTTATTTAAAAATTTTGCTTTTTCTTCTAAATATTGAAAACGTTTAATAAACTTTTTGTTGGTACGTTCTAAGGCATTTTCTGGGTTTATTTTTAAAAACCTAGCATAATTTATCATAGAAAATAAAACATCACCAAACTCACTCTCCATAGCTTCCTGGTTTTTTGCTTTCACCTCATCTTGAAACTCTTTTAGCTCTTCTTCTACTTTTAGCCAAACTTGTTGTGGCTCTTCCCAGTCAAAACCTACTCCAGCAACTTTATCTTGTATTCTATTGGCTTTAACTAAAGCTGGCAAACTTTTTGGCACACCTTCAAGCACACTAGTTTTTCCTTCTTTTAGTTTTAGGTTCTCCCAATTTCGTTTTACATCTGCTTCATTTTCTACTTTCACATCACTATAAATATGAGGATGTCTGTGTATTAATTTATCGCAAATTTCATTACATACATCTGCTATATCAAAGTCTTTAGTTTCACTTCCTATTTTAGCATAAAAAACAATATGTAGTAATACATCACCAAGTTCTTTTTTTACTTCTTCTAAATCTTGATCTAAAATAGCATCACCAAGTTCATAGGTTTCTTCTATGGTTAAATGACGTAGTGTTTCCATAGTTTGTTTTTTATCCCAAGGACACTGTTCACGCAGCTCATCCATAATGGTTAACAATCTATCAAATGCTTTTAGTTGGTTTTCTCTAGAATTCATACTTTGTGTTTTGGTAAAGTTACAAACAAAAAATCCAACTACTAGAGTTGGATTTTTAAAATATTATACTTGAAAATGTTATTCTTCTTCGTCTGTTTTTTCTTCCGCTTTTTCAAAGTCTAACATATCGTGTTTTTCTAACAAGTTATACCACTGAATGATTTTTTTAATATCACTAGCGTATACTCTATCTTCATCATAATTTGGTAAAATTTCAAAAAAGTATTCTTCTAATTTGTCTTTACTTTCTTTATGACTAATAGAGGTTTTTTTTCCGTTCTCTTTTGTTTTTATTTTATTAAAAACTTCTCTTAAAGGTAATTCTTCTTGTAGTGTGTAAATAGCAATTTCACTTAAAATGCTAACATTATGTTGCATGTTTACAGATATCTTTTTTTTATCTATTAAAGATTCTGCTATAAAACCACCACGTGTTTGTGCTACTAATTTATATAATCCTGGTCTTCCAGAAATGGATAATACTTTTTCTAAGCTCATATACTTATTTTTTTAAAGAAGGCAAATATCTAGTGTTTGCAATTGCTAAACAAATTTTATCGTTTCTTTTTTTGGTTAGGAAAACGCATTTTATAATCAATGTTTATTTTTCCTTTAGATATGTTGGCTAGTTTTCCTTTAATTAATCGTTTTTTTAAAGAAGATAGTTTATCTGTAAACAAAATACCTTCAATATGGTCATACTCATGTTGTATCACTCTTGCTATTAAACCATCATAGGTTTCGGTATATTTTTTAAAATTTTCATCAAAATATTCAATAGTAATTTCAGGTTTTCTAAAAACGTCTTCTCTTACATCTGGAATACTTAAGCATCCTTCATTAAAAGGCCATTCGTCTCCTTTCTCATCTAAAATTCTAGCATTAATAAAGGTTTTTTTAAATCCTTTAAAAGCTTCTTGCTCTTCTTTTGTATAGCTATCATCTTCTGCAAAAGGCTCTGCATCAACAATAAACAAACGTATAGGCAATCCAATTTGTGGTGCTGCCAAACCAAGGCCAAAAGCGCCATACATTGTTTCGTACATATTAGCAATTAACTCGTCTAGTTTTGGGTAATCTTTAGTAATGTCTTCTCCTACTTTTTTTAAAACAGGGTCTCCATAAGCTACAATAGGTAATATCATGTGATCTTTTAAATGATTTCATGCAAAAATACAATACTTCGTTAATTTGTTAGCTAAAAAGCATAAAAAAACTCCTTAAAAATTAAGGAGTTTTTAGTCTATACGTATACTATGTTTAGTGCAATACTATAACTTTTCTAGTTATTGTGGCTAAATCTGTTATAATTTGAGCAATATAAATACCGTTTTCTAAATGAGATATATTTACACTTACTGTGTTTAAATTAGAAGCTACTGTACTTAACATTTTTTTACCTGTAACGTTATACAATTCTACTTTTACAGAGGTATTAATGCCTAATTTTATATTTAAATTATTTCCTTTAGTAACAGGATTAGGATATACTTTTACTAGAGATTTAAATAGAATATCAAAATCTTCAGCAGATAAAGTTACATTGTTTTCATATTCACAAACTGAAAATCCAAAATCTACTGCAACATTGGTAGTTTCTGTTAATGCAGGTCCTGAGGTTAACTCATATATAGATAATTGGTCTTCACAAACCGTTTGAGTAAAAATAGAAGCCCCTACACTTACTGTTGTTGGTCTGTCTTGACAATTTGAAGTTCCTGCATTATAAATAAAATACAACTCTGAGTTTTCAATATATCCTGTTGGCGGACAAAATTGTGCTTGAATTTGCGTGATCGAGAATAATGCTAATACTAGCATTGTAAAGTAGTGCTTTTTCATGTTTTATATGTTTGGGTTAAAACAAATATAAATGCACAAAAGTATAATTGTCTAATTTTTAGACCAATGCATAAAAATTCTCGTTAAGAGGAATTTTACTACATATTTTATCGACTAACTACCTGTATACCAATTAAAAAAAACAAAACAAGTTACTTTGAATACAAATAACTTTGAAGAATAATGGTTGCACTAATCTCATCTACAAGTGCTTTATTTTTACGTTGCTTTTTAGATAATCCTGAATCTATCATGGTTTGAAACGCCATTTTAGAAGTAAAACGCTCGTCTACACGATGCATTGGCATTTCTGGAAAAGCAATAGTGAATTTTTTTATAAAAGTTTGAATAGCAGCCTCACTCTCAGACGCTTCATTATTCATCTGCTTTGGTTCTCCAACAACAACTAATGCTACTTTTTCTTTTTCAAAATAATCCTTTAAAAAAGGTATTAATTCTTTGGTATTAACTGTGGTTAAACCAGAAGCTATAATCTGTAACTCATCGGTTACAGCAATTCCTGTTCTTTTAGTACCAAAGTCTATTGCTAATATTCTTTTCATTGCTGCAAATTTAAACTTAATTTTTAAGCTTTAATAGCTATCTTATATTTTTATAGGTAACCATTCTATTAATTCAATTATAGATTTATCTTTGCATCTCTAAAATAGATATCATATAATGTTTCTGCTTTTGTAGAAATAAAAAAAAAATTTGCAATGAAAGAATTACAACAACTCATAGAACAAGCATGGGATAATAGAGACTTATTAAAAGAACAACAAACCATTACAGCAATAAAAGAAGTTGTAAATTTATTAGACTTAGGAAAACTTCGTGTAGCAGAACCTACAACTGATGGTTGGCAAGTAAATGAATGGGTAAAAAAAGCAGTTGTTTTATATTTTCCTATTCAAAAAATGGAAACTCTTGAAGTTGGTATTTTTGAGTATCACGATAAAATTCCTTTAAAAACAGGTTATGCAGAAAAAGGAATTCGTGTGGTACCAAATGCAGTAGCAAGACATGGTGCTTATATTTCAGCAGGTACTATACTCATGCCAAGTTATGTAAACATAGGTGCTTATGTAGATGAAGGTACTATGGTAGATACTTGGGCAACGGTTGGTAGTTGTGCACAAATTGGTAAAAACGTACATCTTTCTGGTGGTGTTGGTATTGGTGGTGTTTTAGAACCTTTACAAGCAGCTCCTGTTATTATTGAAGATGGCGCTTTTATAGGCTCACGTTGTATTGTTGTAGAAGGTGTTCGTGTTGAAAAAGAAGCCGTTTTAGGTGCTAATGTGGTATTAACCATGAGTACTAAAATTATTGATGTTACTGGAGAAGAACCTGTAGAAATGAAAGGTATTGTACCATCTCGTTCTGTAGTAATTCCTGGTAGTTACACTAAAAAATTTGCCGCTGGAGAGTTTCAAGTACCTTGTGCATTAATTATAGGTAAACGTAAAGAAAGCACAGATAAAAAAACATCTTTAAATGATGCTTTACGTGAATATGATGTAGCTGTATAAAAGAGTAAACAATATGTAGTCACAGTAAACTGCTATTCACACCTGTGTGAAAATGTAATAAAACATGCTGTAACTTTATATTACTACAGAACACTAAAAAAATGAAGATACTAGTTGTGCAACAGAAAATGATTGGAGACGTACTTACAAGCAGTATTCTGTTTGAAGCATTACGTGAAAAATATCCTAATGCACAACTAGATTATCTTATTAACTCACATACGTATCCTGTTGTAGAAAACAATCCATTTATAGACAACTTTATATTTTTCACTCCTGAAATAGAAAAAAGTAAAATGGCTTTTTTTCGTTTCTTAAAAACATTAAAAAAAGAAAAATACAATGTTGTTATTGATGTTTATGGTAAGTTAAGTAGTACACTTATAAGCAAATTCACTTCTGCTGCAACAAAAATAGCATACTATAAAAAACATACTTTTTTTGTTTTTACGCATCCTGTTAAACGACTAAAAAAACCGGAAAACAATGCCAGCTTAGCTATTGAAAACAGATTAAAACTTTTAGAACCATTAGCTATTCCGTTTAAAAATATAGTTCCTAAAATTTATTTAAAACCAGAAGAAATCACTAGTGCTAAAAAGTATTTAGAAGCTGCCAACATACAAAGTAACAAACCTTTGTTTATGATTAGCGTTTTAGGTAGTAGTGCTATTAAAACCTATCCAGCAAAATATATGGCTGTTTTATTAGATAGCCTAGTTGCCAATAAAAAGGATGCACAAATACTGTTTAATTATATACCAAAACAGAAAGAAGAAGCTAAAGAAATTTATGATTACTGTTTAGCTGAAACACAAAAACATATTTTTTTTGATGTCTTTGGAAAAAGTTTAAGAGCATTTTTAGCCATAACGCAACAATGTGATGCTTTAATAGGAAATGAAGGTGGCGCAAATAATATGGCAAAGGCTTTAAACATTCCTACCTTTACTATTTTTTCTCCCTACTTAAACAAAGCAAATTGGTTTAGCAAAAACGAACCTGGAAATAATGTAGCAATACATGTATCTGATTATATACCATATAATGAAACGGTTAAATCTGAAGCTAAAAAAGATCCAGAAACGTATTACCTAAAACTAAAACCAGAATTTATAAAACCCGAACTTAAAAACTTTTTAAGTACCTTATAACCATGAATTATAAATTTTTAATTTATATATCCTACAGTTATGCACTACCAATTGGTACGCCTTTAGAAACGGAAATCACCAAACGTGGTTATACCGTTAAGTGGTTTGCAGATATTGAAGACGGCAAAAAAGCAATACAAGAAAAAAGTAATGCTTTACAGACCATACAAGAGGTTTTAAGTTATAAACCAGATGTTGTATTAACTGCTACAGATAGTGTTCCTGATTTTATTACAGGACTAAAAGTGCAGATTTTTCATGGTTTTAATGCACAAAAAAGACCTTCAAAAAAAAATACATTTAGCCATTTTAGGCTTCGTGGTTTTTTTGATTTGTACTGCACACAAGGGCCTTCTACCACAAAAGGGTTTCGTGAACAACAAAAAAAACATCCTTATTTTGAAGTTATTGAAACAGGATGGAGTAAAGTAGATCCATTATTTCCGATAGAAAAAAGAAAACAAAACCATACAATTATGATAGCTTCTACTTTTACACAAAGTTTGAGCCTAGCTTATAATGATGCGGTTTACCAAGAAATTAAAAGACTATCTACAGCAGGAACTTTTAATTTTATAATGGTATTACACCCAAAATTACCGGAAGCTATTGTTAGTAAATGGAAATCTATAAACAATAGTAATTTTAAATTTTTTAATACCACAGATTTAATTCCTTTATACAAACAAGCAGATATTATGTTTGCAGATACTACCTCTGCAATTCAAGAATTTTTGCTTCAAAAAAAACCAGTAGTTGCTTTTAACCACACCTTTAATCACGACTATTTATTACACGTACAGCAGGCAGAAGAATTAGAAAAAACATTTCAAAAAGCCTTATTACACCCAGAAAGTTTAATACAAAATATTGAAAACTTTATACAAAACTTACATCCTTATTTTGACGGAAAATCAAGCAAACGTGTTATTGATGCTACTATTTCTTTTTTACATAAAGATAAAAGCTATTTAAAACAAAAACCCTTAAATTTGGTGCGAAAGTATAAGATGCGAAAACGTTTAAATTACTTTACTTTAAAAAGCTATAACCAAGCATACACTCTACCTAAAACCAATGAATAAACTCACTGCTATTATTCCTACAGGAAACGAAATTCATAATATAGAAGCCGTTATTGCATCTGTAGATTTTGCAGACGAAATATTGGTTGTAGATAGTTTAAGTACAGATGGCACTTTTGAAAAAGCGCAAGCATTAGCAACTAAAGTAATACAACGTGAATACGAGTATTCTGCATCGCAAAAAAACTGGGCTATACCACAAGCAAAACACGAATGGATTTTATTAGTTGATGCAGATGAGCGTGTTACACCAGAACTAAAAGCAGAAATACAAGCTTTATTAAAGCAACCAGAAATAGAGCATACTGCGTACTGGATTGGTAGAATGAACCATTTTATGGGAGAACGCGTACACTATAGTGGTTGGAGAAATGATAAAGTAATTCGACTTTTTAAACGTGATTTTTGCAAATACGAAAATAAACACGTGCATGCCGAAATTAAGGTAGATGGTACTGTTGGTAAATTAAAAAACAAGTTTTACCATAATACCTATATTACTTTTGATAAGTATTTAGAAAAAATGAATCGTTATGCGTGGTGGCAAGCTAAAGACTACGACAAAAAAACAGGAAAACTAACGCCTTATCATTTTGTTATTAAGCCTTTTTATGGCTTTTTTAAACACTATTTTATGCAAGCAGGATTTAGAGATGGTCTTGTTGGTTTTACTATTGGTACCATACAAGCTTATGTAGTATTTATGCGTTATTTAAAACTTTGGCTATTACGAAAAGGTAGAGAATAAGTTAACTTTGGGCTCTTAAATATTACTTTTTCCAAAATTTTAGTTTCTTTTTCAAACGTTTTTTACGCTTAAATTTATCTTGAAAAGCTTCCGTTTCTTTCCACATTAAATTAAAAATTTTGTTGTAATCTTCACCTGAAACCTTAGCATATTCACTACTCATGGTTTCTACAATAGATTGATGTACTGTAAGCCTAGCAAAGTTTTTTATTCTAGTTTCAAAAGACATTGGCTTAAATTCCATTCTATTTAAGTCTACCAAATAAAAGGCATAGTTGTCTCCTACTTTTTTTATTAAAGTATTTCCTGGTGAGTGGTCTAAAAAGTTAATATTACTTTCATGTAATTTATAAGTAAACCTTGTAAAAGCTCTCAATATAGCCTCGTGATCTGGATAATCTAAATCTCGTGTAAGCTCTCTATATGTTAAATCACAATCTAAATGCGCACTAATATAAAAACTCTTTTTAAACAAAAACGGCGTAGTAAACTCATAATACGCTATGGGTTTTGGTGTACCAATTCCTAAATCTTTAAGCTTGGAAGCATACTCAAAAGAACGTTGTGCTTTGCTTTTTCTAAAAAATTTATACGCTATTTGATTGACTATATTTGGTACTTTAAACGATTTAATATTAATCGTTTCACCTTCTAAATCAAATAATTTAATAACATTTCTATCTGCTTTACCAAATTGCTCACCTAAATCATTAAAATTAGTAATGAAATGGTTTAATTTTTCTTGGTGCTTTTTATAGCTGTCTTGATATACCGTTTGCATCTTGCAATATTACAAATTTTACAGGTTATTAATCTAAAAAAACAAAGCGGTTATTAAATGTTTTTAATTACTTTGTACACTATACTATTGAAAACAACTATGAGATTATTACAGATTACTGCATCTGGCGTTTGGAGAGGTCACGAGCAAAAAATTATTTATTTATACGAAGCCTTTAAAGAAAAGAATTATGTAGAAGATCAATATATTATTTGTGCCAACAACACTCCTGTTCATGATGTTGCTAAAGAAAAAAACATGCAAGTTATTGGTTTTGATTATAAGTCTGAGTATGATTTAGGCTTTGCAAAACAACTAGCTCAAATTGTAAAAGAAAAAAACATAGATGTTGTTTTTATTCACAATAGTAAAGCACACACTTTAGCGGTTTTAGCACATTTATTTTACAAATTACCTGCTCCTTTGGTTTTATGTAGAACCTTAATAAGACGTGTTGACTCTAATATGCTTAGAAAATGGAAATACAATTACAAAGGCATAAAAAAAATTATTTGCGTATCACACCCTGTTGTTAACGTATTAAAATACGCAGTAAAAGACACTAGTAAAATGTGTGTTGTTGGTAGTGTTACAGATGTGCACAAGTTTACCAAACAAGAAAAAAACGGCTTATTACATAAAGAATATAACATTCCTTCAGACTATAAAATAATTGGAAACATAGCTGCGTTTTCAGGGTTTAAAGACCACTACACTTGGGTAGATACCGTTGAAATTTTGGTAAAACGAAACAATATAAAAGCAAAGTATATTTTAATTGGAGAAGGAAAGCTAGAAGCCGAAATCAAACAAATTGTAAGCGATAAAAACCTAAATGATCACATTATTTTTTCTGGTTTTAGAACAGACATTCCACAAGTTTTACCAGAATTCGATTTATTTATGTTTACCTCTAACAACGAACCTACAGGTGGTGTTTTATTAGAGTCTTACGCTTGTAGAGTTCCTATTGTTGCTGCTAATGCAGGAGGAATCCCTGAAGTTATTGTAGATAATGAAACTGGTCTTTTAGCAGAGGTTGGTAATCCTGTAGATTTTGCTGATAAAGTAGAATTATTACTGAACGATAAAGCACTTCAAAATAAATTCACCACTAATGGTCATCAATTTTTATTAAATAACTTTACCAAAGACGTTATTTCTAAAAAAATGTATGATGAATTGCAAGAAGTAGTTGATAACTACAAAAGATAATTCTATACATTCACTATAAAGCAAACAAAAAAAGCAATACAATAGAAATAAAGTAATATTTTGGTTACTTATGAAAGACAAAAAAATACTTTTTATCACCTATGATTTAAGTGGTTATTATGACAGCATTCACAACCAACTTAACAAGCAATACAAACACGTAGATTATTACAATATCGCGTCTTTAAAAAAATATAAATACAAGCATATTTTTGAAAAAGCTTATGCAGCAATCTATAAACTTTTCACAAAAAACAAATTAAAAAACTACTACAAGCTACAACCTATAATTGAAGCTACTGCTGGTAAAACTTACGATTACATTTTAATTGTAAGACCTGATTTATTTTTTGATTCGCAACTCTCTATATTAAAAAGTAAAACCAAAAATTTTATTGCATATTATCATGATTCTATCAATAATATTACCAGAAAAAAAGAAGTAATTCCCTTTTTTGACAAAGTATATTCTTATGAAAAAAAGGATGTTAAAGATTATAATTTAAAATTCTTACCAAATTTTATATATCTAAATCAAGACTTTAAAAAAACAGTTCCAACCTATGATGCGTTTACTATTATGTCTAAAGATTTTAGATTTAACACCTTAAAAAAACTTGCAACCTACTTAAAAAAGAAGCAGGTAAAATATGAGTTTTTAGTACAATCAGATAAAAAAACAGAATCTAAACTCATCCATTTTATACAAGATAGAAAAAACAACAAGCAAGTATTAGAATATTTACTAAAAACCAATATTATTGTTGATATTCATAAATATGGTGTGCAAGACGGATTAACTTTTCGTGTTTTTGAAAGTCTATTTTTAGAAAAAAAATTAATCACAACAAACGCTGATATTAAAACTTACGATTTTTACAATCCAAATAATATTCACGTCATAGAACCAGATTCTGAAATTCACATTCCAAAAACATTTTTAAATACTCCATATCAACCTATACCTTCAGAAATTTATCAAAAATATCATTATACAAACTGGTTAAAAACCATTTTAAGTTAATTATGCATCAAGAAATAAAAAAAACAATTGAAGTTCTCAAACAAGGTGGAATAATCTTATACCCTACAGATACGGTTTGGGGAATTGGCTGTGATGCTACCAATGCAAAAGCCGTTGCTAAAATTTACAAATTAAAAAAACGCATAGAAACAAAGGCCATGATTTGCTTGGTTGCAGATGACAGAATGCTAAAAAAATACGTAAAAACAGTTCCAGACGCTGCACAAAGTATTTTTGATATTGCAGAAGAACCAATAACCATTATTTATGACGATGCGCAAAATCTTGCTCAAAACTTAATTGCAGAAGACAAAACCATTGCCATTAGAATTCCTGATGATGAATTTTGTTACCAAATATGCAGAAAACTCAATGGTGCTATAGTTTCTACCTCAGCAAATATTAGTGGTGCTCCTACTCCAAAATCCTTTAAAGAAATATCTCAGGAGATTATAAAAGGTGTGGACTATGTTGTAAATTTGCACCACGAAAAAAAGGCAACAAAACCATCGTCTATTATTAAATTAAGTCGCGATGGTATTGTTAAAGTTATACGAAAGTAAAAAAACATTCGTGCATTCGTGGCAAAAAAATAAGTCTGAGTAATTAATAATGAATTATAAAAAAGCATTACAACATAAAATATTTAAAACCATTTCAAAATCGGCCAAAGAACTAGGTCTTGAAAGCTATGTTATTGGTGGTTTTGTACGTGATTTTATCTTAAATCGTGGCACAGCAAAAGATATTGATATTGTTGCTGTTGGTAGTGGTATTGCGCTAGCTAAACAAGTAGCAAAAAACCTACCTAACCAACCAAAAGTTCAGGTATTTAAAACCTATGGCACAGCAATGCTTCGCTATGATGGTATTGAGGTAGAATTTGTTGGTGCAAGAAAAGAGTCTTATAATGAAAACAGCAGAAATCCTATTGTAGAAAACGGTACACTACAAGATGACCAAAACAGAAGAGATTTCACTATAAATGCGCTCGCTTTAGATCTATCTGAAGATAATTTCGGGGATCTTTTAGATCCTTTTCAAGGTATAGAAGATTTAGAAGCTAAAATTATTAAAACGCCATTAAATCCTGATATTACTTATAGTGATGACCCTTTACGTATGATGCGTGCTATACGTTTTGCCACACAATTAGACTTTATTATTGAAAAAGAATCGTTAAACGCTATTACCAGAAATAACGAAAGAATAAAAATAATAACCAAAGAACGTATTGTTGTTGAATTAAACAAAATTCTGGAAGCAAACAAACCTTCTATTGGGTTTTTATTATTAGAAAAAACAGGACTACTGCAATATATTTTACCAGAGCTAACTGCTTTAAAAGGAATTGATGAAGTAGAAGGGCAAAAACATAAAGATAATTTTTACCACACTTTAGAAGTAGTAGATAATATTGCTAAAACAACCGATAATCTATGGTTACGTTGGGCAGCATTACTGCATGATATTGGTAAAGCACCTACAAAAAGATTTAGTAAAAAAGTAGGTTGGACCTTTCATGCGCATGAATTTGAAGGCTCTAAAATGGTTTATCATTTGTTTAAAAGACTAAAAATGCCATTAAATGACAAAATGAAATTTGTTCAAAAAATGGTATTTATGAGCTCTAGACCTATTGTTTTAGCACAAGAGGTTACCGATTCTGCAGTAAGAAGATTGGTTTTTGATGCTGGTGAATATGTAGATGATTTAATGACGCTTTGCGAAGCAGATATTACAACCAAAAACCCTCATAAATTTAAAAAGTACCACAACAACTTTAAAATTGTTCGTGAAAAAATTGTAGAGGTAGAAGAAAGAGATCAAATACGTAATTTTCAACCTCCAATTTCTGGTGAAGAAATTATGAAAACCTTCAACTTAAAACCTTCTAAAGAAATTGGTATCATTAAAGAAAACATAAAAGAAGCCATATTAGAAGGAGTAATTCCTAATGAATTTGATGCCGCTTTTCAATTAATGTTAAAAGAAGGAGAACGTCTAGGTCTAACAAAAAGTGAGTAGCAGATTGTGTTTGGTATTTCGTAAATAAAAAGCAAAAAAATGCATCTAATTAAAACCAATTCAGAAAATCCTGACTTTATTTATTTAGTGAAACAACTAGATGCGTATTTAAAAATAATGGATGGTGAGGAACATGAGTTTTACAACCAATTTAATAATATTGATGTTTTAAAAAACACTATTGTTGCTTATGTAAACAATATCCCTGTTGGTTGTGGTGCTTTTAAAGAATTCAATACTACTAGTGTTGAAATAAAACGCATGTTTACTTGTAACCAAACCAGAAGTCAAGGGATAGCTACACAAGTTTTAAATGCTTTAGAAAATTGGGCAAAAGAACTTGGATATAAAACTTGTATTTTAGAAACAGGTAAAAGACAGGTAGAAGCGGTTCAATTTTATAAAAAAAACAAGTACAAAACAATACCAAACTATGGCCAATATATAAATATGGAAAATAGTTTATGCTTTGAAAAAGAATTAATTTAAACATGAAAAAAGACAACAAAAAAGTAATTTACTGGCTATTTACAGGATGTTTCTTAATATTTATTATGGTTGTAGTTGGTGGTATCACTAGATTAACAGATTCTGGTTTATCTATTTCAAACTACAAATTAATTACAGGTACTATTCCGCCAATAGGCGAACAAGCATGGCAAGAAGCTTTTGCACTCTACCAACAATATCCAGAATTTCAAAAACTGCATTCGCATTTCACCTTAGAAGATTTTAAAAGCATTTATTTCTGGGAATGGTTACATCGCGTTATAGGAAGGTTAATTGGTCTGGTTTTTATTATTCCGTTTTTATACTTTTTGGCAACCAAACAGCTTACTAAAAAAACAATAAAAAAAGGTATTGTACTTCTTGCTCTTGGTGGTTTTCAAGGTTTTTTAGGTTGGTACATGGTTAAAAGTGGTTTAGTAGACAAACCAGACGTAAGTCATTTTAGATTGGCAGCGCATTTAACAACTGCCTTTTTAACTTTTGCTGCAACCTTATGGGTAGCTTTAGATTTAATTTTTCCGGAAAGAAAAGTAGTAGATAAAAAATTTAGAAACCTAATTATTGGTGGCTATATTGTTTTAATTTTTCAAATAATTTATGGTGCTTTTGTAGCAGGATTAAAAGCTGGATTATTACACAACCATTGGCCTTTAATGAATGAAGGAAAGTTTATGCATGAAACCGTTTACATACTACAACCGTTTTATAAAAACGGTATTGAAAACCCAAGTGGTATTCAATTTATTCACAGAACAGCAGCGTATTTAGTAGTTCTTTTTATCTTAATAATATGGTACCAATCAAAAAAACAAACACGTACTAAACACCAAATAAACGCAGTAAACTCTTTGTTAATATTAGTAGTAGTACAATTTTTATTAGGTGTATTTACCATTATTTACCAAGTACCATTAGCATTAGGTGTAGCACACCAAATAGGTGCCTTTTTTCTATTAAGTGCCATGACATTTACATTGCATCGTTTTAGTAAATAAAGCCAAAACAATTAGAGTTTTTTAAGCGCTAATTAGTTTTAATATTTACAAATTTAGTTTTTGGTTTTTGAGAATTGGAAACCGTATCTTTGCAAAATAATTTTTTATAATGATTTACAGATTTAGAGTAGTACTTGATAATGATACGGAAGATGATATTTTTCGTGATTTAGAAATTCGGGAAACAGACACCTTAGAAGACTTACATAACACTATCACGCAATCTTTTGGTTTTGATGGTTTAGAAATGGCTTCCTTTTATATAAGTAATGATACCTGGGAACAAGGTGAGGAAATTTCTATGTTTGATGTTAGCGAAGGTGCAAATACAGTTCGCTTAATGAATGAAACAACCATCAATGATGTGGTTCATGAAATGCAAACCAAACTCATTTATGTATACGATTTTTTAAGCATGTGGACTTTTTATGTAGAACTTGCTGAAATAGTTGAGGAAGCAGAAGGTACAGACTATCCAAACTTAATGTTTGTTCATGGGCAAATTCCTGATGAAGCTCCTACCAAAAATTTTGAAAGTGACGATTTAGACGAATTTGATGAATTTGACGATGGATATGATGTAGATGATTATGACAATCTAGACTTTGAAGAAAACTGGAACTAAATAAAGTTCTTTATACCATTTTAAGCACGCTAATTTAAATAATTAGGGTACTTTTTTGATTTTTACACGCAACCTTATTCACTTTTATGCATCTATAGTATATAACCATAAAAACTAACCAATATGAAAAACATTACTATTAGACATTTTTTAATTTACCTAACAATATCTCTTTTTGTATTTAACTGTAGTAATGATGATGATGATCAAGAAAACAGCCAAAATGATGGTTCCAGTTTTTTAAGAATGGACATAAATAATGATGGAATGTATGAGTCTCATGAGGCTTTTGAGTATTACAATGGCTATAATATTACTTCAACTAGCACAAGTTCAACTTATCAAACAAGCAGATCGCATACAATTGTCTTTTCAGATGGAGAAATCACAATAGAAAATGGGGAATTAAAATACGCTAACAACACTACTTTTGTAGTAGAATATAAAATAAGATTTTATGGTTATGGTGATCCAAGAATTATTGAAAGCGGAGACTACGAATCTATAAACTCTAGTCATAATATTAGCTATTGTAACGTAAAAACGAATGTTATAGTTTCTAATGGGAATATCACTTCTAGCGACACAATAAATGATTCTAGTAATGATTTGTATTTTAATATTCTTGTAAATAGTGATTATTATGAAATTAATTTTGGTAAACTTCCAGGCAATACTCCTAATCCCTTTTGGGGAGAATATAATGGTTCTCTAACTACTTTAGAAAGATAAAAAACTATAAGTAAAAACTTAATATTAAAAAAAGCACTTCCATTCGAAGTGCTTTTTTTAGTTTAGGCTGTAACAATTTTTCACTTACCTCGTCTTACCTTTAACTAATCAAACCTTTATACTTTGGAATCTATTCTTACCATTAATAACCTTACTAAAAAATTTGGTGCTCTCACAGCTGTAAAAGATCTTTCATTTACTATTAAAAAAGGAAACGTGTATGGTATTCTTGGACCAAACGGAAGCGGAAAATCTACAACATTAGGCATTGTCTTAAATGTGGTAAATAAAACACAAGGAGATTTTAAATGGTTTGATGGTACCATATCTACACATAATGCATTAAAAAAAGTAGGAGCAATCATAGAACGTCCAAACTTTTATCCTTATATGACTGCAGAGCAAAACCTAAAATTAGTTTGCAAAATTAAAGGTGTTGCTTACAGTAAAATTGAAGAAAAACTAAAAATTGTTGGCCTAGAAGACAGAAAAAACCACAAGTTTAGCACCTATTCTTTAGGTATGAAACAACGCTTGGCTATTGCCTCTGCTCTACTAAATGACCCAGAAATATTAATACTAGATGAACCAACAAACGGATTAGATCCGCAAGGAATTCACCAAATAAGACAAATAATAAAAGACATAGCTGCAAGCGGAACTACTATTCTTTTAGCTTCACACCTATTAGACGAAGTAGAAAAAGTATGCTCGCATGTTGTTGTGCTTCGTAAAGGAGAAAAATTATACTCAGGTCGTGTAGACGAAATGATTTCCAGTCATGGTTTTTTCGAACTAAAAGCCGATAAACAAGAAGATTTAATCCAATTACTAGAAAGCAATACAACTTTTAAAAATATAAAAGTAGAAAACGGATTAATTACTGCCTTTTTAAATGCACCTATGGATGCCACTAGCTTTAACAAACTCATGTTTGAAAAAGGCATAATCTTATCGCATTTAGTAAAACGTAAAGAAAGTTTAGAAGAACAATTTCTTCAGCTTACAGATAATTTAAATTAATGCAATAAACTTCTTCCTTTTTGTTTAAGAGAAGATTGATTTTATTATAAAAAGAAATTAAAGAAGTAAAGGTAAAAAACCAAAACCAAACGCATGTTACGACTATTAAATCTTGAATTACAAAAACTACTACTAAATAAAACTAGCAAAGTACTTATATTTGTTTCCTTTATTTTACCGTTTACAGTACTGATTCTTTCTTCTATAAAAATAAACTTCTTTGGCTTTTTTACCTTAGAATTAGGAGAACTTGGCATCTTTAATTTTCCTATAATTTGGCATATCACAACCTTTTTTGCATCGCAATTCAAGTTCTTTTTTGCTATTGTAGTAGTCAGCATGATTGGCAATGAATACAGTAACAAAACAATAAAACAAAACCTTATTGATGGTTTAAGTAAAAAGGAATTTATACTCTCTAAATTCTATACTATTGTGTTCTTTTCTTTAATTGCTACAGTATTAATAGCATTGGCTTCTTTTTTTATTGGATTGTACTATTCTAGTTATACAGAGGCTAGTATTATATTTAGAGAAACTAATTTTTTAATAGCCTATTTTGTAAAGCTCGTTGGTTTTTTCTCTTTGTGTTTATTTTTTGGTATGTTGGTAAAACGCTCTGCTTTTGCTTTAGCATTCTTATTTATTTTATACATTTTTGAATACATTGTTCTGGGGTTAATTACTTGGCAAAGTAATTATGAATTGGCTGAGAAAATTCAGAATTTCTTTCCTTTAAAATCGATGTACAAATTAATAGACCAGCCTTTTCAACGTATCATGATGACGAAATTTCCAGACAAAACAGACCTTGCTTATGACTATGCTGTACACTGGTATGAGCTAGCTATAGTTATTGGTTGGATAGCTCTTTTTGTATTTTTATCTTATAAAATATTAAAAAAACGAGATTTATAGATAGTAGCTTCGTAGCATTTTAACATTCTCCTTTAATCATTCAAAATTAAATGTAATACCTTTGGTAGCTATTGCTATTTTAAGATGAAAAAAATATTATACTTCCTTTTTCTAACCTTTGCTATGTCTTACTCTCAAGACCAAGCATCTAATTGGTACTTTGGTGAAAATGCAGGAATTCAATTTAATACTTTAAATGGAGCTGTAACGGCTTTAACAGACGGACAATTAAATACTAAAGAAGGTTGTTCTTCTATTTCTGATGAAAATGGTAATTTACTTTTTTATACAGATGGTACTACTGTTTACAACAGAATGCACAGTGTAATGAGTAATGGAAATAATTTATATGGAGATGAATCTAGTACACAATCTGCAATTGTAGTTCCTAAACCAGGAGACATAGATATATACTATATTTTTACGGTAGACAATGCTGTAGATGGTAATAATGATGGTTTAAACTACTCTACTGTAGATATGAGTTTTGATGGTGGTTTAGGAGCTGTTGTAAACAAAAACAGTAGTTTACTAAGTCTTTGTTCAGAAAAAATAACAGCAGTATTAAAAGACTGCGACTCAGAATCTATTTGGGTTTTAACATTAGCATCTTTTAACGGTACCACAGACACTTATAACACCTATCATGCTTTTGAAGTTACTACTTCTGGAGTAAGTAATAATGCTGTTAAATCTACATTTGGCGTAAGCATAACAGATGCTAGAGGATACTTAAAAACTTCTCCAGACGGAACAAAACTTGCTTCTGCCAATACTAGAAGTGGTATGTATTTATATGATTTTGATACAGCCACAGGAATAGTTAGCAACCCTACAACTTTAAATATTAATACTTCAAACCCTTATGCATATGGTGTAGAGTTTTCACCTAATAATCAATATCTATATATACACGCTTATAATGATGCTACTGGAAATGCTTTAAGTAACGCCTCATCTTTAGTACAGTTTGATCTTTTTGCCACAGACATTAACAACTCACAAGTACTACTAGATGATCAAAGCCTTTTTAGAGGAGCATTACAGTTAGGACCTAACGGAAAAATTTACAGAACCCTAAGTAACTCTTACACTAGTGGTATTCCTTATTTAGGAGTAATAAACAATCCTAATGAAGCTGGAACCGCATCAAACTACCAACATTTAGGTGTTGATCTTGGAGGTTTTAATGCTACCCAAGGCTTACCTCCTTTTATAACTTCCTTTTTTAACCAGAAAATAGATATTATTCAAAACGGAGAAGCCTCTACATACTTACCTTTATGTGATGGAGATAATTATACCTTAACAGCTGAAAATATAGTAGGTGCAGATTATATATGGACGCAAGATGGTGTAGTAATAGCAGAAAACGACTATGATTTAGAAGTTACTCAAGAAGGAACCTACGAAGTGCTTATTGAACTTCCTGGAGGTAATTGTGAAACTCTAGAAGGAGAAGCTGTTATTGAATATTTTGACAATCCTGTGGTTACAAACACTGTACTTATTCAATGTGATGAAGATGGTGTTGATGACGGAGAAACAATTTTTAATCTAGAGGAAGCTAATGAAAGTTTAACAGGAGCAAACCCAGATTTAGAAGTAACTTACTACAACTCTTATGCCAATGCAGAAGATGAATTAAACCCAATTGCTGATAATATTTTTGAAAACACTAGCAACCCACAAACCATTTATGCGCTGGTTAAAAGTATAGGTGCTGGCTGTTCTACTATTGCAGAAGTATCCCTACAAGTTAGCAATACACAAGCCAACAACGCTAGTATTAAATCTTGTGATGATGATGGTGTTGAAGACGGATTTTACACCTTTGATTTAACTACTGCAGAGAGTGATATTTTAACAGGTTTACCTGCTGGTTTAACCATACATTATTATGAAAATTATAATGATGCGCTTTTAGAAGAAAACGAGATATCTACTATTTATACAAATACAACAGCTTACAGTCAAATACTATTTGCAAGAGTAGAAAACGCAAATGATTGTTATGGTATTAGTGAAATTACATTAACGGTAAATACACTTCCTGAATTAATAGAAGACGAAACCCTTTACTATTGTTTAAATACCTATCCAGAAACCATAAGTATAGAAAGTGGTGTTATTGGAAATCCTAATGACTTTACCTATTCTTGGGCTACTGGTGAAACTACAAATCAAATTCAAATTAATCAAGAAGGTAATTATACTGTAACTGTAACCAATGTGCATGGTTGTGAACAGTCTAGAACAATTACAATAGAGCCATCTAATATTGCTACTATTGATTCTATTGAGGTTGTAGATGCATCTTCAAATAACACAATTACTGTTTATGCTTCTGGTGAAGGAGAATATGAATATGCGCTTTTTAATGATGCTGGTTTATATGCTTATTACCAAACTAGTAATGTATTTACCAATGTAGATCCTGGCGGATTGTATACCGTTTCTATTAGAGACACAAAAAATGATTGTGGTATCGTAGAACAAATTGTTTCTGTTATTGGATTTCCTAAGTTTTTTACACCCAATAATGATGGTATAAATGATTATTGGCAAGTATCTGGTGTTTCAAGTGTATTTCAACCAAACACAAAAATCAAGATATTTGATCGTTATGGAAAACTACTAAAACAAATAAGCCCTATTGGTCCTGGTTGGGATGGTAAATTTAATGGTCAATATTTACCAAGTGACGACTATTGGTTTGCTGTAACACTTCAAGACGGAAGAGAATATTTTAACCACTTTACCCTTAAAAGATAATTATACTTTTGAAAACAAAACACCATATATTTACACTACTTATTACAAGTTTATTTGTACAATTTTCATTTGCCCAACTACCAACAGATTGTATAGATGCTGTTATTGTTTGTGGTAACTCTAATGTAAACTTAGATGCTAACGGAATAGGCACACAAGAACTCTCTGGCTCTAACACTTGCGCAAGTAGTGAAAATAATAGTTTATGGCTACAGGTTACAGTTATAAATGATGGTACACTTGGTTTTACATTAACTCCTTCTAGTCCTTCTACTGTAATAGATTACGATTTTTTTGTATTCGGCCCAAACGTAAGTTGTGGTAATATTGGTCAAGCCATAAGATGCTCAACCACTAATCCTCAAGCTGCAGGACAAGGAAATAATTTAACAGGAATGAATGGCACTGAAACAGATACTACCGAAGGTCCTGGTGCTGATGGTAACAGCTTTGTTAGATGGTTAGATGTTCTTGCTGGTGAAACCTATTACATTGTTCTAGACAGACCTGTAGGAACAAGCCCTTTTACTTTAGAGTGGACAGGTACTGCAGAATTTGCAGAACCACCAACTAATGAAGTAGCAGATACTACTACAATTAATATAGAAGAATGTGATGTGGTTGCGCCTTATGATGATGGTTTTACTACCTTTAATTTAGAAGTAAATACAGCTGCTATTCTTGGTTCGCAAACAGATGTTTTAGTTAGTTATCACGAATCAGAAAGTGATGCAAACATTAATATAAACCCGTTAACCAGCCCATACACTAACAGTAGTAACCCAAAAACGATTTATACACGACTAACCAATACTACAACAGGCTGTTTTAACCTTGTTTCTTTTGAACTAACAGTAAATCCTGGACCACAATACAACGCACCTTCAGATATTGAAAGTTGTGATGATTATTCAGATGGAGATGCTTTTAATAACGCTACCTTTTTTGACTTAGAATCTAAAAACGACGAAATTTTAAATGGGCAAAACCCTGCTTTATTCAATATTACTTACCATGAAACAAATATAGATGCAGTAAACAATACAGCAGCTTTAACAAGTCCGTACTTAAGCGTTCCTAAAACAATACATGTAAGAATAGAAGATGCCGCAAACCCAACTTGTAAAAACGTGTTTACCATAAACTTAGTTACTTTACCTGCACCTAACAGTTTTAACAGTTCTCTTTTTCAATGTGATGAAGATGGAACCGTAGATGGCATAACAGCTTTTAATCTTTTTGAAGCTGAAGACGCACTCACTGGAGGCGCAACAAATACCTCTTTGAAATTTTATTCTTCATTTATAAATGCACAAAATAGCAGCATGGAAATAGATGGTACTAATTATATTAATAGTACAAACCCAGAAACGGTTTATGTGCAAGTTATTAATAATACAACAGAGTGTTTTTCTATTGCAGAACTTACACTTGAAACGAGTACTACGCAAATTCAAGATTATAATGCTCCAGAAGCTTGTGACGAACCAAACTCTGAAGATGGAATAAACACCTTTGACTTAAATGCGTTTACTACAGATATTCAAGCAATTAACGGCATAACTTTCCCTATAACCTATTATGAAAATTATACCGATGCGCTTTTAGAACAAAACGAACTTGCAACACCTTACACCAACACCACACCATACACACAAATATTATTTGCAAGAGCAGAAGATAATAATGCTTGTTATGGTATAAATGAAGTTACTTTAACCATAAACGAACTTCCTGAGCTATTAGAGGATGAAACCATTTTTTATTGTTTAAATACATATCCAGCAACCATTGAGTTACAAAGTGGTGTCATTGGAAACCCTAATAATTATACCTACCAATGGTCTACTGGTGAAACTACAAACCAAATTCAAATAAATGAAATTGGCAGCTATACTGTAACTGTTATAAATGCTGAAAATTGTCAGAAATCAAGAACAATAACAGTAGAAGCATCTAACACTGCAACAATAGATTTGGTAGAAGTAGTTGATGGTACTATTAGTAATACCATAACCGTTAATGCTTCTGGAGAAGGCACCTATGAGTATGCTTTATATGATAACCAAGGAAACCCTTATGTTAGTTTTCAAACAAGTAATTTCTTTAGTGATATTTATCCAGGAATGTACACTATAGCTGTAAAAGACACCAAAAACAATTGTGGTACTGTTACTCAATCTGTTTCGGTAGTAGGCTTTCCGCAGTACTTTACACCAAACAATGATGGTTATCATGATACTTGGCAAGTATTAGGTGTTTCTAACCTTATACAACCAAATACTACTGTTAAAATATTTAATCGCTATGGTAAATTAATACAACAAATAAGCCCTTTAACACCTGGTTGGGATGGCACTTTTAATGGTGCCAATTTACCAAGTGATGATTATTGGTTTGCAATTACATTACAAGATGGTAGAGAATATTTTAATCATTTTTCTTTAATACGATAAAATTAATCACGTACATTTACATAGAACACTATGAAAATGCGTAACCAACCCATAACCTTATTTTTACTACTCTTTGGTTTTTTACAACTACATGCACAAGATATATCACTATATCAGCAATACAATGGTACAATTAATTACACAGCAATTGGCAATACCTTAAATGCATTTGAAAATAATCTTGTTAGAGAATTTTGCGAGACCTTACCTAGTTCTTCTGCAGATTTAAACATACCCAATACAGCTAATGTTGTAGCTGCTTATTTATATTGGGCTGGCTCTGGAATTGGAGACCAAGAAGTGACTTTAAACAATACACAAATAACATCTGAAGAAATTTATACCGTAGAATATGAAGATTCTTTTTACGGAACACTACCTTATTTTTCTTGTTTTACAGACATTACAAACATCGTTAATACTTTAGGCAATACCACTTACACTTTAAGTGGTTTAGATATTTCTGAAACCTTAACAACAAACATTGGCTATTGTAACAACAGAACCAATTTTGCTGGATGGAGTATTTATGTAATTTATGAAGAAACAAGCTTACCTATAAACCAGGTAAGTCTTTTTCAAGGTTTAGAAATTATAAATCAAGTAGAGCAGGAAAAAACAATTATTATTGATAACATTAATGTTTTAGATAATAATGGAGCAAAAATTGGCTTCCTTGCCTGGGAAGGAGACAGCAATTTAAATTATGGTGAAACGCTACAAATTAATGGAAACCTTATATCTAATCCTCCCTTAAACCCTTCAGATAATGCTTTTAATGGCACCAACTCTTTCACCAATACTAGCACTTTTTATAATGGAGATTTAGATGTGTATAATATTCAAGATAATATTGCTATTGGTGACACCTCTGTAGAAATAAAACTTACAACAGGAGATACAGATGACACTGGTGTTTTTAGAGCAGACTTAATTATTTTAAATAATATAATAACCGTTTTAAATAGCCAACTACCAGATGCTACCGTAAGCATTGACTATTATAATATTGCTTGTTATAGCAATACCTTTGATCTTGATTATACTATCTACAATAGTAATAGTACAGAACTTTTACCAGAAAACACACCAATAGCTTTTTATGCCAACAACCAACTGATAGCACAGAGTACAACAGAAAACGATATAGCTATTGATGGTTTTGAAAATAGAACCATAACACTTACAATACCCAACACTATACCAGACAACTTTACTTTAACAATAGTAGTAGATGATGATGGAGAAGGAAACGGAATCATTGTAGAATTAAACGAAACCAACAATACAACAACAGAAAACATACAACTTAAACCCTTACCTGAGAGTATAGAATTAGAAGCTTTGTTAAGTTGTGATATAGGTTTTAATACTGCTTTTTTTAATTTAACCAATCAATTAGAAGAAATTACATACAACGACTTAAACAACGTAACTTTTTACACAACAATAGAAGACCTAATTAATAATGAGAATAATATTATTATTCCTGAAAATTACCAAAGCACAACGAGTCCGCAAACTATTTATATAAAAATAGAAACCGAAGAATGTGCAGATATTTATCATTTTAATTTATTAACAGAAAACTGCCCTCCTATCATCCCACAAGGATTTTCGCCAAACAATGACTCTGTTAATGATTGGTTTAACATTCAAGGCTTATATAATATTTTTGAAAACCATGAACTAAAAATTTATAATAGATATGGTACACTACTTTTTGTTGGCAACAATTCAAAAAAATGGGAAGGAAAAGCCAATAGAGGTATAAACAACCAAGGTAAATTACTTCCTGTTGGCACTTATTTTTATGTACTTAATCTTAACGATAATAATTTTAAACCACTAACAGGTTGGGTATATTTAAATAGATAGTCTACATATTAAAAATGCATTTCACCGATTTTATTTGCATTTAATCTAATTTGTATGTAGTTTTGAGCTTTATAATTAAAGCCCTAATAAATTGAAAAAGAATACTAACCTTATAAATCATAATACCAAGCTTGTTTTAGCTAGCGTATTAGTAAGCTTATGCTTTTTACAATATTCCTTTTCACAGCAAATTATTGTAGATAACTCACAAACACCTCAACAACTAATTGAAAACAACTTAATTCAAGGTTGCGTAGAGGTCTCAAACATAGTGTCTAACGTAAACGGAAGTGTAAATGGGCTAACTAGCTACGGTTATTTTGAGCAAGACACTTCAAGTTTTCCTTTTCAAAATGGTATTGTTTTATCTACCGGAAATGCTACTTCTGCAGGAAATACAAACAATACAAACACTTTAAATGATGGTGATGCTAGTTGGTCTACAGATCCAGATTTAGAAGCAGCACTAGGTATATCTAACACAGTAAATGCTACCTCTATTGAATTTGATTTTGTTTCGGTTTCTAACCAAATACAGTTTAATTATATTTTAGCTTCCGAAGAATACTACGCAACTTACCCTTGTGAATATTCAGATGGTTTTGCTTTTCTTTTAAAAGAAGTTGGCACTTCTACTTATACCAATATTGCAGTAATACCAGGAACAAGTATTCCTGTAAACACCAATACAATTCACGACGAGATAGTAGGTTTTTGTCCTTCTGAAAACGAATCTTATTTTGATGGTTATAATATAGGTGACACAAATTTTAACGGTCGTACTACAGTACTTTCTGCTAATGCTAGCATACAACCAAACGTACAATATCACATAAAATTAGTTATTGCAGATCAAGCAGATCAAAATTTTGATTCTGCTGTATTTATTGAAGGAAATAGCTTTAATGCCTCTGTAGATTTAGGAGAAGACATTACCACTTGTGCAGATTCTGTATCATTAAATGCAAATACCCAAAACCCTTTAGCTACTTATGAGTGGTTTTTAAATGGAACTTTAATTCCTGGTGAAATACTACCTAACTTAGAAAACATTACCCAATCTGGAACCTATCAAGTGGTAGTTACCATGCCTATTAGTACTACCTTTTGCGAAATTCAAGATGAAATATCTGTAAACTTAAGTTCAGAACAAACGGCAGATGATATTGCTGATTATGAAATTTGTGATGACAGTAGTAATGATGAAACAGAAACCTTTGATCTTTCTACAATGCAAGATCAGGTGTTAGCAGCTGTACCTTCTTCTAATTACACTATAAGTTATTATTACTCTAGTGAAGATGCACATACAGAAACCAACCCAATTACTGCTCCTATCACAAACACAACAAATCCGCAAGTGGTTCATGTTAAAATTGAAGATACCAATAATGGTTGTTTAGCTTTTGCTTCATTTAATCTAGTAGTAAACCCTTTACCAACTATTGTAGAACCTACACAATTAGATGTTTGTGATGATACTACTTCAGATGGTTTTACAACCATAGACCTATCTGTTAAAGACGATGAAATTACAGGAGGAAACACTAACTATATAGTAAACTACCACTACTCACAAATAGATGCAGAAAATGTAGAAAATGCAATACCATTACCATATGCAAATACAAACACATCAGAACAACTTTTTGTTAGTGTTGTAGATGCTACCACAGGATGTATTAGCACAACAACCCTATCTATAAACGTACTTGAAAATCCTGCAATAAATCAAGACCCACAAGTTATTAATGCCTGCGAAATAGATGATGATGGGTATGCTACTTTTGATTTATCTACAATAACTCCAGAAGTATTACAAGGTTTAACAGGTGTTACTGTAACTTTTCATACAACGTATGAAGATGCACAAACAGGAGATAATCCTATTACAGATTATCAAAACTTTAATAATACGGTTCCTAACGTACAAATTGTTTATATTAGAGTGGTTAATGACGCTACAGGTTGTGCTGCCATTTCTACTATAGAGTTATATGCTAATTTAATTAAAAATAACGCTATTACTAGAGATTTTAAAAGATGTGATGATGATTCTAATGATGGTATTTACGACTTTAACTTAGAAAATATTGCTAGTACAGTTGCAAATAATATTGAAGATGCTACAGTAACTTTTTATGAAACCGAAGAAGACCAAAATAATATTGAAAATGAAATAGACCAATCTGTATTATATACTGTAACAGATAGTCCACACACTCTTTATGTTACTATTGAAACCGAAGATTGTATATACCTAACAAGCATTCGTTTAGTTATTAATCCGCCAACTATAATACAACCTTTAAGTCCTGTAGATTATTGTGACACTAATGATGATGGATTTACTTCTATTTCTCTAGAAGATTTTAATGACTATGTAAGCGAAGGAATTACAAATACAGCTGTTAGTTATTTTCTTACAGAAGAGGAAGCTAATAACAATGAAAATGCATTACCTCCTTTTTATACAAACACAACAAATCCGCAAATAGTATTTACAAGAGTTCGAAATACTGACACAGGCTGTCATGATGTTGCAGAGTTAGAAATTCAAGTAATTCCTGCTCCCACAGTAATGCAACCTGAAGATATTATTATTTGTGATGATGATTATGATGGAGCATACCTTATAAACCTAGAAAATAAAATAGACGAAATTGTTACCAGTACCACAGATTTAGTGATTACCTTTCATACCTCAGCAAATGATGCTAACACAAACAATAATGCTATTAGTGATACTACTGCTTACAATGCCAATACACAAACCATATACACAAGAGTAGAAAGTGAAATTACATCGTGTTTTGCTTTGGTTATTTTTCAAGTAATAGTAAATACAAAACCTATATTTACAGACATTACTAATTTTAGACATTGTGAAATAGATGGAGACCAAACAGGAGATTTTATTTTTAACGAAAAAGATGCTGAAATATTAAATGGACAACCTGGTAAACGTGCTTTGTATTTTGAATCTGCACAAGACGCCATAGACAGAACAAATATTATTGATAAAAACGTCGCGTACCAAAACACTAGTAACCCTCAAATTATCCATGTTAGAGTAGAAAATATTTCAGACACAGATTGTTTTGATACTTCTTCCTTTACTATTGAAGTAGGTTTAATCCCTGAATATATTGCTCCTGTTAACTGGGTGATTTGTGATGATATAGCAAACGACGGAATAGAAACTTTTGACTTATCTGAAAAAATAGACGAAATGTCTGCAGCTAGCTCAGAAGACCTTACTATTACCTTTTACACTTCTTTTGAAGATGCAGAAAATGATGAAAATAGTTTAGACCTAGAATTTCAAAACACAGAAAACCCACAACAAATCTATGCTAGAATTGAAAACGGAACCTATTGTCATGGTATTTCAGAATTTTCTTTAAATATTATACAGGTACCAAACGTAAATCCTGCTGCTCCTTTACAAAAATGTGACACAGATACTGACGGGTTTACAAACTTTGATTTAACTGTAGTAGAGGTAGATGTTTTTGGGGTAAGACAAGATAATATTGAAGTAACCTACCATCCTTCTTTTCAAGATGTAGAAGACCATACTAACTTAATAACAAACCCTACAAACTATACCAATACTAGCAATCCGCAAACCGCTTATATTAAAATTACTAGTACTATTTCAAATTGCTATGTTGCTGTTCCTATTGAATTAATTGTAGATGTACCTACAAGCATTAACAACGTTCCTCCTTTTGAAACTTGTGATAATGATGAACACACTTACAATCTTGAAGAAACTATAGATAGCTTAGTAGATGACACAACAAATCTTGCTCTTACATTTTACAGCAACCTTAATGATGCAGAAAATAACCAAAATGAGTTAAACGCTAACAATTATAACTATAGTACCAATGATGATACTATTTTTGTGAGAGCCGAAAATACGATTTCACATTGTTATGCTACATCTTCTTTTGTCTTACATGTAAACGAAACACCAATTGTTTACCCTATAGCAGACTTAGAAACTTGTGATGATGATTATGATGCTATTGCTTTATTTAATCTAGACCAACAAACAGCAACCGCTTTAGGAAGCCAGAATCCTAATAATTTTACGATCTCTTATTTTGAATTAGAAGAGGAAGCAATTACCAATGAAAATAAAATTGAATACCTAAATTATGAGGCTTTTGATGGTCAAACCTTTTATATTCGTATAGAAAACAATACCACTTTATGCTATAACATAGCTAGCTTTAATACCATTGTACACAGAAAACCTATTGTAGAAATTGAAGATCAAACCATTTGTTTAGAAAGTCTTCCACTTATTGTTAGCGCTAGTACAGGCTTTAGTAATGACACCTACTCTTGGTCTACAAATGCTACAACATCTCAAATAGAAATTACCGAAATAGGAAACTATTCTGTAACAGTAACCACTGCATATGGTTGCACTAGTTCTGCTACTTTTAATGTTATTGAATCTGAACAAGCAACTATTGAGTTTACAGAACAAGTAGATTTTTCAGATCCTAATAACATTACAGTAACCATTAGTGGTATTGGTGATTATTTTTACATTCTAGATAATGGTCCTGCTCAAGAATCAAACTTTTTTAATAATGTAACCCTTGGGCCACATACAATAACCGTTTTAGATGCTAATGGTTGTGCTTCTGCTATAAAAGAAATTGTAATTATAGATACGCCTTTATTCATGACACCTAATAATGATGGTTATAATGATACATGGCATATTACAGGAGTAAACCAACTTACAGGAACCATTGTGCATATTTTTGATAGATATGGTAAACTAATAAAAACACTTTCTCACACTTCTCCTGGTTGGGATGGTACGTACAGAGGACAAAACATGCCTGCAGATGATTATTGGTTTCTTGCAGAAGTAATACAAGAAGGAAAGAAATTTGACTTAAAAGGCAACTTTACTTTAAAACGCTAAAAAGTAAAAAGACTTTCTTTAACATTTGTTTTTCGGTTTAAAAACAAGTTCTTACGTATCTTTGCAAACCAATTATATGTAATGAAGAATTGTTTTTCGGTGGTATTATCTCTTTTTACTTGTGTGCTATTTGCACAAAACATACAGGTAGACAATAGTAGCTACACACCGCAAGAGTTAATAGAAGATATATTAATTAATAGTGACTGCATTAGCAATGTTGTGGTTACTAATGTTGTTGGTGGTAATTTTGGCGGAACAGACCAAAGCTATGGTTATTTTGATGCTACAGGTACCTCCTTCCCTATAACCAATGGTTTAGTATTAAGTACAGGAAGGTTGTCTAATGTTCCAGGACCAAATACCAGCTTAAGTGATGATGATGCTTCGGGTTGGCTTGGAGATGCTGATTTAGAAACCGCTTTAGGAGAAAACAACACCTACAACGCAACAATTTTAGAATTCGATTTTCAATCTATTAGTAATCAAATAAGTTTTCGTTATTTATTTGCTTCAGAAGAGTATCAAGAAGGAGATGCTAACACTTGTCAATATTCCGATTTATTTGGCTTTTTAATTCGTCCTGCTAGCGCTTCCAACTACACAAACATAGCTTTAGTTCCAGGCACCAATACTCCTGTTAAAGTTACTACAGTACACTCAGGAATTCCTGGTTCTTGCCAACCCATAAACGAATCGTATTTTGGTGGTTGGAATAATGCTGTGGCTCCAATTAATTTTAACGGACAAACCTCTGTGCTTACAGCAAGCGCAAACATTATTCCCAATGAAACCTATCATGTAAAACTAGTGATTGCAGATGAGGCTAATTACAGATATGACTCTGCTGTTTTTTTAGAAGCAGGAAGTTTTACATCAAATATAGAACTTGGTACAGATAGACTATTTGCTACTAGAAATCCGTTATGCCAAAACGAAACTTTAGATCTAGACGCAACACAAACAGGAGCTACCGCTTACACTTGGTTTAAAGACGGCTTGCCTATTGCTGGTGAAACAAACCCAACCTATACCATTCTTGATACAGGGACTTATAGCGTTTCTATAACATACCCTTCCTCTTGCATTACTACTGGTGAAATTACAGTAGAGTATGCTACAATCCCAATAGTTAATGACACAACACTGATTGAATGTGACAGCAACCAAGACGGACTTACAACCTATAATTTGTTAGATGCGGAACAAGATATTATTAGCAGTGGCAGTAATCTGGTAATTCAGTTTTATAACTCGCCACTAGATGCACAACAAGAAACCAATGCAATTACTAATGTAACTTCTTTTGAAAATACAACAGCCATGCAAACCGTTTATGCTCGTGTACGCAATGAGTTTGATTGTTACGCTATTGCAGAAATTACTCTAGATATATCAAGCAATACAGTTACTATTCCGCCTTTTACTGTTTGTGATAATGCTCCTGTAGATGGCTTTTCTGAATTTGACTTAAACCAACTAAGAACCGAAATTGAAACACAAGTTCCTGCTGGTAGTAGCATTACGTTTTTTCCTACAGAAGCAGATCTAATAGCAGAAACAAATAGCATAGACGGAAACTATACAAACACCATTTCTAATACAGAAACCATTTATGTACGTATCACTAACGGAAGCAGTTGTTATGCAGTGAGCACAGTTACCCTATCAATAATATACACACCTGTACTGTTAGAAGAAGAAACCATAAAATATTGTGTAGATAATTTCCCTAACACCATCTCTTTAGAAGCAGGACATACTACAGGAGCTCCTCAAAATTTCACCTACCAATGGCTATTTAATAATACAGCTACAACCTATACTAGTGAATCTATAAACATAAACCAAATTGGTACATATACCGTAATTGCAACCCATCAAGATGGTTGTTCTGCTACTAGAAACATTATAGTAGAAGCTACAGAAATGGCAGTTATAGAAACAGTTACTGTTGCTGGTATTGCACCAAATAACTCGGTAACAATTACAGTTTCTGGAAACGGAGATTACGAGTTTACCATAGATAACATAAACAACACTTACCAAGACAGCAATATTTTTACCAATGTTTCTGCTGGTGAACATATAGTATATGTACGTGATAAAAATGGTTGTGAAACAACAGAAGAAACCATTTATGTTTTAGGTTTTCCTCCTTATTTTACTCCTAACGGAGATTCTTACAATGACTATTGGATGCCTTTAGGAGTGGATATTGATTTTAAAGCAAGCATGACTATTCAAATTTTTGATAGGTATGGCAAATTACTTAAACAACTACATCCTGATAGCCAAGGATTTGATGGTAGATATAATAGTGAAAACTTACCAACTTCAGATTATTGGTTTATAGTTACTTTTTCTAACGGAAAATCGTATCGTGGACATTTTGCTTTAGTGCGCTAATTTTTGTTTACAATAGCATCACATTGCGTAATATTTTTTTTACTATTTTTGGCGTCCTTAAAACTATTTAATGAAAAAATCAATCCCCTTATTCTGTTCTATTATTCTATTATTATTTACTAGCACTAGTAAATCTAACCATACAAATATTACGAATAGTATAAAAAATACAATCACCTGTCCTGCTGCTGTTATAACTTCTTTTTCTCCTTCGTCTGGACCAGAAAACACTTTAATTACTATAAGTGGAAGTAATTTTAATACAGCTGCAACCGTTACTTTTGATGGTGTAAGTGCTTCTTTTACTATCATTAATGATAATGAAATAGAAGCTTATGTTCCAGCAGGCACTTCTGCTTCTGCAACAATTGCAATACTAAGTTCTGGTGGTTGTACAGGAGTTTCAACTACAAACTTTAACGTGTTAGCTTCTACATGTACTACAGCAGATATTTACATTTCAGAGATTTATGATGCGCTTACAGGAAGCTATGCTGTTATAGAACTATATAACCCAACGAACAGTCCTGTGGTTATAGATAATATATATACAATTGTACGTTATGGAGAAATAGGTAACATAACTCCTAATAACACTTTTGATGGTATAACAGGAACAATAGCTCCATTAAGTACTTTCATTATTCAAATGGGAACAGGAACAGATTGTCCTTCTCTTAATGTTGATTTTAATATTGATACAGGAATCAATGACGATGATGAATTTGAACTATTAAAAAACGGAGTGCTAATAGATAATGTGCATGCTCCAGCAGAAAGAGGCTATACTATTATTAGAAATGCAAATGCTCCAATTCCACAAACCACATATAATAGTGCTGATTGGACAATAAGCTCACAAGAAGATTGCTCCGATTTAGATTCGCATACCGCAGATCCTATTCCAGATAACACACCAAATATTACACATCCTACTTCACAAACTACTTGTGAAAATGGATCTGTTACTTTTACTGCTTCAGAAGATTCAGGGACTTTTAACTACCAATGGAAAACATTAGATGCCTCAGGAAACTGGGTAAACGTTACCAACAACACATACTATGCTGGTGCAACTACAAGTACATTAACTGTAAATAATATTCCTGTTAGTTTTAATAACAACCAATATTATTGCGAAATCACTTCTTCTTCTTGTACACTAATAACCAATGCTGCACAATTAGAAATTAATGCTATTGCTGTTGATAGTATAGAAAACCAAATAGCTTGCGAAAGCTATACCTTACCAACCTTAACCAATGGTAATTACTTTACAGGAACAAACGGAACAGGAACTCCTCTTAATGCTGGTGATGTAATTACAACCTCACAAACTATATACATTTTTAATAGCGTAGGAAACTGTACTAACCAAAGTAGTTTTACGGTTACTGTTACTCCTATTCCAACTGTAGATATTATAGCAGATGTTTCTGTTTGTGTGAGTTATACGCTACCAACACTTACTAACGGAAACTATTTTACAGCAACCAATGGTGCAGGAACCAATTTAACAGCTGGTGATGTAATTACAACTACGCAAACCATTTATATTTATAGTGCTGTAGGAAGCTGTACCAACCAAAGTAGCTTTACGGTTACAGTAAATGGCACACCTACGGTTGATACCTTAGCAAATCAAACTGCTTGCGAAAGCTATACACTACCTACATTAACAAATGGTAATTACTTTACAGGAAGCAACGCAACAGGAACCGCTTTAAATGCTGGTGATGTAATTACTACATCACAAACTATATATATTTATTCAGAAATAGGAACTGCTCCTAATACCTGCTCTAACGAGTCTAGTTTTGATGTTTCTATAAATCCAACACCTTTAGTAGACACAATACCAAATATGGTAATATGTTCAGAATACACCTTACCTATTTTAACTAATGGTAACTATTTTACAGGAACTAACGGAACAGGAACAGCGCTTAATGCTGGTGATGTAATTACGAATTCACAAACCATTTATATTTATAATTCGGTATCCTCTTGTACAAACCAAACAAATTTTGAGATAACTATTTTACCTGCTACAGATTTTACGCTTTCTGAAGAAAATCTTACCATAATAGAAGATGAATTAACGGTAAACATGCAAGATACAAGCATTAACTATATATATGCAGTAGATACTGAAGACTATCAAACAGACAATACCTTTACCAATCTATCTAACGGAACGCATACATTATATGTAGAAGATGAAAATGGTTGTATTACAAAATCTATTACTTTTGAAATTCTTGTTGTTCTTGATGAAATTATAATACCAAACGGATTTTCACCAAATGGAGATGCGTATAACGAATGGTTTAATATTCAAGGTTTATATGGCAATTATGTAAATCATAAATTAGAAATTTATAACCGTTACGGAACTTTAGTTTTTAAAGGAAATAACAATAACAAATGGTACGGAAAAGCAAACAGAGGTGCTTTAAGAACAAACAAAGTATTACCTGTTGGTACCTATTTTTATGTACTATACCTTAATGATACCAATGCCTCAAAACAAAGATATACAGGTTGGGTTTACCTTAATAAATAGCCTATAGTTCTGGTACTCTTTACTAATTCGTTATTTTATTATACATTTAGGGGCTTTATTATTAAAATAAAGCCCTTTTTATAAGGTAACACTCGCTTAACATGAAACTAATTAAATATTAATTATTTTTGCGCCCTAATTATAACTAATGAAACGTATTAAACTTTTACCTGCCTTTATTTGTGTTTTTTTTATTTACAATGCAAGCATAGCTTTTAACGCAAACAAAAACATTACAAATGCTACAACGACATCTACTCTATGTCCTGCAGCAGTTATATCCTCTTTTTTTCCTGAAAGCGGACCAGAAAACACTTTAATAACCATAAGTGGAAGTAACTTTAATACGGCTACAACAGTTACCTTTGACGGAGTAAGCGCTTCTTTCAACATCCTTAGCGATAATGAAATAGAAGCTTATGTTCCTGCAGGAATTGCTGCTACTTCAACTATTTCTATTATAAGTTCTGGTGGATGTACAGGAAATGCAACAACAGACTTTACTTTTTTAGACTCACAATGTAGTACTGCAGATGTGTATATTTCAGAAATATATGATGCCTTATCAGGAAGTTATGCAATAATAGAATTATACAACCCAACAAATGCTCCTGTAGTTTTAGATGGCGTTTATATTATTGAACGTTATGGAGACATTGGAAATCCAACGCCAAG
Source organism: Lacinutrix sp. C3R15 (assembly GCF_018860825.1). Classification (GTDB taxonomy): domain Bacteria; phylum Bacteroidota; class Bacteroidia; order Flavobacteriales; family Flavobacteriaceae; genus Oceanihabitans. The sequence goes on along the minus strand of NZ_JAHKPZ010000036.1, from coordinate 634 downwards.
TCATACGTATAATGTTCTTGGTACCATTCCGCCTTTAGATACATTTATTATTGAATTAGGAACGAGTAGCGCAGACTGCTCTTCGTTAGTTGCTGATTTTAATGTTGGCACAGGAATTAACGACAACGATGAATTCAAACTATTAAAAAATGGAGTACTTATTGATATCGTTCATGCGCCATCGGAAAGAGGATATACTATTATTAGAAATCCAGATGCTGCTGTAAGTCAAACTACTTTTGATGGTAGTGATTGGACTATCAACTCCCAAGAAAATTGCTCCGATTTAGATTCACATACCGCAGATCCTATTCCAGATAATACACCAACAATTACTAACCCTAACACACAAACCATTTGTGAGAACGGTACAGCAACATTTACAATTTCTATATCTGGCACAGAAACATATACTTACCAATGGATGGTTTTAAATGCTGCTGGAAACTGGGTAAATGTATCTAATAACGCAAATTATTCTGGTGCAACAACCAATACGCTAACTATTGTAAATACACCTTTAACTTTTGACGCTAATCAATATTATTGTCAAATAACTTCTACCTCTTGTGATTTAGTTACCAATGCTACACAATTAAATGTTGGTAATGCGGAAGTAGACACCCTTTCTAAC
>NZ_JAHKPZ010000030.1:163694-572677 GCF_018860825.1 Lacinutrix sp. C3R15 | reverse complement strand
ATATAAAGCAAACTGATTCCAACTTAGTGTGCCATCTACATAAAGGTTTCCGTTAACAGGCATGGTAAAATCATACCAAATATCTGCGTATTCTTCTGTAGTTTCTGTACAGCCTTCTTCATTATTTATAGTAGCACCACCAATTTCAAAATCTACTGTACTTGCTGTTGTGGTAACAGAAATGTTTTGAGAGGTACTACAAGTATCGTTTGTGAGACTTTGAAAAGCTATGATATCAAAGCTTTGGTAATTTGTATTTGGTGCTGTAGCAGCAGTTCTGTATACACGTAATAAATACGTGTTTCCAGAGCTAAGGTTTGTAAAAAGCTTATTGGTGCTTCCGCAATCTATTTCTGCACCACCACAAGTGTTATAAATGGCAAAATTATTCCAAGATAAGGTTCCGTCTACATATAGATTACCATCAAAAGGCATTGAAAATTCAAACCAAACATCTGCATAGTCTGCTGTAGTACTGCATATGGATTGATTGTTTAATATAGCTGTATTAATGTTAAAGGTGTAATTTGTTGAGGTACTAGATACGGTTATTAAATCAGCATTTGCACAATCATCATTTGCTAGTTGTGCAAATGCAAATTGTGTTAATAATAGTAGAATAAAAAAGTAGCTTTTTTTCATGATTTTCAACTTTTAAAGTGTTAAATATAAGTGAATTAGGTTGAAAAAAGTAAACGCTTTCTTTCTTATTGTATAGTTGGTATTATTTTATGTATAAATGGTTTGTATGTAATGATTATTAGTATTTAATAGTGTATTAATAGGTTACACCTTGTTTGTCTAAAACGGTTTTTGTTCTAAAGGCATAAAACAGTAAATAGACAAAGCATAATACTGCAATCCAATAGGAGGATTGAATATTAAAAACATCTGCTAATTTACCTTGTAATGGCGGAATAATAGCGCCACCAAGAATCATCATAATTAAAAAGGCAGAGCCTTGCGAGGTGTATTTTCCTAAACCAGCAATGCTAAGGGTAAAGATGCAAGGCCACATAATGGAGCAAAATAAACCTCCAGATAAGAAAGCAAATAAAGCGATGTTTCCTGATGAGAATAACCCTATTAGCATGGCTATAATACCAAAAGCACTAAATAATTTAAGGGTTTTTACAGGGTTGTCTTTAGCTATAAAGAAGCCAAGTATTTGTACCGCAATGCAGATGGCGAAAAATAAAAACTGATCTAATGAGTATTTGCCAAAGTTTACTAATAGTATCACACCAAATGCAATATATGGTACTACAACTAATAATATTTTTTTTAGTCCTTTATTAGGGTTAAAAACAGTAATGGCACCAACCCAACGACCAACCATTAAACCTCCCCAATATAACGAAATGTATGGTGCTAATTGTCCGTCGTTTAAAATGGGTAACCCTAATGCGTTTTGGGTGGTTCCGTTTACGGCTTTTTTTAATAATTCACCTAAATTACTACCAATAGTAACTTCTACACCAACATAGGTGAAAATAGCTAACATACCTAAAACAAGTTGTGGATACTTCATGGCTCCCCAACCATCGGCTTTTTTTGAAGAACGTGTATAGGCAAAAACAAGACTGCCAATTACAGCAAATAAAGCAATTATTAATAAAATTAATCTTTTGTGCTCTAAAGCTTCTGAAGAAACTTTACCAGTAGCATAGGTGCTAAAAATATAACCAAAACAAGCAATGATTATTACGGTTAATACTAAAAGGGTGTTTTTCGCTTTGTTAGCAGGTTCAAATGCTGTTTCCGATTTTAAGGATGGTAATTTTTTTGAAAAATGAAATAAAGCCGCAGCTACCAAAAACAACAAGCCGACGCCAATGTATAGTGCCTGGATGGTGGTTAGTTTTATTTCGTTGTTTTTAATCATGGTAGTTAATTCTTCACCAGATAGAGGAGCAGAGCCAAAGATGATAAAAGCTACTACAATTGGGCCAATGGTAGTACCAAAAGAATTGATTCCTCCAGCTAAATTAAGTCTGTGAGAGCCTGTAGCAGGATCACCAAGAGCAATGGTAAAAGGGTTTGCTGCAGTTTGCTGTAATGAAAACCCTAAGCCAACTATAAAAAGAGCAATTAACACAAAGTAGAATATTTGTGTTTGGCCTTGTGCTGCTCCCATAGTTGCAGGATACATAACAAATGCACCAAGGGCAGAAAGGAGTAGTCCGTAAATAATACCGTTTTTGTAACCCCAAGAATTTAAGATGTCTTTTTTTATAGAACTAGATAAAACAAATAAGAATAAAGCTCCTAAATAATAGGCACCATAAAAAGCAAAATCTACCAATTGCGATTGAAATTGGTCTATGTTAAAATAGGTTTTACAAAAAGGAATAAAGACGCCGTTAGAGGCAGCTATAAAACCCCAGAAAAAAAATACCGTAACTAAGGTGGTTAAAGCTGATTTATTGTTTTGACTGTTCATGTGGTTTATTAGTTAGTTGGCTAAATGTAATTAAAATATGTTTTATTTTTAAGTTTTCATTATATCTATATCTTTTGTGCGGTTAAAAAAGGTAACTATTTGGTGTATAAGTAAACCATATTCAATGTTTTGTTGGTAGTTTATTAACAGGTTATTAAGTAAGTTTCTTTGTTAGATGAATTATCTTTGTACTAATAAAAAACATAACATGCGATTTATAATTCCTATTATTCTGGTGGTTATACTAGAACTGTATACTTTTTCTGCTTTGCGAACCTTAACAAAAAACAAAATTATTCTTGTTGGTTTTTGGGTATTGTTTGCATTGGTTTGTGTGGTGTTTTTTTACCAAATGAGTCTGGTAGGAAAAGGGAGCAGGTTTAGCTTAAACACAGGGTATGCTATAGCCTTGGTTTTAACCTTTGTTGTGCCAAAATTATTTGTTTTTGCTTTTCTTTTTATGGAAGATATTGTAAGGTTCTTTCAAACTCTTTTTAATTTTTCGCAACAAGACATAAGCTTAAAGGAAGCAATTCCTTCTCGAAGAAAATTTATTAGCCAGTTAGCATTAGGTGTTGCTGCAATACCATTTGCAGGATTTGTATATGGTGTTATTAAAGGAAAATATAATTTTAAGGTTATTAAACAACAAATTGTTTTTGATGATTTACCTGAGGCTTTTGACGGATATAAAATAACCCAAATTAGCGATATTCATTCTGGTAGTTTTGATAACAAGGAGAAAATAGAATATGCCGTTAATTTAATTAATGAACAGCAAAGTGATACTATTTTATTTACAGGGGATTTGGTAAATGCTGTAGCAGAAGAAATGCACCCTTGGGTAGATACTTTTAAAAAATTAGAAGCAAAAGATGGTATGTATTCTGTTTTAGGAAATCATGATTATGGATATTATGCATACCAATCAGATGAAGAAATTCTAGATAACCATAAAAAATTAGGAAAAATACACGAGCAAATAGGCTTTGATTTATTGCTAAATGAAAGTAGAACCATAGAAAAAAATGGAGAGAAAATTAATATTCTTGGTGTAGAAAACTGGGGAGCTTCTAGACATTTTCCTAAACGAGGAAGCTTAAAAGAGGCAACTAAAAATATTGCAGATAATGGTTTTAATATCTTACTCTCGCATGATCCTTCTCACTTTGATTTTAAAGAAATGGAGGTGAATACAACCGATAGAAATCATTTAGATAAAGTACTTGACGAGGCTAATATTATTGATTTTGAAAAGAAGATTCATTTAACCTTAGCAGGTCATACACATGGTATGCAGTTTGGTATAGAAATTCCTTTCTTTAATTTTAAATGGAGTCCTGTAAAATACCGTTACCCTAAATGGGCTGGTTTATACAAAGAAGCAGAGCAGTATTTGTATATCAATAGAGGTTTTGGCTTTTTAGCCTTTCCTGGGCGTGTTGGTATTTGGCCAGAAATTACAGTTATAGAGTTAAAACGAGGTACTGTTACTGCATAATTAATAATAAATGTTATACTTTATAATAAAATCGTTATTTTTACAATAACACCTTTATTAAAAGCTATAGCGTATGTCAAAATTTGGAGAACTTATAGATGTAGAAATTCCTGTGTTGCTAGACTTTTTTACAGCAGATGAGCAATCACAAAATATGCATGTAATTCTTAGAGATGTTGCTGCTGCGCTTGGAGATAAAGCCAAAGTTATTAAAATTGATGTAGAAAAAAATCAAGAGCTTGCAGAGGCTTTACGCGTAAAGAGTTTACCTACTTTAATTATCTATAAAAATGGGGAAATGAAATGGAGGCAATCAGGATATCAAGATGTAGATACGCTTATTGGTTTAATGCAAGAATATGTGTAATGCTTTTTAGTGATTAAAAGGAGCTAATTTAAACTTTTAAAAGTGTAGCCTTTTTTACTGTAATACTCTAAAACCTTTGGTAAAGCGTATTGCATATTTTTTGAAGCTTTTACACTATCATGAAACACAATAATACTTCCCGATTTGGCTTTAGTAATAACATTGCTTAAACAAACTTTTCTAGACACAAATTTGTCCCAATCTATAGACAGTACACTCCACATAATAATTTTATAACCTAGCTTTATTAATGCTGTGCCTTGTTTTGGCATTATTTGCCCATAAGGAGGACGAAATAGTTTAGTGTGTGATAAATTAGCATCACTTTTATTCTGTTCTGTAAACGACTTATTTAAGTCTATAATACGTTGTGCTCTTTCAATATTATCTAAATACTCTGGTACAGTTGTTCTCCAGCCTTTTAGGTGGTTGTGTGTGTGATTGCCTATAGCATGACCTTCTTTTAAAATATTTTGAAAGATTTCAGGGTGTTTTTCAATATTATTTCCGATGCAGAAAAAAGTAGCTTTAGCTTGGTATTGCTTTAGTGTGTTTAAAACCCAATTGGTAATTTCTGGTGTTGGACCATCATCAAAAGTGAGATATATTTCTTTTGTATTAGCAGTTATTTCCCAAGTGTATTTAGGAAATAATTTTTGTACCACTAAAGGTGCTTTTACAGGTGTTAGATTCATGATAATAATGCAAACATAAAAACAATATTATAATCTTCAAGGTATTGGTTATAACAATAAAATTTACATATTGTAATTATAAAGGTATTGAATATTAGGTGGTTTTAGCCCAATAACCCAATACCTTTTTACTTTTTATTCTGGTGCAATAATTGTGTCTTTTTGTAATACATCTAAATCTTGTTCTGGCGTTCTGGTTGTTTCATCAGGAATTCCAGCATTAAAATGATCAAACAACTGTAGGAAGTTTGTAAATGTTTTAGCTTCGGTTTTTGCTAGTTCATCATCATAATTTAAAACAACATCTACAAGAGCCTTATATCGCTCTATATCTGTAATAATAAGTTCACCAAGTTCACGTTGTTTTCTTTGGTCTAACGTGCTGTAGTAGGTTAAGTTTTCTTGGTATTTAACACTTACATCTTTAAATAGTTTACGTGCTTTTTCTTTTGCGTCAACTTCATAATAAGCACTTATATAAGGTTCTAATAAAGTGTAATAACCAAAGTAGTCTACAGGCATTTTATCCATCGCTAAATCTGCAATTTCTTCGGCTTTTTCTGGTTTGTCTTCGTTTATAAATTGTTCTATTAAACGAGCAAGGTTTCCTCTGTAAGTAATTGAGTTAGTTCTGGTTTCAACATCGTGATAAATGTCTGGACTATTGCTGTTTCCCCAATCCCATTTTTTTACAATATTGTACATCTTTTCACTATCTACTCTTCCCATATCAAATGGGTTTGCTCTGTCTACAGGAGTTCTTATAGGTGTTAGTTTGTAACACATACCATCTAGTTGCAGGTAGTCTTTCATCCAGATATAATCATCTTCACTAAATGCGCCACCTGTAAAATAAATAGGTCTTTTCCAGTCATTATTAGCAACAATATCTAGCATAAGAAGACGGTTTTTATACAATGCGCTTTCTGTAATCTTAATTTGTATATAGTCTTCTATTTTATCTGCATCTTTTTGGTCTACAATTCCATATTTTAAAGCATTTTCTTTATTTACAGGAATGACAACATCTTCTACAGGAAAATAATTAGAGTTTACTAATTGATTTGGATAGTCATTAGGGTTATCTCCTTGTTGCTGAATAATGTATTTAAATTTTGTTTTAGGATTATCGCTTCCTACAAAATCTAAGAAATCTTTAATTAACATGGTGTCTTTAGAGATTTGTCTTTTCATGATATAATCTCGAGTACCATGTTTGTATTGGTCATGCGTAAATTGAGAAGGTATTGGGTCACTTTCATACGCTTTACGTTTCATTTGGTCTATATACCAATCTGTTTGAAAAAGACTGGTGTTAATTACACGAACATCGGTTCTGTAGCCTTCAATTTCCTGGGCATACCAAAGTGCAAAAGTATCATTATCACCAATGGTAAATAAAATAGCGTTTTCATCACAAGAGTCTAAATACATTTTAGCCATAGCTTCTGCAGTGTATTTACCCGATCTATCATGATCATCCCAATTGTTTGCAGCTAAAATTCCTGGAACTAAAATTAAGCACACTACTGTAATTGCAGGCGCTAACATTTTTGAGGATATTTGTTTTTTAAGGGTATCATAAATAGCATAAACCCCAAAACCAATCCATAGGGCAAATACATAAAACGAACCAACAACAGAGTAGTCACGTTCACGAGGCTCAAAAGGTCTTACGTTGGTATATACTTGAATTGCTAATCCAGTAAATAAGAAAAACACAAGCATAGTCCAGAATACTTTTTTATCTTTATTAAATAAAAAGAACAAACCAATAAGACCAAGAATTAATGGTAAAAAGTAATAGGTGTTTCTGGCTTTGTTGTTTTTAACGTCTCCTGGTAGGTTTTCTTGTGATTGCCCTAAATGCAAAGAGTCAATAAAGTTAATTCCGCTAATCCAGTTTCCGTGATTATCATATTTACCTTGAATGTCATCTTGTTTTCCGGTAAAATTCCACATAAAATAACGCCAATACATGTATCCTAATTGGTATTCAAATAGGTATACAATATTGCTAATTAAAGATGGTTTTTCAATATCAAGATATTGACCAAATTGCTTTAAAAAACTGTTGTAGTCTTCATAGTCTATTAGTCCTTGATTTACATCTGATTTAAAATCAGAAATTGCTCTTCGTAATTCGTTTTCTAATTGGTATTCTGGTTTTAGTTTAAAATCTAAAATACCAGTAAACATTAGGTAGTTTTCAGCATTTTCTGCACTCCACATTCTTGGTAAAATAGAAGCGTGTTCGTGGTTGTAATTCTGTTTCGCTTTTTTATAGTCGTTAACAATTACATATTTTCCTTTTGCTTCGTCTTTTTCGTATTTAGGCTTATCATCTACATAAGGTTCAATTTCATCTAAACCAGAATATTGGTCGGTAAATTGTGGTCCGTAAAACAGGTGTGTTTCCGGGTATTGCTCTAAGTTATAATAGGCTAGCAGCTCTCTGGCGCTAGAAGGGTTGTTTTCATTAATTACCACATTTGCATTGGCACGAATAGGTAACATGGTCCATGTTGAAAAACCTATTATAATAAAAGTTAAACACAGAATACCAGTGTTTAAATGAATGTAGTTTTTCTTTCTTGTGTATTGTAAACTATAGTAAACAAAAGCTATTAAGAGTAAGCCAGCTATAATAGTTCCTGAGTTAAAAGGAAGACCAATAGAGTTTACAAAGAAAATTTCTAAAACACTAAAAAATCTTAAAATGTTAGGAGCAAGAAGCTTAAAGATAAAAAGTAGGATAGCAATAGTAACTGCATTGGCTATTATAAAACTCTTGACTGTAATTTCTTTGTAGTTTTTAAAATAATAAATGAGTCCGATAGCAGGAATAGTAAGTAATCCCATAAAGTGCACACCAAACGAAAGCCCGATAACAAAGGCAATTAAAATAAGCCAACGGTTTCCTCTAGGTTTATTCATGTCTTGTTCCCAACGTAAACCTAACCAAAACAGAATAGACATAATTAAAGTAGCCATGGCATATACTTCTGTTTCTACAGCATTAAACCAAAAAGAATCTGTAAAAGTAAAGGCTAAACTACCTACTAAAGCAGAACCTAAAATTGCAATAGATTGATTTTTACTTAAAGTATCATCCTGACGTACTAATTTTTTTAGTAAAAGACTTATGGTCCAAAACATAAATAAAATAGTAAAAGCACTGGCAAAAGCACTCATCATGTTCATTACAAGTCCTATTTGTGAAGGTTCAAGAGCAAACATAGAAAAGAAAGCACCAAGCATTTGAAATAAAGGAGCTCCAGGAGGATGACCTACTTGTAATTTTGAAGCGGTTAAAATATATTCACCAGCATCCCAAAAACTTACTGTAGGTTCTACCGTTAAGCTGTATGTTATTAAAGCGATTAAAAAAGAAAACCATCCTAGAATAGTATTCCATTTTTTAAAATTGAATTGTGTCATGTATTAGTCTGAATTAGCATGGCGAATTTAATAATAATTATGAAAGTAACATAGATTTTAAGTTTTTCATAACTAAATTGATAAAGAGTATTTGTACCTTAAAGAAAAAGGAACTTCTAAAGGAATGAAAAAGTGCTGTTTTGAAAAAAAATAAAAATTTATTTAAATTTTTTTAAAAAAAATTTGCGCAAACAAAAGTTTGTGTTAAATTTGCACTCTCAATTTGAGATATTGGCCCATGGTGTAACTGGCAACACGTCTGTTTTTGGTGCAGAAGAGTCTAGGTTCGAGCCCTAGTGGGCCAACATTAATTAAATTTAATCCTTACTTTAAACAAGTAAGGATTTTTTTTTGCAATATATTTAAGGTGAATAGTTGTGAGTATTGTGTTTTAACTGGTTGTAAATTAGCTGGTAAAAAATCTGTTTTTAAAATTACTATGTGATTATAGCTTATATTTTAAAGGTGATAACAGGTCTTTTGGCGTGGTTAACTAAGTCTTCGCTAATGCTTCCGTTAAAAAAATGAGCAATTCCTTGTCTGCCATGTGTGCTAATACCAATTAAATCTGCATTTATACTATGCGAGAAGTTTAAGATTCCTTTTTCTACAGATTCATCATTAAAAACGGTAATGTTGTAGTTGTTAAAATCAGATTCTTTAATAAAATCTGCTATTCTAGCATTGGCAGTTGGCGTGGTTGTAAATCTGCTAGGCGTGTTTACTAATAATAAATGCATTTTTGCGTTAAAAGCTTTTGCTAATTTTGTAGCCTGTTTGTATGTTTCTTTGTTGTCTTTTTTAAAGTCTGAAGCAAAAACAAAATCATTAATAATAAAGTCTTCGTGTTTGTTTTTAATTACTAAAACAGGAACGTCAGAAACACGTACTACTTTTTCTGTGTTAGAGCCAATAAACATTTCTTTTAAGCCGCTGGCTCCATGAGAACCCATAACAATCATATCTATATTGTGCTCTTTACAGGTGTTTTTTATGTCTTCAAATGTTTGGTAAAAGTTTACGGTTTCATGAACATTAATGTCTTTTAAAAAGTTTTTGCTTAAAATATCTTCAAATCTTTTATGTGCAAGTTTCATAAAAAACATGGCTTCAGGAATGCTGTCTGCAGTGTTGCCTCCAAGTTCTGGTATCTGACTTAAAGGTATGTCTATCATGTGTAGTAAGTAAATTTCACTATTATTTTTTTTTGCTAACATTGCTGCAACTTCAAGAGCGTAATTGGCTTGTTCTGAAAAGTCTGTTGGTACAAGTATTTTTTTCATTTTATTTAAAAGTTTAGTTAAGAATAATAGCTTCTTAAATTTAAGAAATAAAAATGACAATTTTTTATATTGTATGGATTTTCCTAAATTTAGAGGAATAATGAGTTGTTAAAATGAAAAAAATCACATTGTTATTTTGCTTCTTTAGTTTAGTAATTTATTCTCAGGAAAATGAGCAAGAATTAGTCGCAAACTTTATCAATAGTCAAACTATTTTTAATAATGCTAATCAAGAGAAGTTTTTTATGCATACCAATAAGTCTTTATACTTTTCGGGTGAAAAAATATGGTATAAAATATATGTTGTAAATGATGTAACAGGTGTGCCTAATTATAAAACTTCTAACCTACATGTAAATATTTATAATGATAAAAAAGAGCTAATAAAAAGTGACTTGGTATTTGTAGAAAAAGGAATGGTTAATGGGTTTATTGGTTTAGATGCTTCTTATAACACAGGGACATACTATATTGCTTTAGGTACAGTGTATGGTTTAAATTTTAATTCTACATACATTAAAGAAATAGAAGTGGTTAATGTAACAGAGAAGCAGCCTGGTTTTAATGAAAATAAAATAACAGTAAAAAATAGTGTTCCAGAAGATGAGGTTTCTATTTTGCAGCTAGAAATAGTACCAGAAAGCAATATATTGCTTGGTAGAGCGTATAATACAGTGTATGTAAAAGCTGTTTTAAATGGTAAACCAATACAGGTAAGTGCTAGTATTGTGGAGCAAGAATCACAAATGGTTAAAGCAAGATTGCAAACAAATAATCATGGAGTAGGAGCTGTAGAGTTGCCTTGTTATATTGGTAAAAGCTATGTTTTAAAAACCATAGTAAATAATACAGAGTACATTAAATCATTGCCATTAGTGAGTGAAAAAGGGTTTGTAATTCATTATGATTATAAAAGTACTACAGATAAAGAAGTGGTTTTTAAAATAGTAACCAATACTGAAACAAATAAAGAGTATGTTTCCGGTGAAGGTCTTTATGCTGTGGTGCATAGAAACGGAGTTTTAAAATCGGTTATACCAATAGTAATAGATGCAGAGTATAATAATTATGCTTTAAAAATTGAAAAAGAAGGTCTGTTTAATGGTGTAAATACTTTCACTGTTTTTAATAATAAGAACAAACAATTAGTTAGTAGAAATTTCTTTTTTAATAAGAAAAAGGATATATCATTAAGTATTGAAAAAGCAAAAGAGACAAAAGATTCTATTCAGTTAAAAATAAATCTATTAAATAAATATATAAAGGCAAACGCAAGTATTTCTGTATTAACAGATCAAACAAAAATGTACAATAGCAGAAGTAATATTAAGGCAGAATACTTGATTAAGCCTTATGTAGAATTAAGTAAGGAAGATGCAAAAGCAATTTTAAGCCATGCAACATCTCTCAAAGATAAAGATATATTGTTACAAATTAGTAAAGGTTTTAAAGAGGATGTTATAATACAGCAAGCTAATAACATAAGTATTAAACCAGAAAACGGTCTTGTTATTAGTGGTTTGGTAAACACTAGTTTAAATAATTTAAATGGTTGTAAAGTTTTACTAACTTCAAAAGAAAACAATATTGTATTGTTTAAAGAGTTAAAAGGCGAAAAAACCTTTGCTTTTACTAATTTGTTATTGGTGCATCCTAGTCAATATAAGTTAGCATTGTTAAATTCTGCAGGAGTAATACAAGATGCAAAATTTACAATAAACCCAATTACAACAAAATATAAGGCAGATAGTATTTTAAAGTATAATGTCAATCAAGAAAAAAACATTCACTTTAATGTAGAAGATAGTATTTATGTAAATAGAGGAGAAGAGCAATTAGAAGAAATTATGCTTTTTGCTAAAAAGGAAAATAAAAAAATAACAAGCTTAGATTCTATTGGTTATGTTAATAATCCAAAAGAATTGGGTAATGGTTTTACAGAAACAACTAAAAAAAATCCCATACAATGCAAAGGCTGTACTATTTTTGAATATTTAGATCAAATACCTAATATTGAAACAAGAAAGACTAGTGAAATATCGCCAAGTACAGTAGTCTTTACCAATAGAGGAATAAATACTTTTTTAGGTTCTAATCAAGCCTATGTTTTAATAGATGGCGCACCATTAAATTCAGATTTATCTGTCTTGAATGATCTGTATGTTGAAGATGTAGAGTATGTTAGGTTAAATAGGTCAGGAGCAGGTTATGGTATTCGTGGTGCTTCAGGAGTTGTAGAAATTAAACTAAAAAAAAAGAAAGCAAAAGTTGTTAATGCAAAAGATACACGTGCAACAACGAGTCAAACAGCATTTGGTTTTAAAATAAATAATACTCCTTTTCAGTATAAGCCACTCCAATTTAGTAGTTCTCGTGCTAAGATGTATTATGATACTGTAGATTGGGTGCCAGAGTTTACCATAATGCCGAATAAAGATAATTTTATTACAGTTGCTAAAGAGGGTAATGAGGGCTTGAAAATTATAATTAATGGGCTAAATGAAGAAGGGGATATGTTGTATAAAGAAGTTAATGTTTACTCAAATACTATAAATTAAGTGTATTCTAACTATTGTGTTTCAACAACTTTTGTAAATCAAGATAAAAATTGTATATTTGCACCGTTGAAACGAAAAAGAAAAGGATGAGGGGACGAAAAGTCCCCTCTTTTTATACCAAAAAATGTTTAAGAATACCGTAAAAGACTTATTAGACGCAAGCTTAGAAGAGAAGCCAGATTTATTTCTTATAGATTTAACTATAACAACAGATAACGCTATAAAAATAATTTTAGATGGTGATAATGGTGTAACTGTAGAAGATTGTATCTTTATTAGTAGAGCAATTGAAAATAGCTTAGATCGAGAAGAACAAGATTTTTCTCTTGAAGTTATGTCTGCAGGAGCAACATCTCCAATGACTCATAAACGTCAGTATGTAAAAAACATTGGTAGGCTTTTAGAAGTGAAAACAAAAACAGAAAACTTAGAAGGTACGCTAATAGAGGCTACTGAAAAAGAAATTACTTTGCAATGGAAAAGTAGAGAGCCTAAACCAGTAGGTAAAGGTAAAGTTACCGTGCAAAAACAGGCAAATATTGCCTATGAAAATATTGTAGAAGCAAAAGTTATGATAAAATTTTAATTTAAAGAGTTATGGAAAACCTTGCGTTAATTGATTCTTTTTCAGAATTTAAAGACGATAAATTAATAGATCGTGTAACCTTAATGGCAATTTTAGAAGATGTTTTTAGAAATGCATTAAAAAAGAAATTTGGAGATGATGATAATTTTGATATTATTATAAACCCAGATAAAGGAGATTTAGAAATTTGGAGAAATAGAATAGTAGTAGCAGATGGTGAAGTAGAAGAGCCAAATCAAGAAATTTCTTTAACAGAAGCAAGAAAGATTGAGCCAGATTTTGAAGTTGGTGAAGATGTTTCTGAAGAAGTAAAATTAATAGACCTTGGTCGTCGTTCTATATTAGCGTTAAGACAAAACTTAATATCTAAAATACACGAACACGATAACACCAATATTTATAAACAATTTCAAGAGTTAATTGGTGAAATTTATACAGCCGAAGTACACCACATTCGTCACAGAGCTGTTATACTTTTAGATGATGAAGGAAACGAAATCATCTTGCCAAAAGACAAACAAATTCCTTCAGATTTTTTCCGTAAAGGAGATAACGTAAAAGGAATTATTGAAAGTGTAGAGTTAAAAGGAAATAAACCTGCAATAATAATGTCTAGAACTGCACCAGCATTTTTAGAAAAATTATTCGAGCAAGAAATTCCTGAAGTTTTTGATGGCTTAATTACTATTAAAAACGTAGTACGTATTCCAGGCGAAAAAGCAAAAGTAGCTGTAGATTCGTATGATGATAGAATTGATCCTGTAGGTGCATGTGTAGGTATGAAAGGATCTAGAATTCACGGTATAGTTCGTGAATTAGGAAATGAAAATATTGATGTAATCAATTATACAACCAATTTACAATTGTATATTACAAGAGCATTAAGTCCTGCTCGTGTAACATCAATTAAAATTGACGAAGAAAATAAAAGAGCAGAAGCAATTTTAAAACCAGAAGAAGTAAGTAAAGCTATAGGTCGTGGTGGTCACAACATACGTTTAGCAGGAAAACTAACAGGTTATGAAATTGATGTATTTAGAGAAGGAGCAGAAGAAGATGTAGAATTACGCGAATTCTCTGATGAAATAGACGGATGGATTATTGATGAATTCAGCAAAGCAGGACTAGATACAGCTAAAAGCGTACTAGAACAAGAGGTTGAAGATTTGGTGAAACGTACCGATTTAGAAGAAGAAACAATAAACGAAGTTATTAGAATTCTTAAAGCAGAATTTGAAGACTAACACATTTTAGGTTATATTACAAGCAATTTATGGCTGGAACAGTAAGATTAAATAAAGTATTACGCGAGCTTAACATCTCTATCGATCGTGCAGTAGATTTTTTAGAATCTAAAGGCATCGAAATAGAGAAGCGTCCTACTACAAAAATTTCAGAAAAAGTTTACCAAATTCTTTCAAACGAATTTCAAACAGACGCTAGCAAAAGAATGGCGTCTCAAGAAGTTAGTGAGGCTAAACTCAAAGAAAAAGAAGCTTTACGTGAACAACGTGAGAAAGAATTAGAAGAAAAGCAAAAAGCAGAAGCAATTAGAGAAGCAGCTAAGCAGCAGCAACAACAAATTGTTAAAGCTAAGTCTACACTGTCTGGACCAAAACAAGTTGGTAAAATAGATTTAGATGGTAAATCTAAAAAAGTAGAAGAGAAGCAAAAACCGAAAGCCGAAGAAGTTAAGCAAGAAACGGCTAAAGAAAAAGTAGCTCCTACAACGCCTCAAGAAACTAAAAAACCTCAAGAAATTAAAAAAGTTGAGGAAGTACAACCTACTAAAACCGAAAAACCAAAAACACCAGTTAAGGTTGAAAAGGTTACCAAAGTAGAGAAGGTTGACAAAGTAGAAAAGGTAGATGAAGTAGCGAAAACAGAAAAAGTAGATAAGGTTGAAAAACCAGCAGCTGCTAAAAATGAAAAAACTACTAAAGCAGAAGATCAACCCTTTAAAGAAGAAAGGGTAGAAACAAAATACCAAAAACTTACTGGTCCTAAAATTGCAGGTACTAAAATTGATTTAAGTCAATTTAATAAACCTAAAAAGAAAAAAGAAGACCCTAAGAAAGACGATAAATCTTCAGATAATAAACGTAAACGTCGTAGAATTTCTAAACCAGGAGATAATAGAACTGGAGGAAATAACTCAGGTGGTAACAACAGATACAAAGGAAACAAACCAGGACAAGGCAAAGGAAGAAGAAATATTGTAAAAGAAGAGCCTAGCGAAGAAGACGTTAAAAAACAAGTACGTGAAACCCTAGAAAAACTGCAAGGTAAATCTAGTAAGGGTAAAGGTGCTAAGTACAGAAGAGATAAAAGAGATCAACACAGAGAACAATCTGAAATTGATCAACAAATTGAAGCAGCAGAAAACAAGATTCTTAAAGTAACAGAATTTGTAACAGCAAATGAGGTTGCTACCATGATGAATGTGCAAGTAACACAAATTATATCTGCTTGTATGTCTCTTGGTATGATGGTTACTATGAACCAACGTTTAGATGCAGAAACACTTTCTATAGTTGCAGAAGAATTTGGATATAAAGTAGAATTTATAACTGCAGATATTGAAGAAGCTATTGAAGAAGTTGAAGATAAACCAGAAGATTTAAAACCTCGTGCTCCTATTGTAACAGTAATGGGTCACGTTGATCATGGTAAAACATCGCTTCTTGATTACATACGTAAAGAAAATGTAATTGCAGGAGAGTCAGGAGGTATTACACAACACATTGGTGCTTATGGAGTAACTTTAGACAACGGACAAAAAATAGCATTCTTAGATACTCCAGGTCACGAAGCATTTACAGCAATGCGTGCTCGTGGAGCCCAAGTAACAGATATCGCTATTATTGTTGCAGCTGCAGATGATGATATCATGCCGCAAACTAAAGAAGCAATCTCTCACGCGCAAGCAGCAGGAGTACCTATAGTATTTGCAATTAATAAAATTGATAAACCAGACGCAAAACCAGAAAATATTAAAAGTGGTTTAGCACAAATGAACCTTTTAGTAGAAGATTGGGGAGGTAAAATTCAATCACAAGATATCTCTGCTAAAATGGGAACAGGTGTAAAAGAACTTTTAGAAAAAGTATTACTTGAAGCCGAATTATTAGAGTTAAAAGCAAATCCTGATAAATTAGCACAAGGAACAGTTGTAGAAGCATTCTTAGATAAAGGTCGAGGATATGTATCTACCATATTAGTTCAAGCAGGTACATTACGTATTGGTGATTATGTTTTAGCTGGTAAAAACAGCGGAAAGATTAAGGCAATGCAAGATGAACGTGGAAATGATATTAAAGAAGCAGGTCCTTCCACTCCAGTATCTATTCTAGGTTTAGATGGTGCACCACAAGCAGGTGATAAATTTAATGTATTTGAAGACGAACGTGAAGCAAAACAAATTGCTACAAAACGTACACAATTACAACGTGAACAATCTGTACGTACACAACGTCATATTACTCTAGATGAAATAGGTCGTCGTATCGCTCTTGGTGATTTCCAAGAATTAAACATCATCCTAAAAGGAGATGTAGATGGTTCTGTAGAAGCGTTAACAGATTCTTTCCAGAAATTATCTACCGAAGAAATTCAAATAAATATTATTCATAAAGGTGTTGGGCCTATAACAGAGAGTGATGTATTATTAGCAACTGCTTCAGATGCTATTATTATAGGATTTAATGTGCGTCCAATGGGTAATGCTCGTCAAATAGCAGATAACGAAGAAATCGATATCAGAATGTACTCCATTATTTATGATGCTATAAATGATCTTAAAGACGCAATGGAAGGTATGTTATCTCCAGAGCTTAAAGAAGAAATTACAGGTACAGCAGAAATTAGAGAGATCTTTAAAGTTTCTAAAATTGGAAGCATTGCAGGTTGTATGGCATTAACTGGTAAAATAATGAGAAACTCTGGTATACGTTTAATACGTGATGGCGTAGTTGTATACACAGGTGAATTAGCATCCTTAAAACGTTTTAAAGACGATGTTAAAGAAGTTTCTAAAGGTTATGATTTTGGTACCCAAATTAAGAACTACAACGACATTAAAGAAGGCGATATAATTGAAGCTTTCCATGAAGTAGAAGTTAAAAAGAAACTGAAATAAATTTTTTTATATACAAATTATAAGAGCGACCTATTGGTCGCTCTTTTTTTTTATTGAATAAAAATTATGGTTGCTATTTAGAAATTATTATAAAATAACTAAATTTAGAATCTATTAATCTTTAAATTTTTTTTTATGAAAAAACTAATTACAACTTTAAGTGTATGCTTATGTTTCTTTTTTGTCAATACTGTAAACGCACAAGATGCATATCTAGGTGATATTAAATTAACAGCAGTGTATTTTGTACAAAGTGGTTGGATGGAATGTGATGGTAGTTTATTACCAATTGCACAAAATACAGCTTTGTTTAGCCTTTTAGGAACTCAATATGGTGGTGATGGTATAACTACTTTTGCTTTACCAGATTTAAGAGGTCGTGTGCCTATTGGGCAAGGTGCTGGTCCAGGGCTTCCAAGCTATTCACAAGGTAATCAAGGAGGTTTACATACAACCACTCTAGTAGAGGCAAATTTACCAGCACATAACCACTCAGTTAATGCTGTGGTAGAAGATGGTGATAGTGAATCTCCAACAAATAATTACCCAGCAGGTACCAAGTTGCTAGACAAAGAGTATTCTACAGGAGAAAGTACTACTGCTACTGTTATGAATGAGAATATGATTGGTAATACAGGTAGTGGTACAGCAGTAAATAATATGCAACCGTATACCACACTTCGATATGTTATTTGTGTCTCAGGGTATTATCCAACAAGTAATTAAGCATGTATTATGAAAAAAAATATAATATTTTTATTGTTTTTTGTGCTTGGCGTAAACGTATTTGCGCAAACAATAACTTTAAACGCATGTCATTATTTGTTAGAAACTGCTGATTATACGTTTAATCAGAAAAGTTTAGATGCAACAGGTAGAAATACTTTTGAAACGAATCCTGTAGATGAAAACTCCCCTTGTGGAGGTCTAGGAAATTGCGAATTGCAAATCGCTTGGAATAATACTGTCTCTCGTTGGGAAATCTTTGCAGACGATGGTAACGGAACATTTGAGAACACCTATGTTTTGTATTATAATAGCAGCGCATCTTTACCAAATCCACCAAGTTTAAACTTAGGTAGCTGGGTAGAAGAAACTAGCGTTACAGAAACGCTTTGCGGTGCTATTATTTCTATTACAGGAGATGTACAAGATACCACTTTATCTGTTGAAAATTTAGAACTAGATGATGCTATAATGATACATCCAAATCCTGTAAAAGACATTTTGTTTGTTGATTTTTATAATAAAGACATTGATAAGATTTCGCTTTATAATATTTTAGGAAAGCATATTTATACTGTTAAAGATGCAAAAACTATAGATGTTTCAAAAAATGCACCAGGTCTTTATTTTGTAAAAATAATCATTGGAAAAAAGAAAACTGTCAGGAAAATTATAATTGAATAACACATTTTTTTTACACTTACACACCTTCAATTTTTATTAAATTTTGAAGGTGTTTTTATTTTATGAAGTTTTTAAATTGTAAAAAGGTTTTTGTCTTTTGTGAGCATTTTGCTTGAATTACAATAGGCAGTTGTGTGTTTAAATGGTACTATATGTAATGAATCTATGTTCAAAAAGTTTACTAGGTAATACGCTAATGCTTTTTTAATAGCGTTACGTTTAGCTAGCGAAACAATTATTAAAAATTCATTGGTGTTTTAAAAAGTATTACAATATTTTATAGTGTATGTAAATAAAAAAAGCGACCAATGGTCGCTTTTTTTATTAGAATCTAAAGTTCTTTTTTAATTTTTGGTTTAAAAATAAAAGCATTTGGGAACTTGTTTTTTACTTTCAATAACGCTCTATCTGCTTCTAATCTACTTTTAAAACTTCCTACCCAAACTTTATAATTAGGAGTTTCATATACTAATTTACTTGTCCATTGTACGTATTCGTTGTTAAAATCTGTTTGTTCTGTTTCTGCTGCACCTCTTCTGCCTGAAAAAATCTGTATTTTATATCTATCATTAGCATCTTCATTAGTATTAATCTCTTTTTTTAACTCTAATAAACGAGTGATTTCTTCATCCTGATTTATACTAATAACACCTTCCTGTGCGTTGCAAATGCTTGTTATGCAAAAAGTTATAATACTTAAAAGTAATGTGTGTTTTGTTTTTAGTAATTTCATTTTCAAATATATTTAATGCAAATGTATATGTTATAAACTAATTAGTTAGGTGTTTTGTTATTTAGAATTTCTCTAAATTAGCAATTAACACTTCGCTAACATTTCTAAAATCGACTTTTAATATTACTTTTGCTTGAGATTTTATAACTGTATTTTTTGTTTTACTAAATGAAAAAACCATACCAAAGTTTAGAAGTTAATTCAACCAATAATATGAAACAGGTGATTCACCGTAAGTTAAGTGCAACAATCTTTCGTTTAAGCTTAGTTATTTTACTAACATTCTCCATGACGCTTTCTGCTCAAGAAGGCGATCCTGCTAAGGGTAAATCTTTATTTAATGCTAATTGTGCAGCATGTCATAAATTAGATAAGAAAATGACAGGTCCTGCTTTGCGTAATGTAGAGCAACGTTTGTCTGATGATGAAGGTTTAGATAGAGATTGGCTTTCTGCATGGATACGTAATAGTTCAGGCGTAATTAAATCTGGTGATGCTTATGCAAACAAGATTTATAATGAGTTTGGAGGAGCTGCAATGACTGCTTTCCCTCAATTATCAGATGAAGATATTAGTAATATTTTAGCATACACTGCTGAAGAAGCTAAAGCACCTGCTGCTGCGGCTACTACGCAGGTAGGAGCAACGCAAGCGTCAGGAAGTGGAGATAGTGTTTCTAATAAATTAATTTTAGGCGCATTAGCTGTATTGTTTGCTTTATTAGCATTTGCATTAATATTAGTAAACAAGACGCTTCGTAAATTTGCTGAAGCTAAAGGAGTAGATATTGAGACAGAAGATAAAAGTGTTCCGTTATGGAAAGCGTTTGCTCAAAATCAGTTTTTAGTATTAGTAACTGTAATATTCTTTTTATTAGCTAGTGCTTATTTTGTATATGGTTACTTATCTCAAGTAGGAGTAGATCAAGGATACCAACCAGTACAACCAATTCATTTTTCGCATAAAATTCATGCAGGTGATAATGGTATAGACTGTAAGTACTGTCACTCTTCTGCTAGAGTTAGTAAAACATCTGGTATACCTTCGTTAAACGTTTGTATGAACTGTCATAAATCGGTATACGAATACACAGGAGAAACTACTGCAGAGTATACAAAAGAGTTTTATGATGGTGAAATTCAAAAACTATATGCAGCCGCAGGTTGGAATGATGCAGATCAAAAATATTCAGGAACACCACAGCCAGTTAAATGGGTGCGTATTCATAACTTACCAGACTTTGCATATTTCAACCACTCACAACACGTAACTGTTGCAGGTTTAGAATGTCAAACTTGTCATGGTCCAGTTGAAGAAATGGAAATAGTATCTCAACATGCTCCATTAACAATGGGATGGTGTATTAACTGTCACAGAGAAACAAACGTTAAAGTAAAAGACAACGCATACTATACAAAAATTCACGAAGAATTATCTAAAAAATATGGTGTAGAGCAGTTAACTGCTGCGCAAATGGGTGGATTAGAATGTGGTAAATGTCATTACTAAACCTAGTTTAGTAATTTCCACGAAAGTGGAAATCTCTTAAAAGGGATTTAAAACTTTAAATAAAATTAATAAGAAGTAATTCAATTATATAATATGTCATCAAACAAGAAATACTGGAAAAGTGTTGAGGAGCTAAACGAAAATAGCTCTATTGTTGAGACGCTAAAACAAAACGAATTTGTAGAAGAAATTCCTACAGACGAATTTTTAGGAGATAAAGACACTTTAGAGTCTTCTTCAACGACTCGTCGTGATTTCTTAAAATATGTTGGTTTTAGTACAGCTGCAGCATCTCTTGCTGCCTGTGAAGGACCAGTTATTAAATCAATTCCTTATGTAGTGCAGCCGGAAGAAATTATTCCTGGTGTTGCTAATTACTATGCAACTACTATTGCAAACGGATTTGATTTTGCATCTGTTTTAGTTAAAACTCGCGAAGGTCGTCCTATTAAAATCGAAAACAATTCTATGGCAGTTGCTAATGGTAGCGCCAATGCCAGAGTTAATGCTTCGGTTTTAGGATTGTATGATAGTTTAAGAGTTCAAGGTCCTATGCGTGGCCAGGAAGCTATCTCATGGACAGAACTTGATAATGCAGTGATGCAAAAACTAGAAGCTCTTAAGGGCTCTGGTAAAGACATTGTATTATTAACTCAAACTTTTGCAAGTCCGTCAACTTCAAAATTAATTTCAGAGTTTAAAGAAAAATATGGTAATGTTCGTCATGTAGTTTATGATGCTGTTTCAGAATCTGCTGCATTAGATGCTTACCAAGCTAAGTACGGAGAACGTGCTTTAGCAAATTATGATTTCTCTAAAGCAATGACAATTGTGTCTGTTGGTGCAGACTTTTTAGGAGATTGGCAAGGTGGAGGATTTGATTCCGGATATGCTAAGAACAAAGTTCCAAATCATGGAAAAATGTCTCGTCATATTCAGTTTGAATCTAACATGTCATTAACAGGAGCAAATGCAGATAAGCGTGTTCCGTTAACACCAACACAACAAAAAATAGCCTTAGCTAAATTATACTCTTATGTAGTAGGAGGTTCTGTTTCTGGAGATTTACCAGAAGCATTAGATAAAGCAGTACGTCAAGCAGCTTCTCAGCTTAAAAAAGCAGGTAGCAATGGTGTTGTTGTAACAGGTTTACAAGATGTTAATGCGCAAACAGTAGTTTTAGAAATTAACGAAGCTTTAAAAGCTAAAGCTTTTGATATTACTTCACCTATACAAACAAGACAAGGAAATGATAAAGCGGTAAATGCTTTAGTTGCTGATATGAAAGCAGGTAAAGTTGGTGCTTTAATTATGAGTGGTGTAAACCCATTATATACATTACCAAATGCTTCAGATTTTGCTGAAGGATTAAAAAATGAAAACTTAACTTCGGTTTGTTTTTCAATGAAAGCAGACGAAACAGCATCTGTAGCAACGTATATTGCTGCTGCACCTCACTATTTAGAATCTTGGGGAGATGTGGAAATGAAAAAAGGACATTTTGCTTTAACGCAACCAACTATTCGTCCTTTATTCGATACAAAACAATTTCAAGATGCTTTATTAAAGTGGACAGGAAAAGAAGAATCTTTTCATGACTATATCAAGCAAAATTGGAAAACTAGTATAGTTAGTGGTGGTTCTTTTAACAAAGCATTACATGATGGTGTTTTTGTTGCAGGTTCCTCTTTTGGAGGAGCAAATGCTGGTTCATCTACAACCACGGAAATTACTAGTAAATTAAATGATAAAAAAGATAGAACTTGGGTTGGCGGAATCATTCATGATGCTGCTGTAGGAGTAGGTATAAAAGAAGAAGATAAAGATTCATATACAACAACTTCAACTACAACATCTAATGTTGGTACTTTATCAGGTGTTTCTACCCCATCTGGTGGTGATGCGGCAAGAGCTTTAGCTGCTTCTGCAAAAACATCAGAATTAGAGTTAACACTATACACTAAAACAGGAATGGGAGATGGCCAACAGGCAAATAACCCATGGTTACAAGAGTTTCCAGATCCTATTACTAGAACAACTTGGGATAATTACTTAACCATGTCTGCTCAAGATGCTAAGAAATTTGGTGTTAAAAACTGGCATGTTGCAACAGGTGGTTTAAACTCTAGTTTAGTAGAATTAACGGTAAATGGTATTACAGAAGTAGTTCCAGTAATTATTCAACCAGGTCAAGCGGTTGGTTCTTTAGGAATGTCTTTTGGTTTTGGTCGTAAAAACGGTTTAAAAGAAGAAATGCAAACAGGTAAAAATGCATTCCCTTTTTACCAAAACTTTAATACTGTTCAAAGCAATGTATCTTTAAAAGTTATTCCTGGTGAACATGAATTTGCTTGTGTACAATTACACAACACATTAATGGGACGTGGTGATATTATTAAAGAAACAACTTTAGAAATATTTAATACCAAAGATAAATCTCACTTTAACGCAATACCTGTAGTTTCTTATAATCATGAAGAAATTCCAGTAACTTCTAAAGATGCTGATCTTTGGGATGAGTTTGATCGTTCTATTGGGCATCATTTTAACTTATCTATCGACTTAAACGCTTGTACAGGATGTGGAGCATGTGTAATTGCATGTCACGCAGAAAACAATGTACCTGTAGTAGGTAAAGAAGAAATTAGACGTAGTCGTGATATGCACTGGTTACGTATTGATAGATATTATTCTTCAGAAGAATCTTTTGCTGGAGATAATGAAAAGAAAGATAATATTTCTGGTTTAAGTAGTTCATTAAGTGAGTTTGGAGAATTAGAACAAGCTTCAGATAATCCACAAGTAGCTTTTCAACCAGTAATGTGTCAACATTGTAACCATGCACCTTGTGAAACTGTTTGTCCAGTTGCTGCAACTTCACATGGTCGTCAAGGGCAAAATCATATGGCATATAACCGTTGTGTAGGTACAAGATATTGTGCAAACAACTGTCCGTATAAAGTACGTCGTTTCAACTGGTTCTTATACAATGGTAACGATGAGTTTGATTATCATATGAATGATGATTTAGGACGCATGGTTTTAAATCCAGATGTAGTTGTTCGTTCTCGTGGTGTAATGGAAAAATGTTCTATGTGTATTCAAATGACACAGAAAACAATTCTTGATGCAAAACGTGATGGACGAGAAATTAAAGATGGTGAATTCCAAACCGCTTGTTCTGCAGCATGTAGTAGTGGAGCAATGGTATTTGGAGATATTAACGATAAAGATTCAAAAGTTGCAGAACTTTTAGAAGATAAACGTATGTATCACTTGTTAGAGCACGTTGGGACAAAACCTAATGTTCAATATCATACAAAAGTGAGAAATACAACTGAAGCATAAAAAATTAATTAAGAAACAATTATAAAGCATTATGGCGTCTCATTACGAAGCACCTATTAGAAGACCTTTAGTTACAGGTGAAAAATCATACCACGACGTTACTGTGGATGTGGCAAGACCTATTGAAGGTAAAGCAAATAAGCAATGGTGGATAGTATTTTCTATAGCATTAGTAGCTTTTCTTTGGGGAATAGGGTGTATACTTTACACAGTATCTACAGGTATTGGTACTTGGGGTTTAAACAAGACCGTTGGTTGGGCTTGGGATATTACTAACTTTGTTTGGTGGGTAGGTATTGGTCACGCAGGAACATTAATTTCTGCAGTACTATTACTTTTCCGTCAAAAATGGAGAATGGCAATTAACCGTTCAGCAGAAGCAATGACAATTTTCTCTGTAGTACAAGCTGGTTTATTTCCAATCATACACATGGGAAGACCTTGGTTAGGTTATTGGGTATTACCAATACCAAATCAATTTGGATCTCTATGGGTAAACTTTAACTCCCCATTACTTTGGGATGTATTTGCAATATCTACCTACTTATCTGTATCTCTAGTTTTCTGGTGGACAGGTTTATTACCAGATTTTGCAATGATTAGAGATAGAGCAGTAAAACCATTTCAAAAGAAAATTTATTCTTTACTAAGTTTTGGTTGGTCTGGTAGAGCAAAAGATTGGCAACGTTTTGAAGAAGTATCTTTAGTACTTGCTGGTTTAGCAACACCTTTAGTACTTTCTGTACATACTATTGTATCTTTTGACTTCGCAACATCTGTTATTCCTGGATGGCATACTACCATTTTCCCTCCTTACTTTGTTGCAGGAGCAGTATTCTCAGGATTTGCAATGGTAAACACACTTCTTATTATAATGAGAAAAGTGTGTAATTTAGAAGACTATATTACATTACAACACATCGAATTAATGAACATTGTAATCATGATTACAGGTTCTATAGTAGGTGTAGCATATATTACTGAGTTATTTATTGCTTGGTATTCTGGTGTAGAATACGAACAATTTGCATTCTTAAATAGAGCAACTGGACCTTACTGGTGGGCTTATTGGGCAATGATGACTTGTAACGTATTTTCTCCACAATTCATGTGGTTTAAAAAACTAAGAACAAGTATTATGTTCTCTTTCTTTATCTCTATTATTGTAAATATAGGAATGTGGTTTGAGCGTTTTGTAATTATTGTTACATCATTACACAGAGATTACTTACCATCATCATGGACAATGTTCTCACCTACATTTGTAGATATAGGAATATTTATTGGTACCATTGGTTTCTTCTTTGTATTATTCTTATTATACTCTAGAACTTTCCCAGTAATTGCGCAAGCAGAGGTTAAAACTATTTTAAAATCTTCTGGTGAACGTTATAAAAAAATTAGAGAAAGAGGAGATAGCTTAGTAGGTACAGGTACAGATGAGAGAACTTCTGGTAAAAAGAAAATTACTACTAAACCTCAAGTTGAAGTTGTAAAAGAAACTCCTTCTAAAGATAACTCTGAAAGCGTTACTAACCTTTTAGGTACTATTGGAACTTTTGATCCTAATACACAAACTCCTGACGATCTAAAAAAGATTAATGGTGTTGGACCAAAGATGGAAGAGGTATTAAATAGTATTGGAATTTATACATTCTTACAAGTAAGTAAGATGACAAATAATGAATATAATTTGTTAGATTCTATCACAGAATCATTCCCAGGAAGAGCAGAACGCGATGATTGGGCAGGACAAGCTAAAAAACTAATAAACTAAAAGTAGCATATGGAAGCTTCAAAAGTAATTCACGCTATTTATACAGACGACGATGTGTTAATGAATGCTGTAAAAACAGTTAAAGCTGAAAAGCATCACATTGAAGAAATATATACACCTTTTCCAGTTCACGGACTAGACAAGGCAATGGGATTAGCACCAACTAGAATAGCAATAACATCTTTTTTATATGGATGTGTAGGTTTAACTGTAGCAATTGTAATGATGAATTTTATTATGATTGAAGATTGGCCACAAAACATTGGTGGTAAACCAAGTTTTAGTTATATCGAAAACATGCCAGCATTTGTGCCTATTATGTTTGAGTTAACGGTATTCTTTGCAGCACATTTAATGGTAATTACATTTTACTTACGTAGTAAAATGTGGCCATTTAAAAAAGCTGAAAATCCAGATCCAAGAACAACAGATGATCATTTCTTAATGGAAATTGCAGTTCATGGTAACGAAAACGAATTAACCAATCTGTTACAAAAAACAGGTGCTGTAGAAGTAAATATTATTGATAAAGAAGATGAACATTAATATGAAGCATTTAATAAAAATATTTGTATTCGTACTTGTAGTAAGTTCAATAGTATCTTGTAAAAAAGATTCTAGACCTAACTATCAATTCATGCCTAATATGTATGAACCTGTACCTTATGAAGCATATGGAGAATCAACTGCTTTTGCAAATGGTGTAGAAGCACAATTACCAGTAGAAGGAACAGTACCAAGAGGGTTTACTCCTTTTGAAATTGAAAACTCTACCGCTGGTTATGAAGAAGCTAAAGCAAATTTACTAAGCCCTTTAAGTGCAGATCAATATGATGAAGCTAAAGCTAAAGAGTTATATAATATTTATTGTGGTATCTGCCATGGTAATAAAGGTAACGGACAAGGTAACTTAGTAAAACGTGAAAAAATACTAGGTATACCAAGTTATGATGATGCTGGTAGAGCAATTAATGCAGGTAGTATATACCATACTATTTATTATGGTAAAAACGCAATGGGTTCTTATGCTAACCAATTAAATGAAGAAGAACGTTGGCAAGTTGTTGCTTATGTTTTACAATTGAAAGCAGATTTAGAAAAATAAGATTAGATAAAGTTTATATATAGATATGTACACATTCTCAAATAAATTAAAGACATTTTCTATCGCACTAATGATTTTAGGATTATTAGGAGTTGGATATGGTTTTATGACCTCTCATAAATCTTTTGAAGACGTTGAAACCATATTAGCTGAAGAAGCACATCATGGTGGTGGTCATGGCGAAGAAACTGCACATGCAGTAACAGAAAAAGCACATGATACTCATGCAACAGAAAATACACATGCAACAGAAACTGTTTCACATGTAGATGAACACAAAAAACACGTAGAACACGTACAACATCAAATTGCTAACAGACCTTGGGCTGCATTATATGTAGCAGCATTCTTTTTTATGATGATTGCTTTAGGAGTTTTAGCATTTTATGCAGTACAATGGGCTTCACAATCTGGTTGGTCTCCTGTTTTATTTAGAGTAATGGAAGGTATCACTGCCTACTTACTTCCTGGTGCTTTAATAGTATTAGCAATTGCAGTTGCGTCAGGTACAATTGGTCATTACAATATATTTGTTTGGATGGACCCAGAAGTAGTAGCGCATGATAAATTAATCCAAGGAAAATCGGGTTGGTTAAATACGTGGGGATTTGCAATTAGAGGTTTAATTTTTATTGCAGGTTGGGTTTTATACAGACAGTTTTCTCGTAAATTCTCTATTGCTCAAGATAACGCAAATGATAATAAGAACTTTAAAAAGACATTCCGTATCTCAGCAGCATTCTTAGTATTCTTTTTATACACAGAATCAATGATGTCTTGGGATTGGATTATGAGTGTAGATCCACACTGGTTCTCTACTTTATTTGGATGGTATGTATTAGCAGGAATGATGGTTTGTGGTATTACTGTAATCGCATTTATTTCTCTATACTTAAAATCTAAAGGATACTTAGAATTAGTAAATGATAGTCATTTACATGATTTAGCTAAATTCATGTTTGGGTTTAGTATTTTCTGGGCTTACTTATGGTTTTCACAATTTATGTTAATCTGGTATGCTAATATTCCTGAAGAGGTAACATACTTTGTTACTAGAATTAACGACTATAGATTACCTTTCTTTGGTATGTTAGTACTAAATTTAGTATTCCCATTCCTAGTATTAATGAATAGTGATTATAAACGTATTCCTTGGTTTGTAGTTATGGCTGGTATTGTTATCTTAATAGGACACTATATCGATATTTTCAATATGATTATGCCAGCAACGGTTGGTGATAGATGGTTTATTGGTATTCCTGAACTTGGTGCATTATCTCTATTTGCAGGGTTATTCATATATGTAGTATTTAATGCTTTAACAAAAGCACCATTATTAGCAAAACGAAATCCTTTTGTAAAAGAAAGTGAACATTTCCATTATTAATAAAATATAAATAAAGACGAAAGACAACAATGACTGCTTTATTAACAATTTTAGTATTAGTATTTATAACAATTGCCATTTGGCAAATGGTTAAAATATTTGATTTAGCTCAAGTAGGTAACTCAAATAGCCAAATAGCAACAGATAAAGATAATAGCCTAAACGGTTATTTAATGATTGGTTTTCTAGCCTTCATTTATATAATAACAATTTGGAGTTTAGTAGAATTAGGTGATTTACCATTAATGTCTAATTCAGCATCTGCCCATGGTCCTGAAATAGATAATTTAATGACCATCTCAATGATACTTATTTTTATCGTTCAGGTTATAACACAATTTCTTTTACACTACTTCTCTTTTAAGTATAAAGGTAAAAAAGGACAAAAAGCTTTATACTTTGCAGATAATAATACGCTAGAGTTTATCTGGACAATTATTCCTGTTATTGTATTAGCTGGTTTAATTATATACGGTTTATTTACATGGTCAAGTATCATGAATGTAAATGAAGATGAAGATCCTTTAGTAGTAGAGCTATATGCACAACAGTTTAACTGGAAAGCACGATATGCAGGAGAAGATAATACTTTAGGAAAAGCTAACGTACGTTTAATTGATATTGATAGAGCTAATATTTTAGGTGTAGATGAAGCAGACCCTTATGCACAAGATGATGTTATTACAACAGAATTACATTTACCTGTTGGTCGTCCTGTATTATTTAAAATGCGTTCACAAGATGTATTACACTCTGCTTACATGCCACACTTTAGAGCACAAATGAACTGTGTTCCTGGTATGATTACACAGTTTGGTTTTACGCCAACAGTAACTACAGCAGATATGCGCCAAAATCCAGATATGATTGATAAGGTTGCAAATATTAATACTATAAGAGCAGAAAAAAGTAAAGCACTTATTGCTAAAGGAGAAGAAGCTCTAGAAAGATATGATTTTGATTATTTGTTATTATGTAATAAGATTTGTGGAAAATCACATTACAACATGCAAATGAAAATTATTGTTGAAACTCAAGAAGAGTATGACGCTTGGATAAAAGAACAAAAAGCTTTTAAAAACTCACTAATTAACTAAATTTAATAAGACAAAAGAATATTAAATTATGTCAGCACACGCAGATACACACGATCACGAAGCACACGAAGAGCATCACCATAAAGAAACTTTTATCACTAAATATATATTTAGTATAGATCATAAAATGATTGCAAAACAGTATTTAATTACTGGTACAATCATGGGAGTTATAGGGGTAATCATGTCACTAATGTTTCGTATGCAAATTGCATGGCCAGAAGAGCCAAATGTAATTTTTGAAGCATTATTAGGTAAATGGGCTCCAGGTGGAGTTATGGATGCAGATATCTATCTTGCATTAGTAACTATTCATGGTACTATTATGGTATTCTTTGTACTAACAGCAGGATTAAGTGGTACTTTTAGTAACTTATTAATTCCGTTGCAAATTGGTGCACGAGATATGGCTTCAGGTTTCTTAAACATGGTTTCTTATTGGTTATTTTTCTTATCTAGTGTTATCATGTTAATTTCACTTTTTGTAGAAGCTGGACCTGCGGCTGCTGGTTGGACTATCTATCCTCCACTATCTGCAATACCAATGGCTTCTGGTGGATCAGGAATGGGTATGACACTATGGTTAGTAGCTATGGCAATATTTATTGCTTCCTCTTTATTAGGTTCATTAAATTATATTGTTACTGTAATTAACTTACGTACAAAAGGAATGTCTATGACTAGACTACCTTTAACTATTTGGGCATTTTTTATTACAGCTGTTATTGGTGTAGTATCTTTCCCTGTATTATTATCTGCTTGTCTACTATTAATAATGGATAGAAGCTTTGGTACTTCATTCTTCTTATCAGATATATTTATTCAAGGTGAAGTGTTACATTATCAAGGTGGTTCTCCAGTATTATTTGAACACCTATTCTGGTTCCTTGGGCATCCAGAAGTATATATCGTAATCTTACCTGCTATGGGATTAGTATCTGAGATTATGGCAACAAATTCACGTAAACCAATTTTCGGATATCGTGCAATGATTGCTTCAATTTTAGCAATTGCATTCCTTTCTACTATAGTTTGGGGTCACCATATGTTTGTTTCAGGTATGAATCCATTTTTAGGTTCTGTATTTACATTTACAACCTTATTAATTGCAATACCATCAGCCGTTAAAGCTTTTAACTGGATAACAACAATATGGAAAGGTAACATTCAAATGAATCCAGCTATGCTGTTTTCTATTGGTTTTGTTTCTACTTTCATTACAGGTGGTTTAACAGGTATTATTCTTGGTGATTCTGCTTTAGATATTAACGTTCACGATACTTATTTTGTAATTGCACACTTCCACTTAGTAATGGGTATATCTGCTCTTTACGGTATGTTTGCAGGAATTTACCATTGGTATCCAAAAATGTTTGGTAGAATGTTAAATAAAAACCTAGGGTACATTCACTTCTGGATAACAGCTATATGTGCTTATGGTGTATTCTTTCCAATGCACTTTATAGGTATGGCTGGTTTACCAAGACGTTATTATACCAACTCTAACTTTCCTTTATTTGATGATTTAGCAAATACTAACGTAATCATTACAATATTTGCTTTAATTGGAGGAGCAGTACAGCTAATTTATTTATATAACTTCTTTAGTAGTATGTTCTTTGGTAAACGCGCAGTGCAAAACCCATGGAGAGCTACAACTTTAGAATGGACAACACCTGTAAAACATGTACATGGTAATTGGGAAGGTGAAATTCCTCATGTATACAGATGGTCTTATGATTATTCTAAACCAGGTCATGATGTAGATTTCGTGCCTCAGAATGTTCCTTTAAAAGAAGGAGAAGAAGAACTTCAACATTAAAATAAAACACCCTGAGCTTGACTTAGGGTAACAATAAAACTTAAAAGCCTTTCTATTTTTAGAGAGGCTTTTTCATTATATTTGTTTTAGTAACCTACAAAGCTTTAAAAAAATTTGTAGATTTTTATAAAACCATAAAAGAGATTTCCTCCTACCTAGGAAAAGCTATGAACGAAAACCTAGATCCAACAGACCAAAATTTTTCTCCTGAAGAATTTGATGTAGAAAAAAAATTAAGACCATTATCCTTCGA
This sequence comes from Lacinutrix sp. C3R15, assembly GCF_018860825.1. Classification (GTDB taxonomy): domain Bacteria; phylum Bacteroidota; class Bacteroidia; order Flavobacteriales; family Flavobacteriaceae; genus Oceanihabitans. The sequence continues at coordinate 541,224 of NZ_JAHKPZ010000030.1, read as the reverse complement.
TGATTTTACTGGTCAAGATCAAGTATTAGAAAATTTACAAATATTTGTTCAAGCAGCAAATGGTAGAGCAGAAGCTTTAGATCACACCCTTTTTCATGGACCTCCTGGTTTAGGTAAAACCACTTTAGCACACATTCTTGCCAATGAGTTAGAAGTGGGTATAAAAGTAACCTCAGGTCCTGTTTTAGATAAACCAGGAGACTTAGCAGGTTTACTCACAAACCTTGAAGAACGTGACGTTTTATTTATAGATGAAATTCATAGACTAAGCCCAATTGTTGAAGAATACCTGTATTCTGCAATGGAAGACTATAAAATAGATATCATGATAGAAACAGGACCTAACGCAAGAACGGTTCAAATCAATCTTAATCCATTTACCCTAATTGGTGCAACCACACGTTCTGGATTATTAACAGCACCAATGCGAGCACGTTTTGGTATACAAAGCAGATTACAATATTACAATACCGAATTATTATCCACCATAGTACAGCGTAGTGCGCAAATATTAAATGTTCCTATTTCTATGGAAGCTGCAGTCGAAATTGCAGGTAGAAGTAGAGGTACACCAAGAATAGCAAATGCTTTATTACGTCGTGTTCGTGATTTTGCACAAATAAAAGGAAATGGTAGTATAGACATTAAAATTGCACGTTATGCCTTAGAAGCACTACATGTAGATGCACATGGATTAGATGAAATGGACAATAAAATACTTACCACTTTAATAGATAAATTTAAAGGCGGACCAGTAGGTATTACCACTTTAGCAACAGCAGTTAGTGAAAACGCCGAAACTATTGAGGAAGTTTATGAACCCTTTCTTATCCAACAAGGATTCATTATGCGAACACCTCGCGGAAGAGAAGTAACAGCACTTGCTTATAAACACCTAGGAAGAGTAAAAGGTCCAACACAAGGCGGTTTGTTTTAGGGCATTCCCAACCTACGCAAAAAAAGCTTCGGTAGGTCACGCTTTCGCAAGTCGCTATCAGAGATGAGCTCCAACAATTGCTCAATCGTTAATGCAACAATGAACACAAAACAAAAATATACCAGCAGTATAAAATCCGAAGCCAAACGCCTCGGTTTTTTGTCTTGTGGCATTAGTAAAGCAGCATTTTTAGAAGAAGAAGCACCTCGATTAGAAAACTGGTTAAACCAAAACATGCATGGTAACATGCAGTATATGGAAAACCATTTTGATAAACGTTTAGATCCTACAAAACTAGTCGAGGACTCCAAATCTGTTATTTCATTATTACTAAATTATTACCCTTCTCAATTACAAAACCAAGACACTTACAAGCTCTCTAAGTACGCGTATGGTACAGACTATCATTTTGTAATTAAAAATAAACTCAAACAACTTTTACAATTCATTCAAGAAGAAATTGGCGAAGTTCATGGACGAGCCTTTGTTGATTCTGCACCAGTTTTAGACAAAGCTTGGGCTGCAAAATCTGGTTTGGGATGGATTGGTAAACACAGCAATCTGCTTACACAACAAACAGGTTCGTTTTACTTTATAGCAGAACTTATTATAGACCTAGATTTAGAATATGACGCTATAACCACAGATCATTGTGGTACATGCACAGCATGTATAGACGCTTGCCCAACACAAGCTATTACAGAACCCTATGTGGTAGATGGCAGTAAATGTATTTCGTATTTTACTATTGAATTAAAAGAGCAATTACCAGTTAGTATGAAAGGTACTTTTGATGATTGGATGTTTGGTTGTGATGTTTGTCAAGATGTTTGCCCATGGAATAGATTCGCAAAACCACATAACGAACCCCTTTTTAATCCACACCCAGAATTGTTAGAAATGACCAAAAAAGATTGGCAAGAAATAACACAAGATACCTTTACTAAAGTATTTAAAAATTCTGCTGTAAAACGCACAAAGTTTTCTGGATTAACACGTAATATTGATTTTTTAAAATAGTTTAATTTATTTTTGAAAGGTCTAAATAGGTATCTCGACCAAATGTAATTAATAAATAAAAAAGAAAATAGATAATGAAAAAACCGTACAGCCTTCTAATTTTATTTTTAGCGCTAAGCCTTGTAGCTTGTAAACAAACTTCAAAAAAAGAAACTACTACAAGCATTGAAGTAGATACACTAGAAACAAAATATAACATACCAGATTCTTGGATACAAGAAAGAGTAGCGGCAGCCAATAAAAGGCTTAATGCATCAGAAGCAGGAAAAGTTTTATGGAGTGCAATGCAAGCACATGGAGGGTTAAAAACATGGTATTCTAATGGGTATTTATCTATGCGTTTTAATTATTTACCAGTAAATGGTAAAGGTATTAGAGACTCTTACCAAACAATTGATACTTGGAGTAATAAAGCAAGACATAACAGTGTTACAGATACAACATCTACTTTTGGTTGGGATGGTAAAGAATCATGGGTAAAAGCTAAAGATAGTACATCCTTTACTTATGATACTAAATTTTGGGCTTTAACTCCATTGTATTTTTCAGGACACCCTTTTGTTCTTGATGGTGCTGGTGTAAGTCTTGAGTTATTACCAGAACAACAATTTCAAGGAGAAACACAAAAGGTAATTAAAGCTACTTATGATGCTGGTGTTGGTTCTGCTCCTGATGATTATTATATTCTTTATGTAAATGCAAAAACAAACTTGGTAAGTGCTATTAAATATATTGTTTCGTACCCTAAATACTTTCCAAATGGAGGGCATGCTCCAGAAAAAACTACAGTACTACAAGAAACAACAACGGTAGACGGCATTGTGTTTGCAACCGGATTTAAAACCTATTGGTCTACTAATGATACAGACGGATTAGGAGAGTATATTACAAAAATAGAAGTAAGTGATCTTAGTTTTTCTCCAACAGTAACTAAAGATTTCTTTTCTAAACCAGAAGGTGCAATAGTGTTAATGGATTAGTTTTACATAACTAGTCTTATTTACAAAGTCTTAAAAATCACCCTTTGATTTTTAAGACTTTTGTTTTTTATGTGTATTTAAATATTGCAGTATTTCGTTAAACACAACGGTAAAAAATAATATACAATACATTATAATAGTGTTTTTATAATAAGCTATTTCTATTTGTTTTTCTATTCTCTTTCCTCATAAAAAGTTACATTTGCAAGTCATAGTTAAATCATTTTTTATGAGCAAACAAAGCAAACGTAGAGAAGCTTTAGTATATCACGCAAAGCCAACTCCTGGAAAGATAGAAGTAGTACCTACAAAAAAATATACAACACAAAGAGACTTATCTTTAGCATATTCTCCAGGTGTAGCAGAACCTTGTTTAGAGATTGAAAAAGACAAAAATAATGCCTATAAATATACTGCAAAAGGAAACTTAGTAGCTGTAATTTCTAACGGAACAGCAGTTCTTGGCTTAGGAAATATTGGCCCTGAAGCATCTAAGCCAGTAATGGAAGGAAAAGGACTGTTATTTAAAATTTTTGCTGGAATTGACGTTTTTGATATTGAAGTAAATACAGAAAACGTAGAAGAATTTATTGCTACAGTTAAAAATATAGCACCAACTTTTGGAGGTATAAATTTAGAAGATATTAAAGCTCCAGAAGCTTTTGAAATAGAAAGACGCTTAAAGGAAGAATTAGATATTCCTGTAATGCATGATGACCAACATGGTACTGCAATTATTTCTGCAGCTGCATTATTAAATGCCTTAGAACTTTCTGAAAAGAAAATAGAAGAAGCTAGAATAGTAGTAAGCGGAGCAGGAGCAGCTGCAATTTCTTGTACGCGTTTATACCAAGCATTTGGCGCAAAACGTGAAAACATTGTCATGTTAGATAGCAAAGGTGTTATTCGTGATGATAGAGATAATTTAACCTCGCAAAAAGCAGAGTTTGCTACACATAGAAAGATAGATACATTACTAGAAGCAATGCAAGATGCAGATGTTTTTATAGGTTTGTCTACTTCAGATATTGTAACGCCAGAAATGTTAAAAGTCATGGCCAAAAACCCAATAGTTTTTGCAATGGCTAATCCAGATCCAGAAATTAAATACCAACTAGCTGTAGATACTAGAGATGATATTATTATGGCAACTGGTAGAAGTGACCATCCTAACCAAGTAAATAATGTATTAGGATTTCCTTTTATTTTTAGAGGCGCTTTAGATGTTCGTGCTACAGGAATTAATGAGGCAATGAAAATGGCAGCGGTTAAAGCGCTTGCAGAATTAGCAAAAGAACCTGTGCCAGAGCAAGTAAATATTGCGTATGGAGAAACCAGATTAACCTTTAGTAAAGAGTATATTATACCCAAGCCATTTGATCCTAGATTAATAGCAACGGTACCTCCTGCTGTAGCTAAAGCTGCTATGGAAAGTGGTATTGCAAAAGAACCTATTGAAGATTGGCAAAAATATGAAGATGAATTATTAGAGCGTTTAGGTAGTGATAATAAAATAGTAAGACTCTTACTTAATAGAGCTAGAACCAATCCAAAACGTGTGGTTTTTGCTGAAGCAGACCAATTAGATGTTTTAAAAGCAGCACAAATTGTTTATGAAGAAGGTATTGCTATACCAATTCTTTTAGGAAGAAAAGACGAAATTGAAAGACTAAAAGAAGAGATTGAGTTTGATGCAGATGTTTCTATTATCGATCCTAAGTCAGATGAAGAATTAGAAAGAAAAAACAGATATGCAGATGCATATTGGCAACAAAGAAAACGTAGAGGTGTAACTCTTTATTCTTCTCAAAAAATAATGCGTGAGCGTAATTATTTTGCAGCAATGATGGTAAATGAAGGAGATGCAGATGCACTTATTTCTGGGTATTCAAGAAGTTATCCTTCAGTTGTAAAACCAATGCTAGAACTTATTGGTATGGCACCAGGAACAACACGTGTTGCTACAACTAATTTAATGATGACTAAAAAAAGAGGTCCTTTGTTTTTAAGTGATACCTCTATTAATATAGATCCTACAGCAAAAGACTTAGCAATAATTGCTAAAATGACTGCTAGAATTGTAAAAATGTTTGGTATGGATCCTGTTATGGCAATGACAAGTTATTCTAACTTTGGTTCTTCAACTAACGATAAAGCTTCAAAAGTAAGAGAGGCTGTTTCTATGCTTCATAAAGCCTATCCAGATATGGTTGTTGATGGTGAATTACAAACAGATTTTGCTTTAGATAGTGAAAAAATAAAACAGATTTTTCCGTTTTCAAAATTAGCAGGAAAAAAAGTAAACACCTTAATTTTTCCTAATCTAGATGCAGCTAATATTACCTACAAACTACTTAAGGTATTAAATAAAGCTGATTCAATTGGGCCAATTATGATGGGAATGCGCAAACCAGTTCATATCCTTCAATTAGGAGCAAGTGTTGATGAAATTGTAAATATGGCTGCAATTGCTGTAATAGATGCACAAGAAAAAGAAAAATGGGAGGCAAAAAAAAATAAAAAAACGAATAATTAATTCGTGTTTTATCGATTAAAATTAACATTTCATTATGATTTAGCATATCGCAATGGAAATGCACAATAATTTTATTACATTTGAGAGTTTAACGCGAAGTTTACATGATTACACACATACAAGGAAAATTAGTAGAAAAAAAACCAACAGATGTAGTTATAGATTGCAATGGTATTGGTTATTTACTTCATATTTCTTTACATACATACGCACAAATTCCTGATCAAGAAAACCTAAAACTGTACACGTATCTTCAAGTAAAAGAAGACTCGCATACACTTTTTGGGTTTTCTTCTTTAGCAGAAAGAGACATGTTTAAGCTTCTTATTTCTGTTAGTGGTATTGGCGCAAATATAGCTAGAACCATGTTGTCTTCATTAACACCAAAACAGGTTAGAGAAGGAATAGCTCTTGGTGATGTTGCTTTAATTCAATCTATTAAAGGAATAGGAGCAAAAACTGCACAACGCGTTATTTTAGATTTAAAAGACAAAGTGTTAAAAATTTATGATATTGACGAAGTTTCAATAGCAAAAAGCAATACAAGTAAAGATGAAGCGTTATCAGCTTTAGAAGTTCTTGGTTTTAATAAAAAGCAGGCAGAACGTGTGATAGATAAAGTAATTGCAACGCAACCAGAAGCAAACGTTGAAGCAATTATAAAGCAGGCTTTAAAAAATTTATAATAAGATTTGAATACAACTAACTATAAATCGGCAAACGCAATTAAAAAGCAATTTTTTACTTTAACTGCAGTTTTGTTATCTTTTGTAGCATGGTCACAAGTGCCAACACCACAAGATTCTACAAGTACTGGTTTTAGCTTAGGTACTATGCAAATGCCTAATCCAACTAGTATTGTTTCGCAGTATACCTATGATCCTATTACAGATAGATATATTTACACAGAGTCTGTTGGGAGTTTCAATATTAATTATCCCGTAATTTTAACACCAAAAGAATATCAAGATTTAGTAGCTAAAGAAAATTTAAGAAACTACTACAAACAAAAAGTAGATGCTTTTGAGGGTAAAAAAGAAGGAAGTGAAGAAGAACAAAAAAATCTACTCCCAGAGTTTTATGTAAATTCCGGACTTTTTGAAACCATTTTTGGAAGTAATACCATAGAAATTGTTCCACAAGGATCGGTAGAAATGGATTTAGGAGTCCTTTTTTCAAAACAAGACAATCCTTCATTTTCACCTAACAACCGAAGTAATTTTACTTTTGATTTTGACCAACGTATAAGTTTAAGCTTATTAGGTAAAGTAGGAACACGTTTGCAAGTAACTGCAAATTATGATACCGAGTCTACTTTTGATTTTCAAAATTTAGTAAAGTTAGAATATACACCTACAGAAGATGATATTATTCAAAAAATAGAGGTAGGTAATGTAAGCATGCCGCTTAACAGTTCTTTAATTACAGGCGCGCAAAGTTTATTTGGTGTAAAAACACAATTACAGTTTGGTAATACTAGTATAACAGCGGTTTTTTCTGAACAAAAATCAGATAGCCAAACCGTAATTGCACAAGGAGGAGGAACCTTAGAAGAATTTGATTTTTACGCTAGAGATTATGATGAAAACAGACACTTCTTTTTAGCACATTATTTTAGAGATAACTATGATAATACTTTAAATAACTATCCATTTATAAACACGCAAGTACAAATCACTAAAATTGAAGTCTGGATTACCAATAGCAGTAGTAGTACAGAAAATGTAAGAAATATTGTTGGTTTACAAGATTTAGGGGAATCTGAACATGTAGGATCTGCTGTTACTGTAACTGCAGGGCCAAATGCGTATCCAGATAATAGTAATAATGCCTTTGACCCAACAAATATTGGTGGTGCAGGATCACAACTTAACGACTTAATTAGAGATATTGCTACTGTACAATCAGGTATAAATGTTGCCGGAGTTACAGAAGGAGCAGATTATGCAAAACTAGAAAATGCTAGAAAACTAACACAAGATCAAGAGTATACATTAAATACACAGTTAGGTTATATTTCTTTAAACCAACGTTTAAATAGTGACGAAGTTTTAGCTGTAGCATTTCAATTTACTGTAGCAGGACAGGTATATCAAGTAGGGGAATTTGCTAATGATGGTGTAGATGCAACAGGAGTTACCACAGACTCTAATGGCGATGTTACCTCAGTTACCAATAACAATTTAGTATTAAAATTATTAAAAAGCCCAATAACTTCTACATCACAACCAATTTGGGATTTAATGATGAAAAATATTTATGATACTGGAGCATACCAATTAAGTCAAGAAGATTTTAAATTAAATATTTTTTATAACGAAGGTTCTGCAGTAAACTTTATTACACCTGTTGCAGGAACAGATTTTCCAACCTTTGATGCAAATACAACAACTACTGCTGATGATTCTGAAATAACAGAAACACCATTAATTCGTTTATTTCATTTAGATAAATTAAACTATAATGGTGACCCTCAGGTAGGAGGAGATGGTTTCTTTGATTATGTTTCTGGTATCACTATTCTTCCAGAAAATGGTAAAATAGTTTTTACCAAAGTAGAGCCTTTTGGAGAATACCTTTTTGATGTTTTAGCTTTAGGAAGTGAAAATTATGAAATAAATACTTCGTATAACGCCAATCAAGCCAAGTATGTGTATGATGTATTATATAAAGAAACTAAAACAGCAGCACTAGAAGAAGTTGAAAAAAATAAATTTCAAATAAAAGGTAGTTATACTTCTTCTGGTAGTGATGGTATTTCTATAGGAGCATTTAACGTGCCTAGAGGTTCTGTGGTTGTTACAGCAGGAGGTCGTGTGTTAGTAGAAGGTATTGATTATACAGTAAACTATCAATTAGGAACTGTGCAAATTTTAGACGAAGCTTTAAAGGCTTCAAACACACCTATTCAAGTAACAACAGAAAATAATTCTATTTTTGGGCAAACATCTAAACGTTTTTTTGGTTTAAATATAGAACATAAGTTTAATGAAAATTTTGTAATTGGTGCTACCTATATTGGTTTAAAAGAAAGACCTGTAACCCAAAAAGCAAATTACAATAGCGAACCTATAAGTAATCAAATTTATGGGTTAAATGTAAACTACTCTACAGAAGTTCCGTTCTTAACAAGATTAGTAAATAAACTACCTAATATAGATACAGATGTACCATCAAATTTTTCGGTTAGAGGTGAGATTGCTGCATTAAAACCAGGATCACCTAGCGGAACAGATTTTGATGGCGAGGTAACTTCTTATATTGATGATTTTGAAGGATCTCAAAGTGCAATAGATTTAAAATCTGCAAGCTCTTGGTATTTATCAAGTAGACCAATTCAAGTAGACGGAACCAGTGTTTATGATGTGCAAAATATAACCAATGGTTATAATAGAGCCATGTTAAACTGGTATCATATAGACCAAACTTTTTATAGTAGCCAACGACCAGACGGAATAAGTGATGATGATATGTCTGGTTTGTATACCTCAAGAGTATTTATAAATGAGCTTTTTCCAGAACAAGATATTGCACAAGGACAAACAACAGTTTTAACTACACTAGATTTAGCATATTACCCAACAGAACGTGGTCCTTATAATTTTCAAACAAATGATATCGATATTACAAATGGCATTTTAACACAACCTCAAGATTCTTGGGCAGGAATTTCACGCCAACTAACCTCTACAGACTTTGAACAAGCAAATGTAGAATATATTGAGTTTTGGTTACAAGATCCTTTTCAAGAAAATACTGCTAATCCAGGAGGTAAATTAGTGTTTAACCTTGGTAACATCTCTGAAGATATTATTAAAGATGGTAGAAAATTATACGAAAACGGCTTACCTGATGATGGTAATGTTAGTGTTTTTACACCAACAGATTGGGGAAGTGTAGTGCCATTAAATCAATCTTTAGTTTATGCATTTGACTCAACAGGAGACGAGCGTACTAACCAAGATGTTGGGTATGATGGCTATGATGATATTGAAGAAAGAAATTTAGATCCAGCATTTGCAAATTTAGAAGATCCATCTAATGATAATTACACCTATTTTTTAAATACAGAAGGAGATATTTTTGAACGATATAAAAAGTATAATAATGTAGAAGGGAATTCACCAGATACTTTTAGTAATACAAATAGAGGTAGCACTACACTACCAGATGTAGAAGATATTAACAGAGATAACACAATGAATACCATTGATAGTTATTATGAGTATGAATTAGATCTTACTCCAGCAGATTTAAATCTTAACAACCCTTACATAGTAGATATCAAAGACGAAGAAACTAGAAGCTTACCTAATGGTCAGACTGTGGTTCCTGTTTGGTATCAATTTAGAGTACCAGTTTCAGACTTCACAAATGCTATTGGTGGTATTGCAGATTTACGTTCTATACGTTTTGCACGTATGTATGTAAAAGAATTTACCCAACCAACTGTATTTAGATTTGGTTCTTTAGATTTAGTACGTAGTGAATGGAGAAGGTACACACAAACTTTAGATGAAGATTTAGGAGATCCAGAATTAGATGTAAATACAGATTTTAGTATTGGTGTAATAAGTACATTAGAAAACGATGGCGATTATGAATCTCCTCCAGGAGTAGAGGCTGAAGAATTATATAATAACAACACCGTTATTACACAAAACGAACAATCTTTAGTCGTTAATGTTTGTAACTTAGAGTCTCATGATGCTAGAGCAGTTTATAAAAATATAAGTGTAGATATGAGGCAGTATAAACATTTAAAAATGTTTATGCATGCAGAAGAAGGAGAGGATAGATCTGATTTAGATGATGGAGATTTAGTAGGTTTTATTAGAATGGGTAATGACCTTTCTCAAAACTATTATCAAATAGAAATACCATTAAGTGTTTCTACAGGAACTACAAGTTCAGAGCTTTGGCCTGAAACAAATGAACTAGATGTAGATTTAGAAGTGATTCAAGAAATTAAAGCAAAAGCAATTGCAGATAATTTTAGTGCTACCGAAGCTACATTTTATGATGTAATAGATGGCGTTTTAAGTGATAACCCTGTTTCAGAATTTTCAGAATATGTTGTTGGGCAACAACGTGTAGCTATATTTGGTAGTCCTAGTTTTGGTGATATAAGAAGCTTAATGGTTGGTGTAAAAAATGTTAGCGATTCAGATAAATGTGGTGAAGTTTGGTTTAACGAGCTTCGTCTTGCAGATATGGATAATGAAGGAGGTTGGGCTACTATTGTAAGTGCAGATGCAAACATTGCAGATTTTGCAAGTGTTAGTGCATCTGGTAGTTATAGCACCTCAGGTTTTGGATCTATTGAACAAGGTCCGCAAGAACGTAGCTTAGAAGACGTACAACAATATGATGTAGTTACTAATGTTAACGTTGGTCAATTATTACCAAAAAAATGGGGAATACAAATACCTTTTAATTATGGACAAGGAGAAGAAAGTATTACACCTAAGTACGACCAGTTATATGAAGATATTGAACTACAGACTAGAATAGATGCAGCAGAAACACAAGAAGAAAAAGACCAAATTTTAGAACAGTCACAAACCTATACCAAAAGAAAAAGTATTAGCTTTATTGGTGTAAGAAAAAATAGAACTACAGATAAAAAACCGCAATTTTATGATGTAGAAAATCTAACTTTTAACTACGCATACAATAAAGAAGAATATCGTGATTTTGAAATAGAAAGATCATTAGATCAACAAGTAAGTACAGGAGCAAACTATGCCTATAATTTTGCGCCAGTTTCTATTGAGCCATTTAAAAAGAACGACTCTTTATTTACAGGTAAATACTGGAAACTATTAAAAGATTTTAACTTTAATCCTTTGCCATCAAGCTTTACAGTTAGCTCTAATTTTAATAGACAGTTTAATAAACAAAAATTTAGAGATGTAGATTTAACAGGAGATAATATTGGTTTAGAAGAATTATTTAGCAGGTACTATACCTATGATTTTCAATATACTTTAAACTACAATTTAACAAAATCATTAAGTTTTAACTATACGGCATCTAGTAATAAAATTGTTAGAAATTATTATATAGATAATGATTTAAACGGAAGTCAAGACCCAGAACTTGATGTTTGGGATAACTTTTTTGATTTTGGAGACCCAAATACACAATACCAAAAACTTGGTGTAAATTACCAAATACCAATAAATAAAATACCAACCTTTAGTTTTATTGATGCTACCTATACTTATAGCGGAGAGTTTCAATGGCAAAAAGGTTCTGATTTATATAGCGATATAGAGCTAGACGGAGTAACGTATGATTTAGGTAACTCTATATCTAATGCAAACCAGCATAATATTAATGCTAGTTTAGATATGAGCAAGTTTTACAAATACATTGGTATAAAACAAACAAGAAGTAGAAATAGCGGTAAAGTAAGTAGAGCAGAAAGAGCAAGAAGAGCAACTCCTCCAGGAGTAGCAGGCCAAGAAAACAAACAAAAAACAACTAAAAAACCAAGTAAACTAGCAAATTTTGGTATTGGTTTACTAACAAGTGTTAAACGTATTCAGTTAAATTATAACGAATCTAATGGTACCTATCTTCCTGGATATTTACAAACACCAGGATTTGCAGGAACTCTAAAACCTACTTTTGGTTACACCTTTGGTAGTCAAAATGATATTAGAGCATTAGCAGCACGTAATGGTTGGTTAACACAATACCCAGAATTTAATGAACAATATACAGAAACACATGCAAAACAATTTGATTACGCTGTTAATGTAGAACCCTTTAATGATCTTAAAATTGATATAGTAGGTAATAGAATTTACTCTGAAAATTTAACCGAAAACTATATCGTAGATAGTGATTTAGAGTACCAATCCTTAACACCAAACACTTACGGAAACCTTACTATTTCTACAGCGTTAATTAAAACAGCATTTAGTAAAAGTGATGAAAATGAATCAAAATCTTTTGAAGATTTTAGATCAAACAGATTAGTAATAGCAAATAGACTAGCTGAAAAATTCTATGGTAATAACACCTTTACTAGAGATGCAGATGGATTTCCAGAAGGATTTAGTAAAACTAGTCAGGCTGTATTATTACCATCCTTTTTAGCAGCATACCAAGGCCAAGATGCAAGTAAAACAAAAACAAGTGCCTTAAGAGATATACCAATTCCAAACTGGGATTTAAAGTATACTGGTTTTATGAAATTGAACTGGTTTAAAAAACGATTTAAGCGTTTCTCTTTATCTCATGGGTATCGATCTGCCTACACCATTAACCAGTTTAGTACAAATTTAGATTATGTAGAACCTGATGCATCAGAAGAGTATATAAACCAACCCGCAGATGCTTTAGACCAAAACGGAGATTTTAAAAATAAAAACTTATACAGTAATATTAACCTAACAGAAATGTTTAGTCCTTTATTTCGTATAGATTTTGAATCTAAAAGTGCTATTAAAGTGCTTTTAGAAATGAAAAAAGACAGAATGCTTTCCTTAAGTTTTGATAATAATTTAGTGACAGAAATTCAAGGTAAAGAATATACAGTAGGTTTAGGATATAGAATTAAAGATGTTAGAATGAAATCTAAACTTGCAGGACCTAATAAAACAATCATTAGTGATATTAACCTTAAAGCAGATGTTTCATTTAGAGATAATAAAACAATTATTAGATATTTAGATTTAGAAAACACTCAAATAACCTCTGGCCAATCGCTATGGAGTGGTAAGTTTACTGCAGATTATTCGTTTAGTAAAAACCTAACAGGTATTTTTTACTTTGATTATACTTTTTCAGAATATGCAATTTCTACTTCCTTTCCGCAAACAACCATTAGATCTGGTTTAACATTAAGATACAATTTTGGTAATTAAAAGTTTAAAATTAAAAGACAATTAAATACATTTGCCAATACTAATAATTAAATAAAATAAAATGAATATTCCATCAGAATTAAAGTATACTAAAGATCACGAATGGGTTAAAATAGAAGGTGATATTGCAACAATAGGTATTACAGATTTTGCACAAAGTGAATTAGGTGATATTGTATATGTTGAAGTTGAAACGGTTGACGAAACATTACAAGCAGAAGAAATATTTGGTACCGTAGAAGCTGTAAAAACGGTTTCCGATTTATTTTTACCACTTTCAGGAGAAATAACAGACTTTAATGAAGCTCTAGAAGACGAGCCAGAAAAAGTAAACACAGACCCTTATGGAGATGGTTGGATGATAAAAATAAAATGCTCAGACCTTGCAGAGGTTGAAAATTTAATGAGTGCAGATGCGTATAAAACACTTATAGGTGCTTAAAAAATATACTTTTGTTATTGCTTTGTTTTACACTTGTATGTTAACAATAGTTAGTTTAATAAGTGTTACAGGGTTACCAGATTTAAATTATTCCAATTCAGATAAGATATTACATTTTATTGCTTACAGTGGTTTAACGTTGTTTTGGTTTCTTACATTTAGCAATAATTTTAAGTGGGCTTTTAATAAGGCATTACTCCTTTCAGCTATCGTTTCTGTTGTCTTTGGTATAATTATTGAGATACTACAAGGTGTATTAACAGAAACAAGAGTAGCAGACAATAATGATATTTTAGCTAACACCTTAGGAGTGAGCTTAACTATAATAATTCTCTTACTGTTTAAGAAAGCACTAGTTAAAAAATAATAAACCCTTGCTTTTTTGCCAAATAATTGGTTATTTTAGCATCAAGTAAAAAATAGAAACATGGAACTTAAGAAAAATCCTAAAGCAAACGTTGGTAGAAACAGTGGTCTCTACTTTTTAGTAGGTTTAGCATTAATGTTATTATTAACAAATTTTGCAATTAATTATAAAACTTATGATAAGACTGTAATTGATATAGGTCAATTAAATCTTGACGAAGAGTTAGATGAAGAAGTACCAATTACAGAACAAATACAAACACCACCACCACCACCACCACCACCAGCAGCACCAGAAGTTATTGAGGTTGTTGAGGATGAAGTAGAAGTGGAAGAAACCGTAATTGAATCTACAGAAACAAGTCAAGAAGAAGAAATTGTTGAGGTTGAAGAAGTTGAAGAAATTGAAGAAGTAGAGGAAGATATTGAGGTGCCATTTGCAGTTATTGAAAATGTTCCTGTTTTTCCTGGTTGTGAAGGAGAACCTAACAACAACGCAAGAAAAAAATGTATGTCTCAAAAAATTAGCAAATTTGTAAACAGAAAGTTTAATACAGACCTAGCCCAAGATTTAGGTTTAAATGCTGGTAAACACAGAATTAGTATTCAGTTTAAAGTTGATAAAAGTGGTAACATTGTAAGTGTACGAGCAAGAGCACCACACCCAAAACTAGAACAAGAAGCTGTAAAAGTAGTAAGTCAATTACCTAAAATGAAACCAGGTATGCAACGTGGTAAACCTGTAACAGTACCTTACGGTTTTCCAATATCATTTCAAGTACAAGACTAAACAATACGTTTTTACTCATAAATTAAAATCCCGTTACATTATTTGTAACGGGATTTCTTTTTTGGTATGCTTATTGTGAATTTAGCATAATATTAACATATAAACTTTTAATATTATGAGAAATCAAATGAAATCTCACGACCTCAATGGCCAAAAAGAGGAAAACGTGAAAAATTCACAAAAGCATGATGCAAATTTACAAAAAAACACAACCATTTATTTTCAGGTTGGTTTAATTGTATGCTTACTGTTTAGTTATGTACTGCTGGAAATGGAATTTGCTAGTAAAAACTATGTTATAGAATTTACAGAAACTATAGAGGAACCTATAGATTATGTACCCGAAAAATTTAAGGTTTATGAAGAGCAAAAAGTAGCGGTTGTAAAGAAAAAGAAACCTATTGTTTTTACTAACCCTGTAATTAGTGAAGATGATAATGCTGTTGCAGATACTCCAGAAATTATTACAGAACCAGTAACGACAACGCTATTACCAAATGAACCTGATTTTAGAGATTTAGTAGAAGAGCCAGAAGAACCTGTAATAATCTCTGTAGATTTTGTAGAAGTGGTTCCTGTTTTTCCAGGATGTGAAAACGCTACAACTAATGCCCAAAGAAAAGCATGTATGTCTAAACATATAGCAAAACATATTCAAAAATATTTTGATACAGATATTGCTGGTGATTTAGGTTTGTCTGGTAGACAAAGAATAAACGTTGGTTTTAAAATTAATCAGTATGGTGAAATAACAGAAGTTACTGCCATATCTAAGCATAAAGCCTTAAAGTTAGAAGCAGAATCGGTAATTGGTAAATTGCCTAAAATGAAACCAGGGAAACAACATAATAAAAATGTATCTGTGGTATATTCGCAACCCATAATTTTTAACGCACAAAATTAAAGAAGTAACAATACCCTTATTATAATATAAAAGTCGTTAATAAGTTATTGTTAACGACTTTTTTTTAATCTTTACAATTATAAAAAAATAGTATCTTTCCACTTTATATAAAATAGCAAACTTACTATGAAGAGATTCATTCTTTTACTTCTTCTGCTTCCAATATTTTCCTTTTCGCAAGAAGAAACATTTATAGAAAAGCCACCAGTTTTCCCTAATTGCGAATCTGTAGAAATTAATAACCTTCAAAATTGTTTTGATACTAATGTGTTAAATCACATTTATAACACCTTCAAAACACCAGAAATAGTAACTGAAGATAATTATATAGGTCAAGTCGTTGTTCTTTTTGAAGTAGATAAAGAAGGAGCCTTCCGTGTTATTTATGTAGATGCTATGTATCAAGAGCTAAAAGAAGAAGCAACTCGTGTTTTTAATGCAATACCAAAAGTTAAACCAGGTACTTATAATGGTAAAGCTACTTTTAAACAATATTCTATTCCTATTCAAATTCCTATTATAAATCAAGCAACTAAAATTGCAAATGCAAATGTACAAACCACAAGTGTGCATAGTTTAGAGGAAAAAGAAGAAAATACAAAACAATCTATTGAAGAGGTTGTTAAAACAGAGTATGATAGTGTAAATAAAAAACTGGTTCCATATACTAATAAAGAGTTCACTAGCCAATTAAACATACCTTTTACGCATAGTGCTTATGCTAAATTTGATAGAAATATAAATTTAGTTGGTACCAATAGCCATACTGCGTCTAAGCCATTTGTATATGAAGACGTTTCAAATTATTACAATTTTGAAGCAGAAAATGAAAAATTACAAAAAGGAAATGAAACCTTGCTTTCTAGAAAATTATGGAATGAACATTTAGTACGTTATCAAGCAGAAGATTATTGGTTTACTATAGACCCTATTTTTGATTTAGAAGTAGGTAAAGATACAGATGCAGATTTTAGTTCAACCTACAATAATACTAGAGGACTGTATATTCAAGGAGGATTGGGAAAAAAGTTTAGTTTCTATGCTTCGGTGTATGAAAGTCAAGGTCGCTTTGCACAATATTATAACCAATATGCAGAATCTATAAAAGCTTCAGATGAAGTTGCAATTATTCCTGGTCGTGGTATTGCAAAAAGATTTAAAGACGATGGTTATGATTATCCGGTTGCAGAAGCATATTTATCCTATTCACCAACCAATTTTTTAAACGTGCAGTTTGGTCATGGTAAAAACTTTATTGGTGATGGGTATCGTTCTTTATTTGTAAGTGATGTGGCTAGTCCTTCACCATTTTTAAAGATCAATACCAAATTCTGGAAAATTAAATATACCAATACCTGGATGTGGTTAAAAGATGTTACACCAGCAGGAACAGATGAAGAAGGTGCGTATTTAAGTAAATACATGGCAACCCATTTTTTAAGTTGGAATGCTACAAAACGTTTAAATATTGGTTTTTTTGAATCTATTGTTTGGGCAAAATCACAAAACAGAGGTTTTGATATTAATTACCTAAACCCAATTATTTTTTATCGTGCTATAGAGTTTGAAACTGGGCAAGATGCAGGAAATGCAATCATGGGGTTATCGGCAAAATATAAAATTAACGATAACATCAATGCATACAGCCAGTTTGTGTTAGATGAGTTTTCTTTAAGTGATATTACTGGTGGCGAAAAAAGCTGGAAAAATAAGTTTGGTTACCAATTAGGGCTAAAATATTACAACGCTTTTAAAGTAAATAACCTAATGTTGCAAGCAGAATATAACAGAGTAAGGCCTTATACTTATTCGCATAACAGTACTTTTTTAAATTATGGGCATAACAACCAATCTATGGCGCATCTTTGGGGAGCAAACTTTAGCGAGTTGGTGCTAATTGGTCGTTACCACTATAAACGCTGGTTTGCAAATGCAAAAATAAATATAGGAAGTAGAGGTTTAGATTTTGATGATACCATTAGTTATGGTAATAATATTTACCTAAGCTATAACAATAGACCAAGTGATACAGGTGTAACAGTTGGTCAAGGTAACAAAACCAAAACCTTTTATACAAACCTACAAGCAGGCTACTTAATTAATCCTGCAACCAATTTAAAGATATTTGCAGATATCACCTTTAGAGATTTTAATCCAGAAGCACAAACGGCAACTACTTTTAGTAATAATACCGTTTGGTTTAATTTTGGTATTAGAACCGATTTATTTAATTGGTATTTTGATTTGTAAAACAAACTTTTCAAAGTATCTTTGCACTCGCAAAACAAAGCGTTTTATTTGAGTACAACAGCCACATCTACAGTACAACATAGCATAATTTCAGATTTTAAAGAAATTACCAAAATGCGCTTGGCATTAAGTGTAGTGTTTTCTTCGCTTGCTGGTTATTTATTAGGTGTAGATACTGTTGACTATAAAACCCTTATTTTATTAGCCTTTGGAGGTTATTTTATGGTTGGAGCATCTAATGCGTTCAACCAAATTATAGAAAAAGATCTAGATGCTTTAATGGATAGAACTAAAAATAGACCTGTTGCTGCAGGACGCATGTCTGTAAACACAGCCTTTGCCATTGCTTCTGTTTTTACTGTTTTAGGTATTGTTATTTTATATATCATAAATCCGCAAACAGCCATGTTTGGAGCGATTTCTATTTTTTTATATGCTTGTGTGTATACACCATTAAAAACAAAAACACCATTATCGGTTTTTGTAGGTGCTATTCCAGGAGCAATACCTTTTATGTTAGGTTGGGTTGCAGCTACCAATGATTTTGGTATAGAACCAGGAACCTTATTTGCCATACAGTTTTTTTGGCAGTTTCCACACTTTTGGGCAATTGGCTGGTTTTTGTTTGACGATTATAAAAAAGGAGGTTTCTTTATGTTACCTACCAGAAAAAAAGATAAAGGAACAGCAACACAAACCATTATATATACCGTTTGGACGGTTTTAGCTTCGCTAATTCCTGCCTTTGGTTTTACAGGAAAACTATATATAACACCTGTTTCGGCAGTTATTGTAGGGCTTCTAGGTTTAGGACTATTATATTATGCTTTTCAATTATATAAAAAATTAACAACACAGGCAGCAAAAACATTAATGCTTGCTAGTGTTTCTTACATTACACTACTACAAATAGTGTATGTATTAGATAAATTTTTACGTTAATTATGGATTTAACTCAAGGTACTTTAAAAGAAAAACACGGCAGAGCAAAAAAGATGATGCTTTGGTTTGGTATAATTTCACTAGTAATGTCTTTTGCAGGATGGACAAGTGCTTTTGTAGTAAGTAGTGCTAGGCCAGATTGGTTAAAAGAATTTGTACTGCCTAATGCTTTTATTATGAGTACTGTTGTAATTGTAATAAGTAGTATTACTTTTATTTTAGCAAAACGTGCTCTAAAAAATAATAACAGACAACAAACAACTATTTGGTTATTAGCCACTTTAGCGTTAGGTGTTGTTTTTATTGTTAACCAATTTCAAGGCTTTCAGCAAATCATAGATTTAGGTTATTATTTTACTGGTGCAGCCAGTAATATTACTATGTCTTATATTTATTTAATAGCAATGGTGCATATTATACATGTTATTGTAGGTCTTATTTGCTTGTTAGTAGTAATTTATAATCATTTTAAACAAAAGTATAATGCAACAAATATGCTAGGCTTTGAGCTAGCAGCAACTTTTTGGCATTTTATTGATATTCTATGGGTATATCTCTTTTTGTTTTTATATTTTGTTAGATAATTTTTAACCCATTTTTAAAGATCATTTATTTAATATACATTAAAGCTTGTTTATAGTCTTTAAAATTTACTGTTGTATATTTCGTTAGATAAATAAAATGATTATTTTTGTGCAACTTTAATAACTAAACCAATTATATGAATACTACAGTAGCTACTGGAACAGAAGGTAAAACTTGGGGAGGAGGAAATAAACCTCTTAAGGCAAGTTATGGAAAAATGATGATGTGGTTTTTCATCCTTTCCGATGCATTAACCTTTTCCGCTTTTTTAGCAGCCTATGGCTTTTCAAGATTTAAGTTTATTGACTCTTGGCCAATTGCAGATGAAGTGTTTACTCACTTTCCTTTTTTACATGGTGTAGAAGCACCAATGTATTATGTTGCTTTCATGACATTTGTACTTATTATGTCTTCAGTAACCATGGTACTTGCTGTAGATGCAGGTCACCATTTAAATAAAGCCAAAGTAACCATTTATATGTTTTTAACAGTAATTGGTGGTTTAATATTTGTTGGTTCTCAAGCTTGGGAATGGAATACTTTTATTAAAGGTGAATTTGGTGCTGTACAAACTAAAGGTGGTAATATTTTACAGTTTGTTGATACTGATGGACACAGAGTAGCTGTAGCAGATTTTGCTAAAGTAGAAGCTGGACAAAGAACACAACACCAAAGTAAAAATGGTCTGTGGTTTGAAAGCGAAAGCGAGTTGCCAGCATTTACAATGTCTGAAATAACGAAAGGTTTAGAAGCGCATCCAGAGGTTTTAGTAAGAACACAAATTTTAAATGCAGAAGGCAAGAAAACAGTATTGTCTAGAGAAGAGTCTATAAAACAATTAAATGAAAACGGAAAACTATTTGTACAAGGTGCAAACCTTCATGTAAATGAATACGGTTCTCCTTTATTTGCAGACTTCTTTTTCTTTATAACAGGTTTTCACGGTTTTCACGTATTTTCAGGAGTTGTACTAAATATTATCATATTTTTTAATGTTATTTTAGGAACTTATGAAAGACGTAAAAGCTACGAAATGGTTGAAAAAGTTGGACTTTACTGGCACTTTGTAGATTTAGTTTGGGTATTTGTATTTACTTTCTTCTACCTAGTTTAATTAATTAAAGATTTATTTAAAAAAAATGGCACACGAACATAAATTAGAGATATTTAGAGGGTTATGGAAATTTAAATCCAATACAGCTAAAATTTGGGGTGTATTAGCATTCTTAACTTTTGTAACTGTTATAGAAGTTGTATTAGGTATTTTAAAACCAGAAGCTTTAATGGGGCACGTTTTAGGTATGAAAGCCTTAAACTGGATATTTATTATTTTAACCATAGTTAAAGCATATTACATTACTTGGGATTTTATGCACATGCGTGATGAAGTAAAACCTTTAAGACGAATGGTAGTATGGACTGCAGTATTCTTAATATTTTACCTTGTATTTATTCTTTTACAAGAAGGTGGTTATATTGAGTCTGTATACAGAACAGGTTTCATTAAAACCGATTTTTAGTACAAGAATTTTCAGTTAAATTATATATAAAAGGTGGTTATTAAACCACCTTTTTTTATTTTTGTACTATGAACAAAAAGCTGATTAAAAGAAATGTAATACTTGGAATTTTATTTTTCCTTCCAGTGTTATTTTTACTGTTTTTATATCCTGCAAAACACAATTACATTGCTTTAGATATATTAGAAGATAATGTTTTAGACATTACTTCGTTTTCTTCCTTAGAAAAAGATACTATTCAACTTAAAGATCATATTACTATTCTTGGATTTTTAGGTAACAAACCCATAGATAAACTTATTGCTATGTCTAACTTAAAAGAGTTGATGTATGATAAGTTTAAAGGTTTTAAAAAATTTCAAATAGTTATGGTTGTTCCACAAAGTGCTACATCTCAAGTGGAGCAACTTAAAAAGGAACTTAGTAAATACGAATACTTAGAGTATTGGAAATACGTTTTTGCTTCCGAACAAGAAATTAAAAAAGTGTATAATAGCCTACACCTAATTAAAGATTTAGACGCAAACCTTGCTACTAATGATGTGGTTATTATTGATAAAGAATTACATTTAAGAGGACGAATAGATGATAGAACAGATAATGAGAAAGCAAAAAACAAG
Organism: Lacinutrix sp. C3R15; assembly: GCF_018860825.1. Classification (GTDB taxonomy): domain Bacteria; phylum Bacteroidota; class Bacteroidia; order Flavobacteriales; family Flavobacteriaceae; genus Oceanihabitans. Next base: position 519,452 of record NZ_JAHKPZ010000030.1, on the reverse strand, counting down.
CCTGCATACCAATTAAAATCTTACAATTGTATTGAAGTAGCAGAGCTTAAAAATAAAATGAGTGAAGATGTAAGAATTCTTTTTACAGAATACAGACAAAAACGTAAAGGGAATTTCAATTCGGAAACCAGAAGAGCAAACGATTTAAAAAACCTAACCGAATAATACACTTAAAATAAAGAGAATGTTACCTAAAATACCATTAAGTGGTCTTTTAATTTAAGGTTTTCCTATTTTTAAATTATACATAATAGCAACATGAGCAAAAAATCAAATTATTCATATATTGGTATAGCGCTAACCATATTAGTATTTGGTATTATTTTTATACCTAAAATAGTAGATAGAGTTACTAATAAAGATATTACTAGAGAAGAGAGTAGAAGCGTAAGTGTTTCTAATGAAGATAGAACCATAAGAACTTCAGATTTAGCATTTCTAGAAATTAATGGACAACCTAAAAAAGTACCAGACTTTAGTTTTAAAAATCAAGATGGTAAAACCATTTCCAACAAAGATTACCTTGGTAAAGTGTATGTTATTGAATTTTTCTTTACAACCTGCCCTACCATTTGCCCAAGAATGAGTAGAAACTTAGTAGATATTCAAAATACATTTCCAGATAATAAAAACTTTGGTGTTGCTTCTTTTACTATAAATCCAGCACATGACACCTCAGAAGTATTAAAGGATTATGCTAAAAAATATGGAATAACTAATCCTAACTGGCATTTAATGACAGGAGATCAAGAGGTAATCTATGACTTAGCTAATAAAGGTTTTAATTTATACACAGCAGAAGAAGCAGAAGTAGAAGGTGGTTTTGAGCACTCTGGAAACTTTGCTTTAGTAGATAAAAACGGTTTTATTCGTTCTAGACTAGTAAATGGTAATCCTATTATTTATTATAACGGAATGATATCTGAAGAAGAACAAGTAGATGATGAAGGTCAGGAACAGCAAATTACCATGCTTAAAGAAGATATTAACAAACTACTAAACGAATAATAGTATACTATACCTTATTCAATTTAAGTAAAGAACTAGTATTTCTTTTTTAAAACTAAAATAGAAAAGTAACAATTATGAGTCAAGATCAAAACATACAAGACGAGCAAAAATATAATAAATGGATAGTTACTTTATCTATTGTTGTACCAATTGTTGTCGCCATTTTATTTGGAGTTAGAATACCAAATGTAGAGCCTCTAACTTTTTTACCACCACTTTATGCTACAATAAACGGTTTTACTGCAATTATTTTAGTAATCGCTTTTTTTGCTATACGTAAAAAAAATGTTATTCTTCATGAAAACTTAATGACCACAGCTGTAATGTGTTCCGCCTTGTTTTTAGTGCTTTATGTAGCTTATCACATGACAAGTGATTCTACTAAATTTGGAGGAGAAGGAGTTGTTAAATATGTTTATTACTTTATACTTATTACACATATTTTATTGTCTATTGTAATCATACCTTTTGTGCTAATTACTTATGTAAGAGCAATCACCAAAAATTTTGAAAGACATAAAAAAATAGCACGTATAACCTTTCCGTTATGGTTATATGTTGCTGTTACAGGTGTTATTGTTTATCTTATGATATCACCTTATTATATCAATTAAATGTTATACTAAGCGTCGTGTAATATTTTAATACCATCTAGTATGAAACAAAAAATTCTTTTTTTTATTTTCTCTTTGTTTATCTTTTTGCAAACAAATGCCCAATGTGCCATGTGTAGAGCAGTACTTGAGAGTGAAGATGGCCAATCTACAGCAGAAGGAGTTAATAATGGTATTGTGTATCTAATGGCTATTCCGTACATATTGGTAGCCGGAATCGCTTATTTTATCTACAAAAAATTTTCAAAGTCTAAAGCAGAATAATTTATTTTACTGTAACATTTTTTCGTTTTAAGAGTCTTACTTCTGTAGTGTTAATGTTTCTTAACAGTTCTTTGGCACAAATTATTTCAATGTTTAAGTAATATTGTAATTGCTAATTTTTCAATATGATAGAAATCAAAGACTTACATAAATCGTACCATATGGGAAACAATTCCCTTCATGTGTTAAAAGGAATTAATTTTAATGTAAAAGAAGGTGAATTAGTATCTATAATGGGCTCTTCTGGTTCTGGTAAATCTACCTTGCTAAATATATTAGGCATGTTAGACGAAGCAGATGAAGGTTCTTATACACTAGATAATGTTCCAATTAAAAATCTAAACGAAAAAATAGCTGCTAACTACAGAAATAAATTTTTAGGATTCATCTTTCAATCCTTTAATTTAATCAATTATAAATCTGCATTAGATAATGTGGCATTGCCTTTATATTATCAAGGAGCAAAAAGAAAAGAACGCGCAGATAAAGCCATGCATTATCTAGAAAAAGTTGGTTTGGCAGAATGGTCTCACCACTTACCTAGTGAGCTTTCAGGTGGTCAAAAACAGCGTGTAGCTATAGCAAGAGCACTAGCAAGTGATCCTAAAGTGTTATTGGCAGATGAGCCAACAGGTGCTTTAGATACCAAAACTTCTTATGAAGTAATGGACCTTATTCAAGGTATTAATGATGAAGGTAAAACCATACTTTTAGTTACCCATGAGCCAGATATTGCACAAATGACTAAACGTATAGTAAACTTAAAAGATGGTTTAATTATAGATGATAGTAAGGTAGAACAAGTAAGAGCTATAGCACATGTTTGATTTAGAACGTTGGCAAGAAATATTTGAAACTTTAAGTAAAAACAAACTTCGTACGTTTTTAACTGGTCTCTCTGTAGCTTCTGGTATTTTTATATTAATCATACTTTTAGGCTTTAGCACAGGTATTCAAAATGGTGTTAAGTCACAATTTGAAAGAGATGCTACTAATTTAGTGAGTGTTTGGGCTGGTACAACAACCAAAGAATATAAAGGTTTAAATCCTGGTAGACGTATTCAATTAAAAAACAATGATTTTAATGCTATTTCTAATAAATATGCCGAAAGCATTGAAAATGAATCTGCATTTTATACTATTTGGGGAGGTTTAGTAAACTACAAAAATGAATCTGGAAATTATAGAATTCAAGGTATCTTACCAGGAAATCAATTTATTGAAAATGCAGATATAAGCAAAGGTCGGTTTATTAATATTGCTGATGTAGATAACTTAAAAAAAGTAGCCGTAATTGGTAATAAAGTAGCAAAAGATTTATTTAAAGACGAAGACCCTTTAGATAAAAATATTTCACTTTATGGTATTAGCTTTAAAGTGGTAGGTGTTTTTTATGATCCAGGAGGAGAACGAGACGAAAGCAAAGTGTTTTTACCATTACCTACTGCACAACTGGCTTTTAATGGTGCAGATAATATTAGAAACATGATGTTTACCTTAAAAATGGCAGATGATTTTGACCAAGCTGTAGCAGAATCTCAAGCCATTTCTGCGGCTATTGAAAATGATCTTAAATTAAGGCAAACCATTGCTCCTGATGATACTAATGCTGTAAGAGTATATAATACCCTAGAACGTGCAGAAGATATTTATTCTTTAATAGGAACCATTGCTGCTGTTTTTTGGTTTGTAGGTATTGGTACTATTATAGCAGGAGTTGTAGGTGTTGGTAATATCATGCTAATTATTGTTAAAGAACGTACCAAAGAAATTGGTATACGTAAAGCTTTAGGCGCAGAGCCTTGGTCTATTGTTAGTATGATTTTGCAAGAGTCTGTTTTTGTAACCATGTTTTCAGGGTTATTTGGACTTATTTTAGGTTTAGGATTACTTGAAATTGTAGGGCCTTTAATTAATAGTGAGTTTATAAAATATCCACAAGTAGATTTTAATATAGCAATAACCACTGTTTTTATTTTAGTATTTGCAGGAGCTTTGGCAGGATTTATTCCAGCATATAGAGCCGCCAAAATTAAACCAATTGTAGCATTAAGAGACGAATAATATGTTTAATAGAGACCGTTGGGACGAAATATTACAAGCACTTACAGCAAATAAGTTTAGAACTTTTTTGACTGCCTTTGGTGTGTTCTGGGGAATTACCATTTTAGTACTTCTTCTTGCACTAACTAATGGATTAAAAAATGGTGTAACTGCAGATTTTGGAAACTTTGCTACAAACTCTATGTTTATGTGGACTCAAAGTACTACAAAAGCATATAAAGGCTTGCCTAAAGGAAGACGCTTTAATTTTAAATTAAACGATGTTGAAACGCTTAAACGAGAAATCCCTGAATTAAAATACGTTTCGCCCAGACACCAATTAGGGGGTTTTAATGGTGCAAATAATGTGATTAGAGGTACAAAAACTGGGGCTTTTTCTATTTATGGTGACTATCCAGAATTTATTAATCAACAACCAATGGATATTCTTCAAGGTCGCTTTATTAGTTACTCAGACATAGATAGTAAACGTAAAGTTTGTGTTATTGGTGAAGATGTAGTGAAAGCTATGTATGACCAAGACGAAGATCCTTTAGGTTCTTATATAAAAGTAAATGGCGTTAACTTTTTGGTGATTGGTACTTTTAAAGCTGCAAATAGTGGTGATCAAGAGGAAGATGCAAATACTATTTTTATGCCTTTTACTACTTTTGGTCAAGCATTTAATAGAGGAGATAGTGTTGGTTGGATGGCAATTACTGCTAAAGACGGGATTTCAGTAACTTCTGTTAAACCAAAGATATTAGAACTAATGAAAGCTAGCCATAAAGTACATCCGGATGATGATCGTGCTATTGGTAATTTTGATTTGTCGGAAGCTTTTGGTCGTATAAACGGATTGTTTTCTATTCTGTCTGTTGTAGGTTATTTTGTAGGCGCCTTAGTGCTTATGTCTGGTATTATTGGTATTAGTAACATTATGCTTATTGTAGTAAAAGAACGTACTAGAGAAATTGGTGTAAGACGCGCTTTAGGTGCTTCTCCTTGGTCTATAAAATCACAAGTATTACAAGAAAGTTTATTGTTAACTATCATTTCAGGAATGGTAGGTATATCCTTTGCCGCTTTTGTTATTTTTATTCTCAACTATACATTAGATAAAATTGGTCCTGTAAAGAACTTTGCAAACCCAAGTGTTAGCATGTCTGTTATTTTTACAGCATTATTTATATTAATTATTTCTGGTTTGTTAGCAGGTCTAATTCCTGCAAATAGTGCTACCAAAATGAAACCTGTAGATGCTTTACGTATGGAGTAATTATTATACAGTGAAAAGTTGAAGATACATGAAATAGAAAAAAAAAACAATGTTCCTTCCTATTGGTAAATAGGATCGAAACATAAAAAATAAAAGTAATCATTAATCAAAAGTATAAATTATCAAAAAATGAAAAGAACCAAAACCATAATTGTATTAACACTAATAGTTCTTGTATTTGGTACAGCTCTATATTATTTATGGCAAAAAAACCAACAAGACCCAGTAACCTATACTACAGATGTAGCTAGTGAAGAAACCATAACCGTAAAAACGGTTGCTACAGGAAGTATTTTACCAAAAGACGAGGTTTTAATTAAGTCTAATATTTCTGGTGTGGTTGAAGAAATTTTTGTGGAAGCAGGAGAGTATGTAAAAGCAGGAGATTTAATAGCGCAAATTAGAGTAATCCCTAATGTGTCTTCATTAACAAACGCAAAAGGAAGTATTGCTATTAATCAAACAGCTTTACAAACTGCTAATATTAACCTTCAAACACAACAAACAAGTTATGATCGTCAAAAAGCATTATTTGATAAAGGTGTTATTTCTGCAAATGATTTTGAAGCTGTTGAAAACAGTTATTTACAAGCAAAACAAAGTGTTGAACAAGCCAAAATAAATGTAAATACAGCAAAACAGAATTATGATATTGTTAAAACAGGAACCACAAGTGGTTTAGGTAATATTGCACAAACCCAAGTAAGAGCAACCGTTTCAGGAATGGTTTTAGATGTTCCTGTTAAAGAAGGAAACCAGGTTATTGAAGCTAATAATTTTAACGAAGGTACTTCTATTGTATCTTTAGCAGATGTTAAAAAAATGATTTTTGAAGGTAAGGTAGATGAAAGTGAAGTAGGTAAAATAAAAGAAGGTTTACCACTTGAAATCACTGTTGGTGCTATTGAAGATAAAAAATTTGATGCTGTTTTAGATTATATTGCTCCTAAAGGTGTTGCCGAAAATGGCGCTATTCAATTTGAAATTAAAGGAACCCTTCAAAAAATAGATTCTACATTTATAAGAGCAGGTTTAAGTGCAAATGCGTCTATTATTCTAGATAAAGTAGAAAATGTTTTGGCTATTAAAGAAGCCTTAGTACAATATGATTCTGAAACAAAAAAGCCTTTTGTAGAAATAGAAACAGGTGACCAACAATTTGATAAAAAAGAGATAGAACTAGGGATTAGTGATGGTATTTTTGTAGAAGTAAAAAGTGGCATTACTAAAGAAGATAAAATAAAGGTTTGGAACCAAGTACAAGGTGTTCCTAAATACGCACAAGAGAATTAATAAAAAATATTTGTAACAGATTTACATTTATAAAGACTTATCATTTATTATGAAAAAACTTATTTTTATACTACTTGCTTTTTTAAGCATTACTACACAAGCCCAAGATAAAAAATGGACCCTTCAAGAGTGTGTTGAATATGCCTTAGATAATAATATATCTGTAAAACAAAGTGAGTTAGATTTACAAAATACAGAGCTTAACAAAAAGGATGCTTTTGGTAACTTTTTACCATCGCTTAATGCAAGTGTAAACCATTCTTGGAATATAGGTTTAAACCAAGATCCAGTTACTTTTGATGCCGTAAACTCTACAACAAGAAACCTTAGTGGAGGTATTAGTTCTGGGGTAAATATTTATAACGGTTTAAGAAACGTAAACCAATTACGTCGTTCTAATCTAGAAATATTAGCTAGCCAATATCAACTAGATAATATAAAAGATAACATGTCGCTAAACATAGCAAATGCTTTTCTTCAAATATTATTTAATAAAGAACAATTAAAAGTATTACAAGCGCAACAAGAAATTAGCCAACAAGAATTACAGCGTACTAATGATTTAGTAGAGGCAGGTGCTTTACCAAGAGGAGATTTGCTAGAAATTCAAGCAACCATTGCAACTCAAGAACAACAAGTGGTAAATGCAGAAAATGCTATTCTTTTATCTAAAATTAGTTTGGCACAATTACTTTTATTAGAAGATTATGAAACTTTTGATATTGTAGATAATGATTATCAAGTACCACCAACATCTATTTTAAACCAGTCAGCTCAAGCTATTATTACCAAAGCAAAAGAAGTTAGATATGATATTAAGATTGCAGAAAACAATAGTGAAATAGCCCAATATAACCTTAAAATAGCTAAAGGTGCTTTACAACCAACATTAAGTGGCTCTTACAGCTTTGGTACCAATTATTTTAAATCTCAATTGTTTGATACACCAGAATTTACAGACCAAGTTTCAGACAATAAAAGTCACGGATTTTCACTAAGTTTAAGCATTCCTATTTTTAACGGATTTTCTGTAAAAAATAATGTAAAACGTAATGAAATAAATGTTTTAAGTGCACAGTATCAATTAGAACAAGCAAATCTTGATTTAGAAACTAACGTATACCAAGCTTATAATGATGCTAAAGGCGCTTTAAAAGCATATGAAGCAGCTTTAAAAACAGAAGAAGCAAGAAGTCTAGCATTCAATTATTCGCAAGAAAGATATAATGTAGGTATGCTAAATGCTTTTGATTTTAATCAATCAAAAAATAGATTAGAAAACGCACAAAGCGAAGTAGTAAGAACAAAATATGATTATATTTTTAAATTGAAAGTATTAGAATTCTATTTCGGAATTCCTATTACAGCATTAAACTAACAACCATGAGTAAAAAAACAGTAACCATAATTGTAATTGCAGTAATTGTATTGCTAGCTCTTTTAATTGGAGGAAAAAAAGCAGGATGGTTTGGTAAACAAGGTAATTTTAAAGAAGTAGAAACCAAAAAAATTACTAAAATTGATATTGTGGAAACCGTTTCTGCTACTGGAAAAATTCAACCAGAAATAGAAGTAAAACTTTCTAGTGAGGTTTCTGGTGAAATTATTGAACTTCCTATTGTAGAAGGAGAACAAGTAAAAAAAGGAGATTTATTAGTTCGTGTAAATCCAGATATTTACCAATCTAGTTTAAGCAGAACACAAGCCGCTTTACAAAATGTACGTGCAGGTTTAAATCAGGCCGAAGCATCACTTAAAGAAGCAAAAGCAAACTACGATAGAAACCAACAGTTATATGAAAAAGGAATCATCTCTAAAGCAGATTGGGACAAAGTAATTTCTTCTTATGAAATAGCACAAGCAAACAAACAGTCTGCTTATTATAATGTGCAAAGTTCTGCTGCTACTGTAAATGAAGCTAAAGACAACCTAAACAGAACTAATATTTACGCACCAATGTCTGGTACTATTTCTAAATTAGATGTAGAGTTGGGCGAGCGTGTAGTTGGTACACAACAAATGGCAGGAACAGAAATTATGCGTGTTGCTAATTTAACCAACATGGAGGTTGAGGTTGATGTTAATGAAAACGATATTGTAAAAGTTAATATTGGAGACTCTACCATTGTTGAAGTAGATGCATATTTAAAAAAACAATTTAAAGGATTAGTTACTGAAATTGCAAACTCTGCAGATGGTGTTTTAACCTCTGATCAGGTAACAAATTTTAAAGTAAAAGTTAGAATACTTGAAGAATCGTATAAAGATTTATTAGAAGGAAAGAGTGAAAATTACTCGCCTTTTAGACCAGGTATGACTGCAACTGTAGATATCATTACCAACAAACGTGAAAATGTTGTTGGTGTGCCAATTAGCGCTATTGTTATTAAAACAGACACCTCTTCAACAAAAAAAGCAATTAAAAAAGATGCTATTGAAAGCAATAGCGAAGAAAAATTTGAATGTGTTTTTGTTAAAGATGGAGACAAAGCAAAATTACGCGTTGTAAAAACAGGAGTGCAAGACAATACTAATATTGAAATTATGGAAGGCTTGCAAGAAAACGACGAAATTATAACAGGACCATACAACACGGTTACAAAGTCTTTAAAAAATGGTGATGCTGTAGAAATTAAAAAAGAAGAAGATACAAAAGATAAAAACCAAGACGATTAATACTATATTTTGGCAATAATACTAAACATAGAAACAGCAACAACAAACTGCTCAGTCTCTCTTTCTAAAGAAGGAGAGACTTTTGCTTTACAAGAAGATAATAGCAAGCAATACTCACATGCAGAGCGTTTGCATGTATATATAGAAAGCTTACTAAAGCAAAATAATTTACAAGCTTCAGCTATAGACGCTATTGCAGTAAGTAAAGGACCTGGTTCTTATACAGGCTTGCGTATTGGAGTTTCTGCTGCAAAGGGTTTGTGTTTTGCTTTAAATAAACCTTTAATTTCTGTTTCTACTTTAGAGGCACTTGCTAGACAGGTTAAACTAGAACAAGGTCTTATTGTACCAATGCTTGATGCAAGACGTATGGAAGTGTATTCTGCTGTATTTGATGCTAATTATAATACAGTAAGAGAAATTGAAGCACAAATTCTAGACGAACAGTCTTTTGCCAGCTATCTAGAAAAAGGAAAAGTGTATTTTATAGGTAATGGTGTTGAAAAAACCAAAACACTAATCACCCATAAAAATGCTGTTTTTATAGAAGATAAATTACCTTCTGCAAATGAAATGTCGGTAATTGCGTTTAATAAGTATCAAGAAAACAACATAGAAGATGTTGCTTATTTTGAACCCTATTATTTAAAAGATTTTGTAGCATTAAAGCCAAAACCTAAAGTATAAAAAAAGACCTTTCTACTATTAAAAGCAGAAAGGTCTTTTGTATACATCAAAAACCTAATTAAGATTCTTTGTGTATTTCTACTTGATGTGGATAAGGAATTTCTATACCTGCAGCATCTAATGCTTCTTTTACATTTTCTGTTGTTTCAAAGTATACATCCCAATAATGTTCTGTTTTACACCAAGGTCTTACAGCAAAATTAATAGAACTATCTGCAAGTTCAGAAACATTTACTGTTGGAGCAGGAGTTTGAAGTACTTTTGGGTTTGCAGTAAGTACTTGCATTAATATGTTTTTGGTTTGTTTAATATCAGAATCATAACCTACACCAAAAGTTAAATCTACACGACGTGTACCTTCTGTGCTATAGTTTACAATGTTTCCGTTAGATAAAGATCCATTAGGAATAATAATTTCTTTATTAGAAAGCCCTGTAAGTTTAGTAGTAAAAATTTCAATTTCTTTTACCACACCTATTTCTCCTTGTGCTTCAATTAAATCTCCAATTTTTATAGGTTTAAAAATCATTAGTAACACACCTCCAGCAAAATTACCAAGAGATCCTTGTAAAGCCATACCAATAGCTAAACCAGCTGCTGCTAAAATGGCTGCAAAAGAAGTGGTTTCTACACCTAAATTACCTAGTATGGTGATTATTAAAAGTATTTTTAAAGCCCATCCTATTAAGTTTAAAAGGAATTTTTTAAGACTTTCTTCATAATTTCTACTGTTCATTACCTTAGTAACAGCCTTAATTATTTTTTTAATAAGCCAGGAACCAATAATCCAAATGGCAATAGCGCCAATAACTTTTATACCATAGGTTGAAATAAATTCAAAGCCTTTTTCTGTCCATTTCTCTATTTCCATAATTTGTGTTTAATAATTTATTAATAATTTTAATAGGCGAAATTAAAAACTAAAACGATAAAATGTGCTAAACAAATGTTATTTTAAAGTTTAATTCTGTAAAATTCATATTTCTTCGTTATAATTAAAATAGAAATAAAACTGAAGCTAAAGCCATAAGGGCTGGAATAGATTGAAAATAAAACAATCTAATTTTTTGGGTAGAATATGCGCCATATATTCCAGCAATAATAATACAACTTAATAAAAATAATAACATGTTGGTATTGTTATCTACTAAACCAAAAACCAAACCTCCTGCCAAAAAACCATTATACAATCCTTGATTTGCAGCTAGTACTTTTGTTTTTTCGGCAAACGCTACACTTTCTATACCAAAGGTTTTAATTACTTTTTTTGTAGTCCATAAAAACATTTCAAGTACTAGAAAGTAAAAATGTTCAAAAGCTACAAAGGCTACTAATAAGGTTGCTACAATTTTCATATAGTATTATTTTTCTATCAAAGTTAGTTAATTTAATAGCTAAAAAAAGCGTTCTATTATAGAACGCCTTTGTGTTATTATACTTTAATCAAGTTTATTTTACTTCAAAAGTTAATTTTAAGTTTACTCTAAACTCTGTTACTTCATCATCATTAACTACTGCGCTTTGTGATTGTACAAATACAGATTTAATGTTTTTTACACTTTTTGAGGCATGTTTTATTGCCTTTTTAGTTGCATCTTCCCAGCTTTTATCTGAATTAGACATTACCTCAATTACTTTCATTATTGCCATATTAAGTTTTTTTTAAGTTAATAATTGCTTGAAACCTAAATTTACAAATAATAATAGTAATATAAAAGTTTGAATAAGAGTAATTTAGCTGTTAAATAAATGGTTTTTTAATTATTTATCCGTTAATGGCTTCTACAATTTCTACTCTACCTTTCATCATTTCTTTAAGCATGTTTTCAATACCATTTTTTAAAGTAAATGTTGAAGAAGGGCATCCGCTGCAAGCTCCTTGTAAAATAACTTTTACTTTTTTTGTAGTAGCATCATAAGATTCAAATTGAATGTTACCACCATCACTAGCAACAGCTGGTTTTACATACTCCTCTAAGATATTGATGATTTCTTTAGAAGTATCATCCATGTTTTCATACGTTTCATCTAAGGCTTCCGTAGATTTTTCTATAACTTCTGGTGCATTTGCAATTACTATTTCTTTACCATTTTCAATAAAAGCTCTAATAAATTCACGAAGTTCCATGGTGATGTCATTCCATTCTGCAACTTCATATTTTGTAATAGAAACGTAATTTTCATCTAAAAATACACTTTTTACAAACGGAAAGTGGAATAGCTCTGTAGCTAGAGGAGAGGCTTTCGCTTCATCTATAGAAGTAAACTCAAAAGTAGCTGCAACTAGTTTTTTATTGGCTACAAATTTAATAACCGAGGGGTTAGGTGTGCTTTCTGCATAAACAGTTACTGGTACTTTTTTAGGAGTTGCTTCTTCTTCAACTACAAGTCCACCATTATTTAGGTAACTTTCTATTTGTTCTGCAACTTCTTGTTGTACATCTTGCCATTCTACAATACTATATCGTTCTATAGCTATAAAATTACTAGTTATATATACTTTTTTTACAAACGGAAGGTAAAATAATTGTTGTGCTAATGGAGATGCTTTTGCTTCATCAATATTATTAAATTCAAAGCTTTGGTGCTTGGTAATGAATTGATTAAGTTCAAATTTTATTATAGTTGGATTGTTAGTTTCTTTTACAGAAACTTTAAACGTATTCATAGTCAATTATTTTTTTGCAAAAATACTAAAAGAACTCAAGAGTTATCTATATATTTAGCATTTCTTATAGGTATTATTATTGATTTACGACAAACAACTTAAATCTTTAACTTTTATATCATAATTTATAAAAACTAAATTTTATATATTTGGTGACTTATAATAATAAAATTAAAAATATTAAGTTAAAATACTTATAAAAAGTGCATTTAACCTAGCTTCCTTGAAAATTAAAATTATGAATTTAAAAAAGTTATACCTTTTAGCTGTTGTTGTATTTTGCTCTCAGTTTGTAAACGCCCAAGAAGGACTTCCTATCTATACAGATTATTTAACAGATAATTATTACCTAATACACCCTTCTATGGCTGGAGCTGCTAACTGTGCAAAGTTAAGAGTAACAGGAAGACAACAATGGTTTGGGCAAGAAGATGCACCTCAATTAGCAACCATAAGTGTTAATAGCAGAATTGGTGATACACCATCTGCAATAGGAGCAATAGTATATTCTGATAAAAATGGATACCATTCTCAAAATGGCGTGTACTTAACGTATGCACATCACCTAATGTTTTCAAGAAATGAAATTGACTTAAATCAACTTTCTTTTGGTTTAAGTGTTGGTATGATACAATATAAATTAGATGAAACTGCTTTTTTAAACGAACCTTTTGATCCGTTAATTTACGGTATCGAGCAAAGTTCTACCAACTTTAATATTGATTTAGGTTTTTCTTATAACTTATATAACTTTTATGCGCATGCAACCGTAAAAAATGTGTTAAATAATGATGGTATTAATAACGATGTGGAAATTACTAGTAACTTAAGACGTTATTTATTTTCTGCTGGTTACGGTTTTGGTAAGTTTGGTAGCGATTGGTCTTATGAGCCTTCTATTTTATTTCAATATAAAGATGGTACCAAAGAAGCTTCTTTTGACTTAAACTTTAAGACGTATAAAAAAATGGAGTTTGGTCAAATTTGGGGAGGATTATCTTACAGACGTAGTTTAGATGGTGCAGAATATATTGATGGGTCAAGCATTAATAGCCAAAAAGCACAGTATATATCGCCAATATTAGGTATTAACTATAACAACTTTATGTTTGCATATACCTATGCATACCAAGCAAACTCTGTAGTGTTTAATAATGCAGGTTTTCATCAAATAACACTAGGTTTAAACTTTAACTGTAGAAAAGAGAAATACCATTGTAACTGTCCTGCAGTTAACTAATGCACTAAATGTAGTATATATAAAAAAGCCTTTCGGATTACCGAAAGGCTTTTTTATTGGGCATTATTTCCATTTATAATTCTTGTTTTTTGCTTGTTTTTTAATTGCTCCTAACATAGCATTTTCTAAATTATCATTTCCTTCTTTTTGTTGTTGAGCAACATATTGCTTTCGTTTTATATTTAGATCTTGAATTTGCTCCTGTATGGCTTCACGCTCTTTTCGTTTTTTATCTAAATAGGTTTTTATTTCTGCTTCCGTTTTACCTTGTAGTTCATTTGGTAATTCGTTTTCTTTTAATTCTTTATAAGAAAAAGAAGCATCTTCACTAGCATCAATTAAATCCCAGGAAGCGTTTTTATATAAATGCGAACTCTTACTTACAGTTCTACTTACTGCATTGGCTTCACTATAGCCTTGCGCATTTGCATCTTGTTCTGCTTGGCGTTTTATTTTATCTTTTCCGTAGCTTCCATAAGCCACATAAGTTTTGTTTAGTTTGTTGTTTAATTGTAAAATACTAGCATCATAAGGCGAAGCTATATGCACAGTTTCATGATTGTGGTTAATTGCCATATAATTACCATGCGTTATATCTGCTCCATCTTTCCAGTAGCTAGAGATTCCTTGGTTATAAGCACCACAAAAAATAGTGTTTACAGTTACGTCTTTGTTATGTGCTAATTGGCCAGCAACTTTATAATTAATTCTTCCTTGGTTAAAAGGCTCGTTTCCTGCAATAAAAATAAGTTTTAAGTCTTCTGTGTTATTTCCCCATTGTAATTGATCTAATGCTGTTTTAATAACGTAACCACAATATTCATTTCCTCCTCTTGTAGTTAGTGAAAATAATTCTTTAGAAATCTCGTCTAAATCTTGACTAAATGCTAATACCTGACGTATAAAGCCTTCGTTTCCATTTAAATTATCATTGCCATATTCATACAATGCAATTTGAAGGTTTGGTTTGGCATCATTGCATTTAGCGTAAGAAAGCTCGTTTACAATTTCCCAAAGCTGTGCTTTTGCTTGATCTATTAAGCCATCCATACTATTACTAGTATCTAATAGCAAGGCCACTTTAATAAATTGTTTATTTGGTTTATGGGTTGCAGGAGGCTTTATTGCTAACGATGTTTCTGTTTTTGCTGTCTTTGCTTGACAAGCTGTGAGACTAACAAAAAATAATGCTAGTATACTTTTTTTAAATATGGTTTTCATTGTTTTTGTTTTTAATGTTATGTTGTTTTTATTTCTTTTATATCTATGCTTCCATCAGGAGAAATGATGTAATATTTATTTTTAATTACTTCTTTTTCTGTTGATTTTTCTTGTTTTGGCTTAGGTGTATATTGTAGTTTAATTTCCATTCCTATTTGTATTACAGGTTCTACAATAGATGGGTTTATTACAACATCATAATCTCTAAACGAAATAGGATCATAGTAATATGAAGTTTGTTTTTTTACTTGATAAACACCTCTGTTTTTCTTTAAAGCTTCCATAGAAACGCTATTAAAAGCTTGGTAGTTTTTGTAAAAATCTCTAGGAAAATAACAATACTTATTGTCTGCTATTATTGGTGTGTATTCTATTAAATTAAAACCTAAGTTTTTATAGAACTCTTGTTTTACTTTTAATTCTTTTAAAATTTCTATGCGTAGTTGCTTATATACTTCTTGCAGGTTATCTATAAAATAATCTACCTTAACTAGGTTGTAAATTTCGTTATTTGCACAAGCAGCTAAAATTGTTTCAAACTGATTTACTTTAGTGAATTTAATATGAATGTTTTGCTGTAGCTCAAACCCCTTAGGCACTTCAACATATTTTTTACTGAATAATTTTTTCTCAACAATAGTTTCATAAACAGGAACAAAAGAAATAACATCTATAATAAAATCGTTGGTTAAAAGCCCTTTTGCTGCTAAATCGCTTTTTAATTTTTGTGTACGTTCTTTTATTAAATTATTGGTTTCTTCAGAGGTTTTACCAATTTGTGTAACATTAAAAACAGCTGTGTAAGACGAAGCTATAATATTGCTTAAGGCTTTAACTTCTAAATTTATAGTAGGATTAGGAATTAAGTTTGCAGATGTAAAATGGTTGTAATTGTTTCCGTATACATAACCGTTTCCTAGATCTTTAGATGCTATATTTTGTCTAGATATAGAAATTGCATTTCCTTTTATTTGCGCAAAATTAGTTGCAGTATATAAAATAATTAAAGTGGTAATAATAAACTTTTTCATAGGTAATTTTTTAAATTCTTAGTAAACCTATTATCAAAGTTTTTTATTAAAAACTACAAATGAGTGAAAGCGGCAATGCAATACGTAAACCCTTTTTTATAGTTAGGTAACCTAACTTTTTAGGCTTGAAAAAACCAAAAAGATAAGTAACGTAGTTTTTAAGTGTAGATTAAAGTGTGTAAGTTTATACTTTGTAATACTTATAAATGAAATACTTATTAAAATATAGTATCCTTTTCGGCTTTCTGTTTCTTTCTAGTAATTTCTTTGCTCAGCAAAATGCGGAAACAACAGCAGGTAAAGAAGAAGTTAGTTTTATAGTAAAAGGCTCTGTAGTAGAAAGCAATACACGTAAACCCATTACAAATGTGCAAATTTCTGTAAATGGCGGAGTATATACCACAACTAATCTTTCTGGTGATTTTAGAATTCAAGTTAAAAAAGGAGATGAGCTAACCATTGCGCATAAAGACATTAAAACTGTTTTTTATACCATTAAAGATGACGAAAGGATAACCGTTGAGGTTAAGCCAATAACTGAGGGTGAAGAGACGGTTTATAAAAGAAAAATTTCACTTAAACCTTTTAATAGTAGTATAGATTCTGCAGAAGTATATCTTAAAAAAGATGCAGAAAAAAGTATTTTATTTATAACCGAAGCTTTAGCGCAAAGCAACTCTACCAACCAAAATGCAGAAGCTTATGAAGTACTGGCAGACGTATATATGCATTGGAAACAGTATGATTTGGCAGTTTCTAACTATAAAATTAGCCTTCAAAATAATAAATTAAACGAAGTAGTTTTAAAATTAGCAAAGGCATATTATAAAAATAAAGATTACCAAGAAAGCCTACAAACATATCAAAGCATTAAAGAAAGCAGTCTTTCTAATTACCAAAAAACCGTGTATTATGAAGGATTAGGTGATGTATACACAAAAATAATACAGTTAGATACTGCAATTTCTAACTATAAGAAAGGACTAACTATTGCCGAAAAACATCTTATTAAACCTAAAATAACAGACTTAAATTCTAAAATTGGTGAAGCATATAATACAAGCGGAAAGCTAAATGAAGCAAATACTTATTTTGAAAATGCTTTAGACTTAGCATCACAAGAAAATAAAAAAAGAGCTGTAGAAGAAAAGGTGAAAGTAGCCGATTTTCAGAATGATAATATGGCTTATGAAAATGAAATTCAGTTACGTAAAGAAGCGATTAAAGAAATTTCAGAATTAGAAACCGATACCTTAATAGAAAACGAAAGTGCCTTAACATTACAAAAGCAAAACTATAAAATTGGTAACGCATATTACCAACAGCAGGATTATAAAAATGCTATTCCGTATTTAGAAAAAAGTATAGAAGAAGCAGGTAATAAAGAAGATTTATTGGTTAAAAAAGATGCTGTGCGTAAGCTCTCTGAAACCTATAGAGATGCTGGTAATTATACAGAAGCCTTAGAAACCTATAAAACCTATCAAGAAACTGTAGATGCTTTGTATGCTAAAATGGAGCAGGAAATTACACAAGCAGCAAGATTTAATAAAAACATTGCCGAAAAACAAAATCGTATTACCAGTTTAGAAAGCGATAGAGCATTAACCCAAACTAATTATCAACTTTCTGTAGAGCAAAGTAAACGTCAAAAATTAGTCATTTATTCGCTTTTTGGAGGTGTACTTCTGTTGCTAATTGTTGCATATGTAATGTATAAATACATCAAGCAACAAAAATTAGCAAACAACCTTTTAGCATTAAAGTCTTTACGAAGCCAAATGAATCCGCATTTTATCTTTAATGCATTAAACTCGGTAAACAGCTTTATAGCTTCTAATGACGAGCGAACAGCAAATAGATATCTGTCTGATTTTTCACAACTTATGCGAGCTGTTTTAGAAAATAGTGAGCAAGATTTTATTCCGCTTCAAAAAGAAGTAGAATTATTAGAACTATACACACAGCTAGAACATTTTAGGTTTAAAGATAAGTTTGACTATAGCATTATTGTAAATGAAGACGTTGCAGTGAACCAATTTCAAATTCCGCCAATGCTTTTGCAGCCTTATATTGAAAATGCTGTATGGCATGGCTTGCGTTATAAACAAGAAAAAGGAAAACTAGAAATTAAAATAGCACAAAAAAATATAGACGAAATTGCCATTACCATTATAGATGACGGAATAGGAAGAGAAAAGTCTAAATCTTTAAAAACCGAAAATCAAAAGAAACAAAACTCTAAAGGCATGAACAACATAAAAAAACGTGTTGCTATTTTAAACGAAATGTATAAAGACAAAGTAGATGTATTTATAGATGATTATCAAGCCGAAGGAGACAAAGGAACCAAAGTAGTAGTCACGCTAAAAAAGGATTGATATTACAATAGAAATCTTAAGCTCAGTTACTTTAAAGAGTTCTTTTAAAACAAAACAGTAGTAATAATATTAATAAAGTTCCTGCCTTTGCAGCAAATGTACATGAAACTAAACGCCATAATAGTAGAAGACGAAAAAACAAGCAGAGATATATTAAAAAAATACCTGGCTAAATATTGCCCTAATGTAAATATTTTAGGTGAAGCAGAAAATGTAGATGAAGCTTTAGTACTTATTAGAAATAACCATTTAGATGTTGTGTTTTTAGATGTAGAAATGCCTTATGGAAATGCTTTTGATCTGTTAGATAAAGTAGGAGACGCAAGCTTTGAAACTATTTTTGTAACAGCCTACAACCATTATGCTATAGATGCTTTAAACGCACATGCAAGCTATTACTTGATGAAACCAATTTCTATTGATGCACTTATAAAAGCAGTAGATTATGTAGTAGAAATTAAAACCAAAGAAGATGCCTTGCAAGATGAAGTTTTAGTACCAAATACAAATACCGTAAACGGAAAAATTACTATACCACAACAAGATGGATTTGAAGTTATTGAAACGGCAAACATCTTGTATTGTAAGGCAGACGATAATTACACCGAAATATATTTAAATAATAACAAAAAGAAATTAGTAAGCAAAACTTTAAAATATTTTGAAGAAGCATTACAAGATTCTAGTTTTGCAAGAGTACACAAAAGCTATTTGGTAAACGTAAATGAAATTACCAAATATGTAAAAGGAAAAGGAGGTCACGTGTTGCTAAGCAACGGAAAAGAAGTACTTGTTTCTGCGTCTAAAAAAGCAGGTTTACTTGCTTTTTTTAAGTAATTTTAGCCAACAACTTAAAACTATAAAAATGCCAATAATAAAACCAGTAAACAACAAATATCCACAAATTCCTGAAGATTGCTATGTAGCAGAAAACGCTACTATAGTTGGAGAAGTTACTATGGGAAAAGCATGTAGTGTATGGTTTAACGCCGTAATTAGAGGTGATGTACATTACATAAAAATGGGAGATAAAGTGAACGTGCAAGATGGTGCAGTAATACACGCAACCTACCAAAAATCGCCAACAACCATTGGTAATAACGTTTCTATTGGGCATAATGCCATTGTACATGGTTGTACCATTCACGATAATGTTTTAATTGGTATGGGAAGCATTGTTATGGATGATTGTGTAATAGAAAGCAATAGTATAATAGCTGCAGGAGCAGTAGTAACAGCCAACACCAGAGTAGAGGCAGGAACTATTTATGCTGGTGTACCAGCAAAGAAAGTTAAAGATATTAGCAAAGCGCTAATTTCTGGTGAAATTAATAGAATAGCAGATAATTACGTCAAGTATTCTAGTTGGTTTAAAGAGTAAAATGTTAAGACTTTAAAAATCAGTTGTTTATATAAAAAATATTTACTATATTTAATCTGTTGTATTGAGGTGCCTAAACTTACATTAGTGGCTGAGAATATACTCATTGTACTTGAT
This sequence comes from Lacinutrix sp. C3R15, assembly GCF_018860825.1. GTDB lineage: Bacteria > Bacteroidota > Bacteroidia > Flavobacteriales > Flavobacteriaceae > Oceanihabitans. The sequence goes on along the minus strand of NZ_JAHKPZ010000030.1, from coordinate 499,546 downwards.
TGGATAATGCCAAAATAGGAATACGACTTGCAAAGGAAACACTTGATAAAAAATGTCATACTGTTTCCTTTGTTTTTTTATGTTGTTTCTAGTTTACTAAGGTTATGTGTTAGTACACTTTTCATTATTTCTTTCTGCAAAGCAATTCAAGAAACTCCAAAAAAATATAGCATTAAAAAAAGTAGTAAGTATTTCTGTGAAAGCAGAAGTAATTAAAATGAAAAAAATCTAAAAATCTAGATAATCAACATGAAAACCTTCACCTAAAAGTTGCATCATTACTTTAGGGTTTGCGTTAGAATAAAATTGCAATTTAGGTTTATTTGTTTTATTGTTTAAAAGTTCATTTTGTCTTAAAACAGCTTTTGTTTGTTTTGCAACAGCTTCACCAGAGTCTATAATTTTAACATGACTAGGTAGTATTTTTAATAACTGCGGAATTAAATAAGGGTAGTGTGTACAGCCTAAAACCAAATAATCTATATCTGCATCTAACATTGGTTTTAAGTATAGCTGTAAGAGATCTTTCATTTTGCTAGATTCTACATTACCACTTTCAATTAAAGGAACAATACCTTCACCAACTTGTTCTATAATTTTAATTTTATCTGTAAATATATTAGTGGTTTTATAAAACAATTCACTAGAGAGTGTACCTTTTGTGGCAAGAATACCAACGGCTTTTGTTTTGGTATTTAATGCAGCTGGTTTAATTGCAGGTTCAATACCTATAAAGGGTATGTTGTAATTTTCACGTAGATAGTTAATCGCGTTTGTAGTTGCTGTATTACATGCAACTACAATAAGTTTACAGCCTTTATCAAGTAATAACTCTGTGTTTTTTTTACTTAAAGCAAGAATTTCATTTTTGTTTTTATTGCCATAAGGAGCATTTTTGCTATCGGCTAAATAAATAGTGTTTTCATGCGGTAGTAATGCATGAAGTTCTTTCCAAATAGAAGTGCCACCAACGCCAGAATCAAAAACACCAATAGGTTGTTTACTCATATACATACATATTGTTTATAAAAGTAAATAATTACTTTTAAATACATTTAGAGATTTAAAATTTTAGTAGATATAATATATACTTTTAAAATTAACCACATAAAAAAAGCTGTCTTGTAGAAGACAGCTTTTTTATAAAATTATTTAAGGTTTATTAGAAACCTAATTCTTTTTTAACATCTGCAAGTAAGTCTGTACCTTCTGCCATAATAACTCCACCACCTTGAGTAGAATCTAACACATAGTTAAAACCTTGCGCTTTAGCTACTTTTAAAATTGCAGCTTTTGCTTTTTCAGTAATAGGCTTTAATAAGTCTACTTCTTTCTTTTGCATGTCTTGTTGTGCTTGCCCTTGGTATTGTTGTATGTTTTGTTGCATAGTTTGTACTTCTACTAAACGCTTTTGGTTTTCTTCGTCTGTTTTAGTAGTAGCTTCAGCTTCGTATAACTTCATTTTGTTTTGGTACTCTGTAACCATTGCTTTAATGTCTGCTTCATAAGTTTTACCTAGCTTGTCCATTTCTGCTTGTGCAGCTTTCATGTCAGGCATTGCAGCAATTAGCTCTTGGGTGTTAATATGAGCAACTTTAGTTTGTGCTTGCATAAAGCTAGTTCCACCAATAAATAAAGCTACTGCTAATAATAAAGTTTTAATTTGTTTCATTTTTAATAGTTTAATGTGTGTAATAAATTGTTAATTGTCTTCGCCTTCTGTGGCATTGTTGTTTTCACGTTCTTCTTTTGCTTTTTTACGTTCTTCTAGTATTTTTCTTTTTCTTTCTTCTAATGCTTGTTTACGTGCTTCTCTATCACTTATTTTTTTTGCGGCTGCATCTTCTTCATCTTCTTCTTCAGTAGCACTAGCTTCTTTATCTGTTGTTGTTTCTTCAGCTGTTTTTTCTACATTCTCAGTTTCAGTTGTTACACCTTCTTCTTTATTGTTTTCTGCTACATTTTCTTCTGCATCAATAGCATCATCTGTTGTATTATTTCTTTGTTTAAGCGTTTCTTCTTTTAATTGTTTTCTAGCTTCAATAATACTATCTCTTCTTCTTTGTGCTGCTTCTTTTTTAGCTTCACGTGCTTCTAAAATTTCTTTTCTGCGTTGTTCTGCTTCTGCTGCACGAGCTGCTTTTTTATCTTCTAATGCTTGTTTTCTTGCGTCTAATGTTTCATTTACTTCAGGTACTACATCTTCGTCTTTAGCTTCTCTTCTTTCTTTTTTAGAATTTGCTTGATCACGTTTTGCGGTACGTACAATTGCTCTTATAACTTGTTCACTTATATCAAATCTATCTGCGGAATACAGCATAACTACATCTGCAGACTTATCAAATATAAAATCATATTTTTTAGTTGCAGCAATATCTTGTACTGCAGCAAATATTTGATCTTGTATAGGTTGAATAAGTTGTCTTTTCTGGATCATTAAATCACCATTAGGACCAAATCTATTTTGTTGATATTCTAATATTTCAAGTTCTTCAAAATGGATGTCTTCTTCACGTTCTTTAACAAGTTCACTAGTTAAAAGTGTTTTTTCATTGCTTAAATCTTTTCGTTTTTGTTCTATTACACTTAAACGATTTTCAATTTCAGATTTCCATTTTTGAACTTTACCATCTAGTTGCGTTGTTGCTTCTTGATATTCAGGTATGTTTTCTAAAATGTATTCTGTGTCTATATAACCTATTCTAACACCACGTTGTGCTTGAGTAGTGGTTACACTAAGCATAAATACAATTGCCAGTAAAAAAAGAACTTTTATTTTCATCTGTTTTATGTTTTTATAATTTATTGGCTTTATAAATTCTAAAAATGTACAGATGATTATTACTAGTATTCTGTCACTTCTTGAATTAAGCTTTTCAAAATTAACAAATTTTAATTTTAAATTTTTTAATTCTTGTTGTAAATAATCAAATTGTTAATAGAAAATATCGTGCCAAACTAAAATTGTTGTCCTATTATAAAGTGTGTTTGCCAACCACTTACTGTTGTTCCTTGTCCTGGTACAGAATCAAATCCGTAACCGAAATCAATACCTAATAAACCAAAAGCAGGCATGAATAAACGTAAACCTAAACCTGCAGATCTTTTAAGATCAAACGGATTATAGTCTTTAAAATTGTTATAAGATACACCACCTTCAAGAAAACCTAGCATATAAATTTTAGCGGCTGGTTTTAATGTTATTGGGTAACGTAGTTCTAAAGAGAACTTGTTGTATATAGAACCACCATCACTGGTTACATTACCATCTTCATCAACTGGTTGTAAAGACTGGTTTTCATAACCACGTAATGCTATGGTTTCTCTACCATCTAAACTATAACTAGCTAAACCGTCACCACCAAGAAAGAAACGCTCAAAAGGAATAACACCTCTATCATTATCATAGGCTCCTAAGAAACCAAATTCTAAACTTGGGCGTAATACTAACTTATCTACAATTCTTGTATACCAATCTGCTTTAAATTTAATTTTATAGAACTCTAACCATTTGTATCGTTCTTGATCAATTTCTCCCATTCTGGTGTATGCATTTGTACTTTGTATATCTGTATATTCACCATTTGCATCATAATAGATTTCTTCTTGTTCTGCTCTTTCATCACTTAATGCTGCGTAATCTACATTATTAAATAGGGAGTAAGGTATAGAAAGTTTAGCACTAATATTAAAGTTAGAACCACCAGTTGGGTACACTGGGTCATTGTATGTATTGTTTCTGCTTAAACCAATGGTATATGCTAAGTTGTTAGAGTAACCATCACCAAAAGTAAATAGTCCAGTGTTATAATTTTTTAAGTTATAATGTTGGTAACTTAAGGCTTGTGATAAAGTAAAATAATCATCAGGTACAGAAAGTCTTTTTGCTAAACCAACAGATATACCTGTAATATTAAAACGTTTGTCTTTATCTGCATTTCCTGTTGTATAATCGTATAAAAATTGTTTAGAATGTGATATAGAGGTAGAAAATTGTACTGGTTTTTTACCACCTAACCATGGTTCTGTAAAAGAAAAACTATAGGTTTGGTAAAATCTACTAGCTTGTAAACGCAGAGCAAGTTTTTGACCATCACCACGAGGTACTGGTTTGTAAGCTTTACGGTTTAATATGTTTTTTATAGAAAAGTTATTAAAGGATAAACCAAGTGTACCAATAAAACTTCCGCTACCATAACCACCTTGTAATTCAATTTGGCTAGACCCAGTTTCTACAACACCATATTGTAAATCTATAGTACCTTCATTTGGGTTTGGGTTTTTAAAGTCTGTAGTAATTTGTTCTGTATCAAAAAATCCTAATTGACTTAATTCTCTAATGGTACGTACCACATTTGCTTTACTATATAATTGGCCAGGACGAGTACGTAGTTCTCTATAAATAATTTTGTCATTAGTTACTTCATTACCATGTACGGTTACATTATTGAAGTAGGTAGGTTTACCTTCAGAAATTCTAATTTCCATATCAATAACATTACCTTCTGCATTAGTTTCTACAGGGTTTATAGTAGAGAATAAATACCCATTATTTTGATATAAGTTAGTTAGGTCTTCTGCATCTGGTCTGCTATTGTCGGCAATTCTTTCTTGTAATAAAACACCATTATAAGTTTCGCCTTTATTTATACGTAAAACTCTTTTAAGTTGTTGGTCTGTATAAACTGTGTTACCAATAAAAGAAATGTCACCAAAGCTATATTTTTCACCTTCTTCTAAATTTATGTTTAGTGTAATGGTGTTATCATTATTTATAATTAAGCTATCTGATAGTATTCTGGCATCTCTATAACCGTTTTCTTTGTATTTGTCTATAATACTAGTTAAATCTGTTTTATAGTCTTCTTCTATATATTTAGAACGCTTGTAAATTCTTAAAAAGTTTCTTTTTTTAGTGTTTTTCATTGCGCTACCTAGTTTGCTGTCTGTTAAAACAGAATTACCAGTAAACACAATGTCTTTTACTTTTACTTTTTTTCCTTTGTCTATGGCTAAAACCATATTCACTTTAGATCTCTGAATAGAATCTGAAGTTTCAATAGTATTGATGTTTACTTTAGCATTAGTAAAACCATCTTTTTTATACTTGTTTTGTAGGTAGTTTTTTGTAGTAGTAATAAGGTTTTCTGTAACTTTTACACCTTTATCTAACTTGTTTTCTTTAATGATAGTTTCTTTTTTACCTTTTTTAACACCTGTTATTTTAACAGCATTAAGTTCTGGTAAGTCTGATAACCTAATTTCTAAAAAGGCATTGTTACCTTCTACTTTTAATAGATAAATATCTATATCATTAAAAAGGTTAGAGTTCCACAGTTTTTTTATTGCATTACTTATTTCTTCACCAGGAATTTGTACTTCACTTCCTTTTCTTAAACCAGAATAGGTAATAATGGTTTGTTCACTAAATGAAGTGTTACCATTAACAGTTATTTCTTCAATAGTGTATTTGTTGCCTTTTGTAAATGTAGTTTCTTGAGCAAATGTGCTTAAACTAAATATGGTTACTGTTAGCGCTAAAAAATGTTTAGTAATTGCTTTTAAAGGCATTAACTTAGCTAAGTTGTTCACTTGTTTTCCCAAATCTTCTTTCTCTTTTTTGATATTCTATTATGGCTTCATATAGATGTTGCTTTGTAAAATCTGGCCATAAGGTTTCAGTAAAATACAATTCTGCATAGGCAATTTGCCAAAGCAAGAAGTTACTAATACGTTGTTCACCACTAGTTCTTATAAGCAAATCTACATCTGGTAAATTTTGCGTGTAAAGATGCTCATTAATAAATGATTCATCAATACTTTCGGGCGAAATTATATTATTTTTAACTTTAATTGCTATTTTTTTAACTGTATTTAGTAATTCTTCTCTAGAACCATAGCTTAAAGCTAAGGTGAGTGTCATTCTATTGTTTGTTTTTGTTTTATCTATTACTTCTAGAAGTTCTTTATGTGCTTTAGTTGGTAAAGCTGATAAATTACCAATAGCAGATAGTTTAATGTTGTTTTCTTGAAGTGTTTTAATTTCTTTTTTTAAAGCAGAAACTAAAAGTTTCATTAGGGTTTGCACTTCTAGCTTTGGTCTGTTCCAGTTTTCTGTAGAAAACGCGTAAAGAGTTAGGTTTTTTATACCAAGTTCTGCTGAAGCTTCAACGGTTTCTCTAACAGATTTTGTTCCGTTTTCATGACCAAAAGCACGAAGCATACCTTTTTGTTTTGCCCATCTTCCGTTACCATCCATTATAATAGCTAGATGTTGCGGTAACTTATTTGTATTTATTTTTTCTTTTAAACTCATTTAAAATGAACAATAACATGGTGTTTCACCAAAAGTGTAAGTTAATGTAATACCAGTAAACATATACCAGTCATTATTATTTAAATTTCCAAAAGCAGCTCTGTCATATGCTTCTTCTGCATCTGGTACACTACCATCAATTTCATCGGTAAAAGTGTAGCGTGCACCAATTTCTGCTGCAAGTATAAACTTTTGTGCTATTTGAAATTTATATCCTAAAACCATTGGTAGGCCATAAGCTAAACTTGAGGTTTGATCGTCTATTAGTTCGCCACTATTACTAAAATGAAAGTTGTCGTGTTTGGCAACGGTTATTCCTGTATATAAATAAGGAGTAGCGTTTGTTTTTCTGCTATGTAAATTAAAATCAAAGAAAGTAAATTCTAAACCTACAGAAGCTTCAATTATAGGATTTGTAAATTTGTAATCTCTTTCTATTCTTCTTGGGTCATCAGATTTGCTGTCTAAAGCCTCTAATTCTGTGTAAATTAATGAAAATCTAAAAGAGTGTCTTGCGCTTCTATTCCATTTAAAAATACCACCAATTGCAGGCTTGTTTGGCGATATGTAGTTGGTAGCACCAACATCACCTATAAAATTACTGCCTCCTGCATACAAACCTATTTCATAAGTTTGTGCTTGCGTTAGCTGAAAAGTTAAAGCGCTGATTAGAATAATAATAAAGTACCTCATATACGATTAAAAGTTTGCAAATATAATAAATAAGATTGGCCAATAACAATTTGAAGCAAATTGTATGTGAATTAAACAGTTTTTCGGTTGAAATATTGTTTAATTTCGTTTATCTTCTCCCCAAAGTAGTTTTTTTCTGAGTGTATCTAAAAAACTTTCTTCTACCAATTCTAACATTTTAATAGTAAATGGTGCTTTTTTTATTTTTATTATAGTATTGTTATTTAATGTTGCAATTCTAGAATCTAAAGATACTAAATGTTGTTCTTCTCTACCATCTACTTTTAATTCTATTTCTGTAGAGTCAGGTATTACCAAAGGTCTTGCGCTTAAATTATGAGGTGCAATAGGTGTTAATACAAAACTATTGGTGTCTGGAGTTATTACTGGTCCGCCACAACTTAAGGAATAGCCTGTAGATCCTGTTGGTGTAGATATTATTAAACCATCACTCCAATAAGAGGTTAAATACTCATTGTTAAGTTTGGTGTCTACAGTAATCATTGAGGTGGTGTTTTTTCTGCTTATTGCAATTTCATTTAGCGCAAAATTTGTTTCTTTAATTTTGTTGTTTTCTGGTAGTGTTTCAATACTTAATAAACTACGTTCTGATATTTTATAATTTTTGTTTAAAATATTTTTAATAGCAGCTTCAATGTCATTTGTTTGTATGGTAGATAAAAAACCTAAGCGGCCTGTGTTTATACCTACTATAGGTATGCCTAAATCTTTGAGGTAAGTTATAGCTCTTAAAATGGTACCATCTCCACCAATACTTATTAGCAGGTTAAAACTTTTATCTAGTTCTGTAAATGGTTTTATAGAGGTGTTTTTTAAGGTTTTAAAATGGCTTAAAAATGCTTCTTCTATAAAAATTTCTGCTTTTTCGTTTAAAAGTATTTGTAATAAATGATGAAATGCATCAAACGACTTTTCAGGATAATATTGACTGTAGATAGCTATCTTCATATTACATGTTTAGATATTTGTTAAGGTAGTCTGATCGTTCTTTTAAACTTTCCATATAGCTGTCTTCTTCATGTCCAGAAACAACATTATAACTATATCTTCTAAAAGTTTGCATGATGTCGTTTAGTCCTGTATTTCCTATTTTTAGCGTTATTTCTGCAATATCATTTTCTATTTTAGAAACAAAAGCACCTAGTAATTTTCCGTTGTTAGACTCTACTATTTGGCTTATTTCGCTAAAAGAATAATCTGTTAAGCCTTTTTCTATTATTAATATTGCTCCAGCTTCAGAGAAAAATGGGGTTTCATTAAATAAACTAATAATGTCTTTCAGTTCATAATAGCCTATGTAGTTGTTTTTTTTATTTAAAATAGGCATAATGTTAGTTGCATTTTGTGCAAATGCTTCTAAGGTATCTAGCCAGTTTGTGTCTTCTCTCACAAAAAAACCTTCTGCAGAATAGAGGATGTCTTTTACCAGTTTTGTAGTTTCAAAACAATGAATGTCTGTTTCAGAAATACAACCTAAATATACACCTTCTTCGTTTTTAATAGGAATATGAGAATAAGTAAGTTGTTGAAATAGCACCTGTAAATCACGTACACTATTGGTTAATGTAGGTGGTTTAATGTCGTTTATTATATAATTAGAAAGATTCATTTTATTCTTCTTTTTAGCTTCTGCAAATTAATCAAAAAAATAGTCAATAAGCCTGTTCTAGTTTGTATTTTTGTACTATAATACGTTAAAGAATGACAAAATTAAGTGTAAATATTAATAAGATAGCTACTTTAAGAAATTCACGAGGAGGAGATTTGCCTAATGTAGTACAATTTGCTAAAGACGTGCAGCGTTTTGGAGCAGAAGGTGTAACTATTCACCCAAGACCAGACGAAAGGCATATTCGCTACCAGGATGCGTACGATTTAAAACCTGAAGTATACACAGAATATAATATTGAAGGAAACCCTATTCCTAAATTTATAGATATGGTTTTAGCTATTAAACCAACACAAGTTACATTGGTTCCAGATAGCGTAGATGCTATTACTAGTAATGCAGGCTGGGATACCATTAAGCATAAAGATTTTTTAGTTGAAGTAATTAAAGAATTTAAAGCCAACGGAATTAGAACCTCAATTTTTGTAGATCCAGATGTAGCACAAATAGAAGGAGCTAAAGAAACTGGAACAGATAGAATAGAATTGTACACTGAAGCTTTTGCACACCAGTATGGTTTAGGAAATTACGATGCTATTAAGCCATATGCCGCATGTGCAGAGTTAAGTAATACCTTAGGTTTAGGTATAAATGCAGGGCATGATTTATCTTTAGATAATATAAAATTCTTTAAAGAAAATATTTCTGGTTTATTAGAGGTTTCTATTGGGCATGCACTAATTTCTGAAAGCCTTTATCTTGGTGTAGAAAACGTAATACAAATGTATTTACAAAAACTAAAATAAACATTTTTCTAGCTGTAAAGAGTTAAAAAAATCAATAAATGTTTGGGTTGCACGCAAACTAAATCTTATTAAATTAATAAAACATTGGCAACATTATATTCTAATATTATAGGAGAAGGAAAACCATTTATAATTCTTCATGGTTTTTTAGGAATGAGTGATAACTGGAAAACACTAGGTACTCAATTTAGTGCAGCTGGTTTTCAAGTGCATTTGGTAGACCAACGTAATCATGGCAGAAGTTTTCATGATGCACTTTTTAATTATGATGTTTTAGTAGAAGACCTAAAGTGTTATTGTAAAGACCAGAACCTAGAAGATATAATTTTATTAGGGCATTCTATGGGAGGAAAAACAGCCATGCTTTTTGCTACAGAATATCCAGAACTAGTTTCTAAATTAATTGTAGCAGATATTTCACCAAGATTTTACCCAGTACATCATGATGCTATTTTAGAAGGTTTAAGTAGTTTAAATTTTGAAGAATTAAAATCTAGAGGAGCAGCAGATAAAGAATTGTCTAATTATGTTTCCGATTTTGGAACCAGACAATTTTTACTTAAAAATTTATATTGGATTGAAAAAGGAAAACTAGCTCTGCGTATAAATCTAGAGGTTTTAAAAAATAATGTTAGCGAAGTTGGCGAAGCATTACCTATACATGCAAAATTTATTAAAGACACCTTGTTTCTTCGTGGAGATAGAAGCGAATATATTGCATTACAAGACGAAGCTTTAATTACAAGGCATTTTCCAACAGCACAAATTACAACCATTGCTAATGCAGGACATTGGTTGCATGCAGAAAACCCTGAAGATTTTTATAAAGCTGTGATATATTTTGTAACTAATTAATACTTACTAACCTAAAAAAGAAAGACTATGAATTTAATTATTAGACTACTTTTAAATGCTATTGCTGTTTTTGTTTTAGCAAATGTTTTAAATGGTGTAAACGTAAATGGCTATGCAACAGCTGTGGTTGTTGCTTTAGTACTATCTATTTTAAACTTAATTGTAAAACCGGTTTTAGTTGTTTTAACCTTACCTATTACCATTGTAACTTTAGGTTTATTTATGTTTGTTATTAATGCATGTATTATACTTTTAGCAGATAAATTTATAGATGGTTTTTACGTAGATAGCTTCTGGGTAGCAATGCTTTTTAGTGTGCTTTTAAGCATCTTGCAATCTTTCTTGCAATCTTTTTTAAAACAAGATTAAAAGCAGGCTTGTTTTCAATACGTTAAAAACTTTGTTGTAGAGTAAAAAAGTAGTATTTTTGCACTCCTTTTTAATAGAAAAACAATAAAAAGAAACACTTTTTATAAATCTATTAAAATGGTTTTCCGTGAAAATGGAAATCTAAACTAGTGTTAAATGCCCTATTTTGGGCTTTATATCATTTATAATGAATATTACAAGAGAAAACATTGATGCATTAAATGCAGTAGTAAAAGTAGATATCGCAAAAGAAGATTATAGCGATAAAATTGAAAAAATCTTAACAGATTACAGAAAAACTGCTAACATTCCTGGATTTAGAAAAGGTCACGTACCAATGGGAATGGTTAAGAAACAATATGGTAAAGCCGTTTTAGTAGATGAGGTAAACAAACTTTTACAAGATGCTTTAAATAAATATTTAACAGAAGAAAAGTTAGATGTTTTAGGGCAACCATTACCAAAAGTGCAAGAAGAAATAAATTGGGATGCAGAAGATTTCTCTTTTGAATTCGAACTAGGTTTAGCACCAGAATTTGATGTAGACTTAAAAAGTAAAAAAGCAATAACACATTATAACATTGTTGCTGGAGATAAAATGATTGATGATCAAGTTGTTAATATCCAGAAACAATATGGTAAATTAATTTCGCAAACCGAAGTTGAAAAAGACAGTGAAATTACTGGAACTTTTAAAAATGAAGAAAAAGAAATTGAAAATACAGTAACTTTAACTTTAGATAAATTTAAAGGAGCAGCAAATGCTAAGAAATTTGTTGGTGCTAAAGTTGGAGATGTAATTACCTTAAAAACAAAAGGGCTATATAGTGATGATCATGAATTAATGCATGCGTTAAAAATACAACATGATGATGCACATGGTTTAGATATTGAAGTAACTTTTACCATTACAGAAATTAACAAACGCGAGCTTGCAGATTTAGACCAAGAATTGTTTAATAAATTATTTGCAGATGGTAGTGTAACCTCTGTATCAGAATTAAAAGAAAAGATTAAAGAAGATGCCGAAAAACAATTCGTGCAACAAGGTGATCAAAAGCTTTTAAATGACGTAACAGAATACTTAGTAGAGAATACTAAATTTGATTTACCAGCAGCATTTTTACAAAAATGGATGCAAACAGCAGGTGAGCAACCATTAACAGAAGACCAAGCAAAAGAAGAATACGAAAAATCTGAAAAAAGCTTACGTTACCAGTTAATTGAAGGGAAACTAATTACAGACAATAAAATACAAGTAACTTTAGAAGAAATTCAAGGGCATGCTAAAAACATGATTAGAATGCAAATGGCTCAATTTGGGCAAATGAACCCTTCAGAAAAAGAACTTGATGATATTGCTGCTCGTGTACTATCTAACCAAGAGGAAGCGCGAAAAATATCAGAGCAAATTATTAGCCAAAGATTGTTAGATGTCTATAAAGAAAAAGCTAATATTAAAACTAAAGAATTAACTTACGAAGACTTTGTAAAAGAAGTTTACGGAGATAAATAAGAGGTAAAATTAGTACACTTGGCTTATTAAAGTGTTAACATAATTTTAAAGAATAAATCCTTATATTTAGGCGTTGAAACTTTTACGTTTTAACGCCTTTTTAATAACTATAATTTTTATATCAACATATGGATTACGGAAAAGAATTCGAAAAATTCGCAATAAAAGATCAAGGAATTAGCAGTACCTACTATAACAAGATTATTAGTAGCATGTACCCAACTAACTTGACACCAAATATAATTGAAGAACGCCAAATGAACATCGCTATTTTTGATGTGTTTTCGCGTTTAATGATGGATAGAATCATTTTTTTAGGAACAGGTATTAATGACCAAGTTGCTAATATCATTCAGGCACAATTATTGTTCTTAGAAAGTACAGATGCTAATAAAGATATTCAAATATATATAAACTCTCCAGGAGGAAGTGTATATGCAGGACTAGGTATTTATGATACCATGCAATTTATTAAGCCAGACGTTGCAACTATTTGTACAGGAATGGCAGCATCAATGGGAGCTGTTTTATTATGTGCAGGACAAAAAGGAAAACGTAGTGGTTTAACACATTCGCGTGTTATGATTCACCAACCTTTAGGTGGTGCACAAGGGCAAGCTAGTGATATAGAAATTACTGCTCGTGAAATTTTAATATTAAAAGAAGAACTTTATAATATTATTAGTAAACATTCTGGGCAGGATTACGACAAAGTGTATGCAGATAGTGACCGTGACTACTGGATGAAAGCTGATAAAGCTAAAGAGTACGGAATGATTGATGAGATTTTAGTTAGAAGCTAAAAATAGTCAAGTAGAAAATGAAAGTTGTTTTGAGTAGTATCAAAAAAAACTGTTGGTTTTCTTGAATTTAAAAAATTAAGTAAAAGTTATAAGTAAGAGTGAAAGCTTTTAACTCGTAATTTTTAATTCATAACTTGAAAAATGGCAAAAGAAGATTTAGAGTGTTCGTTTTGTGGACGTAAAAAGCCAGAAACCAATTTATTAATTGCAGGATTAGATGCGCATATATGTGATCGTTGTATTGAGCAGGCACATGGTATTGTTATAGAAGAATCTAAGCAAACAGATAATAGTGACCTTTCTGCAGAATTAGTTTTACGCAAACCACAAAAAATAAATTCCTTTCTAGACGAATATATAATTGGGCAAGAATCTACAAAAAAAGTAATGTCTGTTGCAGTATATAACCACTACAAAAGGTTATTACAGCCACCAAGTGATGATGATATCGAGATTCAAAAATCAAATATCATTATGGTTGGGCAAACAGGAACAGGAAAAACCTTAATGGCTAAAACCATTGCTAAAATGCTAAACGTACCATTAGCAATTGTAGATGCTACTGTTTTAACAGAAGCTGGTTATGTTGGTGAAGATGTAGAGAGTATTTTAACCAGATTATTGCAGGCTGCAGATTACAACCTAGAAAAAGCAGAAAAAGGAATTGTTTTTATTGATGAAATAGATAAAATTGCTAGAAAAAGTGATAATCCATCTATAACTCGTGATGTTTCTGGTGAAGGTGTACAACAAGCTTTACTAAAACTTTTAGAAGGAACTGTTGTTAACGTACCACCAAAAGGAGGGCGTAAGCATCCAGATCAAAAATTTATTGAAGTAAATACCGAAAATATACTATTTATAGCTGGAGGAGCTTTTGATGGTATAGAACGTGTAATCTCTAAAAGATTAAACATGCAAGCAGTAGGTTATAGCGCATCAATGAGTGATACTGTTGTAGATCAAAACCATTTACTACAATATATTATACCTAAAGATTTAAAAGATTTTGGATTGATACCAGAAATTATTGGTCGTCTTCCTGTGTTAACTTACATGGATCCTTTAGATGCAAAAACCTTAAGAGCTATTTTAACACAACCTAAAAATGCAATCATCAAACAATATAAGAAATTGTTTGAAATGGATGATATTGAATTTAGCATTACAGATGGTGCCTTAGATTTTATTGTTGATAAAGCAATAGAGTATAAGTTAGGAGCTCGTGGTTTACGTTCGCTTTGCGAAGAAATTTTAACAGATGCTATGTTTGAATTACCAGGTAGCAACGAGAAAAGTTTAAATGTAACTAAAGCTTATGCAGAAGAAAAACTTACTAAAACAACCATTAAAAAACTAAAGGCTGTTTCTTAATTTTTAGTTTTTGTAAGTATAAAAAACCATTTATAAAGTTATTTATAAATGGTTTTTTTGTTTTTAAAATAACGGTATAACTCAATATTCATAAAAATAAGAAGCATACCATAAATAGAATCTTCAATAGGAATATTACTTATTCGTACTCCTAAATTTTCTGCATTATTATACCAAACGATTGGTTTTTTAACTAAAAAACTTCCAGTAAGTATACCATTACTAATACAAAAGAAAGGTAGAATTAAAAAGAAAGTTAAATAATGATAAGAGAGGTTTACTTTTTTAACTTTTAAATATATCAAGAAAATAGAAGTGCTTAAAAGCGTAATAGAAGTGTATAGTTTTTCTGTGTGTAAAAGCCCTACTATACCAAACACTAGTATACATAAATAACTTAAAGCAGACGCAGTTTTTTCTAAAGGATTCTTTTTTATAATATGTTTTAAAGCAAAAAAAGTAAAAACACAGCAATACGGAATACAGATAAAAAATAGAATTTCTTCAATAGGTAAATTGCCTATATGAAAGCCTGTTAAATAGTCTGTGTTAAAACCCCAAACACCAATGTTTGTAAAAATAGAATCCCATACAATAAATAGTAAAGCAATAATTATGTTTGCTTTAAAAAAAGGTAGCCACTCTTTGTAAAACGCGTGTTTTTTATAAAAACTAGCTAAAAAAGGAATGCTAATGCAAGCAAAATCTATAAGAAGATAGGTGTATGGTTGCATGAATTATTTTTTAAAAATTTTATGGTATTTTTTTGGTACAAACAGCATTCCAAAGCATTCCCCTTCTTCTTTTCCTAAATGTTTATGGTGTACCTTGTGTGCTTTTCGTAATCCTATAAGGTATTTGTTTTTGGTATTTTTAAACCATTTAAAACGTTGGTGAATAAGTACATCATGTATTAAAAAATAACAAACACCATAAAAGAAAATACCTAAGCCAATAAAGAACATAAAGTTTAAGTTTGGTAGTAGTCCAAAGTATAATAGTAAGATACTAGGAATGGCAAAAATTACAAAAAAAGCATCATTCTTTTCAAAAGCATGCGGATATTTTGGTTGGTGGTGATCTGCGTGTAAATACCATAAAAATCCGTGCATGACATATTTATGTGTAAGCCATGTAACCGCTTCCATGCAAATAAAAGTGGCTATTGTAATTAGTATGTATTGTATAATAATCATATTGTAAGTTACTTAATATGTTTAAAATTTAAAAAGCATTTAACTTATATCGTATATACGATTTAGTAAGAATAAATAATTTTAAGGAGTTAGATATTCTAATTCTTCCTTTTAAAATCTTTTCAGAATCTGCTTTTTTCAGTTTCTTTAAAAGTTTTAAATAGTATCTATATGCTATATATACACCAAGTCTACTTTCTATAGGTAATTTGATGATGCCTTTATATGCTTCATGAAAATCTTTTTCTATGTCTTTTATTATTTCTTGTTTCGTAGCGTTATTTAAAGAGTTGGTGTTTAAATTAGGAAAATAGGAGCGTCCTAAGTTTTCTGTATCTTCTTTAATATCTCGTAAAAAATTCACTTTTTGAAATGCAGACCCCAAATGGGTTGCAGATGCTTTTAGTGCTTCAAATTTTTTATCGTCATTATTTACAAATACTCTTAAACACATTAGACCTACTACATCTGCAGAACCATATATATAGTTTTCATATGCCTCTTTTGTGGTATAATCTGTAACTTTTAAATCTGCTTCCATTCGTTTTAAAAAATCTTCGGCATAGTTTTGTAGATGATATTTATGTGCAACTTCTTGAAACGAATTAATAATAGGGTTTAAACTAATTTTTCTTTCTAATGCTTTTTGGTAATCGGTAACAAAATCATAGAATAGTTCTTCTTGAGGATATGCTTCAAAAGAATCTACAATTTCATCTGCATAACGTACAAATCCATAAATAGCATAGATTGCAGGGCGTATTGATGGTGCAAATAATTTAATGCCCAAAGAAAAGGATGTGCTATAGCTATTGGTAACAATTTTGCTACATTTTAAACTGGAAGTATCAAATAACGCTTTCATATTATGCTGTGTTTTAAAATTAAATCACTTACTATCTTACCTGAAATTAATGAAGGAGGAACTCCTGGTCCTGGAACTGTTAATTGTCCGCAGAAATATAAATTAGAAACTTTTTTACTTTTTAGCTTTGGTCTAAGTACATGTGTTTGTGTTAGAGTATTTGCCAAACCATAAGCATTCCCTTTATAAGAATTGTAATCTTCCTTAAAGTCTTTTACACAATAAGATTCTTTAAAAAGAATGTTGTTTTTAATAGTTTCACCAGTCATTTTTTCAATGCGTTCTATAAGTTGTTTAAAGTAGTGTTCTCTAATTTCTGGTGTGTCTTCTGCATCTGGAGCAATAGGAATTAAAAAAATACCCGCTTCTTTACCTTGAGGCGCTGATGAAGCATCTGTAATACTAGGGAAGCTAGCGTAAAACAAAGGTTTTTCTGCCCATTCTTTTGTGTCGTAAATTGTTTTTGCATGTGCATCAAAATCAGTGTCAAAAAATAAAGTATGATGCGAAACGTTTTTTAGTTTTTTGTTAAATCCAACATAGAATAATAAGGCAGAAGGAGCAAAGGTTTTTTTGTTCCAATAGTTTTCAGTGTATTGTCTTAGTTCTTTTGGTAGTAAGGTTTCTGTATGGTGGTAATCTGCTCCGCTTAATAAAATGTCGCAAGCATAATTTTTTTTACTAGTGGTAACACTAATTACTTTATTGTTTTCTGTGTTTATTTGTTTTACTGCGCAATTGGTAATAATATTTACACCTAAACTTGTAGCGAGACTATGCATTGCGTTTACAACTTCATACATGCCTCCTTCAGGATGCCAGGTGCCTAATTTAAAATCGGCATAATTCATAAAATTGTAAAAAGAGGGAGTATTACTTGGTTTGGC
Organism: Lacinutrix sp. C3R15; assembly: GCF_018860825.1. Taxonomy (GTDB): domain Bacteria; phylum Bacteroidota; class Bacteroidia; order Flavobacteriales; family Flavobacteriaceae; genus Oceanihabitans. Next base: position 482,236 of record NZ_JAHKPZ010000030.1, on the reverse strand, counting down.
GCCAAGAAACAAGACTGGAAATTCTAAAATTTTCTGCAGTTTTTTGTTTTTTACATAACCGGAAACCTGTTTCTTAATAGTTAAAATAAACTCATATAACTTTAAAATAGTTTTACTGTTTATAATTTCAAAAACGTGCTCTCCAGGTTTGTAAACTAGATCTTTTATAGCAATATCGTAGTTTTTTTGTGCTTTATCAATAAACTGTTGTAGTTTATTTGCACTACCTTTTTCAATGTTTTCAAAGGTGTTTTTAATCGCTTCAAAGTTATCTGTAATACTAATAGAATCTTTTTTTCCAAAGTAAATTTGGTATGCAGGTTTTAGTTTGTGTAGATTGTAAAAGTCTTTGGTAGAGGTGTTAAAATCATTAAAAAAACGTTCAAACACATCAGGCATCCAATAAAAAGTGGGACCAATATCAAAAACAAATCCTTCTTTTTTTAACTGTCTAGCTCTTCCGCCAACTGTTTTATTTTTTTCTAAAATAGTGACATCAAAACCTTTGCTAGCTAAATAGCACGATGCAGATAGTGAGGAGAATCCAGAACCTATTATTACAATTTTTTTCAAATTCATGGTATAATTTAATTAAATAAACCGACAACAAAAAACGCTATCGGTCTATTTATCAGTTAAATACGCTGATTTAGCTTGGTGTTAGTTATTAATCATTACTTTGTTAATTACATGTATTACACCATTTCCAGCTTGAACATCTACTGCTATAATTCCTATATCTGTAGCGCCAGATCCATCTGTTATATCTGCAATATTATCACCTGTACCAGGTAGTGTTATAGTAATGTTGTCTCCTTCAATAGTTGCAGCAGTTGTATCACCAGGATTATTAAGCATGCTTGAAGTAATGTTTGCTTCTTTAATTACGTGGTGTAATAGTACTTGCGTTAAAGCAGCTTCTTCAGGAATTGCTGCTAAAGCTGCAAAGGCATCATTTGTTGGAGCAAATACTGTAAAGCTTGGGTCTATCATATCTGCATTTCCAATTTCTGTTCTTGATAAAATAGAAACAAAATCTGTAGCAGGTGTTAATGTTGTTAATGCTTGAACCAATGTAGAAAAGGTTTGGTCTGCTGCTGCAAAAGTTACTACTGTTGGTATATCAATTACAGTGTCTACAGCGTGAATAATACCATTTGTACCAACCACATCTGCTTGAGTAACTGTTGCTATTCCATTAAATACTACTCCGTTTGATGTATTGTAATATAGACTCATTGCATTTCCAGCAGGTCCTGATGCACCTGTATTGGTGTATCCTGCTCCAGCATCTACTAAAGCTGATGAAGTTACTGTAGACCCAATAATTACATGGTTTAGTAATATTTGAGAAAGAACAGCTGTGTCAACATCTCCTAATGCTGCTCCGTTTAAAAATGTGCTAAAAGCATTGTCGTCTGGTGCTAAAACTGTAAATGGTCCGTCGCCACTTAACACATTTACTAAATCACCATCTGCGGCACCTAAAGCAGCAACTAAATTTGAAAAACTTGCGTTTGCCACTGCATGGTCTACTATAGTTGGTAAGCCTAAAACGCCGTCAATTACGTGAATGGTTCCGTTTGAAGCATCTACATCTGCTGTTGTAACTGTTCCTGCATTGTTAAATGTTACACCGCTACTTGTATCAAAGTAAATACTAATATTTAAGCCGTCAGCACCACTAGCGCTTCCTGAAGTGTATCCAGAACCCATACCAATTAAGTCGCTTGATGATACATCAGCCATGATTACGTGATTTAAAAGTATTTGTGATAATACATCTGTTGGTACAGCTTCTAAAGAAGCAAATCCGTTAGCAGATAAGAAAGCCGCAAAGGCATCATTTGTAGGTGCTAATACTGTAAATGGTCCGTTACCACTTAATACTGATGTTAAGTTTCCGTCTGCTCTAGTTAATGCAGCTACTAAAGAACTTAAATCTGGATTAGCTACAGCTAATTCTACAATGTTAGGTTCTGTAGTTGTGTTGTTTGAGCCATCGTCATCATTACTACATGAAATTGTTAATAAGGATAGACTAAAAAGTGCGATAAAAAAGAATTTCGTTTTCATAATGTCTAGTTTAAATGTTTAAAGTTTAGACAAATATATAAAAATATTTCTATTTGTCAACTAAAATAATGTAAAAGTTAGACAAAATTTTTTTTGTAATATTTAGTGTGTTTATTTTTTTTGTTTAACTTTGTTTGGTAAATAATTAGACATGAGTAGATATACAATGGCCCAAATAGTAACTTTAACAGGTGTTAAAGCGCATACTTTACGTAAATGGGAGACTAGATATAATTTTTTAGATCCAGAACGAACAGATACAAATATTAGGTATTATTCAGATTTACAATTAAAAAAATTACTGAATATAAGTGTCTTAACTAGAAAAGGGTATAGAATTTCTAAAATAGATAAAATGTCTGATGATGAAATTTATAAAATCATTTCAGATAGTTTAGAAGAAGGTGATTATGAAGATGAAATTAGTGCGCTAGTTATTAGTATGCTTGATATGGATGAGGTTAGATTTAATGAACTCCTTAGAACACATATAGTTAAAAATGGGCTTTTAGCAACGATTACTGAATTAGTATATCCTTTTTTAAATAAAGTAGGAGTACTTTGGGGAATGAATAAAGTAATGCCTGCCCAAGAGCATTTTATTTCTAATTTAATTAAGAAAAAAATGTTTGCTTCTATAGATTTACTTCCTTATCCTCATAAAGATAGTCCTAGTATATTAATGTTTCTAGTTGAAGGCGAACACCATGAAATTGGGTTGCTTCTTGCGTATTATATAGCTAGAGAAATGGGTTGGAAAGTGTATTATTTAGGACAAAATGTACCTATTGATAATATAAAACAAGTGGTTGAAGAAATTAAGCCAGAATACCTGTTAACCATGTTTGTTACACCAGCCGAAGATACAATTAATACTACTATAGCTACTATATTAAATCAGGCAGAAGATGTGCCACTTCTTTTTTCAGGTAACCCTATAGGTTTAGAAAAAGTGGAAGGAGATAGTAGAATTTTTCATTTATCGCATCCAAAGGATTTAATAAGTTGTCTTAAAAAATAAAGCCTGTAAATAAAAAACCAAGCAATATGCTTGGTTTTTTTTGTATAACGATAATTATTTTATAAAATTATCTACTAATAGCACACCAAGGTAGTTATTATATTAATAAATGTAAAAGTGTTTTAGATGAAGCATAGGTAATTCTCGTTGTAATAAGGTATTGTTGTAAATGTTGCTATTCATTCAATTTTATTAATTCTTCCATATAATCTCTAGAGTTTGATAGTCTTGGTATTTTATGCTGTCCGCCAAGTTTATTGTTTTGTTTTAGCCAATCATAAAATAGTTTTTCTCTAGCGATATGTACTGTTGGTTTATTAAGTGTAAGGTTGTTAAAACGTTTCGCCTCGTAATCAGAATTTACGGTTTTTAAAGCATTGTCAAACAGTTCACTAAATTTGTTGAGGTCTTTAGGAGGTGTTTTAAATTCTATCAACCATTCATGAGATCCCTTTTCCTTTTCTTTCATAAAAATAGGAGCAGCAGTATAATCTACAATTTCAGAAGCTGTTTTTATACATGCTTCTTTTAGTGCGTTTTCTGCATTTTCAATAATTAGTTCTTCCCCAAAAACATTTATATGGTGTTTGGTACGACCAGAAACTTTTATTCTGTAAGGTGTAATAGATGTAAACCTAACGGTGTCACCAATTTTGTAACGCCATAATCCTGCGTTTGTTGTTATTATAACAGCGTAGTTTTTGTCTAATTCTACTTCAGAAAGCGGAATGATTTTTTGTTCCTTACTTCCGTAAGTATCCATAGGAATGAATTCATAGAAAATTCCGTAGTCTAGCATTAAAAGTAATTCGCTAGAATTGTTTTGGTCTTGAATAGCAAAAAAACCTTCTGAAGCATTATAAATTTCATAATACCTAAAATCGTTATTAGGTAGTATGTTTTTGTATTGTTGTTGGTATGGAGTAAAACTTACACCACCATGAAAATACACTTCTAAATTTGGCCATACTTCGTGTAGGCTATTTTTGCCTGTGGTTTCTAAAACATTATTTAGTAAAACTAGCATCCATGAAGGAACACCTGCTAGACTTGTAACGTTTTCGTTAATGGTTTCGTCTACAATTGCTTGCATTTTATGTTCCCAATCACTCATAAGAGAAACCTTGCTGCTAGGTGTGCTGCTGTATTCTGCCCAAAAAGGCATGTTGTCAATTAAAATAGCACTTAAGTCCCCAAAAACAGTTCCGTTTTCTTTATATAGTTCTTTGCTTCCGCCAAGACGTAAACTTTTACCAGTAAAGAGTTGTGAGTTTTCATTATTATTTAAATACATGCACAGTAAATCTTTACTTGCTGCATAATGACAATCTTCTAAAGAGTCTGTGCTTACAGGAATAAATTTACTTTTAGCATTTGTGGTTCCGCTAGATTTTGCAAACCATTTAATAGGTGTTGGCCAAAAAATATTATTTTCACCTTTTCTTGAGCGCTCTATACTAGGTTGTACATCTTCGTAACAAGAAATGGGTATACGATCTGCAAATTGCTTATAGTTTTTAATAGAAGCAAAATCGTATTGCTTCCCAATTTCAGTATCTTTAGCGGTTTCTATAAGTTCTAGTAATAACTCTGTTTGTACTTCATTTGGGTATTTTAAAAATAAATCGATTTGGTGAAAACGTTTTTTTAAAAACCAGGAAGCAATAGAATTGACTATAGGAATTGGCATATTTATACTATCTTTATTCTTAATTAGATTTGCTTGTAAAAATGCGATTAATTGCTAAAATTTTAAGGGTGAAATGCACTTAAAATCACACGATTTTTACTAAGTATCTTCAATGATAAAAATAAGACTTTTTTTTTATGTACTACCAAGGTGTTTTAACAAAAATGGAAACCGAATTTACAAAACCTATTCAATATTATTTAGTGTTTGAAAATGATTTTTTAAACATGAACCAGTTGATAGACAAAAACATACATTTGAAATTTGTGAAGTATCAATGTTTAAGCTGTGGTTTAAATAAAGTGATTTACAGACAGGGATTTTGTAAGAGTTGCTTTTTTGATATACCGCAAGCTGCAGATTGGATTATGCGTCCAGAATTAAGTACTGCGCATTTAGATAAAGAAGACAGAGATTTGGCTTATGAAAAGAAAGTACAACTGCAACCACATATCGTATATTTAGCTAATTCTAGCAATGTAAAAGTTGGTGTTACTAGAAAAAGCCAAGTGCCAACACGTTGGATAGATCAAGGAGCGCATGAAGCTATTGAAATTGTAGAAGTGCCAAATAGATATTTAGCAGGAATTACCGAAGTTGCTCTAAAAGACTATGTTGCAGATAAAACTAATTGGCGAACCATGTTAAAGAATGATTTGGTAGATGAAAATTTGGTAGAATGGCGAGAGCGCTTAAAAGAGTTTATTCCAGACGAAGCAAAAGAGTATTATATTGAAAATAATACGGAAACTAATATAGAGTTTCCGGTTTTACAATATCCTTTAAAACCAAAAAGTTTAAATATTAAAAAAGAAGGAAGTTATTCTGGAAAGCTAGTTGGCATAAAAGGACAATACCTGATTTTTGAAGATCAAACCGTTTTTAATATACGATCAAACGAAGGTTTGGTTGTAGAGCTAGGAGTAGATTAAATACATAAACAAAAAAACACGCTTTTAAATAAAAGCGTGTTTTTTTATATATGTATAAAGAAGTAACTACTAAATATCTTCAGCGTCTCTTAAACCTTGAATGTAAGATGCTTTTTGTACTTGACGTCTACGTTTTACAGATGGTTTTGTGAAAAACTGGTTTTCTCTTAAATTCTGCATAACTTTCACATTTCTGTGTTTACGCTTGTAACGTTTTAAAGCACGTTCTATATTTTCGCCTTCTTTTATTTCTATTCTTAACATAATGATTCTTTAATTGTGGATGCAAAAGTAAATTAATTATTTTTATTTTATAATATTTATTTACTTTTTTTTCTTAAAAAATGGATAAAAAACTAAAATTCAATTAAAAAGTCGTTTTTTTAGATGCCATTTTTACTCTTGTGTACCTGTAGCGTATAGTTTGTTGAACTTGTCTTTTATAGATTCAACTTTTTTTTTATTCTACAGAGTCTTTAACGGTTTCTTTTTTCTTGTTATTTTTTATAAGACCACCTAGAATATTTTTTACACCTTCTTCAACCGTTGTGTTTTTTGTTGGTGATTCTGTATTTGTACTATTATTTCCTGTAATATCATCTAGTACATTTTTAATAGGATTACTTGTTTGTGTTTTTGTCGAATCATTTTTAGTGCCTCCAATAGCATCACTTATTAAGTTTTGGAGTTCTTGTGAGCCTTGATTTAAAAGTTTTTTCTTTTGTATTTCAATTAACTGTTTTGTTAAATTGGTAATACCACTTGTTAAATCTGTTTTAACGGTTGGTGCTGTAAAAGTACCACCAATGGTTGCGGTTACCGGAATGGTAATATTGCTTACCTCAGGATCATCTATTTTACCTATTAGTTGGTTAATATCGCTTCCTAAATATTTTGCAGGTACTTGTAAAACGGCATTATAAGCCATGCTTTTATCGAAACCATGTGAACCATCAACAGTAATATTAATGTCCTGGTATTTAATATCAAAAGGTTTTACGTTTACTTTTCCGTCTTTAAAATCTAGTTTGGTTTTTAAGTCTTTTAAGTCAAGTTTATTAAAATCTATAAAGCTAAAAGCGCCATCTAGTTTGCTTAGTAAAGGAGCGGTTTCAGAAGAAATATTTGTTGTTAATAATTCGGCAAGAGCATTACCAGAAACTGTAGATAAGTCAGGCGAAAAACTTTGGTCTAAAGCTCCCGAAAGATTAATGGTTGTGTTTAATTTTCCTTGTAGTATTTTTGCAATAGGAGCTAAGCTTTTTAGTAATTGTAAGTCTTTAAAAGATTCTGAAATATTAAAATCTTTTATACCAAGATCCATATTAAAAAGCGGTGTTTTCTCTTTGGTATCTACCAAACCAGAAACTGTAATCTCTCCATCAAACAAATTAGAAGTAAGGTTTTGTAAAGTAGCTTGTTCATCTTTTATTTTTAGAGTTCCTTTTACATTTTTAAGGGTTAAATTATCATATAAAACAGTTTTTGCATCTGCTTGAATGGTACAGTCTAAAAACGCAGGAATTTTAAGAGATTCTTCTGCTGTGGTGGTTTTGTTATTAGAAGCCGTTTCGGTTTCTGCAACCATAAAATCATTTACAGCAAAAGCATTAGATTTTACATTAAAATTTCCTTTTAAATTACCATCACTTAGTAAGAATCCTAATAAATTTTGAATGTTTCCAGTAGCATTTAAGTCGCTAGTACCTGTTCTTGCATCAAAACTATTTAAGGAAACTGTTCCTGGGCTAAAGGTAATATCTGCGTTGTTAATATGAATAGGGTTAACAATATCTTCACTTGAAAAAATAAAATCAGTGATACTTACATTTCCATCGTTTTTAATACGTTGGTATGCGTTGGTTTCTAGCGCATTCATATCAAAAGAAGTGTGTAGTTTTCCTTTTAAAATTCCACTTAATTCTTTGTCTAATGTTACAGGATAGGCTTTTGTAATGTTTGCTAAATTTAAAACACCATCAATATTAGCATTAACTAACATGTTTTTGGTTATGTTTTTTAATGTAGCAGAAGATTTAAAAACATCTTGATCTATTTTAAAATTTAAAGTTTCTAAGTTTAAATAGGTGTTGTCAATGTTTCCATCATCGTTTTTTAACGATGCATTTATAACAATGTTTTCTACGCTTTTTGGTAAGTCAGGATATTTAAATGACGCATTGTTTGATGCTACATTAATATCTAGATGAGGTATAGTAGTATCACTACTTAAGCCCTTTACCATTCCTTTTATCTTAAAGTTTCCGGTTGTTGCTACATTTTCTATGTTTTTAGAATATGTTTCAGGAATAACAGCTAAAAAATCTTTAAAATCAGAACCAGAATTTTCAAATGTAATATCAATGTTTTGTCCTTCATCTACCATTTGTACAAAACCCTGAAATGCTAATGGTAATTGATTAATTACAGCTTTGTTTTCTTTAAAAGTGTATTTGCTGTTTTCTAAATCTAAATCAATTAAAGCATCTAGTTTTATAGTATTGTTATTTAAATATGCTGTGCTATCTAAGCTTAAACTTACTCTGGCCTCTGTGTTTGTGTCTAATTCTGATACATTGCCAGAAAAGGTTCCTTTTCCAGAATGGTTTAATTCTGTGATGTAAAATGTAATGTTAGACTGCTCATCTAAATAAGTGAATGCACTATTGTTTATGGCATAATCTTGTATGTCAAAGCTAAAACTAGACTCGGTTTCTGTGTTAACGGTTTCTGGTTCGCTGTCTGTTTTTTTAGCAATATCATAATTAACATCTCCAAATTTATTGGTTTTTAATGTTATTAAGGCTTCGTTAACATTTATGGCGTTAACAACAATGGGTCCATCAGTTGCTTTTTTAAATAATTCTTTTAAAGACATGTCAAAAGTAATAGATTTTACGGTTGCAAAAGTTTCGTCTTTAAAAGGTTCAAAATTAGTAATTATTAAATCGTCTACACTAACATGTGCTTGCGGAAAACTACTTATTAAACTTAAGCCTACGTCGCTAAATTCTACTTTAGCGTTTAAGTTTTCGTTAATAAAACGTTTTACCATGTCTTTTATTTGCGACTTAAACATAAAGGGAATGGCAATTAATATTGCCACAATAATTAGTACTGTAATACCAGAAATTTTTAAAGCTTTTTTCATAAAAATAATACAAATTTGATTGTGTAAGTATTTACGTAATAATACTATATTTAGATGTTGCAAAGATACGCTTTAGTAAAAGTTTAGCATTTAAGCTAAAGCTATTTCTTCGTTAACTTTTAGTTGAAAACGTTTTCTAAAAAGGTACACGCTTAAATATAAAAAAGGCGTATCAAAAACAGCTATGAGTACTTTAAAAACAAAACCTGCAACAAGTAAGCCTGCAAACTTATTCCAAGCAATTATATTAAAAGAGCATAGTAGTATTAAAATGGTAAACGTATCTACAAACTGTGAGAAAAAAGTAGAGAAATTATTACGTAGCCATAAGTGTTTTCCGTTGGTTAAGCGTTTCCAGAAATGGTAAATTTGTATGTCTACAAATTGTGCAAATAAGTAAGCCATCATGCTTGCAAAAACAGCAATTACAGTGCTTCCAAAAACAGTTGTAAATAGTTTGTCGTTTACAGGAGACCAGTTTGTAGCAGGTACAATATTGCCAACAAAAACAATTAACATAGAAAAAAAAGAAGCAAAAATACCAGCAATAACTACTTGGTTTGCTCGCTTTTTACCATAAATTTCACTTATTAAATCTGTTATTAAAAAAGTAATAGGATAAGGTAAAATACCAACCGAGAGTTCAAAAAGCTTGACACCAAAAACTTCAATATTAAAAGGATACCAGTAAAAAAACTTCTGAAAAATTAAATTAGAAACTACCAACGAGGTAATAAATAAAGCGCCAAGTAATAAGTAGATACGTTGTGCCGCAAGTGTGTCTTTTAATGTCATAATATTTCCTACTAAGGTAGTGATCTAGATTTTTGTTTTTTAATAATTCACCATTGCAATCTTTGGTATTAAATATCCTTTGTGTAGCATTATTTGATGCAATAAATTTCAAGTCTAAAAATGCTTGCGATTAAATTGTGAATAAATAGCTAAGATAAATATAAACCATTAAAAATTGTTTTAGTTATTTTGCTGTCACTTATGAGCCAACCCAAAAAAGCATATATATCACTAGGAAGTAATAAAGGCGACAAATTTAAAAATTTGCAAAACGCTATAGATTGTATTCATGAACAAGTTGGTAATATAAAAATAATATCTAAAGTATATAAAACACCTGCTTTTGGTTTTGAAGGCGAAGCATTTTATAATACCTGTTTAATTTTAGAAACCAATTTAAAGCCAAGCAGGCTATTAAAGTTGCTTTTAGATATTGAAAAACAATTAGGAAGAGTTAGAACAAATGCTCCTGGTTATCAAGCGCGAATAATAGATTTAGATATTGTGTTTTATGAAGATGAAGTTGTAGATACTAAAACGTTGCAAGTTCCGCATCCTGAAATGCAAAAACGCAAGTTTGTGTTACAGCCTTTATTTAACGTTGCGTCTAAAGTAGAGCACCCAGTTTTAAAGAAAAATATAAGTGTTTTGTTAGAAGAGTGTGGAGATACCAGTGTTTTAGAACCTATAAATATTTGGCTAAAAAACCCGAGTAAGCAGTATGATTTTTCTAACTATAACTTTATAGCTATTGAAGGAAATATAGGAGCAGGAAAAACAAGCTTAAGTAATAAAATGGCATCAGATTTTAATGCCAAACTTATTCTTGAGCGTTTTGCAGATAATCCTTTTTTACCAAAATTTTATAAAGAACCTAAACGTTATGCGTTTACATTAGAAATGTCTTTTCTAGCAGATAGATACCAACAAATTAGTGATGATTTATCACAGTTAGATTTGTTTAAAGATTTTATAGTTAGTGATTATGATGTGTTTAAGTCTTTAATATTTTCAAAAATCACTTTGCCAGAAGATGAGTTTAAACTCTACAGAAAACTTTTTTATCAAGTGTATAAAGATATAGCAAAACCAGATTTGTATGTGTATTTATATCAAAACACCGAAAGGCTTCAGGCGAATATTAAAAAAAGAGGTAGAAATTACGAGAAGGATATTAAAAACGATTATCTAGAAAAAATTAATTCGGGTTATTTAGAGTTCTTAAAAGAACAAACCGAATTAAATGTAAAAATTATTGATATCTCTGAAAAAGACTTTGTAAAAAATAGAGCAGACTATCTTTGGATTATAGATAAGATTTGCGAGTAGTGCTTTTTTTTAATAAGATTGGTGCTGCTAGAACCTGTTGTTCTTTCTGCTTTTGAATAAAGTTAATAAAAAAGTTTTCTTTTACATCTAGTAGGTAAGCATAAGCTAGTATCTAAAATTTAAAATAAAGTTTAGTGTTATTAGTTTATAGCTTTTCAAGTTTACTAAAAACATCCCAAACTACAACGCCACAACTCACCGAAATATTAAGGGAATGCTTGGTTCCAAATTGAGGTATTTCAATAACCACGTCACTTGCGCTAACCACATTTTGTGCAACACCTTTTACCTCGTTGCCAAAAACTAAAGCGTATTTAGTGTGTGTTTCCGGTTTAAAATTATTTAGCATAGTAGCATTTTCGGCTTGCTCGATAGCACATATTTTTACGTTTTCATTTTTTAGCTTTTCAACAACATCTAAAGTGTTTTCTGCATATTCCCAAGCAACTGTGTCTGTGCTTCCTAAAGCTGTTTTGTGTATGTCTTTATGTGGTGGAGTTGCAGTGATTCCGCAGAGATAGATTTTTTCAACTAAAAAAGCATCACTAGTTCTAAACACAGAGCCTATATTATTTAAACTTCTAATATTATCTAAAATAATAATAATAGGTGTTTTGGTAGCAGTTTTAAAACCTTCTACACTCAGTCTATCTAGTTCGTTGTTTCTTAATTTTCTCATACTGCAAATATTCAAAAAAAAACTTCCTTTAAAAAAAGGAAGTTTTATAATTATAAAAAAATAAGTTAAATATCTTTTTCTTCTGTTGGTTTAGGTTTAACTGTACCTTTAATACGTATTACTTTTTTAGGAGCATTAATAGCATTAGAAGTTAAAGTGATACTTTTAGAAAAAGAACCAGTTCTATTTGTTGCATAACGCACACCAATAACAGCAGACTCACCAGGAGCAATTGCCTCTTTAGGCCAAGTAGGTACTGTACAACCGCAAGAACCTTTAGCGTTTGTTATAACCAAAGGCGTGTTACCTGTGTTTGTAAAAGTAAATTCTCTATTTCCGTCGGCATTGTTTTCAATGGTTCCGTAGTCAATAGTTTCTGTTTCAAACTCAATTTTTGCTCCGTTTTCAGTCGCTACAGTTTCTGATTCGGTTGTGTTTGTGTCGTTTTGTGCTACACCAACAGCAGTCATGGCGAACATAGCAAAACTTAATAAAATTGCTTTTTTCATATATAAATGGTTTTGATTTTGAAAATAAGAGTATAAATTTACTAAAACAGAAGGTCTTTACTGTTACAATTTAATTTTTAACATTATTTTATCACAACTATTTATTTAACTAAATTCGCATGGTATTTAAGTTTTAATAAATAAAAGCACTTTCCATTGGCAAAAAAAGCAAAAAAAGTAACACCTTTAATGAAGCAGTACAACGCGATAAAAGCAAAATATCCTGATGCTTTGTTGTTATTTCGTGTTGGAGATTTTTATGAAACTTTTGGTGAAGATGCTATTAAAACTGCAGGAATATTAGGTATTATTTTAACTAAAAGAGGTGCAGGAAGCGAAAGTGAAATTGAACTTGCAGGTTTTCCGCACCACTCTTTAAATACCTATTTGCCTAAACTGGTAAAAGCGGGAGAGCGCGTTGCTATTTGTGATCAGTTAGAAGACCCTAAACAAACCAAAACTATAGTAAAACGTGGTGTTACCGAATTGGTGACTCCAGGAGTTGCTCTTAATGATGAGGTTTTAGTTTCTAAATCTAATAATTTTTTATGCTCGGTTTATTTTGAAAAAAATAAAATAGGAATTTCTTTTTTAGATGTGTCTACAGGTGAGTTTTTAACCTCACAAGGAAATGCAGAATATATAGATAAATTACTGCAAAATTTTAGTCCGAGTGAAGTCTTGGTTTCTAAACAAAAGCGTACTCTTTTTAACGAAACCTTTGGTGCTGATTTTCATACCTTTTATTTAGAAGATTGGGTATATCAAACCGATTACGCAAATGAAACGCTAATTAAACATTTTAATACCAAGACACTTAAAGGTTTTGGTATTGCAGATTTGCAGGAAGGTATAATAGCTTCAGGATCTGTTTTGCATTACTTAGGCGAAACACAACATAATAAACTACAGCATATAACCTCTATTTCTAGAATAGCAGAAGATGACTATGTCTGGATGGATAGATTTACTATTAGAAATTTAGAGCTTTACAGTTCTACCAACAATAATGCTGTTACCCTTTTGCATGTAATAGATAAAACAATTTCTCCAATGGGAGGACGTTTGTTAAAAAGGTGGTTGGCTCTGCCTTTAAAAAATGTAGAGAAAATAAAACAACGTCATGAAGTAGTTAACTTCTTTACTAAAGACAATACTACGCTTCAAAAAATACAAAATCATATTAAGCATATAGGAGATATTGAACGTTTAATCTCTAAAGTAGCAACTGCAAAGGTAAACCCTAGAGAGGTAATTCAGCTTAAAAACTCCTTAGAAGCAATTATACCAATAAAAGCATTATCGTCACATTGCGATAATGAGTCTCTTAAAATAATAGGAGACAAATTACAAAGTTGTGATGTGCTTCGCGAAAAGATTAAAACCATGCTTAATGAAGATGCTCCTGTAAATGTTTTAAAAGGAAGCACTATTGCAGCAGGCTTTTCAACAGAGTTAGATGAGCTTCGCGCTTTATCTACTTCAGGTAAAGATTATCTAGATAATATGTTACAGCGCGAAAGTGAACGCACAGGAATTACATCGCTTAAAATAGCATCTAACAATGTGTTTGGTTATTATATTGAAGTACGTAATACGCATAAAGATAAGGTGCCAGAAGAATGGATACGTAAGCAGACTTTAGTAAATGCAGAGCGTTATATTACCGAAGAGCTTAAAGAATACGAAAGTAAAATTTTAGGAGCAGAAGAGAAGATTCTAGCAATAGAACAGCAATTATTTGCAGACTTGGTTGCTTGGATGAATCAATACATAAAACCAGTACAGCAAAATGCGTATTTAATTGGTCAGTTAGATTGCTTAGCAGGTTTTGCGCAATTAGCAAAAGATAATAAGTATATCTACCCAATTATAGATGATACACACGATTTAGAAATAAAAGAAGGACGTCATCCAGTAATTGAAAAACAATTACCAATTGGTGAACCATACATAGCCAATGATGTGTTTTTAGATAGAGACACACAGCAAATCATCATGATTACTGGACCAAACATGTCTGGTAAGTCTGCTATTTTGCGCCAGACAGCTTTAATTGTATTATTAGCACAAATGGGAAGTTTTGTGCCAGCAAAAGCAGCTAGAATTGGTTTGGTAGATAAAATATTTACTAGAGTAGGAGCGAGTGATAATATTTCTATGGGAGAATCAACTTTTATGGTAGAAATGAATGAAACCGCTTCTATTTTGAATAATATTAGTAATAGAAGTTTGGTTCTTTTAGATGAAATAGGAAGAGGAACAAGTACCTATGATGGTATTTCTATAGCTTGGGCAATTAGTGAGTATCTACATGAGCATCCTACAAAACCTAAAACACTTTTTGCAACCCATTACCATGAGTTAAATGAAATGACCGAAACATTTACAAGAATTAAAAACTACAATGTTTCAGTAAAAGAACTTAAAGATAATGTATTGTTTATACGTAAACTTGTTGCAGGAGGAAGTGAGCATAGTTTTGGTATTCATGTAGCCAAAATGGCCGGAATGCCGCAACAGGTCTTGCATAGAGCAAATAAAATATTAAAGAAATTAGAAAAATCGCATTCTAGTGAAGAATTAACAGATAAAGTGAAATCAATAAAAGATGAAATGCAGTTAAGTTTTTTTAATTTAGATGATCCTTTATTAGAAGAAATTAAAGATGAAATATTACACACTGATATTGATACGCTTACACCTGTTGAAGCCTTAATGAAACTCAATGAAATTAAGCGAATGTTGGTGAAGAAAAAGCCAGTTTGAAAAAAAAATAAATAATTTTTAAAAAAAAGCTTTGTAGTTCTAAGATTTGTTTTAAATTTGCACTCGCAATAGCAATATAGCACGTTCATTTAAAAGACTGCGAAAGTAGCTCAGGGGTAGAGCATCACCTTGCCAAGGTGGGGGTCGCGGGTTCAAATCCCGTCTTTCGCTCTGAGACTTTCTGAAAAATATACCAAGCGATTTTTTATAAATCGAAATGCTGAAGTGGTGGAATTGGTAGACACGTTGGACTTAAAATCCAATGTCCATTAGGACGTACGGGTTCAAGTCCCGTCTTCAGTACAGATGAAAAGCCGAAACGAAAGTTTCGGCTTTTTTGTTTTAAAAATATNNATATTTTTAAAACAAAAAAGCAATCCAATATTTTGGATTGGCTTTTCTCAACATGTTGAAAACTGGGACTCGACGCAGTCAATTCCCGTCATAAGCAAAACAGAAGCCTTGCAGAAATGTAAGGCTTTTGTTTTTAATTTTAAGTAAATATTATCTCAAGAGCATTCTTTAAGTGAAAAAACAATCCTATTTTATGGATTAACGCTTTTCTAAACAAGAATAAGAGGTTGCGTATCGTTCATTCCTCTTTCTCATACAAAAGCCTTACAGAAATGTAAGGCTTTTGTATTTTTTAGTATTTGATTTTAAAAATAAGCACAAAAAAAGCCTTCATATTTTATGAAGGCTTTTTAATTTTAAGTCTCGTAATTAGTGAGTAGCTTTAGCTTTTAAATCTTTTGCTTTGTCAGAAACTGTATTAGCAGCTTTGTCTACGGCATTTCCAGCAGCTTCTTTTGCATCTCCTGCAGCTTTTTCAGCAGCATCTACAGCGTTTCCAGCAGCATCTTTTGCAGAGTCAACAGCGTCTTCTACAGCTTCTTCTGCAGAATCTACAGCGTCTCCAGCAGCATCAACAGCTTCTTCAGTAGCTTCTTCAACAGCTTCACCAGCTTCTTCAGCAGCCTCTTCAGTTGCTTCAACAGCATTGTTTACTGCGTCTTTAGTTGCTTCAGTTGCGTTTTCAACTGCATCTCCAGCTGCATCTGTTTTTTCTTTAACTTCTCTACATGATGTAAATGATACGCTTAATGCTAATAATAAGGCAGCGCTAAATAATAATTTTTTCATTAGTAATAGTTTTAGTGTTAATTTTCTTATTACGAAAGTAACAACTTCTTGTTAAAATTCATACAAGTTTTGTTAACAATTTTAACATAATTGTTACTTTTAGTAAATTAATTAGTCTATTTACGTATATAATTGATGATTTGGATGACAGCTTCCTTGTTTTTTTTTATGTAATTAAAGTTTTTAGCTCCAGTTTTTTTTCTTTTTGCTTGATTATTAGTTAGTTCGTCTAAAAGCTCAGAGAGTTCTTTTTTGTTTTTTACAGAAAACATTCCTTTTTCAGCTAGTAAAGCGTAAGCTTCAGGAAATTTTTTATAGTTTTTACCTATTATTATTGGTATGCCAAACACGGCAGGTTCTAGAGTATTGTGTAAACCTGTTTTTCCCATGGCACCTCCAACATATGCAATATCTGCATAACTATATGCTTTGGTTAATAACCCTATGGTGTCCATAATAAAAACAGAAAATGTAGATAGGTCTTTATTTTCTTTTTTAGAAAATGTAGTAAAAGGAACTTGTAGTTGATTACAAAACTTATCTATTTGAGAAGTTTTAATATTATGTGGTGCAATGATGAATTTTAATTTATTAGAAGCATTATTGTTTATATAATCTATTAAAATGTTTTCGTCTTCTGGCCATGTGCTTCCTGCTATAATGCATAGGCTGTCTTGTTTAAATTCCTCAATAAAATCTAAGGTGTTGTTTTGTTCAAGTTGACTATATACACGGTCAAAACGAGTGTCTCCAGAAACAGTTACATCTGTATAGTTTATTTTTTTTAAAAGCATTTTTGAAGCTTCGTTTTGAACAAAAATATGATTAAAAGCAAATAAAGCATTGCGCTGTTCTTTTCCGTAGAACTTAAAAAAAGAATGGCTTGGTCTAAACAAAGCAGAAATTAAAATTGCTTTTAGGTTTCTTTTTTTTAATTCCTTTAAAAAGTTAGGCCAGATATCATATTTTACAAAAACAGTGAGTTCTGGTTGTACAAGATCTATAAATTTTTTGGCATTACGTTTTGTGTCTAAAGGAAGGTAAATTACAATATTTGCAATTTCTGTATGCTTTCTTATTTCATAACCCGAAGGAGAAAAAAAACTTAATACTATTTTGTGTTTAGGATATAGCTTTCTTATTTCTTTAAATACAGGTAAGCCTTGCTCATATTCTCCTAAAGAAGCACAATGAAACCAAATGCATTTATCTGTTTTTAAAATGGTTTCTTTTAATATCTTAAATGTTTGTTTTCTTCCGTTAACCCCTTTTTTTATTTTGGTGTTAAACACCGAAACGCCTTTTAAAACACCAGAAGTTAAAGTAATAAGTATGTTATAAATGAAAGCCAATATTTTTTCTTTATTGCTAAAATACATTTCTTTTAAATGATATGCATATCTAGTATTTAATTAATTATTTATTATTCATTCATCTTCATTGCTAAACGTTATGGTTTTTTGTAAATTCGTGATATAAAATGAGCCTAATTTAATTGATGAGGTTTCAAAAAATAACAATGTGAAAAAAATTCAAATGGTTGACCTTAAAGGTCAATATGCAGGTATTAAAGATGTTGTAAACCCAACTATTCAAGAAATAATTGATAATGCTTCCTTTATTAATGGACCTAAAGTTCATGAGTTTCAGAAAAATTTAGAAAACTATTTAGGTGTTAAGCATGTAATACCTTGTGCTAATGGTACAGACGCATTGCAAATTGCAATGATGGGTTTGGGATTAAAACCAGGAGATGAAGTTATTACCGCAGATTTTACATTTGCAGCAACAGTTGAGGTAATTGCATTATTGCAATTAACTCCAGTTTTGGTAGATGTTAATCCAGATGATTTTAATATTAGTGTTGCTGCTATTAAAAAAGCAATAACACCAAAAACAAAAGCTATAGTGCCTGTGCATTTATTTGGGCAATGTGCAAATATGGAAGCAATCATGGAAATTGCTGAGGCACACAATTTATATGTTATAGAAGATAATGCACAAGCAATTGGTGCAAATTATACATATGCTAATGGTAATACTGCAAAATCAGGAACGATTGGTCATGTAGCATCTACTTCTTTTTTTCCTTCTAAAAACTTAGGGTGTTATGGAGATGGAGGAGCTATTTTTACCAATGATGATGCGTTAGCTCATACTATTAGAGGAATTGTAAATCATGGTATGTATGAACGTTATCATCATGATGTGGTAGGTGTAAACTCTAGGTTAGACTCTATACAAGCAGCAGTGTTAAATGCAAAATTACCATTTTTAGATACCTATAATAAAGCAAGGCAATCTGCAGCAAGAAAATATAACAAAGCATTAGATGGAATACCAAATATTACAACCCCTCAGGTTTCTAAAAACTGTACATCTATATGTGAGGATTGTGATTGTCATGTGTTTCATCAATACACATTAAAATTAAATAATGTAGATAGAGATGGTTTAGTAAAATACTTAAATAGCCACGATATTCCTTGTGGTGTATATTATCCTATTCCGTTACATAACCAAAAAGCTTATCAGGATACCAGGTATAACGAAGCAGATTTTCCAGTTACCAACCAGTTGGTAAAAGAGGTGATTTCTTTACCAATGCATACCGAGTTAGACGATGAGCAAATAGTATTTATTACCAATAAAATTAAAGAATTTATAGCAAATAATTAAGATTACCACAAGGAGGTAGGCTGTACGGTTTCATCTTTTTTTGTTATATATGGCAGCAAAAAAAGGATAACGCTACCATTCATAACGCACATAGTAACCAATGAAAGTATTAGTAACAGGAGGTTTAGGTTTTATAGGGTCACACACTGTTGTAGAACTTCAAAAAGAAGGATACCAAGTTGTAATAATAGATAATTTATCTAATTCTTCTATAGAGGTTTTAGATGGTATTGTTGCTATTACAGGAAAAAAACCAATATTTGAGCAATTAGATTTAAGAGATAAAACCAAGGTTCAAGGTTTTTTTAAACAGCATCAAGATATTAAAGGAGTAATTCACTTTGCCGCAAGTAAAGCTGTAGGAGAAAGTGTAAAAAAACCATTGTTATACTATGAAAACAATATTAATACATTGGTTTATGTATTACAAGAGCTAGAAAAATTAGAAATAGCTAATTTTATTTTTAGTTCGTCTTGTACGGTTTATGGTCAAGCTGAAAAAATGCCAATAACAGAAAGCGCTCCAGTACAAAAAGCAGAATCTCCCTACGGAAACACCAAACAAATAGGAGAAGAAATAATACAAGACACCTGTAAAATAAATCCAAAAGTACAAGCAATAGCATTGCGATATTTTAATCCAATAGGAGCACATCAAAGTGTTAAAATAGGAGAGTTACCAATTGGTGTACCACAAAATTTAATACCATACATTACGCAAACTGCAGGAGGTATTCGAGAACAACTTTCTGTTTTTGGTGATGATTATCCTACTCCAGACGGAACCTGTATTAGAGATTATATTCATGTTGTAGATGTTGCTATAGCACATGTTATAGCATTGCAACGTTTGTTAGCTACAAAAAACGAAATAAATTTTGAGGTTTTTAATTTAGGAACAGGAACAGGAAGTTCTGTTTTAGAAGTAATAGAATCTTTTGAACGCGTTTCTGGTGAGAAATTAAACTATAAAATAGTAGCTAGAAGAGAAGGAGATGTTATTTCGGCTTTTGCAGATACCCAAAAAGCAAATAAATATCTTGGTTGGAAAACAGAACTTACTCTAGATGATGCTATGCTTTCTGCCTGGAAATGGCAACAAAGCTTAAATAAGGATTAGCAAATCTTAAATTATAAATACCTTCTCTTGTAAATTTTGTAATATTTCTCTTATATGACTAAAATATATGTATTAATATATTGATTAACAATTATTTAATGCAAACTATTCGTGATTGGTTAATATTATTGCGTTCTTTGTAATGAATGAAAATGATAAAACAATGAAATTGATTACAGTAAAACGTCAGACAAGACAAGAAAACAGATTTGCTCCTAAAATGGGGAGATTAAACGCTAAAGTTACTTACATTAAAAAGCTAGTATTTGGTATTCCTATTAAAACATTGCATAAATACCGAGAAACCTATTATGGAGAAGTTAAAGACTGCAATGATTGTAGTTTAGCTAGATAAATAAAAAAAAGCCTCGAATTTTTCGAGGTTTTTTTTATACTTCTTTCTTTTTAAAATTACCTATAATTAGGAGTCCTAAACCAAGCATTACAGACATATCTGCAACGTTAAAAATTCCTGTTCTAAAAACACCACCAAGATCTATATGAAACATATCTGTAACAGAGCCATATATAAATCTATCGTAAATATTAGCTATACCACCACCTAAAATACAGCAAAAACCTATTAAAGAAAAGGTGTCTAAGTTTTTGTTTTTAAAAATTAAAAACAAAACATAAGCCATTACAGAAATAGGAATAATAAGTAAAAATATGGCACGCATGGTTGGGCTTAAATCACTTCCCATTCCTAAAAAAGCACCAGAATTTTCTACATTATGTAAAGTGAAATAATCTCCAATAATTTCAGATTTACTTCCTCTTGTAACATTTTCTCGTGTCCAAATTTTAGAAAGTTGATCAATTACAATATTAAAAATAATTAAAAATGTAATAAATAGAGAGCGCTTCATTATGCTTTAGTTTCTATAGATGCAGCAGCAGTTTGTGCTTCTCTATTAATTTTTTTAACTAAGCCTTGTAATACTTTTCCTGGTCCAACTTCAGTAAATAGAGTGGCTCCATCTGCAATCATTTGTTGTACAGATTGTGTCCAACGAACAGGAGCTGTTAATTGAGAAATTAAATTCTTTTTTATTTCTGCTTCGTTAATAACAGCACTAGCAGTAACATTTTGATAAATTGGGCAATTTGGTTTGCTAAATGTTGTGTTTTCTATTGCAGCAGCTAATTCTTCTCTAGCAGGTTCCATCATTGGTGAATGAAAAGCACCACCAACAGGAAGTACTAAAGCACGTCTAGCACCAGCTTCTTTCATTGCTTCACAAGCACGATTAATAGCGTCTACTTCACCAGAAATCACTAATTGTCCTGGGCAGTTATAATTTGCAGCAACTACAATTCCTTCGGTTTTAGCACAAATATCTTCTACTATTTTGTCTTCTAAACCTAAAACAGCAGCCATAGTGCTTGGTTGTATCTCACAAGCTTTTTGCATTGCCAAAGCACGTTGTGAAACTAAACGTAATCCATCTTTAAAAGTTAAAGCACCATTTGCTACTAATGCTGAAAATTCACCAAGTGAGTGACCTGCAACCATATCTGGTTTAAAGTGATCACCTAATGTTTTTGCTAAAATTACAGAATGTAAAAATATTGCAGGTTGTGTTACTTTGGTTTCTTTTAAAGCTTCTGCAGTACCTTCAAACATAATGTCTGTAATGTTGAATCCTAAGATTTCATTTGCGTCTTCAAATAAAAGTTGTGCTTCAGGTGCGTTTTCGTATAAGTCTAAACCCATTCCTGAAAATTGAGCTCCTTGACCTGGAAATATATATGCGTTCATTGATGTCTAAATTTAAGATGCAAAAATAGTAATAATTTATTAAAGCTGCTTGCATATGTTTGTATTCACTGCTTTAATTTCTATTTTTAAATAGAAAAAAAGGATGCTTTACAAAAAGCATCCTTCAAGCTAACCTTTTATTTCCTACAATAAAAAGTTCCCCAAATTTTTTTATATATTTTTAAAATACAACCCCTTCAAATTCATGCATTCCTTATAGGTATTTGTACCTAATAGATTACAAATGATATACCTTGTTTTTTTTGAAATATTTGATGTGTGATTACTATTCAATGTATATTAGTAATTAATGATGAATTATTGTTTTTAGAAGTGTAATTATAGTCATTTGTAGCTTTACTATCGTTTAAGTTAAGGTCAATAAGCAACATGATTTGTGCTGTTACAAGTGCTATAGCAAATGCAATTAATACAATAAACAAAAAGTTGTTTTTTTTCACGAGTAAGTAGGTCAAGTTAAAAACAATATTAACGCAATAATAGAAGTTATAAAAAAAAATGTCGTGAATTGGTTAGTTTTGTACGTAGAAAGTTGGGTTTATACCCTCTGGACAGGTGTTTTTTGGGCAGCAGCTTTAAATAATAGGTTTTTTTAGTTTTTAATGCTGGTTGTAGGCATTTTTAAAATCTTGTTTGTATGTGTTTGATATAGGTATTTCTAGGTTATTAATATGTATGGTATTTCCTTTTACACTTTCAATATTATCTAATTTAACCGCATATGACCTATGTACACGACAAATTCCTTTAAGCTCCTTTTGTTGAAGAAAGCTATTTATAGTACCTCTTTTTAAATACTTTTTAGTTTTAGTGTGTATTTCTATATATTTATCTGAAGACATTATAAAAAGTAAATCATCTTCTTTTAAATTGTGTATTTCGTGTCCAATTTTAATATTAAAATACTTGTTAACCTTTTTGTATCTATTAAGTACAATATTTAAAGTAGAAAAAATATTAGCTTCATTAAATGGCTTTAACAAGTAGGCGTCTGGAGTTAATTTTGCCGCTTTGTTTACAGTAGATTCATCTGCAAAAGAGGTTAAAAATATAAATGGAATGTTTAGGTTTTCTCTAATGTATGTAGCAATTTCAAAACCTTGATTTCGGCCATGCATATTTATGTCTAAAATAGCAATGTCAGGTGTGTTTGTTTTTAATGCTTGAATGGCACTTTCTGCATTAAATGCTATTTCTGTGACCAGATATCCTAAATCTTCTAAAATGCTGCTTAGCTGTTCAGAAATAAACACGTCATCATCTACTATTAGTACTTTAGATTTTGTTTTATCTCGCATCAAATTTAATTTTTATAGAAAACCCGTTTGTATTGTTGCTACTTAAGTTTCCTAGTAATTGTCTGGTAGAAAGCGAATATATTAATTTCAAACCAAAAGATTTAGTGTTTGCTAAATCTATATGCTCGGGAAGGCCTTTACCATTATCTGTATATGCAAACAGAATTTCATTTCCTGTTTTTGAAATGCTGATTTCTATTTTTTTAGCTTCGGTATTGTTCCACGCATGTTTTATGCTATTAACAATTAACTCATGCAAAATAAAACCTAAAGCTTGCGCTTGCTCTACGTCTAGCCACAATGCTTGGCCATGTACTATAAAATGATCTTGTGGTGTTTTTATAGGTTTTAATAATTGGGTAACAATATCATTAAAATATTCATAGACATCAATTTGTTGGTAGTTTCCTTTTTGATACATTTTTTGATGTATTAGTTGCATGGCATCGATGCGTTTTTTACTATCTAGTAAGGCTTCTTTAGCAATCTTATCTTTGGTGTTTTTAGATTTTAAATGTAATAATGAAGATGCTACTTGCATATTGTTTTTTACACGATGATGTACTTCTTTTAAAAGTATTTCTTTATCTTTTAATGCTTGGTTTATTACTTTATTCTTTTTTGCTAATATGACTGCAATTTTCTTTTTTTGGTTATAAAAATATGCAACACATAGTACAAGAAAAAGAAGGGTTATAACGCTAGAAATGGCAATGTAGTTTTTTAATTTACTACGCTCTTCTTTCTTGTTGTATTCAAATTTTAAGAGTTTAATTTCATTTATTTTGTTAATACTATCTGTTAATGTTTTCTGCTTGTAAAGATCCTGCATATCTAGGCGAATAATTTCCTTAATACCATCTTCATCTCTTATTTGATTACTAAAGGCGTTATATTTTTTATAGTATTTAATAGCGTTTTGTAAATCACCACTTTCTTCATAGGCACGACCTAAACCTAGACTTGCTTTTTTTAAGCTAATAATATGATTGGATTTATGCGCAATAGTATATGCTTTTTGATAATAGGCGTTTCTTTCTTTTTTGTTATTTAATGCATTGTGTGTTTTTGCTGCAATAATATAGGCTTTATCTAAATCGTCTTTAATTTTTAAGGCTTCAAATTGATGTAAAGCTAAGTTTATTTGTGCAAGAGCTTCTTTACTATTTTTTTGTAATAGGTGTAATCTTGCTAAATTGGTTCGTATTTTAGCTTCCAAAACAATTGCTTTAATAGATATAGCAGCATCTAAAGCTTCTTTAAAGTAGTTTAAGGCATTTTGTAAGTTGTTTTGTTCTAGGTGTAATTCGCCTAATTTGTTTAAAGAATTAATTAGCCTGTTGTTGTTGTGCAATCGTTTACCAAATTCTACCGCTTTTAAATAATTTTTTTCGGCTGTTTTATATTCTTTAATGGTAACGTTAACGTCTCCAAGGCTTTCGTAGATGGAAGATTTAAAGCCCAAAAAATTATGGTATTTACAATAATTTAGAGCTTCTTCTAAAGTTTCAATACTTAATTTGTAATTTGCTTGAGCTTCATATATTTCACCTATATTAATTTTTGCTCTAGCGTACTCCACAGTGCTATTATATGTTAAGGCATAGTCTAGTGCTTTAAAATGGTGTTTTAGTGCAAGCTCCATGTTTCCTAGGTTGTGGTTCAGGTTTCCTAGATCTCCATGAATTTCAGCAATGCCTCTGTAGCAATCATTTTCTCTTGAAAATTCTAAACCTTCTTGTAGCGTTTCTTCTGCTTCTTCAAACTGGCCTAACATGATTTGTGAATGCCCTAGAAAATGATATGCCTTAGAAATATTATCATATTGTGTCGTTATTTTGGCTAAGGCCAAATATTCTGAACTATTTTTTAATCCTTGATTAAAATCTAAATACACAGTTTTCCAGCAACAATAGCGGTATGCATCAAGTCTTAGGTTTATAGGATTCGTTTTTGTTGAGGCTATTTGATAAGCAGAATCTATAGCTCGTTGTTTTTTAGCACTAACTTGGCTAATCCCTTGGATTGTAAAAAATATTGCTATTAAAATATGTAAGTACCTCATTTATTAAAGCGAAAATAAATGAAATAATTTTAAAAAAAACATAGCGTTATTATTTTATTACAGATTACCAGTTGCTGCTTCTGCACAGCGTTCCCCATCCATAGCTGCGCTAATAATTCCTCCAGCATAGCCACCACCTTCACCACAAGGGAAAAGTCCAGTAATTTCTGGGTGTTCTAAATTTTCTTTTCTTGGAATGTTTACAGGAGAAGAAGTTCTGGATTCTACACCAATAATATTAGCTTCAGAAGTATAAAATCCTTTCATTTTAGAACCAAAAGCTTTAAACCCTTGACGTAATCTACTTCCTATTAGCTTTGGAAATAAAGAGTGTAGTGGAGCAGTGTTTAATCCTGGTTGGTACGAAGTAGGGTTTAAACTGGTAGATAAATTACCTTCTACAAAATCGGTTAAACGTTGTGCAGGAGCGCTTTGGCTTCTTCCTCCAGCAGTAAAGGCTAATTTTTCAAAATCCTTTTGATATTCTAATCCTTTTAGTACACCAAATTTTTCGTATTTAGGTAAATCTTTATCTACATTAATTTCTACTACAATACCAGAATTTGCAAAGGCATTGTTTCTTTTAGAAGGAGACATTCCATTAACTACAACTTCACCATTTGCAGTAGCGGCAGGAACAATAAATCCGCCAGGACACATACAAAAAGAATACACACCTCTATCGTTTACTTGGTGTACTAAGCTGTATGCAGCAGCAGGAAGTAACTCGTTGCGTTCGCCTTTGCAATGGTATTGAATGCTATCTATAATATGTTGTGGGTGCTCTACACGAACTCCCATGGCAAAAGATTTTGCTTGTAAAGCAATTTCTTTTTTATGCAATAAATAGTAGATGTCTCGAGCAGAATGACCAGTGGCCAAGATAACTCGATTAGCAGTTAATTCTTTGCCGTTTTGTAATTGTAAAGCTTGAATAGCATTATTTTTTATTACAAAATCGGTAACACGAGCTTCAAAATGAATTTCGCCACCATATTTTAAAATAGTTTCTCTAATATTAGAAACTACTTTTGGTAATTTGTTAGTACCAATATGCGGATGCGCATCTACCAAAATTTGGTCTGTTGCACCATGAAAGACAAGGTTTTCAAAAATTCTACGTACATCACCACGTTTTAAACTACGTGTGTATAATTTTCCG
Organism: Lacinutrix sp. C3R15; assembly: GCF_018860825.1. Taxonomy (GTDB): domain Bacteria; phylum Bacteroidota; class Bacteroidia; order Flavobacteriales; family Flavobacteriaceae; genus Oceanihabitans. The sequence goes on along the minus strand of NZ_JAHKPZ010000030.1, from coordinate 456,035 downwards.
TCACTATAGGTTCCTGCACCTCCTTCACCAAAACAATAATTAGAATCTTCGTTTACAAAATGGTCTTGATTAATAGCTTTTAAATCACGACGTCTGTCTTGTACATTTTTTCCACGTTCTAAAACAATAGGCTTAAAACCCAATTCTATACAACGCAAAGCAGCATACATTCCTGCTGGACCAAAACCTATAATATGAATAGGTTTAGCGTTAGAAACGTCTTTATATGCAAAGGTGTATTCTGAAGTTTCAGGAACAGGCTCCTTAATAAAAACAGATACTTTATAATTAAAGATTATTTTAGGTTTACGTGCATCAATAGATTTACGTAATACTTTAATTCCGGAAATGTCATCTCGAGAAATATCTAATTTTTCGGAAGCCTTAATTAAAAGAATGCTTGGTATTTCTTCTTCTTTAAGTGAAACGCGTAATTGAAGGTCTTTAATCATGCTGCGAATTTACGGAAAATAGCAATAGCTAATAAAAGATTTTTAGGATTTACATGGTAGTAGGAAACAATTTTTTAACCCAATTAATATTTAGTTAACCCATACATAATGTTAAACTCTAATTAGGTTAATACAGCAGTGCTAGTTTTACTTTTTTAATCCAAAACAAATATTATGTATAAAAGAATTACGCTTTTAAGTGCTTTCCTATTTACTTGTTTTATAGGCTATGCACAAGTCTCATTACAGATTACTGAAATCTGGCCAGGAAATGGAGAAGGAGACAATTTAACCTCAGATTGGTTTGAAATTACAAATGTAGGAGATGTCCCTTGGACTCCTGCAATGGGAGATTTATATTTTGATGACGACTCTCAGGATTATACCACGGCAGATTTAATAAGTGGTATTACTAGTATTCAACCAGGAGAATCTGTAATAGCAATAGACGATACAGATACTGCCGAATTTATTGCTGTTTGGGGTAGTGTTTACAACCTAACAGGAGTACAAATTGGAACTTATGATGGTTCTGGACTAGGTGGAGGAGGTGACACTGTTACTTTATTTATGAGTATTGGCGCTCCTGTAGATGCTAATTCAATAGTCGATTTTGAAGCATATCCAGATACAGAGCTTTCTCCAGGACAGTCTTATGATGTTGCAAAAGGAGATTTTAGTACTATTGATGAGTTACCTTACCAACCTGTTGCTACTGCTAATAATAATATGAATGAACCTGCAATTGGTTCGCCAGGAAATTTAGGTCCAGCATTGCCTAATTTACAAATTACAGAAATCTGGCCAGGAAATGGAGAAGGAGACAATTTAACTTCAGATTGGTTTGAAATTACAAATGAAGGTCCAGGAGTTTGGACTCCAGCTTTTGGAGATTTATACTTTGATGATGATTCTCAAGATTATACAACAGCAGATTTAATAAGTGGTATTACTAGTATTCAACCAGGAGAATCTGTAATAGCAATAGACGATACAGATACTGCAGAATTTATGGCTGTTTGGGCTAGTGTTTACAACCTAACAGGAATACAAGTTGGAACTTATGATGGTTCTGGACTAGGTGGAGGAGGTGATACCGTTACTTTATTTATGAGTATTGGCGCTCCTGTAGATGCTAACTCAATAGTCGATTTTGAAGCATATCCAGATACAGAGCTTTCTCCAGGACAGTCTTATGATGTTGCAAAAGGAGATTTTAGTGCTATTGATGAGTTACCTTACCAGCCTGTTGCTACTGCTAATAATAATATGAATGAACCTGCAATTGGTTCTCCTGGTAATTTAGGGCCTTTAGCAGCATCTACATCTACATTAGGTATTATTGTTGATACGATTAATTTAACCTCTTTTTTAAACTTACCAGAAACAAATGCTGGTTTTGTAAGTGGCGTTGTAAACGACCCTACAGATCCAGCAAGTACTATTGGTATTCCTTTTCATATTATGGATGCAGAAACACCTGTAGCAGATTTAGTGGTTACTGCTACTAGTAGTGATGAAACTATCGTTTCTAATGCAAATCTTGTGCTTACAGGAATTAATGAAGAACGTTTATTAACCATTACTCCTTCTGCTTTAGGTTTTACAACTATAACGGTAACAGTTGAAGATACAGATTTCAATACCGCAACATATACTATCAGTTATGCAGCTTCTGAAGCTTCGGTAACACCAAGTACAACACGTTTTCATACAGGAGCAGCAGATGGTTCTACAGGAATAGCAATCGATACCAATTATGGTTGGGTTGGAGATGACGAAGACCAAACTTTACGTTTATATAATGGAAATCAATCAGGACTACCAATAACTGCTATAGATTTTAATACTGCTTTAGGAACCACTGCTGAAGCAGATTTAGAGGGTTCTTTTTTATTAGAAAATACAATTTACTGGATTGGCTCTACTGCAGAGGAAGATAGATCGGTTATTTTTACTACTAAGGTTTCTGGAACAGGAGAAGCATCAACACTAAGTTATTTAAATAAATATACTAGCTTAAGAGATGATTTGTTGGCTTGGGATGAAAATAATATCCATGGTTTAGGTACTAATCACTTTCAATTAAGTACTATTTTAGAAATAGAAGCTTTAGCACTTGCACCAAACAGTACAACAACAGCTTATTTGGGTTTAAGAAGTTCAACAATAGAGAATAAAGCTATTGTAATTCCTGTAACTAATTTTACGGACTTACCAGGAATGCCAGCTGGTTCTGCTACTTTTGGTACTCCTATACTTTTAGATTTAAATGGAAGAAGTTTAAGAAGTATGGAATGCAATGAAAATGGATGTGTTTTAATAGGAGGACCTTTTGGAAACAAAACGGACTTTAAACTATATACTTGGTCTGGAGATTCTGTAGACCAACCAGAATTACGTGCTGCAGATTTAACCGCATTACAAGCAAATGGTTCTTTTGAAGGATTAGTTGCTTTACCAGTTTCTACTTTTTTAGGAAGTGATGGAGATTCTGATTCTGTAAAGTTATTAGTAGACTTAGGGGCTACGGTTATTTATAATGATGGTAATGAAAATAAGTCGCTACGTAGCGAATGGAAAAAATTTAGAAGTGACATCGTTACTTTAGGTGCAGTTGTGCAACCTATTGTTAAAACTCCAGTCATTAATGAGTTTGTTGCAGATCATACTTCTGGAGATACAGCCGAGTTTGTAGAGATTTATGGAGATCCGTTTACAGATTATTCTGCATACACTATTGTTGAAATAGAAGGAGATGGTAGTGCTTCTGGTGTCATTGATGATGGTACTTTTACTTTAGGAACCACTAATGAAAATGGTTTCTGGACTACTCCTTTTCAATCTAATACTATAGAAAACGGAACTATAACTTTATTGCTGGTAGAAGGATTTTCGGGTAACGTAGGTGATGATATTGATACAGATAATGATGGTGTTATTGATGTAACTTACTGGAATAATATTGTAGATGGTATTGCGAGTTCTGATGGAGGAGCTTCTGATTTTGTTTATGCATTAGATCTAGCTCCAGGTTTTGATGGTAATGCTGCTCAAGTAGGAGGTGCGTCTCGTATTCCTAATGGTGTAGATACAGATACAACTGCAGATTGGATGCGAAATGATTATGAAGGAGAAGGATTAGATGGCTTTACAGGAACTCCTATTGAAGGAGAAGCACTTAATACTCCAAATGCAAGTAATAAACCTGTAGGACCAATATTAAATATTACAGAAATCTGGCCAGGTAATGGCGAAGGAGATAACCTTACAGCAGATTGGTTTGAAATTACAAATAATGGTCCAATAGCTTGGACTCCAGATTTAGGTGGACTTTATTTTGATGATGACTCTCAAGATCCAGCTTCTGCAGTGTTAATAAGTGGTATTACTTCTATTGCACCTGGAGAATCTGTTGTTGCTGTTGATGCAGCAGATACTGCTAATTTTGTTGCTGTTTGGGAAGGTGTTTATAATATTTCTGGAGTACAAATAGGAACCTATGCAGGAGCAGGTTTATCTGGTGGAGGTGACGCTGTAACGTTATGGATTGGCGAACCAACAACCGTAGGTAGTATTGTCGATTTTGAAACTTTTCCAGATACAGCATCTTTTCCAGGACAATCTTATGATGTAGAAAAGGAAGCGTTTAGTGTACTTAACGAAATACCTTACACACCAGCAGCTACAGCAGGGAATGATATGGGAGAATCTGCAATAGGATCACCAGGAAACCAAGGTCAAACGCTAAGTGTTATAGGTTTTAATAACCATACAAATACAGTAAAAGTGTTTCCTGTACCTTTTGAAAATGAATTATATTTAAAACTAGATTTACTTACGCCTGTAACTTCTAAAGTGCAAATTTTAAATGTTTTAGGTGCTGTTATTTATAGTGAAGAGATGCAATTAACCAGTGGTAAAACTTCACTAGGTTCTCAAGCTAATTTAGCATCAGGAATGTATGTTTTACGTATTCCTGCATTAGATTTTACAATGAAAATTGTAAAGAAATAATATTTTAAACTTTATTAAAAAGCCAGTTAGTATTATACTAACTGGCTTTTTTTATAATTAATTTTTATTAAAAAATTAAACTAACGCACCATTAGCACCAATTACTTGACCTGAAATCCATTTAGAATCATCACTAGATAAAAATAATGCCACTTTTGCAATATCTATAGGTTTTGCTAAACGGTTAAAAGCATTCATACTGCTTAATTTAGCTATAAACTCTGGCGTTTTTCCTGTTAAAAATAATTCGGTTTCGGTTGCTCCTGGAGCTAATGCATTTACCGAAATACCTCTTCCTATTTCTTTAGAAAATACACGTGTCATTTGTTCTACAGCAGCCTTAGATGCTGAGTACAATGCATAGGTAGGAAACATTAGTTTAACTGTACTCGATGATATATTGATGATGTTTCCGTTGTCTGCCAATTTACTACTTGCTTCTTGTAGTGTGTTAAATATACCTTTAACATTAACATCAAACTGTTTTGTAAAATCAGCTTCGGTATTATCTTTTAATTCTTTAGAAATCATTACACCAGCATTGTTAATTAAAACATCTACTTTTCCAAATGCGGCTATTGCCTGGTCAAATAACTTGGTTACATCTTCCTTTTTACTTACATCTGCTTTTACAGAAATAGCTGTTCCTCCTTGTTCTGTAATTGTGTTTACGGTTGCTTGTGCTTCGGTTTCACTATTGGAGTGGTTTACTACTACTTTAGCTCCATTTTTAGCTAAAAGTGTTGCAATTTCTTTTCCAATTCCTTTAGAAGAACCAGTTACTATTACTACTTTACTATCTAGTTTCATATGTTTAAAGTTTTAAGCGTTAATTGATTTTTTTTTTTAGGTGCTTTATCTTATTTTAAAGCAACAAGTTTATCAGCAACTATAGTTAAATTAGATGCTATTATTTCTGGTTTTTCAGCTAATGGATATAATTGAGCCCCTGGTCTGCTAATAAAAGCACCTCTCCAATTTGCCCAAATAGCGCCAGCAATATCCCAACCATGTGCTGCCACTAAAAGACATTCTTCTGGTTTTATTTGCATTTTTCTGGCAGCCCAGTCATAGGCATCTGTATGAGGTTTAAATTTACCCATATCTTCAATACTTAATCTTTGGTCAAAATACTCTAATAAACCTGCATTTGTAAATTGGGTTTCTACACCTTTGTTAGAGGAATTTGTAAACGAAACCAGTTTATATCCTGCATCTTTTAATTTTTGTAGTGCTGCTTTTACTTCTGGATGTGCTGGTAAGGATCTAATTGGGCCTAAAATTGCTTCTTTTGCTTGGTCTTCTGTTAGTGTAATACCGTTGTTAGAAGCTACCATTTGTAAGGCTGCAGCACCTATAATACCAAAATCATTATATTGTCTTCCAACTGTAGATACTAAGGAGTATTGTAACATAGTTGTAAACCATAAAGGTAATAGGTCACTTCTGTTTCCTAGAATTTTACCCACACTATCTTTCATAGCAGTAAGGTCTAGTAAGGTTTCGTTAACATCAAAAAATAATACTTTAGGTCTTATTGCAGTTTCTTCTGTTTTTGTTGGCTCATTTAATGAAGCGCTAAAAGCTAGTGAAGGAGCAGCTAAGCCTACCATTGCTGTTTTTTTAATAAAATCTCTTCGGTTGTTTTTTTTGTTTTTCATAGGTTGTATTATTTTAAAACATACTAACTAGTATGTTTTTGGTTAAAAAAAATTAAGCTTTTAATTGTTTTAAATATAAGGTAAGGCCTTGTATGTAATCTTCAAGAATTTCATCATTATCATATAGTTTTCTAATACCACGAATGCCTTCAAAAGCGCTTATTAAGTATACAGCAACAGCAGTACTTGAAATATTTTTATGGATGGTGTTTTCTTCTTTTCCTCGTTCTATAAGTTGAATTAAAACAGATTTCCATTCGTTAATAATGTTTCTTAGGGCCATTTGATAGGCTATTTCAAAATCTGCAATTTCATTTATAAAATTGTTCATTGGGCAACCGTGTTTCTTTTCGTAAACAGGAAAAGATTTAAGGCGTTCTATAAAAGTGTTTTCTAAAATAGTTAAGGTGTTTCCTTGTTGATATAAAGGAGAAATCATTCCTTCATAAACTCTTTTTTGCACTTTTAAACTAATAACAGCAAGACCTAATTCTTTTTTGTTTTTATAATGGTGATAAAAAGCGCCTTTAGTAAGCTTGGTTGCTTTCATTATTTTATCTACACTAGTGGTTTTAAACCCGTTCTCATAAAACAGTTTAAACGATTGGTTTAGAATGGTTTTTTTGGTGAGTTCTGATTTAAGTTCTTGTTGCATAATACAAATATAGAATAAAAAATACCAGGTAGTATGTTTTATGTGTTAAAGTATAATTAAATAGCGTATAGATGTTTTTTATTTTCTTTGGTATGTTAAGAAAGAAAAATCATGTTTATGATTTTCATCTTTTTGGTGATAGCTATCGTTTATTTTTTTCCAGATTTTAGTATCAATTTTAGGAAAGAAAGTATCTGCTTCAAACTCTTCATGAACACGAGTAATTTCTATTTTATCTGCTAAAGGCATGGCTTGTTTATAAATTTCTCCACCGCCAATAATAAAAGGTTGCATATCACTTTTAGCCTTTGCTATTGCTTTATCTAAAGAGTTAACTACAATAACGCCTTCTGGAACCTGGTAATTTTCTTGCCTAGATATTACAACATGTGTTCTGTTAGGTAATGGTTTAGGAAAACTTTCAAAAGTTTTTCTTCCCATAATAATATGATGTCCAGATGTAAGTGTTTTAAATCTTTTTAAATCATCACGTAAATGCCAAATCAATTGGTTGTCTTTACCAATAGCGTCATTTTCTGCAGCTGCAACAATAATAGTTATTACTTGTTTTTTAGCAGCTATACTTTCATTATATAATTGCGTTTCTGCAATAATAGGAGCTTCGTTTTTAAGGTTTTCTTTAATTTTTTCTATGCGTTCTTCTTGTTTACTAACTAGTTTTTCTAGTTGTTTTTGCTCCCATTCTTTTCCCATAAAAGTTTGAAATAAAAATACATTTAAAAAGTGCCAAAACAGCAGTAAAAACCAGAAGGCAATTATTACAGTAGACCAAGGTAATGTTGCTAAAGTAAACGCATCTGCCAAACCTAAACCAACGTTAAAAGTGTATAGAATTAAACCAATAACGGCAAAAACAATAAAGTGCGTATAAAAGCGTTTTTTTTGCTTAATTCTACGTTGTGCATTTTGTATAAGTTGCAATTGCTCTTGATCTATTTGTGGTTTGTTTTTCTTTTTTCCAAACATAGTCTTGCTTTTAAAAAGTAAAGTTACTTAATTCTTTTTTTGTTTTTTGAGTTATTTTTTTATCTGATAACCAGTGTGTTATGTGGTATTGCTGATTGTTGAATTCTTTAAATAAGTATTGCTTTTATGGTAAATTAAAATTTTTAAAGTGTAATTATTAGCAATAAAATAATAATTCAAAATTAGGTATTTATTTTTTTGATACCTCTAACTTTCTTATTTAATTTTGAATAAGTTAAATCAATAATATTATGGCAATTAAGAAACAATTTTTAAAAAGTAAGCCAGTTTGTAAAGTTACATTTACGGTTCCTGCAAAAGAAGCAAAAGAAGTTTTAGTAGCAGGTAATTGGAATAATTGGGACACCAAAGCAGCCCCTTTACAAAAACTTAAAAACGGAACATTTAAAGGGACTATAAACTTAGAAAGCGGAAGTTCTTATGAGTTTAAATACCTTGTTGATGGGGAGTGGAAAAATGAAGAACAAGCAGATGCTCTTGTTTGGAATGACTATGCCGCATCTGAAAACAGTGTGATAAATTTGTAATAATTTATTAAAAAAAAGAAAAGGTACAATCTAAGTAAGAAAGTACCTTTTTAAAATTTTTTAATACGCAATGTTGTCTTTAAAAGTATAGTTGTAAATATTTTAAAAGAAACAGCATTGGGCTTGCCATTTAAATATACAGCATCTTTTTTTTACGAAAAATTTAAGATCTGTTTTTCTTTTTAAGTTTTCGCAATTCTTTTTTAGTCAAAGGTTTTGGTTCGTCTATCCTAAAAACAATAGGAAACCCATAAGGAACAATAACCGGTTTGCCATCTTGAAAACCTGGTCTATCCATTTTAGGTAATAGGCTAACCACACGAATAGCTTCTTTTTTTAATTCAGGATGTGGTGCTTTTGCACGTACATCTATAATATTTCCCTCTTTGTCTACTTTAAATTGAATATTAATTCTATGTTTTCCAGCAGTAAGCCCAACAGATTTCAATAGTTCTAAATTAAAGTTTTTAATAACAAAAGCTTGTATTTGAGAACTCATACATTGTTTTAAGGCTTGGTTTCCCATGTTTTTATCACATCCAGAATATACAGGTACTTTTTCAATTACAGAAAAAGAAACCTCTTCAGAATCATTTGTTACTTCATTTGTAGTTGTTGTATTCTCTTGTGAAAAGGAAACTAAGCTAGACAATAAGCATAAAGAAAGGTATAAATATTTCATTAATTTATTTAAGTTATACAGCAACAGCTCCTTTAATATGTGGATGCGGATGGTAGTTTTCTAGTGTAAAATCTTCAAATTGAAAGTCAAAAATATCTGTAACCTCTCGATTGATTTTCATTTTAGGAAGCGGTTTAGGTTCCCGTGACAATTGTAATTCTAACTGCTCATAATGGTTGCTGTAAATATGCGCATCACCAAAGGTGTGAATAAAATCTCCAGCCTGGTAACCACAAACTTGTGCCATCATCATAGTTAATAAAGCGTAAGAAGCAATATTAAAAGGGACACCTAAAAATATGTCTGCACTACGTTGGTATAATTGGCATGATAATTTACCATCAGCTACATAAAACTGAAAGAAGGCATGACAAGGCGGAAGCGCAGCTTTACCATTAGCAACATTATCACTAAAAGATTTTGTGGTGTCTGGTAACACCGAAGGATTCCAGGCAGAAACCAACATTCTTCTACTGTTAGGGTTTGTTTTAAGGGCTTGAATAACCTCTTTTATTTGGTCTATTTCATCACTGTTCCAATTACGCCATTGGTGGCCATACACAGGACCTAAATCACCATTTTCATCAGCCCAAGAATTCCAGATTTTTACACCATTTTCAGTAAGGTAATTAATGTTTGTATCTCCTTTTAAAAACCAAAGTAATTCGTGAATTATAGATTTTAAGTGTAATTTTTTAGTAGTAACCATAGGGAAGCCTTCACTTAAATCAAAACGCATCTGGTATCCAAAAACACTTTTTGTTCCAGTTCCAGTTCTATCTCCTTTTTCATTTCCGTTTTCTAAAACGTGTTTTACTAGGTCTAAATATTGTTTCATAGTATTTTCCACGAAAGTGGAAATCTCATTAAATTAAACTTGATTTTATTAGCAGTTTAAATTTCTAAAAATAGATACTTGAACTGCGCTTTATATTACATAAAAAGCGATGCTAAAATAAAAAAAAGCACCAAGTTTTGGTGTAGGATGTTTTGATATCTTATTATAAAGTTATTAACGATAATAGCAGAATGTGTAAAAAGAAAAACGCTCATAACCACGATGGGTTATGAGCGTTTTTAGTATATATTAATAGTTTGTTTGCGTAGAAATTTGTTATCCTATTATCATTCCTGCAATAGTTGCAGACATTAGGGATGCAATAGTACCACCAATTAATGCTTTCATACCAAATTCAGACAAAGTTTTACGTTGTCCAGGAGCAAGAGATCCAATACCTCCAATTTGAATTCCAATAGAAGCAAAGTTTGCAAAACCACATAGCATGTATGTAGCCATGATAATAGATTTGTTATAGGTTAAATGTGTTGCGTTTGCAACGTCTTTTAAATCTGCTAATTGTATATAACCAACAAATTCACTTGCTGCTAATTTAATTCCTAAAAGTTGTCCCATTAGCGCCATATCTTCTGTTGCAACTCCAATAAGCCACATGAGAGGAGCAAATAAATACCCTAAAATAAGTTCTAAAGATAAACTTTGGTAGGCTGTGTTTTCTGTAACCCAAGTGTTAATTGTTGTAATATCACCAACCCAACCTAGAATTCCGTTAAACATGGCAATAAAAGCAACAAATACTAAAAGCATAGCACCAACATTAACAGCTAGTCGTAAACCTTCTGTAGTACCATTAGCAATGGCGTCTAGAATGTTTGATCCAATTTTTTCAGAAGAAACACTAACGTCTGTATTAATATCTTCGGTTTGTGGATACAGTATTTTTGAAATTATTATGGCTCCAGGAGCTGCCATCACAGATGCTGCAAGTAAGTGTTTAGCATACATTAAACGTAAAACAGGATCATCTCCACCAAGAAAACCAATATAAGCAGCAAGTACTGCACCAGCAACGGTTGCCATACCACCAATCATGACTAAAAGCATTTCAGATTTATTCATCTTTTCTAAATATGCTTTAATTAATAAAGGAGCTTCGGTTTGACCAAGAAAAATATTTCCGGCAACACTTAAGCTTTCTGCACCAGAAATTTTTAATACTTTAGATAATACAATTCCAAAGGCTTTAACTACTTTTTGAATGATTCCTAAATAGAATAAAAGCGATGTTAAAGCGGAAAAAAATATGATTGTTGGTAGTACTTGAAAGGCAAAAATAAACCCAAAAGTATCCATGTCTACTACTAAACCATCAAATAAAAATTGACTACCTGCTCTTGTAAAGTCTAATACGCTAACAAATAAACTTCCAATCCATTCAAATATTTTTTGAACAAAAGGAACTTTTAAAACACCAACTGCAATAATAAGTTGAAACGCTAAACCCAGTGCTACTGTTTTCCAGTTTATAGCTTTTTTATTACTACTAAATAAAAAGGCTAGTACTAAAAGCGATAGCATACCTATTATACCGCGCCATAAACTTTGCATTGAAAATCCTTGGCTATCTATAATAGTAGTATTGGTATCTGTATTATTTATAGCTGCTATAGCTTCTTTTTGTTTAAAAGCTGTAAAGTGATAATCTATGTTTTTTTCAGAAAATACTAAAGTAGAGTCTGTATGCTCTTTAATTTTATAACGTCTTATAGTGTCGTTTGGTTGGTTGTAGTAAAAGACTAATAAGTTGTTTTGATGAATGTAGTCTCCAGAAGCATTTGTTGTATTGAATTCACCTTGATTTAGTTCTAAGGTTTCAAAACTATTGTTTTGATTATTTGTTATCCATTTTTTTTCAAGGTCTTGAGCAATACTTGTAGAAAATGTAAAAAAAATAGCTACAATAGCTAATACAAATTTTTTCATGTGGTGGTTTTATTTTCGTTTAGAGATTTCGTCTCTTATATGTGCAGCTTTTTCGTAATCTTCATTAGCAACAGCTTCTTCTAGTAGTCTGTTTAATTCTTCAATAGTTTTGCTAGCAAAGGTTTCACTTGGGGAAGCGGTTTCTAATTCTTCGGCTACTAAGGCGTCTAAAAGAATATCTTCTTCTTTGTTTGTATCCTCTTTTTCAGGATTTACTTTTAAATAAATTCCAGCTTTATCTAAAATGTTTTTATAGGTGAAAATTGGTGCTTGAAAACGTAAAGCTAAAGCAATAGCATCACTAGTTCTGGCATCAATAATTTCTTCTATTTTATCGCGTTCGCAAATTAAACTAGAATAAAAAACACCATCAACTAATTTATGAATGATTACTTGTTTAACCACAATATCAAACCTATCGGCAAAGTTTTTAAATAAATCGTGAGTGAGTGGTCTTGGAGGACTAATTTCTTTTTCTAAGGCAATGGCAATAGATTGTGCTTCAAAGGCACCAATAACTATTGGAAGTTTTCTGTCTCCATCTACCTCGTTTAAAATCAATGCGTAAGCGCCATTTTGCGTTTGGCTATACGAAATACCTTTTATGTTTAACTTGACTAAGCTCATATTTAAAAACACAAAAGACTGTTTAAATTAGGACAAAACAAAATTTAAACAGTCCTTTTTAACAATACAATTTATAAAAAAATATTTATTGTTGTGCCTTAAAGGCTTTTAATTTTTCGATTAAGTTAGGTACAACTTCAAAAGCATCACCTACAACACCATAATCTGCGGCTTTAAAAAATGGAGCTTCAGGGTCTGTATTTATTACCACTTTTACTTTACTAGCATTAATACCAGCAAGGTGTTGTATAGCACCAGAAATACCAATGGCAATGTATAAATTAGAAGCAACAGGTTTACCTGTTTGCCCAACGTGTTCGCTATGTGGTCTCCATCCTAAATCACTAACAGGTTTAGAACAAGCAGTAGCTGCACCAAGTACATCTGCTAATTCTTCTACCATTCCCCAGTTTTCTGGACCTTTTAATCCACGACCAGCAGAAACTACTATTTCTGCATCTGCAATGCTTACTTTGTCGCTTGCTTTATCTACAGATTGTACTTGTACTCCTAAATCTGGTATAGCAGGAGTAAATTCTTCCGCAGTAGCGCTACCAGAATTTTCTACTAAACCGAAAGAATTATTAGAAACTGCAACCAATTTTACATCTGTATTAATCGTAGTCATGTTAAATGCTTTGTTAGTAAAAGCGGTACGTTTTACAGTGAAAGGTGAAGTGCTAGAAGGTGCTTCAACTACATTTGTAGCATATCCTGCATGTAGACCAACTGCTAATAATGGCGCTAAATATTTACTGTCTGCTGTAGAGCTTACAATAACTACTTTTGCGTCTTCTTTTTCTGCAGCTTGTTTTATAACAGCTGCATATGCTTTTGCATTAAAAGCATCTAATTGTGTATTGGTAACATTTAATACTTTGTCCACACCATAGTTTCCTAAGACACTTGTGTCATTAGCATTAATTGTTATAGCAGTAACGGTTGTACCTAGTTGGTTAGCAACAGCTTTTGCATAAGAAGCTACTTCTAAAGCTACTTTTTTAAATTTTCCTTGTTCTGATTCTGTATATACTAAAACTGACATAATATATTTCTTTATTTTTTATTTCCACCTAGGTGGAGATCTCATTAATATTTTTGTAAACTTTTAAAAGGTTCCAAATCTGGTTCGGAATTATTTAGTTTACCACTAAATTACCTTAGCTTCGTTATGAAGTAAGTTTACTAATTCATCTAAGTTATCTGGAGCAACAAGTGTTACAGCTCCTTTAGGTGCTGGTTTTTCAAATTTTACAGATGTAGTTTCTGTTTCAGTAGCAATAGGTTCTAGAACTTGTAGTGGTTTTTTACGTGCCATCATGATTCCTCTCATGTTTGGTATACGTAAATCACTTTCTTCTACTAATCCTTTTTGCCCTCCAATTACTAGAGGTAATGCAGTAGTAACGGTTTCTTTTCCACCATCAATTTCTCTGGTAGCAGTAACATTTGTTCCTTCTACTTCAAGACTAATACAGTTATTAACAAAGTTAGCGTTAGTTAGTCCTGCAATCATTCCAGGAACCATTCCGCCATTATAATCAATAGATTCACGACCAGCAATTACTAAATCATAGGCACCATCTTCAATTACTTTGGCTAGTTGTTTAGCAACAGCAAAACCATCTATAGCTTCAGTATTTACTCTAATCGCTTCATCTGCACCAATAGCTAAGGCTTTACGCAAAGTAGGTTCGGTTTCTGGACCACCAACATTTACCACAGTAACACTAGCACCTTGCTTTTCTTTAAACCACATGGCGCGTGTTAAACCAAACTCATCATTAGGATTTATAACAAATTGAACACCATTAGTGTCAAATTTTGTGTCTCCTTCGGTAAAATTAATTTTTGATGTCGTGTCAGGAACGTGACTGATACAAACTAAAATTTTCATAATTATATAATTTAATTAAAAGTGTATTTGTTTTGTCAAGGCTAGAACTATATCGTTTTCGTTTAAATAAATAGCGTATTAAAATTCTAGACCTTATTTTCTAGGTTACGAAGTTAAATATTTTATTTTGAATATTTACTATGCACGCATAATAAATTTTAAACAAATCTTTCTAAGAAAGTTTTTCTTTTATTGCTATTTTTGTTCTCATAATATAAAAGAGGTATATGAAAAGAAAGTTATATTTTAGTTTATTAAACTAAAATGTAGTTAGTAAATTTCATTTTTAGAATAAAATAAATAAAAAACCACGAATGAAAACAATACAATTTAGAGAAGCTATTTGCGAAGCCATGAGCGAAGAAATGCGTAGAGATGAAAGCATTTACTTGATGGGAGAAGAAGTAGCAGAATATAATGGAGCATACAAAGCAAGTAAAGGTATGTTAGATGAGTTTGGTGAAAAACGTGTTATTGATACGCCAATTGCAGAACTTGGTTTTTCTGGTATTGCTGTAGGTTCTACCATGACAGGTAATAGACCTATTGTTGAGTTTATGACTTTTAACTTTTCATTAGTTGGTATTGATCAAATAATTAATAATGCAGCTAAAATTAGACAAATGTCTGGAGGACAGTTTAAATGTCCTATTGTTTTTCGTGGTCCTACAGGATCTGCAGGGCAATTAGCAGCAACACACTCACAAGCTTTTGAAAGTTGGTTTGCAAATACACCAGGTTTAAAAGTGATTGTACCTTCAAACCCTTATGACGCAAAAGGTTTACTAAAAGCAGCAATACGTGATGACGATCCAGTTATTTTTATGGAAAGTGAACAAATGTATGGAGATAAAGGAGAAGTACCAGAAGGAGAATATGTAATACCAATTGGTGTTGCAGATATTAAAAGAGAAGGTACAGACGTAACTATAGTGTCTTTTGGTAAAATTATTAAAGAAGCTTATAAAGCTGCAGATGAATTAGCAAAAGAAGGTGTTTCTTGTGAAGTTATTGATTTACGTACCGTAAGACCTTTAGATATTGATGCCATTTTAACTTCTGTTAAAAAAACAAATAGACTAGTTATTCTTGAAGAAGCTTGGCCATTTGGTAACGTTTCTACAGAAATTACATACCAAGTACAAGAAAAAGCATTTGATTTCTTAGACGCACCTATTGTAAAAATAAATACAGCAGATACTCCAGCACCTTATTCACCAGTTTTATTAGCAGAATGGTTACCTAATAGTGACGATGTAGTAAAAGCGGTTAAAAAGGTAATGTATAAATAAAAACCAATTATTTTCGTTATATAAACTTCATTGGCAACTTTGTTGATGAAGTTTTTTAGTATAAAGTATAATGAAAGCAAAGGGACTAGATGAAGTATAAATTAATTCTATTATTATTTTTTTTCGGAAATATTTTAGTTGTCGCACAAACTAAAATTAGCGGTAAAGTGTACGATGAATTTAATGAGCCTGTAGCTTTTGCAAACGTTATATTTAAAGGGTCTTCTGAAGGTACTATAACAGATGAAAATGGTACTTTTTATTTAGAGTCTGATGCCACTTGGGATGCTGTACTAGTTTCCTTTATTGGTTTTACTACATTAGATGTTCCTCTAAAAAAGAAAGTAAACTACCAATTAAAGTTTGTTTTAAAAGAAGAAACAGGAGCACTAGATGAAGTGGTGATTGTAACAGGTAAGCAATCTAAAAAAGAATCTGAAAATCCTGCAATTGCCATTCTTAAAAAAGTATGGGAAAATAAAAGGAAAAATGGCTTAAAGCAATTTAAGCAATACCAATATGATAAATACGAAAAAGTAGAGTTTGACCTTAATACTATAGATAGTTCGCTAATTAAAAGTAAACTGTTTAAGGGTATGGAGTTTGTTTTTGAAGAAGTAGATACCTCTCGTGTAACAGGAAAAACATATTTACCAATTTTTATTAATGAAGCAGTTTCTAAAGTTTATGGAGACAATACTATTAATAAAGAGAAAGAAGATTTACTTGGTAATAAAAATTCTGGTTTTAGTGATAATCAAGTAATTATTGACTTTGTGAATGACCTGTATTCCGAATTCGATATTTATGATAATTACCTGAAATTTTTCGATAAGAGTTTTGTAAGTCCAATAGCTAAAACAGGAATTAATACTTACAATTACGTTTTATCAGATAGTACTTATAGAGATAATAAATGGTGTTATAATATTATTTATTACCCAAGACGTAAAAACGAATTAACCTTTAAAGGTGATTTTTGGGTTGCAGATACTACCTATGCAATCAAAGAAATTAACATGCAAGCTTCTAAAAGTGCTAATATAAACTGGGTAAAAGAAATTTATATAGAGCAAGAGTTTGACGTGTTAAATGACTCTTTATTACTGTTAAAACGTGATTATTTTATGTCTGATTTTTCTTTTAATAAAAAGGAAGAATCAAGAGGTGTGTATGGTAAACGAACTACTTTATATGAAGATTATACGTTTGACATTCCTAAAGACGAAAAGTTTTATAGCCAAGAAGTATACAACTATGATAAAGATGTATACAATAGAGAAGATGACTTCTGGGAAGAAAACCGTATGGAATCCTTAAACAAGGATGAAAAAGGCGTTTACAAAATGTTAGACACCTTAAAAACCGTTAAAAAGTTTAAAAGGCTTTATAATGTAGGAAGCATTCTGGCTTCTGGTTATATAGAAATGCCAAGCTTAAATCTAGATTATGGACCTATTTTTTCCACCTTTGGTTTTAATGAAGTAGAAGGATTAAGGTTGCGAGCAGGAGGAAGAACCTATTTTGGCCAAAACGACCTTTGGCGTATCGAAGGATTTACAGCTTATGGGTTTAAAGACGATAAATTTAAATACGGTATCTCTGGTAAAGTCTTGCTAAACAAAAAAAATAGATTTATTATCTCTGGAGGAAACCGAAGAGATGTAGAACAAATAGGAGCAAGTTTAACAACATCTACAGATGTATTAGGGCGTAGTTTAGCATCCTCTTCTATTGTAGGTACAGGAACAAATGATAAACTTACATCTATTAACTTAACTAGTTTAGCTGCAGAATTAGAACCTGTTAGAAATCTTGTTTTTAGGCTAAGCGGAAACTATAGAACACTAGAATCTGCGTCACCAACCTTTAGTTTAGATTATAATACAGCAACAGGTGTTACCTCTGAAATTAAACAATTTGAAAGCGCTTTGTCTATTTCGTATTTCCCAAAAAGAAAAATGACAGGATTTGGTGTAGAACGTAGAGAGGCTAATGATAACTTTGCTAGAATCTTTGCGCAGGTTTCTAATGGTAGCAAAAATATATTTAAAAGTGATTTTGACTATACCAAACTACAATTCTCTTATTTACAACCTTGGGCTATTGGAGGTTTTGGTAGATTATACACCACGCTAGAAGTTGGTAAAACGTTTGGCGAAGTTCCTTTAGGTTTATTAAGTGTCGTTCCTGGAAATCAAAGTTATTTCTCTATTTATAATACCTTTTCTAATCTAGACTATTATGAGTTTGTAACAGATACCTATGCTTCTATGCATATACAGCATAATTTTAATGGTCGTTTCTTTTCGCGTATTCCGTTTTTAAGAAAGCTAAACTGGAGAGAAATAATTGGTTTTAGAGCTGTTTGGGGAGAACTATCACAAGAAAATATTGACTTAAATAATACTGCAAACCCTTATAATATTGCTTTAAATGCTCCAAACAATAAAGCGTATTATGAATATAGTTTTGGTATAGGAAATATTTTTAAAGTTTTTAGAATAGACTTTAACTTTAGAGGTAATTATTTAGATAAAACAGATTATCCTGATGCTAGAAAATTTGGTATTACAGGTAGTTTTGGGTTTATTTTCTAATATTTTATTTTGTAATATGCAGTAGCTTCTTCATTAGTTACTAAAACCAAATTGTTTTCATCTAAAAGTGTAATTACAGAAATCCAACTACCATACTTGTAAATGTATTCTAATTTAAGAGTGTCTCCTTCTTTTTTTATATAAATATAAGAATGTGATTTTTCTACAGGTTTATATTTGCCTATGGTTTCTGTTACTTCTACGTTTTCAACATTACCTCTGCCATTTTCAAACCAATAATGGTAAATGCTTTTAGAATCTACATCTTTAATTTTCCAGTAACCAGAGAGCGCTTCTTCTGTAGCTTCTATTGAAGTACAACAAGACGCGTTTTGAGAAAAATTTTGAAACGGAATTAATAATATAAAAAGGAGGAAATATTTTTTGTAAAAAGCCATATTCAGAATAAAATTAACAACAAATAGTTTTTAATATACAGTTTTTTAGTTAAATGGCATGTATTTTAGTTGCTAGAAGCTAAATGTTTCTGTATTTTTGCTTTCCAATTTATGGACATTAATAATACTTTTTGCATTAGCAGAAATTAATAAATACTATATATATAGATGAGCCCAAAAGGAAAAAAAACATTTGATGTTTTAATTGAAATTCCAAAAGGAAGTAGAAACAAATACGAATACGATTTTGAATTAAATAAAATTCGTTTCGACAGAATGCTATTTTCTTCAATGATGTACCCAGGAGATTACGGATTTATTCCAGAAACCTTAGCCTTAGATGGTGATCCGTTAGACGTATTAGTTATGGGAACAGAACCTACTTTTCCAATGTGTGTTATGGAAGTAAAACCAATTGGAGTTTTTCATATGACAGATGAAAAAGGTCCTGACGAAAAATTAATTTGTGTACCTACAACAGATCCTATCTGGAATATTTATAGCGATATTGATGATTTAAATCCACATAGAATTAAAGAAATCACGCATTTCTTTCAAGTATATAAAGACTTAGAAAAAAAGAAAGTTGATGTTGGTGGATGGGGAAATGCTGAAGAAGCATACGCTATCTTAGACAAATGTGTAGATCGTTATGAAAATAGTGAACATAAAGCAAAAGGTAATTTTACCATATAAAACTTTTTAGTAATACATTAAAAGCCCTTTCATGAAAATGAAAGGGCTTTTTTGTTATATAATACAATCCATTTTCTTTATGCATACTCTGTAAAATCTTTGCGCAAGCTAAATATTGTTAATTACACTATTATTATGTTAAAAAAATACAGATTTTAAAATATTTTTTACTTCAAATTGCTTTTATTACATTAGCTATAAGTATTAACTAATCTAACTAAAAAAAATATATGGAATCAATGATGATTTATATGCCAATATTATTGGCAATTTTAGGTTTAATCTATATGGTGATTAAACAAAAATGGGTAATGAAGCAAGACGCAGGAGATGGTAAGATGAAAGAAATTTCAGATCATATATACCAAGGAGCACTTGCTTTTTTAAATGCAGAATACCGCTTACTAGCAGTTTTTGTTATTATAGTAAGCGTGTTATTGGCTATTGTATCCTTTGTTGTGCCAACTACGCATTGGTTAATTGTAGTAGCTTTTATTTTTGGAGCTGTGTTTTCTGCATTTGCAGGTAATATTGGTATGAAAATAGCAACTAAAACAAATGTAAGAACTACACAAGCAGCTAGAACCAGTTTACCTAAGGCTCTAAAAATTTCTTTTGGTGGTGGTACAGTAATGGGGCTTGGTGTTGCTGGTTTAGCAGTACTTGGTTTAACAGCATTCTTTATAATTTTCTTTCAATATTTTATGGGTGGCGTTTGGACAAATACCATGGACATGACCATTGTGTTAGAAACATTAGCAGGTTTTTCACTTGGTGCAGAATCTATTGCTTTATTTGCTCGTGTTGGTGGTGGTATTTATACCAAAGCAGCAGATGTTGGTGCCGATTTAGTAGGTAAGGTAGAAGCAGGTATTCCTGAAGATGACCCTAGAAATCCTGCTACCATTGCAGATAATGTTGGTGATAATGTTGGTGATGTAGCTGGAATGGGAGCCGATTTGTTTGGTTCTTATGTTGCAACCGTTTTAGCAGCAATGGTTTTAGGTAATTATGTTATTAAAGATATGGGCGGAAATATTGGTGATGCCTTTAATGGTATTGGCCCAATTTTATTGCCAATGGCAATTGCAGGTGTAGGAATTATTATTTCTATTATAGGAACCATTTTAGTTAAAATTAAAAGTAATGATGCTAAAGAAACTCAAGTTATGGGTGCTTTAAATGTTGGTAACTGGACGTCTATTGCTTTAGTAGCTATTTCTTGTTTTGTATTGTGTAAGTATATGTTACCAGAAATAATGCAAATGCATTTCTTTGGTGAAGGCTTACAAGAAATATCTTCAATGCGAGTATTTTATGCAACACTAGTAGGTTTAGTAGTAGGTGCAGTTATTTCATCTATAACAGAATATTATACAGGCTTAGGAAAAAAACCAATATTAAAAATTGTACAGCAATCCTCAACAGGAGCAGGAACCAATATTATTGCAGGTTTAGCAACAGGTATGATTTCTACATTCCCTTCTGTTTTATTATTTGCTGGTGCCATTTGGGCTTCGTATGCATTTGCAGGATTTTATGGCGTTGCACTAGCGGCTTCTGCAATGATGGCTACTACTGCTATGCAATTGGCAATTGATGCCTTTGGTCCAATATCTGATAATGCTGGTGGTATTGCAGAAATGAGTGAGCAAGAACCAATTGTAAGAGAACGTACAGATATTTTAGATTCTGTTGGTAATACAACAGCTGCAACAGGAAAAGGTTTTGCCATTGCTTCTGCAGCATTAACATCTTTAGCTTTATTTGCTGCTTATGTAACCTTTACAGGAATTGACGGAATTAATATTTTTAAAGCTCCTGTTTTAGCAATGTTGTTTGTTGGTGGTATGGTGCCTGTAGTATTTTCTGCATTGGCCATGAATGCGGTTGGTAAAGCTGCTATGGAAATGGTGCAAGAAGTACGCAGACAGTTTAAAGAAATTCCAGGAATTATGGAAGGTACAGGGAAACCTGAATATGATAAATGTGTTGCTATTTCTACTAAAGCTTCTTTAAAAGAAATGATGTTGCCTGGTTTATTAACCATTGGTTTTCCTTTAGTAATTGCATTTGTACCAATGCTATTTGGTATGGCTAATATGGCAATTGCAGAAATGCTTGGTGGTTATATGGCAGGAGTTACTGTTTCTGGTGTGCTTTGGGCTATATTTCAAAATAATGCTGGAGGTGCTTGGGATAACGCTAAAAAATCTTTTGAAGCAGGAGTAGAAATTAATGGTGAAATGACCTACAAAGGTTCTGATGCGCATAAAGCTGCAGTTACAGGTGATACTGTTGGTGATCCTTTTAAAGATACTTCTGGTCCTTCCATGAATATTTTAATTAAACTTACATGTTTAATTGGTTTGGTGGTTGCTCCCATTTTAGGTGGGCATACCGCAGAAAGCAAGACAGTAATAGAAAATGTAAATATTGAAAAGATAATAGATGATGCAGAAACTCAAGTGATACGTAAAGCTATTATTGAAAAATATGCTGATGCTACGGCTAAAGCTACAGTAAAAACTATTGTTATAAAAAATGGGGTTGAAGAAGAGAAAAGCGAAATTATTGAAGGGGTTTTTGAAGAGGTTATTAAAAAAGTAGAAAATTCTGGTAGTGATGTTAATATTAAAGTAATAGATGTAAACGAATAATTTTTTGTTTTTTATATCTTTAAACCACGCTTTTTAGCGTGGTTTTTTGTTATTTTATTGCAACTATTTATTCATGAGTTTATTTACAAAAAATCCAGTTCAAATTATAGCATTTCAAAGCTACGGAACAGATAAACACTTTTATTTACGAGGAAGAGCTTTGCAAGATGAATCTATTGATTTAAAAGAGCAAGGCACTTTTAGTTTATTATTGAATAGTTGGAAACGCTTAGAAAGCGATGAATTAAAACATGTTGCTATTACTATAAAACTACCAAATGGAGAGGTTTTACATACTATAAGTGATAATCATGGCTACTTTAAAATAAAAGCAGATGTACAAGATTTAAAAACAATGACTAATCCTGAGGGTTGGTTAGCTTGTGAAGTTGCTTTTAATGATGTAGCAATTAAAAGAAAAATACAGAACGAAAACAGATTTCCTGCAGAAATTTTGATTCCTTCTAGTAAAGCAACCTTTGCAGTAGCTAGTGATATTGATGATACTATTTTACACACAGGAGTAGCTTCTACTTTAAAATGGCGTGTGTTGTATAATACATTTTTTAAATCTGCTAAAATGCGTTTGCCTCTTAAAGGTGCTGCAGATTTTTATCATTTATTGCATCGAGGAAAATCTGGTGATAATGCAAATCCTATTTTTTACGTAAGTAATAGTCCTTGGAATTTATATCGATATTTAGCCTTGTTTTTAAAGCAAAACAACTTTCCTAAAGGACCTATTTTACTAAGGAGTTTTAAAGATATTTTAAAGAAAAAAGCACCAGACGAAAAACCTAAAAAGCAAAAAGAGATTTTAGATTTATTATATACTTATCCAGATATGCCTTTTATATTAATAGGTGATAGTGGTGAGCATGATCCTGATATTTATATGGAAATTGCAGAACAGTATCCAGATAGAATAATTGCTATTTATTTACGTAGTGTAAAACACGAAAAGAAAATAATTAGGGTAAAAAGTATGCTAGATAATTATAAAACAACGCCTGCTTTGTTAGTAGAAAGCAGTGAGCAAGCTATTATTCATGCAAGGGAAAATGGGTTTATTGTTTAGTGTTACTAATGTTTTTTTTGTTGTAACAAAAAAAGGATGCTTTGTAATAAAAGGCGCAGCTCTTTTTTAAATATAAGAGTAAGGCGTTAGCGATAGTAGCGGCATCCTTTTTTGTGCGCGCTTATGCGCAAAAAAGATATAGCAAATAGCGCGACCCTTGTGGTAACGCACAAAAAACATTAATTTCTTTAAAATAATCCGTTTATTTCTGCATCAATTTTATTTAAGATAAAGCCTAAGTCTTCAGGATTGTCTACAAAATCAAGATTATCTACATCAATAATTAAAAGTTTTCCTTTGTTGTATCCATGAATCCATGCTTCATAGCGTTCATTTAATCGGCTTAAATAATCAATACTAATAGAGTTTTCATAATCGCGACCGCGTTTGTGTATTTGCGATACCAAATTAGAGATAGAACTGCGTAAATAAATAAGTAAATCTGGACCTTGAACAAAGCTTTCCATAAGGTCGAAAAGCGACTTATAGTTTTCAAAATCACGATTTGTCATTAAGCCCATTGCATGTAAGTTTGGCGCAAAAATATGTGCGTCTTCATAAATGGTTCTGTCTTGAATAATGTCTTTTCCGCTTTCGCGAATATCAGAAACTTGTCTGAATCTGCTGTTTAAAAAGTAAACTTGTAAATTAAAACTCCAACGTTCCATTTGGTTGTAAAAATCATCTAAATACGGATTGTCTACAACATCTTCTAACTGCGCTTCCCACTTGTAATGTTTGGCTAGTAATTTGGTTAGTGTGGTTTTACCAGCACCAATATTTCCTGCTATGGCAACGTGCATAAATTATTTGTTTTTTAGTTGAAATTTAGAAAGCGTTTTTGCGTGGTAAATATACAAGGTTTCGTTGGTTAGTAAAAACTGATTTATTAACAAATTTGGTGATTTTATATCTACTATTTCATTGGTGTTTTTTTTTAAATAGTAAAGTGCGTTTTCTTTTTTTAACATGAGGTTTCCGTTGTCTTCTTCTATTTGTGTAAAGCCTTCGTTTTTAATTTTTTGCGTTAAACTGCCAAAGTAATTGTATTTATAAAGGTAGTTTTCTGTAAGTAGCCAGCAAAAATTAAAATTACTTTTTAGGTCTAATATTCTAGATGGTACTGGTAAGGTTGTTGCTCTTGTTTTATTGGCTTTGTAATCATATAACTCTAATTGTTGGGTGTCTTGGTTATAAATCCAAATGGTATTATCGTTTCCTGTAGAAATATGCGATACACTTTTATAAGGTACAGAGGTGTTAAAATCTATTTTAAAAATTTCTGCCAACCTGTTATCTAATATAATTACAGTATTAAAATCTTTATAAAACAGATTTAGTTTTAAGGGGTTGAAGGCATTGGCTGAAGAAATTTCACCCAATTGAATATTGCTGTAGTTACTAGTTTTGGTATTGTTTTTTTTGTAAAATACATTTTGATCTATATAATATTGTATTCCAAAATTATCAATATCAATAATTTGTTGTACCGTATAACTTGTGTCTTTTACAAAAGTAGGTTGCAAGGTACTTTGTGCGCAAACAGAAATGGAGATGAAAAAAAATAGTAATTGTAAATGTTTCATAGGTTTTAGAAAAATACAAAAATTGAACCAATTTGATTCAAAAAAAAACACTTTAGTGTTTTCTGAGGTGTTTTTGTATTCAATATAAAACATTAAAGAGCTTACTGTATTGTTAGTAATTTTAAGAATACTTTAACATTTGCATCTTAAACGTTTTGATCTTTTTAGCGTCTTATAGTAGTTATTAAATCTATTTTAAAAAATACAACTACAAACACTTCAAAATGAAAATAAACAAAACAGTATCTGTTATTTGCTTCATGCTTTTTACTTGTGCATTCACTTTTGCACAGCAGGATTTTCAAGGAAAAGCCTATTACGAATCTAAAACTACGGTAGATATGGACAATTTTGGACCTCCAGATATGCCAGCAGATAGAAAAAAGCAGATCATGGAACGTATGAAAAGTTTCTTAGAAAAAAGCTACACACTTACTTTTAATAAAACAGAATCTGTTTACAAAGAAGAAGAACAATTAGCAGCTCCAGGTGCATCACAAGGTAGAGGTTTTGGTGGTATGATGTCTAGTTTTACAGCAGGAGAGCAATATAAAAATGTAAAAAACAACCAGTTATTACAAGAACAAGAGTTTTTTGGTAAACAATTTTTAATTAATGATTCGTTACCAAAATTAAAATGGAAAATGACAGGAGAAACCAAACAGATTGGTCAATATATGGCTATGAAAGCTACAGCAATGAAAGCAGTAGATAAAACCGATTTTTCAAGTTTTAGACGAAGAGGAGGAGGAAATGATTCTGCAGAAAAAAAATCAGATTCTACAAAAGTAAATAATCCAATAGAAGAAATTGAAGTGCCTAAAGAAATAGAAGTTACTGCTTGGTACACCATGCAAATTCCAGTTAACCAAGGGCCAGGAGAATATTGGGGACTTCCAGGTTTAATTTTAGAAATAAATGCCGACAGAACAACAATTCTTTGTTCTAAAATAGTATTGAATCCTACCGAAAAAGAAACCATTAAAGTACCATCAAAAGGAAAAGAGGTTACAAAAGAAGAATATGCAGATATAGTAGTGAAAAAGATGGAAGAAATGCGCGAAATGTATGGAGGTCGTGGAGGAAGAGGTGGACGTCCAGGAGGAAGAGGACGTTAATGCATAAAACAATTCTACTAAAACCAAACCAGAAAAATTTAAAATGAAAAACCTATTAACACTACTAATTTGCTTAGTAGCAAGCACCACTTTTGCCCAAGTTCGAGTAGAGGGTATTGTAAAAGACAGTATTGGTAACCCTTTAGAGCTTGCCAATGTAGTTGCTGTAAATCAAGAAACAAAAGCTTTAGATTCTTACGGAATTACTAATGATGCTGGACGTTATAAACTGTCTTTAGAAAAAAACGCAAGCTACCAAATTCAAGTAAGCTATATTGGTATGAAAACCACCGAAGATCTTTTTGAAACCAAAGAAGAAGACCTTACTAAAAACTATACCTTATTAGATGATACTACTTTAGATGAAGTAGAATTGGTTTATGAAATGCCTGTAACTGTAAAAGGAGATACTATTGTTTACAATGCAGATTCTTTTAAAACAGGAACCGAAAAAAAACTGGAAGACGTATTAAAAAAACTCCCAGGAGTAGAAATTACAGACGATGGTGAGATTGAAGTAGAAGGAAAAACGGTAAGCAAAATAATGGTAGATGGTAAAGATTTCTTTGATGGAGATACCAAATTAGCAGCAAAAAATATTCCATCAAATGCTGTAGATAAGGTTGAGGTGCTTAAAAATTTTAGCGAAGTAGGGCAATTAAGTAGTGTAACCAATAACCAAGATAATATTGCTATTAACTTAAAGCTAAAAGAAGGAAAAGATAAATTCTGGTTTGGTGATGTTACGGCAGGTACAGGAATTGCTACAGAAGATGGCTTGTATAAAGTACAGCCAAAACTGTTTTTCTATAGCCCAAAAACAAGCATTAATTTTATTGGTGATTTAAATAATACTGGTGAAGTTGCCTTTACACGTAGAGACTATTTTAATTTTACGGGTGGCTTTAGAAACCTGAGCCAAAGTAGTGGTACCAATATTAGTTTAGGTGATAATAGTTTAAGTTTTTTAAACACCACTAATAATAAAGCAGAAAGTATAGATACAAAATTTGCAGCAGCAAACTTTAGTAACTCGCCAAACGATAAGCTTACCATTAGTGGATTTGGTATATACTCTGGAACTAAAACTGCTATTCGCGAAAATAATGAGGTTACTTATACAGATGATGAACTTAATATTCCAGATGAGTCTACTACCAATTATACACAACAAGAAAGTAACTTAGGCCTTTTAAAACTTAGTACAGTGTATAAAGCAAATGCAAATAATCAATTAGATTATGATGTTTTTGGTAGACTTTCAAAGCAAACCCAAAACAAATTTTTTAACTCCTCAGTCTTAGGGCAAGTAAATCAATTTGAAGAACAAACACCATATAGTATTAATCAAAATTTAAATTATTACTATACCTTAAACGAAAACAATATCTTTTCTTTTGAAGCACAACACTTTATGCAAGACGAAGACCCTTTTTACAATGCTTTTATTGAAGATAAAGCAACCTATGCAAATACAGCAGATGTTTTAGGGTATGACGATGCACAAGCAGCCTATGATGCAGCACAAAACAAGCGTGTAAAGTCTAATAAATTAGATGCTAAATTAAACTACTGGAATGTACTAAACCAAAAAAGTAACCTTAACTATACCGTAGGTTTTGTGTATAGCAACCAGAAATTTAATTCCGAAATATTTCAAATTTTAGATGATGGGTCAGAATATAATCCAACACCAGCCGAAGGTTCTAACACTAATGATGTAGATTATACGTTTAGTGATGCTTATGTAGGTGTGCATTATAATTTAAAAGCAGGAAAGTTTACACTAACACCTGGTTTTTCGGCACATGCATATAGTACAAAAGACACCCAGTTTGGTTCTGCAAATTCCAATAGTTTTGCTAGAATTTTACCAGATGCTACCATTAGGTTTCAAATGAAAAAGAGCGAAAACCTAAACTTAAGTTACTCTATGCAAACTAATTTTACAGATGTAACACAATTGGCAGAAGGTTTAATAATGAATAACTATAGTTCGTTGTTTTCTGGAAATCGAGAATTAGAAAACTCTTTGTCACACAATGTAAACCTATCGTATTTTAGTTTTAATATGTTTAATTATACCAATGTATTTGGGTTTTTAAACTATTCTAAAAATATTGATGGTATAAGAAATAGCACAGATTTCGAAAGTGTAATTACAACCTCTACACCTTTTAATTCTAATTTTGCAGACGAAACTCTTTCTGCTCGAGGACGTTTTGAGCGTCGTTTTGGTAAAATTAAAGCAAACCTTTCTGGGTCTTGGAGCTGGGCAACCTTTAATCAATTTATAGGTGGTAATGTAAGTGAAAATAAAAGCTTTACCCAAACCTATGGTACCCGAATTAGCACCTTCTTTAAAAAGGCGCCAAATGTAGAAATGGGTTACGATTTAACTATAAATGACAATGAACAAGGAAACAACAACACCAAGTTTTACACACACAGACCATTTATCAATTTTGATGCTGTAATTTTAAAAGAATTTAGTTTTGTTACCGAATACAGTTATTACGACTTTAGAAACAAAGAAATCTCCCTTAATAAATATGGTTTTTTAGATGCTTCTTTAACTTATCAAAAAACAGATAGCAAATGGGAGTACAAAGTTGGTGCTACCAATCTGTTAGATACACAAAGCTTAAGCCAAAGTAATACCGGAAACATTTCGGTAAGCAACAGAGAGTATTATATACAGCCAAGATATGTGGTTTTTAGTATGAAGTATAATTTGTAAAAACGGTCATTTCTTGAAGTAGAGCGAGGTGATAATCTTATAAATTATTATCCTTTGGGCGTTACACTACTTCGCTGAAAAGCTGCGTAGTGTCAGGCTGTACGTTATATCTTTTGTGAAAAAACAAAAGGATGCCACTTCCATCCTTAACGCAAAAAAGCCTTCTTGAAAAAAGAAGGCTTTTTTTGTGGCTTGATATAACCAAGTATTTTTATTTCTTTACAAATGTAAAGGTGTTTCCGTTTTTCAATTTCAATACATATAATCCATTGGTTAAGTTTTTAATATCTATTTGCTTCTTATTCGTAATGTTTCCTTGAGAAACAGTAGCGCCTAAAATATTATAAATCGTATAGTTCTCTGTTTTTGTTAGTCCAGCAATTTGTAAGTAGTTCGCAGCAGGGTTAGGGAATAGTTGTAATGTGTTTTTGGTACTTGTAAAATCGTTTAAGTTTAAAGAAGGATCCTCAGCAATATCTACTTGAAACAAGAAATCATTGGTGTTATATTCTACAACGTCAGCATATGCACTACCGCCTGCATATATGTCAACATCGGTTAATCTCGTAGTAAAATTACCACTAGTTATTATCCATGTATACGTTGCGCCATTTGTAATCGAAATAGAAAGAGGAGAGAAATCAAAAACTAAATTACGGTCATTTATAGAAGCTGCATCCACTGTCGTTATTCCAGTAGCTGAACCTAATAAAGTGCCTCCGTTTCCTGCTCCAGCATGTATAGATATGGTGGCGTTATCTCCAGTATAAAAGGACAGAAGGGATATTTTGTCTAGTATGCCATCGCCGCAAGCAGTCCAACTGTTTCCTACTCCAGAAATAGATGAAAAAGCAGAAGAATTGCTAGTAAAATTAGCGTCTGTAACCGTTCCTGAGTCGTTAGAGTCAAAGGAACATTGTCCGTAACTGTTAGAAACTGTAAAAACAGTTAGTAATAGAAATAATAAAATGTAGGTAGTTTTTTTCATAATAGATTTGGGTTTAGAATTAAAAAAAAGTAAAGATAAAGAAAATTTAAATGTGGTTTTTTTAATACAGAATCTGTTTGTTTTAATTATTGTAACTCGAATCATGCAGCATACACATTAAAGTATATCATGTTTATTTTCTGTTTAATCTAAAGGCACTATAAGAACAGGTATTTTCGATTTTTTTACAATTTCTCTAGATACGCTTCCTATAAAGGCGTTGTAAAGAAAATTGTGTTCCTGATGTCCAGCTATAATTAAATCAATTTGTAATTTCTTAGCTTTTTCCATAATCATTTCAATAGTTGCACCTTGAACAAGTAAACCTTCTGCAGCAATTCCTTTATTTTTAAGTGTGTCTGTATATTCTTGAAGCTGTTGGTGTTCTTTTCTAAGCTCTGTAGCACGACTATCTCTTATGTTTTGAGGGCCAACTCCTAAACCAACAAAATCTGGATCTGGAGCAGCAATATGTATAAGCCATATTTTAGAATCAAACTTCTCGGCCAATTCAAACGCCTTAGCAACTAATAATTGTTCACTACTTCGAAAATCTATGGTAACTAAAATGTTTTTCATAACGCTATTTTTTTAGACTACAACATGTTTACAATTAGGTATTACTCATATCCTTTAAGTAAATTTGTCTATAGTGCATTTGGTATTGCTACTATTGTATAAGTGATTGATTGTTAAAGTTATTGAATTTATTGTTAAAACAAAATATGTGCCTTTACTTTTTTTAAACAAGCAAATGCTATAGCAGTATTGGTTGTGAGTAAGTGGTTTTTAGTTGTATAAAAACAGATGTTTTTTTAAACAAAAAAAGCCTTCTTAAATGAAGAAGGCTTTTAGTATAATGTGGGGAGAGCAGGATTCGAACCTGCGAAGTTAAAAACAACAGAGTTACAGTCTGTCCTCGTTGGCCGCTTGAGTATCTCCCCAAACAGACCGCAAATATATTTAAGTTTTATAGTTTTTCAACTATATAATTTCAACTTTTTTTATAAAATTTTTATTCATAAGAAAAGATTTGCTTTTTTAAGGGTATATGTCGTTGTGAGCTAATTAATTATAAGTATTAATTATTTTTATAAAATAACAAAAGCCTCTAATTAAAGAATTAGAGGCTTTTGTTTGTTTTTATAAATGAAATTACAAGCCAAAGGCAGCTTTCACTTTATCTACATAGTCTAATTTTTCCCAAGTAAATAATTCAACATCTACAGTTAAATCATCACCATTAGGTTGCGAAAAAGTTTTGGTTACGGTTTCACTTGGTCTTCCCATGTGACCATAAGCAGCAGTTTCGCTATATATTGGGTTGCGTAATTTTAAACGAGATTCAATAGCCGAAGGTCGCATGTCAAAAATTTCAGAAACTTTTTGTGCTATCTCGCCATCTGTCATATTAAAAGGGCACGTACCGTAGGTATCAATAAAAATTCCCATGGGTTCTACCACTCCAATAGCATAACTTACTTGCACTAAAACTTCATCTGCAACACCTGCAGCAACTAAGTTTTTAGCAATATGTCTGGTAGCATAAGCAGCACTTCTGTCTACTTTACTTGGGTCTTTTCCAGAAAAAGCACCTCCACCATGAGCTCCTTTTCCTCCATAAGTATCTACAATAATTTTTCTACCTGTAAGTCCTGTGTCTCCATGAGGTCCACCTATAACAAACTTTCCTGTTGGGTTGATGTGATACTTGATGTTTTCATTAAAAAGGGCTTGTAAATTCTCTGGTAATTTAGCAATTACTCTAGGAATCAATATTTCAACAATATCTTTTCTAATTTTTTCAAGCATGGCTTTTTCTGTATCAAAATCATCATGCTGTGTAGAAATTACAATAGAGTCAATACGTTGTGGTACATTATCATCACTATACTCAATAGTTACTTGACTTTTTGAGTCTGGACGTAAATAGGTAATGTCTTTGTTTTCTTTTCGTAATGCTGCAAGTTCTATTAAAATTTTATGCGAAAGGTCTAATGCTAAAGGCATGTAGTTTTCGGTTTCGCGTGTAGCATACCCAAACATCATTCCTTGGTCTCCAGCTCCTTGCTCTTCTTTAGTCGCTCTGTCAACTCCTTGATTAATATCTGGAGATTGTTCATGTATAGCAGAAAAAACACCACAAGAATTACCGTCAAACATATATTCACTTTTGGTATAACCAATCTTATTAATGGTGTCACGTGCAATTTTCTGTACGTCTAAATAGGTGTTAGATTTTACTTCACCTGCAAGTACTACTTGCCCTGTAGTAACTAAGGTTTCACAAGCAACTTTAGATTCTTTATCAAAAGCTAAAAAATGATCAATTAAAGCATCGCTTATTTGGTCTGCTACTTTATCTGGATGTCCTTCTGATACACTTTCAGAAGTAAATAAATATGGCATAAATCCTAAATTTTTTAATTATTGTTTAATTATAAATTTGCTGGATTGCTTGGTCGCTAGAGTAGTGAATAACTTACTGCTTTAGCATTTTTTAATTTCAAAAATAATTTGAAACCTGCTTTTCGAAAAATCGAAAAACATAGAGGTTGCAATCAGACAAATTTTTCCTCTTAATTTTTAATAGTGCAAAAGTAAATAAATAAAATGGAACGCATACTAATTTAATTTTTTTTAAATAAATGAGTAGGATATTAAAAAAGCTTTCTTAGATTTACACCACATAAATGAAAAAACAAATAATTAATATCATTTCTATTATTCGCATCGTGATTATACCACGAAGCCAAGGAATGTTATAAGTTATTTCAAAATGATATAAAAAAAAGCCTTCCTTAATCGGAAGGCTTTTTTTATGCTTTAAATCAAATATTTAAAACCGGTTTGTACAATGTTTTAAATAATAAAAAGAATTGAACATCATATATAAAAAGAGTGTAATTCTTTGAATATCAGCATGTTAAATACTTGTTAGTAGCCTTGAATTTAGCTTGTTACACCTATTAAAAATATAAAAGAGAAGTAAAACCTATAATTTCGAATTATAAAGTAAGATATTATTATAATGGCATTAAATAAATATAGTAAAACAGTAACACAAGACCCAACCCAACCAGCAGCACAAGCAATGTTGCATGCTATTGGGTTAACAAAAGAAGACTTTTTTAAACCTATTGTGGGTATTGCTAGTACAGGTTATGAAGGTAACCCTTGTAATATGCACTTAAATGATCTGGCAAAACTAGTAAAGAAAGGAACTTTAAATGAAGATGTTGTCGGGCTAATTTTTAACACTATTGGTGTTAGTGATGGTATATCTATGGGTACACCAGGAATGCGTTTTTCATTACCTTCTCGTGATATCATTGCAGATTCAATGGAAACGGTAGTGCAAGCCATGAGTTATGATGGTCTGGTAACTGTTGTTGGTTGCGATAAAAATATGCCTGGAGCTTTAATGGCAATGATTCGTTTAAATCGTCCTTCAATATTAGTGTATGGAGGTACTATTGATTCTGGCTGCCATAACGGAAAAAAACTAGACGTTGTTTCTGCTTTTGAAGCTTGGGGAAGTAAAGTTGCTGGTACTATGCAAGAAAGTGAGTACCAAAGTATTGTTGAAAAAGCATGCCCTGGAGCAGGAGCTTGTGGTGGTATGTATACTGCAAATACAATGGCTTCTGCTATTGAGGCTTTAGGTATGACCTTGCCTTTTAATTCTTCTAATCCTGCATTAAGCGATGCCAAAAAAGAAGAATCTGTAAAAGCTGGTGAGGCTTTAAGATTGTTGTTAGAAAAAGACATCAAGCCTTCAGATATTATTACACGTAAATCTTTAGAAAATGCCATTCGTTTAGTAACCATTTTAGGTGGCTCTACTAATGCAGTACTGCACTTTCTAGCTATTGCAAGAGCAGCACAAATAGACTTTACATTAAAAGATTTTCAAGATATAAGTGATAATACCCCGTTTTTAGCAGATTTAAAACCTAGCGGTAAATATTTAATGGAAGACGTTCACGCTGTAGGAGGTATTCCTGCAGTATTAAAATACCTTTTAAAGAAAGGCTTAATTCATGGAGATTGTTTAACCGTTACAGGTAAAACAATTGCCGAAAACCTTTTAGATGTACCAGATTTAACCGAAGGCCAAGAGGTTATAAAACCTATTGAAGAACCTATTAAAATATCAGGGCATTTACGTATGCTTTATGGAAATTTAGCAACCGAAGGAAGTGTTGCTAAAATTACAGGTAAAGAAGGATTGCGCTTTCGCGGAAAAGCAAAAGTTTTTGAAGGCGAATATGCTGCAAATGATGGTATTCGCGATGGTAAAGTAGAAAAAGGCGATGTAGTAGTCATTAGATACGAAGGACCAAAAGGAGGACCAGGAATGCCAGAAATGTTAAAGCCAACTGCAGCTATTATGGGAGCTGGTTTAGGTAAAGATGTAGCCTTAATTACAGATGGTCGTTTCTCTGGAGGAACGCATGGTTTTGTAGTAGGACATATTACTCCAGAAGCTCAAGAAGGAGGAAACATAGCTTTAGTGAAAGATGGTGATATCATTACTATTGATGCAGAAACAAACGCTATTTCTGTTGAGGTTTCAGACGAAGAATTAAAACAAAGAAAAGAAAATTGGAAAGCACCAGATTTAAAATTCGAAAGAGGAGTGCTTTATAAATACGCTAAAACTGTTTCTTCTGCATCTAAAGGATGTGTGACCGATGAGTTTTAAGAAATTATTAAGCAAGCAAGAATTTTAAGTGTTTCAAATTAAAATATAATGATCCTAACAAGGTTAATATGGATACAAAAACAATAAAAAAAGAAACTAAAAATACTGAAACAACAGTACGCATCTCTGGAAGCGAAGCGGTTGTTCGATGTCTTTTAGAAGAAGGTGTAAAGGTGCTTTATGGCTATCCTGGAGGTGCAATAATGCCTGTTTATGATGAATTATACAAGTACCAAGATAAAATTCATCATGTACTAGCTCGTCATGAGCAATGTGCAGCACATGCAGCCCAAGGGTATGCAAGAATTTCTGGAGAAGTAGGAGTTGCCATTGCAACTTCAGGACCAGGAGCAACTAATTTAATTACAGGAATTGCAGATGCGCAAATAGATAGTACGCCATTGGTTTGTATTACAGGTCAGGTAGCTTCGCATTTATTAGGTAGTGATGCGTTTCAAGAAACAGATATTGTTGGTATTTCAACTCCTGTTACCAAATGGAACTGTCAAGTAACTAAAGCTTCAGATATTCCTGCAGTTTTAGCAAAAGCATTTTACATTGCTAAAAGTGGTCGTCCAGGTCCTGTTTTAGTAGATATTACTAAAGATGCACAGTTTGAAGAGTTCGATTTTAACTATAAAAAATGCTCAGGAATAAGAAGTTATACTGCAGTTCCTAAAACTGAAAAAGCATCAATAGAAGCGGCAGCAAAATTAATTAATGCTGCTAAAAAACCATTAGTAGTTTGGGGGCAAGGTGTAATATTAAGTGAGGCAGAAGAAGCCTTTAAAGCAGTAATTGAAAAAGCAGGAATCCCTTCTGCTTGGACCATTTTAGGTGCTTCGGCAATTCCTACTTCTCATCCTTTAAATGTTGGTATGGTTGGTATGCATGGTAATTATGCGCCAAATGTGCTAACCAATGAATGCGATCTTTTAATTGCTGTAGGTATGCGTTTTGATGATCGTGTTACTGGTAATTTAGCAACCTATGCAAAACAAGCTAAAGTAATTCACTTTGAAATTGATCCAGCTGAAATTAATAAAAATGTAAAAGCAGATGTTGCTGTTTTAGGTGATGCAAAAGCAAGCCTAGAAACGATACTTCCGCTAATAAATGAAAATTCGCATACAGAATGGCATCAAGAATTTAAAGATCTTTATGCTATTGAGTATGAAAAAGTGATTAAAAACGATCTGTATCCTACTAAAGAAGGATTAACCATGGGAGAGGTTTTAAATCAAATAAATATACAATCTAAAGGTGAAGCTGCAATTGTAAGTGACGTTGGTCAGCATCAAATGATAGCTTGTCGTTATGCAGAGTTTAACCAAACCAAAAGTAATATTACCTCAGGAGGTTTAGGTACTATGGGCTTTGGTCTTCCTGCTGCAATTGGAGCAAAAATGGCAAAACCAGAACGCGAAGTGGTTTCTATATCTGGTGATGGTGGTTACCAAATGACCATTCAAGAATTAGGTACTATTTTTCAGCAAAAAGCAGCGGTAAAAGTAGTGGTGTTAAACAATGACTTTTTAGGAATGGTTCGCCAATGGCAACAACTGTTTTTTGATAAACGCTATGCATCTACAGAAATGGTGAATCCTAATTTTGTAGCCATTGCAGAAGGATATTATATACGTGCAAGAAAGGTTACAACAAGAGAAGAGTTGGTAGAAGCTGTTGCAGAAATGATGGCAAGTAAAGAAGCCTACTTTTTAGAAGTTTGTGTAGAAAAAGAAGATAATGTATTTCCAATGATACCAACAGGAGCTTCCGTTTCAGATATAAGATTAGAATAATATGAACGCAGATAAACAACTATTTACCGTTTCCGTTTACACGGAAAATAATATAGGATTGTTGAATAGAATTTCAGCAATCTTTCAAAGAAGACATATAAATATAGAAAGTTTAAATACTTCTCCTTCTGAAATTGAAAGTGTTTCAAGATTTACTATTGTGGTAAATATGACCGAAGAAAATATCAAAAAAATCATTGGTCAAATAGAAAAACAAGTAGAGGTTATTAAGGCCTATTACCATACTGAAGAGGAAATTATTTATCAAGAGTCTTGCATTTTTAAAATGAAATCAGGTTTGTTGTTTGATGAACGTCAAATTCAAAACATCATTAAAGAAAGCAATGCAAGAATTGTAACTGTAAATAGAGACTTTTTTGTAATTGAAAAATCTGGTAGAAAAGAAGAACTAGAATTATTATATAGAGAATTAAGTGTCTTTGGTATTATGCAATTTACACGCTCAGGACGTATTGCAGTATCTAAAGAAGAAATGAAAATATCAACAATGCTAGAAGCATTTCAAGATTAAAAACAAAAAGAATAAGAGAATAGAAAATAGAAACCATA
The DNA here is from genome assembly GCF_018860825.1 of Lacinutrix sp. C3R15. Lineage (GTDB taxonomy): Bacteria > Bacteroidota > Bacteroidia > Flavobacteriales > Flavobacteriaceae > Oceanihabitans. The sequence continues at coordinate 419,491 of NZ_JAHKPZ010000030.1, read as the reverse complement.
ATGATGCATTTTAATTGTGTCCTTTTTTCGCTCTTCTATTTTCTCAAAAATCAAAAACAATGTCAAATTACTTCAACACATTATCATTAAGAAACCAATTAGAACAATTAGGAAAATGTAGATTCATGGATGCTTCAGAGTTTGAAGATGGTGTAAATGCATTAAAAGGAAAAAAAATCGTAATTATAGGTTGTGGAGCGCAAGGATTAAACCAAGGTTTAAATATGCGTGATTCTGGTTTAGATATTTCGTATACCTTACGTCAAGTAGCTATTGATGAAAAACGTGATTCTTACAAAAATGCAACCAGTAATGGGTTTACTGTTGGTACTTATGAAGAGTTAATTCCAACAGCAGATTTAGTTTTAAATTTAACTCCAGACAAGCAACATACTAATGTTGTAAAAGCAGTGATGCCTTTAATGAAAAAAGGAGCTACCTTAAGTTATTCTCACGGTTTTAATATTGTAGAAGAAGGTACACAAGTTCGTGAAGATTTAACTGTAATTATGGTGGCACCAAAATGCCCAGGAACAGAAGTTAGAGAAGAGTATAAACGCGGTTTTGGTGTGCCTACATTAATTGCTGTGCACCCAGAAAACGATCCAGAAAATAAAGGTTGGGCACAAGCAAAAGCCTATGCAGTAGCAACAGGAGGAGATAGAGCAGGAGTGTTAGCTTCTTCTTTTATTGCTGAGGTAAAGTCTGATTTAATGGGAGAACAAACTATTTTATGTGGTTTACTGCAAACAGGAGCAATTTTATCGTTTGATAAAATGGTTGCAGAAGGTGTAGAACCTAGTTATGCTGCAAAATTAATTCAGTATGGTTGGGAAACCATTACCGAAGCTTTAAAACATGGTGGTATTACCAATATGATGGACAGACTATCTAATCCAGCAAAAATAAAAGCATACCAATTATCAGAAGAATTAAAAGATATCATGCGTCCTTTATTTGAAAAACATATGGATGATATTATTTCTGGTCACTTCTCAAAAACCATGATGGAAGATTGGGCAAATGATGATGTAAACCTTTTAAAATGGAGAGCAGCAACAGGAGAAACAGCGTTTGAAAAAACAGCATTAACTGCAGCGCATATTTCTGAACAAGAGTATTTTGATCATGGTACTTTATTGGTAGCGTTTGTGAAATCTGGTGTAGAATTAGCTTATGAAACAATGGTAAGCGCAGGGATTATTGAAGATTCTGCTTACTACGAGTCGCTTCACGAATTACCATTAATAGCAAATACAATTGCAAGAAAAAAATTATTTGAAATGAATAGAGTAATTTCTGATACTGCAGAGTATGGTTGTTATTTATTTGATCATGCATGTAAACCATTATTAACAGATTTCATGAAAACAGTAAAAACAGATGTTATTGGTGCTCCGTTTTCTACTACAACTGGAGTAGATAATATAGAGTTAATTGCTGTAAATGATGCTATTAGAAACCATCCAATTGAAGCTGTTGGTAAACGTTTAAGAGCTGCAATGACAGCAATGAAAATTATAAAATCTGATGTAAAAACAGAAGCTTCTGTTTTAGCATAATGTTTGGTCCTTTCTAAGGAGTCTAGAATAAGAATAAAAATTAGAAAAGAAATAAAAGTTTTCCGCTTTCGCGGAAACGCAAGCGATGGAAGAAATCAAAACAATATACATGCCAACAATAGCTTCTGTTGAAGCTGCTGCCGAAAAATTAAAAGGAGTTGCAACAGTAACTCCTTTAATTGCTAATATGCAATACTCGAAGCAGTTTGGTGCAAATATTTTATTTAAACGCGAAGATTTACAACAAGTGCGTTCTTATAAAATTAGAGGAGCATACAATAAAATGTCGTCTTTAAGTGATACCGAAGTAGAAAACGGAATTGTTTGTGCAAGTGCAGGAAACCATGCGCAAGGTGTTGCTATTTCTTGTAAATTATTAAAAATAAAAGGCACTATTTTTATGCCTTCACCAACACCAAACCAAAAGGTAGAACAGGTGAAAATGTTTGGTGAAGACTATATTGAGGTTGTTTTAGTTGGTGATACTTTTGATGATGCTTATGATGCAGCAATGCAGCAAAGCGAAAAATTAAATAAAACATTTATTCATCCTTTTAATGATAAAAAAGTTATTGAAGGGCAGGCAACCGTTGGCTTAGAAATTATGGATCAAGCACAACACCCTATTCATTATGTATTTGTTCCTGTAGGAGGAGGAGGTTTGTCGGCAGGATTGTCTTCTGTTTTTAAACACCTTTCACCAGAAACAAAAATTATAGGTGTAGAGCCAGAAGGAGCTCCTTCTATGAAAACTTCTTTAGCAAAGAAAAAAAATACAACCTTAAAGCAAATTGAAAACTTTGTCGATGGTGCTGCAGTAAAACGTGTTGGTGATTTAAATTTTGCTATTTGTCAGCAAAACTTACACGATATGATAACGGTTCCAGAAGGAAAAGTATGTCAGATTATTTTAGAGTTATATAACAAAGACGCTATTGTAGTGGAGCCAGCAGGTGCATTAAGTATTGCGGCTTTAGAAAAATACAAAGACGAAATAAAAGGAAAAAACGTAGTATGTGTGGTTAGCGGAAGCAATAATGATATTACACGCACACCAGAAATTAAAGAGCGTGCTCTTTTACACGCCAAATTAAAACATTACTTCATTATAAAATTTCCGCAACGTGCAGGTGCTTTACGTGAATTTGTGGTTGATATTTTAGGTCCTACAGATGATATTACACATTTTGAATACACTAAAAAAGTAAATCGTGAAAATGATGTAGCTGTTGTTGGTTTAGAACTTAAATCTCCAGAAGATTTAGAGCCTTTAATAACAAAAATGAAACTGAATAATTTTTATGGAGATTACTTAAATGATAAGACCGATTTGTTTCAGTTTTTAGTATAAGTATAACATAGAGTTAACAGCCTTATCAGGATGCAGTTGTATCTTTAGTTTGAAAATTTTATTAAAATCACACAATTATGAAAACACCTTTTTCTAACATACCAGAAGCATTTCAAATAACAAAACTTACAAAACAGGATTCTTATTTGGTAGGTGGCGAGTTAAAACAATGGAAAGGAGAAACCTCAGAAGTTTATTCTACCATATCTTCAACCAAAGAGTATCAACCTACGCTATTAGGAAGCATTCCTACTTTAGGTGAAAAAGAAGCTATTGAGGCTTTAGACGCTGCATGTGTAGCATATAACAAAGGACAAGGTTTGTGGCCAACCATGAAAGTGGTAGATAGAATTTCTTGCATGGTGAAATTTGTAGAACAAATGAAAACCAAACGTGAGGAAGTGGTAAAGCTTTTAATGTGGGAAATTGGTAAAAATCTGCCAGATTCTGAAAAAGAATTTGATAGAACTGTAGAGTATATTTATGACACCATTGAAGATTATAAACAAATGGATCGCGATAGCGCTAAGTTTGAAAAACATGCAGGTGTACATGCTCATATTCGTCGTGGACCTTTAGGAGTAGTTTTGTGTTTAGGTCCTTACAATTATCCGTTAAATGAAACTTTTGCACTTTTAATTCCTGCTTTAATTATGGGGAATACAGCCATTTTTAAACCAGCAAAGCATGGTGTTTTATTAATTTCACCTTTGTTAGAAGCTTTTAAAACAAGCTTTCCAAAAGGAGTTGTAAATATAATCTACGGAAGAGGAAGAACAGTAGCTACACCAATCATGCAAACAGGAAAAGTAGATGTGTTAGCGCTAATAGGAAATAGTAAATCGGCAAATGCTTTACAACAGCAACATCCAAAAAGCAATAGATTACGTTTAGTACTAGGCTTAGAAGCTAAAAATCCTGCAATTGTATTGCCAGATGCAGATTTAGATTTAGCAATAGACGAATGTATTGCAGGTGCTACATCTTTTAATGGGCAACGTTGTACAGCACTAAAAGTGTTATACGTACATCAAGATATTATAGAAGAATTTAATAAGCGATTCTCCGCAAAAGTAGATGCGCTTAAATTTGGTAACCCTTGGGAAAATGGTGCAAAATTAACACCCTTACCTGAACCAGATAAACCAGCATATATTCAAGAATTAATTGATGATGCAACTTCAAAAGGAGCTAAAGTAATTAATGCAAAAGGAGGAGAAACTTCAGAGAATTATATTTTTCCAGCAGTATTATATCCTGTTACTAAAGAGATGCGCGTATTTCAAGAAGAACAATTTGGGCCAGTAATACCAGTGGTTCCTTTTAATGATATTGAAGAACCTTTAGATGATATGGCTGCTTCTAACTATGGCCAGCAAGTAAGCTTATTTGGTAAGGATGTAAAAACATTAGCGCCTTTAATAGATACTTTAGTAAATCTAGTATGTCGTGTAAACTTAAATAGTTCTTGCCAACGTGGTCCAGACGTGTATCCTTTTACTGGCCGAAAAGATTCTGCGGTTGCAACATTAAGTGTGCATGATGCATTGCGTTCTTTTTCCATAAGAACTTTTGTAGCTTCAAAAGACAATGCCTATAATAATGCTATTTTAAAAGAATTGTTAGACTCTAAAGCTTCAAATTTTGTTAGCACAGATTATATTCTTTAAATAAAAGACCTTAAAAATGAGATATTTGTAATTTAAATGTCTCATTTTTATAAAGTCATAATTTTTGTATAAAGTTGAAGTTTTACTATGGTTGTTTTAATTATTATATGTAGTTTAGTACTATGTTTACACTAAGACACAAATATAGAGCTCCCAGACCAACAGGTTTAGATTTATCTAAACGACGTAGCTAATTCTTCAACTTAGCAACAAATTCTATATTCATTTTTATTTTTATATTGTGTACAACACCAGCTTAAATTCAGTTTTTCAAATACATTTTATCTCAAAAGATAACAAAAGATTTGAACGTCGTAATTTCCCACGTCGCCCTTAAGGGTGTACTTCTATTTATAGAACTTAGGTGAGTCCGGTTCTGCTTTCAAAAAATAAAATCATAATTTAATTAATAAATCAATTACAATGGAAATTGTTATTGCTAATAAATCGCATAGTATTTACGCAGATATTATATGCGAAACTATTGCAGATGCTGCACAAGTTAGAGGAACTGGTATTGCAAAAAGAAAACCAGAATATATCATTACCAAAATGGAAAATGGTAACGCGGTTATAGCTTTAGAAGGTGATAAATTTGCTGGTTTTTGCTATATTGAACAATGGGGTCATGGTAAATTTGTTGCCAACTCTGGTTTAATTGTGCATCCAGATTTTAGAAATATTGGCCTTGCAAAACAGATTAAAAAGAAAATTTTTGAACATTCTAGAACCAAGTACCCAAACGCCAAAGTGTTTAGTATTACAACGGGTTTAGCGGTTATGAAAATGAATAGCGATTTAGGTTATAAACCGGTTACGTTTTCAGAGTTAACAGATGATCAATCGTTCTGGAATGGATGTCAAACCTGTAAGAACTTCGATGTGTTAACCAGAACAGAACAAAAAATGTGTTTGTGTACTGGTATGCTGTATGATCCTTCAAAAGAAGTAAAAAAAGTACACCAACATAATTACGATAAAAAAGTGTGGACCAGATTAAAAAACATAAAACAATCCATGTTTTTAAAAAAAGATAAAAAAGATGAGTAAGAAGTTAGTTATAGCATATAGTGGTGGTTTAGATACATCCTATTGCGCAGTAAGTTTAAGTAAAGCAGGATATGATGTGCATGCCGTAAGTGTAAATACTGGCGGATTTACTTCAGAAGAAATAAAAAATATTGAAAGTAATGCCTATAAAATGGGTGTTACAACCTATAAAAACATTGATGCAGTTGCTACTTTTTACCAAAAAGTAGTGAAGTATTTAATTTTTGGTAATGTGCTTAAAAATAATACCTATCCTTTGTCTGTAAGTGCAGAGCGTATTATTCAAGCCATAGAAATAGTTGAATACGCCAAAAGTATAAATGCAGAATATATTGCGCATGGTAGCACAGGAGCAGGAAATGACCAAGTGCGTTTTGATATGATTTTTCAAACTCTAGCGCCACATATAAAAATTATTACACCTATTAGAGATGGTAGTTTAACCAGACAACAAGAAATTGATTACCTTAAAGAAAACGGTATCGATATGTCTTGGGAAAAAGCGAAATATTCTGTTAACAAAGGGCTTTGGGGAACAAGTGTTGGTGGTGTAGAAACATTAAAGTCTGAAAAACCTTTGCCAAGTGAAGCATATCCTTCTCCATTAGAAAAAGAAGGAGAAGAAAAAGTAACATTAACTTTTAAAAATGGTGAGTTTGTTGCTTTAAACGGAAAAGAAAATGCGCCAGAAGTAAATATTGAAAACTTAAATAATATTGCTTCGGCCTATGCAATTGGTAGAGATATTCATGTAGGAGATACTATTGTTGGTACAAAAGGTCGTGTTGGTTTTGAAGCTGCTGCAGCTTTAATTACTGTAAAAGCACATCATTTATTAGAAAAGCATACGCTTACCAAATGGCAATTACAGCATAAAGAATATTTGTCAAGCTTTTACGGAATGCATTTGCATGAAGGTCAGTATTTAGATCCTGTAATGAGAGATACAGAAGCTTTTTTACAAAGCTCTCAAAAAATGGTGTCTGGTAACGTTGTGGTTACTTTAAAACCATATCATTTCTCTTTAGATGGTATTGTGTCTAATCATGATTTAATGTCTAGTGCATTTAGTACTTATGGTGAAGAAAATAAAGCTTGGACAGCTGATGATGCTAAAGGGTTTATAAAAATTATAGGAAATCAAAACAAAATCTACCAGCAAGTAAATTCGTAAACTATGTTAGAAATAGGAATTATTGGAGGAGCAGGTTACACAGCAGGAGAGTTAATTAGATTGCTGTTACAGCATCCAAAAGCAAATATTAATTTTATTTACAGTACTTCAAACGCTGGTAATAAAATATTTAAAGTGCACCAAGATTTAATTGGTAGTTCAGATTTATCGTTTACCAATGAAATAAATACAGAAGTAGATGTGTTATTTCTATGTTTAGGTCATGGAAACTCCACTGCTTTTTTAGAGAAAAATATATTTTCAGAAACCACTAAAATCATAGATTTAAGTAATGATTTTAGACTGCTTGCAGATAAAAATTTTGAAGGAAAGGATTTTGTTTATGGTTTGCCTGAATTAAATAAAGAAGCCATTAAAAAGGCAAAGTATATTGCAAATCCAGGTTGTTTTGCAACTGCAATTCAATTGGCATTATTGCCTTTAGCAAAAGCAGAAGTGTTACAAAATGATGTACACGTTAATGCGGTAACTGGTGCAACAGGAGCAGGAACATCCTTATCTGCAACTACACATTTTACATGGCGAGATAATAATTTTTCACATTACAAAGCTTTTACACATCAACATTTAAGCGAGATTAACCAATCGGTGAAATTGTTGCAAAACAGTTTTAGTGCTGAAATTAATTTTATGCCAAATCGAGGTGATTTTTCTAGAGGAATTTTTGCTACTCTTTACACAAAATTTGAAGGCAGTTTAGAAGATGCAAAAATATTATATACAGCGTTTTATAAAGATGCTGCGTTTACTGTAGTTTCAGAAGATGAGATTCACTTAAAGCAAGTAGTAAATACCAATAAATGCATTCTTCATTTACATAAACATGAAAACAAATTGTTGGTAACTAGTGTTATTGATAATTTACTAAAAGGAGCATCAGGACAAGCCATTCAAAACATGAACTTAATGTATGGTTTTGGGGAAACCGAAGGATTACAATTAAAAGCAACTTATTTTTAAAGCATAGTCATTGCAAGGAACGAAGCAATCTATATAATGAGATTACATCAGTCATTTTTCCTTAGTAATGACAAAACAATAAAAACGAACATATGAAAATAGCAATTATAGGTACAGGTAACTTAGGTAAATCTATAGCAAAAGGATTAATAACTACAAATGCTATTACCAGTTTGTATTTAACCAAAAGAAATATTGAAGGCATTCAAGAGTTTGATGGATATAAAAATGTGTATATAACCACAGATAATACAGAGGCGGTAAAACAATCCGATATCATCCTGTTTGCAGTACAACCAGCACATTTTGAAGGAATTTTAAACGATGTAAAACCATATTTAACAGAAAAACACGTCTTAATATCTACCATTACAGGTTTTTTAATACCTAAAATGGAAGAAATTGTAGGAACCGATACATTTATTATTCGTGCCATGCCAAATACTGCAATTGCAGTTGGTAAATCTATGACTTGCTTATGTAGTAATACGCAAGGGGAAAAGCGCATTAAAATTGCTGAAGCTATTTTTAACCGATTAGGACATTCTTTAAGTATTCCAGAAAGTCAAATGCAAGCAGCAACAGTAGTTTGTGCAAGTGGTGTTGCCTTTTGGATGCGTTTAATTAGAGCAACAACACAAGCTGCTATTCAGTTAGGTTTTGATGCTAAAGAAGCACAAGAATTAGCCATGTACACCAGTGAAGGAGCAGCAAGTTTATTAATTAATAATGGAAATCATCCAGAAGAAGAAATTGACAGAGTTACCACGCCAAAAGGTTGTACAATTGAAGGTTTAAATGAAATGGAACATAAAGGATTGAGTTCTTCTTTAATTCAGGGTATGATTGCTTCATTTAACAAAATTAGTAACATTAAAAAAGAGCAGATATAAGGCTATATGCTATTTAAAGGAAGAAGGATTGAAGAATCTCATGGCGTAAAATAAATCCTTTGCTTCGCTATAAATGGTAAAAAAAAAAGAAATAAAATGAGTTTATTTAACGTATATCCATTATTTAATATCACACCTGTAAAGGCTAAAGATGTTTATGTTTTTGATGAAAACAATACCAAATATTTAGATCTATATGGAGGACATGCTGTAATATCTATTGGGCATTCGCATCCTAAGTATGTAAAAAATATTAGTGAACAAGTTGCCAAGTTAGGGTTTTATAGTAACTCGATTATTAATCCGTTACAAGTACACTTGGCTAAAAAAATAGAACAGTTATCAGGTTGTGTAGATTACCAATTGTTTTTATGTAATTCTGGTGCAGAGGCTAATGAAAATGCTTTAAAATTAGCATCTTTTCATAACGGAAAGAAAAAAATTATAGCTTTTAAAAACGGATTTCATGGTCGTACCTCTGCTGCAGTTGCGGCAACAGATAATGCCAAAATTATTGCGCCAGTGAATGCGCAGCAAGAAGTAGAGATTTTAGAATTAGGAGATTTAAAAACCTTAGAAAAAGTATTAGCAAAAAACAATGTTTGTGCTGTAATTATTGAGTGCATTCAAGGTGTTGGAGGGTTAGATGAAAGTACAGCGGTTTTCTATGAAGGTGTAGATGCATTATGTAAAAAGTACAATACCTGTTTTATCGCAGATGAGGTGCAGTCTGGTTTTGGTAGAACAGGTGACTTCTTTGCGTTTCAAAAATACAATGTAACTCCAGATATTATTTCTATTGCAAAAGGTATGGGAAATGGGTTTCCAATTGGTGGTATTTTAATCCATCCTAATATCAAAGCTTCTTTTGGTTTGTTAGGAACCACTTTTGGTGGAAATCATTTAGCCTGTGTAGCTTCTTCAACAGTTTTAGAAGTTATTGAAGAGGAAAACCTAATGCAAAATGCAAAAGAAATTTCTGCTTATTTTATAGATAAAGCAAAGGCTATTCCTGAAATAAAAAATACAAAAGGAAGGGGTTTGATGCTGGGGTTAGAATTTGATTTTCCAATAGCAGAGCTTCGTAAAAAGCTAATCTTTAATTATAAAATATTTACAGGAAGCGCTAAAAATCCTAATTTATTGCGAATTCTTCCTCCTTTAACCATTCAGAAAAAACACATAGATATCTTTTTTGATGCCTTAGAAAAAGAATTGAAAACATAAAAAAAATCCCACTTGGCTCAAGAAGAATAAAATGGTCTTTTTGAGTTAGTGGCACCCTTTTTAACATGAAAAAATATACCAACATAAAAGATATTTCTAATCTTCAAGAAACTATAAGAGAAGCTATTTTACTAAAAATGGACCCTTTTGCATTGCAAGACTTAGGGAAAAATAAAACCTTAGTAATGCTGTTTTTTAATGCTAGTTTACGTACTCGTTTAAGTACGGAAAAAGCTGCAAAAAACTTAGGAATGAATGTTATGGTTTTAAATGTAAATGACGCGTGGAATTTAGAATTTGAAGATGGAACCATTATGAATGCAAATGCTTCAGAACACATTAAAGAAGCAGCACAAGTTATTTCGCAGTATGCAGATGTAATTGCTGTAAGAGCATTTCCGAGTTTAACAGATAAGCAAAAAGACGAAAGTGAATTTGTTTTGCAAAGTTTTATTAAATATGCAACAGTGCCAATTGTGAATATGGAAAGTGCAACTGCACATCCTTTACAAGCTTTAACAGACGCAATTACTATTACAGAGTTATCCGAAAAACCAAAGCCAAAAGTAGTGTTGTCTTGGGCTCCTCATCCAAAAGCATTGCCTCAGGCAGTTGCAAACTCATTTGTAGAAATCATGCAAAATATGGATGTTGATTTAACTATAACACATCCTAAAGGTTATGAGTTAAGTAAAGCAATCACGAAAAATACTAGCATAAACCATAACCAAGAAGAGGCCTTGAAGAATGCCGATTTTGTATATGTAAAAAACTGGAGTAGTTATAAAGATTACGGTAAAGTGCTAAATCAAGATCAAAACTGGATGATGACCAAAGCTAAATTGGGTAGTGCAAAATTTATGCATTGTTTACCAGTTAGACGAAACGTGGTTGTTGAAGATGCTGTTTTAGATAGCGAGAATTCAGTGGTAATAAAACAAGCAAATAATAGAACATTTGCGGCGCAAATAGTGTTGCAACAGATATTAGAAAATCATTTAAAATGAAAACACTAAAAGTTATAAAAATTGGTGGGAATATCATTGATGATGATGTCGCATTACAACAATTTTTACAAGCATTTGCAACTATCCAGGGACCTAAAATTTTAGTACATGGAGGAGGGAAGTTAGCAACAAAGTTAGCGAAAAAAATGCAAGTAGAAGTTAAAATGGTTGATGGCAGAAGGGTTACAGATGCAGATACTTTAGCTATTATTACCATGGTGTATGCAGGAAAAATCAATAAAAATATAGTAGCGCAATTACAAGCTAACAATTGCAATGCAATTGGGTTTTCTGGCGCAGATGGTAACACAATTGTATCTAATAAAAGACCTGTTAAAACAATCAACTATGGATTTGTAGGAGATGTAAAAAAGGTGAATACAGAAACGCTAGAAATACTTTTAAATAATAATATAACACCTGTTTTTTGTGCTATCACACATGATAAAAAGGGACAGTTGTTAAATACCAATGCAGACACTGTTGCTTCCGAAATAGCAATAAGTTTTGCTTCTGTTTATAACAGCGAGTTATATTATTGTTTCGAAAAAAATGGGGTTTTAAAAGATGTAAATAATGACGATTCTGTTATCGAAAATATAAACTCAAAAAGCTATCCGCTATTAATTGAAAACGGAATTATTTATGAAGGTATGTTGCCTAAACTAAACAACTGTTTTTATGCTATAAATAATAAAGTACAAAAAGTTTGTATTGGTACATCAGATATGCTTTTTAATGCCAATAATAAACACACAACCATTACAAAATGATAGAAAAACTAACAACAGGAGCTATACAGCTGTTAAAAACGCTCATAGAAACAGAGTCGTTTTCTTCTGATGAAGACCAAACAGCAAAACATATTGAGCAATGGTTTAACAAGCAGGATATTCCATTTAAAAGAACAAAAAATAACGTTTGGGCAACCAATAAACATTTTGATGAGAGTAAACCAACGTTGTTGTTAAACTCGCATCACGATACCGTTAAACCTAATAATGGTTATACTAAAAACCCTTTTAAAGCCATTGTAGAAGACGGAAAATTATATGGTTTGGGTAGTAATGACGCTGGAGGTTGTCTAGTAAGTTTATTGGCAACTTTTGCGTATTTTTATAACAGAGAAAATCTTAATTTTAATTTGGTAATTGTCGCTTCTGCAGAAGAAGAGAGTAGTGGTCCAGATGGCTTAAATAGCATGTTAACTGTTATTCCAAAAGTAGATGTAGCCATAGTTGGTGAGCCAACCTTAATGCAATTGGCAGTTGCTGAAAAAGGTTTAGTGGTTTTAGATGCAGTGGTAAAAGGAACACCAAGTCACGCAGCACATCCAAATAATAACAATGCTATTTATAATACCATTCCGGTTTTAGAGTGGTTTAAAAATTATACTTTTAATAAAAGATCAGAAGCCTTAGGTGAAGTAAAAATGACAATCACACAAATTAATGCAGGAAAGCAGCATAATGCAGTGCCTGCAGACGTGAAATTGGTAGTAGATGTTCGTGTGAATGATAAATATTCTAACCAGGAGATTGTAGATATTTTACAAAAAGAAGCACCTTGTGACAGTATTATGCCACGAAGTATAAAACTAAATTCATCGTCTATTCCTATTGATCATCCTTTGGTAATTGCAGGAGTAGAAATAGGCAGAAGCACCTATGGTTCGCCAACATTATCAGATCAAGCAGTCTTAAGTTGTCCTTCTTTAAAATTAGGACCTGGAGATAGTACACGATCGCATTCTGCAGATGAATTTATTTATGTGAATGAAATAAAAGAAGGCATTAAAATATATATAGAATTATTAGAAAAAGTACTTTAATCCTGCTGTCATTCCTGCGAAAGCAGGAATCCGTTAAAGGGAATAATGTTGAAAAATAGATTCTTGCTTTGGCAGGAATATCAAAAAACTAAAAATTATGAAACTCTGGGATAAGGGAACAAGTATCGATAAAAAAATAGAACAGTTTACTGTTGGAAACGATAGAGAAATAGACTTGTATATTGCTAAATATGATGTGCAAGCATCATTGGCACATGCAATCATGTTAGAGTCTATAGGTATTATTTCTTCGGAAGAATTGCAACAACTTAAAAGTGGTTTGCAGACGATTGAAGAAACTATTGAAAATGACACCTTTGTTATTGAAGATTCTTTTGAAGATGTGCATTCTAAAATTGAATTTGAACTCACAAAAACCTTAGGTGATGTAGGAAAAAAAATTCACACCGCACGTTCTAGAAACGATCAGGTTTTAGTTGCGCTTCAGTTGTATTATAAAGACAATCTTGGGTTGATTAATGATAAGACTAAGGTCTTTTTTAATACGCTTTTAGGTTTAGCAGAAACCCATAAAGATGCTTTGCTGCCTGGTTACACACATTTGCAAGTTGCTATGCCTTCTTCCTTTGGTTTGTGGTTTTCTGCCTATGCAGAAGTTTTAATCGATGATGTGTATTTATTAAATGCAGCCTTAAAAACCGTAGATCAAAACCCTTTAGGTTCTGCAGCAGGTTACGGAAGTTCGTTTCCTATTGACAGACAATTAACAACTCAAGAATTAGGTTTTTCTACCTTAAAATATAATGTAGTTGCTGCGCAAATGAGTAGAGGAAAAAGCGAACGTACCATTGCCTTAGCATTAGGAAGTCTGTGTAATACCTTAGCGCGTTTTGCTATGGATATTTGTGTGTATAATAGTCAGAATTTTGGCTTTATCGCCTTTCCTGATGAGTTGACTACAGGAAGTAGTATCATGCCACACAAAAAGAATCCCGATGTGTTCGAGCTAATTAGAGGGAAAGCAAATAAAATTCAAGCCTTACATACCGAAACGGTGTTAATTACTAATAACTTACCAAGTGGTTATCATAGAGATTTTCAGTTGTTAAAAGAAAATATAATCGCTGCTATAGAAGATGTAAAAGACCTTTTAGATATTTTTAATTACGCAATACAGCAAGTAATTGTAAAAGAAATCGACCTAAATGATGCAAAATATCAGTATCTTTTTACTGTAGATAATATAAATACTTTAGTGGTACAAGGTATGCCGTTTAGAGAAGCGTATCAAAAAATTGGTGGTGAAGTAGAAAACGGAACCTATAAACCAGATACTTCTAAAAAACATACACATGTTGGTAGTATTGGTAATTTGTGTTTAGAGGAAATTAAAAGCAAGTTTCCTTTAGAAAAATAAAATAATTTGAAAATGATTTTGAAAAATTGTCACAATTAGAAATTATTGTTACCTTTGGCGTATCAATAAGATACAAATGACATTTATTCAATTACATCATCATCATTTTCATATTTGCATTCAGGCGAACAGGAATTGATATATGTAATTTCAAAAATATTTCAAAAACCCGTCTGAATTAATCAGATGGGTTTTTTTATTTTCTACTCTTTTGGTTTTTTCAGACTTCAACAAAAATTAAAATGAGTACACTAAAAATTGCCATTCAAAAAAGCGGAAGATTAAACGAAGATTCTTTAAAACTTTTAAAAGATTGTGGAATAAAAATTGATAATGGTAAAGACCAATTAAAAGTTGCTGCCAGAAACTTTCCTATAGAGGTTTTGTATTTGCGTAATTCCGATATTCCGCAGTACATAGAAGATGGAGTGGTAGATATTGCTATTATTGGAGAAAACATCTTAATCGAAAAACAAAAAGAATCTGAAATAGTAGAAAAATTAGGCTTCGCAAAATGTAGAGTTTCTTTAGCAGTGCCTAAAAGAATTGAATCTAATGAAGTTTCTTATTTTAAGGATAAAAAAATAGCAACATCCTACCCAAACACACTTAATGCTTATTTAAAAGAAAATAATATAGAAGCAGATATTCATGTTATTTCTGGTTCTGTTGAAATAGCTCCAAATATAGGGTTGGCAGATGGTGTTTGTGATATTGTGAGTTCAGGAAGTACCTTGTTTAAAAACGGATTAAGAGAAACGCAAGTTATTTTAAAATCGGAAGCTGTTTTAGCAAAAAATATTAATCTAGATGCTGAAAAAGAAGCCATTTTAACTAAATTAATATTTAGAATTCAAGCAGTGCTACGTGCAAAAAATACACGATATGTGTTAATGAATGTACCAAATGATAAAATTGATGAGGTAGCGGCAATTCTTCCAGTGTTAAAAAGTCCAACCATTCTTCCGTTGGCCCAAGAAGGCTGGAGCTCCCTACACTCTGTAATAGATGAAGATAAATTCTGGAATAATATTGATGCCTTAAAAAATGCTGGAGCAGAAGGTATTTTAGTCGTTCCAATTGATAAAATGGTATTATAATGAAAGCATTTCGTTATCCAAATAAAGAAGCTTGGAATGCTTTAATACAGCGTCCAATTTTAGACCAACAATCTTTAGATGCTCTTGTTTTAGATGTTTTACAAGAGGTTAAAACAAATAAAGATAAAGCCTTATTGGCTTATGCAAAAAAGTTTGATAAGGTGACTTTAAAAAACTTGCAAGTAGAAGCTTCAGAAATTGAGGAAGCCACCGGTTTAATAAGTGAAGAATTAAAAAGCGCCATTCAATTAGCAAAGCAAAACATTGAAACATTTCACGCAGCTCAAAAAGAAAAAGAGCAAATTATAGAAACCACCAAAGGGGTAAAATGTTGGCGAAAATCGGTAGCTATAGATAAGGTTGGTTTGTATATTCCAGGAGGATCTGCGCCTTTATTTTCTACCATTTTAATGCTTGGTGTTCCTGCAAAATTAGCTGGTTGTAAAGAGATTGTTTTGTGTACACCACCAAATAAAGAAGGAAAAGTGCATCCTGCAATATTATACACAGCAAACTTGGTAGGTATTACTAAAATAGTTAAAGTTGGTGGCGCACAAGCAGTAGCAGCTATGGCTTACGGAACACAAACAGTTCCGCAAGTATATAAAATATTTGGTCCAGGAAATCAATACGTAACCAAAGCGAAAGAGTTAATTCAGCAACAAGGTATTGCTATTGATATGCCTGCTGGCCCAAGTGAAGTTTTAGTAATTGCAGATGAAACTAGTAATCCAGAATTTGTAGCTGCAGATTTGCTGTCGCAAGCAGAACATGGTCCAGATAGCCAAGTCATTTTACTATCTGATAATGAAGCAATGATTGCCAAAACTACAGAAGCAGTAAACAGGCAGTTAGAAAAATTACCACGAAAAGAAATTGCAACAAAAGCTTTACAAATTAGCCGTTCTATTCTTTTAAATTCTATAGAAGAATGTGTTGCTTTTAGCAATTTGTATGCACCTGAGCATTTGATTTTTGCAACGGATAATGCTACTAATTATATAACACAAATTACAAACGCAGGCTCTGTGTTTCTAGGGAAATATAGTTGCGAAAGCGCTGGTGATTACGCTAGCGGAACCAATCATACCTTACCAACAAATGGGTATGCTAGAAATTATAGTGGTGTATCCTTAGATAGTTTTGTAAAGAAAATAACCTTTCAAAATGTAAGTCAAGAAGGTATTCAAACTATTGGTCCTGCTATTGAATTAATGGCAGCAGCTGAAGGATTAGACGCACACAAAAACGCCGTAACTATACGGTTAAAAAACTTATAGTTACCAGTACTGAACTAGTTTCAGTGCTTAAAATAAGTCTGCAAGGTTTCAGAAATCTAGCAGGCATCAGTAAAAGCACAGTTTAATACCTTTAAGGTTTTTGAAACCTTGTAGGAAAAAGTAAAAATATGTTTAATTTAAAAACCTTAGTAAGACCAAATATCCTAGCATTGAAACCGTATTCAAGTGCTAGAGATGAATTTAAAGGCAGTGAAGGTGTTTTTTTAGATGCTAATGAAAACCCTTTTGGTACATTAAATCGCTATCCAGATTCCTATCATAAAGAACTGAAAACGGTATTGTCTACCAATAATAATATTCCAGTAGAAAATATTTTCACAGGAAACGGAAGCGATGAAATTATTGATTTATTATATCGTGTTTTTTGTAATCCAGGAAAAGATAAAACACTAACGTTTACCCCAACCTTTGGTATGTATCAAGTGGCTGCAGATATTAATGATGTAGAATTGATAAAACTTCCCTTGCATGACGATTTTCAAATAAATACAGAAGCTTTAAAACCGTATTTAAGTGCTGAAAATGTAAAACTTATTTTTATTTGTTCGCCAAACAACCCAACAGGGAATTGTTTTCAAGAAGAAGATGTAGCGTTTATCTTAAACAATTTCAATGGTATTGTAGTTATTGATGAGGCATATATAGATTTTAGTTCTACGGATTCTTTTGCAAAATATCTAGAAAACTATCCAAACCTAATCGTTATGCAGACCCTAAGTAAGGCTTGGTCTTTAGCTGCTGCTAGAATAGGAATTGCTTTTGCTAGCCAAGACATTATTCAATTATTAAATAATGTTAAAATGCCTTATAATGTGAGTAAACTCAATCAAAAGGCTGCAGTTGAGGCATTAAAA
Organism: Lacinutrix sp. C3R15; assembly: GCF_018860825.1. GTDB lineage: Bacteria > Bacteroidota > Bacteroidia > Flavobacteriales > Flavobacteriaceae > Oceanihabitans. The sequence goes on along the minus strand of NZ_JAHKPZ010000030.1, from coordinate 402,112 downwards.
GACACAAAGACTTTTGAGGCTAATAAAAAAGTTATTTTAGAGCAGAAAACAAAATTGAAATCAGCACTAAAAGGTCTTGATATTGTAAAAAAAATATACCCATCAGATGCTAATTTTTGGTTGATAGAAGTAGAAGATGCCAATGGTTTGTATGAGGAGTTAGTAGCACAAAAAGTAATCACTAGAAATAGAAATAGCTTAGTAAAAAATAGTATTCGAATTACGGTTGGGACGCCAGCGGAGAATGAGATATTGATAAAAGCACTTTTGGCAATATCGAAATCCTGAACATGTTTTAGGAACTTTTGAATATATAGTAATTATGTAATCAAAATTTTACTACTGTAGTGTTTTAACGAACAAGAATAAAGCCGTTTTGTACATAGGTTATACGGAAGGTTTTGAAGAGAAACCAATTGAAAAATAGGCATAAAGCATGGAAGTGGAATGATATTAAAAAAACGAATCCACTTTTAGAAACATAAAAAATAAATTAATAAGGTCCTGAAATAAATTCAGGACATTTAACTAAAGTTAAATGAAAAAAGTACTATTTATAGACAGAGATGGCACTTTGGTGATTGAACCACCAATTGATTACCAATTAGACAGCTTAGAAAAACTAGAATTTTATCCAGGTGTTTTTCAATGGTTATCCAGAATTGCACGAGAACTAGATTATGAGTTGGTAATGGTTACCAATCAAGATGGTTTAGGAACCGATTCCTTTCCTGAAGACACCTTTTGGCCTGCCCAAAACAAAATTGTTGAAGCCTTTAAAAATGAAGGAGTAGTATTTTCTGAAATTTTAATTGATAAAAGTTTTCCTGAAGATAATGCACCAACCAGAAAACCTAGAACCGGTTTGTTGGGTAAATACATTCATGGTAACTATGACCTAGAAAATTCATATGTACTTGGTGACCGAGCTACAGATATAGAGCTGGCTAAAAACTTAGGAAGTAAAGGCATTTTTATTTCTAATGAAGCAAATGATTATGCAACGTTAACCACGAAATCCTGGGAAGAGATTTATAATTACCTAAAGGCAATTCCGCGAAAAGCAACCGTTGTTAGAAAAACTAATGAAACCAATATTGAGGTTGAAATCAATTTAGACGGTTCTGGTAAAAGCAGTATTTCTACAGGATTAGGGTTCTTTGATCACATGCTAGAGCAAATTTCTAAACACGGAAACATCGATTTAAATGTGCAGGTAGATGGCGATTTAGAAATTGACGAACACCATACCATTGAAGATGTTGCCATTACCTTAGGGGAAACCTTTATCAAAGCCTTAGGAAGTAAAAAGGCCATAGAGCGTTATGGTTTTTTATTACCAATGGACGACTGCTTAACACAAGTAGCAATTGATTTTGGAGGAAGACCTTGGTTGGTTTGGGAAACCGAATTTAAACGTGAAATGATTGGTGAAATGCCAACCGAAATGTTTATGCATTTCTTTAAATCGTTTAGCGATGCAGCCAAATGTAATTTAAATATTAAATCGGAAGGAGAAAATGAACACCACAAAATAGAATCTATTTTTAAAGCTTTTGCAAAAGCGATTAAAATGGCCGTTTCTAAAACCAATAATTTTTCTATTCCAAGTACTAAAGGAAGTCTTTAGAAAATGAACTAGAATTTGAAAAAGAAAATAAAGTGAAATACTAGGATTGTTCCCTTGAGGGGACTTTAGAGGTGTTTTAAAAATTCAACAAACATGATTGCAATTATTAAATACAATGCAGGTAATATTCGTTCTGTGCAAAATGCACTAAATCGTTTGGGTTACGATAGCATTATTACAGATGATAAAACCGAGATATTAAATGCAAGTAAGGTTATTTTTCCGGGTGTTGGTGAAGCTAGTTCTGCTATGCAATACCTAAGAGAAAAAGGATTAGATGAGGTCCTTTTATCGGTTAAAAAACCAATGCTTGGCATTTGTTTAGGCTTACAGTTAATGTGTAACTATTCTGAAGAAGGGGATACCAAATGTCTTGGAATTTTTAATACACAAGTAAAAAAGTTTCCGCCAAAAGAAAAGGTGCCGCATATTGGTTGGAATAATTTCGCAGAAGTTACAGGCGATTTATTTAATAATATTGATGCAGATAAAGATATGTATTACGTACATAGTTATTATGCCGAAGATAATGCGCAAAGTATAGCTACATGCAATTATATTTTACCTTTTGCCACAGCAATGCAACACGATAATTTTTACGCCACACAATTTCACCCAGAAAAATCTGCTGATGTTGGTGCGCAATTATTAAAGAATTTTTTGGAATTGGAATAGATACTATCAAAAGAAATAAAAATGTAAAAGTATTTCAGAATTACGCGCTAATGCTTCTTAATTAGATTGTCCCTTTGAGGGGACTTGAGGGGTGTAAAAAATATAAATATTAAACAAGAAAGCAAGGATGAGAATCCTACTTTCGCAGGAATAAAATGAGAATCATACCAGCAATAGATATCATCGACGGAAAATGTGTAAGACTCACAAAAGGCGATTATGATACCAAAAAGATATATAACGAGAATCCTCTAGAAGTCGCAAAGGAATTTGAAGCAAACGGCATTCAATATTTACATTTAGTAGATTTAGATGGCGCAAAGTCTAAGCATATTGTCAACCATAAAATATTAGAAAGCATTGCGTCTAAAACCAATTTAAAAGTTGATTTTGGAGGCGGATTAAAATCAGATGACGATTTAAGAATTGCTTTTGAGTCTGGCGCACAACAAATAACAGGAGGTAGTATAGCTGCTAATAATCCGGAAGTGTTTTTAAAATGGCTAGAAAAATATGGTGCAGAAAAAATTATATTGGGCGCAGATTGTAATAATCGAAAAATAGCCACAAATGGTTGGTTGGAAGCTTCAGAATTAGATGTGGTAGATTTTATAAAAGATTACGAATCTAAAGGGATTGATTATGTAATTTGTACCGATATTGCAAAAGATGGTATGCTTCAAGGGACTTCCAATGAATTGTATAAAGAAATTCTTTCAAAATCAAAGGTAAAACTAATAGCAAGTGGAGGCGTAGCAACAATCAAAGATTTAGAGCTAGTAAAAGCATTAGGTTGTGAAGGCGCTATACTTGGAAAAGCAATTTACGAAGGAAATATTAGCTTAAAAGAATTACAAAAATTATGCTAAAAAAAAGAATTATTCCCTGTCTAGATATAAAAGACGGAAGGACTGTAAAAGGTATCAATTTTGTTGGTATTAGAGACGCGGGAGATCCTATTGAACTCGCTAAACAATATGTTGCACATGGTGCAGATGAGTTGGTGTTTTTAGATATTACAGCAACGGTTGAAAAACGAAAAACCTTAGTAGAGTTAGTTACGCATATTGCCGAAGAAATCAACATTCCCTTTACGGTTGGAGGTGGTATTAATACCATTGAAGATGTGTCTAGTGTAATAAAAGCTGGTGCAGATAAGGTAAGTGTAAATTCTTCGGCAGTGAAAAACCCAGAACTCATTACACAAATTGCAAATCAATTTGGTAGCCAATGCTGTGTGGTTGCTATTGATACCAAATTTGTAGATGGTGAATGGATGGTTTTTGTACATGGAGGAAGAACCGCTACACCATTAAAAACCATGGATTGGGTAAAGCAAGTAGAAGCTTTGGGTGCTGGCGAAATATTACTAACTTCTATGAATAATGATGGAACCAAAGCTGGTTTTGCTTTAGATATCACAGAAGAAGTTAGTAAGGCTATTAATATTCCTGTAATCGCTTCTGGTGGCGCAGGAACGAAAGAACATTTTAAAACTTTGTTTGAAACTACACATGCAAGTGCAGGGTTGGCTGCAAGTATTTTTCACTATGGTGAAATACCAATTCCAGAATTAAAAAACTATTTAATAAAAGAAAACATAGCAATACGATGGACATAGATTTTTCAAAAGGAGATGGACTAGTTCCTGTTATTATTCAAAACAATAATACCTTACAGGTTTTAATGTTGGGGTATATGAATGCAGAAGCTTTTAATAAAACAAAAGAAGAAAATAAAGTTACTTTTTTTAGTAGAAGTAAAAATAGATTATGGACTAAAGGGGAAGAATCGGGAAATTTTTTATTAGTTAAAGATATTAAGGTAGATTGCGATAACGATACAATTTTAATAAAGGCAGACCCTAAAGGTCCTACTTGCCATACAGGAAGTACTACTTGTTTTAATGAGGAAACAGCAAAAGGTTTTTTGTATGAATTGCAACAAACAATAAGTGATAGAATTGATAATGATGATCCTAATTCTTATACAAATGAACTGTATAAAAGAGGTATTAATAAGGTAGCGCAAAAGGTTGGAGAAGAAGCTGTAGAGCTTGTTATTGAAGCTAAAGATGATGATGCAGATTTATTTAAAAACGAAGCTGCAGATTTAATGTATCACTATTTGCTGCTTTTAAAAGCCAAAGGGTTTACCTTAGAAGATATAGAGAGTGTATTGAAAAGTAGACATTAGTAGTTAAAAAAAGTACTAGATATAAAAAAGCACCTTTTTATATAAGGTGCTTTTTTTTTAAAATCCTGTTTTGTTCTCAAGTTTATTACACTCTTGGTAAATCACTATCGTCCTTTAGGGGTAAATAAGATTCTCCCATTAAATATTTGTCTACATGGTAGGCGGCTTGTCTACCTTCAGAGATTGCCCAAACAATTAAAGATTGACCGCGACGCATATCTCCAGCGGCAAATACGCCTGGAATGTTTGTTTTGTAATCTTTAGTGGATGCTTCAATATTGGTTCTAAAATCCATGTTTAAACCAAATTGCTCGGCTAAGGTTTTTTCAGCTCCTGTAAAACCAAGTGCTAGTAGCGCTAAATTGCATTTCCATTCTTTTTCTGTACCTTCAATTTCTTTTAGTTGAGGTCTTTCGCCAGGAGTGAAAATCCATTCTACTTCTACGGTTTTTAAACCGGTTAAGTTTCCTTTATTATCTCCTAAAAACTCTTTGGTAGAAATACTAAAAAAGCGCTCTACACCTTCTTGGTGTGATGAGGTTGTTTTTAGTTTCATTGGCCAGTAAGGCCAAGGTTGGTTTGCAGGTCTTCCTACAGAAGGTTTGCTTAAAATTTCAAAGTTAGTAACAGAGCTTGCTCCATGACGATTTGAAGTACCAATACAGTCGCTTCCTGTGTCACCACCACCAATAACAATAACGTCTTTTCCTTTTGCAGAAATTACCTCATTAAAGTCTATTAAACCATCAACGTATTGGTTGTTTAGCTTTAAAAAATCCATTGCTTGCGTAACTCCTTTTAAATCTGCTCCCGGAATAGGTATGTGTCTTCTAACGGTTGCTCCACCACATAAAACTACAGCGTCAAAGTCGTCTTTAAGTTTATTGGCATCTATATTTACTCCAACATGTGCATTGGTTTTAAAGGTGATTCCTTCCTCTTTTAAAACAGCAATACGTCTATCGATCACGTGTTTTTCCATTTTAAAATCTGGAATTCCGTATCGTAATAACCCTCCAACTTTTGCATCGCGTTCAAATACGGTAACGGTATGTCCTGCACGATTTAATTGTTGGGCAGCTGCTAAACCAGCAGGTCCAGAGCCAATAACAGCAACGGTTTTTTGGGTTCTTACTTTTGGTGGATTTGCTTTTATCCAGCCTTCTTTAAAGGCAGTTTCTACAATGTTTTTTTCAATATTTTCAATAGTTACAGGATCTTCATTTATGCCTAAAACACAAGCTTCTTCGCAAGGAGCAGGGCATAGTCTTCCTGTAAACTCAGGGAAGTTATTGGTTTTATGTAGTATTTCTGCAGCTTCTTTCCATTTGCCTTTGTATACTTTATCATTAAAATCTGGAATTAAATTACCAAGTGGACAACCACTATGGCAGAATGGAATACCACAATCCATGCAACGTGCACCTTGATTTTTTAGGTGGTCTTCTTTTAAGGGAACCGTAAATTCTTTATAATTCTCTATGCGTTTTTCTGGCGCTATATAACTTTCGTTTTCACGCTTAAATTCTAAAAATCCTGTTATCTTTCCCATAATTACGCTAATTCTAATTGTTCTTGTTCTAATCTTATTAAAGCTTGTCTGTATTCTTCTGGTAGTACTTTTTTAAACATTGGAAGATATTTGTTCCAGTCTTTGAGAATTCGTTCTGCTAATGTACTTCCGGTTGCTTCAAAATGATTTTTAATTAATTCTTTTAGTTGTAGTTGATCTGTTTCGCTTTCTATTGGGTCTATATTTAAATCGTCTGAATTGCTATTTTGTTTAAAAGTATTGTCTTGATCTAAAACATAAGCAATTCCTCCACTCATTCCAGCTCCAAAGTTTCTACCTACAGCTCCAAGAATAACAGCAATACCACCAGTCATATACTCACAACCATGATCTCCAATTCCTTCAACAACGGCTTTGGCACCAGAATTTCTAACGCAAAAACGTTCTCCTGCTTTTCCATTAATATACACTTCTCCAGAAGTTGCTCCGTATAAAGTAACGTTTCCTGTAATGATATTGTCTTCAGGAACGATGGTGCATTTTTCAGGTACTTTAATAATTAGTTTTGCTCCAGATAGTCCTTTGCCTAAGTAATCATTAGTGTTACCATGAACGGTAAATTTTAAACCTTTGGTTGCAAATGCGCCAAAGCTTTGTCCTGCAGAACCATGAAAATCAATGTCTATGGTGTCTTCTGGTAAACCGTCTGCGCCATAAATTTTAGAAATTTCATTACTTACAATAGCACCAACTGCACGATCAATATTTGTGATTGGTAATTCTAAATTTGTTTTTTGTCTTCTAAATAAAGCTTGGTGTGCTTGTTTGATAATTTTGAAATCTAAATGTGTTTCTAAATTATGATCTTGTTTTCCTGTGTTGTATAGTTTTACATCTTCTGCAACTTCTACTTTATGTAGAATAGGGGTTAGGTCGATTCCCGAAGACTTATAATGATCAATAGCTTTGTTTCTGTTTAGTTTTTGTGATTGTCCTACCATTTCATTTATGGTTCTAAAGCCTAGTTTTGCCATAATCTCGCGTAATTCTTGTGCTACAAAATACATGTAGTTTACTACGTGTTCTGGTTTTCCTTTAAACTTTTTTCGAAGTTCTGGGTTTTGGGTTGCTATACCTACAGGACATGTGTTTAGATGGCAAACGCGCATCATAATGCAGCCTGAAGCGACTAAAGGAGCTGTTGCAAAACCAAACTCTTCTGCACCTAATAAACAAGCTATAGCAACATCGCGACCTGTTTTTAATTGTCCGTCACATTCTAGAACGATTCGGTTTCTAAGGTCATTCATTACTAAGGTTTGCTGTGCTTCAGCAATACCTAATTCCCATGGAAGTCCTGCATGACGTAAGGATGTTAGTGGTGAGGCTCCTGTTCCTCCATCAAAACCAGAGACTAATACTACATCTGCTTTGGCTTTTGCTACACCAGCAGCTACAGTACCAACGCCAACTTCTGAAACTAATTTCACATTAATTCTTGCTTCTCTGTTTGCTGATTTTACATCGTAAATTAATTGCGATAAATCTTCGATAGAATAAATATCGTGATGTGGTGGTGGAGAAATTAATCCAACATAAGGTGTTGAGTTTCTAGTTTTAGCAATCTCACGATTTACTTTTGGGCCAGGTAATTGTCCGCCTTCACCAGGTTTTGCGCCTTGTGCAATTTTTATTTGTATTTCATTTGCGCTTGTTAAGTAGTTAGATGTAACACCAAATCTACCAGAAGCCACTTGTTTTATGGCCGAATTTTTCCAGTCTCCTTGAGAGCTTTTGTAAAAACGCTCTTGGTCTTCACCTCCTTCGCCAGAATTAGATCTTCCTCCAATTCTGTTCATGGCAACTGCTAGGTTTTCATGAGCTTCCTTACTAATAGATCCGTAAGACATGGCTCCTGTTTTAAAGCGCTTTACAATTTCTGTCCAAGGTTCTACTTCTTCTAAGGGAATTGGGTCAAATTGGTCAAATTCAAACAAACCTCTAATAGTCATTAGGTTTTTAGATTGGTTGTTTACTAAATCTGAATATTCCTTGAAAGTAGAAGCTTTATTGGTTCTTACCGATTCTTGAAGTTTGGCAACGGTTAGCGGATTAAACATGTGTTTTTCTTGGCCGCGTCTCCATCTGTAATCACCACCAATTTCAATATTAGGTTCTATGTTTTTATGAAATGCCTTCTTGTGTCTTTTTACAATTTCTTGTTCAATTTCTCTTAGGCCAATACCTTGAATACGTGTTGGAGTGTTAGGGAAATATTTTTCTACAGTAGCTGTTTTTATTCCTATACATTCAAATAATTGCGAACCACGATAGGAGTTTAGTGTAGAGATTCCTATTTTGTTCATCACTTTTAGAATCCCTTTTCCTATTGCTTTGTTGTAGTTTTTTATAGCAGTTAAATATTCTAAATCGGTGACATCTTTATTGTTGATTTGTTTTTGAACAATCTCGTTAACAATATAAGGGTTTACAGCACTTGCTCCGTAACCAAATAATAATGCAAAGTGATGTACTTCACGCGGTTCTGCAGATTCTATAATTAGGCTGATTTTAGATCGCTTTCCTAGTTTGTGTAGCGCGTGATTAACATAAGAACAAGCCAAAAGTGCAGGAATTGGTGCGTGATTCTCATCTACAAATCTATCGGATAAAATGATAATATTTGCACCATTATCTATTGCCTTAGAGGCTTTAGTTACTAGGTTTTCAAGAGCGACTTCAAGCTCGTTTAACCCGCGATTTACTTCGTAAAGCATTGAAATAGATTCTACTTTAAAATCAGGATTGGTATCGTAATTTCTTATTTTATCTAAATCGTGTTTTGAGATAACAGGATTCTGAATTTTTAGTTTTTTACAATGCTCTGGATTAATATCAAATAGGTTTACATCGCTACCTAGGGTTAGGCTAATATCTGTGATTAGCTCTTCGCGAATTCCATCTAAAGGCGGATTGGTAACTTGTGCAAATAGTTGTTTAAAGTAGTTGTAGATTAGTTGTGGTCTTTCTGATAAAATAGCAATAGGTGTATCGCTTCCCATAGATCCAATAGGTTCCTTTCCTAATTGTGCCATTGGACCAATTATAGTATTGAAATCTTCTTGCGTATAACCAAAAACAACTTCACGTTTTTTAAGGTCAATTTCGTCATACTTTATAGGTCCTTTTTTTGCTGAAATGTCTCTTAAATGCACTAAGTTTTCGTCTAGCCATTTTCTGTAAGGGTATTTTGAGGCAATTTCTTCTTTTATTTCTTCATCGTTAACAATTCTTCCTTCGCTCATGTTAACTAAAAACATTTTTCCTGGTTCTAATCTTCCGTGATACTCCACGTTTTCAGGTTTAATATCCACAACACCAGTTTCTGAAGACATGATGACATTACCTAGTTTGGTAACGGTGTAACGTGAAGGACGTAAGCCGTTTCTGTCTAAAACAGCTCCAATAAAATTACCATCGGTAAAAGGTATAGATGCAGGACCATCCCAAGGTTCCATTAAGCATGAATTGTATTCGTAAAATGCTTTTTTAGCATCAGACATATTTGGGTTTTTTTCCCAAGCTTCTGGAACTAGCATCATCATAGCTTCAGGAAGCGAGCGACCTGTCATTAATAGTAATTCAACAACCATATCTAATGTTGCAGAATCTGATTTCCCTCTTAAAATAGTAGGGATTATTTTTTTTATATCATCACCAAATAAAGGGCTTTGCATGATTTCTTCACGTGAAAACATGCGAGATATGTTACCTCTTACGGTGTTTATTTCTCCATTATGACAGATGTATCTAAATGGTTGTGCTAAATCCCATGTTGGGAATGTGTTTGTTGAAAAACGTTGGTGCACCAAGGCTAATCGTGTGTCTAAAGCAGAGTTAAATAAATCTAGATAATACTCATTTATATGTTCAGGCATTAATAGGCCTTTAAAAATGATTATTTTGGTAGAAAGGCTTGGTAGGTAAAAGAATTTTGCTTCAGATAATTTAGAGTCATATATCGTGTGTTCTGCAATTTTTCTGGCAGCAAATAATTTTAAATTAAATTCTCTATCTGTTAATTTATTGTCTGCTTTACCTATAAAAACTTGTTTTACAAAAGGCTCTGTTGTTTTGGCTACTTTTCCTAAAACGTCACTATTTACAGGAACGTCTCTCCAACCAATTAACTGCAGTCCTTGGTTTTGTATTTCTTTTTCAAAAACAGCAATACAATATTGGCGTTGATTTTCTTTTCTTGGTAGAAAAACGTTACTAACAGCATATTCTCCAGCTTCAGGTAATTCAAACTCACAAAATATCTTAAAAAATTTATGAGGTATATCTATTAAAATACCTGCTCCATCACCTGTTACACCATCAGAGCTTACGGCTCCACGATGCTCTAGTTTAACTAGTATTTCTAGTGCTTTATGTATGATGTCATTTGATCTTTTTCCTGTTAAACTACATATAAATCCAGCGCCACAATTATCGTGTTCAAATTCTGGTAAATAAAGTCCTTGTTCCTTTAGCATAATATGAGAAATTTATAGGTTTAATAACCTTAATATATTGTCTAAGATACATGCTAAAATATTAATTAAAAAAAAGGAGAAACACTTTTCACATATCGATAGTATACTTAGAACTAAATGAAAAATAAGCAAAAAATCGATTAAAAACTAACAAATAGATAATGAATAATATTTAATTAAAATAAGGTATTATTGCGAAAACGTTTTCGTAAATACTAAATAGTTGCATTTTTCTTATTGAAAGGTGTTTATTTATGTTAATATGGATATTTGTTAAATGTGAATATTTTAATAAAACAACAAAATATTTATTATACCCCATAAAAAACAGGGGTTAAAATAAAATAATCATAAAAATAATGTTTTCACCCCCTAATATTTAGGGGTTAATATCTTTTTAGTATAGATTTGGGTTTCTATTAACAACTAAATTTATAAATTTATGAAAAGATTTTTATTGTCTGCTATGGTGCTAACCACATCATTCATTTCTGCACAAGAAGTTACAGAAACAGAAACAAAAGAGAAAAAGTTTTCTTTTGAAGGTAGTGTAGATGCGTATTATCAAACAAATTTAACATCTAGTGATAAGGCTATTTTTGGAGATGATGGAGATGCGTTTCAATCTTTTGGAACTTCGTTTGCCGATGAAACAGGTTTTGCTTTAGGTATGGCTAATATTATTGCAAAATATGAAGGTGAAAAAACAGGAGTAGTTGCTGATTTAGTTTTTGGGCCTAGAGGAGATGCTGCTATTGGTGGTTATAATATAAATCAATTATACGCTTATTGGAATGTTACTGAAAGTACAACGTTAACTTTGGGGCGTTTTAATACTTATTTAGGATATGAGGTAATTTCTCCAACAGGAAATTTTAACTACAGTACTTCGTATTTGTTTTCTAGTGGACCATTTTCTCATGTTGGTTTAAAAGCAGATTTTGCTTTGTCTGATGATTTTAGTTTAATGGTAGCAGTGATGAACCCAACAGATGTAAATAATAATTATATAGGTGGTTATGCTTTAGGTGCTCAATTAGGGTATTCTGGACAATTTTTAAATTTCTACTATGATGATAAAGAGGTTTTAGGATTTGAAATAGATTATACAGGTGGATTTGATATCTCAGATTCTTTTTTCTTAGGTTTAAACGCAGCCTATGCAGATAATGATGGAGAAGGTTTTATGGGAGCTGCTATTTATCCGCAGTTTGCTGCTACAGATAGTTTTTCTATTGGTTTAAGAGGTGAGTATTTTGACTGGTTAAGTGATGCAGATACTGCAGTTGATGATTTAGATGTTATGGCTGTTACTTTAACAGGAAGTTACACATATGAAAGCTTAACCATAAAACCAGAATTACGTTTAGATAGTAATTCAGAAGAAGTTTATTTAGACAGTGACTTAGAAAGTACTAAAAGCTTGGCGGCTTTTACAATAGCTGCAATCTATCAGTTTTAAGTAAATAATAACTAACAATTAAATAATCACAAATAATTATTATGGAAAATTTTTTAACGATTTTACCAAATTTAATAGCTGTACAAGAAGTTGCTGCAGCTACTACAAAAGATATTGAAGAAGCTGTGTCTGCTGTTAATGCAGATATGGGAATGCTATGGATGTTAATTTCAGGAATTTTAGTATTCTTTATGCAAGCAGGTTTTACATTAGTAGAAACAGGAATGACACGTTCTAAAAATGCTGCAAATATTGCAATGAAAAATTTACTGGATATCTGTGTTGGTTCTCTTACCTATTGGTTAGTGGGTTACTCATTAATGTATGGAGATACTTCTAATGGATGGTTTTTCTGGAGCGGTTTAATGCAAGGAGAAGGAGCTGATTTATTCTTTCAAACTATGTTTGCTGCTACAGCTGCAACTATAGTTTCTGGTGCTATTGCAGGAAGAACTAAATATTCTACTTATGCTATATTCTCTATATTAATGACTGCCTTAATTTACCCAATAGCTGGTGGATGGCAATGGCAAGGTTCTGGTTGGTTAACCGATCTAGGATTTATTGATTTTGCAGGTTCTTCTATCGTGCATTCTGTTGGTGGTTGGGCTGCGCTTGTAGCTGCTTTTATGGTAGGACCTAGAATAGGAAAATTTGTAGATGGTAAAGTAAATGCAATTCCAGGACACAATCAAATTCTTGCAACTTTAGGAGTTTTTATTCTATGGTTAGGATGGTTTGGTTTTAATGGAGGATCACAACTTGCTTGGGGTGGTGCAGATTCTATTGCTGCTTCAACAGTAGTTTTAATAACAAACTTAGCTGCAGCTGCTGGTGGTTTAGGAGCATTGGTTACTACCTGGATCTGGTATGGTAAACCAAATTTGCCACAAACTTTAAATGGTGCATTAGCAGGGTTAGTTAGTATCACTGCTGGTTGCGGAAACATGTCTGCAATAGGAGCTGTTTTTGTAGGATTAATTGGAGGTATTATTGTGGTGTTTTCTATAGAAATTATTGAGAAAAAACTTAAGATTGATGATGCTATTGGTGCAGCTTCTGTACATGGTGTAGCTGGTGCTTGGGGAACTTTAGTGATAGGCCTTTGGGGAATAGATGGTGATACAGGAATTGGTTTATTTAATGGTGGAGGCTTTAGTCAATTAGGTACGCAAGCAATAGGTGTTCTAGCTTATGCTGTTTGGTCAATTGTATTGTCTTACATTATATTAAAAATATTGAAAACTACAATGGGGCTTCGTGTTACGGAAGAAGAAGAGTTGATTGGTCTTGATTTATCTGAACACGGTGAGATTGCTTACCCAGGAAAAAGACAAAGAGGTTAAAATATTGTTTGTTGGGTTATAATAGTCCTAGAGCTATTTTAGGGCTATTATTCTTTTCTATTCAATTAAAAAAAATGCAATGAAAAAAGTAGAAACAATTATAAGAAAATCTAAATTTTCAATGGTTAAAAAAGCACTACATGAAGTAGGGGTTAATTTCTTTTCTTATTGGGATGTTTCTGGAGTAGGTGTTGAAAAAGTTGATAATGATGTTTTAAGTAATGGAACCGTAACTATAAGTGATATTGAAAGATGTTTTTTATCTATCATAGTAAATGATGATTTTGAAGAAGTTACCATTAAGGCAATCTTAGAATCTGCTTCATCAGGAAAGATTGGTGATGGTATATTAATTGTTTCGTCAATTGATGAAGTTTATAGAATTAGAACTGGTGAGAAAGGTTCTAATATATTGAGATAAAAAAAATAAAAAAATTATGATTAAGAAGAAATAAAAAATTTTAATGTTCTTGATTTTTGGATGTGTCTGTCCAGTTATTAGTTAAAAGGAACATTAATTAGTTAGTTTAATTGTTTGTTTGTAAAAACCTCGAAATGTAATGTTTCGAGGTTTTTTAATTAATGACTAACAATAAAATATTAGGCTAGGCAGAATTACGGCTTGCGTTTATGTTACCAAATAAAGAACGTGTTACTATTTTTTCAAAGATTTTTATTTGCTCTTCATCTTTAACCTCTGCTTTATCTAATTCTTGAATTTTCTTTAAAGCAAACTGTTGTATGGTAAGTAATGGTAGTACAATTGATTCTCTAACTGCAATAGATGCTTTACCTGCTGGTTCTTCTTGCATCAATTCTTTATATCCAGTTAGTTTAAGTATAAGGCGTTTTGTGGTTTCATACTCGTCGTATATCACTTTCCAGAACGCTCCATACTCAGGGTCTTCAGACATGTATTTTGTTAAATCAAAAAAGGATTTTGATAAAGACATCATACTGTTTTCTATTAATGTTTTAAAGAAATCTGATGTTTTAAATAAATGTTGCGCTTTGTCAAACTCACCTGCATCTTCATATTTTTTTAAAGCAGTACCAACACCAAAAAATCCTGGAACATTTTGTTTTAATTGACTCCATGAGCCTACAAATGGTATGGCTCTTAAATCTTCAAATACTAATCCTTCTGCTTTTCCTCTTTTTGATGGACGACTACCTATGTTTGTTTTTGCGTAATATTTTAAGGTACTCATGTGCTCTAAATACGAAATAAATTTAGGGTGTGCCTTAAATTTTACATAAGCATCATAACTTAGGTTGGCAATATCATTCATTACTTCTCTATTGGAAGGAATCATGCTTAAATCCTTTTCAGTGAAACTATTTTGTATTCCAGAGGAGATAAGTTGTTCTAGGTTGTATTGCGAAGACTCTAAGGTTCCAAAATTAGAACTAATAGTTTGCCCTTGTATGGTAAGCTGTACTTCTTTGTCTTCAATAGTTGGTCCTAAAGAAGCATAGAAGTTGTGTGTTTTTCCTCCACCACGTGCAGGTGGTCCACCACGACCATCAAAGAAAATGGCAGTAACATCATATTTTCTTGAAATAGCTGTTAGGTTTTCTTTGGCCTTGTAAATTGCCCAATTAGCCATTAAGTAACCACCATCTTTTGTTCCATCACTAAAACCTAGCATGATCGTTTGTTTGTTACCTCTAGCTTTTAAATGCGTAGCATATTCTGGGTTTGTATATAAGGCTTCCATAACTGCAGGAGCATTTTCTAAATCGGTAATGGTTTCAAAAAGCGGACCTATATCTACGGTTAGTTTGTCTTGAAAAGCAACTAATTTTAACATAGCAAACAGTTGCATGACATTTAATGTAGTTTGGTTGTTACTTATTATATATCGGTTTGCTGCCTTTTCTCCATTAGATTCTTGAATGGTTTTAATGGCTTTCATGGTATTTAAAGCTTTAAGGGTTTCTTCGTCTTTTATTAAAGAAAGATCGATGTTTCCTTTTACTTTAGATAAAATTTGTATTTGTTCTTTTTCAGATAGATCATGATAGTTTTTCGGAAAAATATCGCTTCCGTTTTCTATTAAAGCATTCACCATATCATTAAAAAATTGGTCATGCTTTCTGCTGTCTTGTCTAATGTCTAAATTAGCAAAATGAAATCCGAATAAGTGTACTTTATTGATCAAGCTGTTTACTTCATCAACATAAAGAGATTGGTGCTTATCTATAATAAGCTGTTTTATTTCTTTTAATTCTGCAGTAAAACTAGCTACAGTTAAACTAGAGCTTTTATTGGTGATTATTTTATATAGCTCTGTTTCTAAAAAAACAATTTTTTCTTCTACTCCTTGAAAAGTTAGTTTTCGTCTTAGTTTTCTAGTGTCTCTATAATAGTTTTTTATTACAGTGTCTTGTAGTCTTTTGGCAACATTAAGAGTTATTTCTGGTGTTACAAATGGGTTTCCGTCTCTGTCTCCTCCAGGCCAAAAACCAATATTTATTATATCGTTATCTATTTGTTTGCCTTCAAATATATTTTGTTGAATATAGTCGTAAATACTTCCAAAAGATTTGTAAAATACGTTTTCTAAATACCAAATTAAACTTACAGCTTCATCATAAGGAGTAGGTTTTTTGTGTTTAAAGAAAGGAGTTTTTCCTAATTGTGCTAATAAATCATTAATACGAAGTAGGTCGTTTTCTTTAACGGCTTCTGTTAAATCGGTAATAATTCCTAAAACAGAGCCAGGATAAAATTGTGTTGGGTGTGCTGTTAAAACAATTCTAACCTTAAACTCTTCAAGGTATTTTTGAAGCGTTTCTATTTTGTCTTCGGCAGAAGCGGTTTCTTTTAAACTTCTTAAAGTACCAATACCATCCATGTTATTTACTACAGGAAAAGCTGCATCTTCAATAGCATCAAACAAAACCACTTGTCTTTCTATGTATTGAATAAAACGAAACAGCAAATCGATCTGGCTTTCTTTAGAGCGTCTGGCTTGGTACTTTTTAAAAAAAGTATTTACTATAGTTGTAGGGTCGTCACCGTTTGCAAAACCATTTTTGCATGTTTCATGAAACAAAGGCAATAAAACTCCTGTTTTTGTAATAGAATCAAAAGGTAAAGTCATGAATATACTATTGTATATCTGGTATTTTGATAGTACGTTTTGATTAAATCTTGTGAGTTTTGGTTGTGTTGCCATATAGTTATATTATTGTAGATTGTCCTAAGTGTATGTTAGAAAAATTAAGGTTAGAGTCATTAGGGTTAGAAATGTAATCTGCTATAAAATCACCAACCTTAGATGTAGAAACAGTATGTTCTGTATTTAAGTCTGGAGTTGTAATGTTTAGTAGTAAAGATTTTTCTACAGCTTTACGTATAACAGTAGCTTCTTCTGTTAAGTCAAAATGGTCAAGTAGCATGGCTGCAGATAAAATAGAAGCAATTGGGTTAGCAATACCTTTTCCTGTAGCTTGCGGATATGAGCCATGAATTGGTTCAAACATAGCGTACTTGTCTCCCACAGAGGCCGAAGCTAATAAGCCAATAGAGCCACCAATTACACTAGCTTCATCACTAATAATGTCTCCAAACATATTTTCTGTTAAAATAACATCAAATTGATTTGGGTTTAAAATCATTTGCATGGCAGCATTATCTACAAATAAAAAGTCTAATGCAACTTCAGGATAGTCTTTTGCAATTTCAGTAACTACTTTACGCCAAAGCCTGGAACTTTCTAAAACATTAGCTTTATCTACTAGTGTTACTTTGTTTTTTCTGGTTTGAGCAGCTTTAAAAGCTAAATGCGCAATACGTTCAATTTCTTTTTTTGTGTATAAACATAAGTCAGAAGCAGTGTCTCCATCTTCGCTTAAAAATTTTTCGCCAAAATAAATACCTCCAGTTAATTCTCTGTAAATACTAATATCTGTACCTTGAATAATATTCTTTTTTAAAGGTGATTTTTCAATTAAGGTATCATAAGCCTTTACAGGTCTAATATTTGCAAAAAGACCTAAAGATTTACGTAAACGTAATAACCCTTGTTCAGGACGTATCTTTGCATCTGGATTGTTGTCGTATTTTGGGTCGCCAATAGCGCCAAACAAAATAGCGTCTGTAGCTTCGCAAACGTCTAATGTTTTTTCAGGTAACGGGTTTCCTGTTTCATCAATTGCAATGGCGCCAACAGGAGCATGCGTAAAAGAAAACGAATGATCAAATTCTAAAGCAATTGCTTGTAAAGCCTTTATTGCCTGCTTTGTCACTTCTGGGCCAATACCATCTCCTGGTAAAACTGCTATATTTAATTTCATCGAAAAAAGTTTTTTTCGTTTCCGTGAAAACGGAAATCTTATTTTTATTTATTTTTTTAGCGTTACCTAAAGGTCGCGCTTTCACTACTCGCTCTCTTTGAGGAGCTCAAACAAACCGTTCAATCGCTAACGCGTGTACTAGCCATTTGCGTTTTCAAAAGCTTCAATTGTTGCTTTTTTGCTTAGTAAATAGTCAATATCATCATAACCATTTATCATGCACGTTTTTTTGTAAGCATCAATTTCAAAAGTTTCAGATAGATTGGTGTTATCTACAGAAATGGTTTGCGCTTCTAAATTAACAGTTATTTTTGTTTCTGGATAATTTTCAATAGTATTTAATAGTTCTTTTAAAAAATCTGTCGAAACTTGTACAGGTAATAAGCCGTTATTTAGTGCGTTACCTTTAAATATATCTGCAAAAAAACTAGAAACAACCACCTTAAATCCGTAACCTGTTAAAGCCCATGCGGCGTGTTCTCTACTAGAGCCACAACCAAAATTATCTCCAGCAACAAGTATAGTGCCAGAATAATTAGGGTTATTGAGTGCAAATTCTGTATTTACAGATCCGTCTTTATGGTATCTCCAATCTCTAAAAACATTATCGCCAAATCCTTTTTTGTCGGTCGCTTTTAAAAAACGAGCAGGAATAATTTGATCTGTATCTACGTTTTCTATTTGTAACGGAATTGCTCTTGAGTTTAATGTTGTAAATTTTTCCATCTCAACTTCCTGCAAAAGGCAGGAATCTCTTTTTATAATGTTAGGTCCAGCGCAGTCTATACCTAACTATATTGTTTATTATTGTGTGACCTTTCGACTGCGCTCAAGGTGGCACTTGTTCTTTTAAATTAATTCTAACTCCTTAATTTCTTTGGTAACATCTACAATTTTTCCTGCAACAGCTGTAGCTGCAGCAACTAACGGACTTGCAAGTATGGTTCTAGAGCCTTGGCCTTGTCGTCCTTCAAAATTTCTATTAGAGGTAGATACGCAATATTCGCCTTGCGGAATTTTATCATCATTCATTGCTAAACATGCAGAGCAACCTGGTTGTCTTAACGTAAAACCAGCAGCTTCAAAAATGTCTTGTAAACCTTCTTCAATGATTTGTGTTTCTACTTGTTTACTTCCAGGAACCAGCCAAGCTGTAACATTGCTTGCTTTTTGTTTTCCTTTTATAAAGTTTGCAGCAATTCTAAAATCTTCAATTCTTGAATTTGTACAGCTGCCAATAAATACATAATTAATAGGTTTGTTTATTAGGCTTTCTCCTGCTTCAAAATTCATGTATTCTAAAGACTTTTTGAAAGATGCATTTTCTTCTACAGGAATGTTTTCTGTAATTTTAATTCCCATTCCTGGATTAGTACCATAGGTAATCATTGGTTCTATATCTTCGGCATCAAAAAAGTATTCTTTATCAAAAGTAGCGCCTTCATCTGTAGGTAAGGTTTTCCAGTAGGCTATTTTTTTATTAAATTCTTCTCCTTTAGGAGCAAATTCTCTTCCTTTTACATAGTCAAAAGTGGTTTGGTCTGGAGCAATCATTCCTCCTCGAGCTCCCATTTCAATACTCATGTTACAAACAGTCATTCTTCCTTCCATGCTCATTTCTTCAAAAACATTTCCTGCATACTCACAAAAATATCCTGTTCCAGAATTGGTGCCTAGTTTAGAGATAATATAAAGAATAACATCTTTTGGCAATACGCCGTTTTTTAGTTTACCATTAACAGATACTCGTAAACTTTTTGGTTTTGTAAGTAGTAAACATTGGCTAGCAAATACTTGTGCTACTTGACTGGTACCAATACCAAATGCAATAGTACCAAAAGCACCATGTGTTGAGGTGTGGCTGTCCCCACAAACCATGGTCATTCCTGGTTGTGTGATACCTAATTCTGGAGCCATTACATGTACAATGCCATTGTATTTATGACCTAGTTGGTATAGTGTAATATTGTTTTTTTTGCAATTAACAGATAGTTGCTCTAGTTGTTTTTTAGAGAGCTCATCTTTAATTGGTTGATCTTGGTTTTGTGTTGGTGTGTTGTGGTCTGCTGTTGCCACAATTTGTTGAGGTCTAAAAATAGGAATTCCGCGATCTTCTAATTCATTAAAAGCTTGCGGACTTGTTACCTCGTGTATTAAATGTTTGTCTATATAAAGTACTTGTGGACCATCTTCTATAGTGTCTACCACATGTGCATCCCAGACTTTATCAAATAGTGTCTTTTTCATTTATGCGGATATTATTTGTTGGTAGATGTTACTTGTTTCAATAATTTGATGAATATCATTATCATTAATCTCTTTCTTTTTATCGGCAAAAGTTAAAAAACTAGCGTAAATTTCATCTAACTGAAGTTTGGTTAGCTCATAACCTACGTTTTTTGCTCTGTATGCAAGAGCAGCTCTACCACTTCTGGCAGTTAAAACAATAGCAGATTCTGTTACGCCTACATCTTTAGGATCTATAATTTCATATGTTTCACGGTTTTTAATAACACCATCTTGGTGTATTCCTGAGCTATGAGCAAAAGCATTTGCGCCTACAATAGCTTTGTTTGGTTGTGTATAAATTCCCATGCTATCAGATACCAGTTGGCTTATTCCGTATAGCATTTGCGTATTAATATTTGTGTCTAAATTTAGATAAGGATGTTGTTTTAAAACCATGACGACTTCTTCTAGTGCTGTGTTTCCTGCACGTTCGCCAATACCGTTAATAGTACATTCAATTTGTCGTGCTCCATTTATTACACCTTCAATAGAGTTGGCTGTTGCTAAACCTAAATCATTATGGCAATGGCAAGATAAAATGGCTTTTTCAATACCTTTTACATTTTCTTTTAAGTATTTAATTTTTGCACCATATTCACTTGGTAAGCAATAACCTGTAGTGTCTGGAATGTTTAAAACCGTTGCTCCAGCCTTTATAGCTGCTTCACAAACTCTTGCTAAATACTCGTTGTCTGTTCTACCTGCATCTTCGGCATAAAACTCTACGTCTTCAACAAATGATTTTGCATACTTAACAGCAGCAAAAGCACGTTCAATAATCGCTTCTTTATTCGATTTAAATTTGTGTAGAATATGAGAGTCTGACGTACCAATACCTGTGTGTATTCTAGCTTTTTTTGCTTTTTTTAAGGCTTCAGCAGCAACTTTTATATCGTTTTCTACTGCTCTAGTTAAACCACAAACAGTAGCGTTTTTTACAATTTTAGAAATTTCTTCTACAGATTTAAAATCGCCTGGACTAGAGACGGGAAATCCGGATTCTATAACATCAACTCCAAGTTGATCTAGCTGTTCTGCAATGATAACTTTTTGCTCTGTGTTAAGTTTGCAACCAGGAACTTGCTCGCCATCTCGAAGCGTTGTATCAAAGATTTGTATATTGTTACTTGACATGTATCAAAAAATATTTTGTATTGTATCTACGAATTTATATTTTGATTAGGGATTATTATTTGTTTTTGAATTACTTTTACGATGTTCAAAAGCATAAACATAATTTAATACACTAATAATCAAATAGTTAAACTAATATTCTATTGATAACTAAAGAACAAAAAGATAATTTATTTCTATTAGTTAAATCTTTAACTAAATCTGAAAAAAGACAATTTAAATTGTATGTAGGCAGACTTGGAGTAAATTCTGATTCTAAATTTTTAAAACTTTTTAATCTTTTAGACAAGGCTCATGTTTATGATGAAACTGCAATAATAAAAAGTGGTATTGTTAAAAAACAACAAATAGCCAATGTAAAAGCGCATTTGTATAAGCAAATTTTAGTAAGCTTAAAACTTAACCCTTCACACCAAAATATACGTTCTCAAATTAGAGAACAATTAGATTTTGCTTCTATTTTATATCATAAAGGATTGTATAAACAAAGTTTAAAGATTTTAGATAAAGCAAAAGAGCTGGCTATTGTAAATGAAGAAAAAAATGCTGCTTTTGAAATTATTGAACTTGAAAAAGTAATAGAGTCGCAATACATAACAAGAAGTATTAGTACACGTGCAGATGAGTTAGCAACGCAGGCAAAAGAAATTAGTGCTTTAAATGTAATTGCAAGTAAATTATCTAATTTGTCACTGCAGCTTTACAGTATTATTTTAAAAACGGGTTATGTTAAAAACGAAGAGGAGAGTCGTTTAGTAACAGAATATTTTAATAAAAGAATTCCTAAATTCGATTTAACAAAAGTAGGATTTCGTGAAAAATTATGGTTTTATAAAGCACATTTGTGGTATAGTTTTTTATTACAAGATTTTTTAAATTGTTATAAATATGCATCAAAATGGGTAGATTTATTTTATCAAAATCCTGGTATGATTAATTTAAATCCAGTTTTTTTCTTAAAAGGAAATAACTATTTGTTAGAGGCTATTTATTTTATTAGAAATAAGCCAAAATTTATTGAAAAACTAAACGAGTTTAAAACTACAGTTGCAAGTGATGGTTTTCCTAAAGATGAAAATGTAGCCAGCTTGGTTTTTTTATATACCAATTTTCATAATATAAATCAATATTTTATTGATGGTAGTTTTAGTGAGGGTTTAGATCTTATTCCGCAAATTGAAAAAGAGTTAATTCCTTTTAGTAATAAAATTGATGCACACCATAAAATGGTTTTTTATTACAAATTTGCAAGTATGCATTTTGGTGCAGGAAATAATAAAGAATGCATTAAATATTTAGATAAAATTATTTCTAATAAAACGCTTTCTATGCGTGAAGATTTACTTTGTTTTTCTAGAGTTTTAAATCTTGTTGCGCATTATGAGGCAGGTTTAGATTATCATTTAGAAACTTTATTACGTAGTACTTATAAGTTTTTAATTAAGATGAATGAGCTTCATGAAGTGCAAAAAGAAATGATAAAATTTATTAGAGGGTTACAAGATATCTATCCACAAGATCTTAAAAAAGAATTCAAAAAACTACATGAAACTTTAAAAAAATACGAAGATCATCCTTATGAGCGTCGTGCATTTTTATATTTAGATATTATTTCTTGGCTAGAAAGTAAAATTGAAAATAAGCTTGTAGGCCAGGTTATTAAAGATAAATATTTAGCAGATCATGCTTAAATTTTAGCCTTTTTCAAAAAAAAGAATTAAAAAAAGCTTTAAAAAATTTGGATATTAAACTTTTGTGATGCAATATTTGTGCTCACAAAGTTCAAACACTTACTGAAATGTTATCAAGAAAGGTGGAGAGATAGACTCGACGAAGCCTTAGCAACCCTTAGATTTACTATGAAGGTGCTAAATTCTACTTAATTTTCGATTCATTAATCGATATATTGGATAGATAACTCAAATCTAATTACTCATCTGTAATTAGTATTTTCTTTTTAACATTTTTCTATTAAGTATGCTTCTCATGAGGCTTATTTGGCTTTTGGTTTAATTTATTTTAACTCAAAAAAACTTAGAAAAATGAGTACACAAAAATTCGCAACTAAAGCGTTGCACGCAGGACACGACGTTAGTCAAACTTCAGGAACCAGAGCAGTTCCTATTTACCAAACATCATCGTATGTTTTTAATGATTCAGATGATGCAGCAGGAAGATTCAATCTTTCCGTTCCAGGCTTTATTTACACACGTTTAAATAACCCTACAAATGATATTTTAGAGCAACGTTTAGCTGCTTTAGAAGGAGGTATTGCTGCAGTGGCAACAGCTTCTGGAACAGCAGCAATTTCTACAACACTACTAACGCTTTTAAAAGCAGGAGATCATATTGTTGCATCTAGTAGTTTGTATGGAGGAACCTATAATTTGCTAAGTGTAACCTTACCAAGACATGGTATTACCACTACTTTTGTAGACCCTTCTGACGTTGAAAACTTTAAAAAAGCTACCCAAGAAAATACAAGAGCATTTTTTGTGGAATCTTTAGGAAACCCAAAATTAGATGTGCTGGATTTACAAGCAATTTCTAAAGAAGCAAAAGCTAGTAAGGTACCATTAATTGTAGATAATACAGTGGCAACACCGTATTTGTTAAACCCAATTGCTCATGGAGCAAATATTGTAATTCACTCGCTTACTAAATACATCACAGGAAACGGAACCTCGCTTGGAGGAATTATTGTAGATGCAGGAACTTTTGACTGGACCAACGGAAAATTCCCTGAGTTTACAGAGCCTTCTGCTGGTTATCATGGTTTGGTGTATAGTGAAGCAATTGGTGCAGCAGCATTTATAGCAAAAATTAGAATAGAAGGACTAAGAGATTATGGTGGAGCGTTAAGTCCATTTAATGCATTTCAAATCATTCAAGGTTTAGAAACTTTAGAGCTTCGTATTAAAAAGCATAGTGAAAATGCTTTAGCGTTAGCAAGCTGGTTAGAAGAACAACCAGAAGTAAACTGGGTAAATTATCCAGGTTTAGCATCTAGTAAATATAAAACTCTTGCAGATAAATATTTGCCAGAAGGGCAAAGTGGTGTAGTAACTTTTGGAGTACAAGGTGGTTTTGAATCGGCTAAAAAAATAGCAGATACAACCAAGCTTTTTTCTCTATTGGCAAATATTGGAGATACCAAGTCGTTAATCATTCATCCAGCAAGTACAACACACCAACAATTAGATGAAACTGCACAAGCTGCTTCTGGTGTTACTAAAGATTTAATTCGTTTATCTGTAGGAATTGAAAATATAGAGGATTTAAAAGCAGATTTAAAAGAAGCTTTTAAAGTGGTAAAAGAAACCATTTTAGCATAATATATCTTTGTTTATAAATGCTTCGTAATCTTTTTTACGAAGCATTTATGAATATAAAAACCTACAAATGGCTGCATTAAAATATATAGAAATAACAAATTTTGAACTCGCTTCAGGTGTATTTCAAGATTTAAAATTATCCTATCAAACTTTCGGAAAACCATTACATGAGGCTCCAATTGTATTGGTTAATCATGCGCTTACAGGAAATAGTAATGTAGCAGGAGAAGATGGTTGGTGGAACAAAGTAATTGGGCCAGGAAAAGTAATTGATACCAATATTTATACTGTTTTAGCATTTAATATTCCAGGAAACGGATATGATGGTTTTGTAATTGAAAATTATAAAGATTTTGTTGCTCGAGATATAGCTGAAATATTTTTAGTTGGTTTAAAAAAACTAAAAATAACGTCACTTTTTGCAATTATAGGAGGTTCTCTAGGAGGAGGAATTGCTTGGGAAATGGCAGTACTTGCACCAAATCTTGCAACACACTTAATTGTTGTTGCAACCGATTGGAAATCTACAGATTGGCTTATTGCAAATTGCCAAATACAAGAGCAGTTTTTATTAAATTCTACAAACCCTGTTCATGATGCAAGAATGCATGCAATGTTGTGTTATAGAACGCCAAAATCTTTTAAAGAACGTTTTAAAAGAAGCCGAAACACAGAATTAGAAATTTTTAATGTAGAAAGCTGGTTGTTACATCATGGCGAAAAGTTACAAGAACGTTTTCAATTATCTGCATATAAACTAATGAACCAATTGTTGCGAAGTATTGATGTAACAAAAGGTAGAGGTAATTATGATGCGGTTTTAAAAAATATTAATGCAAATATTAGCATAGTAGGTGTAGATTCTGATTTGTTTTTTACTGCTGAAGAAAACAGAGAAACACAAAAACAATTAGCATTATTGCATCCAAATGTAACGTATAACGAAATTAATTCTGATCATGGGCACGATGCTTTTTTAATTGAATTTGATCAATTAGAAACAATAATTGCAGATATATTTCATCCTAATTTAAAGAATAAAAAAATAAAAATATTAAAATTTGGAGGGAAATCTTTAGCCAATAATAAAGGTTTAAATAATGCTATTGCCATTATAAAAGATAAAATTAAAGAACGAGAGCGCATTGCAGTTGTGGTTTCGGCCAGAGGAAATGCTACCAATGCTTTGGAAGAAATTCTTAAAAAAGCATCTAAAAAAGAAAGCTATAAAGAAGCGTTTTTAGCCTTTCAAGAATACCAAAAAGCACCTCTTAAAACCATTGATTTTTCTGAAGAGTTTAAAGCTCTAGAAGCTATTTTTGAGGGTGTTTATTTATTAGGAGATTATAGCACAAAAATTGAAAATCAAGTGTTGGCTTATGGTGAAATATTATCGGCTAAATTAATTACCGAATTATTAAAAATTCAGAAAATAAATGCCAATGCAACAGATGCTCGTGTATTAATTAAAACAGATGCTAATTCGCAACCTATTCACAGCGTTTCTAAAGAAAATATTTTAGCACATTTTAAACAATACAATGGCACTACAGTAAATGTAATGACTGGTTTTATTGCTTCTAATCTGGAAAACGAAACCACAACTTTAGGTAGAAATGGAAGTAACTATTCGGCTGCGCTTTTGGCAAATTATTTAGATGCAGAAGAACTACAGAATTACACACATGTTAACGGTATTTATACCGCAAATCCAGATTTGGTTCCAGATGCAAAAAAAATTAAAGAACTTTCTTTTACAGAAGCAAATGAGTTAGCCAATTTTGGAGCAACCATTTTACATGCAAAGACCATTATTCCTTTATTAGAAAAAAACATTAACCTTCGTATTTTAAATACCTTTAATCTGGAGGATGAAGGTACTCTAATTACTGCAAAAAAAGATAGCAATCAAGCTACTTCACTATCTGTTTTAGATAATGTAGCTTTAATACATTTAGAAGGTAGAGGTTTGTTAGGTACAGTTGGTGTTGATGCCAGAATTTTTAATGCATTAAGTAAGCATAATATTAGTGTTAGTATTATTTCGCAAGGATCTTCAGAAAGAGGCATTGGTTTAATAATAGATGCTGATAAGGCAACTAAAGCGGTTACGGCCTTAGAGCAAGAGTTTGAAAATGATTTTCAGTCGCAAGACGTAAATAATATTGAAGTGCTAGATGATGTGGCAGTAATTTCTATTATAGGTATTGCTTTAAGTGCTTTTCATAAACCATTTAATGCGTTGATAAAAAATCAAATTACACCATTGCTTTTCAATAATACTTTTACAGGTAAAAATGTGAGTTTGGTGGTTAAAAAAGACCAATTATTAAAGGCAGCAAATGTAATTCATGGAGAGGTTTTTTATAGTTCTAAAAAGGTGAATCTAGCTGTTTTCGGACATGGATTAGTGGGAGGAGCATTAATAAATCAAATCATTTCTTCGGCAAAAGACATAGAAAAAAGAAAAGGTGTAAAGCTTAATATTTTTGCTATTTCTAATTCTAAAAAAGTACTGTTAAGCAAAAATGGAGTTTCTCAAAATTGGCAAGAAGAAATTGCGCAAAACGGAGCAGATTATTCGCTTCAAAATATTTTAGACTTTGCCGATAAATACCATCTAGAAAACTTAATAGCAATAGATAATACAGCGAGTAAATCCTTTGTTGAAAATTATAACACCTTGGTTTCTCATGGCTTTGATTTGGTGTCTTCTAATAAAATAGCAAATACTATTGGTTTAGATTTTTATACTGAATTGCGAAGTAATTTAAATAAGTATCAAAAAAAATATTTGTACGAAACTAATGTTGGAGCAGGATTGCCATTAATAGATACTATTAAATTACTGCATCTTTCTGGTGAAAATATTACACGTATTCGCGGTGTTTTTTCTGGAACATTGAGTTATATTTTTAATCACTTTTCTTCAGAAGATAGATTGTTTTCAGATGTACTTCGTGAAGCAATTGAAAAAGGGTTTACAGAACCAGACCCAAGAGAAGACCTTTGCGGAAATGACGTGGCAAGAAAGTTGCTTATTTTAGCAAGAGAGTTAGATTTAAATAATGAAATTGAAGATGTTGTTGTTCAAAATCTAATTCCAGAAGCGCTTCAAAGTGTAGCAGTTTCTGAGTTTTTAAATAACTTAGAACAGATGAATGTTACCTATAAGGCTTTTAAAGAAAACCAAAAAGAGCATCATGTGTTGCGATATATTGGTGATTTATCTGGTAATTTAGAAGATGAAAATGGAGCAAAGTTAGAAGTAAAATTAGTATCTGTTCCACAAAGTTCTCCATTAGGAGCTTTAAAAGGATCCGATTCTATTTTTGAAATTTATACCGAGTCGTATGGTGAGCAACCACTAGTAATTCAAGGAGCTGGAGCTGGAGCACAAGTAACAGCAAGAGGTGTTTTTGGAGATATTTTAAGGTTAGTTGAAAATAATAATTAGAAAAAAATAATAGCAGTTATAATGGATAAACATTTTGAAACCGAAGCAATTAGAATACAAACCGAACGTTCGCAGTTTTTAGAGCATTCTACGCCATTGTATTTAACTTCTAGTTATGTATTTGAAGATGCAGAAGATATGCGTGCATCTTTTGCAGAAGAAAAAGAACGAAATATATATAGTCGTTATTCTAACCCAAATACTTCAGAGTTTATTGATAAAATTTGTAAAATGGAAGGAGCAGAAGCTGGCTTTGCTTTTGCAACAGGAATGTCTGCCGTTTTTTCCACATTTGCAGCATTGTTAAATGCAGGAGATCATATTGTTTCTTCCAGAAGTATTTTTGGTACTTCTCATGGTTTGTTTACTAAGTTTTTGCCAAAATGGAACATTACAACTAGCTATTTTAATAGTAATGATTTAGATGCTATTGAAAAAGTAATTCAGCCTAATACAAAAATATTGTATGCCGAAAGTCCAACCAATCCAGCAGTAGATATTTTAGACTTACAACGACTAGGAGATATTGCTAAAAAACACAATTTATGGTTGGTTATTGACAACTGTTTTGCAACACCTTATTTGCAAAACCCTATTCAGTTTGGTGCAGATTTAGTTATTCATTCTGCAACCAAATTAATAGATGGACAAGGTCGTGTTTTAGGAGGAATCACTGTTGGTAGAGCAGACTTAATGCAAGAAATTTATTTGTTTTCTAGAAATACAGGGCCAGCATTATCACCATTTAATGCTTGGGTGTTATCTAAAAGCTTAGAAACACTTGCTGTTCGTGTAGATAGACATTGTGAAAATGCCGAAAAAGTAGCTTTGTTTTTAGAAACACATGATAAGGTTAATGTAGTAAAATATCCATTTTTAAAATCACATCCACAATATGAAATTGCTAAAAAGCAAATGAAGAAAGGTGGAAACATTGTTGCTTTTGAAGTAAAAGGAGGAATAGAAGCTGGAAGAAATTTTTTAAATAAAATTAAAATGGCATCGCTTTCTGCAAATTTAGGTGATACAAGAACTA
Source organism: Lacinutrix sp. C3R15 (assembly GCF_018860825.1). Classification (GTDB taxonomy): domain Bacteria; phylum Bacteroidota; class Bacteroidia; order Flavobacteriales; family Flavobacteriaceae; genus Oceanihabitans. Next base: position 373,196 of record NZ_JAHKPZ010000030.1, on the reverse strand, counting down.
TTGTAACACATCCAGCGTCAACAACACATAGTAAATTGAGTGAAACCGATCGATTAGAAGTAGGAATTACAGATGGGTTGGTTCGTGTTTCGGTAGGATTAGAAAACGTAGAAGATATTATTAACGATTTAAAACAAGCTTTAGATTAATCTTTAAAATAAAGTATCTTTGTAAGATGCTTTCAAAGAAAACAAAATACGGAATCAAAGCACTTACCTTTTTAGCAAAACAAGAAGGAAATGCTCCTGTGCCAATTGAAACCATTTCAAAAAGTGAAAATATTTCAAGAAAATTTCTAGAAAGTATATTATTAAGCTTACGAAAAAATGGTTTTTTAGGATCTAAAAAAGGGAAATCTGGAGGTTATTACCTTCTTAAAAGTCCTGAAGATATTAAAATGGTAGATGTCATGCGTATTCTAGAAGGACCCATTGCTATGGTGCCATGTGTAAGTTTAAACTTCTATGAGAAATGTGCAGATTGTCCAGATGAAGCTGCTTGTGCTGTACACTTGTTAATGATTAAAGTAAGAGATAATACACTAGAAATATTCAGAAATACCTCGCTTGCAGATTTAACGCATTAACAGTTTACAACAAATAACCTTATATTTTTATGAATTTTTTAGTACTTGAAATAAATAAAAAGTATACATTTGTTTTTTAATCCTAGTAAACCGATAGGAATTATAGAAATAAAGAAATTAGAAGATGATAAAACTAGACATTGATACCTTAAATAAAGAGTTAAGAAATAAAACACCAGATCAAATAATTGAGTGGGCTTTAACTTTATCCAGTAACAGAATAGTAACTACCAGTTTTGGTAAATATTCTGCAATACTATTAAGTACCATGTCTAAACATGATAAAGATATTAAGGTTGTTTGGTGTGATACCTTGTTTAATCTGCCAGAAACCTATGCGCATGCAGAAAACCTTATTAAAGAGTATCATTTAAATATAAAAAAATACCAGTCTTTAAAAACTAGAGAAGAAATAGAAGAAACTATTGGCTTGCCTAGTATAGAGGATGATAATCATGCAGTATTTTCTGAAGTAGTAAAATTAGAACCTTTTAGAAGAGCATTACAAGAACAGCAACCAGATTTATGGTTTACAAATATTAGAGTACGCCAAACAGAATTAAGAGATAAAAAAGACATTTTAAGCTATAGTAAAGATGGTATTTTAAAAATAAGCCCATTTTATTATTGGTCAGATTACGATTTAGATAATTATTTAGAAGTACATCATTTACCTAAAAATCATACGTATTTCGACCCAATAAAAGCCTTAGAAAACAGAGAGTGTGGTATACACTTGCAATAAAGTAGAAAGATTATGCAAAGTTTTAGAACCGAATTAGAAAACCCTGTAGTGCAGCAAGATATTATTGATTTAGCTACTAAAATTGAACTTTTTAAAGCAGGAAAAGTAGACGAAGAGAAATTTAGAAGTCTTCGTCTGGCAAGAGGAGTTTATGGGCAGCGTCAACAAGGTGTGCAAATGATTAGAATAAAACTGCCTTATGGTAAAGTTTTAAGCAATCAATTACATAGAATTGCAGCTGTTTCAGATGAATATTCTCGTGGTAGATTGCATATTACTACACGACAAGACATACAAATTCATTATGTAGATCTAGATCGTACACCAGAACTTTGGGCAGAACTAGAGCGTGATGATGTAACCCTTCGTGAGGCTTGTGGTAATACCGTTCGAAACGTTACAGCAAGTGAAACAGCTGGAATAGATGTTAAAGAACCTTTTGATGTGTCTCCATATGCAGATGCCATTTTTAAATTCTTTTTGCGTAATCCTATTTGCCAGGAAATGGGACGAAAATTTAAAGTTTCTTTTTCTGGTACAGATGAAGATACGGGCTTGTCTTATATGCACGATTTAGGTTTTATTGCTAAAATTAAAAATGGTGTAAGAGGTTTTAAAGTAATGCTTGGTGGTGGTTTAGGCTCACAACCAAGACATGCAGATGTGTTTTATGAATTTTTAGAAACCGATAAAATTATTCCTGTAATGGAAGGTGTTTTAAGGGTTTTTGATCGTCATGGCGAACGTAAAAGTCGTGCCAAAGCAAGAATGAAATTCTTAATTAAAGATATTGGTTTAGATGCCTTTAGAGAATTGGTAGAAGAAGAACAAGATGCTATCCAATTTAAATCTGTAGCCATTGATGTAGCAAATTATCCGGTTTCTATTCCAGTTTCTGTGAAAGCTCCTAAAGTAGAAATTACAGATAACGAAGCTTTTCAGTTATGGAAAAAAACGAATGTCATTCCGCAAAAACAAGATGGCTTTTTTGCCATAGGAATTAAAGTGCTTCTAGGAGATTTTTATACAGACAAAGCACGATTATTAGCAGATTTAGTACAAAATTATGCAGCAGGAGAAATTCGTTTAAGCTTACGTCAAAACATATTAATTCCGTTTGTAAAAGCAGATTTGTTACCTTTTTTCTATCAAGAATTAGCCAAATTAGGTTTTGCAGAAGCGGGTTATAATAAAGCAGTAGATATTACAGCGTGTCCAGGAACAGATACTTGTAATTTAGGTATTGCAAGCAGTACAGGAATTGCTGATGAGTTAGAGCGAGTTATAAAAACAGAATATCCACAGTATTTAAAAAACGAAGATTTAATCATAAAAATTAGTGGTTGTATGAATGCTTGCGGACAACATAATGCCGCAAATATTGGGTTTCAAGGTATGTCTATTCGTACGCCAGATAAACTAGTAGCTCCTGCTTTACAGGTGCTTTTAGGAGGTGGCAACAGAGGAAATGGTCAAGGGGTTTTTGCTGATAAAGTAGTAAAAATGCCAAGCAGAAGAGGACCAGAAGCATTACGTAGAATTTTAAATGATTTTGAAGCTAACGGAAATAATAAACTATTTGTAGACTATTACTTGCAACAAGGTGAAAAGTATTTTTATGAATTGCTTAAAGACCTTTCTGATGCTACCAACTTAACGCAAGAAGATTTTATTGATTGGGGAACCAACGAAGCATACGTGAAAGCTATTGGGATTGGAGAGTGTGCAGGTGTTGTTATCGATTTAATTGCAACTTTATTTTTAGAAAGTGAAGAAAAAATAGAAACAGCAAAAGAAGCTCTTGGCAACAAAGTATTTTCTAACGCTATCTACTTTGCATATCGTTCTATGGTGAATTCGGCCAAAGCCATTTTACTTTCTGAAAATATTACAACCAATACGCAAGCAGGAATTATAAATACATTTCAAACCGAGTTTGTAGAAAACAATAAAATTAATTTAGGGGTTTCTTTTTCCAAATTAATTTATCAGATAAAAAACAATGCACCAACCAAAGCATTTGCAGAAAGTTATATTAAAAATGCTGAAGAATTTTTAGAAGCGGTTCGCGTGTTTAGAGAAAATGAAAAACAATTAGTAAGCTAAATTATTTGTAAAATGAAAGCGATGATAACACCAAAATTAACCGTTGTAGGCGCAGGACCTGGAGATCCAGATTTAATTACTTTAAAAGCTATTAAAGTCATTAAAAATGCAGATGTTATTTTGTATGATGCACTTGTAAATAAAGAATTATTACAATACGCATCACCAAATGCAGAACTTATTTTTGTTGGTAAACGCAAAGGTTGTTATGCATACCAACAAGAACAAATTAATGAACTCATTGTTGCTAGAGCAAATTCTCATGGGCACGTTGTACGTTTAAAAGGAGGAGACCCTTTTATCTTTGGTCGTGGCGCAGAAGAAATTGATTATGTAAGAGCATTTGGGCTAGAAACCTATATGGTTCCTGGTATTTCCTCGTCATTAGCGGTTCCTGCTTATCAAGGTATTCCGTTAACCAAAAGAGGAAGCTCAGAAAGTTTTTGGGTAATTACAGGAACTACAAAGGCACATGCCATTTCAAAAGATGTTGCACTTGCTGCAAAATCATCAGCAACCGTTGTTATTTTAATGGGAATGAGTAAGCTAGAAGAAATTGTGTCTATTTTTTCGGCAGAAGGAAAAGCAAAAACACCTATTGCAATCATTCAAAACGGAACTACAAAAGACGAAAAATTTGGCGTAGCAACCATAGCAACTATTTGCAATGTGGTTAAAGAAAAACAACTAGCCAATCCAGCAATAATTGTTATTGGGGAAGTGGTTGAAAAACGTGTGCAATTAAATTCAATTTTTAATTCCGTTAAAAAGCAATCAGAAGTGATTTCTGCATAAGATGTAGTAATATGGAAGAAAGAAATAACTTATATCCAATATTTTTAAAAGTAGAACAATTAAATGTTCTCATTGTTGGAGGCGGAAATGTTGCTTTAGAAAAATTAAGCTTTTTGCTCAAATCTAGTCCAAATGCCAAAGTACAAATGATTGCTCCTTTTTATAGAGAAGAAACCATTGCGCTTGCTTCAAAATATGGAATAGAAATGCTGGAGGGTATTTATAACAATACACTTTTAAATAATAAACACATGGTTATTGCAACTACTGATAATGTCAATGTAAATATTGAAGTTTATAAAGATTGCAAGCAAAGAAATATTCTAGTAAACGTAGCCGATAATCCACCATATTGTGATTTTTATATGGGCGGAATTGTTACCAAAGGAAACGTGAAAATAGCCATTTCTACCAACGGAAAATCACCAACTACAGCCAAACGCTTACGTCAGTTTTTTGAAGATGTTATACCTGAAAATATTGACGATATGGTTAAAAATCTAAACATTTTTAGAAAAACAATAAAAGGTGATTTTGAAGAAAAAGTAGAAACGCTTAACGAGTTTACAAAAGGATTAATTAGTAAAAAAGAAGTACATCATGATTAAAACAGATATATTAATTATAGGAGCAGGTCCAACAGGTTTATTTACAGTATTTGAGGCAGGATTGCTAAAATTAAAGTGCCATTTAATTGATGCATTGCCTCAACCTGGCGGACAATGTTCTGAGATTTACCCCAAAAAACCTATTTATGATATTCCTGGATTTCCAGAGGTTTTAGCAGGAGATTTAACCACTAATTTATTAGAGCAAGGAAAACAGTTTGAACCTGGTTTTACCCTAGGGGAACGTGCAGAAACTATTGAAAAGCAAGAAGACGGAAGCTTTATAGTAACTACCAACAAAGGAACACAACACCAAGCACCAGTTGTTGCTATTGCAGGTGGTTTAGGTTCTTTTGAGCCTAGAAAACCAAAGATTGAAAATATTGCCTATTACGAAGATAAAGGAGTAGAATACTTTATTAAAGATCCAGAAGTCTACAGAGATAAAAAAGTTGTCATTTCTGGTGGTGGAGATTCTGCTTTAGATTGGAGTGTGTTTTTAACAGATGTAGCTTCAGAAGTTACACTAATTCATAGAAGAAATGAATTTCGTGGTGCTTTAGATTCTGTAGAAAAAGTACAAGAACTTAAAAAACTAGGTAAAATAAATCTAATAACTCCAGCTGAAGTAACCGCTCTACATGGTAATAAGAAGCTAGAAGGAATTACAGTAACTAAAGAAGGTGAAAAAACATTGTTAGAAACAGATCACTTTATTCCGTTATTTGGCTTGTCGCCTAAACTAGGTCCTATTGGAGATTGGGGATTAGAAATTGTTAAAAATGCGATAAAAGTGGATACTTTAGACTATCAAACAAATATTCCGGGTATCTTTGCTATTGGAGATGTAAATACATACGAAGGAAAATTAAAATTGATTTTGTGTGGTTTTCATGAAGCAACTTTAATGTGTCAGTCAGCATATAAAATTATTAATCCTGGTAAAAAGTATGTGTTAAAATATACAACAGTTAGTGGTATTGATGGTTTTGATGGTACACGTAAAGAAGCGCCAAAAGCAGTAGTTCAATCTATCAATTAATTTAAATGATTTTTAACCTTCGACTAAAAGAAGAAGTAGCCGTTTTTACTAAAGATTTGTTTTATGCTTTATTTGAAAAAGAAGAAAAGCAAAAAGAAGAATTAGAATACTTAAAAGCAGTTTTTTTAAAATTTTCAAAAGAATTGGATATTCTCCAGGGAGAAATTATCTGGAAAACTTTTTCAGATAAATTACATCTAATTAAAAAGAAAATTGAATTAGATGCCAAAGCAGCAAAAGCAAATGATCCTGCTTGTAAAAGTTTAGAAGAGGTGTATCTAGCCTATCCAGGTTTTCACGCTATTGCTATATATCGCTTAAGTCATGAGTTCTATAAATTAGATTTATATATTCTTTCTAGAATGATGTCAGAGTATATTCATGGCATAACAGGAATAGATATTCATGCAGGAGCTACTATTGGAGATTCTTTTTTTATAGATCATGGTACTGGTGTTGTTATTGGTGAAACTGCAATTATAAAAAGGCAAGTAAAAATTTATCAAGGGGTAACTTTAGGTGGAATTCAGGTAAAAAAAAGTCTGGCTTCCACAAAAAGACATCCAACCATTGAAGATAATGTAACCATTTATGCAAACGCAACCATTCTTGGTGGTGATATTGTAATTGGTGCAAATACTATTATAGGAGCTAATGTTTGGATTACCCAATCTGTTCCTGCAAATTCACTAGTAACCTATCAATCGGAAATTAAAATTAAGACCAGAAAATAATGATAGAAGGAAAATCAATAACAGACCTAATTGGTAACACACCTTTAGTAGAAGCAACACATATTTTACAAAAAGAAGGTGTGCGTTTGTTTTTAAAATTAGAAGGAAAAAATCCAGGAGGAAGCGTTAAAGATCGTGCTGCTTTTAATATGATTTCAGAAGCTTTAAAGCGAGGAGATATTAAAAAAGGAGACACTCTTGTAGAAGCTACAAGTGGTAATACCGGAATTGCTTTAGCTTTTATAGCACAGCTTTCGGGTTTAAATATGGTGCTTGTAATGCCTGAAAACTCTACCAAAGAGCGTATAAAAACCATGCGTGCTTATGGAGCAGAACTAATTTTAACTTCTGTAGAAGTAGGTATTGAAGGAGCAAGAGATTTAGCCATAAAACTAAGTGAAGAAAAAGGCTATTTTATGCTAAACCAGTTTGCAAATGATGATAACTGGAAAGCTCATTATAAAACCACAGGACCAGAAATATGGAACGATACTAACGGAGAAATCACACATTTTGTGTCTGCCATGGGAACTACAGGAACCATTATGGGAGTTTCTACATATCTTAAAGAACAAAACAAAGACGTAGTAATTGTTGGTGCACAGCCTAAAGATGGCGCTAAAATTCCAGGGATTCGTAAATGGCCAGAAGCCTATTTGCCAAAAATATTTAATGCTTCTAAAGTAGATGTTGTAGTAGATGTAAGCGAAGAAGATGCAAGAGCAGTAGCCAACAGACTAGCAAAAGAAGAGGGTGTTTTTGCAGGAATGAGTAGTGGAGGTTCTGTTGCTTCTGCTTTACAAATAGCCAAACAAATAGATAAAGGAATTATTGTTGCTATTATCTGTGATATTGGGGATCGTTATATTTCTTCAGATTTATATGAATAAAATTGGTTATCCTATTTTTATTCTGTTATTTTACACTTTATATCATTTTATTTATTAAAAATAAAAGGTATTTGTTCATAATCGTATTGAATGTTATCACGAAAGGCAGAGGGAATAGACCCATTGAAGCCTTGGCAACCCTTTATTAAAAAGAAGGTGCTAAATTCTACTTTTTACTGAGTTTTCAGTAATCAGACAGATAACCTAAGTAATTCTCTTACTTCCCTTCCTGATGACATTTATATAATTTAATATAATATGTCAAACATAAATCAAATATTACAACAACATATATTAGTGCTAGATGGTGCCATGGGCACCATGCTACAGCAGTATAATTTTACCGAAGAAGATTTTCGTGGTGAACGCTTTAAAGATTACCCAACTTCTTTAAAAGGAAATAACGATTTACTGTCGCTAACCCAACCAGAAGCCATAGCTACTATTCACGCTAAATATTTTGAAGCAGGAGCAGATATTGTAGAAACCAATACTTTTTCTGGAACCACAATAGCCATGGCAGATTACAATATGGAAGATTTAGTATACGAGCTAAATTATGAGTCTGCAAAAATAGCAAAGAAAGTTGCAGAAGAGTTCACAAAACAAAATCCAGATAAGCCGCGTTTTGTAGCCGGAAGTATTGGTCCAACAAACCGTACAGCTAGTTTATCTCCAGATGTAAACAGACCAGAATACAGAGCTATTACTTTTGAAGAGTTACGTATTGCCTACAAGCAACAAGTAGAAGCTTTAATAGATGGAGGAGTAGACTTACTTTTAGTAGAAACTATTTTTGATACTCTTAATGCTAAAGCAGCATTGTTTGCTATTGAAGAAGTAAAAGAAGAGCGTAATATAGATATTCCAATCATGGTTTCTGGTACCATTACAGATGCTTCAGGTAGAACCTTATCTGGTCAAACAGTAGAGGCGTTTTTAACTTCTATTTCGCATATACCTTTATTAAGTGTTGGTTTTAATTGCGCTTTAGGAGCAGAACAATTAAAACCGTATTTACAACGCTTATCAGACAATACAGAATTTTTTACTTCTGCACATCCAAATGCAGGATTGCCAAATGCGTTTGGTGAGTATGACCAAACACCAAAAGAGATGCAAGCATTTATTGAAGAATATTTACAAGATAATTTAATAAATATTATTGGAGGTTGCTGTGGTACTAGTCCAGAGCATATTAAAGCTATTGCAGAGGTTGCAAAAAAGTATAAACCTAGGCGAATAGTTGCTAGTTACTAGTTTTTTGGTTTTTAATTATAAAAATGAATAAAAATAATAGATGGATTATATAGAATTAGATGTTTGGAAACATTCAAGAGGATTAGTGAAATCATTTTATTTGCTCACAAAATCATTTCCTAAAGAAGAAGTTCTGTTTCAGTTCCTTCAAATATTGCAGAAGGAATTGGGAGAAAATCTAACAAGGAAACAATTCAATTTCTCTTTATTGCAAAAGGATCTATAAATGAAGTAGAAACACAGTTATATCTTTCATTCGATTTAGAATATATAACTGAATTAGAATGGAAAGAAATTCTAAAAAAATTAATCTCATACCGAAAATTACTTAACGGATTCGTTAATTATTATAAAAAATTATGATTGATAATCAAAATAAAGAACTAAAAACTAGAAACCAAAAACTAGAAACCAAAAAGTATTTAACCTTATCAGGTTTAGAGCCTTTAGTGGTTACTCCTGAAAGTAATTTTATTAATGTTGGAGAACGTACCAATGTTACAGGATCTCGTAAGTTTTTACGTTTAATTAAAGAAGAAAAATACGACGAAGCATTAAGTGTAGCAAGAGATCAGGTAGAAGGAGGAGCACAAATTATTGATGTTAATATGGATGAAGGTATGCTAGACGGAAAGTATGCCATGACCACTTTTTTAAACCTGATTGCTTCTGAGCCAGATATCTCTAGAGTGCCCATCATGATAGATAGCTCGAAATGGGAAATTATTGAGGCAGGTTTGCAAGTAGCACAAGGTAAATGTGTAGTAAATTCTATAAGTTTAAAAGAAGGGGAAACCGAATTTATACGTCAAGCAAAATTGGTAAAACGTTATGGCGCTGCTGTCATTGTTATGGCTTTTGATGAAAAGGGTCAGGCAGATACTTACCAACGTAGAATTGAAATCTGCGAACGCTCATATAATATATTGGTAGATGTGGTTGGCTTTCCGCCACAAGACATCATTTTTGATCCTAATATTTTTCCTGTAGCCACAGGTATGGAAGAGCACAGACTAAACGCTTTAGATTTCTTTAAAGCAACCAAATGGATTCGCGAAAATCTTCCTTATGCAAATGTTTCGGGAGGTGTGAGTAATGTGTCTTTTTCATTTCGTGGAAACAATACGGTGCGTGAAGCTATTAATGCTGCATTTTTATATCATGCTATTCAACATGGAATGAATTTAGGTATTGTGAACCCAACTATGTTAGAGGTGTATGATGAAATTCCTAAAGATTTATTAACGTATGTAGAAGATGTTTTATTTGATAGAAGAGAGGATGCTACCGAACGTTTATTAGACTTTGCCGAAACAATTAAAGGAAATAAAAAAGAGGATGTCACTAAGGTTTTAGAATGGCGAAGTAACCCGTTGCAAGAAAGAATTACACATGCATTAGTAAAAGGTTTAGATGCTTTTATTATTGAAGATATAGAGGAAGCCAGACAAGAATCACCTAAGCCAATTGATGTTATAGAAGGCCATTTAATGATTGGTATGAATGTAGTAGGAGATTTGTTTGGAAGCGGTAAAATGTTCTTACCACAAGTTGTAAAATCGGCAAGAGTTATGAAAAAAGCCGTTGCTTATTTACAACCATTTATTGAAGCAGAAAAAGACGGAAAACAAGAGTTTGCTGGTAAAATATTAATGGCTACCGTAAAAGGAGATGTGCATGATATTGGAAAAAACATAGTAAGCGTGGTTCTTGGTTGTAATAATTATGAAATTATTGACTTAGGAGTAATGGTTCCGCCAGAAAAAATTGTAGATACTGCTATTGCAGAAAATGTAGATATTATTGGTTTAAGCGGATTGATAACTCCTTCGTTAGATGAAATGGTATATGTTTCTAAATCGCTAGAAAAAAAGAAAGTTACTATTCCTATAATTATTGGTGGAGCAACAACATCTCGCGCACATACTTCGGTAAAGATTGCACCTAATTATAGTAATACAGTGGTGCATATTAATGATGCATCTAGAGCGGTAACAGTTGTTGGTGATTTACTTAGTAAAGACAATAAGGTATATAAAGAGCAAATTCGAGAAGCCTACGATAAATTTAGAGAACAGTTTTTAGGTAGAACCAGAAAAAAGGAATACTTATCTATTGAAGAAGCTAGAAAGAACAAGTTTAAAATAGATTGGAATACTTCTGAAATTACAAAGCCAAACCAATTAGGAATACAAGAACTTCAGGATTTTGATATTACCAAATTAGAAGCCTTTATTGATTGGTCTCCATTTTTTAGAAGTTGGGATTTACATGGTAAATATCCAGATATTTTAACCGATGAAGTGGTTGGTGAACAGGCAACCGATTTATTTAAAGATGCACAAGAACTATTGCAACGTATATTTAATGAAAAACTACTAAAAGCAAAAGCTGTTTTTGGGTTGTTTCCAGCAAATACTATTAATGATGATGATATTGAAGTAGCAATAAACGCTGAAGATAAATTAGCATTTTTAACCCTACGTCAACAATCTAAAAAAGCAGCAGGAAAACCTAACCTTGCATTGGCCGATTTTATTGCGCCTAAAGAAACAGGAAAACAAGATTATATGGGTGCATTTTGTGTGAGCACAGGATTTGGTACTGCAGCACTGGCAAAACAATTTGAAGATGCGCATGACGATTATAATTCTATTATGATAAAAGCGCTGGCAGATAGACTAGCCGAAGCTTTTGCAGAATACCTACATAAAGAGGTGCGAACCAAGCATTGGAGTTATGCTGCAAACGAAAACCTAACAAATCAAGAGTTAATAAAAGAAAGTTATAAAGGTATTCGTCCTGCTCCTGGTTATCCTGCTTGTCCAGATCACTTAGAAAAAAAGACTATTTGGGACTTGTTAGATGTAGAAAATAAAATAGGAGTGAAGCTTACCGAAAGTTTAGCTATGTGGCCAGCAGCAAGTGTGAGTGGTTATTATTTTGCAAATCCAGAAGCAAAGTATTTTGGACTAGGAAAAATAAAGCAAGACCAGTTAGAGGCTTATGCTAAGCGAAGAAATATTGCTATAGAAGAGGCTGCAAAATGGTTAAATCCAAATTTAGCAGATTAATAATTCTTATGTACAAAGCACAGCAATAGCAAATAAAAAGGCGCTTTTATTTAAAAATAGACCAAAGCAAGTAAGTGCGTTAGCGATAGAACGGTTTGTTTGAGCTCCTCAAAGAGAGCGAGTAGTGAAAGCGCGACCCTTGTGGTAACGCCAAAATAAAAAATAAGATAATATTAAAGAGATACCCACTTTTGTGGGCAATACTATGAAAGTAACAGAACACATAAAAAATGCAAACGGGAAAACATTGTTTTCGTTTGAAATAATTCCGCCAAAAAAAGGGAAAAATATTCAGGAATTATATAATAATATAGATCCTTTAATGGAGTTTAAACCTCCTTTTATTGATGTTACTACCTCAAGAGAAGAGTTTATTTATATTGATAAAGCGGGTTTGTTTGAAAGAAAAATAACCAGAATGCGTCCTGGAACTCTTGGTATTTGTGCTGCCATAAAACATAAATATGATGTAGATACTGTGCCTCATGTTTTGTGTGGTGGTTTTACCAAAGAGGAAACAGAATATTTACTAGTAGATTGCCATTATTTAGGGATAAATAATGTGATGGCTTTACGTGGCGATGCTATGAAACATCAAAAATATTTTGAGGCTGCAAAAGGTGGTCATTTGTATGCAAAAGATTTGGTGTCTCAAATTCAAGATTTAAACAAGGGTAAGTATTTGCATGATGTGATTGAGGTTGATGATAAATCTGATTTTTGTATTGGTGTTGCTGGTTATCCTGAAAAACATATTGAAGCTCCTTCTTTACAAACCGATTTAAAACGACTAAAAGAAAAGGTTGATGCTGGTGCTGACTATGTGGTTACGCAGATGTTTTTTGATAATCAGAAATATTTTCAGTTTGTAGAGGCAGCAAAAGTTGCAGGTATTAACGTGCCCATTATTCCTGGAATTAAACCAATAGCTGTACAAAGACATTTGCAATTGCTACCTCAGGTTTTTAAAATAGATTTACCAGAAGATTTAATTCAAGCAGTAGATAGTTGTAAAGATAATAAACAGGTAAGACAAGTAGGTGTAGAGTGGGCAATTAAGCAATCTAAAGAGTTGCAAGAAGCTGGAGTTCCTGTGCTTCATTTTTATTCTATGGGAAAGAGTGATAATATAAAAACCATTGCTTCGGCTTTATTTTAATTTTTATACTTTTGCGCTCTAACTAAATGAAATGAAGCGTTTATTAACCTACTTTCTTTGTGTGTTTTGTACTTGTGTTTTTGCGCAAGAAAAGAAAACTACAAATTCTTATTTTGATGTAAATTATTTTACTGGAAACATTGCTGTACATAATGATGATATTACGCATTTAATTCAAGGACATCCTGAAGGTTTTATTTTAAGCTGGAATAAGAAAACTTTTGGAGAAGAAGATTGGCAACAACGCTATAATTATCCGGAATACGGATTGTCATTAGGATATCAAGATTTTAAAAATAGTGTGCTTGGTAATAATTTTTCGGTATATGCACATTATAATTTTTACTTTTTAAAGCGAAATTTAATGCTTCGTATAGGGCAAGGTTTAGCTTATGCAAGCAACCCTTATGATAAGGTTGAAAATCATAAAAATGTTGCTTTTGGTTCTACTATTTTAAGTAGTACTTATGCCATGATAAATTATAAAAAAGAGCGTATTTTTAATCGTTTTGGAGTACAAGCAGGATTGTCTCTTTTACATTACTCAAACGCCAATGTAAAAGCACCTAACACAAGTGTAAATACTATAGCTTTTAATGTTGGTGTTACTTATAATTTAGATCAAGAAGATGCAGAATATATAAACACGTTAACTAAAGAAAAATTTACGCAACCTATACAATACAACCTTGTATTTAGAAGCGGTGTAAATGAAAGTGATGTTGTAGGTAGTGGTCAGTTTCCTTTTTATATACTTTCGGCTTATGCAGATAAACGTATAAACCATAAAAGTGCATTGCAATTGGGTGCAGATGTTTTCTTTTCTAATTTTTTAAAAGAATATATAAAGTATCGAGCAGCAGCTTTTCCTGAAGAAGGAGAAGATGGTAGTGCAGATTATAAACGTGTTGGTGTTTTTGCTGGTCATGAGCTGTTTATAAACAAAATGTCTGTAGTAACACAGTTTGGGTATTATGTGTACTATCCGTATGATTTTGAAGGGAGAACCTATTTAAGAATAGGAGCAAAACGCTATTTTGGCAAAAAATGGTTTGCAGCATTAACCTTAAAATCACATGGTGCAAAAGCAGAAGCTGTAGAGCTTGGTGTGGGAATTAGGTTGTAATTAGAAGCGTAAATTGAATAAAAAAAACTTCCCTTTTTTTGGGGAAAGGTGTCTCAAGGATAGAAGGGTTATGAAAAACTACATATACATATTTATTACATTAATGCTGTTTTCCTGTAATAGTGAAGATGCAAATGATTGTTTTCAAAAAACAGGCGAAATTATTCAGGAAGAAGTAGTTTTACCTTCTTTTGAAAAAATTCTGGTAAATAAAGATATAGAACTTATTCTTAAACAAGATGTAGGTTTTGAAGTTGTTATTGAAACTGGTGAAAATTTATTAAATGATGTAGAAGCTATTGTAGTAAATAACGAGCTACAACTTACAGATAATAACTCTTGTAACTATGTGCGTGATTATGGCATAACCAAAGTATATGTAACTGCACCAGATATTACAGAAATTAGAAGCTCTACACAATATGATATTTCTAGTGATGGAGTTTTAAATTATGCTAATTTAAAATTGTTTTCAGAAGATTTTAATGCACCAGGAAGTATTACTGTTGGTGATTTTAAACTACAGGTGAATTCGCAAAATGTAAATGTAGTAGGCAATAATATTTCGTCTTTTTATATTTCTGGTAGCACGCAAAAATTATACGTTGGTTTTTTCTCAGGAACAGGACGTTTTCAAGGCGAAGATTTAATAGCGCAAGAAGTGCAAATTTACCATAGAGGAACTAATGATATTCTTGTAAATCCGCAAGTTTCCATTAGCGGAGAAATTAGAAGTACAGGAGATGTTATTTCTTATAACCAACCAGCAATTGTTACAGTAGAGGAGTTTTATGATGGACGTTTGATTTTTGAGTAATTTTAGGATACGTTTTTAGTAACAAAAACAATATGGTTAGTTTTTTTAATTCCTAATTCGTTAACTCTCTAAACAAACTCTCTAAACTCGCGTTTTTTTGATTTAGTTGTAAGATTTTTAACTCGTTATCATGTGCAAAATCAAATACGTGAGAGCGCATATCTTCTGCAGTAGCAAAAGTGATTTCATAAATAAAATCGTGTGTGTTTTTTACGCTTTTTACCTTTGGTAGTTTTAGTAAAAAGGCATCTTCTACTCTGTAGTCAAACTCTACAATAACAACTTGTTCTTTGTCGTCACGAAGTTCTTTTAATGTTTTATTGGCAACAATTTCACCTTTATTAATAATAATTACTCGGTCACACATAGCTTCTACTTCTTGCATAATATGTGTAGATAGGAAAACGGTTTTTTCTTTACCAATACTCTTTATCAAGTTTCTAATATCTACTAATTGGTTTGGGTCTAATCCAGTGGTAGGTTCGTCTAAAATTAAAACATCCGGATTGTGTAAAAGCGCATTGGCCAAACCAACACGTTGTCTGTAACCTTTAGATAATTGTTCTATTTTTTTATGTGCTTCAGGAGTTAAGCCAGTAAGCGCTATAACCTCATTAATTCTATTTTTACTTACACCATATACTTGCGCATTAAAAGCAAGGTATTCTCTCACATATTGGTCTAAATACAAAGGGTTGTGTTCTGGTAAATAACCAACACTTTGTTGTACTTGCTTGGTGTTATTATTTACATCGTGCCCATTTACCTTTGCTTCTCCTTCTGTAGCTTCTAAATAGGTAGTTAATATTTTCATCATTGTAGATTTTCCTGCACCATTAGGACCCAGAAAACCAACAATTTCAGGTTTATTAACTTTAAAAGATATTTGGTTTAGCGCTTTTTGCGTTCCGTATACTTTAGAGATGTTTGTAACTTCAATAGACATGTGTAAATAGTTTCTTCAAAAATAATAGTAATTATATAATTTAATAGATTAATAACTACTAAATCTTTAAAAATTAAACATAAAGCAAAAAAAACTATTTCAACAATTTTGTTATTTCATATAATTAATTACATTAGCCACATAATTATGAGTATGAAAACAAATTTTACATTTTATAGCTGGTTCTATTTCTTTTTTAAATAAAAGGCGAGACGTTATATATGTATATTAAATATAAATTAAACAACAAGTCTCGAAATATCGAGGCTTTTTTTTTATGATAAAATCTGTAGCAATTCAAGGAGTAAAAGGGTCTTTTCATCATATTGTTTCTGAGCAATATTTTGGAAATCAAATGAATGTGAAAGAATGCTTGACTTTTGATGCAACTGTTGAAAATCTTTTAGATAAAAAAGTAGATGCTGTAATCATGGCTTTAGAAAACTCTATAGCAGGATCTATAATACCAAATTATGCTTTAATTGATAATAATAATTTGCATATAGTTGGCGAAAAATATTTAGATATACAGCACAATTTAATGGCTTTACCAAACCAAAGTATAGCAGATATTAAAGAGGTGTATTCGCATCCTATGGCATTGTTACAATGTAAAGAGTTTTTTAAAAAGCATCCACACATAAAGCTAATAGAAGATAAGGATACTGCTGAGGTTGCACAACGAATTCATAAAAATAAATTAAAAAATGTAGGAGCTATTGCAAGTGTTTTAGCAGCAGATATTTTTGAATTAAACATTTTAGCAAAGAGCATTCAAACTATAAAACTAAACGAAACGCGCTTTGTTATTGTAAAACGGGAAAACCATGAATTTCCAGAAAGTGAAATTAATAAAGCTTCGGTAAAATTTGAGTTAGAACATAAAAGAGGAAGTCTGGCAACCATATTAAATGTAATGAGCGATTGTAAGTTAAGTTTAACAAAAATACAATCCTTACCAAAAATTGAAACTCCTTGGAGTTATGCTTTTTTTGTGGATGTTACTTTTGATGCCTATGCAGATTACAAAAAAGCAAAATCTATATTACAAATTATGGCACAAGATTTTAAAATATTAGGCGAATATAAAAACGCAAAGCAATCATGATACAAGTAGCAGATAGATTACATACCGTAGAAGAATACTACTTTTCTAGAAAATTGCGTGAAGTAAACTTGCTTAAAGCTAATGGTAAACCAATCATTAATTTAGGAATTGGTAGTCCAGATTTACAGCCACCAGCAAAAGTGATTACTGCAATAGCAAACAGTTTTCAAGATGCAAGTGCGCATAAATACCAAAGTTATCAAGGGTTACCAGAATTACGTGAAGCAATTACTCAATTTTATAGCCAGCAATTTGCTGTACATGTAAGCCCAACAACAGAAGTGTTACCATTAATGGGAAGCAAAGAAGGTATCATGCATATTTCTATGGCTTTTTTAAATGCAGGTGATGCGGTGCTTATTCCTAATCCTGGTTATCCTACTTACGCTTCGGTAACTAAATTATTAGGAGCAAAACCAGTGTATTATAATTTAGAAGAAAGTAAAGGTTGGCTTCCAGATTTAAAAGCATTAGAGAAATTAGATTTAAGTAAAGTAAAAATCATGTGGCTTAATTATCCGCATATGCCAACAGGAACAAAAGCTACACAGCAGTTGTTTGAAGATGTTGTAGCCTTTGCCAGAAAACATGATATTTTAATAGTAAATGATAATCCATATAGTTTTATTTTAAATAATAAACCAACAAGTATTTTAAGCGTTAGTAAAGCCAAAGATGTTTGTTTAGAGCTTAACTCCCTTAGTAAAACATTTAATATGGCTGGTTGGCGAGTAGGAATGGTTTTAGGAAACGCAAAACATATAGAAGCAATAATAAAAGTAAAAAGTAATATGGATTCTGGTATGTTTTACGGCATACAAAAAGGAGCAATAGAAGCTTTAACATGTTCTGCCATGTGGTATAATAGTTTAAATAGCGTGTATAATAAAAGACGTGAATTAGTCTGGAAACTAGCAGATGCTTTAAATTGTACGTACAATAAAGAAGCCTCAGGATTATTTGTTTGGGCAAAATTACCACCACATTTTAAATCGGAAGAATTTATAGATATGTTACTTAAAGAAAACCACATATTTATAGCGCCAGGAACCATTTTTGGAACACAAGGAGAAGGATACGTTAGGTTTTCATTGTGTGCTTCGACAGAGGAATTAGAAGAAGCACTAGCAAGAATATAATTATGAGTGTAAAAAATATATATGTAATTGGCGTAGGGTTAATAGGAGGAAGCATTGCTAGAGATGTAAAAAACTTAAATCCTAACATTAGTTTGTTTGGTGTAGATTCTAATCCAACACATTTAAAAGAAGCTTTAGAACTTAAAGTTATAGATTTTAAAGCCACATTAAAAGATGTAGTAAACGCAGATTTTGTAATACTTTCAGTTCCTGTAGATGTAGCTGTAAAATTATTACCAGAAGTACTAGACCTGGTGTCTGATGATGCTTTGGTAATGGATGTTGGCTCTACTAAAAGTGATATTTGTAAAGTAGTAGAAAATCATGAAAAACGTAGAAATTTCCTGGCAACACACCCTATAGCAGGAACCGAATTTTCAGGCCCTAAAGCAGCATTGTTAGGTCTTTTTAAAAGCAAGACAAACATTATATGCGAAATAGAAAAAACAGCCTTTAAGCTTCAAGAAAAAGCTTTAACTATTTTTCAAATTATGGGCATGCGTATTCGTTATATGAATCCTGAAGCACATGATAAACATATTGCTTACGTTTCGCATTTATCACACATTAGTGCTTTTATGCTAGGAAAAACAGTAATAGATAAAGAAAATAATGAACGCGATATTTTTGATATGGCAGGAAGTGGTTTTGCTTCAACAGTACGTTTGGCAAAAAGTAGTCCTGCTATGTGGACACCAATTTTTAAGCAGAATAAAGAAAATGTAATTGAAACTTTAGAAGAATATATAAGCAACCTTACGCATTTTAAAGAAAAGATTCAGAAAGAAGATTTTGAAACTGTTTTTAAAGAAATGGAAAACACCAATAGAATAAAAGACATATTAAACGGAATAGAATAACACATTACAAAACGCAAAAACTAAATACCAATTAAAAAGGAAAATAGCGTATCGCTTTTGGAATTTGGAATTTTATTTTTGGAATATTTAAAATTATGGAAAACAAAAAAGAATTAAGAACATGGTTAGATGACATGAAATTAGATCATCCACTAGTAATAGCAGGACCATGTAGTGCAGAAACAGAAGAACAAGTTTTAAAAATTGCACATCAGTTAAAAGACACTGACGTAAATTACTTTAGAGCAGGAATTTGGAAACCAAGAACAAGACCAGGAAATTTTGAAGGTGTTGGAGCATTAGGTTTAAACTGGCTAAAAAAAGTAAAAGAAGAAACAGGAATGAAAACCTGTACAGAAGTTGCTAATGCAGCGCATGTAAAATTAGCATTAGAAAATGATGTAGATTTACTATGGATAGGTGCACGTTCTACTGTTAGTCCATTTATCATGCAAGAAATTGCAGATGCTTTACAAGGAACAGATAAAATTGTTCTAGTAAAAAATCCGGTAAATCCTGATTTATCTTTATGGTTAGGTGGTATTGAAAGGTTATATACTGCAGGTGTTAAAAACCTAGGAGCAATTCATAGAGGTTTTTCTACGTACGAAAAATCTAAATACAGAAATATTCCAGAATGGCAATTAGCTATTGAGTTTCAAAACAGATTTCCAGACATTCCTTTAATTAATGATCCTTCACATATTACAGGAAAAAGAGATATGATATTTGATGTATCACAAACAGCATTAGATCTTAATTTTGATGGTTTAATGATTGAAACACACTTTGATCCAGATAACGCTTGGAGTGATGCAGCACAACAAGTAACACCAGATTCTTTAGTGCAAATAATGCAAGATTTACGCATTAGAAAAGAAACAGATCCTGAGGCTGCATACAACCAAGAACTTAATAATTTAAGAGCTCAGATTGATGTGGTAGATAATCAAATTATTGATTTATTAGGAAAAAGAATGAAAGTAGCAGATGGCATTGGCGCACTTAAAAAGCAAAAAAATGTTTCTGTTTTACAAAGCAAACGATGGAACGAAATTCTTGGTAAAATGGTTCTTGAAGGAGAGTCTAAAGGATTAAGTGAAGAGTTTATTTTACGTATGTTTAAAGCAATTCATCAAGAGTCTATAAATCATCAAGAAAAGATTTTAAAAGCTTAATAATTAAAAGGCTCGCATTTGCGAGCCTTTTTTATTGTATTACAAATGCATATTATGCATCTTTGCAATAATGAAAGGACTAGTTTACAAATCTACAGGGAGTTGGTATACCGTAAAAACAGAAAACGGTAAGACTTATGAATGCCGTATTAAAGGAAAATTTAGACTAAAAGGGATAAAAAGTACCAACCCAATTGCTGTTGGTGATCATGTAGATTTTGAGTTAGAAACTAAAAACGATACAGAAACAGGTGTCATTAATTATATTCACGACCGTAAAAACTATATTGTTCGTAAATCGGTAAACCTTTCTAAACAAACCCATGTTATTGCTTCTAATATAGATCAGGTGTTTTTGTTGGTTACTATAGATAATCCGCCAACATTCACTTCTTTTATAGATCGTTTTTTAGTAACTGCAGAAGCTTATTCTATTAAAACCATTCTGCTTTTTAATAAAATAGATGTGTATGATAAAGAAACGCTTGATGAAGTACGTTATTTAGCACATATATACAGGTCTATTGGTTATGAGTGCATTGGTATTTCTGCAACTACAGGTAAAAATGTAGAAAAGGTTAAAAGCATGATGCAAGATAAAGTAAGTATGTTTGCTGGTCATTCTGGTGTTGGTAAATCTACACTTGTAAATGCAATAGAACCTAACCTAGACTTAAAAACAAAAGAAATTTCTACACAACATAGTCAAGGACAACACACCACTACTTTTGCCGAAATGTTTGACCTTAGCTTTCATGCTAAAATAATAGATACTCCAGGAATAAAAGGATTTGGTATTGTAGATATGGAAAAAGAGGAAGTAAGTGATTATTTTCCAGAATTTTTTGCACTAAAACAAGATTGTAAATTCAATAACTGTCTACATATTGAAGAACCAAAATGTGCTATTAAAAAAGCAGTAGAAAATGATGAAATTGCCTACTCACGCTACAGAAGTTATGTAAGCATTATTGAAGGAGAAGAAGAACATTACAGAACAGATAATTATAATTAATTTCTGCAAAGACAGTTGTCTCTTAGGTTAATAACATAAAAACAAATTCCTGCTTTTGTAAGAAGGCTAATAAAAAGGTTTAATAAGAAGGTAGTAGATTTATAACAATGAAATAACAAAAAATGAATTGCATTAATTGTTAGAGAATTTTAATTATGAAAGCAGTTATACAAAGAGTTACTCAGGCAAGCGTTACTATTAAAGATAAACAAGTTGCATCTATAAACCACGGACTATTAATTTTGTTAGGTATTGTTCCTAAAGATACCCAAGAAGACATCAAGTGGTTAACTAATAAAATAACAAACCTTCGTATTTTTAATGATGCAGAAGGTGTAATGAATACTTCATTATTACAAAGTAAAGGAGATGTTATTGTAGTAAGCCAATTTACTTTACACGCAAATACCAAAAAAGGAAACAGACCAAGTTATATTAAAGCGGCAAAACCAGATATTGCTATTCCTTTGTATCAAGATTTTATTAGCCAGTTAGAAAAAAATCTTGGTAAAGCAATACAAACAGGGGAGTTTGGTGCAGATATGCAAGTAGCACTTTTAAATGACGGACCAGTTACTATTATAATAGATACAAAGAATAAAGTATAACAAATATTGCTGCTATAGAACTTACAGAAGGAATTGTTTTACTAGATGCTTCAAGTACATACGCAACCGCAAATATTTTGCCTAACCATGTATTGAACTGGCAAGGAAGAATGATTAGAGAAGATAAAAGTTCTACTTGGGTGAGTTTAATGCCTAGCCAAAACTCAAAACAAATAAACTTTTTAAATGCCACTATTCATGAAGACTTATCTGTTACAGGTAAAGTAAGAGAGCAATTAACTAATCATTTTGCATTATCACATAGAGAAGATTTTAATGCCTTTAGTGAAGAACAATATGTATTATCTATTGAAGAAGGAAAAGGAGATATAGAAGTAAGCAATATAGATGTAAAGTCTAAAAACGAAACAAGTAAACCTATTCTTATTTCTTACGAATATAGTTTAGATAACGGAATAGAAGAAATAGCAGACAAACTATACTTTTCTTCATTACTGTTTTTAGCTCCAGAAGAAAACCCGTTTAAACAAGAAACTAGAGAATATCCTATAGATTTTACTTACCCTGTTTCCGAAAAAAATGTAATAAATATTAAAATACCTCAAGGTTATCAGGTAGAATCTTTACCAGAAAATCAAAAAATTCAATTTAATGTTAATGATGGTAGTTTTACCTATTTAATAAAACATACAGGTGATTTATTACAGATAACTACCAATTTAGATATTAATAAAATAATTATTATGCCTCAGGATTATTTGGAGTTTAAGAAGTTTTTCGATTTAGTAATAAAAAAACAAACCGAACAAATAGTGCTTAAAAAAGTGTAAATGGCATCAATTTTTGGTCATGGTTTAGTGGCATATACAACAGCAAAAGTAATAGACTCTAAAACCAGTACATTACTTTTGCTTTTAGCAATAGGCTGTGCAATACTACCAGATATTGATGTTTTGGCATTTAAATTAGGAGTGCCTTATGTGCATCCTTTAGGGCACAGAGGCTTTACGCATTCTATACTATTTGCAATATTATGGAGTGGCTTATTGGCTTTTATCTTTGGCAAAAACAGAAAACAAATCTTCTTTATCGTTTTGTTTTTATCTACAATTTCTCATGGCGTATTAGATGGCATGACAACAGGAGGAAAAGGAGTTGGTTTTTTTATTCCTTTTCAAAACTCAAGATATTTTTTTCCTTGGCAAGTAATTAAAGTTTCACCAATTGGTATTAAGCAATTTTTTTCAGAATGGGGAATGCAAGTAATTATTAGCGAATTAATCTATATTGCTATTCCTTGCAGTATAATTTTAATAACTTTGTCTATTGCAAAAAAGAAAAAAGAATGGACATAAAAAATGCACAATTAGAAGTAGATAACTGGATTAAAAACCATGGCGTTCGTTATTTTAATGAACTTACTAATATGGCACAACTTACAGAAGAGGTTGGCGAAGTAGCACGAATAATTGCAAGACGTTATGGCGAACAAAGCGAAAAAGAAAGCGATAAAAATAAAGACCTTGGCGAAGAATTAGCAGATGTTATGTTTGTAGTATTATGTTTAGCAAACCAAACAGGAATTAATTTGCAAGAAGCTTTTGATAAAAAGCTAGACATTAAAACAAAACGCGATCACGATCGTCATCAAAATAACGAGAAATTAAAGTAATCTGTCATTCCTTTAAAAACAGGAATCTTTATTATTATGAATATACACCTTCAACAATCAACCATTGCTAAGCAGTCTGCTATACAAATAACAGGTTCTAAAAGCGAATCAAATAGATTACTGTTATTACAGGCGTTGTACCCAAATATTACTTTAGAAAATCTGTCTAATTCAGACGATTCTAAAGTGATGCAAAAAGCATTAACGTCTCTAGAAAATGTAATAGATATTCATCACGCAGGAACAGCAATGCGTTTTTTAACAGCTTATTTTTCTATTCAAAATAATAGAGAAGTAACACTAACAGGTTCTTCAAGAATGCAAGAAAGACCTATAGCTATTTTGGTCGAAGCACTAAGCCAGTTAGGTGTAGCAATTAGTTACCAAAAAAACAATGGCTATCCTCCAATAAAAATAAAAGGAAAACAAATAACAAAAAATAAAGTTACTCTAAAGGCAAATGTAAGTAGTCAATATATTTCGGCCTTATTGCTAATAGCACCAAAATTAGAAAACGGTTTAGAGCTTACTTTAGATGGAGAAATAACCTCTATTCCTTATATAAACATGACCTTGTCTTTGCTAAATGAAATAGGCGTAGAAACCAGTTTTACAAACAATATTATTACTGTAAAACCAAAGGCTACTATTCAAAAACATCAAGGGTTAATAGAGTCAGATTGGTCTTCTGCATCGTACTATTATAGTATAATTGCAATGAGTGCAGTAGGTACAAAAACAACACTAGCTTCTTATAAAGAAAACTCCTTACAAGGAGACGCTTGCTTAGCAGATATTTATAAGCAGTTTGGAGTTGAAACTACATTCCATCAAAATAAAATAACACTTAACAAAATAACAAGCGTTAGTCCAGAAACGTTAATTTCTTTAGACTTAAAAAATGCGCCAGATATTGCACAAACCATTGCTGTAACCTGTTTTGGTTTAGGTATAGCTTGTGATTTAAAAGGACTTCATACATTAAAAATTAAAGAAACAGACAGGTTGGTAGCTTTAAAAACCGAAATTGAAAAATTAGGAGGTAAAGTAAACATTACAGATAAAACCTTGCAACTCGAGGTTTCTAATACCATTAACAAAGATATAAAAATAGCAACCTATCAAGATCATAGAATGGCAATGGCATTTGCACCATTAGCCTTAAAAACGTCTATTATTATTGAAGAAGCAGATGTGGTTTCAAAATCATATCCAACATTTTGGCAAGACTTAAAAGCTATTGGTTTTAAATTTTCTGAATAATAATTAGCTATTTACTTGACAACCCCTACTTTGAGATTGTATATTTGTAATCTTGTAAAATACATTACATAACCTAATACTACTACATGCAAAATTATAAAATGAAGTTGTCTCACTTTCAGTTTGAGCTTCCAGAAGAGTTATTGGCAGAGCATCCAGCAGAAAACAGAGATGAATCTCGCTTAATGGTTTTAAACAGAGAAAAACAAACTATTGAACATAAAATGTTCAAAGATCTTATTGATTATTTTGAAGAAGATGATGTTTTAATACTAAATAATACCAAAGTTTTTCCTGCTCGTTTATATGGTAATAAAGAAAAAACAGGAGCGCGTATTGAAGTGTTTTTGTTAAGAGAACTTAATGAAGAGCAACGTCTTTGGGATGTACTTGTAGATCCAGCACGTAAAATACGTATTGGTAATAAATTATACTTTGGTGATGATGAAACCTTAGTCGCAGAAGTAATTGATAACACCACTTCTAGAGGAAGAACCTTACGTTTTCTTTATGATGGTTCTTACCAAGAATTTAGAAGAAAACTTACAGAGCTTGGTGAAACACCATTGCCAAAATATATAAAAAGAGATGTAACTCCAGAAGACGAAGATCGTTACCAAACAATTTTTGCAAAAAACGAAGGAGCAGTAGCAGCACCAACCGCTGGTTTACACTTTTCTAAACACCTTTTAAAACGTTTAGAAATAAAAGGAGTAGACTTAGCAGAAGTAACACTTCACGTTGGTTTAGGTACCTTCAACCCTGTTGAGGTAGAAGATCTATCTAAACATAAAATGGATAGTGAAGAAGTAACAATTACTTCAGAAGCAGCAGCAATTATTAACAATGCTAAAAAGAATAAAAAACGTATTTGTGCTGTAGGTACAACTGCCATGCGTGCTATAGAAAGTTCGGTTTCCTCTAGTGGTACTCTTAATGAGTTTGACGGTTGGACCAATAAATTCATCTTTCCACCTTATGATTTTAGTATTGCAAACTGCATGATTACAAACTTTCATACACCAAAATCAACCCTGTTAATGATGGCTTCAGCCTTTGCAGGACATGATTTTATACTAAAAGCATACGAAGAAGCAATAAAAGAAAAATACAATTTTTATAGTTATGGTGACGCCATGTTAATCATTTAATAACAAATTGTAACCTATATAAAGCCTCTTTTTTAGAGGCTTTTTTTTATGGCATTACCCAACTACGCTTAAGCTACGTTGCGTCGCGCTTTCACTACTCGCTCTCTGCGAGGAGCTCAAACAAACCGTTCTATCGCTAATGCGCTTCCTCATGGCAAGTGCACAAGTTCAAAACTAGTAATAGGTTCATCTAAATTCGTAAATAGTAAAACGTTTCACTACTTTTGCAAAGCTATGGCAACAACAAAAAAAGACATTAGAGCATTAAACAAAGAACAACTAAGAGAATTCTTTGTAAAACAAGGCGATAAAGCCTTTCGTGGTAATCAAGTATATGAGTGGTTATGGAGCAAGTCTGCACATACTTTTGAAGACATGACAAACCTGTCTAAAGAAACCAGGCAAATGCTAGAAGATAACTTTGTTATCAATCACATACGTGTAGATACCATGCAGAAGAGTAATGATGGTACCATAAAAAATGCAGTGCGTTTACATGATGGCTTAATTGTAGAATCGGTATTAATACCAACAAAAACAAGAACCACAGCATGTGTTTCTAGTCAAGTAGGTTGTAGTTTAGACTGTAGGTTTTGTGCAACAGCACGATTAAAACGCATGCGTAACCTTAATCCAGATGAAATATATGACCAGGTAGTTGCTATAGATAATGAAAGTAGATTATACCACAACAAACCATTAAGTAATATTGTTTTTATGGGTATGGGAGAACCGCTCATGAACTATAACAATGTACTAAAAGCCATAGATAAAATTACATCACCAGAAGGTTTAGGCATGTCGCCAAAACGAATAGTAGTTTCTACATCTGGAGTGCCAAAAATGATTAAAAAAATGGCAGATGATGAAGTAAAGTTTAAACTAGCCGTTTCTTTACACTCTGCAATAGATGAGGTACGTACTTCTATCATGCCGTTTAATGCTACCTTTCCTTTAAAAGATTTACGTGAAGCTTTAGTGTATTGGTACGAAAAAACAAAAAATCGAATTACGTATGAGTATGTAGTTTGGCGAGGCATTAATGATACTAAAGAAGCTGCAGAAGCATTGGTGCAGTTTTGTAAGTTTGCGCCAAGTAAAGTAAATTTAATAGAATACAACCCAATAGACGATGGCGAGTTTCAGCAAGCAGATAGTGCTGCTACTGATATGTACGTTTCTATTCTAGAGCGTAATAATATTACAGTAACCGTAAGACGATCACGAGGTAAAGATATTGATGCGGCTTGTGGGCAACTAGCAAACAAGAAATAAAAAAAGCTTCCTAAATTTAGGAAGCTTTTTTTATACTAGTAATAAAATCGTTTTATAAAACAATTTTCTTTCTAGTTGCAGTTTTAGTAAAAGAGTCTGTAAGTTCTACAATATAAATACCGTTAGATAAAGATTTCGCTTCAATAACATAAGTATGATCGTTAATAGAACCATTTAACACAGACTTACCTGTAATGTCATAAAGTTTATAATCTGTGTTTTCTGGTAAATTGTATAGTGCTATAGATTTATTTAAACTCACAATCTTTACCTCGTTAATAGCATTTTCAGCGATACTTAGTGTTTGCCCAGCCTCAATAGATTCTCCAGCAACAGAATTGTATGCGTAATCTTTAATTAGCCATCCAGAACCAGAATCTTGATTTACATCTAATCTTGCCCAACCATAATGTGTTGCGCCAGCAATTTGAAAACGAAGTCCTAAATATTTATCAGTAACTCCACACCATTGACTACTAAAATAATTACAACTGTTATAGTTCATAGTCTTGTAATAATTATTTCCTGGAAGCCATGAAGTTTGACCGCTACTTATAGTTGCTCCTGCATCTAAAGCAAATGGGTAATCAAAAGAAGAATCAATTCCTAAAATACCTCCATTAGAGGAGTTAGGAGCAGCAAATAAATTATTCACAGCGCCACCAAAGGAACTTGCAGAAAAATGTCTTATAGAAAAATCATCAGTTCCATCGTTATCCATATCCAATAAATACTGTACGCCTGCACCTCCTTCATCAGGAGTAATATCTGTGTAAATAATTTGGCCGTTAGCGTCAGCAACACCAGCAATAGCAGCTGTTAGCGCTCCGTATTGAGCAAGTCTTTTTGTTAAATTATTTGATTTTTTTAAAGTAGTTTTTTTCATATTTCTGCTAGGTTTTAATTAATATCTTTGGTTGTATATAATTCTATTTTAATAGAAAAACATGTAACAATCTAATAATTAATATTTTGTAAAACAAATTGTATTTCTGAAAACAGTAAGAAACAATTAAAAATTGTTAAATAAATAAACTTTTGTTGTTACAATTAAAGAATCCTTAAAAGTGTAAGCTTATAGAAGTGTTAGAATACGAGTTTTTAAATTAGTGAAATATATAATTTAAAAAGTAGTTCAAGTAAAGTTAAATCAATTACTTTGTGTGTAGTATAAAAACAATAAAGCCTTTTGTAATACTATTTTTTCAACTTTAATTTAATAAAAGATATCAACGCTTTTAAATAAGGTATTCTATACGTATATAGCTTATTAAAACAGTTTAATGATTAGCATTTGTAGTAGCAGTACATGTTGCATATTTTATTAATGGATTCCTGAAATTTTTAGGATTTTTCATGTAGTTTTTTTCATACATCTTCTAGGTTTTAACTAATATGTTTTGTTGTTTTACAATTCAGGTAAAAAAATAATAATATGTAGCATGTTTATATTTAGTGTGTTATTAAAAATAGTTCTACGTAAAAGATGACAAAAAAAAATAAGAATTTATCAAATAATAAATCTTATACCATCCCTATTGAAGGATCTTTAGGTTTGTTAGCTTATGGAGATATTGGTTTAAGAGCTTGGAGAGAAGTAAAACAAAAAAATAAAGCAGAAAAAAACGTAGATGAAGAAAAATAAAGTGCTTTTAATAGGTTGGGATGCTGCAGACTGGAAAATAATTTGGCCTTTAATTGCTAAAGGTGAAATGCCTGCACTTAAAAAATTAATTAGTAAGGGTGTTTACGGGAATATGAGTACTATGAACCCTCCTTATTCACCAATGTTATGGTCTTCTGTGGCTACAGGAAAGACACCAGATAAACATGGTGTTCTTGGTTTTATAGAACTTATGCCAAACCTAAAAGGTATTCGTCCTGTTACTACTAACTCTAGAAAAGCCAAAGCAATATGGAATATCCTGCACCATAAAGGATATAAAAGTAATTTAGTAGGTTGGTGGCCAAGTTTTCCTGCAGAACCTATTAATGGAGTTGTCGTATCTGATAAGTTTCAAAAAGTAAATAAAGACCCAAGTAAAAAAAATCCAATAATTAAAGGTGCTATTCATCCAGAATCACTTACAGATAAAATAAAAGATTTAAGAGTGTTTCCTTATGAGATTACAGAAGCGCATATTAAGCCTTGTATTCCTAAAGCTGCAGACATAGATCAAGAAAAAGACAATGGTTTGGTTTCTTTTGCTAGTATTTTAGCTGAAAATTCTTCTGTTCATGCAGCTGCAACTAATTTAATTCGTACTACAGAATGGGATTTTACAGCTGTATATTATGATTTAATAGATCATTTTTGTCATGCTTTTATGAAATATCATCCTCCAAAATTAAACAGTATACCTCAAAAATCATATGATATTTATAAAGACGCAGTAGTAAGCGCTTATAAAATTCAAGATATGATGTTAGAGCGAACCATGGAGTTGGTAGATGACGATACTACCATTATAGTGATGTCTGATCATGGTTTTGAATCTGGAAACAAACGTATTTTAAAAATGCCAAAGTATCCAGCAGCTCCTGCTTTAGAGCATCGCCAATTTGGTATGTTTGTAGCTGCAGGACCTAATATTAAACAAAATGAAAAAGTATTTGGTCTAGGGTTAATAGATATAGCTCCAACCATTTTGCATATGTTTGATTTGCCAATAGGTAAAGATATGGATGGAAAAGTAGCATTAGATATTTTTAAAAAACCAACCGAACCAAAGTATTTAGATAGCTGGGAAAACGTAAAAGGTGATTTTGCACAACACGAAGGTGTTAATGATTCCAATTCGTTAAGTGACCAAGAAACCATGCAACAATTGGTAGATTTAGGCTATATAGATAAGCCAGATGAAAAAATTGAAACGGCTATTTTAAAAACAAAGTGTGACTTAAAACATAATTTAGCTAGAGTGTTTTTAGGTAAAAAAGACTTTGAAAAAGCAAAAGAATTGCTTCTTGATTTAATAAATGATTCCTATCCTACGTATCAAGAAAGTGACTTAAAGGGTAAAACTGAAAAGGAATTAAAACAACAAGATTTAAAAGTTGGCGATTCTATAGTGGATGTGATTCCCTATTATATGGATTTATTATCTATTGCTTTAATTCAAAATCAATTTGAAAAAGCCGAGTATTATTTATTGAAATTAAGAACATTAGATAAGAAATTTGAAATCAACACCTATTTTTCTGAAGCTAAAATTTTAGTTGGAAAAGGAAAAATTAGAGAAGGATTAAAAGTGCTTCAAATAGCTAAAGATAAAGGGCCTAATTCTGAAGTTTGGTATCAAATAGGTAAAATTCACACAAAATTAAATCAATTTGAACAAGCAAAAACTGCTTTTGAAAATGCATTAAAATTTGAAATAGATCGTGCAAAATATCATCAAGCTTTAGCTGCTGTTTTAATTCGTTTAAATGATTTTGAAAATGCTGCAGATCATGCTCTTACAGCAATAGAATTGGTTAAGTATTATCCAGCAGCGCATTATGTTTTGGGAGAAGCTCTAGAAAAATTAGGCGATCTTGATAATGCAAAAATAGCTTATGAAACTGCTGCAAAATTAAAACCTGTAGAACATGTAAGAGCAGAAAAAGCCATTGAAAATATAGAAGAAAAACTTAGTGAACCTACTAATTTAACAGATAAAGCAGCATATAAATACAGAGAAGACCAAATAGTAATTGTATCAGGTTTGCCACGTTCTGGTACTTCTGTCATGATGCAAATGCTACATAATGGTGGAGTAGATGTACTAACCGACGGAAAGCGAAAATCGGATGATTCTAACCCAAAAGGCTATTTTGAGTACGACCCTGTAATGGCCTTGCATAAAGACAATTCTTGGTTAAATAAAGCACAAAATAAAACCGTAAAAGTAGTTGCGCCTTTACTTAAATTTCTAGATCCTAAGTATCGTTATAAGGTTATTTTTATGAATCGAGATTTAACAGAAGTAGTGAAATCACAACAAAAAATGATTGGTAAAAACCCAGACGTATTGCCTGTTACTTTATTTGAGGCATACCATAAGCACTTAAACCAAGTAGAAACCTGGAAAGATAGAGAGCCAAGTGTAGAACTTATTTATGTAAATTATAAAGATGTGCTTTTTAATACCGAAGCGGTTTTAGATAAAGTAACTTCTTTTGTTGGTGTAGATTTAGATAAAAAAGAAATGGTAAAATGCGTTGATACTTCGTTATATAGAAACAAAGTCTGATTTTTAAGGTGTAAAATAGCATATCAATAGCATTTTTAGTACGTTTGTTGTTCTATATTTTATATCTTTTTTCTATTGAAAATTGTAGAACAAATAAAACAACCTATTGCCTATGAGATGGAACTTTTTGAACAAAAGTTTCAACTCTCTATGTCTTCTAAAGTAGCATTACTTAACAGAATAACACATTATATTGTAAACCGAAAAGGAAAACAAATGCGACCAATGTTTGTGTTTTTGGTTTCTAAAATGGTTTCTAATGGTGAAGTTAGTGAGCGAACATACAGAGGTGCTTCTGTTATAGAACTTATTCATACAGCTACTTTGGTACATGATGATGTGGTAGATGAAAGTAATAGGCGTCGTGGTTTCTTTTCTATCAATGCCTTGTGGAAAAACAAAATTGCCGTTCTGGTTGGTGATTATTTACTTTCAAAAGGATTACTGCTTTCTATAGATAATAATGATTTCGATTTACTAAAAATTATCTCTATTGCAGTTCGCGAAATGAGTGAAGGAGAACTACTTCAAATTGAAAAGGCTAGAAAACTAGACATTACAGAAACTGTTTATTACGAAATTATAAGACAAAAAACAGCAACCTTAATTGCGGCTTGTTGTAGTCTTGGTGCAGCATCTGTAAAACCAGAATCTGAACACGTAGAAACCATGCGTAAGTTTGGAGAACTCATAGGTATGGCTTTTCAAATAAAAGATGATTTGTTTGATTATGGTAAAGAACAAATAGGGAAACCAACAGGAATTGATATTAAAGAACAAAAAATGACCTTGCCTTTAATTTATGTGCTAAATCAAGCAAACAAAAAGGATAAAAAATGGTTAATCAATTCTATTAAAAACCATAATAAGGATCAAAAACGAGTGAAACAAGTTATCGCTTTTGTTAAAGATAATGGAGGCTTAGATTATGCTGTTTCTAAAATGAAAGCATTTCAAGAAGAAGCACTACAAATACTTCAAAAATATCCTGATAATCAATACAGAAACTCACTAGAACTTATGGTGAATTACGTTATTGACAGAAAAAAATAATCTATAGGCAACCTTTCTTATTCTTTTTGCGTCTTTATAAATAGAAGCTAAAACGTACGCAATATTTTGAAAGTTATTCAACTGCATAAAAACGAAGCCTTGCTTATTAAAAAAGCAATTAAAAACAATCGTGAAGCCCAACACGTATTGTTTCAATTGCATGCACCAAAAATGCTAAGCGTTTGTCGTTATTATATTAAAGATACGCAGTTTGCAGAAGAAGCCATGTTAAACGGGTTTTTCAAAGTATTTCAAAATTTAAAAAGTTTTAAAAAACAAGGTAGTTTTGAAGGTTGGATTAGGCGCATCATGGTTAGAGAATCTATTTCCTATTTACGAAAGAAAAAGCAAATTGTATTTTCTGAAGACGCAGCAGTAGAAGCTGTACATGCTACTAATAATATGCAAACCAATATGGAAGTTGCCCAAATTCAGCAACTCATAGATGAGTTACCTGAAGGGTATAAAATAGTTTTTATCATGTATGCTATTGAAGGGTATAAGCATCAGGAGATAGCAGCAATTTTGGGTATTTCAGAAAATACTTCTAAATCACAATTATTTAAAGCTAGAAAAGCGCTTCAGCAAAAAATTAAAGCATTAAACACTACAGGTTATGGCACCAATTAAATTTGAAGAAAATATAAAAGAAAAGCTAGAAAAGCGCACGCTGGAACCTTCTGCAAATGCTTGGGCAAGTTTAGAGCGACAATTACATGCAGATGCTAAAAAACAAAATAAAACCAAGTTTTGGTGGTTTGGTATTGCTGCAAGTATTGTTGGTATTTTGTTTGTTACACAGCAATTTGTAAATTATAATAATGCCAATTCAGGTGTTTCGACAACAGTTGTAGAAATGGAAAAAGAGGTGTTAACGAATTCTGTTAAAACTCCTTTAATAATAAAAAAATCGCAAGAAATAGTACAAGAAACTTTAAAAGAAAGCGCAAAAGAAAATATAATAGAAGTAAATAAAAACAGCCAGACAATAACAAATACAACAGTAAAAAGGAATAGAAAAGAAAAACAACAAGCAGTTGTTGCTGTAGCAAAAAAACAGGAGGAGGAAACACCGCGAACATTAAATAATCTTGTACCAGATATAGAGGAAACTGTGGCTGTTACAACCAATATAATGGATGCTTCTACTAAAGATGAAACACAGATTGCAACCTTAAAAACATCTGAATCTGAAATAGAATCGCTCTTAGCGGCTGCAACTAAAAAGATACAGTTAACAGATACACATGCTGTAAAGTCTGTTTCTGTAAATGCAAACACATTACTAGAAGCTGTTGAAACAGAAATGCCTCCTTCATTAAGAACGCAATTGTTTAAAGTAATTGAAAAGAATTTTAAAACAGCAACAACAGCAGTTACAACTAGAAATAAGTAATATAAATTATCATTAAAAAACGAACAAAATGAAAACAATAACCCAATACGTAATCGGTATTATTTTAGTGTGTGCTACACCATTTGCTATGGCACAAGAAAACCCTAATGGTTTAAAAATAGAATATTTAGAAACTAAAAAAGAAGAGGTAAAATTACAAGAAAAAGAATTTTTAAAAGAAGCTGTTGCTGCCATAAATAACAAATTAGATAATGGTGAAATAACCAATGAAGAAGCCGAAGAACTAAAGCAAAAGGAAGCAGAAAAACACGCTTTAAATATTGAAAACAGAATAGCAATTATAGATAATAAGATAGCGCTTTTAGAGCGAAACGAAAAAGTAACCTCAGATGTTGGAGCAAATCTAGATGGTATGGTAATTCAAATAGGAAAGGGAGAAGATTCTGATGAATTTGATAAAGGAGGCATTTATATTGGACCAAAAGATAAAGCAACACCAAAGGTTTATGATAAACGTACCACAAGTGATATGGTTTTTGCTATAGGATTTAATAATGCTATAATTGAAGGGCAATCTTTAAGTGACTCTCCATATAAACTTGGTGGTTCTGGATTTATAGAATTAGGTTGGGCATGGAAAACGCGACTTTTTAAAAACACCAATGCAGTACGTTTAAAATATGGGCTCTCTGTACAATGGAATAAACTAAATGTAAAAGAGGATCAATTCTTAACAGAAAATGATGGTGTTGTTTCTTTAGAAACAAGTTCTTTTAACTTAAAGAAATCTAAGTTTAGATCTACAAATTTAGTTGTGCCAATACATTTTGAATTTGGACCATCAAAAAAAATAGAAAGAGATACGTACTTTAGATACTCTACGTATAATAAATTTAAAATTGGTGTTGGTGGTTATGCAGGAGTAAACTTAAGCTCTATGCATAAAATAAAATACAAATTAGATGGTAATAGAGAAAAGGATAAAGAAACAGATTTAAACGCTAATCCTTTTGTTTATGGTGTTAGTAGTTATGTGTCTTTTGGTAATGTAGCACTTTATGCTAAGTATGACTTATCTCCTTTATTTAAAGATCAGGCAATAGACCAAAACAATATTTCTCTAGGATTACGATTTGATTTAGATTAATTAGTAATCCTCTTTAGAATTAGTTTCTTGAAAAAAAGCACCAATTTGGTGCTTTTTTAATTTTATAGAATGTTATCCTTGATTAAAAATGGTTTCCATATACAGTCAAGTTACCTCTTGCTATTTATTAAAAAGATTAGTGCGCTATTATTGTTAATTATTTACCTGTTTTATTTCTCCAGTGATGGCACAAGAACGTTTTACAGTGTTAAAAATAGTGCCAAATTTTTCAATGTTTTTTTTAAGTAAATCCATGTTTATGTTGTCTTTACTATATATTGTTAATCCATAATGTATTTGGTCCATTCTTGGAGGTTTTTCAAGGCGTATTGCGTTTACTGTTATTTCAGCATTTGTGTATTCAAAATGCATGAAATCAGAAAAACGTTCTACATTTTTTAAAACACAGGCAGCAAAGGATCCTAAAAATAATTCGGCTGGATTTGGTAAGCTATCTGCAGACTCTGGAGTAGTACCAAAATCAATAGCAGACTGTTTTACCTGTATTGTTGCATCTTTTTTAGCAGTTGCACTTGCTTTAATTATATATTTCATAAAAGTTACTTTAGTGTTTGTTAGTTTGTAGTTTTAAATGTGTTTTTCTGCCTTCTTTTACTATTATTTCAATACACTCTTTTATGTCTTTTTGTGTAGTTCTAAAATTTACAATACAGGTTCTTAAACTGTATTTACCTTCAATTATGGCATTAGATAAAAACATTTCACCTCCTTTTTGCAATGCATCTAACAAGGTTTCGTTAAGCGTATTTAAATAGGTGTTGTTTTCTTTAAAATTTTTAGGAACATATCTAAATGTTGCAATACTTAAATTTTGAGTAATTGCTTCTAATTCAGGGTGTTCTTTTGCTAACGTATAAAAATATTTTGATAATTCTATGTCTTCTCTAAGCAATTTAATATAACCATTTTTCCCTAATTGTTGTAATGCAAGCCAAACTTTTAAAGCTCTAAATCCGCGAGAGTTTTGTAGTCCGTATTCAAAATAATTTAAGGATCCTCCTTCTTCAGTTAAACTAAAGTTGTAGTACTCCGGATGGGAGCTATAAGTGTCAATAAGATGTTTTGGGTTTTTTACCAAAGTACAACCTGCTTCTAAAGGACTATATAACCACTTATGTGGATCTAATGCAATAGAGTCTGCTTCTTTTATACCTTGAAACATTTTCTTTAATTCTGGAATAATTGCAGCAGGAACACCATAAGCTCCATCGATATGAAACCATAAATTATAGGTTTTGCAAATAGCAGAAATAGCTTCTAGATTATCTACAACACCTGTACTTACATCGCCAGCTGTACCAACAACCAGAAATGGCTGAAGCCCCTTTTTTAAATCTTCTTTTAAGGTTTGTTCTAAAATGCTAATGTTCATTTTATTTGAGGTATCTGTTGGTATCCAACGAACAGATTTAGTGCCATGTCCAAATAAAATAGCTGCTTTGTCAATCCAAGTATGTGTAGATTTTGAACAGTAAATCAATAATTGTTTAGAGGTGTTTAAAAGTCCATTTTCTTTAATATCCTTTGGTGCTTTTGCTGTTCTTGCAGCCAGAAAGGCTGTAAAATTAGCCATATTACCTCCACTTACTAAAACTCCTCCGTAATTGGGTGATACACCAATAAATTCAGCTAACCATTGAATCGTTTGTTTTTCTATTTCTGTGGCTATTGGGCTTAATATTTGTGCGCCAACATTTGGGTTTATAGCAGCAGCTAGTAAATCTGCTAAAGCGCCAATAGGAGCAGCAGAAGATGTTATATAGCCAAAAAATTTAGGATGGCCATTAAATAAAGAGTTGTTAATTAATAGTTTAGAGGCATTAGCTATTAGTTTTTCTGCTTCTAATCCGTTTTCAGGTAAGGCAGAATGCTCTAATAATTGTTGTAATTCTTTAGGAGTCTTACTCGTTGTGATTGGTTTTTTAGGGATTTCGTCAAAAAAATCTGAAATAGTATTAATAAGTTCATAGCCAATTTTTTGAAAATCAGCTTTGTTTATTGCGATGGTATTTTCTCGTGTTTTCATACTTTCTTTTTATGTAGCTAAAAACCAAAATTGTATGTGGTTGTTTTACAGCTCATTAAGGTTATGTGTAAGCAAGTTAGAAGAAAATTTTGGAAAACAGGTTGGTAGTAGCAACTAAATTGTTACTACATTAGTTACAGTTAGTTGAACAATAAAAAAAAGAGTATAACAAAGTGCTGCTACTTATTTTAATAGTCCAGTAAAAATAGCAACATAATACAAGCCTGTTACTATAAAAACAGCGCCTGCAATATTACGCATCACTTTTTCAATTTTTGTTATTTTGTTGTAAAATTGGCCAACTTTTCCAGCTGTAAAGGCTAATAAATAAGTAAAAAGAATGACAGGTAATCCTGTGCCAAATGCAAATATTATTGGTAAGTAAAGTCCGTCTACAGAAGCAATTGTTATTGGTATTAACATGCCAAAAAATAATGCCGCACTATATGGGCAAAACGCTAAAGCAAACACAACACCTATTAAAAAAGAACCAAATAAACCTTTATCTTTAAATCTTTCGGATAGCTTTTCTTGAAAATTTGTTTTTCCTAAAAAATGGAGTTTAATAACGTTTAGCATAATTAAACCAATGATAATTAATAATGGTCCTAAATATTTTTCGCCATTTTGATTAAAAAAGCGTGCAATATGAAATTTGCTTGCCCCAAAATACAATAGTAACCCAATGGTTGTGTAGCTAAATCCTCTTCCTAAAGAATATAGCAATCCGCTTAAAAACACTTTTTTCTTGCTGGAAATATTTTTTGAAATATATGCCGTTGCAGTAATGTTTGTGGCTAAAGGACAAGGGCTAATGGCTGTCATTAATCCGAGTATAAAAGCAGATACAATAGGAATGTTATAACTCTCTAAAAGAGATTTTAAAAAATCCATTATAAAAATTTAATGTGTTAGGTTGTATTGGAACTAGAGCGTTTTTAATTGAGTATCAATTTTATTTTTTAGTGCTTCTGAAAATGCTTTTTGATCATTTCCTTCCATAAAGGCAAATTCGGTTAAATCAATTTTATTTTCTTTTCCATTTTTTATCACATTCATATATAATGCTGTACCCGAAGCTTCAAACTTTTCAGCAATTTTTTCGTTGGCTTGTTCATCTACGTTAATCACTTGAAAGGAGATTTTATCTGTTTTCAATTCGTTTGAAAAATAAGTGTCTAGTGTGTATTTTGTGTTTGCTTCTATGGCTTTACATGTCATACATCTGTGTGTAGAGTGAAAGTCTATAACCTCTATTTTTGAAATAGAAGTATCTAAAGATTGATTTTCATTTTTACTTTTTTCACTACATGCTGTTAGCATAAAAACTATAGTTAAAATGCTGCTAAATTTGATTATTTTACTCATTGTTATTTGTTTTAATTGCTAGTGTTAATCTTCTGTTTTTTTAGAAAGTGATAATACTATTTAAAATGTGTTTTTAATGCTGCTGTTATTTATAGTAATATATTAAATACATATCCAGAAAGGATGATGCAGAGTGTTACAACTCCAAAAAATATAGCTATTAACTTTATGGATAACACTTTTTTTAATAAAGTAGCTTCAGGAATAGATAAACCTACTGTTGCCATCATAAATGCAATTGCAGTACCTAAAGGCACTCCTTTTGCTACAAAAACCTGAATTACAGGAACAATTCCTGCTGCATTTGCATACATTGGCACAGCTAGTATTACAGCTAACGGAACTGTCCACCATTGCCCACCACCTAAATAGGTGTTAAAAAAGTTTTCGGGAACATAGCCATGCATGGCTGCACCAATAGCAATTCCTATAATAACATAGAGTAATACGTTTTTTACAATATCCCATGCGCTATGTGTAATTTCAGGTAATCGTTGGTAAAAGGTTAATTTTTCCTCTTGGTATTCTGGATGTTGCATTTTGTTTTCAAGAATCTTTTTTGCCCAATCAGATAGTAAATGTTCTAGATTTAATTTCCCCATTAGCCAACCACCAAATGTTCCTAATAAAATACCAGATACCACATAAATTAAGGTAGCTTTTAAACCAAACATTCCTATAAACATGGCAACAGCTACTTCATTTACTAATGGTGAAGTAATTAAAAATGAAAAAATAACTCCTAACGGAATTCCTCCTTGTACAAAACCAATAAATAAAGGCACCGAAGAACAAGAACAAAAAGGCGTTACTGCTCCAAAAACAGAAGAAAAAAGGTATTCTAAACCATATAGTTTTTTTCTGTTTAAATAGTCTTTTAGTTTTTCAACAGGAAAGTACGCATTCACTATTCCCATGATAAAAACAATAATGAATAGCAGAATAAGAATTTTAATGGTATCAAACACAAAGAAATTTAAAGCTGTTCCTAAGTGTGTTTCTGCTCCTATATTAAAAACAGAATATATTAACCAATCTGCAAAATTTTGTAACCAATCAAACACTTTTTTAAATTTTAATAGGTTGTTATTGAGTTTTTTTATCTTTTTTTAAAAAGATTTTAATAGTAGATACTATTATCTATTCTTGACTAATTTTTAAGTTATAGTATGTAAACCTCTAATACAACAAGAACATTTTAGTAAAGTTTGGCTTGTTTTCTGCTTTTTTTATGGCAGAACCAAATCTATATTATTGTTTTTGTTTGCATCTCTGTACTTTGATTGTTTTGACAGAGGCTTGGGTATATTAAACTAGAATCTTCTATTGTAAAAGATCTAAAACTTCCTCTTTTGATGGAACTCTCCCTTTTATGGTAATTACATCGTCTATTGCTAATGCAGGTGTAGTCATGATATTAAATTTCATGATTTCCATAATATCTTCTACTTTTTCAACAGTTGCATCAATATTATTTTCTAAAACTACATCAGTAACAACCTTTGTCATAGACTTACATTTAGGGCAACCAGTACCTAATATTTTAATTACTTTACTCATA
Organism: Lacinutrix sp. C3R15; assembly: GCF_018860825.1. Classification (GTDB taxonomy): domain Bacteria; phylum Bacteroidota; class Bacteroidia; order Flavobacteriales; family Flavobacteriaceae; genus Oceanihabitans. The sequence continues at coordinate 333,310 of NZ_JAHKPZ010000030.1, read as the reverse complement.
TTATTTTAATTTGTTTATCGCAAATAAACGATAAGGTTAATAGAAAAATATCAATCAAAAAATTGCTGAAATAAGGATTTTGCAATCTTCCAGTTTGTTTGATTAATACAGTATTTTATTTTTGGAGGTTTTAGTTCACCCTGAATTAAACCTACATTTTTTAGCTCTTTTAAATGTTGTGAAATAGTAGACTGTGCCAAAGGAAAAACATCTACTAAATCACCAGTAAAACAACAAGATTGTTTTTCAAGATGTTTTAAAATGGCAATTCTAGTAGGATGACCTAATGCTTTAGCAAATTTGGCTAAAGTTTTGGTGTCTTCTTTGTATTTAATATGTTCTAAATTTCTTTTCATATTTCTTATCGTAAAAATACGATTGGTTTTTAGGTTGAAATGTTACTTATGTTACATTAGAGAAATATTTTATTTTGTAGTTAATTTTAGCATACTTTATAGCTTCCGTTTAAAGCTAAAAGTTTTCTAAAAATCAATGTATCCTACTTACAATAATTTTTAAAACATTATCTTTTATAGTACATTTACAAACTAATTCAGCGCAAGCTAAAATCTTCAACTATTGATATCAAAATCCACCATAGACCAAGTATTTGAAACCTCACGAGTAGAAGAGGTAATAGGTGATTTTGTACATTTAAAAAAATCGGGAAGTAGCTTTAAGGGCTTAAGTCCTTTTAGTGAAGAGCGCACACCAAGTTTTATGGTGTCTCCAGTAAAACAAATCTGGAAAGATTTTAGTACCGGAAAAGGAGGAAATGCCGTTGCTTTTTTAATGGAACATGAGCATTTTACCTATCCAGAAGCTATAAAATATTTGGCTAAAAAGTACAATATTGAAATAGAAGAAACAGAGCAAAGCAATGAGCAAAAAGAACAAGCTAACGAACGCGAAAGTTTATATTTAGTAAGTGAATTTGCAAGTACCTATTTTCAGAATGTTTTACTTAAAACAGACAAAGGTAAAGCTATTGGTTTAAGCTATTTTAAAGAACGTGGCTTTACTGATGAAACCATAAAAAAGTTTGCTTTAGGATATTCATTAGATGAGTGGCAAGCCTTTACAGACGAAGCTTTAAAAAAAGCCTATAAGCTAGAATTTCTAGAAAAGACAGGCTTAACTATTGTTAAAGGAGATAAGCGTTTTGATAGGTTTAAAGGACGTGTCATGTTTCCTATACAAAGTATGAGTGGTCGTGTACTTGGTTTTGGCGGAAGAATTTTAACCAATGATAAAAAAGCAGCCAAGTACCTAAATTCACCAGAAAGTGATATTTACCATAAAAGTAAAGTGTTGTATGGTATTTATCAGGCAAAACAGAGTATAGCAAAAGAAGATAATTGTTATTTGGTTGAAGGGTATACAGATGTAATACAGTTTCATCAAACAGGAATTCATAATGTAGTTTCGTCTTCTGGTACTGCTTTAACACCAGACCAAATTCGATTAATTAATAGACTTACTAAAAACATAACGGTTCTTTTTGATGGAGATGCAGCAGGTTTACGTGCTTCGCTTCGCGGAATTGATTTAATTTTAGAACAAGGTATGAATGTAAAAATTTGTACATTTCCAGAAGGGGAAGATCCAGATAGTTTTGCGAAACAAAATTCTTTAGACGAATTAAGTGACTATTTAAAAAATCATGCACAAGATTTTATTCAATTTAAAGCTTCGGTTTTGTATGAAGAATCTAAAAATGATCCTATAAAAAAGGCTGATACTATACGTGATATTGTAAATAGTATTGCTAAAATTCCGGATAGAATTAAAAAGGAAATCTATATTCAAGAGTGTTCTAGAATCATGGATATTAGTGAGCAAGTTTTGTTTACTACCTTGGCGCAAATAACCAATAAAGACGTTCAAGAAACACACAAAGAACAGGCACAAGCACAGCAAGCATTTGAAGTTATTAAGCATAAACAACCCGAAAAAAAGGTTGATGTACAATATATATTGGAAAGAAAAATTATTGAAATACTTTTGCTTTACGGAAACAAAACCGAATTGTTTGAAGATTTAGTTTTACAAGAAAATGACAAAAACGAATTAATTCTTGAGCCTGTAAAACACGAAACTAAAGTTTTTGAAAAAATTTATTTAGATCTGCAAGATGATGAAATGGAGTTTACCAATGAGCAGTTTAAAAATTTGTATTACACTATAATAGATACTTTAAATCAAAATCCAGATTTTGCATTAAAGCAATTTGTAAATACCGTAAGTCAAGATGTAGCTAATGAGATTTCTTCTATTTTAATGGAAGATGAACGTTACAGTTTATCAGATTGGCATAGTAAAAATATATTTCCAAAAGAGAAAAATCAAACTATTTCACAATTGGTTAGTGAAACTATTTTAAGTTTACGTTGCTTTTTAATAGACAAAAAGGTTACTGAATTTATGCAACAAACACTTGCTAACAAATCGGAAGTAAACAGAAGCATTTTAGAAGAAGTAAAAGATTACTCTAGTTTAAAGATGCTTCTATCTAGAAAATTAAATAGAGTATTATAACTCTAATAACTTAGCTCTATTTATTAGGTCTACAATATTAGTAACGTTAAGCTTTTTCATTAATCGCGCTTTGTAAGTACTAACCGTTTTTTCGTTAATATTAAGCTCTATAGCAATTTCTTTGTTTTTTCTACCAGATGAGATGAGCTTTAAAACTTCGATTTCTCTTGTAGAAAGTTTTTTGTAAAAATTACCAGATCTGCTAACGCGTTTACCAATAGCCAAGCGTTGCGCAAGGTTATTGCTTAAGTAAATATCACCACCATATACTTTTAAAATAGCCTCTTTAATGGTTATAATATTAGCCGTTTTACATAAATACCCAGAAGCACCTGCTTTTATCGTATTCATAGCATACACCTCTTCAGGCTGTGCGCTAAATATAATAACTTTAACATCAGGATGTTCTTTGTTAAGCCTTCTTAAAGCAGTAATGCCATTAAGCTTAGGTAAGTCAATTTCAGAAATAATAATATCTACTTTATTCTTGTTTAAGAATTCAAAAATAGCTTCACCATCATCTAGTGAACCAACAACTTGAATGTTAGACGACGTAATAAATAGTAGATCTAGACCCTTCCTAATTATAGGATGATGGTCTACTACCAACAGTTTAATCATAACTTTAATTTTTTAAATTTGTTATAACTGTTGAAGAAAACAACAGACGTTTTGCTATTAGTCGTTAAGTAAAAGTAGTGAATTCTTACGTAAAAAGAAAATAAATCATTTTAAATCTTTTGGTATCGTACAAATAGGAATTGCAACCATCTTGTGTTTGTTAGCAGAATTATATCCTTTATATATTTTATAAACTTCTTTTTCTCTGCCAGTAAAATCATCTTCGGTTTTACCTTCATCATGCATTTGCATTGCCCATTCTAGTTCTGGGTAGGTTGCACCAATTTGGTCTTCGTCTGTTCTGTCATCACCCCAAAGCCCATCTGTAGGAGCTGCTTCTATGATTTCTTGATGAATTCCTAAATACTTTGCTATTTCATAAACTTCGGTTTTTAATAAATCTGCAATCGGACTTAAATCAACACCTCCGTCACCATATTTGGTGTAAAAACCGACACCAAAATCTTCTACTTTATTTCCTGTACCAGCCACTAAGTAGCCATTTAGGGCTGCAAAATAATATAAGGTTGTCATACGTAAACGTGCTCTAGTATTGGCTAAAGACATAAAACGGTCTTCTTCGTTTTCTACAGGAGGTAAAGCAGTTACTAAACTATCAAAAACAGGAGTTAGCTGCACTTGTGTCATGCTTACTTTATCAAAATTGGTTTTAAGCCAATCAATATGGTTTAAAGCTCTGGATACTTGTGATTCGGCTTGATGAATGGGCATTTCTAAGCATAACAAATCTAATCCAGTTTTTGCACATAAGGTAGAGGTTACTGCAGAATCAATTCCGCCAGAAATACCTATTACAAATCCTTTAATATTAGCTTTTGTTGCATAATCTTTTAACCATTTTACAATATGATCTACTACTTTTTCTGTTTGCATTTTATAAAGATTTTAAAACAAAGAATAGTACCTTTGCCTAACAAAAATAATTCAATATCACTTTAAATAAAAATAAGTTAATGAAGAATATATTTTTATTTCTTTTTGTTGCTTTTTTATGCGTTTCCTGTAAAAAGGATGCTGGTTTAGAAAAAGAAATTTCGAATATGGAAATGTCTGTTGCTATTGAGCGCTTTGATTTGGCATTTGCTCATGCAAAACCAACCGAATTGCAAAAACTAAAAGATGCATTTCCTTTTATGTTTTCAAAAAAATATGCAGATTCTTTTTGGATAGCTAAAATGCAGGATACCTTACAAATAGAGTTAAATAAAGAGGTAGAAAAAGTGTATCCTAACCTTGATTTGGTAGAGGCAGAGATGAAAAGCTTTTTTCAGCATGTAAAATATTATTTTCCTGAATTTAAAATACCACGATTGGTAAGCGCAACATCTTTTGTAGATTATAGAAATAAAGTAATTGTTACAGATACTATTTCGCTTATTTCTATTGATACGTATTTAGGAAGTGATCATTTTTTTTACAATGGTATTCAAAAATATTTAGCTGCTAATTTTACCGAAAATCAAATTGTTGTAGATTTTGCTTCAAAATATGCTGAAAATTATATTTTTCCGAAACAAAATAAGACCTTTTTAGATGAAATGATTTACTTTGGTAAGCAATTGTACTTTAAAGACATCATGATTCCGTTTAAAACAGATGCAGAAAAAATTGGCTATACACAAGAGCAATTCAACTGGTCAAAGGCTAATGAAGCACAGATATGGAGTTATTTTGTAGAGCGTGAATTGTTGTTTAGTACAGATACTAAATTGGTAAATAGGTTTATAACCGAAGCGCCTTTTTCAAAATTTAATTTAGTAGAAATTGATAAAGAATCACCAGGAAGAATAGGACAATATATAGGATGGCAAATTGTACGTGCCTATATGCAAAATAATGATGTTTCTTTAAAAGAAATGCTTACAAATACTGCCGAAGAAATATTTAATAAATCAAGATTTAAACCAGAATTATAATGGCTAAAATTACATCAAAAATAGAATTAAACGTTGAGTTAGACGAAAATAGAGTACCTGAAAAATTAATGTGGACAGCAGAAGATGGAGGTATTAGTGAGCAAGAAGCAAAAGCAATGATGCTTTCTGTTTGGGATAGTAATACACAAGAAATGCTACGTATTGATCTTTGGACAAAAGATATGCCTATAGATGAGATGAAAGTGTTTTTTCATCAAACACTTGTAGCAATGTCTAATACTTTTAATAGAGCAACTCAAGATGAGAAAATGACAGCTACTATGAAAGATTTTTGCGATTATTTTGCAGAAAAATTAGAGTTAAAGAAAGAATAGATTTTCTTTTAAAAAAAAAAGCGTCTTGAAGATTTTATTTCAAGACGCTTTTTTTATAAATTACGCTACTTACCATTCATTGATTCTGTTAGAGTCTAACTTAATAAAAATGAATAACAAAATGGTAAATCCCCAAAGTCCAGAACCACCATAACTAAAAAAGGGAAGAGGTATACCAATAGTTGGTATTAAACCCATAACCATACCAATATTAATCATGAAATGAAAGAATAATATAGACGCTACCGAATAGCCATATACTCTACTAAACTGTGATTTTTGTAGTTCTGCCAATCGAAGAATACGCAGTAGCAAGAGTACAAAAACAATAATGACAAAGATGCTTCCTAAAAAGCCCCATTCTTCACCAACAGTACTAAATATATAGTCTGTATGTTGTTCTGGCACAAATTTACCTGTGGTTCTTGTGCCTTCTAAAAAACCTTTACCAGAAAAACCACCAGAGCTAATTGCTTTTTCAGATTCGTATAAATTATAAAGAATATCTCTACGCATTTGAGCAATTTTTTGCGGATCTTTTTCAAGTCGTAACCAAAGGCTTATTCTGTCTTGTTGGTGGGCTTGTAATACGTTTTGATAGAAAAATTTTATTCCAAAAGCTATTACAATACAAGCTATAGCTGTAAGAATAGGTTGTAGAATTACAGGTTTCTTTTTCTTAATAAAATAGTTGGCAACAATAAAAATTACTACTAAAACAGAAGTAAGTATTGGGCCAAATTTTAGTGCTAAAACAGAAATAGAAACTAAAGCTAAAGCTAATATTAAATATATTTTTGGAAGTCCTTCTCGGTACAAAACAAAAAAGAAAGAACCGTAAACTAGTGTGCTTCCTGCATCATTTTGTAATAATATTAATAGCGCAGGAATGATGATGATGATAAAAATTCTTATTTGGTCTTTAAAGTTTCTTATGTCTGTGTTTAAGTCACTTATATATTTTGCAACAGCTAATGCTGTAGCAGCTTTTGCAAACTCACTAGGTTGTAAGGTCATGCCACCAATGCCATACCAAGAAGTTGCTCCATTTACGTTTTTACCAAAGAGAAAAAGTCCTGCTAAAGATAGCATAGAAAAAATAAAGATTAAACTTGAAAACCGCTCATAAAACTTAGCATCAATAGATAAAATAAATATGATAAGTAAAACGGTTAAACCTATAAACATTAGTTGTTTTCCGTAAGGTTGTGAAATGTCTAAATAGTTTATAGTTGTTCCTGTATGTGATGCCGATAAAATATTCATCCAGCCAAATACAACTAAGATTAAAAATAAAATAATAGTAACCCAATCAAATTTAAAATGTCTATCTGTTTGTCTAAACATATATTAGGAGTCTAATTTTTTTATTTGTTCTTTTAATTTATTTGCTTCATCTGTAGGAATAACTTGAAGTTTTGTTTTTCCATTAATATCAAAAGGTTCTCCAGAATAAGGTTTGGCATACTCCTCTTCTAAACTATGATTTAATATCCAGTTTTCTAGGTCTGTTCTTGTAACTTCACCTTTAATGTATTTTTCAATCATTAAACTAGCAATTCGTCCAGCAAAGCGTCCTCCCCAATATCCATTTTCTACAAATACAGCAATAGCAATTTTAGGGTTGTTTTTTGGTGCAAAAGCTACAAATATAGAATGGTCTGTTAATTGTACTCTTGTGCTATCAATTTTTGCGAAATTTTCAACAGTACCTGTTTTTCCACAAATTTCAATACCTGGAATTTGTAAATGTTTTGCTGTACCATGAGTGTACACATGTTGCATACCTTCAATTACAGGTTCAAAATGTTGTTTATCTATGGTTGTATATTTAGGTGTGGTAAAGTTTGAATCTATAGTTTCATCTTTAATTTCTTTAATAATATGCGGAGTAAAATAATACCCTCTATTAGCAATTGCTGCCACCATATTTGCTAATTGAATAGGTGTTGTTGCTACTTCTCCTTGACCAATGGCATTAGAAATAGTATAGGTAGAGTAAAACGTATTAGGATAAATACCTTTGTAATAGTCTCTATCTGGAATTCTTCCTTTTTGGCCAACGTATAAATCGTTATTTAAAAAGTTACCCAATCCAAAACTTTTTACATGATTACTCCATACATTAATACCTATGGAGGCGTTTTCAGGCTTGTCTAAAATTCTTCTGTAAACGGTTGCAAAATAGGCATTACACGATTCTTGAATACCATGAACCATATCGTTTCTTGTGCCAACTCTGCAATGGCATTTCATAAATCTGTTTCCGTATTTATAACCAGCGTAGCAAGTTATTTTTTCATCGGTTGAAATAACACCTTCTTGTAAGGCTACTAAGGCATTCATTAATTTAAAAGGAGATCCTGGCTCATAAACACCTTGTAAACTTCTATTAAATAATGGTTTTGCTATAGAGTCATTATATAGTTTGGTGAAGTTTTTAGAACGCTCTCTACCTACTAGTAAATTAGGGTTGTAGGTTGGTGCTGCTACCATAGATAAAATTTCTCCAGAACTAGGTTCAATAGCTATAATACCACCACGTTTGTTTGTCATTAAAATTTCGCCATAAGCTTGTAATGTAGCATCAATGGTTGTTTTAATATCTTTTCCAGACTCTGGTAAAGTATCAAATTTACCATCTTTATAAGGACCAATATTTCTGTTAAATCTATCTTTTTGTATAAACTTAATTCCTTTTACGCCACGTAGTGTTTTTTCATAAGAAGCTTCAATACCTTGCATACCAATTAAATCTCCCATTTTATAATAGGGATTTTTGCTCATGATTCTTTGGTTAACTTCACCAATATCACCAAGTACATTAGCACCAATAGTGGTTTCATAATTTCTTAACGAACGTTTTTGAATGTAGAACCCTTCAAATTTTCGCATCTTTTCTTGAAGTACAGCATAGTCTTCTTTAGATAATTGCGGAAGAAAAACATAAGGTAATCTAGGTGAATACCTATACGCTTTTTCATAGGTTTTAATAAATTGCTCTTTATCTATTTTTAAAAGCGAACAAAACTCTAAAGTGTCTAGTGGTTTTACTTCACGCGGAATTACCATCACATCATAAGATGGTTGGTTTGATACCAGAAGTTTTCCGTTTCTATCATAAACAAAGCCACGTTTTGGGTAATCATATACCTTACGTATGGCGTTATCTTCATATAAATTATTGGTGTTGTCTTGATATACTTGCAGATAAAAAAGTCTTGCACTAAAAAGAATACCAACAAAGATTATAGAGATGAAAAGTAATATTTGTCTCATTTCGTTTTTCTACTGAATATTATGGTTACTAAAACACATAGTATTATAGTAAATATACTTGAGAATAACGTTTTTTGAAGCACTAAAAGTATTTTTGAAAAGTTAAAAACCTCTAAAAGAAATAAAATCAAGTGGTGTATAAGTGTAAGTATACTTATATACGTTAGTTTAGCACCAAAATCTACTTGATTAAATTTTATGGTTTGGTGCTCATAAACTGCACCAAAACAAAATTTTAAAACAGCTGGTCTTATAAAGGCTATAGTAACACAAGCCGCTGCATGCATACCACCTGAATCTAAAAACATATCTACGGTTAAACCTAGTAAAAAACTTAAAAGTATAAATAGCATTCTGTTATTTTTTACCGGAAATAAAAGAACAAAAAGAATATAAATGTACGGATTTATGTAACCCAAATAATTAATATGTGATAGTACTAATACTTGAACAAATACTAGTGTTATAAACCGAATAATATTAGTGGTGATGATGCTATTCATTAACAGGGTTTATTAGGTTGTTAATTTCTTTTGCATCTTTGTTTTTAATAATATACACATGTTCAATATTAGTCATATCATTAAATAAAGCAATGTTTATTTCATAAAAATCTTCTGCAGCATCTAGTTTAAAATCTTTAATCGTGCCAATAGGAACTCCTTTAGGGAAAATAGCTGAACGACCAGAAGTAATAATAGTGTCTCCTTGAATTAGTTTTGCTTTTGATGGTATGTCTACCAGTTGCACAAATTCTGGTGATTTGCCATTCCATTTTAAGGTACCAAAGTGATTGGTTCTTTTTAATTGAGCACTAATTTTACTTTTGGTGTTTAAAATAGAAAGTACTGTTGCGTATTTTTTACTTGTATGGTCTACAATACCTAAAATTCCTTTAGAGGTAATTACACCATAATCTTGTTTTATGCTGTCGCGTTTTCCTTTGTCTATTAGTAAAATGTTAGTACTAAAAGTATAGTTGTTTTTTATAACTAACGCAGGTGTAAAGTTGTAAATTGAAGTATACGTAAGACTGTCTATATAACTAGGTTTAGATTCTGTAACGGTATTATAAAGAGCAGATTTTAATTTGTTATTTTCTTCTTGAAGTAAAAGGTTTTGTTCTTTTAAACTAAAATACTGATTAATATTGTTTACTTTATTATAAACACCTCCTGATACAAAGTTTGCAGAGTTTACAAACTTACTTCTTTGATAAGAATGGTTTTGAATAGTAAAAAAAATAGATATAATAAACAGCAATATGTATAACAAAAACGATTTGTTACGTAGTATAAAATTAATTATTTGCTGCATGATTTAATGGGTATTACTCTTATTTAATCAATACGCTTTTGAATTTAGCTAAATTTTTAAGTGTAATTCCTGTACCACGAACAACAGCACGTAATGGGTCTTCTGCGATATAAACAGGTAAGTCTGTTTTTTGCGATAAACGCTTGTCTAAACCGCGTAGCATAGATCCTCCACCTGCAAGGTAGATTCCTGTATTATAAATATCTGCTGCTAATTCTGGAGGCGTTTGTGATAGGGTTTCCATAACAGCATCTTCAATACGTAAAATAGATTTATCTAAAGCTTTAGCAATTTCACGATAAGATATTTGTACTTGCTTAGGTTTTCCTGTAAGTAAGTCACGACCTTGTACGCTCATATCTTCTGGCGGAAGATCTAAATCTTCGGTAGCAGCACCAATTTGAATTTTAATTTTTTCGGCAGTACGTTCACCAACATATAAATTGTGTTGTGTACGCATGTAATAAATAATATCATTTGTAAATACATCACCTGCAATTTTTACAGACTTGTCACAAACAATACCACCAAGAGCAATAACTGCAATTTCTGTAGTACCACCTCCAATATCAACAATCATGTTTCCTTTTGGTTGCATAATATCTACACCAATACCAATTGCTGCAGCCATAGGCTCGTGAATTAAGTATACTTCTTTACCATTTACACGTTCTGCACTTTCTTTTACTGCGCGCATTTCTACTTCTGTAATTCCTGAAGGAATACATATTACCATACGTAATGCAGGAGTAAAAAGCTTCTTTTTTAAGGCTGGAATGTTTTTAATAAACATGCTTATCATTTGCTCTGAAGCATCAAAATCTGCAATTACACCATCTTTTAACGGTCTAATGGTTTTGATGTTTTCATGCGTTTTCCCTTGCATCATACTTGCTTCTTTACCAACAGCAATAATTTTTCCTGTTATTCTATCTCTAGCAACTATGGACGGACTGTCTACAACTACTTTGTCATTGTGAATAATTAAAGTATTTGCAGTTCCTAAATCTATTGCAATCTCTTCGGTTAAGAAGTCAAAAAATCCCATTCTTTATTTTAATTATATGCGTTAAAAAATCAAATCTCGTAAAGGTAGTAAAACTCTTTCTAAATATGATTTTTAAAGTTAATGTTTTAATAGTTGAAAATCTATAAAATTAACTATAGATTTTCAACTATTAGATACCCTATTTTAATTCTTACTAAGGCAATAGCAGCTTAGTGTTTAAAATGTCTTGTACCTGTAAAAACCATAGCTACATTATTATCATTACAATAATCAATACTCAATTGGTCTTTTATAGATCCTCCTGGTTGTATTACAGCTGTAACTCCTGCGTTTTTAGCAATCTCTACACAATCTGGAAACGGAAAAAAGGCATCACTAGCCATTACTGCTCCTTGTAATTCAAAATTAAAAGATTGCGCTTTGTGTATGGCTTGGTTTAATGCGTCTACACGGCTGGTTTGTCCTGTTCCGCTAGCGCATAGTTGTTTGTTTTTTACTAAAACAATAGTGTTAGATTTTGTATGCTTACAAATTTTAGAAGCAAAGATTAAATCATCTAACTCTTTTTGAGTTGGTTTATTGTTTGTAGCGTCTTTTAAATCTTCTAAAGCATCTGTTTTAGAGTTTCTGTCTTGAACTAAAACACCATTTAAACAAGTTCTTACAGTTGTTTTTGGGAAATCAAAATCTTTTAAAACAAGTAAGATTCTATTTTTCTTTCCTTTTAAAATTTCTAAAGCTTCATTAGAAAACGAAGGTGCAATTACTACTTCGCAGAATAATTTGTGAATTTCTTCAGCTGTTGCTTTGTCTATTTCTGTATTGCTAATTAATACACCACCAAAAGCAGAAACAGGGTCTCCAGCTAAAGCGTCTATATAAGATTCTAAAACAGTTTCACGTTGTGCAAAACCACAAGCATTGTTGTGTTTTAATACTGCAAATGTTGGTAATTCGCCTTTAAATTCATTAATTAAATTTACAGCGGCATCAACGTCTAAAAGGTTGTTGTAGCTTAATTCTTTACCATGAAGTTTTGTAAATATTTCGTCAAAATCACCAAAGAAAAATCCTTTTTGGTGAGGGTTTTCTCCATAACGTAATACTTTACCTTGTGTTTCGCTAAGTTTAAAAGAAGCGATTTCATGGTTTTGGTTGAAGTAATTAAAAATTGCAGAATCATAATGTGAAGAAACATTAAATGCTTTTGCAGCAAATAGTTTTCTGTCTGCTTCGGTTAATGTTCCATTTTTTTCTGTAATTAATTCTAAAAAGGCAGCATAATCATTTACAGAAGAAACGCAAATGACATCTGCATAATTTTTAGCAGCTGCACGAATTAATGAAATTCCTCCTATATCAATTTTTTCAATAATATCTTGTTCACTTGCACCAGAAGCTACTGTTTTTTCAAAAGGATATAAGTCAACAATTACCACATCTATCTGCGGAATGTTGTATTCTTCCATTTCGGCAACATCACCATCATGGTTTTGTCTGTTTAAGATTCCACCAAAAACTTTTGGGTGTAATGTTTTTACACGTCCTCCAAGAATAGAAGGGTATGAAGTTACATCTTCTACAGGAACGACATCTATTCCTAAATCATTAATAAATTTTTGTGTTCCACCAGTGGAATAAATGGTTACACCTTGTTTGTTTAATTGTTTTACAATTGGTTCTAAACCGTCTTTACTAAATACTGAAATTAATGCAGATTTAATTGTTTTACTGTTGCTCATTATAGTTGTGTTATTTGCCTGCAAAAATAGGAATATTTAGTGCTTTTTATAAGAGAAAATGCATTTGTTTTTTTAACTAAAATAACGAGTTATTAACAAGATAAGTGCTCTTATTTGTTTTCATTTATTTGTAACAAATATTATATAAAAACGTCTTACCTTTATAATTCTTTAAAAAAGTATAATTTTTACTGCATATGTTACTGTATTTACGTCTCTTTAAAGAGAGTTTTTCTTTTGCTATTAGTGCTTTAACAAACAATAAACTACGAACGTTTTTGTCTCTGTTGGGTGTTACTATTGGTATATTTTCTATAATAGCAGTTTTGGCAGCAGTAGATTCTTTAAAAAATGATATTAAAGGAAGTATTAGTTCTTTAGATAATAGTACGCTTTATATCATGCGTTTTTCTTTTGGGCCTAGTACAATTCCGCAATGGAAAAGAGAGCAATTTCCAGATGTTACTTATGAAGAGTTTCAATTTATAGAAAATAAAATCCCTAATGTTGAAGCGGCTTCTTTTTCGTTAAATGTAAATCCTGAAACCATTAAATATGATGCTGCTTCTGTTGAAAATGTACAGATTGCTGCAGTAACAAGTGGGTATTACAATATTGAAAGTTTACAAATAGGAGAGGGTAGATTTTTTAATGAATCAGAATCTAATTCTGGTTCACCAGTAGTAGTTTTAGGAGATGAAATAGCTAGTAGTTTATTTGGTGATTTAAATCCTATAGGTAAAGTTGTTAGGCTTTACGGAAGAAAATTTACAGTTATTGGTGTACTTGAAAAGGAAGGCTCTGGTTTGTTTGGTGGCTCAAAAGATACCGCAGCAATTTTGCCTGTAAATTTTGTGCGAAGACTTTTAGGTGATAATAATAAAAGAACATTTCCTGCAATAGTTGTAAAACCAGAATCAGGAATCGACTTGTCTGAGTTTAACGCTGTAATAGCCCAAGGATTAAGAAATTTTAGAGGCTTAAAAGCTGGAGAAGACAATAACTTTTTTGTTAATGAGCTACAAGGTTTTACAGATTTAATAGATAATATTACAGGACAACTAAATTTTATGGGTTGGATTATTAGTGGTTTCTCTCTTCTTGTAGGTGGTTTTGGTATTGCTAATATTATGTTTGTTAGCGTAAAAGAAAGAACTAATTTAATTGGAATTCAAAAATCATTAGGAGCAAAAAACAGGTTTATTCTGTTTCAGTTTTTGTTTGAAGCCGTAATTTTAGCTGTTATTGGTGGCTTAGTTGGTTTGTTTTTTGTTTGGATAGTTTCCTTATTAATGACACAACTTACAGATAGTTTTGAGTTTGTACTCTCTTATAATAATATGTTTCTTGGTTTTGTACTTTCTACTATTATAGGTTTAGTTTCTGGTGTTATTCCTGCACTTTCTGCATCTAAACTAGATCCTGTAGAAGCCATTAGAACAGGAATGTAGAATTAAATAAATACAAGTAACTAGAAAAAACAAATTCCAAAAAAAAACACACTATTTTAGTAATCGTGTATTTTTTTGGAATTTTGTACTTTATATCTTTTAGTAGCCTATTATAGCAAGCTTGCAACTTGTGCACAAACAAACTCTAAAAAACGTTCATCTGCTTCTGTAAAAGGATCAGGAGTATTAGAGTCTATGTCTATTTGACCAATGTTTTCACCATTTACAAAAATAGGAATTACAATTTCAGCCTTAACCGTAATACTACATGCAATATAATTATCTTGTGCAGCAACATCTGCTACTACAAAGTTTTCATTGCTAACAGCAACTTGTCCGCAAATACCTTTACCAAACGGGATGATAACATGATCTGTTGGTTCACCAACATAAGGGCCTAATTTTAATTCGTTTTTATCTCCGTTTTTAAAATAGAAACCTACCCAATTGTAATAGGTAATCTGTTCTTCAAGAAGCGTACAAATAGATAATAGTTTATCGTCTTTACTAGCCTCTTTTTGGTTTATTATTGTGGTTATTTCTGGTTTTAATTGCTCGAAATTCATAAGGTTTAAAAACTTTTTACAAAAGTATTTAAAAACCAATATATATTTATCACATTTTGCATAAATTTAACCAAGTAAATTAAAAGCAAATCTTTGAAACAACTTTTTATAAAATATAGGTCTGTATTAAAATTTATAGCCACTTTTTTAATAGTTTATGCGGTCTTAACTTTTAGCTATAAAATGTTTTTGCAATATTCTTCAGGTAACACCTATTATCCTGATTATATGACTAATTTGGTAGCTAAACAAAGTAAAGAAATTTTAAATGCTTTAGATTATAGAGTGCAACTTTTACCGCATCCTAAGGAAGCTTCTTTAAAATTAATTATAAATGAAAAGTATGTTGCTAGAGTTATTGAAGGTTGTAATTCTATAAGTATTATTATTCTGTTTATTTCTTTTATAATTGCTTTTTCAAGTAAATTTAAAACTACAGTACTTTATATTTTAGCAGGTAGCGTATTAATATATATAGCTAATTTGATAAGAATAGTAATATTATCTGTTGGTTTGTATCATTATCCTTGGCGAAAAGATATTTTGCATACTGTAATATTTCCAGCTATAATATATGGTATGGTTTGTTTGCTTTGGGTAGTTTGGGTAAATCGTTTTTCTAATTCAAAAAAAGTAGAATGAACAAACTTGTTACATATGGTCTGCTTGCTGTTTTAGGTGTTTTGCTTATATTGATTCGTGTTTTTGAAGAGCAAATCTTTTACGATCCTTATTTGTCTTTTTTTAAAAATGATTATTTGTATTTAGATTCGCCTAGACAAGAAACATTTAAGTTAACTCTGTTTACAGTATTACGATACCTTTTAAACACTATAATATCGTTAACTATTCTGTTTGTACTATTTAAAGATAAGAACATTGTTAAATTTTCGGCTATTATATATGCAATTTCCTTAGTGGTACTATTATTGTTATTTTTATACTTTGTAATAAACCCAAGGCAAGAAGATTATTATTTGTTTTTTAATATAAGAAGGTTTTTAATTCAACCCTTAATTTTACTGCTCTTAATTCCTGCCTTTTACTACTTTAAACAACATGAGTAATTTGTTAATCATTTTGTAAAACAAGTATTTTAAACTTAGTTTTTGTAAATTTGTACAGAATTTAAGGATGATAAAAAAAATATTACATACAAGCTTTTCTATAACATTAGCCTTTTTAGTGTTATTTTCAACAGTATCTCTTACTATTGAAAAGCACTTTTGTGGTGATGTTTTAGTAGATGTTTCTATTTTTTCTGAAGGTGAAAAATGCGGTATAGAACCTTTTGAAATAGACCAGCAGGCAATTAGCAAAATGTCTTGTTGTAAAGATCAAATAGATGTTATTCAAGGTCAAAAAGATTTAACTATTAAAACTTTTGATGATTTAGAGTTTGCGCAGCAACAATTTTTAGCATCTTTTACTTATTCTTATATTTATCTTTTTGAAGATTTGTCTAAACAAATCGTTCCGCATAAAGATTATTCTCCTCCCAACATAATTGTAGACATACAATTACTTCATGATACTTTTTTGATTTGATTTTTTAATGTTTTTACTTCCGTTTTAACGGAAAACAATTACTTATTTTAATACATCAAACATAAATTCATGCAACATACCTATACAGTTACAGGAATGACATGTAATGGTTGTAAAGCATCTGTAGAAAAAGAATTAAAAGCTTTAAAACAGGTAACCAATGCAACTGCGCATTTACAAGCTCAGGAAGTTACTATTACAATGTCTACACATATATCTTTAGAAACCTTACAAAAAGCGCTTTCTAATAAATATACTATTTCTAAAAAAGAAGAAGTTAATGTGTTCTCTTCTGCTAAAAAAGAGGAAGAAAAAACAGATTTGCAACAACTTTTTCCGTTGTTTTTAATCTTTATTTTTATTATTGGCGCTTCGGTTTTACTAAACTATAAGCCATGGAATTCTTCTGCATTCATGTTAGATTTCATGGGGCTTTTTTATCTGGTTTTTAGCTTTTTTAAGTTTTTAGATTTAAAAGGATTTCCAGAATCTTTTAAAATGTATGATCCGTTAGCAAAATTAATTCCTGCCTATGGTTGGGTCTATCCTTTTATAGAATTAGCATTGGGTGTTTTATTCTTAATGCGCATACAAATTCCGTTAGCATTATTAATTACAATAATTGTTTTAGGAATCACAACCGTTGGTGTAACCAAAAGCTTATTAGATAAAAAAGCAATACAATGTGCATGCCTTGGTACCGCATTAAAGTTGCCAATGACTAAAGCTACCTTTATAGAAAATAGCATCATGCTGGTTATGGCTATAATCATGATACTAAAAATTTACAATTAAAATAAATTTCCTTTTTCAAGGAAATAAAAAACATACAATGAAAAAAATATTATATATATTATTGATGCTTCCTCTTATAACTTTTTCGCAAGATAAAATTAGCGGAATGGTTATGGAAGCCAATCAAGCAAATGAACACTTGCCTTTGTTTGGCGCAAATGTATATTGGCTGGATACAACGGTTGGTACTACTTCAGATTTTGATGGTAATTTTACCATTCCGTACAATGCCTCTTATAAAAGATTAGTGGTTAGTTACGTTGGTTTTAAAACCGATACTTTAACGATTACTAAACCTCAAAAAGTTCATGTGGTATTAGAGTCTAAAAGCGAATTGAGCGAAGTAACAATAACTTCAAGAAAGCAAGCAACTGCAAAATCTTATTTAAATGCAGCAAATACATTTACAGTAAGTAGCAAAGAGTTGCTAAAAGCAGCATGTTGTAATCTTTCTGAAAGTTTTGAAACCAATCCTTCAATTGATGTTAATTTTGCAGATGCAGTAACAGGAACTAGACAAATTAAAATGTTAGGTTTAACCAGTCCTTATCTGTTAATTGCAACCGAAAATATACCCTCAATTCGTGGCGCATCACAAGCATTTGGTTTAAGTTTTATTCCAGGTACTTGGGTAGAAAGTATACAAATAACCAAAGGAGCAGGAAGCGTAGTAACTGGTTTTGAAAGTATTGCAGGACAAATAAATGCAGAGCTTGTAAAACCGTCTACAGATGATAAATTTTATGTAAACCTTTACGGAGCAAGTAATACGCGTTTAGAATTAAATACACATTTTAATACTAAAGTGAGCGAAAAATGGGACACAGGTATTTACCTGCATGGTAATATGCATAATGAAAAACACGATGTAAATGATGATGGTTTTTTAGATATGCCACTATATAATCAAATTAACCTAATGAATCGTTGGCAGTATACCAATCAAGAAAAAGGATTAGTAAGCTTTGTTAATTTTAAATTTTTAAACGACGAAAAGCAAACAGGTGAAGTAGGTTTTGACCCAAAAACAGATCGAGGTACAACCAATGCTTGGGGAGGAGAAATAGATACACAACGCTATGAGGTTTCTGCAAAATTTGGGTACGTAAATCCAGAAATTCCTTGGCAAAGTATTGGTGTGCAAACGGCTTATAGTAGTCATGAACAAGATTCTTATTTTGGGTTAAATGACTATGATATTAAACAAAACAGTTTATATACTACTATAATTTATAGTTCTATTATTAGTGATTCTAGAAGTAAGTTTAAAACAGGATTGAGTTACACTTATGATCATTATGATGAAGTAGTTAATACTATAGATTACGGAAGAAATGAAGCAGACTTTGGAGCCTTTTTTGAATATGCTTATGATAATTTAAAAAACCTTAACGTAACTGCAGGAATTCGTGTAGATTCTCATAATCTATTAGGAACATTTATTACGCCAAGAGTACATGCTAGATATACACCTTGGGGTAAATCTGCATTGCGAGCTTCTTTTGGAAGAGGAAAACGTAGTGCCAGTATTTTTGCCGAAAACCAAAATATATTCTCCACATCAAGAAGTATTAATATTTTAAATACAGATGGAGAAATATATGGTTTAGATCCAGAAATTGCATGGAATTATGGGGTTTCTTTTTTACAAGGATTTAATTTGTTTAACAGAAAAGCAGATATAACTGTAGATTATTATAAAACCGATTTTAAAAACCAGGTCGTTGTAGATTATGAAAATGCACAAGAAATAAATTTTTATAACTTAGAAGGAGATAGCTATGCGAATAGTTTTCAAGCAGAATTTAATTACAATGCTTTTGAGGGTTTTGATATGCGTTTAGCATACAAGTATTATGATGTGCAAACACAATATGGTTCAGAAAAATTAGAAAAACCATTGGTGCCTAAAAACAGATTTTTTGCAAATGCTTCATATGAAACAGCAATTAAAGAAGGAAAAACAGGGCATTGGAAAATGGATGCAACATTTAACTGGTTAGGTAAACAGCGTTTTTCTTCTACAGCATCAAGCCCATTACAATACCAATTGGGAGACTATACACCAACAATAGGTACTTTAAACGTGCAGGTTACCAAAGTGTTTTCTCCAAAATTTGAAGTATATTTAGGAGGAGAAAATGTTACTAATGTAAGACAAAGTAATCCTATTTTAGGAGCAGAGGATCCTTTTGGTTCAAATTTTGATACTACTTTTGTGTATGGCCCAATTTATGGGTCTAATTATTATGCAGGATTACGATTTAAAATACAGTAACAATTCCTTTTCTTTCTTTAGGAAGGCAAAAACGTTAAAAAAGAAGTAAATAAAAAATAAAGTTTAATTAAAAAAATACTCGCTTAGGCGAGCAATATTATGAAAAAAACAATAGCATTACTAGTTTTATTATTTGTAGGAGTAACATCATTTGCTCAAAACAAAAACGCAAAAGCAACTATTGAGGTAGATGGTGTTTGTGGTATGTGTAAAGACAGAATTGAAAAAGCATGCTTTAAAATTAAAGGTGTAAAATCTGCAATTTGGAGTGTAGATACGCATGAATTACAACTTATTTATAATGAAACAAAAACCAATTTAAACGAAATTCATACAGGTATTGCTGCAGCAGGTCATGATACTAAAGATTTAAAAGCTACAGAGGAAGCTTATAATAGTGTGCATCCTTGTTGTAGATATCGTGATGAAAAAGTAAAAGACGATCATAAAGAATAAAAGAGTAAAAGAGTAAAAGAGAAAAAGTAATAAAAAAAGCCTGAATTAAATTCAGGCTTTTTTATGTAACATGCTTTGCAAATACAAGTTATAGAATTGTTTAAATACTTTTGAAAGTAGTAGTTTAAAAAAAATGACGAGAATTTTTAATAAAAAAACGCTTCTAGAAATTAATCTAGAAGCGTTTTTTATATTTAATTACCTCTAATAAATTCGTTTATTTAAGGTAATAATAGTGTTTGCTATATTACATCATTCCTGGCATACCGCCTCCCATTCCTCCTGGCATTGCTGGAGGAGTATCTTCTTTAATATCAATTAAAGCACATTCTGTAGTTAAAATCATTCCTGCAACAGAAGCAGCGTTTTCTAATGCTATTCTTGTTACTTTTTTAGGATCGATAATTCCAGCTTTTAACATGTCTACATACGCATCAGATTTTGCATCATAACCAAAGTCTTTTTTACCTTCAAGTACTTTGTTAATAACAACACTTCCTTCTCCACCTGCATTTTCAACAATAGTACGTAATGGTGCTTCAATAGCTTTGTTTACTATTTGTACTCCTGTAGTTTCGTCTAAATTTTCAGTAGTAATTTTTTCTAATACTTTTTTAGCACGAACTAGAGCAACACCACCACCAGCAACAATACCTTCTTCTACCGCAGCACGTGTAGCATGTAAAGCATCATCTACTCGGTCTTTCTTTTCTTTCATTTCTACTTCACTAGCAGCACCAACATAAAGAACAGCAACTCCACCAGCAAGCTTAGCTAAACGCTCTTGAAGTTTTTCTTTATCATAATCACTAGTTGTAGTTTCAATTTGTGATTTAATTTGGTTTACTCTGTTTTTAATCATTTCTTTATCTCCAGAGCCATTTACCACAGTAGTATTGTCTTTGTCAATAGTTACACGTTCTGCAGTACCTAGCATATCTAAAGTCGTGTTTTCTAGAGTAAAACCTCTTTCTTCAGAAACAACAGTTCCTCCAGTTAAGATAGCAATATCTTCTAGCATTGCTTTACGTCTGTCACCAAATCCTGGAGCTTTTACAGCTGCAATTTTTAAAGAACCACGTAATTTATTTACTACTAAAGTTGCTAATGCTTCACCATCTACATCTTCAGCAATAATTAATAATGGTTTTCCAGATTGTGCTACAGGTTCAAGAACAGGAAGTAAATCTTTCATTGTAGATACTTTTTTATCATACAATAAAATATAAGGATTTTCTAAGTCTGTAATCATTTTGTCACTATCTGTAACAAAGTATGGAGAAAGATAACCTCTGTCAAACTGCATTCCTTCAACAACGTCTACATAAGTATCTGTTCCTTTAGCTTCTTCAACAGTAATAACACCTTCTTTACCAACTTTACCAAAAGCATTAGCTATTAAATCTCCAATAACATCATCGTTATTTGCAGAAATAGAAGCAACTTGTTTTATTTTATCTGAAGAGTTACCAACTTTTTTAGTTTGCTTTTCTAAATCTTCAACAATAGAAGTTACTGCTTTATCAATACCGCGTTTTAAATCCATAGGGTTTGCACCAGCAGCAACGTTTTTTAAACCTTCTTTTACAATTGCTTGTGCTAGAACGGTTGCAGTAGTGGTACCATCACCAGCAAGATCATTAGTTTTACTTGCAACTTCTTTTACCATTTGCGCTCCCATGTTTTCTAGCGCATCTTCTAATTCTATTTCTTTTGCAACAGAAACACCATCTTTAGTTACTTGAGGTGCTCCAAAGCTTCTGCTAATAATTACATTACGTCCTTTAGGACCAAGAGTTACTTTTACTGCGTTTGCTAATGCATCTACACCACGTTTTAAACCGTCGCGAGCATCTATATCAAATTTTATGTCTTTTGCCATAATAAAAATTTTTATTTGTCATTCCTGCGAAAGCAGAAATCTTTTTAATTGAAATTAATAATATAAAATCACACAGAGTCACTTTAGTAGTGCTCAGTGTGACAATTGAATTTGTTTATATAATAGCCATTATATCTTCTTCGCGCATCATTAAATAGTTTATACCATCTAATTTTAATTCGCTACCTGAATATTTTCCGTAAAGAACAGTATCTCCTACTTTTACAGTAAGAGGATCATCTTTTTTACCTGTTCCTATTGCTACAACAGTACCTTTGTGTTGTTTTTCTTGTGCAGAATCTGGAATAAATAAACCAGATGCTGTTTGTGTTTCTGCAGGAAGTGGTTCTACTAAAACGCGATCTGCAAGTGGCTTGATGTTTACTTTACTCATTTGTATATATTTTATTTAGTTATAATAATTTTATTGCTTTAATAGCAAGCTAAAAATGTGCCAACAGGGTAGGACTGACAAAGTTTCAGAAACCTAAAATGTTTTATGTTTAAAATAAATTTAGGGTAAAAAAAAATGCCAACTTTATAGGTTGGCATTTAGTGCTATTTTATAAAAAAAATAGTTTATTCTGGTGTTTCTTCTGTTTGCGCAGGAGCTGTTGGTACTTCTATAGGTTGTGTAACATTTTCAGTATCTAAAGCTTTAGATTCTGTAGTGGCAGAACCACCGTTGATAGCAACGTTAGAAACTAAAATTAATACAATTAAAATAGTTGCAAGCGTCCATGTGCTTTTGTCTAAAAAGTCGGTAGTTTTTTGAACACCACCTAATTGTTGTGTTCCTCCACCACCAAATGATGATGATAATCCGCCTCCTTTTGGGTTTTGTACCATAATCACTACAACTAGTAAAAATGCTACCACTACTATTAATATTAAAAATACTGTAAACATGTTATTATTTATTGTTTTGTTCTTGTAATTGTTTTACTGCTTTAATTTGGTCTGCAAAGAAACCACTTTTTTCTGGATATTTCAAACTTAATATTTTATAAGATTGTATTGCCTTTTTATAGTTTTTTTGTTCTACATAAATTCGCGCTAATGTTTCTGTCATTAGTGCTTCTGGTTGTATCATTTGTTCTTCGGCAATATTAATATTAGCCTTAGTTGTTTTTGCTGGTTTTAGTTTGGGGTTTTTAGTTATAAATTTTTCAATAAGTTCAAATTTTTTCTTCCTATTGGTTTTTATTTCTTCTGTTATTTCTATGTTTTCTTCTCTTTGAATAGGTGTGTAGCGTGCTAATTTTAACCATTCGTTAAACGAATGTGTTTCATTATGGTCAAACTCTAAAGGCTTGCCAATATTTAAAATTTTATTTGCAGCAATGGTTTCGGGTGTTTCTATTGCTTTTTCTTCTTTGTTTTGTGTAGAAGTGTCTGGGTTAAAGCTTGCAATTTTTGTTCGTTCTACTTTTGGTTGAAATAAATCTGGGTCTAAAACTCCGGTTGTATCTTTTATTTGTTGTTTTAATCCATCATCTAAAGTAACTTTTTTGTTTACCGAAAGGTCTTCAACATCTACTAATATATCTTTTACGTGTTCTGCATTTTGTTTTATGTGTTGCGAGATTTCGTTTTGAATAAATTCTTGCGATGTGATATAATCAAACAAGATACTTCTGTCTGTAGTATAGCTTGCTGTTTTTTTTAGTTCTTGGTTGTAGTTAAAGCTTTCTTTGTTTTTTAGACCTTTTAGGTAAATAGCTCTTGCAGATTGACAATACGGAAAATCTTCAAGAAGTGTCTTTAAAGCTTCTGTTTGCGAAGCGGTAACTTTTTGAGGATGTTGTACTAAGTATGTAAAGTCCGTGTTGTTCATTAGCTTGGTTAAATTTAGTGTTTTATTTTTTTGTTTTGGAATTTTTAAAACAAACAAAAAAATAATATTTTAATAATTAAGCTACCAATTAGCTAGTGATGCATTAAAGATGTCTTGTGTTAGGCGTTCAAAAATTTCTTCAAAAGCTGTAGTTTTTATAGAACCTGTAAGTTGTTCGCTTGCACCATAATCATAATAAAAAGAAAAACGTCTTTCAAAATCGTCTTCTTCATTTTTCTTATTAAAAAATCTAACATTAACACCTATAGTTAAACGGTTTTGAGCAGCTGTATTTTCTGAAGTTGCTGTTGTTGGTGAAATTCTGTATTCTACAATTTCTCCTTCGTAAACCAAATCGGCATTGGAGTTTAGCAAACTTAAATTGGTTTGATTGGTAATTAAATCTTGTAATGCAATGGTGAAATCTCTGTTTAAACCAGGCTCTACTAAAATGGCATTATTTTGAAAATAATTGACCTGAAAAGTTTTTATGTTTGAGGCAATAGATGCTCCTGTAAATGAATAGTAACCACAACCTAAAAAGGTAGTTGTAATTAGTAAAAGGAATATTCGTTTTATGTTTTTCATATGTTAAAGACGCTTCGATAAGTTAAGTAGAGTACTTTTGGTTTTTATTTTTTCTGCTTACAGCTACCTGTTTTTAAAAGCTTTTTGTAATACGAATATATTTAAACTTCTTAATTGCTGTCTATAAAGTTGTGTTAATATATAAGTTATGTGTTTAAAACAGTTACCAAAAACTTAGTTATAAATCAAATTGTTTAATTTTTCTGTAAAGTGTACGCTCACTTATACCCAGTTCGGCAGCTGCTAATTTACGTTTTCCTTGGTGACGTTCTAAAGATTTTTTTATTAATTCTAATTCTTTATCGTGCAAAGAAAGGGTTTCTTCTTCTTCAATTTCTTCTGCAAAATGATATTTATCTGCAGTATCTTGTATGCTTTCTGAATTTGTGTTTTCTGGAATAGATAGCAATTCTACATTTTCTTCTTTTGCATCTTCATAATCTGCATCTTCTTCATTGCCATATATTTTTTGAATTAAGCTTTCGTTTTTTTCTTGTACTTCGGTAGCATTACCATTTTTCATGAGTTCCATAGTAAGCTTTTTAAGATCGTTTAAATCTGATTTCATATCAAATAAAACCTTGTACAAGATTTCACGCTCATTACTAAAATCGCTTTCTGCTTTGGTGTTTTTAATAATAGCAGGTAAATTAGTGCTTCCTGTTGGTAAGTAGCTTTGTAAAGTGATAGCGTCTATAGTGCGATTTTGTTCTAAAACAGAAATTTGTTCCGCTACATTTCGTAATTGTCTTATGTTACCAGACCATCTAAATTTAAGTAGTATTTGTACTGCATCTTCAGACAGTTTAATGGTTGGCATTTTGTATTTTAATGCAAAGTCACTAGCAAATTTTCTAAATAATAAGTGAATGTCTTCTTTGCGTTCACGAAGCGGAGGAAGGTTTATTTCTACAGTGCTTAATCTGTAGTATAAATCTTCTCTAAACTTTTCTTTTTTAATGGCTTCAAACATGTTTACGTTTGTTGCAGCAACAATACGTACGTTTGTTTTTTGTACTTTACTAGAACCAACTTTAATAAACTCGCCGTTTTCAAGAACACGCAGTAAGCGTACTTGAGTAGTTAATGGTAGTTCACCAACTTCATCTAAAAAAATGGTTCCTCCGTCTGCTACTTCAAAATACCCATTTCTAGTTGCTGTTGCTCCTGTAAAAGCTCCTTTTTCATGACCAAAAAGCTCAGAGTCTATGGTTCCTTCAGGTATTGCTCCACAGTTTACTGCAATATATTTACCGTGTTTTCTGTGAGAGAGCGAATGTATAATTTTAGGAATACTCTCTTTACCAACTCCAGATTCACCAGTGACTAATACCGAAATATCTGTTGGTGCAACTTGTATGGCTTTTTCTATGGCACGGTTAAGTGTTGCATCATTACCAATGATACCAAAACGTTGTTTTATAGATTGTATAGATTCCATATATTTAGATGCTAGAGTCTAGACTTATAAGGCCTAGATTTCTATTTTTTAAAATATTTTAAATAAACAAAAAAGCTTTAGTTTTTTGTCATGTTTTATTTAATTATTAGTGCTTAAACCTATTGCTTCACCAATTAAAGTAGTTTTTGTAACTCGTGTTATTTTTACGTTTACAAAGTCTCCAACTTTATAGTTTTCTTTAGGAAAAACACAAAGTAGGTTTTGGCTGTTTCTTCCAGACCAATCCTGATCGCCTTTTCTGGCTTCTTTTTCAATTAAAACTTCTACGGTTTTACCAATAAACGATTGGGTTTTTTCTAAACTATGCGCTAGCTGTAAATCAATGACTTCTTGTAGGCGTCTTTTCTTTACTTCTAAAGGAACGTCATCTTCTAGCTTACGTTCTGCCATGGTTCCTGGTCTTTCAGAATACGCAAACATATAACCAAATGCATATTTTACATACTGCATTAAACTCAAGGTATCTTGATGATCTTTTTCGGTTTCTGTTGGAAAACCTGTAATCATATCTTGGCTAATAGTACATTCAGGAAGAATACGTTTAATATTGTCTATAAGCTCCATGTACTCTTGACGCGTATGTTGTCTGTTCATTTCTTTTAAAATCCTGTCGCTTCCGCTTTGTACAGGTAAATGAATATAGTTACAGATGTTTTCATATTTCGCCATAGTTTCTACCACGTCTA
This sequence comes from Lacinutrix sp. C3R15, assembly GCF_018860825.1. GTDB lineage: Bacteria > Bacteroidota > Bacteroidia > Flavobacteriales > Flavobacteriaceae > Oceanihabitans. Next base: position 306,983 of record NZ_JAHKPZ010000030.1, on the reverse strand, counting down.
AAGTCATGTCTTGCGGATTAGAAGTAGAAAAACGAATACGCATTTTAGGTTGTGCTTCTGCACATAGTTCTAAAAGCTTTGCAAAATTAGTAGCCGTTGCTTTTTGAAAGTCTGTAGCTTTTGCAAAATCCTTTTTTAAACCTCCACCATACCATAAATAGCTATCAACGTTTTGGCCAAGTAAGGTTATTTCTTTGTAGCCTCTGTTATGAAGGTCGTTTATTTCTTCTATAATGCTTTGAGGGTCACGACTACGTTCTCTTCCTCTTGTAAAAGGAACTACACAAAAGGTACACATATTATCACAACCACGTGTAATAGAAACAAATGCTGTAACGCCATTAGTATTTAAACGTACAGGTGATATATCGCCATAGGTTTCTTCTTTAGATAAGATAACATTTATAGCGTCTCTACCATCATCAACTTCTGCTAGTAAGTTTGGTAAGTCTTTATAAGCATCTGGGCCAACAACAAGATCTACAATTTTTTCTTCTTCTAAAAACTTGCTTTTTAAGCGTTCTGCCATACAGCCTAAAACCCCAACTTTCATGTTTGGGTTTACTTTTTTCTTAACCTTGTTATATTTTTCTAAACGTTTTCTTACCGTTTGTTCTGCTTTATCACGAATAGAGCAGGTATTTACCAGAACCAAATCTGCATCTTCAAGGTTTTGTGTAGTGTTAAATCCTTGATTAGATAGAATAGAAGCAACAATTTCACTGTCGCTAAAATTCATAGCACAGCCATAACTTTCAATAAAAAGTTTGCGCGTATTTCCTTCTTTATTCTCTAGAACAAGGTTTTCACCTTGTTTGCTTTCGTCTATAGTCTTTTCCATATTCAAGCCTGTACATACAGGTGTCTTGTTTTTTTGCTTTTAAGCTTTGCTTTAATTTAGCTTAGGCAAAAAATGTTTTATTTTAATCCATGTCAATAAGTATGCAAAGATATGATTATTTTAAGTAAAGTGACAAAGTGACAGTGTGTATTTTTTTATCTAATGTTATTAATTTGTTTAATTTTGAAACACTAACCAATAACAGGAATAATGAAGTTTCAGGAATTTGAAAGTAGAGTGCAAAATGCCAAAACATTAGATTTTGGAGATATATTTAATAAAAGTATTGAGCTTTTTAAAAAAGTATGGATACAAGGTATGGTTATGATCTTGCTAAGCATATTGATTATTTTACCTTTTTATTTATTAATGTATTTGCCTTTAATTGGAGCAGGAATAATAGATCCATATATGTTTGAATCTAATACCTATGGTCAAAGTAGTGCGTTTAACCCGATATTAATGTTTCCATTCTTTTTGTTTATGTTAGTGTTTGGTTTAATTGCTTCAGTAATTTCGTTTGGTATGCGAGCAGGTTTTTACAGAATTTGTAAAATGAAAGATTTAGATGAAGCAGGTAAAGAGGATTATTTCTTTTATTTAAGAAAACCATACCTAAGTAAGTTAATAAAATTATCTCTTGCTACTTTTGGTATATCATTAGCAGCAATACTTTTATGTTACCTCCCTATTTTTTATGTAATAGTGCCAATAACTTTAATGAATGTCATTTTTGCATTTAATCCTGAGCAATCGGTTTCAGAAATAATTAAATCTGGTTTTGTTTTAGGTAATAAAAAATGGCTAATTACTTTTGGTTTAATTATTATCAGTTCTATTTTGGCTTCTATAGTTGGTATGATTATGTGTTTTGTAGGTGTTTTTATAACAGCATCCTTTGCATACATTCCTGCATATTATATATATAAGGAGTCTGTTGGTTTTAATGCAGAAGATGAAAATAAGCAAATAGAAAATTTTTAAAATACTTGTAAAATCTTTAAAAGCCTGTTAAATCAGGCTTTTTTTATTAGTTTTATTGAGAATTTATAGCTCAAAATAGAATAAATTAGGAACGTGAATTTTTTTTCGCATACCTTTGCACTCTGAAAAAATAGAAATATGGCGAAGAATTTAGTTATCGTAGAGTCACCTGCAAAAGCAAAAACTATTGAAAAATTTCTTGGAAAAGATTATAAAGTAGAGTCTAGTTTTGGGCATATTGCAGACTTACCGTCTAAAGAATTAGGAGTAGATGTAGATGGTGATTTTAACCCTAAATATGAAGTATCTAAAGACAAAAAAGCAGTAGTAAAAAAACTAAAAGACTTAGCAAAAAAAGCAGATGTTATTTGGCTAGCTAGTGATGAGGATCGAGAAGGAGAAGCGATTGCATGGCATTTAGCAGAAACCTTAAAACTAGATAAAGAAAAAACAAAGCGTATTGTTTTTCACGAAATTACTAAAACAGCAATACAGAAAGCAATAGAAAACCCTAGAAGTATTGACTATCATTTAGTAGATGCGCAACAAGCACGTAGAGTGTTAGATAGAATTGTAGGTTATGAGCTTTCTCCTGTTTTATGGCGTAAAGTAAAAGGAGGTCTTTCGGCTGGACGTGTACAATCGGTTTCTGTACGACTAATTGTTGAAAAAGAAAGAGAAATTCAAGAATTTAAAGCAGAAGCATCATATAGAATAGACGCAGAGTTTTCTAATGAAGAAGGCCAGTCTTTTAAAGCAAAACTACCAAAGAATTTTGCTACAAAAAAAGAAGCCTATGCGTTTCTAGAAAGTAATGCAGCGGCAGATTTTAAGGTGGCAGATTTGCAGAAAAAACCAGCAAAAAAATCACCTGCAGCACCTTTTACCACATCTACATTACAACAAGAAGCAGCAAGAAAATTATATTTTTCGGTAAGTAAAACCATGAATATGGCACAACGTCTATATGAAGCGGGATTAATTACCTATATGAGAACAGATAGTGTAAATTTATCTGATGAAGCAAGAAAAGGAGCACAGGCAGAAATTGAAAGTGCTTATGGTGAAAAATACAGTAAGCCAAGAAATTATAAAGGAAAAGCTAAAGGTGCTCAAGAAGCACACGAAGCTATTCGTCCAACAAATTTTGCAACGCACTCTGTAAATATTGATAGAGATCAAGCAAGATTGTACGATTTAATTTGGAAACGTGCTATTGCATCACAAATGAGTGAAGCACAATTAGAGCGTACCAATGTGAAGATAGAATCTTCAAAAAACAGTGAAATCTTTACTGCAAACGGAGAGGTTATTAAATTTGATGGGTTTTTAAAAGTATATTTAGAAGGAACAGATGATGAAGATGTAGAGCAAGATGGTATGTTGCCTGCAATGAAAGTAAATGAAACACTTTTAAATAATTACATTACAGCAACAGAGCGTTACACAAGACCACCAGCAAGATTTACAGAAGCTTCTTTAGTAAAGAAATTAGAAGAACTTGGTATTGGTCGTCCATCTACATATGCGCCAACTATTTCTACAATTCAAAATAGAAACTACATAGAAAAAGGAACTGTTGATGGTGTTGCACGTGATTATACCCAACTTACATTAAAAAGCGGCAATGTTAAAGATGTCGTGTTAACAGAAAAAGTAGGATCTGATAAAGGAAAATTGGTGCCAACAGATATTGGTATGATCGTTACCGACTTTTTAGTAAATCATTTTGAAAGTATTTTAGACTATAATTTTACTGCAAAAGTAGAAAATCAGTTTGATGATATAGCTGAAGGAAAGAAGGATTGGAAAAAAATGATGAAGTCTTTCTATAAATCTTTTCATCCTAAAGTGACCGATGTACAAGAAAATGCCGAAAGAGAATCTGGAGAACGTATTTTAGGAAAAGATCCAAAAACAGGAAAACGTATTAGTGTACGTTTAGGTAAATTTGGACCTATGGTGCAAATGGGAGAGCCAGATGATGAAGAAACACCAACCTATGCTAGTTTAAGTCCAGATCAACAATTAGGGACTATTACTTTTGAAGAGGCAATGGATTTGTTTCAGCTTCCTAAAGATTTAGGAACCTTTGAAGGCGAAGAAGTACAGGTTAATAATGGTCGTTTTGGGCCTTATGTTAAATTTGGAGCTGCTTATGTTTCGCTACCAAAAGGAACCGATCCATTAACAGTAGAGTTAGATGATGCTATTGTTTTAATTAAAGAAAAGCAAAAAGCAGACGCGCCAATTTATCATTATCAAGATTTACCAGTGCAAAAAGGAAAAGGTCGTTTTGGTCCATTTATAAAATGGAACAATATGTTTATTAATGTAAACAAAAAATACGATTGGGATAATTTATCAGATGCAGATATTGTAGAATTAATAGAAGCTAAGATTCAAAAAGAAATAGATAAGGTTATTCATAACTGGGAAGATGACGGCATTCGAGTTGAAAAAGCACGTTGGGGAAGATTCAATATATTACAAGGTAAAGTAAAAATTGAATTACCTAAAACAACAGATGCTGCAGCTTTAACTTTAGAAGAAGTCAAGGGTATCATCGAAAAAAATGCACCTAAAAAGAAAGTAGCTAAGAAAAAAGCGCCAGCAAAGAAAAAAACAACCGCAAAAAAGAAATAAGTAGTTCATGAATTTTAATTTTCTTTCACCAGTTTCAGATATCGTTTTAGCGCATAATGAATTATTGCCAGAACAAGCTTTAGGTCGAAAATTAAAAATACATTCTAAACAACAAGGAGTTCCAGATCTAGAAGGAGTGCAACTTGCTATTTTGGGTGTGCTTGAAACTAGAAATGATATCAACTATATAGGAGAAGATTTTAATTTAAACGAAATACGTAAATCTTTCTATACTCTCTTTCCTGGTAGTTGGAATACAACAATTGCCGATTTAGGAGATATTAATAAAGGAGAATCTGTTGAAGATACTTACTTTGCTTTAAAAACTACAATCGCTATTTTAGTGCAAAAAGGAGTGATTCCTATAATTATAGGAGGAAGCCAGGATTTAACATATGCCAATTATCGTGCTTATGATAATATTATACCTATGGTTAATGTTGTTAATGTAGATTCTAAATTTGATTTAGGTGATTCTGCAAAACCTATTAAAAACAATAGTTTTGTTGGTAAAATTATACTAGATCAGCCATTTAACCTTTTCAATTATTCAGCAATTGGCTATCAAACATATTTTAATTCGCAAGAAGAGATAGATTTGATGGAAAAGTTGTACTTTGACGCCTATCGTTTAGGTCAAGTATCCAATGATATTACCATTGTAGAACCTGTAATGCGTGATGCAAATATTGTAAGTATAGATTTAAGAGCTGTGAAATCATCAGAAGTAAGTTTAAATCAAAAAGATTCACCAAATGGTTTAGATGGTAAAGAAGTCTGTGCTATTTCTCGTTATGCAGGAATAAGTAATAAAGTTACCTCTTTAGGTATTTGGGAATATAAGCCATCTAAAGATGATGAAATAACAGCAATGCTTATTTCACAAATTATATGGTACTTTGTAGAAGGTGTAAATTGTAGAGTTAGTGATGATGGTGATTTTAAAAATGAAAATAATTATCAGAAGTTTATTACCCTAATTGATGATCAAGATTTAATCTTTTATAAAAGCATAAAAACAGGTAGATGGTGGATAGAAATACCTTTTTTAAATGAAATGAATAATAAATTAAAAAGACATACGTTATTACCTTGCATGCACCAAGATTATATAGACGCTTGTAACAATATTTTACCAGAACGTTGGTACAAAGCATTTCAGAAGAATTGCGTATAGCGGTTTTTACGTGTTAAAATTATAGTTTTGTCGTTTAAATGTTTTATTTTTACGACGAACCGTATTTTTTTTTCACAAAAAAGTTGTTTTTTAAAAAATATATAAATATGTTTACGCTCTTAAATTTTGAGCACAGAATAATTAACCTCGAGTTTTCAATGAATATGAAGAATTTTCTCTTATTAACAGTAGTTTTAGCATTCCTTTCAAGTTGTGGTTCTGGTGACAGAGGACAGCTAGTTGGTGTTAAAGGAAAGAAGTGGCATCCTGAAAAGCCATATGGTATGGAATTAATACCTGGAGGAGCATTTATTATGGGTAAATCTGATGATGATTTAGCTGGAATACAAGATGCACCAACTAAAACGGTAACAGTAAGATCGTTCTATATGGATGCAACTGAAATTACAAATAGTGAATATCGCCAATTCGTTCAATGGGTAAGAGATTCTACTATTAGAACTAAACTTGCAATATTAGCAGATGAAGTAGGAGCAACTCCTGGAGATGGTGGTATTGGTGAATTTGCTTTTAAAGATGCAGATCCAGAAAATATGAATGCATATGAACAATATATGTATGATAACTACAGTGGAATGGGTGAAACTGGTTATGAAGGTAGAAAATTAAATCACGATGTAGATTTAATTTTAGATACTTCAGAATATCCAGATGAATATTATGTAGAGGTAATGGATACTATGTATTTACCTATTGAAGAATCTTACAATGGGCAACGTACTTGGGATGTGTCAAAATTTAAATTTCAATATACTTATATGGATATTGAAAAAGCAGCAAGAGTTAGTAATAAAGGAAAGAAGAGATCAGAGTTTTTAATTACAGAAGCTGTTGAGATTTATCCAGATACTACAGCTTGGATTAGAGATTTTGCATACTCTTACAATGAGCCAATGCATAACGACTACTTTTGGCATGATGCTTATGGAGAATATCCTGTAGTAGGAGTTTCTTGGAAACAAGCAAAAGCTTTCTGTGAGTGGAGAACTTTATATCACAACGCATACAGAAAAGAGAAAAACCTACAATACGTTAATGAATACAGATTACCATCTGAAGCAGAATGGGAATATGCTGCAAGAGGAGGTTTACAAGGAGCAACTTTTCCTTGGGGAGGACCTTATGCTAAAAATGATAGAGGTTGTTTTATGGCAAACTTTAAACCATTAAGAGGTGATTATGCTGCAGATCAAGCTTTATACACTGTAGAAGCTAAATCTTATGAGCCAAATGATTTTAACTTATACAACATGGCAGGAAACGTGTCAGAATGGGTAAGTGCTTCTTATGATCCTAGTTCTTATGAATACGTATCTACAATAAACCCTAGTGTTAACGATGTAAATAACCAACGTAAAGTGGTAAGAGGAGGGTCTTGGAAAGATGTTGCTTATTATTTACAAGTAAGTTCTAGAGATTATGAATATGCAGATTCTGCAAGAAGTTATATAGGATTTAGAACTGTTCAAGATTATATGGGAACAGATGTTACAGCTAACGCTAGATAATATAACTAAAAAAAACTAACCAAATTAATTATAAATAATAATCAACTTAAAGTATTTAAGTACTTAAAAACAAATTAAAATTATGGCACAAAAAGGTAAAATCACAGTAACTAATATGATCTACGGATTAGGAGCAGCAATTGTAATTGTTGGAGCTTTATTTAAAATTCAGCACTGGCCTTACGCTTCTGAAATCCTTACATTAGGTATGATTGTAGAAGCATTAGTATTTACATACTCTGCTTTTGAAAGACAAGCAGGTGATTTAGATTGGTCTCTAGTATATCCAGAATTAGCTGGAGGGGCTTCAGTAGGTGCTAAGAAAGTAAAAGCAGCGCCTCAAGAAAGTGAAGCAGAAGGATTATTATCTAAAAAATTAGACAACTTATTAAAGGATGCTAAAATTGATGGAGAATTAATGGCTAGCTTAGGAGCAAGCATCAAAAATTTTGAAGGAGCTGCAAAAGGTATTTCTCCAACCGTAGACGGTATTGCTGCACAAAAGAAATATAGCGAAGAAATGTCTTTAGCTGCTGCACAAATGGAATCTTTAAACAGCCTGTACAAAGTACAAATGGAAAGCGCTACTAGACAAGCTTCAATTAATGAAGAAGCTGTTGAAAATGCTGCTAAATTAAAAGAGCAAATGCAATCTTTAGCTTCAAACTTATCTTCTTTAAATGGAGTATATGGTGGAATGCTTTCTGCAATGAACAAAAACTAATTAGTATTTGTTATTAACTTATATTATTAACCAATAAAAAACTAATTAAAAATGGCAGGAGGAAAAGCATCTGCAAGGCAGAAAATGATTAACTTGATGTATTTAGTATTCATCGCAATGATGGCTATGAATATGTCAAAAGAAGTACTTTCAGCGTTCGGATTGATGGAAGCAAAATTTGCAGATTCTAACGAAGCTACAACTAATAGAAATGAGGCTTTATTAGGAGATTTAATAACTAAAGGAGAAGAAAAACCTGAAGAATTTAAAGTTCCAGCAGCAAGAGCGCAACAAATACAAATCGCTTCAGATAAATTTTTTAAATATCTAGAAAGTGTTAAAGCAGACCTTATTAAAGCTGGGCAATATAAAATAGATCCTAAAACAGGAAAACTACCTTTTGAATCTATGGATAAAACTGATATCCTAGATGAAGCTTGGTTTACTGGTGATCGTTTGACTAAAAAAGGTCAGGAGGTAATGGATCAAATTAACCTTTATAAATCTGAAGTTAAAAAAGTGTTAGCTACAGATGAATCTTATAGAGGAGCAGCTGAGGCTTTTGAAAAAACGTTTAGTACTGAAAAAGTAACAAATAAAGACGGTAAAAAAATTGATTGGTTAAACTATAATTTCCAAGGATTTCCAGCAATTGCATCATATACTAAGTTAACTGCAATGCAAAATGATGTTAAAGTAACAGAAGCTAACATGTATAACCTGTTTTTAGGTAAAACATTAACAGAAGCTACTACTTTAAACAACTATAAAGCAATTGTATTAGCTGATAAATCTGCATTCTTTGCAGGAGAAAAATTTCAAGGTAGAGTTGTAATTGGTAAATACGCTAACGTACCACCAACAAAATTAGTTGTACAAGGAGAAGAGATTGATTTAGCTACAGCTATTGATTCAACAGGAGCTGCAAAATTAGATTTCAATGTAGGAAATGTTGGAGAACATACTATTGATGGTCAGTTTACCTTTATTGAAAATGGTAAAGAATTACCAATTCCTATCGAGGCTAACTACGTGGTAGTACCAAGACCTAATTCTGCAACTATTTCAGCAGACAAAATGAATGTTGTTTATCGTGGTGTTGTAAACCCAATGACAATCTCTTTTGCTGGAGTACCTGATAATAAAGTATCTGCAACAGGAACTGGTTTAACTAGAGGTTCTGGAACAGGAAAATACAACATGGTGCCTACTACAGGTAAAGAGGTTACAATTAAAGTAACTGCTAAATTAGACGACGGTAAATCTGTTGGAGATAGTAAAACATTTAGAATTAAAGATATTCCTAAGCCTTCAGGTCAAATGGTTGGTAAAACTGGACAATTCTCATTACCAAGAAACAATGTAGAAATTGGTAGAGTAGAGGCTGTTTTAGAAGACTTTGATTTCGATTTACCTTTAACTGTAACATCATTTAAATTTAAAGTTCCTGGTTCACCAAGTGTTACTTGTTCAGGAAACAAACTTAATTCTCAAGCAAAAGCTGCTTTACGTAAAGCTAAGCGTGGATCAGATGTTCAAATATTTGATATTAAATCAAAAAGTAATGGACCAAGAATTAAGCCAGCAGCACCAATTATTATAGAGTTATCTAACTAAACCAACTTTATAGTAGTATTAATTAAAAATAATTATTGTAAGATGAATTATAAATCTTTTTTATTAACCATTTTTAGTGTAGCACTAACAACTACAGGTTTTTCGCAGGCAAATATTTTAAATGCGAAAACACCTCAAGAGATAGGAGTTAGAACTGAAGCACAAAAAGCAGTAGATAACGACAAACCATTAGAATATGGTTATGTAGATGATAGAGACATTATGTACTCTAAAATGACTTGGGAAAAAGTGGTTTTAGATGAACGTGTAAACTTTCCGTTATACTACCCTGTAGATACAAATAACATTGGAAGCAACAGACGTTCTTTATATGATGTTTTAACTAAAGCAATCAAAGAAGGTAAAATTGAAAATGTTTATGACGATTCTTATTTTACTGCAAAACGTAGTTTAAAAGATTTAAAAGATATAACGAGTAAAGTAGATACTTTAGATATTGGTTATGATCAATTAAATGCGGATGGTTACGTAGATGCAGAATATATTACAAAAAGAGAAATCGCTTCTTATGATGTAAGTGCATATTTAATTAAAGGTCTTTGGTATTTTGATAAACGTCAAGGTGAACTAAAATTTAGATTATTAGGTCTTGCTCCAGCAGCACCAGATGTAAACTTTATTGATAGTGATGACGAAGAAAATAAAGAACCAAACCCTTTATATTGGATATTTTTTCCAGATGCAAGAGAGGTTTTACATGAAGCTAAAGCATTTAATAATAAAAACAGTGCTGTACCATTTTCATTTGATCATATCTTAAACTCAAGACGTTTTAACGGCTATGTGTATAAAGAAGAAAACGTTTATGGTGATAGAACAGTTGATGAGTATATTACAGAAAATGCTTTAATGCAATTATTAGAATCTGATAGAATTAAAGATAAAATCAGAAACTTTGAAATGGACATGTGGTCTTATTAATCACATTTTTATATAATTTAAACGCTCACTTTTAGTGAGCGTTTTTTATTTCTACTAATGGGTAACTCCTTTTTTATATTACTTTTGTACTTATGAAAAATGTAGACTATATTGTAGTAGGTTGTGGTTTAGCAGGAGTGCATTTCTGTGAACAATTAAAAGCACACAATAAATCGTTTGTAGTATTAGATAATACATCACAACAATCTTCTGTAGTAGCAGGAGGATTATATAATCCTGTTGTTTTAAAACGTTTTACTTCGGTATGGAAAAGCCAGGAACAATTAGAACTTGCATTACCAATATATCATAAACTTGAACAAGAATTAAATATTGTTTTAGATTTTAAAACACCAGTATACAGACGTTTTACCTCTGTGGAAGAACAAAATGATTGGTTTACAGCTTCCGATAAACCAGAACTATCTAAATACCTTTCTACAACCTTAATTAAAAATACAAATAAAGCTATTGATGCAAATTTTAGTTTCGGTAAAGTTTTAGAAACAGGTAGAATTGATACCAAGTTGTTAATTGAAACCTATAAAAAACACTTAACCAAAAACAAGCAATTGCTTGAAGAAAGTTTTAACTATGATGCATTAGTTATAAAGGATACATTTCAATATAATGCTATTGCAGCAAAGCATATTGTTTTTGCAGAAGGTTTTGGTGTGAAAAAAAATAAGTACTTTGAAAACCTTCCGTTAAAAGAAGTAAAAGGGGAATTATTAACCATATATGCTCCAGATTTAAAAATTGACTATGTTTTAAAATCTAGTGTGTTTTTAATTCCTATAGGTAATGATTTGTATACTGTAGGTGCAACCTATGATTGGAAAGATAAAACAAACAAAATTACCTTAGAGGCTAAAGAATTGCTTTTAAAAAAGCTTAAAACCTTTTTAAAATGCGATTTTAAAGTAGTACATCAAGTTGCTGGTATTAGACCAACCGTTACAGACAGAAGACCGCTTGTAGGTAGACATAAAACGTATAAAAATATGTATGTACTAAATGGGCTAGGTACTAGAGGAGTCATGATAGCTCCTTATGTTGCTAAACAACTTTTTAATAATATAGAAAATAATACTCCCTTAGAAAGAGATATTGATATAGCAAGATTTAATTAGTAATCTTTGTTTTGTTAAATAGTAAAAGGGCTAATAATTATTTTTTCTTCACTAAGTTTTTGTCATAATGCATGAAAAAATTGATCCATATATTTCTAGATAATCGCATGATTACAGGAGCAAAAACAATTAAAGTTCCAATAATAGAAATAAAGACGTAATGTCTAGATGCATCAAAAAACACAGCACTTATAACAAAAGCAGCAACAGCAAAAGCAACACCTACAGCATAACTAACATACATTGCTCCATAAAAAAAAGACGGTTCTATTTCATATTTAGTATGACAATGTGAGCACTGCTCATTCATTTCTAAAGTTTTAGATAAATGATACGGGTTTTTATCTGTGTACATAGATTCTTGGTGACACTTAGGGCAAGATCCCGTAAGAATACTATATAGCTTAGAGTCTTTATAAAACATAATATTTTATGTACTTTTGTGCATTAATTTTATAATGCAAAATTAACTTTTTATTATTAAATAAAAGTAACAATTGTTACCAAACTATGCTAAACATACACAATCTTTCTATTTCTTTTCAAGGCGAATATTTGTTCGAGGAAATTACTTTTAAATTAAATTCGGGGGATCGTGTTGGTTTAATAGGAAAAAACGGAGCAGGTAAATCTACCATGCTTAAAATATTATCTAAAGAATTTGAACCAGATTCAGGTCAAATAGCAACAGATAAAGATTTAAAAATTGGGTTTTTAAAGCAAGATATAGATTTTGTTTTAGGTAGAACCGTTCTAGAAGAATCTTACCAAGCTTTTACAGAAATAAAAAAAATAGAAGCACAATTAGAAGACATAAATACCCAACTTGTTGAGCGTACAGATTACGAAAGTGAAGCATACCACCAAATAATGGTAGATCTTAATGATTTGCAACACCAATATGAAATAATTGGAGGATATAACTATCAAGGAGAAACCGAAAAAATATTACAAGGTCTTGGTTTTAAACGTGAAGATTTTAATAAACTTACAGATACTTTTTCTGGAGGTTGGAGAATGCGTATTGAGCTAGCAAAACTACTTCTTCAAAATAACGATTTATTACTATTAGATGAGCCAACCAACCACTTAGATATTGAGTCTATTATTTGGTTAGAAGGTTTTTTAAAAAATTATACAGGAGCTGTAGTAATAGTATCGCATGATAAAATGTTTTTAGATAATGTTACCAACAGAACCATTGAAATTTCTTTAGGAAGAATTTATGATTACCCAAAACCATACACTAAATACTTAGTACTTAGAAACGAAATTAAAGCACAACAATTAGCTTCTCAAAAAAATCAGCAAAAACAAATTGAGCAAACCGAAAAGCTTATTGAAAAATTTAGAGCCAAAGCTAGTAAAGCTACCATGGCACAATCGCTTATTAAAAAGCTGGATAAAATTGATAGAATTGAAGTAGATGAAGATGATAATAGTGTCATGACTTTAAATTTTCCAGTTTCTATTACTCCTGGTAAAGTGGTGGTTGAAGCTGATAAAATTTCTAAAAATTACGGCGATAATCAAGTGCTTTCAGAGGTGAGTTTAATGATTGAACGAGACGAGAAAACAGCATTTGTTGGTCAAAACGGACAAGGAAAATCTACTTTGGCTAAAATATTAGTTGGAGATTTAAAACACGACGGAAACCTAAAGCTAGGACACAACGTACAAATAGGGTATTTCGCGCAAAACCAAGCAGAATATTTAGATGGTAATAAAACCGTTTTAGATACCATGATTGATGCTGCCAATGAAACCAATAGAAGTAAAGTAAGAGACATTTTAGGTTCTTTTCTTTTTCGTGGTGACGAAGCAGAAAAATACGTAAGAGTACTCTCTGGAGGAGAACGTAACCGTTTAGCACTTGCTAAATTAATGCTACAGCCTTTTAATGTGCTTATTATGGATGAGCCAACAAACCACTTAGACATTAAATCTAAAAACGTTTTAAAAGATGCATTACAACGTTTTGAAGGAACTTTAATTCTAGTTTCGCACGATCGTGATTTTCTACAAGGCTTAACATCTACTGTTTATGAATTTAAAGATGAAAAATTAAAAAAATATTTAGGTGACGTAGATTACTATTTAGAACAGCGTAATGTGGAGAATTTACGTGAAGTAGAAAAGCGTACCGTAATTAAAGCGGCTCCTAAAGAAAAGAAAACTCAATCTTACGAAGACCAAAAAAAAGTAAAGTCTTTAAACAATAAACTTAGTAATACAGAGTCTAAAATTAGTCAGTTAGAAAAAGAAATTAAAGAAATAGATGTAGAACTAGCTGTAAATTATGACGAAGTTGCTGCAAAACCAGGCTTTTTTGATGCTTATCAAGCAAAAAAAGACAAATTAGCACAACTTATGGAAAACTGGGAAGAAATTACTTTACAGTTAGAAGATTACGTTTAATTTTTTTTGGGTTTTTTTTAACGTTTAGAGGTTAAACTAAAGCATAGTTTTGTAGTCTAACTACAAAACTAAACCAATGCGTAATATTATTTTATCTATTATTGGCATTTTGCTAATAGTTGGCTCTTTTTTCTTTGCTAAAAAACTAATAGCAGATAAAAATAAACCAAAACCAGTACAAGCAAAAATTGTTAAAACAGTCTTTACAGATACGGTACAAAACAGCACAATACCAATTGTTATTGCTGCTAATGGAAGCCTAGAAGCCAAACGTAGATTAGAGATTTATGCAGAAGTACAAGGTATCTTTAAACCAGGAAGTAAGTTATTTAAACCTGGACAAGAATATAGGGCAGGGCAGACCTTAATACAAATGGATGCTTCCGAGTATTATGCAAGTGTACAAGCTTCAAAAAGTAACTTGTATAATTCTATTGCTGCAGTTATGCCTGATTTACGTCTAGATTTTCCAGATGTTTTTGACAAATGGCAAAACTATTTAAACCATTTCGATTTAAATAAACCAACTCCAAAGTTACCAGAGATGACTTCCGATAAGGAAAACTATTTCATTACAGGAAGAAGTATTGTGTCTAACTACTACAATGTAAAAAACCTAGAACAACGTTTGGCTAAGTATACTATATCTGCACCTTTTTCAGGGATTTTAACCGAAGCATTGGTAACCGAAGGTACTTTAATTAGAAGCGGACAAAAATTAGGAGAATTTATAGATACTTCTGTTTATGAAATGGAAGTAGCTGTTAGCAAAGCTTATGCTAACTTGCTAAAAGTAGGAGAAAGTGTTGCTTTAAATAATTTAGATAAAACCGAAACGTATACAGGTAAAGTTTCTCGTGTAAACGGAAGCATTGATGCTACAACACAAACCATTACAGCTTTTATTGAAGTAAAACATGAAAACTTAAAAGAAGGTATATATCTAGAAGCAAATTTAAATGCTAAAGAAGAAAGTGATGCCATAGAGGTGGATAGAAATCTTTTATTAGAAAGCCAACAAATATTTGTAGTTAAAGATACTTTGTTAGATGTTATAGATGTAAAACCAGTATATTTTTCAGATACTAAAGTGGTTTTAAAAAATGTACCCAATGGTACTGTTATACTTAAAAAAGCAGTTCCAGGTGCTTATGCAGGAATGTTAGTCAAGCCTTTTGAAGAAAAAAGTAATACTAAAGACAAGCAATAAGCATGAGAAAACTTATAGAATATTTTATAAAGTATCACGTAGCAGTTAATATTTTTATTATTGCTTTTATAATTTTTGGTTATTTAGGATTAAGCTCTTTAAAATCTTCGTTTTTCCCTTTAACCGACTCTAAAATTATTAATATTAGTGTTACCTATCCTGGAGCTTCACCACAAGAGATAGAAGAAGGTATTGTACTTCAAATAGAAGACAATTTAAAAGGTTTAAAAGGTATTGATAGAGTAACCTCTGTTTCTAAAGAAAATAGCGGAACCATTACTGTAGAAATTGAAAAAGGGGAGAATATAGATTTCATGCTTTTAGAGGTTAAAAACGCAGTAGATCGCGTACCTTCTTTTCCTTCAGGAATGGAGCCTTTAATAGTAGCAAAACAAGAAGCTGTTAGAGAAACAATTTCCTTTGCTTTAAGTGGTGAAAATATTCCGTTAGTAACCTTAAAACAAATAGGTAGACAAGTAGAAAACGACTTAAGAGCTATTGATGGCATTTCGCAAATAGAAATTTCTGGTTATCCTGATGAAGAAATAGAGATAGCAGTAAACGAAACGAGTTTGCTAGCCTATGATTTAACCTTCAATGAAGTTTCGCAAGCAGTTAGTACTTCTAATATTTTAACTACCGGAGGAACCATAAAAACAGATGCAGAAGAATACCTTATTCGTGCTAATAATCGTTCGTATTATGGGGATGAACTTTCTAATGTAGTGGTTCGTGCTTCTAATGATGGTAAAGTGGTGCGTTTAAAAGATGTGGCTATTATTAGAGATCGTTTTTCAGAAACACCAAATGCCACTTATTTTAATCAGAAATTATCTGTAAATATATCTATAACAAGTACCAATTCTGAAGACTTAATTTCTTCAGCAGATAAAGTAAAAGAATATATAGAATCGTATAATCAAAAACACAATAATGTTCAATTAGATGTGGTTCGTGATTTGTCTAAAACGCTAAATCAGCGTACCGATTTATTAACAGAAAATGCCATTGTTGGTATGTTGTTGGTACTTTTGTTTTTATCAGTTTTCTTAAATACACGTTTAGCATTTTGGGTTGCTTTTGGGTTGCCAATTTCATTTTTAGGAATGTTTATTTTTGCAGGACAATTTGATGTAACTATTAATGTTTTGTCACTCTTCGGAATGATTATAGTAATTGGAATATTAGTAGATGATGGTATTGTAATTGCCGAAAATATTTACCAACATTATGAAAAAGGTAAGTCGCCTGTTCAAGCTGCTTTAGATGGTACTATGGAAGTAATTCCTCCTGTGGTTTCTGCCATTATAACAACACTTTTAGCATTTTCATTATTCTTGTTTTTAGATAGTAGAATTGGTGAGTTTTTTGCTGAAGTAGCTGTAATTGTAATACTTACTTTAGTTGTTTCTTTAGTCGAAGCCTTAATTATTCTGCCTGCGCATTTAGCACATTCTAAAGCTTTAAAACCACAAGTTGAAGTAGAGAATCCATCTAAACTAAAACAGTTTTTCTCTAAAATGCGAGTGATAAATAAAGCTGGAGATAACTTTATGAACTTTTTAAGAGATAGAATTTATGCACCAACAATTACATTTGTATTAAACTTTAAATTACTTTCTTTAGGGATTTTTGTTTCCTTGTTGATTTTAACTTTTGGTGCTATTGGTGGCGGAATCATTGGTGTTACTATGTTTCCATCGGTTGCTAGTGATAGAGTGTCTATAGAATTAGATATGCCAAATGGTACTAATGAAAAAATAACAGATTCTATTATTTCTATGATAGAAGAAAAATCTTTTATTGTTAATCAAGAGTTAACCGAGAAATACTTAAAAGGAACAAATAAACAACTTTTTGAAAACACTATTCTAACTATAAGTAGTAGTTCTAGCGCAAGTTTGAGTATTAATTTATTACCAGGAGAAGAAAGACCAGACGAAATAAAATCTTCATTAGTAGCTAATAGATTAAGAGAACTTGTTGGACCTGTAATTGGTACAGAGCGTTTAATCTTTGGTTCTGGAGGTAATTTTGGTGGTAGTCCGGTTTCTGTTTCCCTTTTAGGAAATAATATTGATGAACTTAAAGCAGCCAAAATAGAGCTGAAACAAGTTTTAGAAACGAACCCTTTATTAAAAGATATTGAAGATAATGATCCTGCTGGTATAAAAGAAATACGTATTGAACTTAAAGAAAGTGCTTACTTATTAGGTTTAAATTTAAGTACCGTTATGAGTCAGGTGCGTTCTGGTTTCTTTGGTGCACAAGCGCAACGTTTTCAAAGAGGACAAGACGAAATTCGTGTTTGGGTTCGTTATGATAGAACCAACAGAGCCTCTATTAATGACCTGGATGATATGCGAATTGTAACACCAACAGGTGAGCGAGTAACCTTAAAAGATATAGCGTCTTATACTATTGAAAGAGGTGACGTTGCTATTAACCATTTAGAAGGACAACGAGAAATACAAGTGTCTGCAGACTTAAAAGATCCAAGTACAAGTACTACAGATATTTTGGCCGATTTAAAAAATATAACCATGGTGGAGTTAAAATCTAAATACCCTACCATATCTGCTTCTTTTGAAGGACAAAACAGAGAAAAAGAAAAATTAAATAGTTCTTTGGCAAAAGCAGGAATTCCAATTTTATTTTTAATTTATATTGTCATTGCCTTTACGTTTAGAAGTTATAGTCAGCCATTATTATTAATGCTTTTGGTGCCATTTAGTTTAACAGCTGTTGCTTGGGGACACTGGATACTTGGTTTTTCTGTTAATATTCTATCTCTTCTAGGTATCATTGCCTTAATAGGTATTATGGTAAATGATGGCTTGGTGCTAATAGGTAAATTTAATACTAATTTAAGAGAAGGCTTAAACTTTGATGATGCCCTTTTAGATGCTGGTAAGTCGCGTTTTAGAGCTATTTTCTTAACCTCATTAACAACAATAGCAGGTTTAGCTCCTTTACTTTTAGAAAAAAGTAGACAAGCACAATTTTTAAAACCAATGGCAATTTCTATTTCTTTTGGTATTGCCTATGCTACCATTTTAACGCTTTTGGTTTTGCCTCTATTTTTATCGTTTAGTAATACTCTTAAACAAAAAGGAAAATGGTTAGCCACAGGAAATAAAGTATCAAAAGAAGAAGTAGAACGTGCTATTAAAGAACAAAATGAAGAAAATGAACATTAAAATAATCACATTATGTTGCTTTATTATTGGGTGGAGCGCTTGTTATGCACAACAAGAATTAAGTCCAGAAGAAGCTGTTAACTATACTTTAGATAATAACTATGGTGTTAAAGTAGCAAACAAGAATTTAGAAGTTTCAGAAAACAATACTAGTATCTATAATTCTGGATATTTACCAACAGTAACTGGTAGTGCAGGAGCAACCTATAATTTAGATAATAATGAATCTGAATTTTCTTCTGGAGATGTTACAAATTTAAATGGTGCAGAAAGTTCTAATTATAACGCTTCATTAGATTTGAGTTATACTTTATTTGATGGTTTAGGAAGAAAGTATAATTATCAAAGTTTAAAAGAAGAATATCAACTTACCGAATTACAAGCGCGTGAAACTATTGAAAACACTATCATTGAGCTGTTTACTATATATTATAATGTAGCACAGCTTTCTGAAAATGCAGAAACTTTTCAACAGACATTAGCTATATCTAAAGAGCGTTTGGTGCGTTCAGAATATCAATTTGAATATGGCCAGAATACAAAACTAGAAGTGTTAAATGCAGAAGTAGATATTAATAACGATAGCATTAATTTAATCAATACTAAGCAACAGTTAAAAAATACAAAAAGAGATTTAAACTTTGTTATGGGAAATGTTTTAAATGAAGATTTTAAAGTAAATACTGAAATTAATTTTCTATTAGACATTAATAAAGAAGATTTGTTTGAAAAAGCAAAGTCTAGAAATGTTGCTTTAATGCAAGCAGATAAATCGATACAAATAAGTGAATTAGATATTAAAATAGGAAAATCTTCGTATTTACCAACCTTAGGTTTAACAGGTTCTTACGGATGGAATAAAAATGATAATAATGCGGCATCCTTTTTAGCAGGATCTACAAATACAGGATTATCAGCAGGACTTAATTTAAGTTGGAATATTTTTGATGGAGGTAGTACTTTAACAACCGTTAAAAATGCACAAATAGCATTAGAAAGCCAAGAAATTCAAAAAGAAGAAATACTACTTTCTTTAGCACGTGATTTTAATAATGCTTGGGATGATTACCAAAACAAATTAACCATCTTTCGCGTGCAGGAAAATAATATAATTACTGCTCAAAATAATTTTGATAGATCGCAAGAAAAATTCAAAATAGGTCAAGTAAATTCTATCGAGTTCAGACAAGCCCAATTAAATTTATTGAATGCCGAATTAAGCAGGAATCAAGCTAAATACCAGGCAAAACTGTCAGAATTACAACTGTTGCAATTAAGTGGTGAACTGTTAAATATAGCATATTAAAAAGGTTTCTCTTTTTTCGTACAGTGCATTTCATCGAATAAATTTGTTTTTTATCATGATAAGAGGTAGATTCGTTAAGAATTAATACCAAATCTATTCATAATGAAAACATTAAAACTAACCTTAATATGCATTTTTACAAGTATATTTGTAAATGCAAATGTTTCGCAAATAGAAAAAGATGCTTTAGTAGCATTATATAATACTACACAAGGTAGCCAATGGAATACTACTTGGGATTTGAATGCGCCTGTTTCTACATGGTACGGAGTTACTGTAAAAAATGACAAGGTTGTAGGTGTAAATTTATTCAGAAATAATTTAAAAGGAAACCTTCCGCAAGAAATAGGAAACCTACAATATCTTCAAAATATAAACTTAGGATTTAATAAAATAGAAGGGACTTTACCAAAATCGTTATTTAATTTAAAAGAACTTAAATCGGTACAGTTATTTGTAAATTCTTTTGAAGGAAATATTCCTAGTGAAATTGGTCAATTAGAAAAACTAGAAGTATTAGAGTTGTTTAGCAATACTTTTTCAGGAGCTATTCCTGCAAGTATAGGAAATTTAAAAAACTTAAAAGTCTTAGTACTAGGAAGCAATTTTTTAACGGGTAACATACCAACAGAAATAGCTACACTAAGTAAGTTAGAAGTATTAAGCTTAATAGATAATAAATTAGATGGCCAAATACCAACAGAAATAGGAAGCCTAGTAAATTTAAAAGAACTTGTATTAGGTAGTAATGCTTTAACAGGAAATTTACCAAGAGAATTAACTAATCTTATAAATTTAGAAACCATAATAGTTAGCGGTAATCAATTAAATAATGATATAGCAAGTATTGTAAAAAGTAAACCTGGAGAGATTCAAATGAAATTACATTTTGCTACAGATACTGCTTTAGCTACAGAAGAAGATTAATAACCATAATTTAAATAATTACGCTATAGGCAAAATTTATTTTGCCTATTTTTATTTTATGGAACAGCACTTTTTTCAATGCCCTTATTGTTGGCAGGAGATATCTATGTTATTAGATTCTAGTATTACAAAACAAACTTATATTGAAGATTGTGAGGTGTGTTGTAACCCTATAGAAATAAAAGTAGAATTTATTAACGCAGAACTATCTGGTTTTCAGGCAAGAAATATTGAACAGTAATTTTTTTTAAAATTATGCTTGTAATATCTAAAAAGGGTTGTATATTTGCAGTCCGAAACAATTTGGTCGGCATTATGAACCGAAAGTTAAAAGCTAAGTAAATTGTTTCAAAATTATATCGCGGGATAGAGCAGTAGGTAGCTCGTCGGGCTCATAACCCGAAGGTCACTGGTTCGAGTCCAGTTCCCGCTACTAAGTAAGAGTAATCAGAAATGGTTACTCTTTTTTTGTGCAGTAAATTCAGCTGTTTGGCAATTATTTTAGATTCTTACTAAAGTACAGATTACCTTCATTTAACTAAAAAAAGGCACACAAAAAGGCACACCCTTATTTAAAAAAAGTACCCCAAAATTTAAAACAGAACATTATGAAATATAATAAGTTAAGTGTTTTGTTTTTAATTGACAAAACCAAAATAAATAAACAGGAGAAGTGTCCTATAAAGTGTAGGATTACTTATTTAAAAAAAAGAAGAGTATTCTCTACAGGCTTATTTACTGTTGTAGATTGTTGGAACAGTAAAAAACAAAAAGCAATACCTCTCAATAAAGAAAATGAAAACATTAATACTCAAATGAGCCTGATTAAGCAAAGAATTAATCAGGCTTTTTTGTTGTTACAAGTTAACAATGAGAGTTTTGATGTAGAGGACATCTATTTGCAGTATGTAGGAAAGAATGTAAAGGCTAATAAAACGCTTTTAGAGGTGTTTGAATTGCATAACAATAGAATGAAGAAGCTAATAGGTGTTGAGTATTCAAAGTCTACTTATAACAAGTTTACAGAGGCTAGGAATCATGTTTTACACTTTATTCGGTTCCAATACAAGAAAGGAGATATGCTACTAGAATCTATCAATCAAAACTTTTTAGATGATTTTGATTTCTATTTAAAATCTGAAAAGAAACAAAAGCAGATTACTATTAATAAGAGTATTCAACGAGTTAGAAAGATTATTAAACTAGCTCTAGCAAAAGGCTATTTGAAGAAAGACCCATTTATACTTTACAAACCTAAAAAATATGAAAGTAAAGTAGTTTACCTAAATCAAAAAGAATTAGATAAACTCGAAAATCATACTTTTAGACAGGCTAGATTGAATCAAGTTAAAGATATGTTCATTTTCTGTTGTTATACAGGATTGGCATATCAAGAAATGTCAACTTTAAAGGAGGAGCATTTGATAAAAGGGTTTGATGGAGGAATCTGGATTGAAATGATGAGACAAAAAACTAAATCTAAAGTTTCAATCCCTTTGTTACCTAGAGCTTCTAAAATACTAGATAAGTATAGACCTGAAGGAAGATTACTTCCTGTGATTAGCAATCAAAAGTTTAATTCTTATCTAAAAGAAATAGCGGAGTTGGTTGAGATTGATAAAAGATTAACTCACCATATAGCTAGGAAGACCTTTGCGACTACAGTTTTGCTTTATAATGATATTCCTATTGAAACAGTTTCTGAGTTACTAGGGCATTCAAGTATCTCTATAACACAAAGGCACTATGCTAAAGTAGTTCAGCACAAAGTAAGTAGTCAAATGAGTAAGTTAAGTAAGAAATTGAAGAAAAAAGGATAATAAATTAACTGTGTTGTAATACATTTATGGCACAGTTAAATATTATACATGGATTTTGATAACCGCCTTTTTGAAGATACTCCAATAGAGTTTAAAGAAATAAATCATACTGATTTTGATAGTAACCTATACAAGGTAGAACCAAAAGAAATTGTTGAACCAAATGATGAAGGTTATTTAAGTGATAACTTGACACCTATTTTAACTAAAGACCTTCATGAAAAAAATACTACTGTTATCAATGCTGGTGTAGGTCAAGGTAAGACTACAGCTATTATAGAGGTCATAAAAGAGTTTGCTAATAGCAAAGATTATATTGTTGTTATTGCAGTACCTTTCAAAAGTCTTATAGAACAGTATGAAGAAGTTTGTATAAAAAATGACATTTCAAAACATAGGATTTTTAACCAATTAGAAATTGATAAATATTTTGATAATAAAGAGAAAGAAGTAAAATCTGAATGGGGAAGTCTTTACAGTGAAGAAGAGGTTATCAATAAGTTTAACATAAGAAACTTTGATGTTCATATTTTAACTGTAAACGCATTACTTGGGAACTCTGTAGAGAGTTTGTTTCAGGTTAGGGAAAAAACAGAGTATTTCAATAGGTTACTTGGTTACTGTGAAAAAACAGATAAGAAATTAGTTTTTGTATTTGATGAAATACATGCCAGTATTCATAACTTTAAAGAAGAGTTCATCTACAAGTTATGGAACTATCATGGTTTAGTTCATAAAAACTATATTGTAAGTGCAACTTATAATGAAGCTTCAAAAGAAGTCATAAAGTATCTTTCAGAATTTACAGATAACACTATTAAAATTATTGAATCTACACGACTACCAGTAAAAGAGAAACAAAGTGAATTGTATTTAAACTTTTATATAGATAGGAATATAGAAAAAGATGAAACCTTATTTGAATTGATAAAGGAGTTATTGGATAGTGATAAGAAGTTTGATATACTTGTCTATTCAAAGAAATTAGTTCAAAAATTAACCAGTAGTAAAAGTAGGATTGGTCAATTATTTATAAGTCGAGAAGCAGATATTAATAAAAGTATTAATGACCCATTTAGTCATGATGATGGTTCTATTGGTTATGATAAGGAGAAAATTAATATTGGGACCAAATTTAGTACAGGTATTAGTATTGAACATGAGGAGCATACTTATATTGTTATTTTTCCTAAGGACTTAAATGTTGAGTTCATAGACAATAAAGGGATTTTTACCATGGGCTCTAATACTATTATACAGGCTTTGGCAAGGCAAAGAAAAAAAGGAGAAATATATTTGTTTATGCCTCCTCCCATAGATATTAATGAGGATACTTTGCCTCTAAGCTACACAGAAAATCAAAAGAACACAATATTAGATGTTTTTAAAGAGGGTAAAAAGTATGGAGAAAAAACAATAGATTATTCATACATAAATGGTCAAGGTTTAGAATTAGATAAGACCTACAATAAACTTTATAGAGAAGTTGAACCTGCAATAGAAAAAATAGAAACAGCTGATAGAGATACCAAGCTAAATAGGTTGCAGTTTCCAACTAAAGAGATATTTAATTTAGATAAAGGAGAAAAACATCTAGTTAGAGGTTTTTTTGGAGGTGATTTACCAGCTTATATTTTATGGGCATCACTTACAAATCAGTTTTTAAACTGTAGATTGAAAGATATTAATTTCATAAAAAAAATATACTTAAATACACCTAGACAATATGAGCAGTTAGAAAAGATTGTTGAAGACATACTTTATGATATGGAGGTTATAGAAGAAAATTATTTTTATATCAATTTAAAACCTTTTGAGAAAATAGAGTTGTTTAAAAATTTCATTTTTTCTATCATAGTAATTCTAGACAAGAAAAAGATAGGCGCTTCTGAAAAAGTAAAAGTACTCTTAGATATTTTAAAAATTATACTCTTTGATTCTAAAGATACAACCAAGACTGAAGTTTATCAACTTTATCTAAAGTCTTGTGTGATGAGCTCAATTAAAGCAAAGGATTTGAAGAAAATGCCTGAGTCTAAATTGCATATTGTTAATGCTTATAAAAAGTGGAAATATTTAGTTGATGTAATAGAGTTAAATATAGAAACTTATAAGAAACATAACTACATTGATAAGCAAGCAAAAAAAGCATTTGCAGCAGAGTATAAATCAATTAGTTTTCAGAATGATATTAAATATCTTTTATCTAATGATATTTTATTAAGTACAGGGATTTTCCCTCTTAAAAATACTTATGAAAAAGAGCGATTACCTTCAAAAAAAATGAATACAATCTACAACTTAACAATAAATGTTTTCTTTTCAGAAAAGAAAGAAACAATTAGGATTAATAATGTTAAGACTGGAGTTCATTTAGTCAAATCAAAAAAAGTTGAAAAATTACCTAATCTACTTTTTAAAGACTTACCAGAAGAAATTTTATAAAAAAAAAGGACTGCTTTTTCCATTTATCTATATAGTGTTTTGGAAAAACTATGCCATTTTAAGAATACCTAAATAACAATAAAGACTCTCATTTTATGAGGGTCTTTTTCATTATGTACTGAATCTATTCAGATTCAAATTAAAAATAATTCAAATTAATATTAACCTTCAAAAACATAAAATTATGCAATTAAGAAAATCAGAAAGACAACAAGCAAAAATTAAAATGGCTCTGCAAGGTTCATCAGGTTCAGGCAAGAGTTTAAGCTCTCTTTTATTGGCTAAAGGGCTAACTAATGACCAACTGGATAAAGTGGCTGTAATAGATACTGAAAATGGTTCAGCAGACCTTTATGCTCATTTAGGTAACTACAATGTACTGCCATTACAACCACCTTATACACCAGAGAAATTTATTGAAGCAATCACTGTTTGTGAAAAGGCAGGAATGGAAGTGATAATTTTAGATTCCATCTCTCAAGTTTGGGATGAGCTTTTAGATTTCCATTCTAAACTACCAGGAAATTCATTTGCTAATTGGAATAAAGTAACACCAAGGCAGAAAGCATTTATCAATAAGATTTTACAATGTGATGCTCATGTTATAGCTACAATGAGAACAAAACAGGATTATGTACTGCAACAAAAAGATGGAAAGTATGTGCCTGAAAAAGTTGGACTTAAAGCTGTGCAAAGAGATGATGTGTCTTATGAATTTACTATAGTATTCGATATTGATATAAAACATTTTGCTATAGCAAGCAAGGACAGAACTAACCTGTTTTCTGGAAAGCCAGAGTTTATGATAAATACTTCTACAGGAAAACGCATTTTAGAATGGTGTACATCACCTATAAAAGAGGAAGATGTTAAACAGCGAATAGAAGAATGCTTATCTGTTAGTCAGTTAATGGAACTGTATAAAGAATACCCAAGTTTTCAGTTACCATTAAAAGCTTTGTATCAAGCTAAAAAAGATTTATTAGAAAAATTAGTTAAACCAGAAAATTTTAGTCAAAATGGAAATAGTATCAGTAACAGAGCTTAATAAGCAACGTAATGGAGTAATTAATATTCCTGAAGGTAAGCCAGAAGTTGTTCATAATTTGCAAATACCTTCAGAAAATAAAGTATATCAACAGAATCCATTTATAGAGGCTAACACAAAAGAGGTTAGCCTTTCTACTTTAAAACATGATTGCATTATTCCTGTATTCTCAAAAGATAATGAAAAGACTTTAGCACATCAAGAGTTTATAGAGATAGCTCAAGATTGTGTTGGAAAAGTCTTTTCTCATCATACAATAGAAGTGCCAGAGGTTAGAGTTTCTCATCAAATTAAAGGCAGGACAGCTGATGCTATTTACAAGCCAGTAAAAGAGCTTTTAGAACATGAAAAAACCCAGTATTTTGAAAGGATGGCTTTTATCATTAGAATTCCATCTATTACAGAAAGCATAAATGGTCATGATGTATCATTAACTGTTGGAGGTGTAAGAGCTTACAACCAAGAAAATCTGTATAACAGGAAAACTTATGAGAAATTTAAGTTCTTTATTGGTTTTCAAAATATGGTCTGTTGTAACCTATGTATTTCTACAGATGGGTATCAAGATGAAATGCGAGTAGGGAACTATTCTGAATTACAGTCTAAAATTATGGACTTAATTGAGAATTACAATGCACAATCTCATTTACAGGAAATGAAGCAACTATCTCAGCATAATTTAACTGAACAGCAATTTGCTCAACTAATAGGTAGAGCAAGGTTATATAACTTTTTACCTAAAGAGGAAAAGACTCTAATTCCAGAATTAATGCTAAATGATGGACAGATTTCTACAGTAGCAAAAGACTATTATTTAGATAATAGCTTTTGTAGAAACGAGAATGGAGATATTAACCTTTGGAATGTATATAATCTATTCACAGGAGCTAATAAGAGCTCTTACATAGATTCTTTTCTATCAAGAAACGTCAATGCCTTTGATTTTACTCAAGGTCTGGCAAATGCTATCAATGGTGATTCTAAACATCGTTGGTTTTTGAGTTGAGTGATAAGGCTGTCTTAAATGGCAGCCTTATTTAATATCTTACCATTAAAAACAATGTGAAACTCTTCAATACCATTTTCATAATCTAGAGCTTGAGCAATGATGTTGTTTCTAATCAAATCAACAATGTACTCATCAAGAGAGTCGTTATCTGAATAAAAGCTAATGTTAACTAAATCAATAGTTAGTGTCTTTTCTTTTATTAAGTAAGTGGCTAAATTTTTATCTAATTCAAATGAATAAAAGGTGTTTTTCTCTTTTATTATTTGTGTAGACTCCCATATGGATTTCAGGTTTTCTTTTGTCATTTATATTATTTTAGGATACTTTTTTTAATGGGGTAAACATTAATAAAAAACTCTTATTATTTGTTGAAGTTATTAATATCGAACTTAAAGAGATTGAATATTCTCTTTATAATCAAAAGAATTGTCAATAAGATTTGAGAAAACAGAAAAGTAAACAGAAAAACAATAGTTTTTTTGAAAACTAATTGACCCACTTCATTAAACCCAAAATTGATGTTTTTTAACATTATTAGACCAAGTGCTACAATTGAAATTAATATGACATAAGTAATGTTATAAAATGTCCCCTCAACTACAAGTCTTCTAATTTCTTTTTTTTCTCTTATAGGCGACCTAGTTAGTGTAACAATTAAAACTAATAAATTTATAAATAGTCCAATGAAAATTGATAGAGCAGTTGATAATATTGAATCTAGATTTGAATTAACTGCCTTAGCAAATATTGATATAACTCCAATACAGATAGGTAGAACTATAAAAATAAATATGTTTCCAGATGCGTCTGATTTTAAGGTTTTGTAATGGTTTTTAACAACCTCAATAACATTAATAAATGAAAACATTTTAGTAAGGTTTAATTTCTTTAAACAGGTTGATAGTTCTTTGTGTTATTTCTTCTAAATCAGATTCTCCAAAAATATCTAATTTGACATTGATATCATAGATGCTTTTTAGATTGAACGATTCATTAAAGTTAATGTTTTTTTCTTTACCGTTAAGATTTATTCTTGTAGTAATTTCACTGCTTTCTCCAAAACCAAGAACTTTAAGATTGTCTGTTAGTAAATAGCTTTTATCCCTCTCACTATAAAGCTTGTCTATTACTTTTTTTGTGCTAGACCCAAAATGACCACCTCGTTTCTTTTTAATAGTTAAGGTTATTGTGTAGTCTTTGTATTCTTCTTCTATAAAATGCAGTTTATCACTTAGTTCTTTAGGTATCTTATCTGTTTTAAGAGTTACTGATTTAGTTGCTCCATTTGAAATGTATCTTTTAAGGATTTCTTTATCTATGAAATCATTGAATACTATTCTGTTTTCTGGGTATTCATCTTTAATGAATCTTTTTAAAACTGAACAAAAAACACTTTTAATTCCATAGAGACCATTACGTTCAAGCAAAATAAAACCTTTATGATTATCTTCTGCTACATAAATAAAAAAGAAAAAGACCTTTTCAACTCCATGTTCAGGTTTGCTTTCAAAAACAGGCTCAGCTTCTTTGTCATTGGGATTAACAATTTTAATAATTTTCCCATAGTTTGTAGAAGATATTTTTCCAGTAATAAACCTATTGCTTTTATGTGCTTTTAAGCTAGAAGTTACTTTTCCATCAACTTTTTTCTTCTCAATTTTAACACTTTTTTTACTTGATTCATCATTTGGTAACAAATCAATAAAGTTGGGGAACTTAGTGAAAAGCTCATCAAACAAATTTATTTCAGTTTCTGATTTGCCATCCTTTTTCTTAAAGTTGAAAGTTATAGCTTCTAATTTTCTGTTATGTTCACTCATTTTAAATTTTTATCAATTTATTTTTATCCTTAATTGTATTTCAGTTTAATAGACATACTCTCTACATCAAAAGTATAGTTAACAATATTACCATTTAAGATGAGTTGTATGGCTTCATCTATAATTTCAAAAGGCACTACAAACCATTCTCTAGGGTTTATGCGCTGTCCTTTATCATTGGTGAACTCTATATCTAAACAAGTACTAGCAAAAAACTTATGCAATAAGAGTTCTAACTTATCTGCGTTTCTGTTATAAACATTATAACTTGCTATTTTCTTTACATCAGCATATAGGTAAGTAGCCTCTTTTTTTGCATTCTTTATTCTGTCATCTACTGAGATACTAGAAAATCCTATTTTATATAAATCTTTGATTCCTGAGATTTTTGGGTCTATGGATTTAGATTTTAAAACATAAATCCAACCTGTTTGAACATCCTCTTCTTTAACTAATCCAGAGTTTACAAATAGTTCATTTTCTGCATAATCATTAGAGTTGGTTATAAGTTTTCCATTTTTTTGAATTTGTTTACCTAAAGACCTGTATAACATATTGCTATAAGTACCATTTTCAAAAATCGTTCTTGTTCTACCTTCAATTCTTACTCTATTACCAGAGCTCTGTTCCCATTCTGTTCTTTCTAAATCAGCTGACTCTAAATAAAGTAGAATTCCATCCATTATGTAGTAGTTACCAATATGAAGGTTTTTTTCAATATTTTTAAATGGCTTTATTTCTCGTTTTCCTTCTTTTATATCTTTATGAACCTTTTGGAACATACCTTCATAAGGCTTAAAGTCTTTTTCTTTTAAAGGTTTCCTTTGAGCAACAAAGTCTGTTTCAGCTCTATCTTCTTGTTTTGGTGTATGCTTGAAAGTGAAAATAGAAAGGTCTTCATCAGTATCTAGTAAGCCTAAATCATCATCATTTAAAATATCATCCAAACTTGGTTTTTCCATTTCAACATAACCTAGTAAATTATGCCTATCAAATGGCTTTACAATTTTTTTCTTTGCATCATCTTGTCTGAAGTTTTTAAGTTTAGCTAAAAGTCCATATTCAGACATACTAGAGGTACTTGGTTCTCTATCATTCTTATCTATGAAAATGTTGATTTCTTCAAAAGAATCTATAAGCCTATCTTCTTCAGTTTTTACAGTTGAAGTTTTTGCTTTTGAATCTAATAGTCCAAACTCATCATCATTAAAGATGTCATCTAATGTTGGCTTCTTTTTACTCATCTTGCATTCTTTTGCGTTTCAATTCTCTTAAAAAGATAATAGCTTCTGCCATTCTTTTTTCTTTATGGTCAAAAGCCTGTAAGTTTGGTTGTTCTCCTGTTTTTGCTACCCAATCTTTTATTTTAGGCCATAGTAAAATGGCTTCTTCTTCTGTCATTTCAATCTTAGTAGATTGTATGTGATTATCTATTAGTTTTAAGGTTTGTGCAGTAACTGATTTAGATAGAATCTCAAAAGCTTTTTGAAATGGATTTACTTGGTCAATTAAGTCAATATGAATGTCATCTATGTTGACAAAGCTATTAGCCATTCTAATGAATTTTTTATCTCCTTGTTCTTCTATAGTACTATTTTTAATAACAGAATCTACTACCACATGCTGTCTTACTGCTTCAATATCATCTTCATCTAAATCTGGATAAACCTCTCTAATTATTTTAGGAATAAGTACAGTATTTATAGTTTCAGGGTCTAAATTCCCAGGCATTGCTTTTAGCATTTGGTCATCTTGTAAAATTTTAGCCTTTAGGTCATTTAAATCTGTTTCTATAATGTCCTTTGCTCTTTGTGATGTTGGTAATTTAAAACCTCTAATTCTTATAGTGTCATCATCATCTTCGCTTTCATCTTCATCATCTCTTTTTAATTTGAACTTAAAATTAGGAGCTAATACTTGCTCCATTAATAAGGATGCTGTGATAGCTTTAAGCATGTTGTTTACTGCTACTTTTACATCATCATTTTCTGCATCAGGTTCAGCTACTAAATTTGTGAATTGAGCATGTGTTTTGTTATTACTATCTCTAGTTGCTCTACCAATAATTTGTATAATTTCTGTTAGTGAGCCTCTATATCCAATAGTTAAAGCATGCTGGCAATAAGGCCAATCAAAGCCTTCTTTTGCCATACCTAAAGCAATAATAATGTCAATGTCCTCTGGGGATTTAACCTCTCTTAAATAGGCTGTAATCTTGTCTCTAGATTTTGGGTCATCATTTACTAAATTGGCAACTTTTAGTGTTTTGTTAGCTTTTTTACTTTTTACATAAATGACTCCTGTTTTTTCATCTTGATAATCAATTTCTCCTAATACTTCTATAACATGGGCAACTTCATCATGTTTTTCTTTAGAAGATTCTGCTGAGTTGACACTTGGAATGTGTACAATGGTTTTTAAGTTAGGGTCTAGTACTTCTGCTAAAGCAGACATTTCTTTATCAGGTTGTTTTTTAAAATATCTACCTGTGTAAAAATGATAGCCAATACCTAGAGATTTTAAAAATTCATAACCATTTAATTGTTGGTAATAATTGTAAGTTACTTTGGTAAACTTTGCTTCATCTTCTGGCATTAGTACAGGAATGTTATCACCTCTAAAATAAGAACCAGTCATAGCTACAATGTGTGCACTAGATTTAGCCATGATGTTTTTTAAAACTTCACCTAATCTGTTATCTCCTTCAGCAGATACATGATGAAACTCATCTATAGCTACTAAAGTATTATCTAACTTTTTTTCATCTAAACCCTGAAAAGCAAAACGTAAAGTAGCATGTGTGCAAATTAGAATTTTTTCATCTGTATCCAGAAATTCTAAAAATGCAGTGACCTTGCTTTTTTCTGGTCCAGGTGTACATAAATTGTATTTAGGATTTGGGGACCAATCTGTAAAGAAGCCATATTTTTTTAACGCTGTAGAGCCAAAAGATGCACCAATAGATTTTTCTGGCACAGCAACTATCACTTTTTTAATACCTTGATTATATAACTTTTCTAGAGCAATAAACATTAAAGCTCTAGACTTGCCAGAAGCAGGAGGAGCTTTAATTAATAGATATTGAGCAGTATTTGCTTTAAAGGCTTCTGCTTGCATTTCTCGCATACCTAAAGCATTTGTTTTTTTACTTTGTCCTGTTTGTTTATAGGTTACTTCTACTAAATTAGGCATATCTTATTTTTTACTTTTGGTCTTTCTTGTTTTCTTCTGTTTTGCAAATAGTGTATCTTTTTTCACCATAGTTTCATAAAGCTTAAAAAGGTATTCTAAACGTTCTGTGTCATTTTTAAATTCTTGTAATCTATAACATTTTTCTACAGCTTCATCTAGGTTTTTGTGTGCTTTTTTTAAGCCTTTAGGCATAGTGTCTGGGTTATATAACCAAGCCATAGTTTTTCCTGTATGTTTAGCTCTTTCATCTAAAATATCAAAAACATATTGGTTTAAATTTTCTTTTTGTTTAGCGTCAATGTTAGGAAAAGGGAAGGTGTTGTAGCAAAGAAAAATTGAGTATCTAAATCTATTTTCTAACCTTCCTGCTGTAAATTTTACCCAGACATTGTGCATTTTGGAAGTCAAAATCCCAAAAATTAAGCTATTAGCATCATAAATAACTTGTGCGGAATTTGGAATTATTGTGTCTCTATCCACAAATCCTATTGGTATATATTCTCTATTTTCAGATGAAACAATTGGTATTAATAAAGAGTTATCATTACATTCAAAAAACTCTCTGAATTGATGTGGTCTAGAGGCTTGAATGTGTAATGTTTTATCCTTGCTGTTTATTCTATAATCATAGCAATTATCTATTGCTAACTTAACCTCTGGAATCGTCAAAGCATAAGCAAGGTTTTCCTCACTAATCCAATAACAATATCTTTCCAGATTATTTATGAATTCATCTGAACCAACTTGTTTTTTAATGATTTTATCAATTGAAGGGTATTTAATAAGAAGTTTATCTTTTTCTTCCTTTGAAATTCTTAAAAATTGTTTGTCATTGGGCATATTTCCTCTCCTCATTTCAGGGAAATTACTCAAGGGTTTAGTTTGCTTTTTAATAATTTTTGTTACACCATTTTCTAAGTTTGGTGAAATATTTTGCGTTTTTGTAATAATTCCATCTGTAATTAAATACTTTGGTTTTTTACTTAAGTTTCTTAAACCAATAATTACAACAGTAACACCTGCATTACCTTTTGCATTATTTGTCCATTTGAAATCAGTATGTGCAAAGTCAAACTCAATGCCCATTTCAAAAATTGATGTCCAAAGAATTCCAACTTGTTCACCTTGACAAATTGAATTCGTTGAAACAAAAGCCGATTTAGCATTTTCAAAGCCTTGTATATATTTAGCACTTTTATAAAACCAAATAGATATGTAATCAAGTTTCCTATATGATTTTATCATACTTATTGATATATCAAGGTCTTCCTTTTGGTTTTCATCTTGATTTCGACTACCTAAATAAGGAGGATTTCCAATAATATAAATTTCACTAGCTAAATCAATTGGGCAAACTTCTTTCCAGTTCTCTCTAGTAGCATTTCCTTGTTTTATTTGCCCTGCTTCTTTTAAAGGTAGTATAGGTTCAGATTTACCATAGTCAAATAACTGCTCTTCAAAAATTCTATTCATTTGGTGTTCTGCAAGCCATAAAGCAAGTATTGCCATTTCATGAGCAAAGTCATCTAGCTCAATACCATAAAATTGAGATAAGCGTATTTGGGTAAACTCTAATTGAGGTGTAGGAGACAAGTCTATAATTTGTTTTAAAATTTTAATCTCTAAAACTCTTATTTCTTTGTAGGTAATAATTAAGAAATTACCACTACCACAGGCAGGGTCAAAAAACTTAATTTTTGAGATTCTATTGATAAGCTTTCTTAATTGTGGTATGCTATTTTCGTGTTTTTCATATTCCTCATAAAGCTCATCTAAAAAAAGAGGTTTGATAACCTTCAAGATATTAGGAACAGAGGTGTAGTGCATTCCTAAATCACTACGATACTCATCTATAACCACAGCTTGAATCATAGACCCAAAAATATCTGGGTTAATGTCTTTCCAATCTAAATCTCCTAATTCTAAAAGTACTTTTCTTGCTTTAGATGAAAATTTAGGGCTCTTAATAGGGTCTTTAAACAAACCTCCATTAACATAAGGGAAGTCTATTAGGTAATCTGGTAAGCCATCTTTTTTTTCAGTGTTAAGTCTTTTAAATAGGTCATTTAAAAAAACATGTGTATCACTACCATTAGGGTTAGTATGTTGTGCTAAAGTATTTGTGAAAATACTTTCTTCATCAAAAATCTCTGTATCTTCTGCAAAGAAGCAAAATAGTAATCTAGATAAGAAGATATTTAGATGATGTATGCTTTCTTTAGATTTATAAATTTCAGGATTTTCTCTTCTTAGTTCATCATAAACTTCTGCCATCTTATAGGCAGCATCCCTGTCAGCTTCATTATCATTATTAGAGTTGTAAACTTCACTACCTGCTAGAGGTAAAAAGAAACTATGATGATTTGCTAATTCACTTATTTGTATGTCTTTTGTTGTGCCAAATCTTAAATCTTTAGCTACAAGTTGCTTGTAGTCTGTAAGAATGGCAAACTTTGGTTTGTGTTTTAGTATTCTATCTTCTTTAGAGATAGTATCAATGGTACTAAGAAGCTTACCAGATTCTTCTACTTTAAAAAAGACTTTGTTTTTAGATAGGACTTCACCTTCAACTTTAGAAAGGTTGTAATCTCCTTTCTTAAGCATGGTTGTTACAGTTTTTGTAGTACCATAAGCCATTAGTAAATCGTAGATAAACTCTTCTTTAGAAAAATTATCAACTATAGCTTGAACATTGTTTTGTATTTCTTTACTATTCATGTATTACTCTTGTTCAGTTTTCAACCTTTTTAAAGTCAGTTTAACAGCTTCAATAGCTAAATCTTCTCCTTTTACATCTTCATATACTTTCTCGCTAAGCCATAACTTTAAAAGTTTACTATGTTCAATATCTAGTGCAATAGCCAATTTATCTATTTGCTCTCTAGTGGGTTTTCTATCTCCTTTTTCAATTTTACTTATTAAAGCAGTGTCTGTATCTATCATAGAAGCTACTTCTCGCAGTAATAGGTTTTTAGTTTCCCTTTTAGATTTTAGTAATTCTGAGAGTATCATTTGGTAGTCAAATTAGTTCTTGTCAATTATTGTCTAAATCTAACTAGAATTATTGATATAAAAAATTTTTGAAAAATAATTTTTTGGATGCTTTATGTGAGCTTGAGATACCTTGTGCAAAACCCCCACCCATTTCTGGGGATAGAGATTCCCCCACCACTTTATATGGTAAAGATAATTTTCTAGCAGGATAAATAAATTCAAGTTGATAGCTGTAATTTATATTCTATGGAGGATTGATTTTCTGTGTGGTGTACTACAACTCAAAAATTTTAGAAACATGGTTAGAATAGTTAACTACAAAGAGAGACAGAAAGAGGATGGAACATCATTCTTTGTTCTGGAACTGCAAGGAGGAATTGAAATGGTATTAAGCAAGGTTACAGGTAACTTTTATGCTACTGCCAAGAAAGCTTATATCCCTTCAACATTTGATGAGCAGACCTGTACAGGTTTGATTGGTACAGAAATGCCAGGAAGTATCATTAAAGAGGACTGTGAGCCTTTTGAATATGTGGTAAAGGAAACAGGTGAAGAAATAACATTATCTCATAGATGGGTTTATGTTACAGAAGATGCTGTTAAGCCAAAACAAACTGCTGTTAAGTATGAGCAGAATGTTATTGCAAACTCTGATGTGTTTTCACAGAATGGTATTCTTGAGCATGCAGAGTAAAAATATAAGCCTAGTCTATGTAAATAGATTGGGCTTTGTTTTTTGAGTTTTTAAATACCCTTACTTTATTATGCTTGTTTGCTCATACCTTCATAAATAAAAGATAGTCTAGCTGTAGCCAGTTTACACTATTACTATAAGGATATATTATTAATCTTGAAGGTAAGAATAAGATAGTATAAATAGGTTTTAATTCTGCTTAAGAAAGAAAAAGAACCAAAAAGAAAGAAACTTCATAGCTCTTCCCCTCAACCATATTTATATACTTTTTGCGAAGAATTGTTCTGAAGTGTTTCAGAAAGAAACTTCTTTGGCAAAGGTATATGTTCCAAAATTAAGATGCAAGTAAATTAGTAATTATTTTCCTAGGAAACTAAATTTAAAAATATGAAAATTTCAGAAATAAGTGTCTCATACTCAAATAACAGGAGTGATAGACTAAAAATAAGTAATAGTAAGCAATCTTATGATATAATAAGGGCTTGTTGGAGTGATTCTACCATAGAATTACAAGAGGAGTTTAAAATATTAATGCTGAATAGGAGTAACCAGATTTTAGGTGTTTATCCGCTTTCTAAAGGAGGTGTTTCTGCTACTGTGGTAGATGCAAAATTAGTGTTTAGTGTTGCTCTTAAATGCAATGCTTCAAATATTATTATTGCTCATAATCATCCAAGTGGAAATTTAACCCCAAGTGAAGCAGATAAAAATCTCACAGAAAAGCTTAAACAGGCAGGGCAGTATTTAGATATAGTACTGTTAGACCACTTAATAGTAACTAAAGAGGATTTTTATAGTTTTAGTGATAATGGATTGATAAAATAGTCCTCTTTTTTCCATTTCTATATATAGTGAATTGGAAAAAGTTGGACTTTTTGTCTTTTGTTTATGTATGAAAGAGTGTGTGAGTAGGCTTTTGTAGCAAAAAAATACAGTTTGTAAGCAGTATAGATTAGTATTAATAGCTAAATCTTACTTTTCATCTTCAAGGTTTACAATATCACATAAAGTGATACCTAAATTATCAGCAATCCTTTTTAAAGTGTATAAAGTAGGATTGGTTCCACCAGCTTCTAAACGACTAAAGTTAGATTTTTCAATATTACATTTAGCAGCAAGGTCTTGTTGAGCAATTCCTTGCTTTTCTCTTAACATTTTAACTCGCTTTCCAATTGCTACTTGAAGTTGGTCTTTATCATCCATTTTAAAACATATATTATCTAGTTGTCAAAAATGATAATTAAGTGTAGTGTTTTGGTTATCATAAATGATAAAATAAGTATGTTTGTTAATTATATATTGATTCATTATGAAAAAAATTAAAATTCTTTTTGTCGTTTTTATTTCTGTTCTACTAGGTATATGCTCTGGTTATTATTTTAAAAAACCAGACTCTACAATGTTAGGTAATGCATTAACTAAAAGTACTGAATGGAAAAAGGAATTATATATTGAAGCTTTAAGGTCTAAAACTCCATTTTTTCAACTTGAAACAATAAACACTTATACAGGAAGTGATGGAGAGCTTAATTATTCTTGGTCTGGAGACTTTATATTTAATTGGTTTGCATTCATTTCAAGTGCCTTAATTTTAATCATCATTCTTATTATAATTTTAAATGTGGATTCAATTAAAATCTACAATAGGTTAAAGCAGTATTTAAAATGAAGTTTAAAGAGGTAATAGAAGAGCTAGAAGCTCTATTAAATCCTGAAGGTTTTTGTAGTAGGGATAAAGTTGCTTGGTGGTTGCTTAAACATGAAGAAAGATACATTGGATTAAGTAAAATTAGAGACACTTTAGAAGCAGAATTTCCTGATAGAAACTTAAGAGAGCAGAAATCTTTTATAATAGAATTGCTATTCACAGAGCTATATGAAGATGTAAATAAGAGTTTTGAAAACACAAAACCATTTAGTAAAGAAGAGGTGTGTCTTAAAGATATTATAATGAAAATTAAAACGTCAACAAATGGACTTAGTAGGAAAGATAAAAATTTTAAATGGGACTCAAGTCCTAGGTGATAATGGCTTTAGAAAAAGAGAAGTTGTTATTACCACAGAAGAGCAGTATCCTCAACATATATTAGTAGAATTCATTCAAGATAAATGTGATTTGCTAGATAACTTTGTTGTGGGTCAAGAAGTGAAAATAGCTCTTAATTTAAGAGGTAGAGAGTGGGTTAATCCTGAAGGTGTGGCAAAATACTTTAATGCTATTCAAGGTTGGAGAATAGAGCTTGTAAATAGTGAACAACCTACACCTCAAACACAAACACAGCAAGAACCAGTTAGCTTTTTAGATGAAGCAGATAATGACTTGCCATTTTAATAAAAATCAATTAACCATTAAATAATAAATTATGAAGAATATCTTTTTAACATTAATAGCGATTTTGTCATTAGTAGCTTGTTCTAGTGATGATGATGGTGAGGTTGCAGAAATGACAAATGCTAACCTCAGTTATAAGTTAGTTTATACTACAGGTGTATTACCTAGTTATTATGTAGTAAGAGCAGGAAATACAATTACATATGAAGATTCCTTTGAGTTTAAAGAAGTTGGCTATGATGAAGACACTAGAACTGTTACAGTGGAAACAGATTTAAATCCAGTTAAAATAGAATCGAATTTCTATATTGAAGGAGGTTCAGAAGTAAATATAAAGCTAATTAGTTCTGAAGGTAACATCATAGATGAACAAACTATTTCAGAAGTAAACTATACTTATATCTATAATTTTTAAAAACTAAAACCAAATATAATGAAGAATACATTTTTATTATTAATAGCAATTTTTGCTTTTACAGCCTGTTCAAGTGATGATGACAATCAAGGAGAAGAACAACAAATTAGTCAATCTCATATAGTAGAGTTTACAACAGGTTCTCTTGAAAGTTGGGTATCTGTAGGATTAACAACTACATTGACTTTAGAAGATGGCACAGAGTCAACAATTAATTCAGATTTCGATTATACTCAAAATATAGTTAGTGTAGAGATTCCAGAGAATACAGCAAGCTTTGAGTTAGAATTTTATATTGAAGATTCATCTCAAGCTGAAATGCGCTTTTATGGTTCTGTAGATAATGTTAATGTTCATCAAGAAACCATAAACCAACAAAGTTTCCAATATCAATTTACTTTTAATTAAGGTATGTGTAATTCCTTATTAAAAGAATTACCATTTAAGATTGGAGAACAGTATGAGTTAAATGAATTTAATCTTAAGACTTTAGAATCAACTTTTAGTAATGGATTAGAGTATGAAAATTACGAGTATATAAAAGGAGATTTTAAAACTCTATTTGGAATAGCTTTTTCTAGAAATCCAATTTTACAATATAATGGAGATATACTCTATAGCGTAATTTGCGAATTTGAGCTATCTCATTACAGTTATCTAAAATCTAAAGTTAATCAGTGTGCATTTAAAGAAGTAACTATTGAAGTATTAATTAAAGATAAATACCATTGCCAAGTAGTATTGCAGAGTAAATAAGGCACACTTTTCGGCATCACTTTATAAATGGCTATTAATATTTATGAAGGTCTATGACAAATATAGAGTGTTAAAGTGTTGATATTTATAGGGATAGAGCAGTAGGTAGCTCGTCGGGCTCATAACCCGAAGGTCACTGGTTCGAGTCCAGTTCCCGCTACTAAAAAAAAACCAGATACGAAAGTGTCTGGTTTTTTGTGGTTTTAGATGAAAATGAATGCAAGTTAAATAATCAATAGTAATAAAATTAAGACATGGCAAGAATCCCAATAGAAATTGAAAAAATTAAAAGAATATATAGGGATTTAAGAAGTGATGATAACTCAGTAAAGGAAATGACTGAGTATCTTATTTCAGTAAATGAAAAAGGGCAGAATTGGAGTAAAACTATACGTTGTGGATTAGATGAGTTGACAGAATTAAGAGATAAAATTTCTGAATTAATAGAATCAACTACAACAGCTGAAAATTTGAACATTACGAATGATAAAGCAAATATACTTGACAAACATTATGCTGAAGATGAACTTTGCCAAAATTGTAATTATAAATTGTCTGACAACTGTTTGACTTGTATTTTTGATTTACAAAGCCCTCTTGAAAGAAAACTATTTCTTGCATTAAAAGATAATCGTATTAGATTTAAATCTCAATATCCTCTAAACTGGAAAGGGGAAAATATTTCAATAGTTGGTAAATCATATAATAATCCCAAAAATAACTTTAAAGAAGTTTTAACTGTTGCTGATTTTTACATATAGAAAAGAGATATTAAATTGTGTGTTTATACAGATGGACATACTTATCATGAAAGAACAGAAGAGCAGGCGCAGAGAGATAAACGAATTGATAGAAAACTACAAGAATTAGGATTTCAAGTTTTAAGATATACAGGAAAGGATGTTAATGAAAACACGGATATTATTGTAGCTGAAATTGATAAGTGGTTAGAAAAGTACTAATATTTCATCTTATTAGGTATTACACCTCTAACTCCTCCAGTTGGGTTTTCAATATCTCCTTTATATCTAGGAATGATATGACAGTGAAAGTGAAATATTGTTTGTCCAGCATATTTTCCACAATTCATTCCAATATTATATCCATCTGGACTGTATTCTAATTCTATTAAAGATTTTGCTTTAAGGATTACTTCTGGTAAATTGCCTTTTTCTTTAGAGGATAACTCAAAATAATCTTCTTTTAATTCATTAGAGATAATTAATAGATGCCCTTCTGAAACTGGATATATATCTCTAATAATAAAGAAAAAATCATTTTTAAATATAATTCTTTCCGAAGGAATTGATAAGAAATCTTTCATAGTTACATGTATTGAAACCCGTTGTTATGAGCAATTATAAGTAATGGTTTTATTTGTTCTTCAAATTTGTCTTTTTTAATATTTAAATCTGGAAATATTGGAAGATAATCTTCAAGAAAACTATTCTTCGGATTTTTGCTTTTAATGATTTCTACACCTTTTTGTTGAATTTCATAAAACGAATTAAAAAAATCATCAAATTTTGGGAGCTTATCTCTTTTTTTAGAATTAAAACTACTATCAGCTGGAATTAAATTCCACATTAAATCATGTGCAACAAACTGGTAGGGGATAAAATGTTCAATTACATATTCTCCAATATTTAGTGGTTTACCAGTATATATACATTTTACAGCTCCAATTTCTGTTATAACTAAATCCCAGAATTTCTTTTTATGCTTGTTTAGTCCGCGTCTAATGATTGGGCGATGTATTTTATTTGGAATATCTGGAACATTTGGATTCCTACTTTGGAGGAATAGACTAAGATTCCAATAGCAGAAAGTTTTTAAAATTCCACTATTTCTAATAAAATATTGTAACCAAATATCTGAAATCGCAATAGAATCATTATACAATGAATACGGAGCTTTTAAAGAATGATTTAGTGAATGTTCGTAAGTCTTAGATTTTGATTCAGAGCCTAACCAAGGACTTAAAAATTTATGAGGAACGTTTTTATTAAA
Source organism: Lacinutrix sp. C3R15 (assembly GCF_018860825.1). Taxonomy (GTDB): domain Bacteria; phylum Bacteroidota; class Bacteroidia; order Flavobacteriales; family Flavobacteriaceae; genus Oceanihabitans. The sequence continues at coordinate 265,794 of NZ_JAHKPZ010000030.1, read as the reverse complement.
ATGATTTAAGATTGAAGTCGTTCTAGGGTGGGTGGTGGTTAATAGTCTTTCTAAAATTACCTTATGATTTGCATCAACACTTAACTTTTCTATATCTTTTATTTCTAAAATTGCACTCTGTATGAGGTCTTGTTTACCAAATGATATATGAAAGTAATTAACGGTATACCATGAGAGAGTAATCATTCTAGCAAAGATTTCTCTTTTCTCTATTACCTTATTTCCTTCTTCTATTGATTGTAAGATAGCCCAAAACCAATAAAATTTATATGTTGCACTTGTGTTCTTAAACACAGATGCTAATTTAGAAATTGAAATGTTTGGTTCTAGGGGCAGTTGGGTCACAGTCCGTTTGTTTATTTTGGTTTAAATATATTGTTTTTTATTGAAATTTTATTTGTGTTCTAGTATTGGTTTTTCTTGATTTTGAGTAGAAAACTACTCGTAGAATTCAATCACAGCCAAAAAATCACGTCTAAATTGGTTCTATTTTTTAATGATATCCGCAGCTAAGTAAGAGTAATCAGCAATGGTTACTCTTTTTTTTTGGAGTAGATTTAAGGGGTTAGTAATTGTTTTGTTATTAAAAAAAAAAGGATCCACTTCTAGTTACTATATTAAAAAGCCTTTCAAGAAATTGAAAGGCTTTTTTGTTAGTATGTATTATATAATAATGGTTTAAAACATTTTTTTAAGCTTATTTAAGCCCTTTTTTTTGCTGTAATGGCAAATGGTGAGGTATTATCTTTTTAGCTAAATAAGAATGGATGCACGCTTATAAAGTGTTTGGATTATTTAATAACCAAATGTTTTGGTAAATCTTCCACTCTTTCACAGCATAACTGCTCCATTACTTGTTGTAACTCTGTTTTTAAAAGCGAAATGGTATGGTCACCACCTTTGTTTCCTAAAGCAGAAACACCGTACATAAAAGAACGACCCATAAAAGTAAATTTAGCTCCACTAGCAAGAGATCTTGCTATGTCTGGACCAGATCTAACACCACTATCCATCATTACCTCAATTTGATCACCATATTTAGCAGCAATGTTGGTTAAAGGTTTAATAGAAGATTCTCCCGCATCTAGTTGTCTTCCTCCGTGATTAGATACAATAATTCCGTCTAATCCTAAACGAATTGCTTCTTTAGCATCTTCTTCGCAGGCTACCCCTTTTAATACTATTTTTCCTTTCCACATATCGCGAATAGGTTTTATTTTCTCTTCGTTTAAGCGTCCTGAAAAGGTTTCATCCATAAATTTACCTAATTGTTTTAAATCTAAACCTTTAGGCATATATGGTTTTAGGGTTGCAAAATTTGGTTGTCCATAACGCAAGGTATTTATTGCCCATTTTGGTTTTCCTAGAACTTGTATAATGTTTTTAACAGACATTTTAGGAGGCATTGCCAAACCATTTCTAATGTCTCTTGGTCTAAAACCAAAAGTAGGTACATCGCATAGTATAACTAATACTGGGCATTCTGCAGCTTCTGCTCTTTTTATAATGTCGTCTCTTAGACGGTTTTCTGTAGGATGGTATAGTTGAAACCATGCCTTTCCTTCCGTTAGTTCTGCGGCTCTTTCAATACTTGTTGTAGTAACGGTACTTAAAATAAAAGGAACATTATGTTTATGTGCAGCTTTTGCTAAAATTTCTGGAGCATTTGGCCACATTAATCCTTGTAGTCCTACTGGAGCTATTCCAAAAGGAGCATCATATTCAATACCAAATAACTTGGTTTTTAAACTAGCTCCGTTAAAATTCCTTAAATATTGCGGAATTAGCTGAACATCTCTTAGTTCAGATGTGTTTCTATGAAGATTTATATCTTCATTGCATCCACCATCTAGATATTCAAAAGCAAATTTTGGAATCATTTTTTTTGCCTTTGTTCTTAAATCATCTACTGATGGGTATTTTGAGTTAAATTCTATAGCCATATTTTTTCATGATATTTTTATATTCTGAAATGAGTTTAGCGTCATTAATGAGATCTAAAGCAAAACAATATCTTTTCATTACTATTGTTACTTGTGAAATTTTAATGTTCTGTAACCGTATAATGCAATAAAACAGAAACAGATAAAAGGAAGAATGAAAGAAAAGTTAACACCAGAAAAAGGTCCTATTTTTTCTGTGTCTATCATTAATCCTTGTAAAATAGGCATTAAAGCACCTCCAACAATAGCCATAACTAGGCCAGCTGCTCCAATAGCAGTATCGTCTGCTCTTAATCCGTCTAAAGCAATCCCGTAAATGGTAGGAAACATTAAAGACATAAATGCAGAGGTAGCAACTAATAAATAAAGACCTAAAATGCCTTCAATTAATATAACACCAGAAATTGTTACCATAGCACATAAAGCAAAAACCATAAGTAGTTTTCTTGAATTTACATATTTCATTAAAAAGGTACTAATGAATCTGCTACATAAAAATATAGCCATTGCAATAATGTTGTAATTTTGTGCCTCTGCTTTTGATATTCCTAAGTTTTCTGCATATTGAATAATGAATGTCCAGCACATAATTTGAGCTGCTACATAAAATAGTTGTGCTAAAACACCTTCTTTATATTTTCCGTTTTTAAATAATCTTTTAAACGAAGATGCTGCACTAGTAGGGTTGTCACTAACAGTTCTTTTAGGCATTTTGGTAATAGATATTATAACTAACATTGTTATAACTACAAAGCCAAGAATAATATAAGGGTTTCTAATGATTTCTAAATCGTGTGTTCTAATAACAGCCTTTTGGGCTTCGCTTAAAGTGTTAAAAACAAGTTTACCTGCTTCATCTCTTATGTCTGAATCTAATGCTATAAGTATGAATTTAGAGGCTACAAACATACCAAAAAGAGAACCAATAGGGTTGAAGGCTTGTGCTAAGTTTAAACGCTGTGTTGCTGTGCGTTCGTCTCCCATTGCCAAAATAAAAGGGTTTGCAGTGGTTTCTAAAAAAGCTAAACCAAAGGTTAAGATGTATAAAGATCCAAGGAAAAAACCGAACACTTCAAATTGTGCCGCAGGATAAAATAATAATGCGCCTATAGCGTATAATGTTAATCCTAGAAGAATACCGCTTTTATAGCTGTATTTTCTAACAAAAAGTGCCGCAGGAATAGCCATGGTTGCGTAACCACCATAAAATGCTAATTGTACTAAAGCAGCTTTTGCTGTTGAAATTTCCATAACAGTTGCAAAGGCAGCTACCATTGGGTTTGTAATGTCATTAGCAAATCCCCAAAGAGCAAACAAAGATGTAATGAGTATAAATGGAATTATGACCTCTTTAGATACTACTGGTACTTTTGTTGAATTCGTCATTTCGTCTTGTTTTTTTGTTTCAATGAAAAAAAAGCACCATTCAAATTAAAATCTAAAAATGAATAGTGCTTTAATAATCTGCTTTTAATTTCTATCTGTATTGTGCGTAAATCACTTTTGTTTGAAGGTATTCTTCCATACCATGTTTTCCATCAGCTCCACCAATTCCAGATTTTTTCCATCCTGCGTGGAACCCTTGAATAGCTTCAAAATGTTCTCTATTTATATAGGTTTCTCCATATTGTAATTCTTCAGCGGCATGCATTACTTTGTTGAAGTTTTCTGAGAAAATGGATGATGTTAAACCATACTCAGAATCATTTGCCAATGCAATGGCTTCATCCAAAGTACTAAATTTCATTACTGGTAATACAGGACCAAAAACTTCATCTTGTATGATTTGCATATCTTGTCTTACGTTAGTTAGTAATGTAGGTTGGTAAAAATATCCTTTATCAAATTGGCTAGATTTCTCTCCTCCAATTAAAACTTCTGCGCCTTCTTTTTTAGCAAACTCAACCATTTCGGCTACTTTATCTAATTGTGCTTTAGAAACCAATGCACTCATATCTGGATTGTTGTCAGAAAAAGCATCTTCTACTTTTAATGCGTTCATTTTAGCAGTAACCATATCTAAAAATTGATCGTGAATAGATTCTTCAACATACACACGTTCTGCACAATTACATACTTGTCCGCTATAAATAATTCTAGAACCAACAACGGCATTAACTGCCAATTCTAAATTTGCATCAGCACAAACAATAGCAGGAGCTTTACCACCTAATTCTAAAGATACTTTTGTAATGTTTTCAGAAGCAGCTTCCATAACTTTTTGACCTGCAAATACACTACCAGTTAAACTGATAATACCTGTAATAGGACTTTTAGAAAGTGCATTTCCAACAACTGGCCCAGAACCACACACAAAGTTTAATACACCAGCAGGTAATTCTATTTTTTGTATTAAATCTACCCATTCCATAATAGTATTTGGTGCAATACAGCTAGGTTTAATTACACAAGTGTTTCCTGTAATTAAAGATCCAGCAACTTTTCTTGCCATTACAAAAAATGGGAAGTTCCAAGGTAAAATACCTACAGCAACTCCAATAGGTGCTTTATGTAAAAAAATGTGTTCTTTTTTACGGTCACTTTGTATAATTTCTCCTTCTATACGTCTTGCAAAACCTGCATAATAATCAAAATAATCAGCTGTAACATCAATTTCTACTTGTGCTAAGCCTATCACTTTTGCTTGTTCTGCAGCTAAAGTCTCAGCTAAAAACACACGATTTTCACGAATGACATTAGCCATTTTATGTAAATAACCAGCACGTTCAACTGCTGTTAGAGATTTCCATGCGTGTTGCGATTCTTTCGCAGCATCTAATGCTTTATTAGCATCTTCAACAGATCCATATGGTATCTCTGATAATATTTCTTCTGTACAAGGATTTAGAACTTCTGTTACTTTAGTTGAAGTGGATTTAACAAACTTTCCGTTTATAAATTGATCAAATTGTTTCATGTTAAAAGGTTTTATGTTTTATTATACCGTAGCGCTTATTACTTTAGAATGTAATATTTTTATAAGCAAATAGGGAATTAAAATAATGATTGCGTACAAACATATAAATAGAATACTTAAAAATATTTATCCATAATAATCAATAATATGTACAATTTAAACATTTGTCTTGTTTCTGTTAAAACATGATAATTGTATAAGGTATTATTAAGTGTATTTTCCAGACTTGTAAACGGCAGGTGTTAAGCCTGTTACAGATTTAAACACTCTAGAGAAATGATAGCGATCTGAGAATCCTAAATTAAAAGCTACTTCTTCAATTGTGTTATTTGAATGTTCAAATAAATCACAAGCTTTTGCTATTTTTCTGTTTTGAATAAAATTATGCACTGAAATATTCATTTCCTGTTTAAATAATCGTGCAAAAGAATTGGAGGCCATGTTAACGACATCTGCAATTTCAGCATTACTTAATTTTTTGTTTACGTTCATTTCAACAAAACGAATCACCTTTAAAACACGATCATCCATATTTATGGTTTTCCATAATTCCGGACCAATATTGGTAAGTGTTTCTTTAATAAATGCTTGTAATTTTAAGTTAAAAGTTAATTTAAAATCGGTATTTTCTATTTTTAATCTTTCGGTTAAATAAATTAACCTTTCTTTTAAATAATCAGTTAATTCAATTTCGATAATACGAGGGTAAACATTGTCAAAAGGAACCCCTAAATTAAAGTGCGTAAAAAAATGGATTAAAGATTTTTCTTCATATTTGCTCTCATCAATTGTGTTGGTTAGGTGGTTTCCAGAAACATGAATACCCGTTTTATAAATGTGGTGTTTAGCAAATCGAGAAGAAAAAGAAGTGAATGGCGGAATGATATATAACATGTCTGGGCGCATTGTTGTTATTTTGTCATTATGAATTAGCTCACCTCCTTCATTTTTATTCCAATATATTCTCCAATAAGGAAAAACCATGTCGTGGCAATCCCACAAGTCTAGTAGCCAATATCTACAACAAAGCAACTTTAATTTTAAGTCAATAAAATTCTGAAAATTAGAGGATGGGTCTCCTAAACTTACGTTTTTAGCAATTTTCATTTTTTTTAAGAATGTTTAAATTAGATACAAAAATACGGATTTTGAATATTTATTGAACGTATAAATCTAATAGTTTTGTAATCTAAATTATCAAAAGATTATGAAGACTCTAAAACTTCCAATAGAAGTACAACAAGAATTAAAAAAAGTATCTACAGTAGCTGGATACTTATGGCAAAGAGAATGGGCAGAGAGAAATGCTGGAAACATTTCTATGAACTTAACGTCTTTCTTTAAAAAAGAAGATGTTCAAGGAATTGGAGAAGAAGTACCTTTCGATTTCCCTAAAGAATCAGCTGGATTTGTAATTTATATTACAGGTACAGGATGTTATTTAAGAGACTTGGTAGACAAGTTAGAAGAAGTGTCTTGTATTCTTTATATCAATGAAGACGCAACAGCTTACTCTATTATTTGGGGAGGTAACAGACCTAATTTTGGACCAACTTGTGAGTTAATTTCTCATGCAAGTATCCATTTGTTTAACTCTATTCATCATCCAGAAAACTTAGCGGTTGTGCATACACATCCATTAGAATTAATCTGTATGAGTCATCATGAGTTATTTGATAACGAAGAAGAATTAAACAGACAAATTTGGGCAATGTGTCCTGAGGTTAAAGTATTTGTTCCTAAAGGTATTCACTGTACACCGTATGCTTTATCAAGTACAGCGGCTTTAGCAGAAGTAACTATGGAAGCCTTTAAAACAAGAAACGTTTCCTTATGGGAAAAGCATGGAGCAACAGCAACAGCGCCAGATGTAATGCAGGCTTGGGACTTTTTAGATGTAGCAAATAAAGGTGCTAAAATGTTAATGATGTGTTGGGCAGCAGGATTTCAACCAGCTGGACTTTCAAACGAACAATTAACAGAATTAGAACAATTCACATAATAAAAAAATATAATCATGAGTAGATTAATAGGTAGACTGCCAAAAGTAGGAATTCGTCCGGTGATTGATGGACGTGAATTAGGTGTTAGAGAGTCATTAGAAGTTCAAACTATGGACATGGCTAAGGCTGCAGCAAGACTAATTGAAGAAACGTTGCGTTTTCCTAGTGGAGAAAAAGTAGAGGTTGTAATAGCAGATACTACTATTGGTGGTGTTGCAGATGCAGCAGCTTGTGCAGATAAATTTAAAAGAGAAGGAGTAGAGGTTTCATTAACAGTAACGCCATGTTGGTGTTATGGTACAGAGGTTATGGATACCAACCCATTAACTCCTAAAGCAGTTTGGGGGTTTAACGGAACAGAAAGACCAGGTGCTGTTTACTTAGCAGCGGCATTAGCAGGATATTCTCAAAAAGGATTACCAGCTTTTGGAATTTATGGTAAAGAAGTGCAAGATAGTGGAGATCAAACCATTCCTCAAGATGTTTCTGAAAAAATATTACGTTTTGTAAAAGGAGGATTAGCAGTGGCTCAAATGAACGGGAAATCGTATTTATCAATAGGATATAGTTCTATGGGAATTGCTGGTTCTATGGTAGATGTTAACTTTTTACAAGATTACTTAGGTGTAAGAGCCGAGTTTGTAGAGTCTGTAGAGCTTTTAAGACGTATAGATGAAGGTATTTATGATCATGACGAATTTGAAAAAGCATTAGCTTGGACTAAAGAAAACTGTAAAGAAGGAAAAGATTATAACAGCCCAGAAGCGCAAAAATCTGCAGAAGTAAAAGATGCAGAATGGGAAAAAGTTGTGAAAATGACTTTAATCTGTAAAGATTTAATGAACGGAAATCCTAAATTGAAAGAAATGGGGTTTGGTGAAGAATCTAAAGGTAGAAATGCTATTATGGGAGGTTTCCAAGGGCAACGTCAGTGGACAGATTACCAACCAAACGCAGATTTTACAGAATCTATTTTAAACTCTTCTTTTGATTGGAACGGTATTCGTCAAGCATATACTTTCGCTACAGAAAATGACTGTTTAAACGCTATTTCTATGTTGTTTGGGCACTTGTTAACTAATAAAGCACAGTTATTCTCTGATGTACGTACGTACTGGAGTCCTGAGTCTGTAGAACGAGTTACAGGTAAAAAATTAACAGGTATTGCTAAAGATGGAATCATTCACTTAATCAATTCTGGTTCTACAACTTTAGATGCTACTGCACAACAAACAGATGCTGAAGGAAATCCTACAATGAAGCCATTCTGGGAAATTACAGAAGAAGAAGTTCAAAAATGTTTAGATAATACCAAATGGCCAGCAGCTATTGGTGAGTATTTTAGAGGAGGAGGATTCTCTTCTCAATTTAAAACAAAAGGAACTATTCCATTAACTATGTGTAGAATTAATCTTGTAAAAGGGATTGGTCCAGTTTTACAAATTGTAGAAGGATGGAGTGTTGAATTACCAGAAGATGTTCATGAAGTTTTAAACGAAAGAACAAACCCAACATGGCCAACAACTTGGTTTGTGCCAAGAACAACAGGGACAGGTTTCTTTAAAGATGTGTACACAGTAATGGCAAAATGGGGAGCAAATCATGGAGCAATTTCTCATGGACATATTGGAGCAGATTTAATTTCATTAGCGGCTATGTTACGTATTCCTGTAAACATGCACAATGTTTCTGAAGATGATGTGTTTAGACCAAGTGCATGGTCTGCTTTTGGCGAAGGCTTAGAAGGCGCAGATTATAGAGCTTGTAAGAATTATGGTCCTTTATACGGATTTAAAGAGTAATAAGAATAACTAAAAAGGTGTTTACCTTATGGTAGACACCTTTTTTAATTTTGATTTGTGATGATGAATGTAATTGCTGTAATTGATATTGGTAAAACAAATAAAAAAATCCTTTTATTTGATGAATCCTTCGAGCTAATATACAGAAATGCAACTCGTTTTGACGAAGTTTTAGATGAAGATGGCTATCCTTGTGATGACATAGTATCGATAGAGAATTGGATTCAAAGTGAGATAAAAAGAATACAAGCAGAAGGTAAATATGTTATAAAAGCGATTAACTTTTCTACCCATGGCGCTAGTCTTATTTATTTAGATGCCAATGGTAATAGAATTACTCCTTTGTATAATTATTTAAAGCCATTAGACTTAGAATTAGACGTGTATCAAGAGTTTTATAAAGCTTATGAAGGTCAAGAAGAGTTTTCTAGAAAAACAGCATCTCCAGCTTATGGTATGCTAAATGCCGGACTTCAAATATTAAAATTACAAAAAGAAAAACCAGAATTTTGGAACAAAGTTGCAAATATCTTGCACTATCCACAATATCTAAGCTACCTTTTTACAAAACAAGTAACGGCAGATTTTACATCTGTTGGTGCACATACAGCAACCTGGGATTTTGATACCATGCAGTATCATAAATGGGTTACAGATTATAAATTAAATTTACCTATACCACAAAATGGTGAAGAAGCTATACTTACCGAGTTTAACGGACAACAAATAGCAATAGGAACAGGATTACACGATAGTTCTGCATCTATCATTAGATTGTTGGAATCTGAAAAAGATAAAGAATTTATTTTATTATCTACAGGTACGTGGATTATAGCAATGAATCCTTTTAGTAAAGAAACCTTAACACAGCATCAGTTAAAAAATAACTGCTTGTGTTTTATGACACCTCAAAAACAGCAAATAAAATCTTCCATGCAGTTTTTAGGGAAAATTCATGAAGTGTATTTAACCGCTTTAAGTAAACATTTTAAAGAAGATATAGATCAGCATTTACAACTTCAATTAAATACTAAGTTGTGTGAAAAGTTAATCCTCGAAGACTCTCGTGTTTATTTATCCGAAGGAATAGATAGCGATTTTGAAGCACATCCCGAATTATTGGCATACTATGCAAATTATGAAGCTGCTTATTATCAGTTGATTTTTGAAATTAGTAAAAAAGTAATTCAAGGAATTAATTTAATCACAGATGAAAATTCTTCCATTAAAGAAGTATATATATCTGGAGGATTTAATAAAAATCTAATATTTATTGCTTTCTTAAACATGCTAAAGAGTGATATTGTAATAAAAATTTCAGATTGTAAAAACGAAAGTGCATTAGGAGCAGCTTTAATGATGAAGTCCTATATATAACTAGCTAATTTAAAAATAATGCCTCACCAAAAAAGTACATTAGGAGAATTTATTATTAAAAATCAATCTTCTTTTACGTATTCTACCGGAGAACTATCCAGCCTTTTAAACGCATTGCGATTAGCTGCTAAAGTGGTAAATCACGAAGTGAATAAAGCTGGCTTAGTAGATCTTTTTGGAGATTCTGGAGATGTAAATGTACAAGGTGAACAACAACAAAAATTAGATGTATTTGCAAATAAAACATTTATACAATCTTTAAAAAACAGAAATATTGTTTGTGGCATTGTTTCTGAAGAAAATGACGAATTTATTACCATAAAAGGCCAAGATAAAGAATCAAATGGTAAGTATGTAGTACTTATGGATCCTTTAGATGGTTCTTCTAATATAGATGTAAACGTTTCTGTAGGTACTATTTTTTCCATTTTTAGAAGAATTACACCAGTAGGAACTCCTGTTGAAGAAAAAGATTTTTTACAACCAGGAAGAGCACAAGTTGCTGCAGGTTATGTTTTTTATGGTACTTCTACCATGTTAGTATATACCACTGGTGATGGTGTGAACGGATTTACTCTAAATCCTGCAATTGGTACTTTTTATCTGTCGCATCCCAATATAAAAATTCCAAAAAACGGAAGTATTTATTCTGTGAATGAAGGAAATTATAGCCATTTTCCAGATTCGGTAAAAAAATACATAAAATACTGTCAAGAAATAGAAGATGATAGACCGTATTCTCAACGCTATATTGGGTCTTTAGTTTCCGATTTTCATAGAAATATGCTAAAAGGAGGTATTTATTTATATCCCAATAGTACCGTTAATGCCGATGGTAAATTACGCTTACTTTACGAATGTAATCCCATGGCATTTTTAGCAGAGCAAGCAGGTGGTATTGCTACAGATGGTCAAGTAGATATATTAGATGTTGTTCCAACAAATATCCATGAACGCGCTCCTTTCTACTGTGGAAGCAGTTCTATGGTGAAAAAATTACTTGAATTTATTCATAAGTAATTTATAATATGTATATTTTCGAGGCAAACTAAAAATGTAACATGCATAGAATTATATTCTTTATTGGTTTTCTAATAACACTATTTACACAACAAACGTATTCGCAAAACTTTGAAAGAATCTCTAATAATGAAGGTTTTAATCAAAATACCGTAAATGCCATAGCGCAAGATAAATATGGGTTTTTATGGTATGCTACTCCTAATGGCTTAATTCGTTATGATGGCTATGAGTTTAAGTCATATAACACACAATCTAAAGGTAAAGGTGCAATTTCTAGTAATAATGTTACCTATTTGTTTAACGATAATAATGGTATTCTTTGGATAGGTACAAATGTAGGTGTGAATGTTTATGTTCCTTCCTTAGAACGTTTTTTTACAGTTCCAATTAAATATAACATCGATGTAACTAAAATAGATTCTAAAAAGGATGGCTATGTTTGGATTACATCTTTTAAAGAATTAATTCGATGTAAATTAAAAGATATTAAGGAAGGTGTATTTGATGTTTCTGAAAATATTCTGGATTTTAAAAGTGAAAAGTTACATATTAATACCTTCACTTTCGGATTACATAATTCTATCATTTTAGGAACAAACAAAGGTTTAAAAAAGGTTAATTACCAATCAGAAACCCCAATAGTAAAAACAGAAATCCCAGATTCTAACGATTTTAGTTTTTTTAACGATAAAGAAATTACCGAAATAATTAAAGTAGATAATATATTCTGGATTGGTACCACAAAAGGGTTATACAGTTCTAATTTAGACTCCAGTTCTAAATATTTAATTAAAAAAATACAAGTTCCAAATCAAGATTCTAATTTTTTTGTTAATGGCCTTTTTAATGATAGTGAAAATGCGATTTGGATAGGGACAACAGGAGATGGTTTATTCAAGTTTAATCCCATTCTAAATTCTTTTAAACACTTTAATTTTGATGCAAAGGATAAGAAAACCATTAGTAGTCATCAAATTAATGCGGTTTATCAAGATAGTTTTAATGTGCTTTGGGTAGGTACTGCGCAAGGAGGAATTAATAAACTAGATGTTTTTCAAAAACCATTTTATTCTTATACAAACAACCCATACGATACGTTTTCTATTTCCGATAATTTAATAACCTCCATTTTAGAAGATAACCATGGGAAAATTTGGGTTTCAGGTTACAATAAAAAACTATTTAGAAGTATAGATACCATTAATGAAAACAATATTGGTAAAATTAAATTTGAAAATTTACAAAACAAATTACCTATTAAAGAGAATGATGTTATACGATGTATTTATCAAGATCAAAGAAATTACATTTGGTTTGGTACCGATAAAAAAGTAGTGGTATATCATCCAGTTAAAAAAGATTTTAAAGAGGTACTATTTGCATCTAAAGGAGAAAAAACACAAATACTTCTTACAAGAAAAATTGCACAAATAAATGAAACAGATATTGTTTTAGCAGGGAATAAAGTTATCGTTATTGAAAATCCCTGGCAAGAGATTGATAAAAATAGCAAGCCAAATATTAATATTAAATCTAGCTTAAAAGTTAAAGTTAGTAAAGTGCAATCTTTCTTACAAGACAGTAATAATCAATTGTGGTTTGGTACCGATTCAGGTTTGTTACAATGTACTTATACTGCTGGAGAAATTAAATTAATAAAACAATATAAAGAAAGTAATACTGGAGTTAGTAAACTAAGTTACAATAGTGTTTTTACACTTCATGAAGACGCTAAAAAAAATATTTGGATTGGTACTTTTGGTGGTGGATTAAATAAACTGTCCATTGATACAGATGGCAATCCGTTGAAAATGGAATATTTTAGAAAAAACGATGTCTTACCAGACGATGTTGTTTATGGAATTTTGCCACAAGAAAATGGTGGTTATTTATGGCTAAGTACAGATATGGGGTTGGTTAGATTTGATACCGAAACCAGTAAAGTAAATGTTTTTGATGTAAGTGATGGTTTATTACAAAACAATTATAGACAATCTGCATATAACAAAGGAAAATCTGGATTCATGTATTTTGGTGGTTTAAATGGATTGACCATTTTTGATCCACAAAAAATAGCTTTAAATAAACAAGCACCAAAAGTCTTAATAACCTCCTTATTAATTAATAATAAGCCCATAAAAATAGGAGAGGTATTAAACGATATTATCATTCTTAAAAAAGCGATTTCAGAAACAGATACCGTAACGGTTAGTAAAAGTCAGCGTATTATTTCTTTTAATTTAGTTGCAGAGCATACTTCTGCACCTGCAAAAAATAAAATAGCATATAAGTTAGAAGGTTTTAATAAAGATTGGGTAGAAACAAATGAAGGGAAATCTGCCATAACATACACAAATTTAGAAGCAGGTACCTATACCTTAAAAGTGAAATCTGCAAACGGTGATGGTGTTTGGAGTGTTTCAACTAAAAAATTAACATTAGTTGTTTTACCGCTTTGGTACCAAACATGGTGGAGTTATACGATTTTGATCCTTTTGTTTTTAGGTGTTGGTGTTGGAATTGTTTTCTATTTTGTGCAACATGAAAAATTAAAACAAAGATTAATCTATGAACAATTAGATAAAGATAGAATGGAGGTGGTTAACCAAGGTAAGTTTAAATATTTTACTAATTTATCTCATGAGTTTAGAACACCTCTTACATTAATTTCTGGTCCACTAGATAGAGTTATAGAAAATAACAGTAATCCAGAAAGTGAGAAATTTTTAGCAATAATAAAGAGAAATACGCATCGTCTTTTAAGTTTAATAGATCAATTAATAACCTTTAGACAAGCAGAGCAAGGGTATCTAAATTTAAATTTTACCAAGTCTACTTTAGGAGATTTCCTATATCCAACAACAGAGGCTTTTGAGAATTATGCTTTAGAAAAGAACATTAATTTTTATTATAAAATAAGTTCTCCAAATGAAGAGATTATTATAGATGTAGAAAAACTAGAAAGGATACTTTTTAATTTGCTCTCTAACGCTTTTAAAAATACACCTGTTCAAGGTACCATAAGTATTGAAGCTTCCATTGTATTTGAAAATAGTGAGAAGAACATTAAAATAGAAGTTGTAGATACAGGTAAAGGAATTCCGAAAGAAAGTTTAAATAATATTTTTGAACGATTTTATCAATTAGGAAATCAAGATGGAAATGTGAGTGGTGGAGGAATAGGTTTGTCCTTTTGTAAATCTTTGGTAGATTTATTTAATGGTAGAATATCTGTAAAAAGTAAACCAAATAAGGAAACCCGTTTTACGGTGATTATTCCATCTTCAAAAATTGAAGAAGTAGAGATTGAGGATATCGGAGTTAAAAAGTCATTTATAAAAAATTGGGTACCACTACAAGTAAAAAGTGCTAAAGAAGCAGATAGCAAACAAAAAGAGGAAAAGAAACATAGTGTTTTAGTGGTTGAAAATGAGTTAGATATTCAAGATTTTTTGAATAGTGCACTTTCAGACACCTATAATATTACCATTGCCAACAATGGTGTGGAAGCATTAGAAGCCATTAAGAAAACAGAATTTAGTACCATTATAAGTGATGTGATGATGCCTGAAATGGATGGTTTTGAATTATGTAAAAGAATAAAAGACAACCCGGAAACTTGTCAGATGCCTGTTTTGTTATTAACCGCTTTAGGGGATAATGTCGATTTAATAAAAGGCTTAGAGTTTGGTGCAGATGAGTATATTAGTAAACCGTTTTCTTTAAAACATCTAGAGCTTCGGCTGAAAAAACTAATTGAAAACAATCTGAAGATAAAAGAATATTTTTCTAAAAATAGTTTACCTCCAAAGAATAAAAAAGAATTAGCCTTATCTAAAAAAGATCTAGAATTTTTAGAGAAAATCACAAAAATAATTGAGGAAAACTTATCTAATTCTAATTTTGGAGTCGAAGAACTTTCTATAGAGGCAGGTTTAAGTTCTTCTCATTTTTATAGAAAACTAAAGCAACTTACCGGGCAAGTGCCAAATGCGTATTTGCGTAATTTTAGATTGCAACGAGCAGCAGAATTATTAGATAGTAATACTGGTTTTAACGTGGCCGAAGTAATGTATCAAATTGGTATCGAGTCTAATTCTTACTTTTCTACATCCTTTAAAAAATTACATGGCGTATCGCCTTCAGAGTATTCAAAACGATGAAAATGATAGTTTTGAGCAACTAAATGACGATTTTAAGAAAGCTATTAAAATAGAAAGAAATTAAGTTTGTTGTTTAAACAATTAATTAATTTTAAACCAATTTTAAATCTATGAAAAAAGCAATATTATTATTTGTATTCAGTCTAGCAGTATTTAGTTCTTCTTTTGCTCAAAAAGCAGAAAAAAAAGTAAATGCTTATATAGAAGCTGTAGAAAGTAAAACAACATTAACAAGTGCAGAAAAAGAAACTTTAATTACATTAAAGACGGCTCACATAAATGCAATCTCTGAAATTAATGCAAACTATGAAAAAGGATCTGAAGAATTAAAAGCAAGAAGAAAAGAAAGCAATAAAGAATTTTCTAAGTCGCTTAATAAAGCATTTGGAAAAGACAGAGCCAAAGAAATAAAAGCGGCCTCTAGAAAGGACAAGTCTAAAAAGAAGAAAAAGAAAAATTAAATTCTTCTACAATTGGGAACAATACAATAAATAGTTCTCCAATTAATGCAGTATTTGAAATGTATAATAAACTATTTAAGTTTATAAAAAAATAAATATTTCTTCAAGTAGACATTAAGTTTTCATGCCCTTTAAAAGTATTCATTCCATGAATGCTTTTAAAGGGCATGATTTGTTTATAGCATAATGAATTGTTTTAGTGATTTTAAACAGTGTTTTAAAGAGGTCTGGTGTTTATTTACTATAACTGGACTTGAAATACTTTAGAAAGTGCTTAATAATGTAATAATGGGTGTCTATCCAGCGAAACAATGAAGATGTAACAGGTATAGCTGCCATTTCTGAAACTTATAGAAACTCGTTACTTTAGTTATATTATTTAACGACAACAATTTTAAATGGGAACTTATGTTTCTTTTAGCGTCAAATCTATTAAGCGAATAGTTCTAGGATATAAGTAGTAAGTTTTAATTGGTATTGAATTCTCTGGTATAGTATTGATTTATAGAAAGGAAACCTTTTTCATTACATAGATATTCATAAAAAAGCTTCTTGGTAACAAGAAGCTTTTTTAAAATGAATTTGTAATGTGTTTTATCTTATACGCTCAATGGTGAAATTTGTCTTTCCAGCGAAGGAGTCTAAGACCACACCTGCTTGACTGTTATTAACAAAGATTTCTATTGATTGTCCTGCAGTAACATTAGCAACACAGGATATTTGTCTTGCTACCTGACTAGAATTCGTTCCATCATAATAATGGTTTACAGAAAATTCTTGATATAAACCTCCATTAATATATACAGCAATACCATAATAATCTGTATTGGTTTGGGATAATGTAGTATGGTAACTAGCATCGATTCTGTAAATACCATCACCACCAGCAGCTACAACAAATCTGTTGTTACCCGTTTGAAATTCTGTGGAGCCCGTTGGGTTTAGCGCTACATTATTAAAAGCTACTTTTTCCCATCCCGAAGTACCAAGAGGTTGGTTTGTGTTCATGGTAGCTCTAATTAAAGGAAATGTGGAAACATTAGGAGCTGGATCTTCAAAAGTTAATTGACCTGCACCATCGGTAACCAAAATTTGATCTTGAGTACCATCTACTAACGGAAATGCATAACCATTGGTTACACCAGGTTCTGCTACTTGTAATTCGCCGTTTACTCTAAATATATTGTTATCAAATTCTCCATAAATTAAAGGTATTGCTCCGTTTGAATTTTGAATAATTAACGTGTTACTATTAAGATCAAAATCACCATTAAGACCTGCTCTATTTCCAATAAAAACGTTACCACTTCCTAAGTTATCACGACCAGATTGTCTTCCTAAAAACACATTCTCATCTCCTACTGTATAACGACCAGCTTGTTGTCCTACAATAACATTGTTACTTCCATCTAATTCGTTACCAGTTAAATGACCAATAAGTACATTAGAGGTCGAGTTAGCATCATTATTTGCAATTAATTCTCCTGCTAAGGCCCCAATTGCAGTATTATTACCAGATATGTTTTCTTTAAGTGCACCGTAACCAAATGCAACATTATTACTAGCACTAATATTATTATTAAGTGCCTCGTATCCTACACCAGTATTACCTAATCCGTCTACATTTTGAAATAAAGCATGATAACCAACAGCAGTACTTTCTCCTGAGGTATTATCTGCTAAAGCTTCTGTACCAATTGCAGTATTTCCAGCTCCAGTTTGGTTATCGTACAAAGCCAAATTACCTATCGCAACGTTTTCTGTACCAGTTGTGTTTTTGTGCAAAGCTTCATTACCTATCGCAACATTATCGTTACCGGTATTAGTATACAAAGCTTGCGTACCAACTGCCGTATTATTACTTCCAGAGTCATTAGAAAACAAAGAGGATTCACCTACGGCCACATTGCTAGCACCAGATGTATTGGTAGCCATTGCTTGTGTTCCTACTGCAGTATTAAAATTTGCAGTCGTATTTCCTTCTAAAGCACCCCTTCCAAAAGCAGAATTTCTTCGTCCTGTGGAATTATTTGCTAAGGCTCTAAAGCCAAAAGCAGAGTTGTTTAAACTTGTATTTAAACTCAAGGCTTCAAATCCAAAAGCAGAATTAGCATCACCATTTACATTTGTCATTAATGCGTTATAACCTACGCCAACATTTTGATTATGATCCGCATCATCATTTAATCCTGCATTTATACCAAGAAAAACAGAAGAACCATCATTGGTACCATCTACATCCGATTTTCCATCGCTAAGATCATTTAGTTTTTCAATACTTGAAAATCGTATCCAACTAGTGGTAGGTTGATCCCAATGATAGAATCCTTTAGGTTGTGACCCAACTGCTGTGGTTAGGTAAATAAGCATTCCTTGTTGGGCAGCTGTTGGAGTTGGAGGAAAAATATTAACTCGTGGAATTAATAGTCCATCTTGATTAGAAGGTGCGCCTGGATTAGTTGCTGTAATATCTAAAGTGGCTTGTGGATTTGTATTTCCAATTCCAATTTGCGCGTAGGAAAAAGAGACCATGAATAATAATGCGTAAAAAACAATATTACGATGATGTATTTTTCTTTTGTTAAGTAATTTAGTTTTCATATCCGTTGGAGGGTTTTTTATTTACTATTAATTAATTTAAAGCTTGGGGTTCTATTGTTTTAGAATTTTAAATACTTGAATTTCGCCATTTTCTGCATAGGCTTTCAAAAAATAAACGCCTTCTTTAAGTTGAGATACATCAAAAGAAGCTTGATTGCTTTTAAATTCTAAAATGGTTTGTCCGTTAGCATTGTAAATAGTTGCCGAAGCAATTTCTTTAGATAATCTAAAGTTTTGTTTTACAGGATTTGGAAATAAAACCATGGTATTAAAGAATTCATTTGAATCCACACTTAATGCTTCTCCTACTAAATATGCTCCTTCTGGTCTCACATAAGGTATATAATCTGGTTTAGGGGATTGTAGCATTCTATCATTTAATTCTTGCATTATAGCCATTTCATCTGCAGTAATAAAACCATCTGTTATTGTGGTACTCCACGTTATGGTTGCTCCAGCATCTGTAAAAGTTCTTATAAAACGATATGCTTGTTCCTCTTCAAAAATTAAATCTGCACTGGGAACACTCCATCGCTGTCTAATAGGTGCAAAATAGTGTTTTAATGTTTGTTTAGTGCCATCAAAAGAAGACCAAGGGTTTTCTACAATTAAAGGAAAAGAAAATTCTTCATAAGCCCATGAGTTTGGAGGTGCTCCTTGTCCAAGTGGCGTAGGGTGGCCAGCAGTAAAATCCATATAAGGATCATTTGCTTCTAAAAAGAAAACTTTATAATCTGTAGGGTCTGCATCCTCTGTTGCGTCAGTATCCACTAATATATTATCCCCATTGGCATCCTGCACATACGACTTTGTTAAATTGGTCGCAATAGCCGCATCTGGATGTACTTCTCTTATCATTGCAATAAAAGCATCTAAATCGCCTGGTAAATTAGAGACATTATCAATCCAATAACCATCTACTAAGCTATTAAATCGTTCAAAATAACCTCTGGCTAAGTTTTGCCATGCTAAACCTTCATCGCCATCAAAATTCTCCATGTAATAATCTTCCCATGCTACCACTATTCCAGCTTCTGTGGCATCCACATTTCCTTGAATACTGGATGGGCCAGCACCATTAACATACAGAATTACTTTTTTCCCGGAATTCTTTAAAATATTAATAACATCCAGAATAATTTGTTCATTTTCTAAAGAAGGTACCATCCCTGGATGTATTTCATTGGCAACATCGACCTGCGTGTTACCTCTTAAAGTGTAAAAATAACCGTGTGCTGGATGTGTGAAATTTGTAATTACATGTCCGACTGCAGGTAAATTGTCTGCAATTTGTTGTGCTCCAGCTACCCATTCATAGTCTTCCGTATTGTCTAATCTAATTCCTCCATTTACGTTAAATCGTACACCCCAAGACCCAGATAAAAAGGTTGCTTTTGGTAACGTTTGTTCCGAATAGCCAGAAATAGTATCTATTAAATAAGTAGATGTAAGTGCTGCATTATCTCCAGAAGCTAGTACAATTGTTATTTGATCATAACCACCAGCTAAAGCAACATCTTCAGATATGGTTATTTCTGTAAAATCAAAAGTGAAGGATTCCCATGTTTGTCCCTCTGTAAAGTTTAGCTGTAGAAATTCATTACTTGCCGTTCCCATACTTGCATTTCTTAAATACAATCGGATTCTACTATTTGTATTATTCAAATCTGCAGTTGGAATAGAAGTATGTGCTTTTAATGAAATAGTATAAGAAGATAAATCGGTTATAGGATTTGTTAAATCAAAGCGAATTTTTGGGCTAGTATCGCCATCTCTTAGAAATTTAGAAACTGTGGTATTAGAATTTATCCCATTTGTTTCTGGGTTTGTTTCATCAGTAGTAAATGTTCCAGCAGTTGCACTATTAAAATTAATGTTATTGGTACTGCTAGAATTTTCATACCAAAGTTGTTGTGCTTCCGTAGAGCTAACACCGATAAATAAAAATAGAATTATGAAATAAACTCTGTTAATCATGCCTTTAAATTTTTTATAAATATAATAAGCATATAGTTATTAGGGTTTCTCTAATCCACCCATTTCTTTCTGTAATCCATCTAAATATTCAATTCTTAAATTGCTGATAATAAGATGTTGAGGTTGGGTGCGGTTACTTCTTGTTTTTCGGTTTTCTAGAAATATTTTATTAATGGAGGAGGTGTTTATTTTTTAAAAGCTAAGGGAATTGACGGATTAAAGCAAAATTTAAGGCAATATCAGATATGATATAATTATATAGTTTTGTTATTTAGCCAAAGAATAGGAATCCTTCTGAAGGAAATTCTATGGAACATACTAATGAAGCAAAGGATAATTAATAAAACTAAAATGAAGTACAAATATTATATTACATGCATTATCGCAAGTGTTTTATGTTTTAACTGTAATGCCCAAAACCCAAAAGTAACAAACCTAAAAACGCAGAATATAGATAGGCCAGAACCTAATGTAGTTCTTTTGCTTACCGATGATTTAGGTTGGCAAGATGTAAAGGTTTATGATATAGACGAACCTTCTCCTTACGAAACACCAAACATAGATGCATTAGCAAAAAAAGGAGTGCAGTTTTGGCAAGCATATTCTCCAGCTCCTACTTGTGCGCCAAGTAGATGTGCCATAATGAGTGGAACACATCCGGCAAGAGCCCAAAAGACGCATGTTGTTGGTGGAGCGCCTCCAACGGTTTATGCAAGTAAAGAGACACAACGTATTATGGATCCTTGGTATAGCGGACGTATGCCAGAAAATGAAATGACGCTAGCAAGAGTATTGCAAAATAATGGATATACCACCGGTCATGCCGGAAAATGGCATATGGCTATTAATCATTTTGCTTTTCCACAGCCTACAGATCAAGGTTTTGATGTTTCTACTGCAGATCGAGGTGCAACGAGTCCGCAAAAACCGCATCGATTAACCGATTTTGCAACAACCGATGCATCGGATCCTTTTCGATTAGACGAAAACGGTTTTCCGTACCATCAAAATAGTCAAGATGCTTTAAATTTCTTAAAAGAAAACAAACAAGATCCTTTTTTCTTGTACTATGCTACGTTTCTGGTGCATGCGCCAATTCATACCAGAAGCAAGGCGCTTTTAGAAAAGTATTGCGAAAAATTAGGGGTTCCTTATCCTACAGATCCTGATCATTGGGAGGTAAAAGGACAGAATAACCCATATTACTGTGCCATGGTTGAAATGTTAGATTATTATGTCGGACAAGTTTTTAATTATTTAGAAACTACAGATGATCCGCGTTGGCCAGGGCACAAATTAAGTGAAAATACCTATATTATTTTTACTTCCGATAATGGAGGAATGGAAAAAGCGCATGGGGATGTTGTAACCGATAATTACCCGTTAGACAAAGGTAAAATAAACGCAAAAGAAGGTGGAACAAGGGTGCCTTTGTTAATTTCAGGACCAGGAATTAAAAAAGGAGTAGCGTCTGATGTGGTTGTAAATGGACTTGATTTTTACCCAACAATTCTATCTTTATTAGGAATTGAGAAACCAAAAGACAAACTTTTAGATGGCGATGATCTATCTACTTTATTATGGAAAGATCCTACCGATGCTAAATTAGTTTTAGATAAAAACGGTAATGAAAGAACGACGATGATGTGGCATTTTCCGCATGCATCCTACCAAAGTACATTGCGTGTTGGTGATTATAAATTTATTAGAAATTATGATTTTAAAAATAATCCGGACACACCAGAGTTTGAGTTATACCAATTATACGATACTAGTAATGGCGTAACTAAACGTGTAGATATTGAGGAAGCAAATAATTTAGCTACATCTTATCCTGAGAAAATAAAGACAATGAATAAGCAGCTTACTTCTCTTTTAACAGAAATGAAAGCAAGTTATCCTTCTTACAATCCGTATTATAAAAAAGACATGGAGCATAAAGAAACGGTGCCTACGGTATTATCTGCGTCCAAAGATAATAACCAAGTCACTTTTAAATATCAAGAAAATGGTGCAAAGGTGGTAAAGGCTGATTTAATTTACACTACCAATGGCGGACATCGTTATGAGGAATGGTTTAAAACAGATGCTAAAATTAACACGGATGGTACCATAACCGCTAATTTACCTAAAGGCACAACCCATTATATTATTAACGTAATCGATGCGCATAATTTCTTGGTTAGTTATCCAGAAATGCCTACTATTAAATCGCTAAAAAAAGGAAAGAAGAAATATTCTAATTATGCTTTAAGTAATAAGTAATTTATTAGTGTGTTGTGGGGTATTTGCAGTAAAAGAGAATGTTTTTGGGTGAATTAAGCAAAACATACTCCCTTTAATAAATTAAATTTGAACAATTAATTATAAAGCCACATATTATGAAAAAACAATTACTTACATTAACATTAGCACTTACATGCTTCATTGGGGTTTCACAAACGTTTATACATCATTCTGCGGATGATAATGTATTTCTAAATGTGACACCAGTAGCAGCTGCTACTTATACAGCGTCTGTAGCGAATCCTGACACAGTTAATCCTGCAGCAAATCCAAACACTTCTACAAATGTATCTAGCATATTATCGGGTGCAGTTAACAACAACTTTTTAATTCATTTGCCAGAGCCTTATTTTGTAGGGGATGCTTTTGATTTTAAATTTCGTTTTTATAGCGAAAATTCAGGTTCAAATGGAAATGGCTCGGGAAGAATAATTGTTAGGATGTTTAATTCAACTCTGGGGACTGGAGCTAGTAATCGTATTAATTTATCTAATACAGATAAAGTAGGAGGAGAATGGGAAGAATATACTTATTCAGAAGCTGCTTTACCTGATAATGCTAATGGTACAATTGATGCTAATGGTGGATTTGACACAATACTTTTTATACCTGCAAATGGAGCAGTTACTATTGAAACATTATACTTTGATGATATTGAATTAAATATAGATAATACTCCAACATCACTTCCTAGCGAGGCAACTTTAGATGCTGGAAATGCTTGGTATCATAACTATAGCCCAGATACATTTGACGTAACAATTAATGAGGTACTAGGCGGTGTGTTTTTAGAACAAGCAGCAGCAGTAGCGACACCAACAACTACAGGAAACAGTAGTCCATTAGTTGCTAAATTTACAAAAGCAGAAGAAGTACACTCACAAGTAAAGTTTCAATTGCCGGCTGTAATTACAACAGCAAATCAATCCGCTGCTATTTTTAAAATAAGAGCCTATATACCATCTACGAATACAGCGCCAACTGTAGGTAGCCGTTTAAGATTATTTTTACGAGATGGAATTGAAACTACAGGACAAAGGAACGTAACTATTGATGTTACTGTTTTTGATCAATGGCAAGAATACACCTTCGATTTTACCGGGGCAAACCTAACTGCAGCTTCTTACAGTACTGTAAATTTATTATTTGACCAACCAGATACGGATTTACTATCTACAGGGAATGAATATTTCTTGGATGCTTTTCAAGGACCATCTGGAACTACATTGACTACAAATGACTTTGAATTAAATAACGCTTCTATTGTTGCTTACCCTAATCCTGTAATAAACAGTTTTCAATTAGCGGCTTCTAATGTTAATAATATTGAGAGTGTAACATTATATAGTATTACTGGTAAATTGTTAAAAACATTTAACGAGGAAGTTAATTACGATATTAGCGATTTAGCAACAGGAGTTTATATTGCAAACATTAAAACGCAATCTGGTTCTAAAGCTTTACGTATTGTAAAAGAATAACCTATTAGATTCATAGAATTGTATAACCAAAGAGTTTCTTAGTTCCTGGACTAAGGAACTCTTTTGCTTTTATTTCATTTCGAAAAAACATGCATTTAAAGATTCTTGAATTAAAAACTACGTGCTTTTAGTATTAACTTTTTTTTCTATTAATATTTAAAATTAGTAATATGTGTGATAAATCCTATACAAATACTTGTTTTTTGGACACTTTCACAAGAAATGAGTATGTTTTTGGGTGGATGGAGCAAAGGAGAATCCTTTTATTTACCTAATTTTGAACAAATAATTTAAATAACATTATTATGAAAAAACAATTACTTTTTACATTAGCATTATTTGCAACAATTTTTGTTGCTTCAGCGCAGTCAAACACATTTACTTTTACAGGTGCCGCTCCAGATAGTCAAACATTTCTATTCGATGCTGCTACTTATGTTCTTTCAGGTACTGACTTTTCTGATAACAATTCTTCTTTTATTGCCTACAACTCAGAAGTGGTGAGTGGTAGCCCAGTTAGTGAAGCTTTTGGTTTAAACACCAGTGGTATTACCGTAAATAAAACCTTTACACTTAGATATAGAAAAAGAGCTGCCAATACTGGAGTACTTAGGATTTCTGTGCCAGGACAAAGTGATGTGACTATAAATTTGTTAGATACTTCAGCAGATGATGGAAATAATAATAATGCATTGGTTGATAAGACTTTTACATATCCTACAGAGATTCCTCTCTCTACAGCAGCAACTAATATTACTGTTACTCTTGATGAATTTACTCAAAACGCAGCCAGCAATGCTCGTTTTAGACTTTACGAGGTTAAACTTGAAGCAACATTATCTACAAATAATATAGATGTACAAGCAACAAATATTACTGCTTACCCAAACCCAGTAACCAATAGTTTTCAAATAAATTCTAATAAGAATATTGAAAGCGTAAAATTATATAATATTACTGGTCGTTTGTTAAAAACATTTAACGAAGAAACTAGTTATGATATTAGCGATTTAGCAACAGGAGTTTATGTTGCAAACGTGAAAACTGCTTCTGGTTCTAAAGCGATTAGAATAGTGAAAAAATAAAGTATTTGATTAATAGCAAATTAAATATTAAAAGAGTTCCTAAGTTTTCTTGACTAAGGAACTCTTTTGCTTTTCTATAATGCCCTAATTTGAAATCGAAGTAATAGAACCATTAGATGAAACCATCCAAAATTTTAATTTTCGTTTTTCTTATCCTGTCTAATCTTTTATTTGGCCAGTCGGCACCGCCAATTAAAGGTATTGTTGTAAACGAAAACAAAGCTCCTTTAGAATTTGTTTCCGTAGTACTTTTAAAACAAAAGGATTCTACATATATTAATTACACGATTACGGATGCAAAAGGTGCATTTGCAATTCTAGATGCTCCGAAGGACTCCCTAATGTTACAATTTTCTTATCTGGGTTATGTTTCGCATTTTGAGCGCATCGCATATAAGAACACTCCAATAGACCTTAGTGAAGTCGTTCTAAAAGAAGATTCTTATCCATTAGATGCGGTTACTATTACTGCAGAAATACCTGTGCAAATAAAAGAAGATACTATTGCTTTTAATGCCAATTCTTTTAAAGTAAACTCCAGTGATAATCTAGAATCGCTTTTAAAAAAGTTACCTGGTTTAGAGGTAGATTCTAACGGAAAGGTTGTTGCTCAGGGTAACGAGGTCACAAAAATATATGTGGATGGTAAAGAATTTTTTGGAGGAGATCCAGCAATTGTATTAAAAAATTTACCAGCAGATGCTATTGCTAAAGTGGAAATCATAGATAAAAAAAGTGATGAGGCAGAACTCACAGGAGTAGATGATGGTAATAAACAGATTGTGATTAATTTTACCTTGAAAAAATCGAAAAAAAATCAAGGCTTCGGAAAAGCTTCCGCAGGTATAGGATTAGATAGTCGCTACTTTGGTAATTTAAACTATAATAAATTTTCGCCAAAAACGCAATTTGCCATTATTAGTAAATACAATAATATTAATATTACGGGATCGAACATTCAAGGGTTTCTAGAAAATGCAGATGGCATCGCAGATGAATCCGATGATACCAATACAAGCAAAACAAAAAGCTTAAGTGGGTATTTAAAAACAGGCGTAGGTGGTGTAAATATTAGTCATTCCTTTAAAGAAAAAGAATCTTTTAATGCCGACTATTTTTATAATCTTTCGGATAATAGAGGAACGTCATTTTCTAAAAGAATTTCTTTTTCCAATTCCAATAACTTTGATTACGAAGCAGATAATAGTTTTGATAAGGTTTCCAAAAATCACAATTTTAATTTCAATTATATAAACAAATCCAATAAAACGAATAGCCTTACTATTAAAGGACGTTTAAATGCAGATGAAGTGGAACAAAATACAACTAGGGATGGATTTTACTATAACGAAGATGGCGATTTAGTAACTTCAAATATTCAGGGCTATTCTAACAATAATAGGAAGAAAACAGTATATTTTAACCTTAACTACTATCAGAAATTAGCAAAAACAGGTCGTGGTTTTAGTGTTGGATTTAATACTAATATTAGCCGACAAGCAAAGGATAACGAACAAACCACTTTTGTTACCCGAAACATAAATAGTACGAATGTTACTAATACTGAGGTTTTTGCTTTAAGAGATGAAACTTTTAATAATGGTTTGTATAATTTTAATTTTAAATACACAGAACCTTTAGCTAAGAATCATTATTTTAAATTACAATCTTCTATAAAAGTTTTAAATCAAAATGAAGACATATACCAGCTTAAAACTACAATAACGAATAATAATGCCGAAGAAGGTATTTCGTATAAGTACAATAATAGAGAAGGTAGTTACCAGAACCGATTTGCTTATAACTACAGTACCAAAAAACTGAATATTTTTTCTGGTGTAGAACTTCAAGAGTTAGATCGATCTTTTGGTGTGCTTACAGAAGATCCTTTTAAAAGCAGTCAATTTTATTTAAATCCATTTGCAACGCTACAATACAAACCTAGCAAAGGAGTAAAATACCGGTTTTTATATAACAGAAAAATACGAAGCCCTCGAACGACTGAAAGCTCTACGGTTATCAATGATTTAAATCCATTTTATATACGAAAAGGAAATCCTTATTTGAAAACAGAAAAGAGTGATGATTTCTCTTTAATTGCTATTATTTACAACTACAAATCCTCTCTAAGCTTTACGGGTAGAATAAAATATCAGTATGCTACAGATGCTATTATACAAAACATTGCTATTGACGATGCATTTGTGAAAACTAGAAGTTATATCAATAGTGGTGAACGAAAACGATTTACATCTTTTTTTAATTTCAGCAAAAAAATTAAAGGATTAGGAATGCGATATGCTATAAAGAATAGTAATTTCTATAATGAATCTACCTCATTAATTAACCTGCAACTTAACGATGTGATTTCCAAAGATTTCTTATTAGGTTTCTCATTAGAGAACTCGAACAAGAATTTGATAGACGTAAAGTTGGGAGCTAATTATAGCGTAAATAACACCTCTTTTTCTATAGAAGAAGATCTTAATCGTACCTATAGAAAGCAGCACTATTATTCGGCTGTAGATTATGATTTTACAGAAAAACTGAGTTTTAATACACAGTTTGATTATTTTCTTTTTTCAGATAACCAGTTTGATACCAACCTGGAGCTACCAATATGGAATATGGCTATTTCCTATTCTATTGGAAATAGCCATAATATTCTTAAACTGGTTTTAATAGATCTTCTAGATAGAAATGTAGATTTTGAAAGACGAAGCACTACCAACTATTTTGAGGAAACCACCTCAGAAAGTTTAGGACGCTATATTATTTTGAGTTATACCTATCGATTAGGTAGCCGAAATAAAAAGCAAAGTTAATAGTGATAAGGGTTACCGTATGTATCTCTTATTCTTTTAATAGTTTTAAGGTTGTTTTGCTTCCATCTTTTAATACCACTTGTAAAAAGTATAAACCGGTTTTAATACGCGAGATATCTATATCTAGATACTCATCCTTAAACTCTAATGTTTTTGCGCCATATAAATTATATAAAACACCAGTTTCTACTTCTTTGGTAAGGCTGAAGGAACCTTTTGCAGGATTTGGATATAACTTTAGGTCTAGACTATTATCTGTCACCTCATCCACTCCTAAGCTACTTAAATTTAAATGGAATGTAATATCGTAAATTCTAAACCTTGGAGTAGTACCTTCATTTGAATTTGTAAGCCCAGTTAATAAGAACTCCATAGATTGAGCCGCTTCAGTAAACGTTACAGGAGTATCAAATTCAAAATATAGGTCGTCTGTATCACTAATACTAGTGTATTCAAAACTTTGAGTCACATCACCAATAGTGATATTAAAATTTGCAGTATCTCCGGCTTTAGATCTTACTCCAAAGGTAATCTTTTCACACAGTACAGATTCCGTAGCCGCTACATTAAAATTAACACCATCTCCTCCTCCTTCAGTAATCATTTGAAGGAATGCAGGCCTTACTATTGTATTTCCTACTAGCTCACCATATACATCAGAACTTTCTGGTTCAAATAGTTGTACTTCATCTACTGTATTAAGTGTTATTTGAGTGATATTAACAATTTCTAATTCATCAGACAACACTAAGAAGTTATTTTCATCTCTTAAATCAAACACAATTTTATAGGCATTAGATGGTACATCTGCTGTTATCGTGTTACCATTTATAGTTACTTCTCCAGCTTCAAACCATTCTTCATTTGCTTCATTTAATCGATACAATAAATGACCATAACTAATTGCTGCTTTTGTTGCATCATCTTCTATCATTAGCGTAGCAGAACCTGTAGCTTGATTATAAGTTAACGAAGCAATTGCAGGGACAAGATTTTGGTTTGCAAGAGGTCCATCAGGTTCTGCATAATCCGGGTTCCATGCTGGAAATCTTGCGTCATTATCTATTAAGTATGCTTCCAATGTATCGATCATATCTTGTTTTAATGTCTGATCCATTGTAGTTATAACATTTATAGTTTCCTCTACATCTACAAGATTATCTCCTCCATTATACAATTGATATGCTTCGTAAGTATTGTCAACATACTTTTTATATATTTTGTAATTACCTCTCCTAATAGATGATTTAGCCCTTTCATCAGAAGCATTAGGATAGTGCCAAAAAAGATCTGTTCTTTCGGTGGTTACACCATCTATTGTTTGTTCTACTATGGTATTAGTTCCTTTTAGTAAATCACTTAAATCTGCACCATCAAAATCGTCAGAAAGATTGCTAGCTATAGTTGTTCCTGTTAAAGATAAAATGGTTGGAAAAAAATCTAAACCATTAACAACATTGCTATATTCAGCTACTGGAATCTCTGGCCCAGTTACTATCATAGGAACACGAATACCACCTTCTCTAGAACTTGTTTTCCCTAAATCTAAAGGGAAATTATCTGCTACAACTTCAAAACCATTAGTCGCATTATTTTGTTCTGAAGCTCCATTATCTGAAGAAAATATAATATATGTTGTTTCGAATAAGGTTTTACCTGGATTTCTAGGGTCGTTAGTTGCTTGTAAATAATCAACTATCTTACCTAAACTCCAATCTACTGTTTGCACCATAGCTCCATAAAATGGATTATATTCTCCAGCGGCAGTTAAAGGTGTCGTTTCCGTTGGTATACCATTTGGACCAACATCAGCTGCATCTATTTGACCAGAATTAACTAATGTTTGCGTTATAGCCTGTAACATTGGTAAATCTCTAGTTTGAATAGGAGTATGCACCAACCAAGTAGCCATATATAAGAAAAATGGTTCACCAGATCCTCCATTTGCAGCTACTCTATTCTGCATATACGCTACAGCTTCATCTGTAACAGAATCATATGGTATTCCATCAGCATCTAAAGGATAATTTGGATCATTCCCACCAAAATTGGAAATATCATATCTATCCCCCATATTTTGGTTTACACCTCTACTTGTAAATTCCGTATCAAAGCCTTGGTCTACAGCTACAGGAAAACCATTGGCTCCATCCACATGCCATTTACCAACATGGCCTGTATGGTATCCATTTGCACTTAAAGCTTCTGCTATAGTATACTCATTAACATCTAATCTTTTTGGAAAATAAGGGCCTATTATTTTACGATCCGCTTGTGAATTCCTTAATATAGGTAATTCACCACCAGATACTTGAGTTACTTTAGTTTTAATAGGGTGTCTGCCACTTAACATTGCTGCTCTTGACGGCGCACAAGTAGGTGCAGGAGAATATGCTTGCGAAAACTTAGCTCCAGCAGCAGCTAAAGCTTCCATTTTAGGAGTTTGCCAAGGAACAGGGGCTCCTAGGTTATTAAGATTAGTATCTTGCCAACCTAAATCATCAACATAAAAGATTACAATGTTTGGCTTAACAAGTTCTTGTGCATTTATTTGTGGTAAAAAAAGGAGTCCAAATAAATAAAGTAGTGTAGTGTTTTTCATCGTGGAATTATTTTAGGTAAAGATAGAATTTAAGGGAAATAGCATGATGCTATAATTAACCAAAAAGTTTCTTATATCGACCATTTGTGTTTTTAGCTTATGCAGATGGCATCACAATTATAACTTTGTTTTAAAGCTGTATAATAAAAAAAGCACTATAGGTGTAACGCTATAGTGCTTCTTTAATACGTGCTATTTTTAATTATTTAACAGGAATTGCTTTAGTAGCAAATACCTTAGTTGTTTTTTGATATCCTGCATCTGGATACCCTATTAAGTAATTGTTTTCATCTACTAAATTAAAGACGTAATGTGTCGTTCCTTTTGGCAGTATTGCGGAAACAGTATCCCCGTTAAGTGTCATGTCTATTGGAAACCAAATCTCTCCTTTTATACCTCCGTTAGTAGTGTATATAAGTTCTGCTTTTACCACTTTAGCGCCATTGTTTTTAAATTTTAACCAAACTTTCTCTCCATCTACACCATGATCCACAACCGTAGGGATTTTAGAATTGTTAGGTAGCTTCTTTTTACTAGTTGGATTTAAATAAGGATATCTAGCATTTAATTTTTCTAATCTTTCTTCTAAAAGGCGATCCATTTCTTTTGCTTTTTCCGGCATTTGACTTGCAAGATTTTTAGATTCTTCAATGTCTACACGATTAGAACCATTTTCATACAATTGATACAATTCTAAAGTCGCCTTTTCTTCGGTATCGGTATATTGACGTACCAATTTATAGTCATCAATTCGCAAAGTAGATTGCATAGAACTGTTAGGGAAGTGCCACATCATGGTATTTCTAGGTGCTCCTGTTTCGGTATCTATAACTAATTTGGCATCCGTTGGGTCTTTATCTAATAATGTAGATAAATCGGCACCATCTAATATTTGGTTTTCTTCTTTTTGACTTCCTGTCCAACTCAATATAGTAGGGTAGAAGTCTACACCATTCACCATTACGTTAGATTCTACGTTTGCAGCAATAGTTGGTCCTGTTATGATAAGAGGAACTCGTGTTCCACCTTCTTTTGCATTTATTTTTCCTTTATCTAAAGGGTAATTGTCAGTGATAATTTCTTTAGTATGTTGTTCCATTCCTCCATTATCTGAAGTAAAAATCACATAGGTATTTTCAATTAACATATGTCCTGGCCATCTAGGATCTTCTGTTTCTTCCAAATATGTAATTAGTTGCCCGGTATAATGATCTATCATTTCTACCATAGCAGCATAGTATGCGTTTTTCTGACCCGCTTCGTCCCACATGTCATTCTTTTTCGGATATTCTAATCCTAGTTTCTCGTAGTATTTACGTAATAAAGCTTCACTTCTTGTTTGTATCGGCGTGTGTACCAATCGAGATGCATAAAACAGAAAAAATGGATCTTTTTTGTTTTGGTCCATAAAGTCAATTCCATCTTGTGTGATGTCATCAAAAGGAAAACCATCTTCATCTAGAGTAAATGGATCGGAAGCATCTGTTGTTGCAAATTCTGTGGTACGATCTTTCATTCTTTTATGAGATCCAAAACCATGCTTTGAGAAATCAAAACCTTGATCTTTAGGTTCCGGAAAGTCTGTTACAGCAATACCAACATGCCATTTTCCAGAATGTCCTGTTTTGTAACCATTCGATTTAAGCGATTCTGCAATGGTAACTTTAGAACTATCTAACGCTCCTCGCATCCAAGGACTAATCAAAGTAGAGCCATGATTAAAAGGTAATGGAGGATGTCCTCCTCTTACGCTAGTTCTTTCTAAGCGAACTGGGTGTTGTCCAGATAAAATAGCACCTCTAGAAGGAGAGCAAGTAGTTGCAGGAGAATACGCTTGCCAAAACAAAACACCATCTTTTGCTAATCTGTCAATGTTTGGCGTTTCGTATGGAGAAGGTTCATCAACATCGTAACATTTTACATCTTGCCAACCTAAATCATCGGTTAAGATTAGTACTACGTTAGGTTTTTTTGGTCTTTCTTTATCAGATGTCACTGGTTCCTGATTTGCGCAGGTAGCAGGTAAGTTAAGACTTAAAAGAAGGGCGAATAGAATGAATTTAGACATGGTGTTTATGTGAAAAATTATTAGATAAGTTTATATAGGAAAAAGTAAAAGAGGAAAAAGCATCTCCATCCATTATTAGGACTAATGGGATTCTTTTTTCTTATTGTTTTTTTTCTTCTTGTTCGTTTTGTTCTTTTTTTTGGATGAACTCTTATTAGGTGATGCATTATTTTCACCAGTCAAATAAGGTTTCTTTTCTTCGGCTGTTGCATTTCTGTCGAATAGCACCGCATATTTCTGATATAAATGTTCTGTAATTGCTTCTTCTTTTAATTTAGCTAGATGTTCATCATATATCGAACGCATTTTTTGAAGTTGTTTTTCTTCGGAAGGATCGTTGGCTTTATTCGTCATTTCTAGTCGATCTTTTCCTATATGAAAAAGCTCTTCCGTAGGTTTCATTCTATCATCTTCATAATTCCAGAAAATATATTTCCAATCTTTAGAAACTACTCCCATGGCTTGTGTTTCGTCATGACCCCACATATTTGTTAAAGCAATGGTTTCGCGTTTAAATTTCTTTGGCTTTTCTATCAATACGCTTAAATCTTCGCCATCCATATTTGCAGGAGCTTCGATCCCTGCGTACTTTAAAATAGTTGGAGCCATATCAATATTCGCAGTAATTTCATCTAGTCTAACACCTCTTTCTTCCATAGGTGTTCTTGGATCGTAAATAATTAAAGGCGATTTGGAAGCTTCTTCATAAGGTAATACTTTTCCTCCCATGTTATGCGCACCACAGCTATAGCCATTGTCACTGGTAAATATAATGATGGTATTATCTGCAATGCCTTGTTCTTCTAAGGTTTTTCTAATCATTCCTAAAGCGTAATCTACACCATGGATTAATTGGTTGTAATTTTTAATGGTTTTCTGGTAGCTTTCTTCGGAGTCCCTCCAAAAAGTATAGCCATTATATTGTCTTCCTGACTTTGCTTGGGCTGCTAAA
Source organism: Lacinutrix sp. C3R15 (assembly GCF_018860825.1). Lineage (GTDB taxonomy): Bacteria > Bacteroidota > Bacteroidia > Flavobacteriales > Flavobacteriaceae > Oceanihabitans. The sequence goes on along the minus strand of NZ_JAHKPZ010000030.1, from coordinate 232,228 downwards.
TGTGTCGCATTTTCTGCACCATAGTTTTCTGGTTTCTTATACTTTTTTCCTTCGTAGACATAATCAAAATACTGGTCTGGAGAAAATGGCATATGAGGTGCTTTAAAACTAATAGACATAGAGAAAGGTTTACCTGTTTCTTTTGCTTCAATAATAAAATCTTCTGCCCAAGCTGCATATGCTCTTGTACTATGCGGATATTTTTCGGCATATTTTGCCATATACTTGTTATTCGCTGTTTTGTAGCTTGTTTGACCTAAGCCTCCTGCCCAATTGTCAAAATCATCAATTGGAAGGGCATCCCAACTATTGTGTCTTGTACTACTTCCATCAGAAACAGCTAATCCAAATTTACCAGCAAAACCAGTGTAATATCCTTGTTCTCTAAGAATAACAGGATATGATTTCGCAAACTTATCTTTTGTTAAAGGTCCGTGGTCAAAATTACAACCCGCTTTATACTCGTACATTCCTGTTAAGATAATAGCTCTACTTGCCATACAAATAGCGGTAGTGTTGTAGTGATTTTCAAATAAAACCCCTTCTGCTGCTAATGCATCCATATTTGGTGTTACTACTTGATCGTTTCCATAACATCCTGTCGCAATACTGGTTTGGTCATCGGATAAAAGGAAAATGATGTTCGGTTTTTTTTGTGCAAAACCACTAGCTGTAAGGGTACAGATAATTAAGGATAGAATTATTCTTTTCATGAATTCATTTATTTATTTTTAGTAGCAATTTGGATTAAATATTAAGAATATAATCTTTTTACAAATTAATCAATTTGTATCTATATAGCCTATGCTCATTTCAGTCTTTTAGTTGCTCTTTTTCTTTGTTTCCCGAAAACTTAAGTAAAAACAACGGATTCTGAGTCAAAACTGTAGGGGTAAAATGTAATTTAGGTTTTTTAAGATAGGAGAAGTTTCTTTGTTTTCAATGAAAAGTGCCCCAAATAGTGTTTGACTTTTTGGGGCACTTTAGTAATAAGTGTTTTTTCTCAAATCACTTTCACTTTCACTTTAATTTTCATAGTCTGAAGATGACTAGGGATTCTAAATTATGCAATATATCAACATCGTTGGCAAATAATTCTTCGGAGTTGAATTTCACACTTGGTTTTGTGTTAATGGTTCTATTTTATAAGGGCCATAATTACAATTGTTTGGTATATTAGGTAGTTTTATCGGTTTGCTTTTATTGTAAACTGCTTATAAAACTATTGTCTTACCTGGAATTGGAACCGGATAATCTCCAAATTCATTTGGCAATACAGGTGGAGTGGAACTCATATTCGTGTCCTCTGCATAATTGAATAAAGCAACTTTAGATTCTATAGCTTCATCCCATTGCAACTCTTTACCTGACCAACCAGCCATTCTTCCAAAAACACCTGTCATAGATGATTTTGCGGCATAAAAAGCATCATTAAAGTAAGGTTTGTTATGGTAAATACTTTCGATTAAATTTTTCTGAACCAAATCAAAAGAGCCATGCAAACGCCCGTACTTTTCGCTACTCGCTCTAAAAACTTCTTTTCCTTTATTGTTGTAAATCACGGCATCGTCATCTATGATACATTTTCCTTTTGTCCCATAAAAATACTCTCCTTTTTTATTTGCACAATTTGGTATGTTTCTGCTATAACTATGTAAGGAAACATCATTTTTATATTTGAAGTTAGAGGTTAAGCTATCAAAACCTCCTAATGAACCTGAGAAATTCTTATCCGGAGATTTGCCTCCTAAAGCAATTACAGATTGTGGATTAGTTTCATTTAAAACCCAATTTACAATATCTAAATTATGCACATGAAACTCTTCAATATTTCCTCCACTTACCCAAGCAAACGATCTCCAATGTCTATTTTGAAATTCCATTTCTGTCCAATTTTCTTCCCTCTTGCGTTGTAAATCGCCTATTGGTTTTCCCAGCCAATAACATTCTGCGGTATGAATGTCACCAATTGCGCCATCATGAATTTCATTAACTACAGCTTGGTATCCAGGTGAATATCTTCTTTGTAAACCAGCCGCTACGTACAATTTATTTTGTTTCGCCAATGAAGCTGCAGCTATAACTTGCTGAAAACCTATGGAATCTACACAAACAGGTTTTTCTATAAATACGTGTTTACCTTGTTTTATAGCTTCCTGAAAAATTACAGGTTTAAATGCTGCCGGAGTTGTAATGAAGACAATATCTGCTAATGCAATTGCGTCTTTATAGCCTTGAAAACCAGTAAATTTAGTTTCTTCGGTTACTTTAATTCTATTTTTATTTTTTACCGCTTTTAATAAAACTTTTTCTCTGTGATCTATGTTGTCTTTAAACAAATCGCACATTGCAACTAGTTCTGTAGGGGTTTCTAAATCTAAAGCAGCTTTTACTGCTCTTGTTCCTCTTCCTCCACATCCAATAAAGGCTATTTTTAATGCATCTGACGAACTATTTTGAAAGCCTAATACGTTAGCAAAAACTCCCGTTGAGGTTAAAATTCCTGCTCCAGCTAAAGCTGAATTTTTAATAAAATCTCTTCTTTCCATTATTTTATATTTTTGGTTAACTATATAGGTTTATTCTAGCATGGATGAAAAGAAGACTTCAACATCTTCCTTACTTGGTTGCTCTAAAGGCCTTACCAACCTAAAACCAACAAACTCTGAATCTGTATTCCACCAAAAACTTTTAGGTAGTTGCGGATCTCTCGCTTTCCAATCGTCTGTTGAAGTAATTCTATTGGTACTTCTACATGCTGTTTCATCATCTAAAAATGAACCTCCTCGCACGGATCTTGGATACAATGCATCTGGCATTCCTCTAGGATCTTTTTCTCCATCTTTTATGGTTGTGTAAAAATCGGCATAGTATTGATCTAAACACCACTCGGATACATTTCCATAAATATCATACAATCCGTTTGGATTTGGCTTTTTTAAACCAACTTGGTGTAATTGCCCTTCTGCATTTTCTGCATACCAAGCATATTCTGATAAATCATTTTTCTTTTTTCCGAAGAAATACGGCGTTTCTGTGCCTGCTTTTGCCGCCAATTCCCATTCCGCTTCCGTTGGAATTCTATAAAAAACGCCAGTTCTTTTATATAGCCAACGACAATAGGATAAAGCGCCATATTGAGTTAAACCAACCGTTGGTTTCATATCATCATCTTCTAATCCTTTTGAAGGATCTTCATATGGACTTGAGGGTCTAGAAATTACTTCAGGGTTTAAACTTCCATCTGCTAATTTATCCCTTGTTGCATCGGTAAATAGTAAAAATTCTTTATGGGTAACTTCAAAAGCACCCATCCAAAAAGAACTAATTTCCACTTGTTTTTGAGGCAACTCATCCGATTCTTTTTTCTTATCTTTTTTTGAAGCTCCTAACATAAAAGTAGCACCTTTGATTGGTACCATCTTAAAGGATACATCGGTTCCTTCAATATTTTGAGTATAAGGCTTAAAATCGGTTTGAGCTAAACCATTTGTAGTTGAAAAAGCAATTGCTGCAACTAATAATTTAAGTAATTTCATATAATAGTAATTAAGGAGATTTATTGTTTTATAAAGCTTACATTAAACTTTACATTTAATTCATCATTTGTCTTTAGTTCTCCAAAGAAAGCGGTAGGCTTCACAATATTAAACATAGACATGGTAAGGTCTTTGCTACCTTCAAAAGAAATCGTTTTCATTTCTGTATTAAAAAAGCCATTTAATGTAACGGTAAGTGGTTTGCTAACACCTGCTGCAGTAATTGTTCCTAAAGACTCTAATACGAATTTATCACCATTTACAGCTATAATATTATTTTCTATAGATTTAAAGGTTACCAATGGATTTTTATCACTAATTAATGCATCCTTAATTTTTGAATTCATCATTGGACCTCTACCACTTTCCATTTTTTCCACAGGAAAACTAAATTCTAAATTGGAATTAAGAATTTTACCAACTTCAATTTTAATTTCTTCTGATGTAGTAAAACTTCCTGTTGCATCTGTAACTTCTACAGACCAATCACTAACCGTTGAAGATCCATCAATTTTCATTGTAGATTCTTTAGAAAGCGTATATGCTGTTTGAGCCCTAACCCCTAAAAAAACTAACAAAAAAGCTAGTAATAGTATGTTTGTTTTATTATTCATTATTTATTTTTTGTTTTAAAAAATTTGTTCGTCGCAAAAATAATATCGTGCTTATTAAAGATTAGTAATTCGATATTGTTATGCTTATTAATTATTTTTTCAATTTCATCTTTATCCATTGTAATATTGAATGTGGACGCCAAATAATCAGCTTCAATGGCACTATTTGCAATTACTGATGATGTTAAATTATGAGAAACCGGTGTTAATGTTTTAGGATTTACAATGTGAGAATACTTTTTACCCTCGATTATTCTAAATCGGTATGTTTTACCAGAAGTAGCTATTGCTTGACCAGATTTTAATGCCACGATGTAGTTTTTGCTATTTGTTGCTGAAACTCCCACATTCCAAAAATCATTATTTTCAGGGCTGCCAAAAACTCTAATGTCACCTGCAGCCTCAATTAAAAAAGAAGTGATATTTTTTTTCTTTAGAAATGCATAAACTTCATCAATGATATATCCTTTGGCGATGCCTCCTAAGTCTAATTCACTCTTTCTTTTTAAGTAAATATCGTCAGAATTTTTAATGGTTAAAACGGAATTTAATCCAATAAATTTCTGTTGATTTATTAAAGATTTCTCCGAAGGAAACTTATTTCTTTTTTCGGCTTTATTCCAAAATTCAATTAGTGGTTTTACCGAAACATCAAAATAACCATTTGTTTTTAGATGGGCATGTTGTGACAGTTTTAAAAGTGTTGCTAATTGGAATGAAGCATTTTTAAGTTTTCCGTTTTTATTCAGTACACTTATTTCGCTGTTTTTTAAATAATTACTGAAAATTTCGTTTAAAGAATCAACTAATAAATAGGTCTGGTTAGCAATTAAATCGGCCTTGTCTTTTTCTGAAGTATAAAAAATCAGTTTAAAATCTCCACCAAGCTTTTTCTCATTATATGTAAACTTATCTGCATATAAATTTACTGTTGTAAAAACAGTAATTAACAGTATAACGTTTCTATATAAATTTCTTCTGACTTTCACTTTGCAAATTTTAACCTTTTTAATAAATCGATGCTTTACTTTGGTTAGCTATCTTTTTTAAAGAAAAAACAACCAAAACCGAATTTCTAAATCTTTTATTTTGTGTGTAATTTGTATTTCATATTTTTAAACGCAACAGGACCATGATCTCCTTGAATCATAATTGGAGCCAAAGGAGTTTCGGTTTCAAAAGCAGCGGCTCTAGTTGGTCCAGTAACTTCAATATTTTTATGTAACAATGTACCGTTTAACCAAACTTCATCAAATTTTGCGTTTTTAGTTTTATTTCCTGCATTGTCAAAAGTAGGTGCGGTAAATTTTATTTTAATATGTTGCCACAAACCAGGAGCTTTGGCCGCGTTTATAGCAGGTGGATGCCCTTCGTAACCTTGTTTTCCTTTTTCTGCTGTTTTGTTCCAGCGTTGGTAAATAGCACCCATATCCGCATATGTAGGCTCTTTTACATTCCAACTGTCATAAAGTTGAATTTCATATCTTCCTTGTAGGTAAATGCCAGAATTAGATGCTATGGGCATCATTACTTCCAACTCTAGCTCAATATCTCCATGTTCAAAGTTTGTGAAAATATTTTTTCTGCTTCCTTTTTTTGGAGTGTTTAATAATACACCAATGCCATCCATCGCTGAAATGCTTCTTTTTTTGGAAGTGTCTACTATTGCTTCACTTACAATTTGCCAGTTTTTTGAAGTAGGTTTAAAATCTGAAAGATCTTTCAAATCAAGATTCGTAAATGGTAGCGTTTGAATCTGTTGCGCAGTTTGGCTTGATTTTTCAATGTCTTTTTGTGTCCCACAAGAATTGATGAGCATTAAAACGAAAAAATAAAGAATATGTTTGTTCATAAATATGTTTTTTAATTTTTTAGTATTTTTTTAAATGAATAATTCTGGCTTCATTAGGTTCTTCTCTCTAAGACAAGTACTTCTATTTAACATTTCTTTCTCCAATAGGTTTTAAGTATCTTGATCTTTTCAAGAGTACAACCCAAAATTAGGGTTAAGTTTGTTTTTAAAGTTTCTTTAATCTATCATTTACTTGCTCTATTTATTGTTCAATTCTTTATATTTTGATTCAGCAGCTCAATCCCTATTTATATAAATACGTTATTCCGTTTTCGTAGTTTTTTGCTAAAAAGCTACTTTGTTACCAACGATGTGATCTTAAATTTATCTTTCTAACTGACCTATTTCTCTGTTTTCACTTCCTGTTGCAATTCCTACATTTAAATCTCCTAGTTCTTTTCGGTACTTTTCTACAACAACCATTAGTTCTTTTACTTTTTCTGGATGAGAAGCAATTACATTGTATCGCTCTCCTGGATCTCTAGACATATTGTAAAGCTCAGGTTTTTCAATATTCATTCTATCTTTTCTTCCTGGAGCACCATCTTTTCCTGCTAGTGTATTTTGAAATTTATACTTATGTGGTAAAACCAATTTCCAGTTTCCTTTTCTAACAGCGTTTAAATTATTTTTTCCATAGTAATAAAGAATCGTCTCTCGAGGTGTTGACTCAAAATCTCCTCTCCAAAGTGATGATATATCTACTCCGTCAATTTTATTTTCAGATAGTTTTCCGTCTGTAATCGCCGCAAGGGTAGGTAGTAAATCTATAGCACAGGCTAATTTATTACAAACTGTTCCTTTGGGTACATTTCCTGGCCAACGAATGATAAAAGGTACACGTTGCCCTCCTTCCCAACTCGTTAACTTACCTTCTCTCAATCCTCCTGAAGAACCCGCATGATTTCCATAACTTAACCAAGGTCCATTGTCTGAGGTAAAAATAAATATGGTATTGTCTGCAATTTTATTTTTTTCTAATGCTTTGCTAATCTCACCTACCGACCAATCAATTTCCATCATAACATCACCATACAATCCTTGCTCACTCTTACCTCTAAATTTTTTAGAGACGCCCAAAGGAACATGGCCCATAGAATGTGGCACATATAAAAAGAATGGCTCTTTTGCATTTTTATTGATAAAATCAACAGCCTTATCTGTGTAAAGTGTTGTTAACTCGTCTTGATCTTTTAACGATGTTATATGTTTTTTAATTTCGTTCCCTTCCATCAAAGGAAGTTCTGGAAATCTGGAACGTTTATGTGTTGTGGGTACTTTTTCTCCAGTTGTGTTGTCACGAGGCCACATATCATTTGAATATGGTAAACCTACATACTCATCAAAACCATGTTGTAATGGTAAAAATTCTTTTTGCCATCCTAAATGCCATTTACCAAAACAAGCCGTTTTATATCCTTGTTCTTTAAACATTTCGGCAATTGTTAGTTCATTGCTATTAATTCCTTTTTTATGGAGTGGCGTTAAAGCCGCTGCAATACCTATTCTATTGGGATAAGAACCTGTTAAAATACCAGCACGTGAGGCACTACATACAGGCTGAGCCGCATAATAATTTGTAAACCTCATTCCTTGACTTGCCACATGGTCTAAATTAGGTGTTTGGAAGCCAGTTGCGCCATAACTTCCTACATCACCATAACCTTCATCGTCTATAAAAATGATTACTACATTGGGCTTTTTGCTGTTTTGCTTTTGTTTAGTTTGACTATAGCTATTAAAAAACAGCAATGTAGTAACAAGTAATAAAAAGGTATTCTTTCTCATTATTTAATTCTTAATTTAAATATTAATCTTTCTGTATTCATTTATAGGCCGTTTATTAATAGGCTATTGTTTATTGTCTTGTCTAAGGTTAATTATAAATGAAACTACTATAAATCATTATATTTCCTTTAATCATTTGGGTTCACCATATTCTTCCAAGTAGGATATACAGGTCTTTCTTTTGATTCTCTATTTTCATCCACAGAAGGAGCAGGAGGGGCTTGATCCAAAACCTGTTGAAGATTTTCTTTTGTGTTTTTAACCGAAGTATTATGTGCTTCTAATAACAGATTCTTCTTTTCATGAATATCACTAGGTACATGATACATTCCACCATCACTATACAGTTTATACTCTTGGTTTCTGACGAATTGAGCACCTTTATACTTGCCCGGTTTTCCCCAGTAAGGTTGATAGTGCCAAAATACCCAATCTCTTGGTTTTCCTACTTCGCCTTGTAATTGTGGTAAAAAACTACGTCCGTCAATTGGGTCTTTGTCGGTCATTTTTAATGAAGCAGCTTCAGCAAAGGTGGTATAGAAATCGGTGAAGTCTATTAAGTCTTCACTTTCCATGCCCTTTGGCGTATGTCCTTTCCAATATGCAATAAATGGCACATGTGTTCCCATGTCTACTGTTTTTCCTTTAGCACCTTTAATATCTTGTCCATTCCAACTAGAGGTTATAGATTCTGTCCCATTATCAGATGTAAATAAAATAATCGTGTTTTCAAGGAGCCCTTCATCTTCCACTTTCTTTACGATTTTACCAACTATTTTATCTAAATAATTTACCATAGCCACATAATTGGCTTTTTTTAAGTCTCTATCTCTTGGAGCTCTGTTTGCTTCTTGCCCCTTAGATCGGTTACCAATTGTTTCTGGGGTAGGTACAAAAGGACTATGCACCAAAACCGTTGGGTAGTACACAAAAAATGGTTCGTTTTTATTCTTCTCAATAAAATCACAGACAAAATCAGACATAATATCAGGTCCATATTTGCCATTATTATCTTCTACACTAATCATTTTCCCATTGCGTTCTAAAGGTGGACTCCAAAAACGTTCTCCTCCGCCATTCATTCCTTTTTTTTGTGATGTTACTTGCCATAAATAAGATTCGTCAAAACCAGCTTTTTGTGGTCTATTTGGGTCTAAACTACCTTCCGCATTATGGTACAATCCGTTTAATTGCCATTTCCCGGCAATAGCTGTTTTGTAACCAGCATCTTTCATTAAGTTTCCAAATGTTTTGTCTTTAGGATTTAGGTATCCAAAATGGGTATAATTCCTGAAATTATATTGCCCAGTCATTATTTTTACCCTAGAAGGCGTGCAAATTGGTGTAGAATAACAATGATTAAACTTTATGCCTTTAGAAGCTAAGGCATCAATATTAGGTGTTTCATAATCTTCTGCGCCGTAAGTTCCAAAACAGTTCCAACTGACATCATCGGCCATAATTAAAATAATATTTGGCTTTTTGGCTTCCTGTGAAAAGGAGGATATACATACAAATAAGGCGGTAATTGCTAATGTAATTCTAATATTATTCATAATTTTACTTATATAATCGATTTTTGAACAGTTAAAAATGGTCTAATTTGAAACAATTTTCTGTTTGTATATATTTCTTACTGAATGGATTCTTATTTATTTAGAGACTATTATTTTTCGAGTGATGCTATGTTTACTACCATTCGACAGTTTTATAAAATAAATTCCGGAAGGTAAAGAAGATACATCTACTTGTGTTGATGTAGATCCATTATCCCATAACTTATGTAGTACTTTAGTTCCTAAAACGTTTATTACGGTTATGTGATTTATAGCGGTAGATGTTCTTTTTATGGTTAACCTATCTGCTACAGGATTTGGGTAAAACTTAACCTCCGAAGATGTGTTAAAGGAATCTACAGATAAAGGCTCTTCACCTACTAAATAAGCGCCTTCAGGTCTTACGTAAGGCACACAAGCAGGAACAGGGTTAGATAATAATCTATCGTTAATTGTTTTCATAATAAGCATTTCATCTGCCATCATAAACCCTTTATTGTTTACATCATCTATGGTTGTAGCAAATGTCACTCCAGCATTGGCTTGAACCAAGCGTTTAGTAAATCTATATCCATCTTCTATGCCAAAGATTAATGGTTGTGAAGAAACATGCCATCTTGCTCTTACCGGAAACCATGCGTGTTTTAATACCGTATTCCCATTATACATAGACCAAGGGTTTGCAACCATTGCAGGTATGGTGAATTCTTCATAAGCCCATGAATTAGGAGGCGCTCCTTGTCCTAGAGGTGTGACATGACCACTTGTAAAATCTTGATAGGTATTTACGCCTTCAAAACTTACTATTTTATAATTGGTATCATCCTCGTCATCCAATCCATCAGAATCTACTAAAATATTATTGCCATTTTCATCTTGCAAGTAGGCACCATTGGGTTGCGCAGATATGATAGCACCTGGATCTGCATTTCTAATCATTTGAACAAAATCCTCTAAATTTCCATCATTATGAAGCTGTGCAGTAGTATCTAACCAATAACCATCGGCATACTCTTTAACTTCTAGTACAAAACCTTCAATTAAATCCTTGTATGCTGCATATTCGTCACCAGCAAAATTGTTCGTGTAGTAATTAATCCAAGCCGCTTCAATATCTGCGCCATCATCAATAGCTCTATCTAAATAATTGGTAGAGATGTACAAAATAATTTTTTTGCCATCATCTTTAAACTTTTGCATGACCTCAAAAAGGATGTTTTGATTGGCTACGCTAGGTACTAATGCTTCATGAATTTCAGTAGCGACATCTACATTGCTATTCTGTCTAAGTGCGAAATAATGGGAATGGGCAAAATAAGACAAGTTTGTAATCACGTGACCTACAGCAGGCAATTCATCTACCACTTCTTGAGCACCATCAGGAAGATCATAACCGCCTGCAACTTCAGTATCTAAACGCTCACCTCCATAAACAGGAAAGGTAATTCCCCAAGAACCAGATAGCCATGAGGCTTGGTGTGAAGCGACATCTACTACTTGATCTGTTGAACCACTAATGGAATCTATATAATAGGTGGTTGTAGGAACTGTTGCTGTGCCATTAGCAAATCCTAAAGCAATACGTTGATAGCCATTGGCATTGATAACCGCGTTAGGAATTGAAGTACCATTAAAATTAAAGGTGAACGTTTCCCATTGTTGCCCAACGGTAAAGTTGCGTTCTATAGCACTTTCTGTACTAACAGTTGCATTGGAAAAGTGTACACTTATTTTTGAGTTATTTGCTGTTAATGCAGCTGTAGGAATATCGATATAAGCCTTAAATGTTACGGAATATCCTGAGAAATCGGTTACAGCATTATATACATCGAATTGTAAAAAAGCCTCTTGACCAGCTGCTCTATTAAATTTAGAAACGGAATTATTTGTATTTATTCCGGTAATATCTGGATTAGGGATATCTCTAAGAAATGTGCCTGAACTTGTACTTTCTTGTTCAATTTTAAAGGTATTTGTTTCATTTTCGTACCATAAAAATTGGGCATTAGTTAATTGAACGAAAAACAGTGAAAAAAAGAAAGCTGGTAGAAATTTATTCATTATTAATAAGTTAACGTTTAATTATTAAATCAAAGATATATTGTGAATAGGGAATCGCGTTTCTGAAAATAGTCAAATACTTGCTCTAAAACATCATTGGTAATTAACTAAAAGAAATTCATTATTCTTTTAAAAAGAGCAAGTGATTATTTCCTCTTTTTTATGGATACTTTGTATTGTTGCCTGAAATTATTTAATTCTTAAGTGTGGCTTTTATGAACAATACGATAAAGTGGTAATTGTAAACTGTGGGGATATTTGTTTTATACAAATAAAAAAGCCCTTAGTTAAAAATGTATCTAAGGACTTTTTATTGTCATGTATTCTAATTAAACGAATAATCTATTCTTTTTTAATAAAGCGTAAAGTCTTTTTTGTTCTATTCTCTATTTTAGATCATAATTTTAAAACCTTACGTTCTAATTACTCTTAATTTATATCATAAGTGATCGTGTCAATATAAAATTCAAGACCATTATCAATATTTGTAAAGTTATTACCTATTAATCTAATTTCTCCACTAATTACATCTGATGTTAGTTCAGCACCTGATGGTGTTCCTGTAAAATCAAATACCATAGTATGCCAATTCGCTTCGTTCGATTCCTCAAAATTACCTTGTACTTGTTGTGCAGCATTTCCATCACTTAAATAGATTCTAATACGTTTATTAGCATCAAAATTAGTAATATCATTGAAGCTAGGCCAGTACATACGTACGGTTACTGTTAAATTAGCATAATCAGCAAGTGTAACACCCTCTCCTGGGTTGAAATCAAAACTAAGGCTTTTATTTCCACTACCAGAAGTAGAACCTACAGTCCATTTTGTTACATTCGTAGCTTCTGCATCTGCAGCATCAGGATTTGCTACTGTTGCTATAGAACAGTCCGTACAAGTAGTTGATAATGTTACATTAGAAATGGAATTGTCTATATCAAGCCAAGTATTTTGTGTAGGTTGAGGTGTATTACCATCTTTCACTACAGTTACTTTTGATAATCTAAATATCGGATTTGTTGTATTACCTTCCGTTAACATCTCATCTAGTGTAATAGTCACAGTAAGCGGTGAGCCTGAAACCAATGAAATCGTTGATGGGAATTCAAAATCGATAGCTGGAGCACTACCACCATTCTCTGTTGAAGTAGCTGCATAAGAAAAAGGTGTATCTGGATAACCTGTTACAGAAACTATTCCGGTAACGCTACCTTTTGCTCTTTTTGCTAACTCTAAATTTAAAGTAGCATCAAATGCAGTAGTTGCATTTGTAGTTACGTCAAAAGTAAAAACTGCAGTAGCACCATCATCACTAGCATCTTCAGTACTAACACCTATAAAACCATTGTTTTCTACAAGTATACCTGTACCTCCCACGGTAATAATATCCTGATTAAGATCATCTTCATCTTCCTGTCCTACATTAAATGTTTGACTATCTTCTCCTGCGTCATCAAATGATATTTCTGGGTTATCACTACCAGTTCCACCACCTGTACCTTCAACAGATTCTAAGATAATTTGTACTACAAATCCTTCCATATTATCTATACTATCAGAAATAAAGATGAACCTTCCAAGGTTTTCAAAATTATAAGAATAAACTCCGTTTACTGCACCATTAGTTGCTGCTATCAGCGTTTCTGCTTCGTAAGGCCAGTTATTTCCATTAGTATCTGTAATTCTAAGGGTAGGATGTTTCGCTTTTAATACGCCAAATGCATATTGTAAATTTTCCTCCAGTGCGCGTGGATAACTAGTAGTATAATCTTCGTATAAGTCAGAATATAAATATATTTTATCAATAATGTCTGTTGTTGTGTTTACGCCAAACCCTATTCCCTCAGATAAATATTGCCATCTTACGATACCATCTACTGCTTGAGTTATTTCTTCAGGTTCTCCGTGTAATGCTTCTAATTCTACAGAAGTATCTACTCCTATTTCTATACCTTCTACGGTTTTGAAATCTATTGTACCATATTCGTTCATACCAAATGTGCTTTCAATGGAGCCTTCTGGTATCACTACAGGATCCAATTCAATATCATTTGAACAGGATATACTTAACAATAATAAAATCACGGAAATATACTTGACGGTTTTCATAAAGTTTAATTTAGTATTAATATTTCATCAAATATCTTGAACTTAGGCGAAAAAACATTTCTTTATTCCATCAAATGCTTGCTCTTTTTTTGCATTAGTATGGTTTAGGCGTTAAATAGGGCATTAAGTTATGGTTATAATCTTTAGTTGGTCCAATATCTTGAAAGTTTAATCTTGGGCTATTCCAGTTATTAATAAAAAGAATCTAAGCACAAAAACAGTAAACATTTGTCATTTAAATTTAGCCTGCTAACTCCATAACTATAATTTCTTATTCCGATAAAGGAACATCATTAAACATCTTTAATTGAAACGAACCATCCTCTTGTTGTTCTACCATCCAAATACCTGTATTTGTAATTTGTGGAAAACCATTTAAGGGGTCATTGGTAAGCATTCTTAAAACTGCTTTTCCGCTGCTTCCATGTCCGGATAAAAGAGATGCACTGGGTTCTTAAATTAATTCTTTATGCTTTCATTGAAGACAAAGTTTTTAAATCGGTCATTGGTGTTTTTATTATCTCTAGAGTATATGTAGTTAATCAATTGGTTACTATTTAAAACAAAAGAAGCGCTATAGGTTTTAACGTTATAGTGCTTCTTTTATAATGTGAACTCCTTAATTCTAAGGTTAATTCAATTCGGAAACAAGGGTTTTACATCTTTCTCTGTATGCATTTAAAACGTCGATATAATCTTTGTTTCCAACTAAGTTGTTCTGCTCTTTTGGGTCGTTTATGATATCGAATAATTCTTCGTAAATTGGAGCTTCATTCGTTTCCGTAGATTGATTAGGAACATATTTATTTCGGTCGTTTGCTTTACTAAAAGAACGAATGTATTTAAACTGTTTACTGCGTACTCCTTCTTGTCTTGGGTAGCCTTGATCTGTAAATAAGTTTTCTAAAAAGATATCTTCTCTCCAGTTTTCATTTTTACCATCTATTAATGGAAGCATACTTTTTCCTTGATAGGATTGCGGCGTTTGTACACCACACATTTCTAGTATCGTTGCAGGAATATCTTGTCCGACTACCAATTCCTCAATCACTTTTCCTTTTGTTTTATCCTTGAAAAATGGCGAATACACAATCATAGGAACATGCACCGATTCATCATATAAAATGGTTTTCCCTCCTAATCCGTGTTCGCCTAAAAATAAACCATTGTCAGAACAAAACACAATAATGGTATTATCCGCTTCTCCAATTTCCTTTAAAAAGGTGCGTAAATTACCTACCATCAAATCGATAGCATAATTAGCGCGATCCATTTTTAGCTTTTCATTTAATAATTTGCCTTTATTAGCAGTAACATAATATTTCATTAAATCGGATGTTGCATACACATTTTCAGGTAAGCTAATATCTTGAGGATAGTTATCCGGAAATTCCATTTTATGCTTTACATCGTCATACTTTGTTTTGTAATATTCAGGATCTGTATCGCGGGAACCCATACCACCAATACTAGAGGCATGCGGAAGATTTAAATTAATCCATGCCGAAAAGGGTTTGTTAGGATCTCTTTTTTGAAGTTGATTTTTAATGGAAGGGTCTGCATTTTCGTAAAAATACTTATAATCATCACCTTGTGTTAAGTAGGCTTTTGTAGCTTCTAATAAACCTTCCACTTGGGTTTTGTTTTTTAGATTGCTGAATTGTTTGTGTTTTTTTTCTGGATAGAATCCTAAATGGCCATTTCCAAAATAACTAAAATCGGTGTTTTCTACTAAAGGTGTATCTTTTCTATCTCCAATTTTAGTGTGGTGTTTTCCAATAAAAGCAGTGGAATATCCAGCATTCTTTAATTGTGCTTGCCAACTGTCTTGGTATGTTTTTTCAGAAATCACATGTTTTGAAATATTGGTAAAACCAATTTTGTTTTTTCGTTCCCATTGTGCCGTAAAGATGTTGGCTCTACTTGGACCGCAAATAGGACTTGTAATATAGGCGTTGTTAAAAAAGACACCTTCTTTTGCTAACGCATCGATATTTGGTGTTTCCGCTATTGGGTCGCCTGTCATGCTCAGAGAATGAAACCTTTGATCATCCGAAAAAATAAAAATGACATTCGGTTTTTTTTGTTGTTCTTGTGCTTTGCAGGATATAAAAGAAGCGCATATAAAGATGCTGTATAGAATCGTTTTTTTCATGTGTTTATATTTAATAAGAACTGTAATAGTCATGACCTGGTAGTCGTTTTGTTTTTTCACCATAACCGAATAGATTTTGCTCTGCTTCCGATTTTGGTAATTCTTGAATACTTAAATCTGTTTTATTTATTTCTTTGGAAGTAATGATAACGGTTTCATCTTTCTTTAAATTGATTTTATAAGAATCATCTGCTGCTTTATTTATAGCGATTGATTTTCCGTTGATATAAAATTGCGGATTTTCAAAATCTACATGAACGACACATGCATTTCCTTTTAAACTTTTTATGGATACAAATTCGGTAACTCCTTCTACTTTTTTAGCACTGACTAAAAAGGCACCTTGTGTTCTTAAATCATGAAACGCAACATCTTTCCATTTTTTCGGACTTGCAGGAAATACGCGTATTTTTCCGCCCCAACTTTGCAACATCATATCGTGTAAACTTGTGGCAAAAGACAGCGGACTTTCAATAACCGGATTAATTTTTCCTTCGGAATACATCGTAGTAGATGAAATGTTTTTATGCTTAATTAGAAAATCTAAATAATAATACGCTTTTTCAGCATCGCCTAAATTGGCATACATAGAAGAAGCTCCAGTTGCTGTATAACCTGTAACTGGCATGGCTTTAATTTTCTTTCCGCTATTAAAAGTAACATCTAACCAATGATCCAAAGATGTACGTAACAATTTTTTATCTTCCTCGTTTTCTGGTGTAATTACCATTAAAGGATAAAAAGCTAGTAAATGGGAATAATGTCTATGCGGATTTGCAAAAGGTCTGTCTTTTCCAACCATAAGACCATTTTCATCGATTTGAAAATCCACTAAATTATCTAATAAATGTTGCCATTCTTTTTTAAGCGGGTCGTTTATTTGATGCTTTTCATCAATATCGATTAGGGTTTGACAGCTCCAACGAATTAAGGCCAACGTAAAATTAATATCTTGCCCACGACCTGGTTTGTATTCTGGTGACCAACTGTATTTAATATGAATTTTGCCATCTTCGGCTTCTACAGGATTGTCTTCTATATAATTTAAATAACTATTTACCGTTTTTTTCAAGATAGGAAATAGTTTGTCTCGCATACGAATATCATCGCCTGCAAATTGGCAATGCAACCAATAATCGTTTAACATCCATGCTAGCATATCTGGCACTTTTGCTCCGTTGAAAGCGATGAGGTCTTGCGGCATTAAAGCAGCAACGGCAGCACTATTTTTCCAACTTGCAGGTACATTGTTTTCTAGGTTTTTAGCATATTTGTCCATGTTGTTTGGTAGCGATTCTCCAATAGACATTCTATTGGCTGTTAAATGCGTCCAATAGATGAGTTGCACATTTAAATCGCCCCAAACCATTGGCCAAAACGTTCTGTTGTACCAAGGTCCCATTAAATCTAAAATGGGGCCGTTTCCTCTAGAAGCAGCGCCTAGTTTATACATTTGAATCCAATAGAAGGACTCTTTTTCGGCATCATTAATGGTTAAGAAACTTAATGGATAATAGTCATGCCACCATTTTTTATGGGTAGATATAAAGTTGTTTTCTTTTAAAAGTGCTTCCGCAGTTTTTAAATTTTCACTAACAATTTCTAGAGAGTTATGATCTGGAAAACAATGATGCACACTCGCTATTAATTGTTGTTTTCCGGAAGGATTGCCTGTTATTTTATATCCTGTAGTAGTTTCTCCTCTGTTATCGAATAATGGTTGGTAACAAAAATTATAACCATCTTTCTCACTAAACGTCGGTTTAGGCGCCATTTCTAAAGTAACAGCCCTCATTTTATCCCAAGTACCACCTTTTGGACCACCACCACTTTTTAAAACTTCATAAACAGGAGGGATAGGATCTTCGGCATGCCAAGTAATCTCTATGTTTTCATCTTTTGCCTCAGTTTTAAAATAAATAATATCAGTGGTGCTATGGGTAAAGCCTTTAATGGTATAACTTCCTTTAGACGTTTTTATGGTACCTGTTAATTCAGCATTCCATAAATCTAAACGCATATCCACACCAGTAATCTTACCTTTAGATTTCAGTTTAAAATGACCTAATGGTAAACGGCTTCGCTTAATCCAAAGCATTTCATCCGCCTTTGTCTCGGCTTCTCTATGATCGTAATAATCGTGTCTTCCTATATGAAGGGAGATTACATTGTCTTTTTCTTCGGTACCTTGATATAATAAAAACCCCACATTACCATTTCCTGAATAAGGCGCGGTTTGCCATTTGTCTGGAACAATATCCCAAAGCATATCGTGTTTCGATAAAAAAGATTCGTAATCTACTTTAAAATCGACATTTTGTGCTTTGATTACCTGCGAAAAGCAAAATATAAATAATAAATACGATACCGTTGTTTTTTTCATTCTATCTAGGATTATTAGTAAGGTGTATAATATTATATGTAAAGGTATAATATTAGTTTATATGGTGTTTTCTCTAATCGTTCAAATAATTGCTGAATATGGGCATTGTCTATTCTATTGCGTTAAAATGATGCTTTTTAAGAAATGCTATGGATAAATTCATGGTACTATTGAAAATTTCATCCGTCTTTTTGTTACGAAAAAAAGAACCATTAAAATAGCCATGGCCTTTCCCTTCAAAAGGAACTAATTCACAAATGTTTCCTACGGCATGCATTTGTTTGGTAAAGCGTTCTACATTTTCAAAAGGAACGGTTTTATCCGCAGTTCCATGAAATATTAAGGTAGGAGGGATGCCAGGAATTACATGGTCACATGGTGATATTTCTGTTTTTCTACTTTCGCCTACTTTTTCCAAACCATAGCCTTTTTCGGTAGTGTCTATTACCGGATTAAAAAGAATCATTGCATTAGGAAGCGAACTAATATCTAGATTTTGTTCATCTTCCTCAAAACCTTTTATAACTCCTGTACAAGCTGCTACGTGTCCGCCAGCAGATGCGCCAGAAGCTATAATTTTATTGGGGTCAATGTCCAATTCCTCGGCATGTTCTCTTAGCCAACGTATGGCAGATTTACCATCGGTTACAGATTCAAAAGGAGTGGTTTTATGTTTGCCATGTACTCGGTATTCTGCCGAAATTGCTACATACCCCTTATCAGAAAAATATCTTGCTTGCTGATAGAATTGTTTTGGATGCCCTGCAACCCAACCGCCTCCAAAAAAAAATATAATAACTGGTCTTTTGTTGGAAGCTTTATAATTTGAAGGTTTAAAAACATCCATTTTTAAGTCACCTTCCTGTGTGGACTTGTAAGTTAAAGTAGAGTCTGGAACAAAATTAACTTGTCCTTTTGCTACAATTGAAAAAGCGATTAATAATAACGTTAGACATATTTTAGTAGTTTTCATACTCCTAATTAATGATGAGACTTATTCTTATTCTTATTCTTTTCCGATTTCCATAAAATGATTTTATCTACATCATTTTCAGCGAATTCTCCTTTGGTGCTTCTCCCTGTATTTATGTCTAGTTCCAATTGCTTTAAAAGTTTTTTAGCAATTTCTGGACGTGTTTCATATAGATTATTTATTTCTGCTGGATCCTTTTCTATATCATATAATTGTGCAATTGGCGTATCTGCTGCTTCTCTTTCTCTTGGGGAAGACCATCCTCCAGATCCTTTGGCTAATAACAGTTTCCATTTTCCTAATCTGTAGGCAAAATGACCACTAATAGAATGGTGTATTATGCCAGCTCTAGTGCTATTTATTTCTTCTCCGTGTAATGCAGGTAAAAAACTCACACTATCTTCACCACTTTTACTTGGAGCAGCAACATTTGTGATCTCAGAAAAGGTAGCCATAATATCGGTTAAGCAAATTAAGGCATCACTTGTAGAGTTCGGTTTTACGTTATTTGGCCATTTTACAATAAAAGGAACACGATGTCCACCATCCCATAAATCGGATTTAGAACCACGATATCCTGCGCTTACCATATGCCCTTGTGCCGCAAGTCCTTCAATATCCGCTGCTTTAGACGTACCGTTGTCGCTTGTAAATATCACCAATGTGTTTTCTGTTAATCCATTTGCTTTAAGCGCTTCTGTAATAGCTCCCACAGTGGCATCTGTTTGCATCACAAAATCTGCATAATCTCCCATGCCACTTTTACCTTGCCATTCTTTGGAAGGCACAATTGGTGTATGCGGTGAACCTAAAGGCACATATAAGAAAAATGGTTTTCCATCTTTATTTTGTGCTTGTTGTGTAATGTATTCTACAGATTTAGTTGTCAATCGCGGTAGCATGTTAATTTCGTCATCATAAAGGATTACTTTATCATTTTCAATTACTGCTTTCATATCTCGAGCATGATGAAATCCGTGATAATAATCAAATCCACGATTTACAGGTCCATCTGGAATAATAGCGCCAACAGGAGGTAACTGTTTTTTTGCAATTTTTTCGATTGGTTTTTTAGTATCTGGGTCGAGATACTGAAAATTAAGATGCCACTTACCAATAATAGCAGTATGATATCCTTGATCTTTAAGGAAGTTTGCAATGGTTGGTCGGTCTTCTTTAACTAGATTAGGCGCAAAGCCTTGAACAACACCGCTTTGCAGTTTTGTTCTCCAGCTATAACGTCCAGTCATAATGCCATAACGCGTAGGTGTACAAACCGCTGAACCAGAATGCGCGTCTGTAAAGACCATGCCTTCTTTTGTTAATTGATCGGTAAAAGGTGTTTTTATTTTACTGGTTTCTGGTGCTAAACTTTGAATTTCTCCGTAGCCTAAATCATCACATACAATAAAAACAATATTGGGTTTTTTAGAATTTTCTTGCGCGTTAGCAGTCCAAGAGAAAAAGCTTAATAGGATTAGGATTAAGGGGATTGTATTGACTTTTAGCTTCATTATATTTTATTAATTTGTTAGTACTCTTTTTTTATTGCATTGTTTTTAAATAGTAATCGATTTATTCTAAATGAGAAGCAAAGTAATTTATTGTTGTTACTATTATTGATTCTCGTGTTGGATTAATAGCTGCACCTACTTTTCTCCAATTATGTCCTGCGTTTTTTACAATTAATGTGGTTACAGGTGCGCCAACTTTATTCGCTTTTTCTGCCATATAATAAGCGTGTTTTACTGGGATGGTAGTGTCCTTGTCTCCTTGGATCATTAATAACGGAGCACTGTTTTTATCTAAATAATTAATCGGACTCATTTCCTTATACAGTAATAATTTGTCTTTCGGTTTGGTATCTGGTTTTGTTATTCTTGCACTAAACCGATCTTTAAAGTTTGGGTTGTCATCATGATTGAATAAACTTATATTCTCAAAATCGCAAGGACCATACCAAGATACTCCAGCGACCATATTATACCTATAAGAAGCCAAATCAGGATCACCTTTTAAAGTTTCTGGCGCACTTAATAATAACATTTGGGAAATATGACCACCAGCAGAATCTCCAAAAGAGAAAAACCGATTAGCATCAATGCCTAGAGCTTCGTTATGTTTAGATAAATACCGTAAAGCATCTTTACTATCTATTACGCAATCTCTCATGCTGGTATCGCCTCCATTTTTCCAAAGTCTATAACTTACAGATACCACACAAAACCCTTTTTCTAAAAGTGCTGTATGCACGGTTTTAAAAGAAGCATTTGCAGCTCCATGTCTGCTACCATTTGCCCAGCCACCTCCATGTGTGTAAATAACTACCGGTAGTTTTTCTCCTGCAATTCTGTTTTTCGGATAATAGATATCGAGATATAAATTTTCTTCTTTAGTTTCTTTATATAATACATTCAATTTTCTTTCTCCGCCTTGATCTAAATAAGGAATTTTAGTTGCTGAGAATTCTTCTTCACTCACAGCATTGTCTTTGTTAAGATCTAGTTGTTTTAAATGTTTCCAACTTCTGCTATTTTCTTTTTCAAGAAATTTCCCGTCTTTATTTTTATCTAATTTTTGCCAAGATTTTTGAAGGTATAGGTCACGATACGCTCCGTTGGATTGATCTTCGGTTTGTGCAAATCCATTTAAAAAAGGAAATGTAATACATAGTATTACTAATAAGGTGTTTAATTTTGATGCTGTCATAATTCGGTTAAGAGTTATCCCTTTTTATTTTAATTATTTATTACTATATCCTTGACTTTTATAAGTCTCTAAAAGGTTGTTTAATTCTTCAACAACTTCTGGATGTTCGTTATACAAATTGTTCTTTTCCGTAGGATCATTAATCATATCATATAAAGTTGCTGGAGCTTCGTTAGGTTTTGGTTCTATATTTTTTGCTTTGTAAAACCACCGGAACCTAATTCTGGAGTGAATTTCCACTTGCCTTTTCTAATGGAAAACATGCCGTAAAGTGAATGATGCACAACCGCTTCTCGAATTGGTGTTTTTAATTCAATTGTTATTGGAATAATTATTCTTTAAACGCAAAATTTGCTTGTGGCCACTCTCCCATTATAGCATCGTTTTCTTGCGTTTTCCCTGGTGTACTTCTACCATCCCTTATTTGTTGGCTTAATATGTCTTTCAATTCCTTAACCTTTTCAGGGAATTGATCTGCAACATTATTTCGCTCTTTCACGTCCTTTTTTAAATGGTATAGAATCTCTTCCGCAGTAACATCTTTATGTTTTTTTGTTGCTCCAGATGCCATAATACCAGAATTAGGAGATACAATTAATTTCCAATCTCCTTTTCTAATAGCAAAAACACCATACTTATCATGATGAATGGTTGCGTCTCTTAAGTAATCTCCTTCATTGGTTAGTAAAGGCATCATGCTAAAGCTATCTTCAGCTTCATTATCCTTAAAATCATAATTAATGATTTCTGCGCAAGTTGCCATAAAATCTGTTGTACAAATGGTTGCGTTTGAAACGGAATTTGGTTTAATTGTCCCAGGCCATTTTACTAGAAAAGGTACTCTATGTCCGCCTTCTAAATAACTTCCTTTATAACCGCTGTAAATATAACTTGGACTGTGTTTTTCTTTTTTTAATGTTTTTAAATCGTTTGTAGTAGCGAATCCATTATCACTTGTAAAAACGACTATGGTGTTGTCGTCGATACCCTGTTCTTTTAATGTTTCAAAAATAGTACCCATTAAATCATCAATCATGATTACAAAATCTGCATAAGGACTGCCAATTTCGCTTTGCCCTTTCCATGGTGCAATTGGTAAAACAGGATTATGCGGAGAAGGTAAGGGGATGTACATAAAAAAAGGTTTCTCTTTATTGGCATTCTCTTTAATAAATGAAATCGATTTATTTACAACGTTTGGTAGTACTTCCTCGTGTTTAAAATCTGCAGCAATGTCACCTCTTATCCAAGTGGCATAAGGGGATTGTTTTTTAGTTTGTGCGGAAATACCTGTTGGTACCATGGTTGCTTTATTATTTTCGATATATACAAAAGGTGGCATATTTAAGGATGCTGCAATCAAATACGAATAATCGAATCCCATATCATTAGGTCCGAATTTTAAAGGTTGGCTATAATCGATATCCTTGAAATTCAACCGATCGGATTTGTTTGAGAAATGATCAAACTCCGTACTATTGTTTTTCATGGTCCAATTTAAACCCAAATGCCATTTTCCAATACTTGCTGTTGTATAGCCCTTATCTTTTAGCATTTGCGCAACCGTTAATCTACCTTTTTGAATTAAACTAGGAGAATTTCCCCAAGTCACAAATTCTTTTAAAGGGGTTCGCCAATTGTATCTTCCGGTTAAAATACCGTATCGTGTAGGCGTACAAACCGCAGAAGAAGTATGCGCGTCTGTGAACATCATACCTTCTTTACCCATTTGATCTAAATGCGGGGTCTGAATTTTGCTATTTTCATTATAGATGCTTAAATCGCCAATACCCAGATCATCTGCTAAAATGTAAATAATGTTTGGTTTTCTTTGATCTTGCTCTCTCTCTTGCGCACATCCATTCTGTGCAAAAAAGGGTACAATTAGTAAACAAATAATTCTTAGTTTCGTTTTCATCTTAAATTTTGTTGTTGTATTCTTCTTTCTAATTCCCTGCAGCTATGGTGTTATATTCTTCTACAGTCATCCAAGTTAAATCCTCCCAATACCCAGTATCATTATTTAGATTAGCTCCTTTAGTAGTGCTTCCGCTAGCGATAATTGTATTGATTTTAGTTTTTAGATCTTTTACCTTTTCTGGAAATAGCGTCGCTACATTTTTTGCTTCCGAAGGATCTGTATCTAAGTCATATAATTCTATTCCTTCCGATTTTATTTTAGAAGGTAAAAGCAATTTCCAATTTCCTTCGGTAATCGCATATCTACCAATTCTTCCTTTATCTCCTCTGTTTATAAGAGGCAATCGGTTATAGGTACTATTCGTTGTGGTTAAAACGGAAGCAAAACTCTGACTATCTTCTCCTGCATTTTCGGATAGATTAACTCCTAATAGATCAGCAAAAGTAGCTAATAAGTCAACTTGTCCAACAGGTTTATTCCATGTACGACCAGATTCTTTAATGCCCTTTGGCCAACGCACCAAAAATGGTACGCGATGTCCTCCTTCATACACCGAACGTTTTCCTTCTTTAAATCCGCCTCTACTGTCATGATTAAATTCTTCGATACGTTTATCCCAAGATTTTTCAGGACCATTATCACTAGTGAAAACGACCATCGTATTGTCTTTTAATCCAGATTCTTTAAGGTAATTTAATATTTGCCCGATATGATAATCGGTCTCAATCATAAACTCACCATAAGCACCAGCGTTTCCTTTTCCATGAAATTCTGGTAGAGGAGCAACTGGATAATGTGGAGAGGTATACGGTAAATACAAGAAAAAAGGCTTGTCGTTCTTAGCATCACTTTCCACGGTCTTCATCCAATCGATAGCTTTTTCTGTAAAGCGCGTTAAACATTGATTGTCTACAAAATCTGGAGCAACTTCAAAACCAGGTTTTCCTAATTTTTCTTTTGTTTCCTGAGAAGTTGTTTCATAAGGAGGCAGGATTCGGTAATCGACATGTCTATCATTTTTCTTTTTATTGGTAAAAAGTGTTGGAGGGACTTTAGCAAATCTTCCTTCAAACCATGCAAGAATACCAAAATTTAAGGAAGCTGGTACGCCATAAAAATAATCAAAGCCTTTGTCTAAAGGCATATCTTTTACAGGCTGTGACCAATCTCTATTTTGTGGCGTTCCTGGGAAATCCATTCCTAAATGCCACTTACCAACCATTGCTGTATGGTATTCTTGTTTTTTTAAAAGAGATGCCAATGTTTCCCTTCCGTCTTCTATCAAACAGGTAGCTTCCGATTGCATCACACCATTTTTAAGTGTTGTTCTCCAACTATAACGTCCTGTTAACAAGGAATATCTAGACGGTGTACATACTGAAGAAGCACTGTGCCCATTGGTAAAGACAATCCCTTCTTTTGCTAAACGGTCTATATTTGGCGTTTTAAATTTAGCATTTTCGTTTAATGCACTTACATCTCCGTATCCTTGATCATCCGTGTAGATTACAATAATATTGGGTCTATTAGATTGCTGGGAACATGCTGTTGATAGGCATATCAAACCTAGATAAGATACAAATATCAAATGTTTTATAAATTTATTTTTGAATCGCACCATGCTTATAGAGCCTTTATAATTTCTTCTAAACCAACACCTAAATTTTCAATTGCAATTTCATTTAATTCATTTTCATTTCCTTGTAAATGAATGGTGGTTTGAATATGAACCATAGTTTCCTTTGGATTTAGGGCTGCGGCTGGTGATGAGGTCTCTAACTCATAAAAGGGTCCCATTGGTGGTACTCCTGCTTCTGGAGAACCATCGTTATAGGCATTTATGACATCTCCCGCATAAGGTTTTTCTTGGTGCTCCCATGCTGAATTTACATATCCATGAGGTGCTTCTTGTGTATTATAAGTTACCAAAGTCAAAACTTTTCCTAGGGCATCATAGCTTCCTGCAATACCTTTTGTGCGTTTTGAGTTTATGCCAATCTTACTGCGTTTTGTGCCATCTCCCTTAAAAAACAAAACTTCTTCTTTTACTTCTAAATAGTCCTTAGGTACCTTACCAAAATATGCGTCATTTACCTTTTCTCCCAATTCAATTTCACTTCCTTCTTTAAAAGGAATAACTACAGTTGTTTTTGGTGAAGGGTTGTACATTCCTAGCATCCAGATAGATGGTAATCCAGTTTCTGGAATCCATGCAGCCTCTCCAATATTTGTGATTTGATTATTCGTTTCGTAACCTACAAATTCAATTTTTGTAGAAATATCTTTTTTAATGATTTTTTTTATTGCGTTTTTATTTAAAATAGTTACAGAACGACCAATACCCATTTTAAAAACAGTACCACTCTTATTGATCAGCTCACAACTATGTTCAAACTTAGCTGCGTTTTCTGTTTTAGAAATTAATGTAAAAGCATCTGTATCTATAACTGCAGGAGTTTTCCAATTAGAAAAATCAAAATTATCTCCTTCTTTAAAAAAGAGAGAAAACTGACCACCTTCTGGGCCTAACCAAAAACGCTCCTCACCTCCAAAAACATAAATTTGATTTTCTAAGCGTCCTTTACGTTCTTCTTCCGTTAAGAAACCTGTTTCAATTACTTTTTTATTAATCCAACCAAAACCTGAACCTCCAGCTAAATTTGTTGTACTCGTCATGACTCGACCTTGATATTGTGGTGCTATAGCCAATGCACTATTTCCTTCTTGCAAAACAATAATATCTGTATGTTTTTTTAGAAAGTTGAGGTCTTTTATAAAACTGTTTTCTTTTTTGATGGTATCAGTCATAGTTATGAGATAGTAGTGTAATGGATAAATTCTTAATAAATACAAATCGTTTTATTACGAAATAATAGTTTTTAAGGTTACTAATTTGCATTTTCTTTTAGGATAATGTTATATCTAATTCAACCTAAGAAATGTCTTATTTAAATAATTTGTGTGGCTTGATACGAATTCGAAATTATTGTGTTTTCCTTTTTAGTTTTTTTCTATAATTTCATCCTTTGGACTCCAATATGGAATACCTTCGACATCTAGTTGCTCATAATACTTGATATGTAGTGGTTGCTCTTTTATTCGCTTTCTATTTTCGTTTACCATTAATGGAATAGAGGCAGACCACCATTCATTATAAGGCTGTTGAAGTTTGGCAACCACTTCAGGGTTTTCTAAAGCTACATTTTCACGCTCACCAGGATCGTTCATTACATCATATAATTCCTCATTATTTACAAAACGCCATTGCTGACTTCTAATAGCCATTTTCTTGTATTTGGCTTCGTCTACCATTCCTGTTTTCCAACGTCCGCAATGCACAAATAGCAAACGATCTTCCCAATTTGTCGCTGTGTTTTCTAAAAGAGGTAATAAGGATAAACCTTCTAATGGTTGCATGGTTTCAGGAAGTTTAGCACCTGTTAATTCGGCAAAAGTTGGATATAAATCGAGGTGTGCAGTAAGTTGATTAATGTCTTTTCCTTCCGTTAAAACACCTTTCCAATACAAGAACAGTGGTACATGATTTCCACCTTCATAAGGTGAATTTTTACCACCTTTTAAACCGGCATTAAAATGTCTTATTTTCTCGCCATTTAACGTTCCGCCTAAATGCGTTGCGCCATTATCTGTGGTGAAAATAACCAAAGTATTGTCTAAGGCATCCCATGCTTCAAGTTGACGCATTAATCTTCCAAAATTGTCATCGATGTTTTCAATCATGCCATATCTACTTGCAGTACCTTCATCATAGCCTAAAGCTAAAAAACGTTTTTTGTATGCTTCAGGTGCAACTAGTGGTGCATGAGGTGCGTTAAGAGATAGATAGGTGAAGTACGGTGTTTCTGTTGTAATCTGTTCTTTTGTCCAGGCTAAAGCTGCATCGAAAAACACATCCGTACAAAAGCCTTTTGTTTTTACAATGGTTTCATTGTGTAGTAAAACATTATCAAAATAGACGTTCTCTTTATTAGGAGGGAAATCGCCTAAACTGACTTGACCAATGCCACCACCACCATGCATCAGTACTTCATGGAAACCTCTGTTTTGTGGTAGGTATTCCTCTGCATCTCCCAGGTGCCATTTACCAAAAAGTCCGGTTTGGTATCCTGCAGATTGCAACGCTTGTGGAAGTGTGTACACATCTAAAGCCATGCGTTCACGCTCTAAAATAGTATGTGTCACACCAGCTCTAAATTCATGACGACCACTTAGTATAGCCGCTCGCGTTGGTGCACAAGTCGGACTTACATGGTATTCTGTAAAACGAGTTGATTTTTGATAAAACGCATCTATATTTGGCGTTTTTACAACCTCGTTTCCCATACAAGAAAAATCTCCCATACCTTGATCATCAGTCATTACAAAGATGATGTTAGGTCTGCTATTTTTTAATGCTTTAGCATTTTCTTGAGCATAACCAATTTGTATAATAAATAGGAAGCACAAGAAATAGGTGACAACTGTATTTTTCATGATTCCTATTTTATATTCAACGTTTAATTACTTGATTTTATGAAATGCACCTTTTACCATAAATCGGTTTTCATCAATTAAAATGATACCGTATTCTATGGCTTCTTTAGGAACCGTAAACGAGTATTCTAAATTGTTTTTCCCAGCGTCTACAGGTATTCTGATATACGTGGATTTCACTTTGCTTTTCTTACCTTTTTTCTTGGCCTTCGCCTTGTCAGATATTTTTACAAGCGCATAACTTTCAACTACATTAGATTTTCCTTTTTCTAATTGAATAGCAACTTTACGTGATGTAGCATCTAAAACATCAGTTACAATTACAGGGATAGCAGTTGCCTCTTTATCACTTTTAAATTTTGAAGGATCTTTATAAGGCAATTTAGCATCGTAATCTTTTAGATATTTTTCCAATTTGGAAGCTAAGGCTTGAGTGATTTCTGGTGCTTCATTGGCAATATCATTCTGTTCTTCTAAATCATAGCGTTTTCCATCCTTATATAAACGATGCAATACGTAGTTACCAGTGATAAAGTTTTTATATAATTTATAGTCTCCAGATCGTATAGCAGATTGGTTTTTAGTCTCGTCACCATAAGGGTAGTGCCACCATAAATCTTCTCTAGGTTTTCCGTCTTTATTTAAGACTTCCTTTTCATTTTTTAATAAGACATTCGAAATATCTAATCCGTCTAGGTTTGCACTATACTTTTCCGGTATTTTACTATTGGTAAGGTTCAAGATTGTTGGAAAATAATCTAACTGATTGATTAAAACATCTTTTGTTTTTTCTTTAGGTATGTTTGGTCCCGAAATAAGCATTGGTACTCTAATACCGCCTTCTTCCGAATATTTTTTACCCTTATCTAAAGGAGCATTATCAGACATTACTTCTGCTCTACGAGTTTCCGCTCCACCATTATCAGATGAAAAGATGATGTATGTAGTTTCGTATAATTTTTTACCAGGATTTCTGGGGTCATCTGTCTTCTTTAGTAAATCTACAACACGACCTAAACTCCAATCTAAGGTAGTTACCATAGCGCCAAAATAAGGATTATTCTGACCTTCTTTAGTCCATTCTGTATCTACTTCTGGAAGTTCTACTCCTAATTTATCACAATAATAGTCTAATAATTCACGGTTTTTAGAGTGAATAGGATAGTGCACCATCCAATGTGCTAAATATAAAAAGAAAGGTTCTTCTTTGTTGTTTTCTATGAATTCTAGTGCGTTTTCAGTAACGGCATCTGTTGGATATGAAATGCCGTTAGGGTTTTCCTTTGTGAAAGGAAAGTATTTTTCTTCACTTAAACGATACGCATCATTTTTATCATGTGTTGCAAAAGCATTTAAGCGATTTTTATCTCCTTTCGGTCCTTGATGTGCTCCTCTAGATTCATGTGCAAAATCAAAACCTTGATTGGTTGATTTTTGAATCTGAAGTGCTCCTGCATGCCATTTTCCAACGTGTCCAGTTCTGTAGCCATTCATTTTTAAAGCTTCTGCAATCGTGAAGTTTTCAGGCATTAATCCTTCAGGGAAATACGGACTCATATATTTTTCAGATCTCTGAGCCTTAGGAATTCCTCCGCCACTAACATTGGTTATCCCTGTTTTAGCAGGATGCAATCCGCTTAAAAGTGCAGAACGAGAAGGCGCACATGTAGGTGCAGGAGAATATGCATTGGTGAAATTGATAGCATCTTTTGCTAATTCGGCAATGTTTGGTGTATCCCAAGCACAAGGCGCGTCCAAATCGTTTAATTCTACGTCTTGCCAACCTAAATCATCGGCATAAAATATAATAACATTAGGTTTTATTAAGTTGTTTTTTTCTTGACTAGTTATATAGTTTGAAGAAAAAAAAGCTAGTAATACTAGGGCTATGAATGTTTTGTTATTTTTCATTGTATTATATATTAAGCAAACGAGATACTGTTCTTTTAAGATAAGCAGTATCCCATTAAAAGCTTTTTTTAGTTGATGTTATGAAATTCACCTTGTACCATAAATCGGTTTTCGTCGATTAAAATAACTCCATATTCTATAACTCCTTCAGGAACAGTAAAGGTGTAGTTTAAATTGTTATTTTCTGTATCTAAAGGTATTTTAATAAAGGTAGTATCGTGTTTTCCGTATTTTCCTTTTTTACCCTTCTTTTTTAATATCGATTTGTTTGCAATTCTTACTAGAGCATAAGCTTCTACGACATTGTTTTTCCCTTTCTCTAAGCTAATAGATACGTTACGTGATTCAGTATCAAAAGAGTCACTAGAAATAACTGGAATAGAAGCTACATTTTTATTAGTTCCATCTTTTTTGAATTTAGAAGGATCTTTATAAGGCATTTGCGCATTATATTCTTCTAAATATTTTTCTAATATTGCAGATAAGTCCTTAACAATTTCTGGGTTTTGAGCAGCAATATTATGCTTTTCTTCTAAATCTTCACGTTTTCCATCATTATACAAACGGTATAATTCATAAGTATCAGGAATTAAATTTTTGTATAATTTGTAATCGCCATGTCTAAGTGCAGATTGCATTTGAGAATCTGTATTGTGAGGAAAATGCCACCATAAATCTTCTCTTTCATTTCCTGTTTTATCTTTAACAGTCTTATCCTTATTTAATAACACTCCAGTAATATCTAAGCCGTCTAAATTTGAACTATACTCTTTAGGTACAGTACTATTTGTAAGGTTTAATATTGTTGGAAAAAAGTCTAACTGATTAATTAATACATCTTTTGTTTCTCCTTTTGGAATATGAGGGCCAGTAATCACCATAGGTACTCTAATACCGCCTTCTTGTGCATACTTTTTACCTTGATCTAATGGGAAATTATCTGTAACGATATCACCATTTGCTTTTTCTACTCCTCCGTTATCGGAAGAGAAAATAATATAAGTAGTTTCAATTAATTTTTTACCTGGATTTCTTGGGTCGTCTGTTGATTTTAATAAATCTACCACACGTCCTAAGCTCCAATCTAAGGTAGTTACCATAGCACCGTAAAAAGGGTTGGTTTGTCCGCCTGTTTTAATTGGAATATCTTTGGTAGGCATTTTTACTCCTAATTTATCACTGTAGTATTGTAATAACTCCTTATTCTTAGTGTGAATAGGTGCATGCACTAACCAATGTGCTAAATATAAAAAGAACGGCTCGTCTTTACTAGATGTAATAAACTCTAATGCTTTTTCGGTAACCATATCTTTCGGATACGAAATACCGTTTGGAGATGATTTTGTAAACGGAGGATATTTTTCATCACTTAAACGGTAAGCATCTCCTTTATCATGAGTTGCAAAATTGTTGATACGGTTTTTTTCTCGTTTAGGTCCTTGGTGTGCACCTCTAGATTCGTAAGCAAAATCGAAACCTTGATTGGTTGATTTTTGAATATCTAGCGCTCCTACGTGCCATTTTCCAACATGTCCTGTTCTGTAACCATTCATTTTTAATGCTTCTGCTATTGTAAAGTTTTCAGGCATTAATCCTACAGGATAAAATGGAGTTACATAATTAGATTTTTTAGAGGTATTAGGTAAAGTTCCTCCGCTTACATGTGTTACACCCGTTTTAGTAGGATGTAAACCAGAAAGCAGTGCTGCTCTAGATGGCGCGCAAGTTGGAGCAGGAGAATAACCATTGGTGAAATTGATACCTTCTTTAGCAAGTGCGATTATATTTGGAGTCTCCCAAGGTGTGGGCTCATCTAAATCATTGAGTTCTGTGTCTTGCCAACCTAAATCATCTACATAAAAGACAACAATATTTGGTTTAACTAAATCTTTCTTTTCTTGGCTAATAGCGTCATTAGCAAAGAACAATAAAATGGTCAGCGTTGTTAAAAGTGATTTCATTTTTTTTTGATGTATAAATAATTACGGGTTTGTTTATTTCCAATGTAATTGGGCGGTTTGGTTTTCTATATCTAGCCAAACATCTAGATGTTCAAAAGATCTTGTATAAATGTATCCTTCACGTTTGGCATAACCTTTTGGTGCTCCCAGTTTTTTCTCATACTGAGGAAACGTTTTAAGCCAAACGGCAGAACTTCCAACAGCATAACCATCATGTGGGTATACGTAGCTGTATTTTTCAGCACAAACTAAAAAAATAGCTAAGAGATAATCTAAGCGTTCTGTGAAATCTTCATTTATGTTTATTTTTTTTCTAGCGTCATCGATGCCTTCTTCTGCGTTTTTTAGTCCTTTTCCAATGCCTAGAGACATAGCTATTACGTTGCCTTCTCTTGCTGATTTTTGAACAGCCTCAATGCCTTTTACTAGGTAGTCTTCATAAGTCATGCCAGAATTTCCGCGTTCAAAACCTTCCAGGTAAGAACCATCAAAAAATTTCAAGTATTCTCTACCCGAATCTTCAAACTCTGGACGCACACGAAGGATATTTGCAAGGAGCAAGTTATCGGTTCCTATTTGCGATTCTAAATCTGCCATCATCGATAAGTAGCCCGTTTTAATAGCTTCTTGTTTTTCTTTTCCAACACGACTGTTAAAGAAAGTAGGCACTAAAACTTTAATGTTAGCATCTAAAAATACACCATCAATAACAGGGCTTTCGGTAACTTCTTTTACGTGATTTAACCAATACTTTCGAACGTAATCTTGTGAAATATCAAAGAATCCTGTTTTGCGATTCGGCATTACTGCTTTGTTTCCTTTAGCGTCCACTAATAAAGCCTCTGGATGTTTATCTAAAAATGCTTCATCTTCAGCATAACCTCCCCAATTGATAACCACATTTTTATAGTATAAGATGGTGGCATTCGGGTTAATTTTTTTTACTGCTTCGGCAGCTTTTATAGTTCCTTTTTCTGTGGATCCATAGGTTTTGCTTCCTGTTGTTTTTTCGAAGGTTATTAAAGGGTGCTTGGCAATGTATTCTACCTCTTTCTTTGTAAACGCGGTAGATTTACGCAAATGCATATACAACGGCATTTTATCCCAAGAAAATTCTGGTAATTTATGTTTTACTGCAGCAGTTTCTACCTTTTGCGTGACACATGCACTTAAAGAGACTGCTAATAAAACGAGTAAAAAGGAAGGTTTAAAATGCATTATTATCTCTTGTTAAGTTGATTATTATATTTTTTGTGACTTTGACTATTCTGTAATAATTTTAAAACAAATTGCCGATGGATTTGGGATGTCTTTAAAATCATGTTCAATAGCCAAACCATCTTTACTTTGGCTCCAGTTGATTTTTTCATCACTACCTAACAACTGTATTTCTTGGATGTTTTTTTGTAAAAGACCATCTTTTTTAAGTGTTTTAATCAAAATATCCTCTGTAGGTGGTGCTAAAAGAAAAGCGTAAATGTTTCCGTCTTTTGTGGTGAAACGAATATCTTTTTCAGAGAACTCTTTTAGGTTTTCACCAGCTCTTTTGGTTACGATTTCTAAAGGACCTTCCCCAAAGGTTTTCCAAGGTCTGGTTTTATAAATACCATCTTGATTGGTTTTTACAAAAGCACCAAAATCGCTAAGCATTTTAACTTGATTCTCAGGAATAGTACCATCCCCTTTTAAAGCAATGTTAATCATTACTACCCCGTTTTTACTAATGGCATCAATAGCATTACCAATTAAAACATCTAAAGACATTTTGGTAAAAGAATCTTTTCTATAAAACCAGCTTCCAGATAAATCGGTTGCCCAAATCCATGGATGCGCTTGTTGTTCGCCAAACATCCCTCTTTCTAAGTTGTAGGTAAATGCCGCTTTATTCTCTTTTGCGTTTTTAAACGATAAAACAGTGGTTTGTTTTCCGTTATTCTCTTTTAAATCTCTATTTAAATAATCGGAGAATAGTTTCACACCCAATCCTTTCCCTGTTTTTATAGACGGATAAGGCGAGTCGTTATTAAACATATCAGGATCGTATTTTTCTATTAAATCCCAAGAGCGTTTGTACCAATGTTCGTTCCAACTATCTTGGCTAGCAAATTCTTTGGTATCATAATCCATGTTGAAGAATTCCCATTCCGGAGTGTCTTCTTTTTGAAATTTTCTAGCCGTTCTAAAAAAGCGAGGAGACCAATATAAGTGTGTAGATACGCCAAATTTTAAATCGTGTTTGTATG
Source organism: Lacinutrix sp. C3R15 (assembly GCF_018860825.1). Classification (GTDB taxonomy): domain Bacteria; phylum Bacteroidota; class Bacteroidia; order Flavobacteriales; family Flavobacteriaceae; genus Oceanihabitans. Next base: position 197,959 of record NZ_JAHKPZ010000030.1, on the reverse strand, counting down.
CAGCGTCTTTCCATTCTCTAAGAATATCTTTTTTCGGACCCATTTTTACGGCATTCCATGGAAAGAAGGAATCATACATGTCAAAATTATCGTGATGTGTTGCTACTGGCATGATAAAGCGTGCCCCAGATGCCTTTACAAACTGAACAATAGCATCGGCATCAAATTTTTCTGCTTTAAAGTTAGGTATGAATTTTTCATAACCAAATTCTGAAGGAGCACCATATCTCTCCGTGTGCCATTTCGTTAATCTAACCGTTCGCATTCTGTCTGGTTCGTTTCTAGCATCATAATCTATATCGCCATACATTCTTCTCCCATAATGCGATCCATCATCTACTCTATTTTCATCAATAGAAGAAGGAATACCCCAATGCATCCATACCCCAATTTTACCATCTTGAAACCATTCTGGAACCTGGTAGTTTTTCGCCATGGATTCCCAGTTAGGTGCTATTGTTTTTTCGGACAACTTCGTTTGACTAAAAACAAAGCAAGTGCTGAATAGTAATAAAAAGATTGCAGTGCGTTTCTTTAGGGTCATATTCTTTATGTTTTATGGGGTACACAAATTAACCATTTACTTCTTAAGAAACGATTCTCTATTCCGTCATTTTCTTGCTGTAAAAATTCAAAAGCACTGATAACGCTAAGCTATCGGGGGTTTTGGGTGAAATGAGAAAACTTTAAAAGGAATTGAGCAAGTTCAATTCTCTTATTTGTCACATATTTGTATTCTAACAAACCAACTCATCAAGTCATGAAAAAAAATATTTCTAAAAGTTTACTGTTTTTGGCATTGCTACAATGCTTTATTGGTTTTGCTCAAGAACAAGTTGTTACTGGTAAAATTATTGATATAGAAAAAGCTCCGTTACCAGGGGCTAGTATTATTGAAAAAGGAACTAGTAATGGTACAATGTCAAATATGGATGGAGATTATACTTTAAAGTTAAAGAATGCAGATGCTGTATTGGTGTTTTCTTATGTAGGTTTTAAGACTGTAGAAAAGTTTGCTACAGGAAAGAGTATTATTAATGTTCACATGGACGTGGATCCAGAATCTTTAGATGAAGTAGTTGTAACAACAGGAATTAGAAGTTCGCAATTGCGATCTGTTAAAGAAAAGCGAGAAGCTACTACGGTTATAGAGTCTATAACACCAGAAGATATTGGAAGTTTTTCGGATAGTAATGTTACCGATGCTTTACAAAGAGTTGCTGGAGTTCAAATTGAGAGAAATGATGATGGTGTTTCTGGAGATAGAGTTTCTATTAGAGGAATTGGGCCACAGTTTGTTCAAGTAACTATGAATGGTCGTTCACCAATTTCTGCAGGAAATGAAGGGAAATCAGATTACCGAAAATTTAACTTAAATGTGATTCCTACCGAAATTATTAATGGTGCAAGAATCCATAAAACAACACAAGCAAAAGAGGTTTCAACAGCTATTGGTGGAACTGTAGATTTTCAAACTTTAAGACCATTAGATAAAAGATACAAAAAGAAGAAAAATTATTTTGCTAGTGTTAATCTAAGAGGAGATAGTGATTCTTATTTTGAAGATATAGATTTTAGTCCAAGAATGTCAGGAGTATTTGGTGGTAAAATACATGAAAAACTAGGAGCTGCAATTTCTATAGTTTATGCCGATGATTATAATCGACGTGAGGAAGTGGGAATGCGTGGGTATAGAAATGTAAATTTTTATGAAGATACCAATAGCAATGGCTCTTATGAAGATGGAGAAAATGCGTATGAAAACATTTTAGTGCCAGCAACTATAAATAACGTAATAAGAAAAGATGATAGAGAACAACTAGCAGTATCGGCGGCAATTCAATATAAACCAGTAGAGAAGTTAGAGTTTGTATTAGATTATACTTTAACTAGATTACGAGCTGCTTCAGACAGACAACAGTTACAAATGTCAATGGCTTCCGGTGGAGACAATAATGGATTGTTAGGTGCTGATAACTTTTTTACACCAGAGAGTCTAGTCTTTAATGGAAATAATTTAGCTTACATCGACGCTGCTGGAGCTAACCAATCCAGAGTAAATATTCAAAATAAAAATCAATTTTATAATAATAATACCACTAATAATATTGTTGGGTTAAATACAAAATTTACGCAATCCGATAAGTTTAATATTAGTTTTGATTTATCGTATTCTGATTTAGATTTTTTCCAAAACTTAACACAAATTACCTCTAGATTAAAAGGACAAGATTATGATAATAGTGTTTTTAGTTTGGATTTGAGAGGAAATCTTCCTCAATATGGATTACCAGATGAAATATTGGATCCAACTGCATTTGGATTAGTTTCTTCAACAAAAAGACATATTAGAACGAAGGGATATAATTATGCTTCTAGATTAGATTTAGAGTATGAATTAAATAAAGACATCATGTTTACTGTTGGAGCAAGATCAGCAGTAACAGATTTTGAAGCAAGAGAAGCTCAGGCAAATGCAGACGATATTTATGGCGATTATACGGACTCGCAATTACAGGAATTTACAGATCTTATATCTTATAACAATTATTATACCCCAGGGGAGTTTCTATACGGTGAAACAGGTTTAGATCAATGGATTAATATGCCGGGAAATGCCGTGTTAGATTTAACACCAGGATTTAATGATTTAGATGGTGGTGGTGTTTTTAATTTTAATACACCAATAGATGAATTGATATCTTTAGATGATAATCTACAATTTAATCCAGCAAAATCTTATGGTGCATTAGAAAGAAGTTTTTCTTCCTATGGGCAAGTAGATGCGAAAACAAAAGTATTTGGTATCCCATTGATTTTAAACTTTGGAGTGAGAGCTATTAATACTGTGAATGAGTCTAGAGGATTTACAGGAGTAGAACAATTTGATCCAATTGCAGAAACTAGTACTGTTGTAAGTGAGGCTATATATCATGAAGTAGAAAATTCTAGATGGGATATATTACCTAGTTTTAATGCTAATTTTAAAATTAAAAGAAATTTCAACTGGAGATTTAGTGCTGCTAAAGGAACATCAAGACCAAAGTATAGAGATATGATGCCAAGTAATGAGGTGGAATATTTAGATCCTACCTCCGAAATATTCAATCCGAGTTCACCAGATTATGAACCAAATTTAGGGACTAGTTTATATAGAGGAACAATCCAATCTGGAAATCCAAAGTTAAAGCCGTATTCCGCATGGATGTATGATACTACCCTAGAATTTTACAGTAGAAATGGTGGTGCTATTGTTGGTAGTGTTTTTTATAAAGACATTAAGAATTATATAGGAAGACAAACATTAAATGATCAAGCATATCCAGGTGTAGAAGAGTTAGGTGTAGCATTACCTGCAGGTCAGGAAGATTTATTATTTGATATTTCGACACCTATTAATATAACCAACGCACAACTTTACGGATTTGAAATCGGTTTTAACCAACACTTTACATTCTTACCAGGTTTTGCAAGCGGATTTGGTTTACGTGCAAATTATTCTTTTGTGGAAAGTAATTTTGATGGTGCTGTTGGTGATGCAACGAATGGTTTCCCTGGTACGTCTAAACATAACTTTAATTCGGTGATGTACTATGAGAAATACGGTTTCTCTTTTAGATTCACAGCTGCCTACAGAAGTAATTACCTTAGTAATTTAGGGGGTATTGGATCTACACGTGCAGACGAAGCGCATTATACCGAAGGAACTACTTTGCTTGGTATCAATTTAAAATACAAGGTTACAAAAAGTTTACAAGCAAGTGCTGGAGTAAGTAACCTTACCGGTGAAGATACGCGCAGATATATTGGAGACGATACGCAAAACTTAACTTCTTATTACCAAAGAACTCCTACCTGGAAAGTTGGTTTAAGATATAGATTATAATATACAATACGAATACTATAATTTTCTGGAGAGGTATTAAATCAAATTAGGTGATGCCTCTCCAGAGAATTATAACGGATGAAAAAGTAGATGCTTTTTGTCCGAATTTTAAAAGAAAAATAAATTTAATAATAGTACACATATGTTTAGCAAAAGATGTTTAATGTTTTCCGTTTTAGCAATCCTTTTGGGTGTTGCAAACCTGGATGCACAAGAGAAAGATAAAAAGGGGATGGAAGAAATGTGGGGAGAAACCACAGTTTCTGGAGACGCCTTAAAAAGTGGAAAAGCAAAGTTGTTTGATGAAGGAAACTACGGAATGTTTATTCATTGGGGCTTATTTTCAAATCTTGGTGGCGTATGGGAAGATAAAACCTATTACGGAATTGGGGAATGGTTAATGAGTAAACGTGTTGCCAACATTGCTCCAAAAGAGTATATGGAAACCGCAAAAACATTCAATCCTACTGCATTTGATGCAAAACTGATTGCACAATTAGCAAAAGATGCTGGTATGAAATATATTATCATTACTAGTAAACATCATGAAGGTTTTGCAATGTTCGATTCGGAAGCTAGTGACTTTAATATTGTAGATGCTACACCTTTTGGTAGAGATCCAATGCACGAGTTATCTGCTGCTTGTAAAGAATTAGGTCTTGGTTTCGGATTCTATTATTCGCATAATCAAGATTGGACTGCTCCAGGAGGAACTAGAGGTCCAGAAGTGGATGAAAAAGGAAATAAAGCAGATTTTAAAGATTACTTCTATAATAAATGTAAACCTCAGGTTAAAGAAATTTGTACTAATTACGGTCAAATAGATTTCGTTTGGTTTGATACACCAGGTGATATGCCAGAAGAATATGTGGTAGAATTAGCAGATATGGTTAGAGAATTACAACCAAATGCTATGATGTGTAGTAGAGTTGGTTATGGTATGGGAGATTATGCTAGTATTGGTGATATGGAAGTGCCAACTAGAAATGTAGAAGGATTATGGGAAACTTGTGATACCAATAATGATTCTTGGTCTTATGCTTGGTATGATAACAACTTTAAAAGTCCTAAGAAAATTTTAGGAAGAGTAATAGAAACCGTAGCTAGAGGAGGTACTTATTTATTTAATGTAGGTCCAGATAGTACTGGTGCTATTCCAAACATTGGAATAGAATTTTTACAAGAATCTGGGCGTTGGATACAAAAATATCCACAAGTAGTTTATGACGCAGGTAGTTCTCCTTGGGGTTACGCATTACCTTGGGGTGATATTACAACAAACAATAACTCTCTTTATTTATCGGTAGGACAATGGCCAACAGATGGTAAGTTATACGTTCCTGGTTTAAAATCGCAAGTGAAAAGTATTTCACTTTTAAATGGAGCAGAAAGTAGCGCGTTACAATTTTCTAAAGAGAACGATTGGTTAATTATTGATGTTCCTTACAAAGCACCAGAAGAATTAATTTCTGTAATTCAAGTAGAACTAGAAGATGCAGAAGCAAAGGTAGAAACCAACTTAGGAATCTATCCAAATGTACCTACCAGATTATTAACCGAGTTTGGAGTTGCTGAAGGCGCAGAGCAAAAAAACGTGCGTTGGATGGAAAAATTTGGGGAATGGAAACATGCAAATCAAGTTAGCGATTGGCAAGAAGGTGGTACGGTTACTTGGGAAGTGAATGTGCAAAAACCAGGATATTATTATTTAGATTTAGAATACAAGGGTGAAGGAAGATTGGTTTGGAATACAACTACCGATGAAGGTGTTAAAGTTCAAAACCAACAAGCTGCAACCGATAAGTATGCATTTCGTAGAATGGGTATCCTAGAGTTTAAAACTGCAGGAAACCACGTTATTAAAGCAGGCTTGGTAGAAGGTGATGTAAAAACATCTAGCTTAAAATCGATTAAAATTTCACCAATAAAATAAATAAAAGCATAATGAAGTTCCCTTTTCTACATACCTCTTTATTTTTAGTCGGTTTGCTTTTAAGTCAAACGGCATTTTCTCAAAGTGATGCACATTTTCCAGAATTTAGTTGGGATAAAGTTCCTGTAGCTTTTCACTTCGGAAAAAAAGGAGGCCTTTTAACCAAAAAGGAAGCCAAATTTGTTGCTTCGCATTCCAACTTTACGGTTTTAGAAAAAGCACATGGTTTTCCAAAATATAAATATTCAGAAGATGCTATTGCTGCAGATGCTAAACTGTTAAAAGATTTAAATCCAGACATGAAAGTGGTTTTTTATTGGAATGCTTTTTTAGATTATAGTATGTATAAAGCGCATGAAGATTATCAAACAAAATCCCATTGGTGGCTTAAAACAAAAAATGGAGAATTAGATTTAAAAGATGGTAAACTAAAACGCTATGATTTATCGAACCCAGAGCTTAGAGATTGGTGGTCTAATATTGCTTTAGAAAATCTAAAGAATGAAAATATCGATGGTGTTTTCTTTGATGCATTAGTACAGGTAACCAATCCCGGAAATAAAAGATTATGGGGAACCGAAAAGTTTGATGCCATTCAGCAAGGATTAAAAGATTTAATTAAAGAAACTAGAGATAAAATTGGTGACGATAAATTAATCGTTTATAACGGTATTCGTTCTACACCAATTAGAAATGTAGGAAACAATTTTCCTGAAAATACAGATGCCATCATGATTGAGCATTTTGGATATTTTAATAGCAAAACGAAAGAAAGTATGCTAGCAGATATTCAAGAAATGGAACAGGCAGGTAAGTCTGGTAAGATTGTAGTATTTAAGACTTGGCCAGAAAATGCATGGGTAAACAAAAAGTTTATGGCTAAATCGGAAAAAGAAAAGGAGGAAATTTCTAAAGAACATATAACTTTTGCTTTGGCTTCTTTTTTAGCTGGTGCACAAAAACATTCGTATCTAATTTACAATTGGGGATATCGATTAAGTATGGGGTCGCTTTTATGGTATCCAGAGTTGGATAGACCTTTAGGAAAACCTTTAGACGAGATGCAAGTTAAGGATTGGATTTTAACCAGAAATTATGAGCATGCAAGTATTTGGGTCGATTTAGAAAATAAGAAAGCAACCATTGACTGGAAAAATTAAAACAAAAAAGAAAACAAAAACCATGAAAATAAGTGCCTACTTTTATGTTTTCATGCTGGCGTGTTTCACATCTTGTCAACAACAAACAAAACCAACAAAAAAAACACAACCAGATAGTAAACCTAATATTATCATCTTTTACGCCGATGATATGGGCTATGGCGATTTGGCAATTCAAAATCCGCAATCTAAAATACCAACACCTAATTTAGATCAACTAGCTGAAGAAGGTCTGCTAATGACAGATGCTCACAGTTCTTCTGGTGTTTGTACACCAAGTCGATATGCGTTGTTATCTGGTCGTTATCATTGGAGAGACTTTAATGATATTGTGCATGCCATGGGAGAATCTGTTTTTAAAGAAAACCAGGTGACTCTACCTAAAATTCTTAAAGCAAACGGGTATCATACAGCAGCAATTGGTAAATGGCATTTAGGTTGGAATTGGGAAGCCATCCGCAAGAAAGATTTTACACAAAAAGAAACCGTTATTCGCGGAAAAAAGGAATTGGAAATTTGGCCAGCACAAGCGTATGACTGGAATAAAAGTATTCCTAATGGTCCGTTATCTATCGGCTTTGATTCCTATTATGGAGATGGAACTATTAATTTTCCACCGTATACTTGGATTAAAAATGATAAGGTTACCGAAGCTCCAACCATAACCTTACAACTTCCAAGAAACGATTTTCCTCTAGAAGGTAATTGGGAATTAAGACCTGGTCCAGCAGTTAAAGATTGGGATTTTTATAATGTTTTACCAACGGTTACAAGTACTGCAGTAACTTTTATAAAAAATCAAGAAAAGGCAGTAAAGCCTTTCTTTTTATACCTTCCTTTTCCTTCTCCACATGCACCAATAATTCCTAACAAAGCATTTAGAGGAAAAAGCGAAGCAGGCGCTTATGGCGATTGGGTGTATCAAACAGATGCTGCTGTGGGGCAAGTTTTAATCGCTTTACAATCGATTGGTGCAGACGAAAATACCATTGTAATTTTTACTTCAGATAACGGATCAGAGCGTTATGCTTATGATCGTATTAAAAACTACAATCACGATAGTTCGCATCCGTTTAGAGGTGTGAAAAGAGATGTTTACGAAGGTGGACACCATGTGCCTTTTATTGTAAAATGGCCAAATAAAATAAAAGCAGGAACTACAAGTCATCAGTTATTTAGTCAAATAGATATTCTAAATACGCTTGCTACTATTACCAATAGTGATTTACCAAAAGGTTTTCAACACGATAGTTATAATTTTTCAGAATTGTGGTTAACAGAAAACAATGAGGTTGTTAGAGAAAATATGATTCATAATACATTTACATCCAAATATGCCGTTAGAAAAGGGGATTGGTTGTATATAAATAATAAAGATGGCTATCATGCTAGAATTCCAAAATGGTTTGAAGAAGGACAACGTTTTGAAAAGGCTACAGATAGTGTACAACTCTTTAACTTGAAAGAAGATATTGGACAAACGATTAATTTAGCCAGTAAATTTCCAGAGAAGGTGAGTGAATTAGCAGCAGCATTAGTTCAGGAACAAAAAACAGAAACGTTTAAAAATTAATTCGAAAATGAGAATACGTTTATTAAAGAATATGCCATTAGCATTAGTTTTAATTACTATGATTTCTTGTAATAACACTAAAAAAGAAGTTGTAACCGTAAAAGAAGATACTAGGCCAAACATCATTTTTGTTTTTGCTGATGATTGGGGATATGGAGATTTAGGTGTTTATGGAAACACCGAAGTATCTACACCAAACTTAGATAAAATGGCTTCTGAAGGTACCAGGTTTACACAGTTTCATGTTACAAGTGGTGTTTGTTCTCCTAGTAGATCTTCGGTCTTAACAGGTCATTTTCCAGCAAGACATCAAGTGCATGGTCATTTTGCAGGAAATGAAGTAAATGCTAGACGTAATATGCCAAATTATTTGAATGATTCCTTGCCTGTTTATCTACCACAAACCATGCAAAAAGCAGGCTATAAAACAGCACATTTTGGAAAATGGCATTTAGGAGGTGGTGGTAAACCGCATGGCGATCCTTCTGCTCCCGAACCTAAAACATATGGTTATGATGAGACTAGAGTTTGGAACGGAAATGGACCAACTTGGAAAGGCGATCAAAAATGGCCAACCACACGATTTATGGATAAAGATACCTTATGGGTACAAAGTTCTAGTAAAATTGCGGTTGATGAAACAATCGATTTTATCAAAAGAAATAAAGGCAAACAACCCATGTTTGTAAACCTTTGGTTAAAAGATCCACATACCCCTTTATGGCCTTCCGAAGAACAACGCAAATCCTTTAAAGGTTTATCGCCTAGTAAAGAAACTTATTATGCGGTTTTAAAAGATGCCGATTATCATATAGGAAGATTATTAGCATCGATATCCGAAATGGGATTAGATGAAAATACCCTAATTATTTTTTCAAGTGATAATGGTCCTGCAGGATGGGGACCTTCAAAAGAAGCGGGTTCTACAGCAGGTTTAAGAGGTAGAAAAGTGGATATTCTTCAAGGAGGCGTCGTGGTACCTTTCATTGTAAAATGGAAAAATCACGTACAAGAAAACAAAGTAGACTCTACAAGTGTACTTTCTACTGTTGATTTATTACCAACATTTGCAAGTTTAGCAGACACAGAATTACCAAAAGATTATGCCATTGATGGTGAAAATATTAGTTCTATTTTAGAGAATACTAGTTTTAATAGAGCAAAACCTTTATTTTGGGAATGGCGTTTTCCAAAAGAGCATACAAATCATTGGGCGCAAGGTGCTGTTAGAAAAGGAGATTGGAAACTCTTATTTAATGAAGATATTAATAAAGAAGAATTATATGATATTTCTAACGATCCGTTTGAGAAAAATAACCTAGCAGAAAATAACAAGGTAATAGTTCATGAACTTAAAAGCTTGTGGAAAGACTGGAAAAAAGACTTGCCTAAATAGATTGAAAATTTTTCAGTAAAAACAAAGACGCATTATTTACTTTTAAAAATAGAATCAAAATGAATAAAAAAATAGCATTACTAATTGTTCTTGTCGGAATTACATTTTCATGTACTTCTCAGGCTAAGAAAACAACAACAAAAGCTTCCAAAGAAAAGCAACCTAATGTCATTGTCATTATTACAGATGATCAAGGGTATGGCGATTTAGGTGCTCACGGAAATACATTGGTTAAAACACCTGCTTTAGATAAATTTCATGACGAATCTGTTCGATTAACAGACTTTCATGTTGGTCCAACTTGTGCACCTTCAAGATCTGGTTTAATGACAGGTAGATATGCCAATAGAGTTGGGGTTTGGCATACCATAGGTGGTGTTTCCATTTTAAGAAATGATGAGGTAACAATGGCCGATGTTTTTAAAGAAAATGGTTATGAAACTGCAATGTTTGGTAAATGGCATTTAGGAGATACGTATCCCTCTAGACCTCAGGATAAAGGTTTTAAATACACGATTGCTCATGGTGGTGGTGGTGTAGGACAAACACCAGATTATTGGGATAATGATTATTTTGATGATACCTATTTTAAAAATGGTGTACCTACAAAGTTTGAAGGATATTGTACCGATGTTTGGTTTGATGAAGCCATAAAATACATTGAAGATAAAAAGGATGCACCATTTTTCGCTTATATTTCTGCTAATGCGCCACACCTTCCATTTAATGTGCCAGAAGCCTATTATAATCAATATAAAGATTTAGACATTCCGGAGTTTCAAAAAATATTTTATGGAATGATTACCAATGTCGATGACAACTTTGCGAAACTTCAAAAGAAATTGCAAGATTTAAATATAGCAGAGAATACGATTGTTATTTTTATGACAGATAACGGCACTGCTTCGGGTTATAAAACAGTAGGTGGTAAATTATACGGATTTAATGCAGGAATGAAAGGAACAAAAAATAGCGAATATGAAGGTGGACATAGAGTACCATTTTTTATATCGTATCCAGATAAGAATATTGAAGGAGGTAGAGATGTTACCGATTTAACTGCACACTTAGATATTTTACCAACCTTAGCTACTTTATGCGGATTAGAATTACCAGAAAGACAAAAGGAAATGGATGGTTCCGATATTTCTACCCTTCTTTTAGGAACGGAAAACACCATAGGTAGAGATTATCTCATTACCGATTCTCAGCGTGTACAAAGTCCTATAAAATGGAGAAAAAGTGCCGTGATGTCAGACAAAATGCGATTGGTTAATGGTACAGAATTGTATGATATTTCTAAAGATCCAGGACAAGAGCATGACTTAGCAGCACAGTTTCCTGAAAAAGTAGAACAAATGCGAGGCTATTATAACGAATGGTGGAGTTCTGTTTCTACGGAATTTAATCAGTTTCCAATTATTGTTTTAGGATCAGATCAACAAAATCCAATAGAATTAACCTGTCATGATACACATGTGCATGATTCTAAAATTCCATGGAACCAGAATTATATTAGGGAAGCGCAAAAGAATCCGGTTGGAGGTGAATTTACCGTAGCCTTTGAACAATCTGGAACGTATACGATTGAATTGAGCAGATGGCCTTTTGAAGCTGATTTAGCAATAAATGCAGCTGTTGCCGGAAAAGAAGGCACCATTTCTACGGAAGCTATTACAGAAGGTAGAACAATGAATTTTAAATCTGGTGGTGTAAAAATTGGAGCTTGGGAACAAACTAAAGCTGTAGAAAAGGACGCAAAAGTAATAAGCTTTAAAGGTAATTTCACCAAAGGAAAAACGGATATGAGTGCTTGGTTCACAACTGATGAAAATGAAGATTGGGGCGCTTTTTATATTAGAGTGACTCGAATATCTAAGGAGTTCTCTTTAATAGATTAATAAGCTTAGAGATTGAAAAAATACTTGATTTTATCCTTTTTTGATTTTTGAAAATGGATATGAATTAAAAAAAAACATTATATGTATTTATTAAAAAAAACTATTTTATTGTTCATTATAACTTTATCTGTAACTACACTCTATTCGCAAGACATATTGAAAATAGAAGGTGTTGTTTTAGATGAAACTAGTCTTGGAGTTTCCTATGCTGCCATAGGTATTCCATCTAAATGGATTGGAACGTCAAGTAATGAAGATGGGGAGTTTTTATTAGAACTCTCAAAAAAAAACTTATTAGATACTCTAGAGGTTTCAAGCATAGGTTATATAACCTCTAAAATTTTAGTTGAAGACTTTTTGGCATTAAACGAAAAAGTAATAACCTTAAAAGAAGATATTGTATCGCTTGATGGAGTTAACATAATGAACCCATCTCATTATGTGCAGTTGGCCTTTAAAAACTTAAAAAATAATACCGTAAGCGCAACGCACGAACTAAAGGTTTTAAATCGTTTTTTTACTGTTGAAAAAGAAAAGGCTAAATTTCTTATTGAGCATTACATAAAAGTGAAAGATAAAGGTCCAAGTAGTGGTGATGTTAATCGTATAGAAATTGTAGAAGGAAGAAAATCGGTAGATTACAGGTATTTTCCTAATGTCAAATTAAAACGCACGTATCCTATTCATCTTATGACCCAAATGGACCCACTAAGAAATGGTATTCCTTATAAAAATTATAAATGGTCTAAAATAGGAGACACATCGTACGATGGTGAAGATATTATTATCATTCAAGGCCAAAAGGATAGCAATAAACGACGCCCTTACCAAGATCCAATTTTATACATTGGGATGGATACTTATAAGGTATATAAAACGACCAACGAATCTGCTACACTTGTGTATCTGTATAAAAAGAACAAGGACGGAAAAATGTATTTAAGCTATCATAATTACTTTACAAGACAGTATCACGAACTAAACAAAGCGCAACAGTCAATTTTAAAAACAACAGATGACAAATTTAAAATATCTGTGAGAAATGAAGTTGTCGTTTTAGGTATAGAAACTGATAAAAATAAAATTAAGACTAAAAGTTCTAACGTTTACCAAAAAAACATAGAAGATATTAAAGTGGAATACAACTCGATTTTTTGGAAGACCTTCAATTTTCCACCGCCAACAGAATTCTACAAACAAAAGGTTAAAGACTTGGAATCCATTGACGGTGTGCCATTGGAAACTCAATTTAATTTGGCTAACAACTAATTAAAACGACCTGAATTTTGACCATATACTAGTGCCAAATTTTTCATTTACAATATAATTTCACGCAAGGGCATTTGTCGATTGTTCCATATAAAAAAGCAGCAATATTTAATAAATATTGCTGCTTTTTTAGTTATGTATAAGAAATAAACTAGTTATTCATTAGAAGCTAACATTTGTGGTGTAGCCACTGTTCTAAAGCCCATATGATCGGATCCTGAATCTACAGAAACACCCATTTTTGCCGAAATTCTAAAACTAGCACAATAAGACGCATGACATAAAAACGAACCACCTTTCATCACGTGTTCTACTTGATACGGATTATTAGGGTTAAAATGAGTTTCAGCTCCTTTAGGATTTACAATAGGTTTAGAGGAGTCTAATTCACTATAATGTTTTACATTAAAGAAATCACTAGTGATTTCCCATACATTTCCAGCCATATCGTATAAACCAATACTATTTGCAGGATAGGATTTTACCGGAGAAATAAATTCAAAACCGTCTTGAGGCTCATTTCTTGTAGGAAACACCCCTTGCCAAGTATTAGCATGCGCATCTAGTTTTGCAGCATCATTGCCCCAAGTAAAGATGGTATTTGTGTTTTTACCTTGGGCTGCAGATTCCCATTCTGCTTCAGTTGGTAAACGTCTATTAGCCCATTCACAATATGCTAAAGCATCTTGATATGCCACATGAACTACTGGGTAATTGTCTTTTCCTTCAATAGAAGATTCTGGTCCTTCAGGGTGTTTCCAGTCTGCACCAGTTCTCCATGTCCACCATTGGCCATAGTTTTCCATGTTTACAACAGCATTAACACTTTTATTGAAAATTAAACTGCCAGGTTGTAAAATAGAATCATGAGGTTTTGGTGTATTGGGAGGTAATTCTTTTTTCATTTCTTCCCAATCAATCTCACGTTCTGCTATGGTTATATAGTTTGTAGCTTCAACAAATGCTTTGAATTGTTTGTTGGTAACTTCTGTTATATCCATAAAAAAACCATCCACAGTAACCCAATGTGCAGGCTTTTCTCTTGACATGGCATAATTATCAGATTCTTTAGCGCCTTGTAAAAAAGTTTTCTCCTCTACCCAAACCATGCCTTCTGGGGTTTCGATTTTTGACGTTAGATCCGCTTTAGCTTCAGGTGCTTTTTTATGTTCTTCCTTTTTACAGCTAGAAACTGATGAAAACAGTACCAAAGCGAGTGAGAAATAAGCTAAATTTTTTTTTATGTTTTGATAATACATTTTATTTTAAATATAATTAGTTGTAATCTTATGCTAGTTTTATAATGATTTTGTTGAAGATAAATTCTTTAAAGACCCTATTGTTTTCTTTGTAAATACATCTATTTAACAAAAGTTTTATTGTTTAATAATTAGGATGTAATTTAAAAAATAAACTGTGAAATAAATGAACTTTTCTAAACCAATTTTTAAAAGTTTAAAAAATGCAAAAAGCATCCTTTTTAATGATGATTTTTATAACGTATCTAATAAAAGAACGTATGATAAAAGCTATGTTTTAAAACTCTTTATTTAAGGTGTTTAAATCTACAAGTAAATCATGCTTCCTTCCCTTATTATCTTTGTATAAAAAAATATTCTATGATTTAAATCATTATTAAAGTGCTATTTTCTTACTATATTTAGATTTAAATATTTAATAATGAGTAGTTCAAGTGGTTTAAAGTCTTTTTTTGTAGAAATTGGAGAACTCACGCTATTTGCAAGCCGATTTTTTAAAGAAGTATTTTCCAGACCTTTTGAAGTAAAAGAACTCCTGAAGCAATGTTATCATATAGGTAATCGTTCTATTTTGTTAGTTGCAGTTACAGGGTTTATTATTGGTTTAGTAATGACTATACAAACCAGACCAACCTTAGAAGGTTTTGGTGCAGAATCATGGATGCCTTCTATGGTAAGTCTTTCTATTATAAGAGAAATAGGACCAGTAATTATTGCTTTAACTTTTGCAGGCAGAATCGCTTCAGGCATTGGTGCAGAACTAGGCTCTATGCGTGTAACAGAGCAAATTGATGCTATGGAAGTTTCTGGTACAAATCCGTTTAAGTTTTTAGTAGTTACTAGAATTGTTGCTGCCACTCTTATGCTGCCACTTTTAGTACTTCTTGGCGATGCTATTGCTCTTTTAGGTTCTTATATTGTAGAAAATATTAAAGGAGAAGTTTCCTTTGTGCTTTATTTTAATAAAGTGATTAAAGTTTTAGAGTTTAGTGATCTTTTACCTGCAACTATTAAAACCTTTTTTTTCGGATTTGCAATTGCATTAGTTGGTTGTTTTAAAGGCTATACCTGTAAAAAAGGAACGGTTGGCGTAGGAGCTGCTGCTAATTCTGCAGTGGTGTTTTCTTCTATGTTATTGTTTGTAATAGATTTTATAGCAGTTTTTGTAACCGATATATTTTTTGATCTTTAAGTTATGCACACAAAACAAAACATACAAACACTTTCGGGTACCAGTAACAAGAAGTCGGTAATCTTAGAAATTAAGGACTTAAGAAAAAGCTTTGGAGATAATCATGTTTTAAATGGATTTAATTTAGAATTGTTTGAAGGAGAAAATCTGGTGATTATGGGTAAATCAGGTTCTGGTAAATCGGTGATGATAAAATGTTTGGTAGGCTTACTACAAGCAGACTCAGGAACGATTAAAATAATGGATCATGAGATTAATACTTTAAATCAAACCGATTTAGATACTCTAAGAACAGAAATAGGTTTTTTATTTCAAGGTAGTGCTTTGTATGATTCTATGACTGTTAGAGAAAATTTAGAATTCCCTTTACGAAGACATAAAAGCAAATTAGGCAATGCAGCAAATATAGATGAGTTAATAAAGGAGGCACTAGAAAATGTAGGTTTGTTACACGCCATAGACCTAATGCCAGCAGAACTTTCTGGCGGCATGAAAAGACGTATTGCATTAGCAAGAACCTTAATACTAAAACCAAAAATAATTTTATATGATGAGCCAACAAGTGGTTTAGATCCTATTACCTCTAAAGAAATTATTGAGCTTATGCGAAACGTACAAAAACAATACAAAACCTCTTCGTTAATTATTACGCATGATGTAGATTGCGCTCGTGTAGTTTCAGAACGTATTATATTGTTAGTAGATGGTATTAATTATGCCGAAGGTACCTTTAATGAATTAGCAACATCAAAAGATGCACAAGTAAAAGCATTTTTTAAGTAGTTTAAATGTAGCATATTATGGATAAAACAAAAAATCAAAAATTAAGATTAGGAATCTTTGTTATTCTAGGGTCTCTGCTTTTTATTGCTGCCATTTATTTTATTGGTGAACGCAAAAATCTATTTGCAAAAACCTTTACTATTAATTCAGACTTTAATAATGTAAATGGTTTAATGCAAGGTAATAACGTGCGTTATTCTGGTATTAATGTAGGTACAGTTAAATCTATTTCAATGATTAATGATTCTACCATAAATGTAAGTATGCTTATTGAAGAAAAAATGATGAGTCATATAAAAAAGAATGCTATTGCAACCATAGGATCTGATGGATTGGTAGGTAATATGATAGTGAATATTACTCCAGGAGCAGGCAATGCAGCTGTTGTTTCTTCAGGAGATACTATTAAATCTTACTCTAAAATAGGAACTAATGAAATGCTGAATACCTTAAGTACAACTAATGAAAATGCAGCATTACTTACCTCTAAGTTGTTAAATATAACCAATGCTATAACAAGTGGTAAAGGTACATTGGGTATGCTTATTAATGATACTATTGCTTCTAACGAGTTAAAACAAACCATACATTATTTAAAATTAACAAGTTTAGAAGCCAATAAAACCATGCAGGAAATTAACAGTATTGTTGGTGCTTTAGATGTAGAAAATAGTGTTGCAGGTGTTTTGCTTAACGATTCTATTCAGGCTCAAAAAGTAACAGAAATGATTGCTAATTTAAATCAGTCAAGTGAAGATATAAAAAAGGTTGTAAATAATTTAAACGAAACAATAACTGGTTTTAAAGAAGGAGAAGGCGCATTAAATTATATAACCAAAGATGAAGAGCTTGTAGAAAGTTTGAAAGAATCTATTAAAAATATAAATCAAGGTACAGATAAGTTTAATCAAAATATGGAAGCATTAAAACATAATTTTTTAACGCGAGGGTATTTCAGGAAATTAGAACGTCAAGAAAAAAAGAAATAAAAAACGAAGGTTAAAAACTGATAATTAGTGTTTTAATATGACTTATGTCATTTTTATTGTGATATCTGTTTGTTAATTTTAATGCAAATATAAAAATCATGAAAACAGATATTAACTTTTATCAAAACAAAAATGAGTATCGCTTATTAGTAAAGCAATCTTACTCCAGTTTAATTAAACTTAAAAATGAAGGAGATAAAAAAGCCTTTAATGATTTAGTTTTAAAAATATTACCAACCTTAAGAAATTACATAAATAGAGGTTTACGTGTTTTTATTAGTAAAGGGAATTTTTCTAAAGGAAAGTATAAAGCAGATGATATTATAGATCAGCTTTTTATTGAAATTTTTGACCACATTGAAGAGGTAGAAAAAGCAGATGCATTTTATGCTTGGTTATATTTAAAAATAGATGCATTAATGGATGATATTCAAGTAGAAGAAGAATTTAACGATTTCTTTTTTAAGAATATAGATGCTTATTCGAAACCAGAATGGGATGAAATGCAAGAAAAGTATAGTACAGATGGAGATGGTGATTTAATGTTAATAGAAGAATTAGATGATATTTCTTATAATCATAACGACTATGATTTAAATGCTGTATTTATTGAAGATAACGAAGTAGCATTTATAAATGCTATAGATAAAAACTTAAATCAAGAAATAGTAAATAAACATACCGCATTAGTGCTTCATAATTTACCTTACGCTATGCGTCATGTTTTTGAGTTATTTACTAATGAACATTTGTCTTTACAAGAAATAGCATTCATTAAAAAATATTCACTAACAGAAGTTAAAGAGTTATTGCATGATGCAAAACAAGCCTTACAGGTTAGTTTGTTTAATAGATACCTCAATTAACATATTGAGATAGTAAAATAAAAAAGGAGCTAATGGTTTAGCTCTTTTTTTTGTTTTTAAGCTTTGAAATCTAATCGCTTTTTACCTGTTATTTCTTCAATTTTTATAACAAAAACAGCAGGTATATCATCTTTATATATTTTACTAGAAAAATCACTTATAAAATTAGCTTTGTTTTGCTCTTTCTCCATAATAATATCTTTAATACCTAAAGAAAATTTATGTAAGTATGCTTTAGCATTACTAGCAAAATGTTGTTCAAAAGTACCATGAACTAAAATAGATTTCCAATTGGTAACACTATCTACATCAGAAACAAGTAAAGAAATAGTTGGGTTTTTGCGCATGGCATTCATTTTATGTCCATCTCCAGAATAGCATATTATAGTGTTAGATTCTTTGTCAAAAAAATACGTAATAGGTACTACAAAAGGCTTGTTGTTAAAGATATAACCAAGTTGCCCTATGTAGTTATTCTCTAAAATGTAATCGATTTCTTTTTTTTCTAAATTTTTAAACATAGCCTTTTGTGTTAATTATTAGTTGGGTTTATTCTTATTTTATAAAAAATTACCAGCATCATCTAAACTCACTTTAATACACTTGTCTCCATTGGTTAAGATACGTTTGTGCTTTTTTGTGCTGTTTCCACTTTCATGATAATTTACTAAATATAAATCTTTTGTAATACTCCATTGCAGAATTTTTTTTGAAACTGCATCTACAACAGCTTTTGGTAAATCAATATCTTTAAATTAAAATAGCTTTCTTTATAACTTATATTAAAGTAGTACTAATTAATGATTAAAACAATGATAATTATCAACTAATTATGTGGTCTTGTTTTTTGTATTTATCTGTATTTCAGGTATTTTTATTAGCTCTATGGTTTCAGAAGCTAAAATAACTTTGCCATTTGTAGCTTCAATTTCTTTTCTAATTAAATCGTTTAATATGTGTTTAGTATATCGTCTTTTTTTATAATCTACTATATATCTTAAATTAAATTTAATCCAATTATCGGTTAGTGTGGTTGCTAAGGTAGGATCTACTATTGCGTCTTCAATATAATATTTATTTACCACAGATTCCCATTGCTCTTTAGAATTTTTAGTGTAATCTGCAAGCGTATTTTTAGCAGCATTTATAATTATGGATTTGGCAAGTTCTATGTCTGAGCCATATCTTATTGGTAAATTAAACTCATCCCAAATAAACGGGAAATCTTGTGAGTAATTGTAAACAGGGCCTTTAAAAACAAATGCATTACTAAGCTTTACAATTCTACCAGTATAATTGTCGGTTTCTACCCATTGACCAATCTCCATCATGGTGGTGTAAATACTATCTACATCAATAACATCTCCTTTTATTCCGTTAATTTCTATTCTGTCTCCTGGTTCATAGACTTTAACAATAAAAATATATACAGAGCCAGCAATACTTAAAATTAACTCTTGTAGTGTAAATGCTAATCCTGCAGAAAGTAAGCCAAGTGTTATTGTAAAGTCTTTAATGCTACCTGTAAAATACAAAATAGTGATAGCTGCAATAGTAAAATAGCCTAGTATTTCAATTCCTTTTTGCGACTTATATCTTATGGAAGTATTGTTTATTTTTCGTTTTAAAAATTTTCTAATAAACTGAAGACATAACAATATAAAAACTACTATAACAAGGTATTTAATAATACTTTGTATCAGCGGATATTCTTGAAGCCATTGTAGTATTTTGTCCATTATTGTTTATTTATAAATCTTCATAAAGCCTTAATTTATTATGAAGTGTTGTTATTTCGTTTTGCAGGTTTTCAACACGTTGTAATAAATTATATACAGCATCTAAACCTTCTAAATTTATATTTAAATCAAAATGCAGTCGTATCATTTTTTCTACTTCGGTAATTTGTGTTGTTTTTATATAATTTACATTATTAGAAACCACAATTTCTATTAATTCGTACTCTTGTAATTCATTAATAAAAGTTGGTGGTACGTTGTAATGAGTACAAAAAGTTTTTATAGAAATTAAATCTGTTACTTCCATGATTATCTTAGTTTTTGAAGTTGCGTAAATAATTCTTTCTCTTTATCTGTAAGCTTTGTAGGTGTTTTTATTTGATAGGTTATGTATAAATCGCCAAATTGGCCTTCTTTTTTATATTTAGGAAATCCTTTTCCTTTTAGCTTTACTTTTGTTCCGTTTTGTGTTTCTGGTTTAATAGTTAGTTTTACTTTGCCATTAAAAGTATCTACCATTAAGTCACCACCAAGCATTGCTGTATACAAATCTAAATCTACATTGGTATACAAGTTGTCTTTGTCTCTTTTAAACTTAGAGTGGTTTTTAATAGCAAACTGTATGTACAGGTCACCATTTGGGCCACCATTAACGCCTTTTCCTCCATGGCCTTTAATTTTAATGGTTTGTCCGTTTTCTACGCCTGCAGGAATAGTAATACGTATGTTTTTATTATTAACAGTAAGTGTGCGTTTATGGTCTTCATACACATCTTTTAATTCTAGTTGTAGCTCTGCATTAAAATCCTGTCCTTTAAACCTTGCACTTCTTTGGCCACGACTAAAATCTTGACCACCAAACATGTTTCCAAATATATCTTCAAAATCTTTTTCACTATAGGTTCCAGATTGTCCTTGATAGGTTCTTTGTTGTTGCTGTTGTTGGTGTTTTGCTTGTTCGTAAGCTTCGGAATTTTGCCAATGCTCTCCATACGTGTCGTATTTTTTACGATTTTCAGCATTGCTTAAAACCTCATTCGCCTCGTTGATTTCTTTAAATTTTTTTTCGGCTACTTTATCATTTGGGTTTAAGTCTGGATGGTACTTTCGCGCTAATTTTCTGTACGCCTTTTTAATGTCTTTTTCTGAAGCCGTTTTGGCAATGCCTAACACTTTATAATAATCTATAAAAGCCATTTATTTTGATTTATGTGTTTTTATATGATGCTGTAATTCTTGTTTTAAAGTTTCTAAATAATCTTGTAAAACAGCAAGGTTTATTTCAGGATGTTTTTTAGAAGGAATAGTTATGGGCTCTTCTTGTAAAAAAGTATATAGTTCAGGATAATTTGTTTCTATATTACTAGTTAGCTGCGTAATTTGCGTGAGTAACTCTTGCGTTGTTTTCATGCTTTAATTTTTTTGTTATCTATAAATTTACAAATAAAAATACAGGAATGATATGATAAATGTTAGTTTTAAGTGGTTAATTGTTAGTTGATTATTCTGCCGTCTTCCATGGTGATAATTCGGTCTGTACGTTTTGCAAAATCTTCATCGTGTGTTACAATGAGTAAGGATAAATTTTGTTCTACACTTAGTTTTTTAAAAATATTAAAGACATTGTCTGCGTTATGGCTATCTAAATTTCCTGTAGGTTCATCACCCATAATTATAGATGGGTTATTTATTAGTGCTCTAGCAATTGCAACACGTTGTTTTTCGCCACCAGAAATTTGTGAGGCTTTTTTTTGTGCTAGCTGTTCTATGTTTAATATTTTAAGTTTTTGAAGTGCATTTTCTTCAATTTCTTTTAAGCTTTTTTCTCCTAATTTTTTAGCAGGAAGCATCACGTTTTCTAAAACACTAAATTCAGATAGTAAATAATGAAACTGAAATACAAAGCCAATATGCTTGTTTCGGGTATAGGATAATTTTTCTCTGCTATCACCAGAAAGTAATTGGTTATTTAAATACAAATTGCCTTTATAGTCTGTATCCATGGTTGATAAAATATACAAGAGTGTAGATTTTCCACAGCCAGATTTCCCCATTATAGAGACAAATTCGCCTTTATTAATTTTAAAATTAATATCCTTAAGTACATGAAAAAGTACAGGTTTTTTAAAGTATTTGTTTATATTTTTTGCTTCTAAAACAATTTCCATTATTGGCCTCTTATTATTTTTACGGGATCTATTTTTTTAGCTTTTTGCGATGGTAAATAACCAGCAAAAAAAGTGGAGATTATGGCAAATACAATTCCTATAACATAAAACCAGGTATCAAAATTAATAGGGTAGGTTTCTACGTTTGGTAAAGCTTCTGTTTTAAAGGGAATTGTGCTTATTATATTGGTGAGAATTAATCCTATTAATAGTCCTAGAACACCTCCAATTATACCAATTATCATGGCTTGGCTCATAAAAATATATTGTACATCTTTGCCTGAAAACCCGATGGCTTTTAAGATAGCTATGTCATTCATTTTTTCATAAATAAGCATGTTTAATATGTTGTAAATACCAAAACCAGCAACTATTAACAAGGTTATAGAAACTGCGTAAGTAATAAGGTTTCTAATGGTTGTTCCTGTTTCAAATTGCGCATTTGCGGTATTAATATCTATAGCAGTTAAATTAAATTGTTTTTCTATTTTTTTAGATAACAAGAATGCATTGTCAATATTAAAAAGCTTAACGTTAATATCTGTTATATAATTATCGGCTTCTCCTAAAATACGCTGTACTGTTTTTAGGTTTACAAAACTTTGAATAGCATCAATATCTGCTACGCCACTTTGATAAATACCAACAATTTTTAAAGGGAATACATCTCCTTTTATGGTGCTAATCTGTATTCTGTCTCCTAATGTTAATGCCATTTTTTTTGCAATTCCAGAACCTAATAAAATACCGTTTTCTGTATTTTTAAGTTTCTCAGCAGAGCCTTCAACTATATAATCTTTAAGGTTAAATAAACTGGCTTCTTCTATAGGTTGTATTCCTGTTAAGTTACCTGCAATTTCAATGGAGCCTGCTATATAAAAAATTTGTGTTTTTATTTGTGGTATGGCGCCTTTTACTTCTTCCTTTTTATTTAAAAAATGAATAATAGGTAAGGCGTTATGTATTTTTTTTTGGCTTAATTTTGGTTTGATAGAATGTACTACATTAAAACTGTTTTTAAAATCATCATATAGAGAAATGGGTTGTTGTTTAGAAGGTTCTATTTCATTGTAGATATGTATATGTGGTGTTTGATTTAAAATTAAATCATCTAACATGGCGTTTAACCCTGTCATGAAACTCACCAAAGTAATGTAGGCGCCAATACCAAAAGTAACACCTAAGGCAGCAATTGCTGTTTGCTTAAATTTAGTTAGCAAGTGTGTTTTTGCAATGTTTAATATGATGGTCCAGTTTACCATTATTCTGGTTTGTATATATAGGTGTCTTTAGTAATGCCACTTAAAACTTCAATAAACTCCATATTTTCTAATCCTGTGGTAATGCTTACTATACCGTTTTCTGTTTTTACTTGATTATTGTTTATAAGATAGCTTTTCGGAATGGTTAAAACCTTTTCCTTTTTAGATATAATAATGTTAGCTTCACCAGAAAGTCCTGGATATAATACTTCTGGAGGATTTACAAAAACAGCTTCTACTTTAAAAGTTTGATTACGCTCATCTTTTTTAGGGTAAATTTTAGACACTTTGCCTTGCAACACTTTGCCTGTATATGCATCAAGAGTTATTAACACTTCTTGATTTTTTGTTATTTTTACAATATCTACTTCGTCTACCAGCATTTCAATAATAAAAGTAGAAGCGCTACCAATAGCTGCAACAGGTTCCATGGTGTTAACCAACTCGCCAGATGCTTTGTAAAGGGCATATACTTTTCCATTTATAGCACTTTTTACTGTAAAATCTTTAGTGCTAATTAATGAGGTTTGGTAATTGTTTTGTGCTTGTTTTACGCTTGTTTTTAATTGGTTTTTTGTTTGGTTATATTTGTTTTTAAGTAAAGTTAAATTGTTTTGTGACAGTTGGTAGTTTAACTCTTTTGCGTCAAAATCTGCTTTAGATCCTATGTTTTGTTTCCAAAGATTTTGTTGTCTAAAAAAATGAATGGAATCGTTTTTGTATTTTAAATTAGCAGCTTCAATTTCGTCTTTTATTCCAGCTAAAATAGCTGCACTACCATTGTAGTTTTCTTTAGCCAAATCTAAAGCAAGTTTTGCATTTTGGGTATTTAAAATGGGTGTGTTGTTTATAATTTGTGAGATGGCTTGATTCTTTTTAATGACATCACCTTCTTCAGTAAAGTTTTTTTCTAAAATACCTGCAACAGTAGCATAAGCTTGATACAAACTATCTGGTTGTATGGTTACAGAAGAATATACAGACTCGGTTACGTTTTGCTCGGTAGGTAAAATTTTGTCACTTGTTTTATTACAAGATAAGACTAGTGTTAAAAGAATAAGTAGATAGTGTTTTTTCATGCTTTTTTTAATTCTATTTCTAGTTTTGCTAGCATAATTAATTCTGATTTGTTTTTGTCTGAAAAACTACTAGCAATAGCATTGGCTGTTTGTAAAATTAAGTTTGTAATGGTACTGGTAAATAAATGTGCTTCTTTGTTTTTGTAGCGAACAAAATCTTGATACAGTACTTCTGGGTCTTGGTTGTTTTCTTTGTGTAGCCTATTAAAAGTAAGTATAATTTCTTGTAAGGCATTTATATCTAAAAAGGAAACCGCTTGCCATTGTGATTTAATACTATTTTTTAATACTAGAATTTCCTTTTTTTCTACTTTTTTATCAGCAGCAGCAATTGCATAAAATAGGCTTCCTACGTTTTTAAAAAATAAAGAAGTAAAGTTTTTATTCTTTTCCATAATTGCATTCTAGTTTATTTAGTACAAGTTAATGATTTGTTGTTTAATAAATCATGATAAAAATCAGTTCTAAAATGTTTGTTTAAAAAAAAATAAGTTTTTGGGGCTAATAAGTAAAAACTGACAAATGTCATAGTTAATGCTTTTGTAATCAGGTATATTTATTATGTAATTTAAGGAGTATATGTTGAAAGGCATTAATTAAATTACGTGCTATTAGTCAATAGAAAGCCAAATGAAAGTTTGGCTTTCTTATACATAAAATAGATACTGTTTTTTGCTTTAATGATATTTGTCATATTTTTTTAAAGGAAACCGCTGTATTTTTAACTCGCTTAAAATAAGTGAGTTAGTGTAAATGTAAATAAAAACTTTAATTATGGTTAAAATATTGATTCCAACAGATTTTTCAGATAATGCAATGAATGCAATTAAATATGCATTAGAGTTTTTTAAATATCAAAGAGCAGAAATTTATTTCATGCATGCTTATGAAGCAGAAGTGTATAATCATGAAGATTTATTAAATAGAAAAGATTTTAAACATATTGTAGAACGTGTTAAAAAGCAATCTGAAGAAAATTTAGAAAGCCTATTAGTTAGTGTTAAAGCAATTTCTCCAAATCCAAATTTTCAATACTTTACAGTATCGGCATATAACTCGTTATTAGATGAAACAGATTTATTAGTAGATGGTAAAAATATAGATCTTGTGGTTATGGGAACCAAAGGAAAATCTAATAGTAGTCATTTAACCTTTGGTAGTAATACCTTACAAGTTTTAAAATATGTGCAATGCCCTGTGTTGGCTATTCCAGAAAATTACAAGTACCAACAGCCCAAACATGCATTGTTTCCTACCAATTACTTAATACCTTACAAAAGAAGAGAATTAAAACTAGTATGTGATTTACTTACGCCTTACCGAACAAAAATAGACATGTTATATGTGTCTAAAAGTAATTCTTTATCCTTTAGACAAGAAGATAATAAAGCCTTTATAGAAGAAACCGTTTGTAAAAATAAATTAAGTTTTTATACTACAAACAATAAGAAAATTGATAGTGCAATTAATACTTATGTTGTTGATAATAAGGTAGATTTTCTTATCATGGTAAATACACAACACTCTTATTTAGAAAATATCATATTTCAATCTACAATAGATAAAATTAGTTTAAAAATAGCAATACCATTATTGGTTTTACAAAATCTAAGACGTTAATAAATAAAAATATATAGCATGAAAAAAATACTATTACCCACAGATTTTTCAGAGAACGCAATGAATGCTATTACATATGCATTAAGGTTGTTTAAAAAAGAGGAGTGTACATTTTATATTTTAAATACATATACTCCAGTGATATATCAAGCAGAATATTTGCAACTTAGTACAGCACAGTTTGGTTTGTTAGATACAGCAAAAGATATTTCTTTAAAAGGACTATCTACTGTAAAAGAAACTATTGATAAAAAGTTTACAAACCCAAAGCACACTATTAAAACTATTTCAGTTTTTAATAATTTAATACCAGAAATGAAAACGCTTATAGAGCGAGAAAATATAGATCTGGTAATTATGGGAACCCAAGGAGCATCTAATGTGCAAGGTGTATTGTTTGGTTCTAATACAGTACATGTATTTAAAAATGTAAAATCGCCAGTGTTAGCAGTACCAAGTGCATTTGAATTTGAACCACTACATCAAATTTTATTTCCATCAGATTATGAGGTAGATTTTCAAGATGAGCAAATAATGCCATTGGTAGCATTAGCAGATAGTTATCATGCAAGTGTAAATGTTTTGCATGTTAATTATGGTGAAACACTTTCAGAAAAGCAACAAAAGAATAAACAAAAGTTAGAAACGTATTTTAAGCATGTTTCTCATTTGTTTCATGATATAAAAAACAATAATGTAGTAGATGCAATAAATGATTTTCAGAAAAAAACGAATGTTAATCTATTGGTGATGATTAATAATAAACATTCCTTTTTTGAAAACTTATTTTTTCAATCTAAAATTAACCAGATTGGGTTTCATTTAAATATTCCTTTTTTGGTCATTCCTTCAAAATTATAATTAAAAAATAAATGAAATTAAACATTTTATTACCTACAGATTTTTCTGATAATTCTTGGAGTGCTATAGTATATGCTTTAAAATTATATACTAATGCTTCTTGTACATTTTATTTTCTGAATAGCACAGATAATAATAGATTAGAAAAAAGAACACATATTACAGGTCATTTTTTAGAAGACCTAGAAAACAAGGCAACCAAAGAGTTACTAGCTTTAAAAGAACAAGCTTTAGAGGCAAATGCTAATGTTAATCATGATTTTGAAATAATTGTTAGTGCAGAAAAATTAACCAAAGCTATAGCT
This sequence comes from Lacinutrix sp. C3R15, assembly GCF_018860825.1. Taxonomy (GTDB): domain Bacteria; phylum Bacteroidota; class Bacteroidia; order Flavobacteriales; family Flavobacteriaceae; genus Oceanihabitans. The sequence continues at coordinate 170,718 of NZ_JAHKPZ010000030.1, read as the reverse complement.
AAAAGTGTTGCAGAATTTGCTGTTCATACTATAGTAATGGGAACACGAGGAGACTCTAAAAAAGATAATGTTTTTTTTGGTAGCAATACCGTATCTGTTTTAAAAAACATACATTCTTGCCCTGTTTTAGTTGTGCCAGATGAGTTTGATTTTGTAGAACCAAAGCACGTGGCTTTTCCTACAGATTACAATCGTTTTTACAAAGATAAAGAGCTTGAAGTACTAAGAGATTTGGCAGAGTTGTATAATTCTTCTATTAAAGTGGTTCATATTGAAGAAAAAAAAGAATTAAGTGAGGTGCAGCAATATAATATTAGTAAGCTTGATGTATACCTGCAAGAGGTTGAACACAGCTTTCATTGGATGCCTAATTATGCTAAAAAAACAACAGTAATAAACGATTTTATTAAAGAGTTAGATATTAATATACTAGCAATTGTAAATTACAAACACAGTTTTGTAGAAAATATAATTAAAGAACCAATAATTAAAAAAATAGGGTATCATCCTATAATTCCTTTTTTAGTAATACCAGAATAATTTCATATCTTATAAATAAAAAAAACTATGAGCAAAAATATTTTACTTCCTACAGATTTTTCAGATAACGCATGGAGCGCAATTACGTATGCATTAAAACTTTATGAAAATGAAAGCTGTACTTTTTATTTTATAAATTCTTTTAAGTCAGGATCAGGATCTATGTCTAGTTTGTCTAACAAATTATCGCGTGTAATGAAAGAGTCTGCTAATAAAGATATGCAAGAATTAAAAAGAAAAGCTAGAATTGTAGATGCTAATGAAAAACACAACTTTGAAACTATTTTAAGTTCAGAAAGTTTATTAGAAGCTATTCATACAGTAACCACAACTCATAAAATAGATATGGTGGTAATGGGTACAAAAGGAGCTTCAAAAACTAAAGAAATATTTTTTGGTAGCAACACCGTAAATGTCTTAAATAAAATTAAATCATGTCCGGTTTTAGCGGTTCCAGATGGTTATAGCTTTGTTACTCCTAGTCAAATTGCTTTTCCAACAGATTATAACAAACAATATACAGACAAAATTTTAAGTCCTATAAAAGCTTTAAGTGCGTTGTATCATTCTAAAATTAGAATATTACACATTGAAGAGGAAAAAGAATTATCTGAAACACAAAACACAAACATTAAAAAGTTAGAAAATGATTTATCAGGTTTTGATTGCAGTTTTCATTGGGTGCCAGGTTATGATCAAAAGACTTCTGTAATAGTAGACTTTATTAAAGAGTTAGAAATTAATATTCTAGTGCTGGTAAATAATAAACATAGTTTTATTGAAAATATTATTAATGAACCTGTTGTAAAGAAAATTGGTTTCAGCCCTATAATTCCGTTTTTAGTAATACCAGAATAATGTAAAGCTATACAATGGGTGATTTAGATATACATATTATAAAATCTTCGGGAGAAAAAGTAAAGTTCTCTTTAGAAAAATTACGCAACTCCTTACAGCGTACAGGAGCAAGTAAAAATTCGGTAAATAAGATTTTAAATGTAGTTAGAGATGAATTATACCAAGGTATATCTACCAAAGAAATTTATAACAGAGCATTTGCATTGTTAAAAAAAGAACATGGTCACTTTGCTTCTAAATACAAACTTAAAAAAGCAATATATGAACTTGGTCCAACAGGATATCCTTTTGAAAAATTTATAGGTGCTATTTTAACATATTCTGGGTATAAAACAAGTATAGGAGAGACTGTGCAAGGCGATTGCGTAAAACACGAAATAGATGTGTTAGCACATAAAAATAATACAACCACTATTGTAGAGTGCAAGTTTCATGGTGAGCAAGGACTTAAATGTAATGTAAAAGTGCCATTGTATATAAATTCAAGATACATAGATGTTAAGTCACATTGGAACAAAAATAAAAATAATACCACCCAACTCACTACTGGTTGGGTAGTTACCAATACACGTTTTACAGAAGATGCAATACAGTTTGGTACCTGTGTAGGATTACATTTGTTAAGTTGGGATTATCCAAAAAATGAAGCCTTAAAAGATAAAATAGATCGCTTAGGGTTGTATCCTGTTACAGTGTCTACTTTGCTAACAAACAGAGAAAAACAGTTTTTGCTAAGTCGTGATGTTGTGTTGTGCAGAGATTTAATAAACGATGTTTTCTTTTTAGATCATTTAGGTGTGTCTGAAGTAAGAAAAGTGAAAATTTTAAAAGAGATAAAAGCCTTATGTAATAATTAAAACCAGAAAAGGATGTCAGATTATGCTAAAGTAAGATTCTTAGGAGCAGCAGGAACCGTTACAGGTTCTAAATTTTTATTAGAGGCTTTTGGTAAAAATATCCTTATAGATTGTGGTATGTTTCAAGGGGTAAAAGAGCTGCGTGAACGCAATTGGGATAATCTGCCAGTTACCGTAGAAAACATAGATATTGTTTTGCTAACTCATGGGCATCTAGATCATGTTGGTTATTTACCTAGATTAATACAACAGGGTTTTAAAGGAAAAATAATTGGCACAGCACCAACCTTAGCTATTGCAGAAATTATATTAAAAGATAGCGCAAAAATTCATGAAGAAGAAGCAGAAAAAGCTAATAAAGAACAATTTTCTAAACACCACCCAGCGCTTCCTTTTTACACTGTTAAAGATGCAGAAAAAACCATCCTGCATTTTCAAGTAGAGGTACAAGATAAATGGATTTTATTTACACAAAATATTTCCTATCGCTTTCAGTACAATGGTCATATTATTGGCGCTACTTTTATTGAGTTAGATATTCACGGAAAAAGATTTGTTTTTTCAGGTGATATTGGTAGAACAGATGATTATTTACTCAATGATCCTAAAAAACCAGAATGGGCAGACTTTTTGTTTATAGAAAGTACCTACGGAAATAAATTGCATTCAGAAGAAGATGTAGAAAAAAAATTAGCAGACATAATAAACCAAACCTTACATAAAAAAGGAAACCTAATAATACCAAGTTTTGCGGTAGAGCGCTTGCAAACACTTGTGTATATGCTCTGGAAACTTTACAAAGAAAACAAAATACCTAATATTCCAGTTTTTGTTGATAGCCCAATGGGAAATAATGTATTAGAAGTTTTTAATAGATTTCCTAAATGGCACAAACTATCTCCTTCAGATTTTAATGCTATGTGTAACCATGTAAATATTATTCAATCTTACAAAGAAACCTGGCAAACCATTGATGATAAGCGCTCCAAAATTGTTATTGCAGGAAGTGGTATGGTTACAGGCGGACGCGTTTTAACCTATTTGCAACAATTAATAGATGTGCCTTCTACAACCGTTTTATTGGTTGGCTATCAGGCCGAAGGTACCAGAGGAAGACAATTGCAAGAAGGAGCACATGAAATTAAATTCTTCGGAAAATATTATCCTGTAAAAGCAGCCATTAAAAATATAGATAGCCTTTCTGCCCATGCAGACCAAAACGACCTGATAAACTGGATGCGTGCTATTAAAAATGTACCTGAAAAAGTATATTTAATTCATGGAGAACTTACAGCATTAGATGCTTTTAGAGTAAAAATAAAAGATACTTTTAATTGGAATGCAACTATTCCTAAACTTTTAGATGTAGAAAATAATAGCCTTTAAAATTTAATAAATATTTAACATAACTAACTGATATTTATCATGTTGTGTGTTTTTGTTGTTTTGTACCTTCATAGTATAATTAATTGTTTAATTTATAAATAAATAAAACTATGTCACTTATTAAATTTAACAACAGAAACAGATTATTCCCATGGAATAATGATAATTTAAAATCATTTTTAAACTCAGAAAATTTTTTTGATAATGATTTTTTAGATGATGAAAGTCTTATGCCAGCAATGAACGTAAAAGAGCATGACAAAGATTTTGAAATAGAATTTGCAGCACCAGGATTTAATAAAAAAGATTTTGATGTTACCATTGATGGAGATGTACTTAATGTTTGTGCCGAAAAAAACACAAAACAAGAAGAAAAAGAAGAAAACTATACACGTAAAGAGTTTAGTTATAGTTCTTTTAAAAGATCTTTACAATTGCCAAAAACGGTAAATACAGAAGAAAAAGTAAAAGCTACCTATGATGACGGAATATTAAAACTTAATATTTTAAAAAAAGAAGCAGAAAAAGGAGGAGCAAAAAAGAAAATAGAAATTCTTTAGTAAACATAATAAAGGCAGAATATAATTGTACAGATTGTATTCTGCTTTTACTCTAAAACAAATACTATGATAACTACAAAAACACAAGAAAAATACTTAGAATTAATGAATGCAACAGAAATGCATCAAGCTTCAAAAAAATGGTATTCCGAATTAAGTTTTATACAAGACGAACAGTTGTTTTTAGATGATTTAGTAACCACCTATACCATGCAACTAATAAATACAAAAGAATTTAATGACAATACAGAAATTGTAGATGCCTTAAATAGATCACAAAAAAGAAATGACGAACTTTTAAATATTGTGAAAACACATACTAATGATCTTGAGGTTTTGGTAGATAATATGAAACAGCCAAAAGAAGAAGCAGGTTATAAAAAAGAACACCAAGAACTTGTAAAAGTAATTAGTGAGTTTTTTATAGAATATAAAAACCTTAAAACACAATTGTTTCAAATTTTTAAAGACATTTTAAAAAACGAAAAACAAATACGTTTGTTAGATAGAGACTCAAAATAGGTTTTATTAAAAAATCAACATCTTTTTATGTTTCATTAGTATATAAATACATTTAAAACGTTTTAAAATATAAAAATAACTAGAAAATAGGTTAATTAGTATAATCTTGTACAGAGGCATTTCTATTAATAAAATTTATTAATACCTTAAAAGGTAATTATTGTTTTAATATAGGCTATAGCAATATGCAACCTATTTGCATTTACAACTCTAATAGATTTTTTTTAGAAGGTTTTATAGTTTCTGCAAAAAAAACACTTAAAACAATATTATTAGCTTCTGTCAAAGCATCCCTTTTTTTAATTTTATTAGTATACCTAGTATATTTAAAATTTTAAAAAAAAATACTAGTAAACATCTGTTTATTAGTCACTTATGTTGTTTTGGTTTTTCCTTTTAATCGTTTTATTTTACTGCATGTCGAGTTTTTTAAAATGATAAATTAAATAGTTCTACATTTAAGTTAGATGTGCTATTAATTTAAATCTTTTTAACATGAAACCAATCAATTCGAATTTTTTTTCAAGTATAGGCAAGTATGTGTCTATAGTAAACAAAGGATTAAATAGGATGAAAATATTTTCAATCCTATTTTTTTTCTTAACAGCTAATGTCTTTTCTAATGGTTTAACCACCCTTAAAAAGAAGAACCTTAATTTAGATTTAGTTATTAAAACCACTCCAACAGGAGATAAATCTAAAAACAATAAACCCAGTACAAAGCAAAGCTCGTTAAATTCACCAAGTATCGAGTGTCCTGATAATGCCAATAATGTATTTAGTTCGGCAGATGACATTGCATCATTTGTATTGATTGCAAAAGAAAAAATAGAACTTAAAGACAATAACTTAGTAGTTTCTGGAGCTTTAGGTGTTACTCAATCTAATGGAAGGGCCAAAATAAAAGACGAAAGTATTGTGTATAGTTTTGTCAAATCTCCCGAAATTGAGGTAGATGCAGATAGCTCTGTAGGAGCTTCAATCTTTGCCCAAGCAGTAATAACCTTACCTCCTTTTATAACTAACAATACAACAAATGATGATAGCGTAGATGTTGTAGTTGAAGAAGGAGAAGACCTTGTGTTGCCAGGAGATGTTTATGGTAAAATTGAAGTGAAAGAAGGGGGTACTTTATCTTTTACAAGCCCTGATGTTTTTATTGAAGAAATTAAAACAGAAGAAAATGCAACAATTATTTTTATTAATAAATGTGGTAATGTGTATTTGCAAAAAGGAATGGAGTTAGGTGAAAATAATACTTTTAATCCAAGACATAGAAATGTTACAATCTATGCAGATGATAAGGTTAAAATTAAAGAGGGTACAAACCTAACCGCTCGTATCTATGTTAGAGATAAAAAAATTGAGGTAAAAGGAGAAAGAGGTGAGGTAACCAATATGAATGGTATTTTTGTGGCAAAAGAAATTAAAGGCGAAGGTTATGTTACCTGGACACAAGATTTAGTGACTTTACCATGTGACCCTGTTACACCTCCAGAAGGCGCTTGCGACGAATGTGATGGTGGACTGGTAGAATTAACCATGCAATACAATGGTATGTCAAATGCTACCATTGTGGTGCTAAATAATGATGATGAAGTATTGTACCAAGGGGTGCATTCTGCTACTGATCAATTTACATTTGTAGGTAATGGAGATGAAAATAGAATGACTAATACTATTTATTTCTTTATTAATGAAGTAGAAGTAAATGATTTACATGTTAGTTGTTCACAACCTGTTGGTCCTGGATTAGAAATTGGAGATTTCGAAATAATTTCAGGAGCTAGTAGAAATGGAGGAGCCTTATGTCCTTATGTGGAAGAATGTGAATGTAAAGGTGGTTTAACAGAAATAACCATTGCTTACAGTGGAGGACCAGGAGCTATTTTAACATCAAGTTCTGGAATAATTACAGATAATGGAGATGGGACGTATACCATTACCGATAATGGAGAAAAATTAGATAGCAACTTAGATATATCTAACGGAACAACAACTGCAGAAATTCATACTTCTTGTTCTCAAAATATTCTAGGTGTTACTTTTTCTGGTGGAATGCAAGTAGTTCACTATACAGATACAGAAGGTAATAGTTCCGATTTAGTTGAAGGTTGTTCTTCTGTTGAAGTTCCTGGAGATTGTGAATGTAAAGGAGGATTAGAACAATTAATTGTCTCGTATAGTGGAGGACCAGGTGCAGCTTTAGTATCAAATTCAGGCACAGTAACAGATAATGGTGATGGTACCTATACTATTTATGATAATGGTAATAAACTAGAAAAAAACTTAGAGCTATCT
>NZ_JAHKPZ010000030.1:288-163620 GCF_018860825.1 Lacinutrix sp. C3R15 | reverse complement strand
CGCAGAAATTCATACCTCTTGCTCTCAAGACATTTTAGGAGATACTTTTGATGGAGGCATAGTAGTTATTGGCTATACAGATATGGAGGGTAACGTAACAGGTCTTGATGGATGTGTGCCAGCAGTAGAATGCGAATGCAAAGGAGGATTAGAACAATTAATTGTCTCGTATAGTGGAGGATCAGGTACAGCTTTAGTATCAAATTCAGGCACAGTAACAGATAATGGTGATGGTACCTATACTATTTATGATAATGGTAATAAACTGGAAAAAAACTTAGAGCTATCTAACGGTTCAGATACCGCAGAAATTCATACCTCTTGTTCGCAAGACATTTTAGGAGATACTTTTGATGGAGGCATAGTAGTTATTGGCTATACAGATATGGAGGGTAATGTATCAGGAATAAATGGATGTGGAGGTCCTACAAGAATGGTTGGAGAAATAAAAGCAGGAAACACAAATAAACTTAAAAATAGTTTTCAAGCGCAAATTTGGCCAAATCCTAGTCAAAATATGTTTAATTTAAAAATGGTGAATTCAGTGTCAAATGAAAGTTTTAAATTAGAACTGTTTGATTTTAGCGGAAAACTTTTATTGACAGAAGAATATAATCCAAACGAAGAATTTTCTTTTGGTAATAACCTTAAAACAGGTTTATACTTTTTAAATATTACGCAAGGAGAGAATAAACAAACCATTAAATTATTGAAAAACTAATTATAAAATAATATAATTGTTCAAGAGCTGTAATAAATATTACAGCTCTTTTTTTTATGTGTATAATTTATTTTATAGAACCTATACTAATAGTACGTGAAAACGAAATCAGTAAACTTTTAAAAAGTTAATAAACACCTGTTAATTGTGAATAATAAAACAATTTTAACCCCAAATTATCTATAGGTTTTGTAAAATAATCAGCATCTTTGCAATGTTAATTTATAATAAAAATAAAAAAAGTTTATTAAACGTATCAAAATATAAAAAATGAACAAGCAAATTGACCAACAAGCAGCAGATAACATTAGAGCATTGGCAGTAGCCATGGTAGAAAAAGCCAATTCTGGTCATCCAGGTGGTCCAATGGGAGGTGCAGATTTTATGCATATTCTTTATTCCGAATTCTTCAATTACGATCCTTCAGACATGACATGGCCTTTTAGAGATCGTTTTTTTATGGATGCAGGTCACCTATCTACACTAATGTATGCGCAATATTATCTTTTAGGTAATTACAAAAAAGACGATGTTGCAAACTTTAGACAATGGGGTTCTATTACTCCTGGTCACCCAGAAGTAGATGTTGCCAGAGGTATTGAAAATACTTCAGGACCTTTAGGTCAAGGACATACCATGGGTGTTGGTGCTGCAATTGCTGCTAAATTTTTAAAAGCACGTTTTGGTGATTGGATGAACCATAAAGTATATGGTTTTATTTCTGATGGTGGTGTGCAGGAAGAAATCTCACAAGGAGCAGGTAGAATTGCTGGTCATTTAGGTTTAAATAACTTTATCATGTTCTTTGATTCTAATGATATTCAACTTTCAACTTCTACAGATGAGGTAACTACAGAAGATACTGCCATGAAGTACGAAGCTTGGGGATGGAAAGTAGTAACTATTGATGGGCATGATCATGATGCTATTAGAAAAGCATTAACAGATGCCAATAACGAAACAGAAAAACCAACCCTTATCATTGGTAAAACAATAATGGGTAAAGGTTCTGTTACTGCAGAAGGGAAAATGTTTGAAGGTTACTGTGAGTTACATGGGCAACCAATTAGTAATACTGGAGCAGATTACGAACAAACATTATTAAACTTAGGTGCAAATCCTGAAAGTCCTTTTGATGTTTATGAAGATGTGCAAACATTTTATAAAAATCTTGTAGAAGAAAAAACAGCGCAAGCAGCTAAAAAGAAAGTAGAAATTGCTGCTTGGAGAAAAGAAAACGAAGCCTTAGCAGCAAAATTAGATTTCTTCTTGTCTGGTGAATTACCAGAGTTAGATTTTTCTACTATACAACATAAAGCAGGATTAGCAACTAGAGCTGCTTCTTCTGGTGTATTAGGTTACTTAGCTGAAAACGTAGAAAACATGATTGTTTCTTCTGCAGATTTATCAAACTCTGATAAAACAGATGGTTTCTTAAAGAAAACACACGCCATACAAAAAGGAGATTTTACAGGTTCTTTCTTACAAGCAGGAGTAGCAGAGTTAACAATGGCTTGTATTGCTAACGGACTTGCCTTACATGGTGGAGTTATTCCTGTAGTAGCAACATTTTTTGTGTTTTCAGATTATATGAAACCAGCAATTCGTTTAAGTGCATTACAAGAATTAGGTGTCAAATATGTTTGGACACATGATGCATTTAGAGTAGGTGAAGATGGACCAACACACCAACCAATAGAGCAAGAAGCGCAAATACGTTTATTAGAAAAATTAAAAAATCACAGTGGTGACCCAAGCTTCTTAGCATTACGTCCTGCAGATTCTGCTGAAACTAGTGTTGCATGGAAAATGGCTTTAGAAAACAAAAGTAGACCTACTGGTTTAATTCTTTCTAGACAAGGAATTAAAGATGTAGAACCTCAAGGAGATTCTAGATATAACGAAGCGTTAGCTGCCGAAAAAGGGGGTTATTTAGTAAAAGAAGTTGAAAATCCAGATGTGGTATTAATTGCAAACGGATCTGAAGTTTCTACACTTTTTGCAGCAGCAGAAATCTTAGAAAAAGAAAATAACTTAAAAGTAAATATCGCTTCTGTAATTTCAGAAGGTGTTTTTAGATTACAATCTAAAGAGTACCAAAACAGTGTAATTCCTAAAAACAAACCATTATTTGGTTTAACAGCAGGTTTACCAGTAAACTTACAAGGTTTAGTTGGTGATAATGGTAGCGTTTTTGGTTTAGATCACTTTGGCTATTCTGCACCAGCAAAAGTATTAGACGAAAAATTTGGCTTCACTGGCGAAAAAGTAAGCAAACAAGTATTAGAATATTTACAAACAGTATAAAATAATAGATATGAAATTTTTTATTGACACAGCAAACCTAGAACAAATTAAAGAAGCACAAGATTTAGGTGTTTTAGATGGTGTAACAACCAATCCATCTTTAATGGCTAAAGAAGGAATTACTGGAGCAGAAAATATTTTAAACCATTACAAAAAGATTTGCGAATTAGTTGAAGGAGATGTTTCTGCCGAAGTTATTGCTACAGATTTTGATGGTATGGTTAAAGAAGGAGAAGCGTTAGCAGCATTGCATCCGCAAATAGTTGTAAAACTTCCTATGATTGCAGATGGTGTAAAAGCGTGTAAATATTTTTCAGATAAAGGAATTAAAACTAACGTAACCTTAGTTTTTTCTGCAGGACAAGCTTTGTTAGCAGCTAAAGCTGGTGCAACGTATGTTTCTCCATTCTTAGGAAGATTAGATGATATCTCTACAGATGGGTTAAACCTTATCGATGAAATTAGAATGATTTATGATAATTATGGTTTCAGAACAGAAATTTTAGCAGCATCTATTCGTCACACTATGCATGTTATTAACTGTGCTAAATTAGGTGCAGATGTAATGACAGGACCTTTATCTTCTATTACAGGATTATTAAAACACCCTTTAACAGATAGTGGTTTAGCTAAGTTTTTAGAAGACTATAACAAAGGAAACTAAAAAAAATATTCTGTTTTATACAAGCAGAATGTAATAATATGTACTTTAAAAAGTAGGTTGTAATATTATACAGCCTACTTTTTTTATTTTATAAAAGTGCTATAATTAATAGAGATTATAAGGTGTTAGTAGTTTTTAAGTAAATTAAATTTGTTAATTTGTAGTCTAATTCTAAATGTTGTCTCAAATGATTTGGTACCTAATACTATTCCAGATTCTATCCTTTCAAGAGTTTGAAGCAAATACAAATACTTCGCATTTAAAATTTGATATCGTTTTAAAAGATAAAATTATTGGGCAGTTAGAAACAACAAAGCGTATTAAAGATTCTAAAATTCATTATCACAGCGCTACCAATATTACAACAAGAATTATTACAGAAATTAATGTTAATTATAATTATAATGTAGTCTTTAATAATAATAATTTAAAAAAAGCAGATGTACATATAACTGTAAATAATAAACCTCATGCAGAAACAAATACAGAGTGGTTGCAGAACCAGTATATAATTACTCAAAATAATAAGAAAGAGAAATCTATTAAAGATCCAATTCATTATAGTACAATACTTATGTATTTTCAAGAGCCCGAAAATATAAGTTATTGTTTTTCTGAAGAAGATGGAAGTATCAATACTATTGTACCTTTAGGTAACCATACCTACAAGAAAATAAATGCTAAAGGAAAAGAAAACATATATTATTATAAAAACGGAAAGCTTATTAAAGCAGAAATTGATGGAGGGTTAGTTAGTTTTCAAATAATTACCCAATAGCTTACAATACTTGTTTTTTATATTAAACACAATCGCAATAAAATGAAAATAGGCTTAGTTTTATCTGGAGGAGGAGTAAGAGGTGTTGCGCATATAGGTGCAATTAAAGCATTAGAAGAAGCAGGAATATATCCTACTCATATAGCAGGTACAAGTGCAGGTGCAATAGTAGGTTCTCTTTATGCAGCAGGAATGAGTTGGCAAGAGATTCTTCATTTTTTTAAAACCATACCCATTTTTAGAACCAGTAAATTTGCCCTAAACAAACCAGGATTTATTGATACCGAAAAACTAGCAAATGAGTTTTATGTTTGTTTTAATGAAGATGATTTTAGTAGTTTAAAAAAGCCGCTTTTTGTTGCTGCTACTAATGTAGAAACAGGTAAATTAAAAATATTTAGTTCTGGAGAATTAATAAAACCAATATTAGCATCAGCTTCTTTTCCTGGTGTTTTTACTCCTGTAAAAATTAAAAATTCGTATTATATTGATGGTGGTGTACTTAATAATTTTCCAACAGAACCATTAATGCCACATTGTGAAAAAATTATTGGAGTATATGTAAACCCTTTAACATCTGTAAAAATAAAAGATTTAAAACATTCTTTTTCGGTCTTAGATAGAGCGTATAAAATTATGGCTGCTTCTGGATCTTTAGCAAAATTTTCAGATTGTGATATTGTTGTCTCTCCTAAAGGATTAGTAAAATATGGTACTTTTAATATGAAAAGTATGGATGCTGTTTTTAGTCTTGGTTATAATAGTACCAAAGAAGCGTTAGAAAATAATGCGTCTATAGTAAAAGGTATTATTGAAAGTTAATTTTCTAATATATCTATAAAATTTTACTTTTGTAAAATGGTAGATAATTTTGAAAATGAATATTTCGGAATCGGAATTCAAAACGGAAAAACCCCAGAAAACCTAGGCATGCTTTGGCGAACAGCTCAAAATTTAGGAGCGAGTTATATTTTTACAATAGGAAATAGATATGCTAAACAAGCTTGCGATACGCACAATGCTGTAAAAGCAATGCCATATTTTCATTATGCTACTTTTGATGATTTTTTTAACAATATTCCTAAAGGTGCAAGATTGGTTGGTGTAGAGTTAGACGCGTCTGCCGTAGCTTTAGAAACCTTTCATCATCCTAGACGTTGTGTGTATTTATTAGGCGCAGAAGATCACGGATTGTCTAAGCAAGCTATAGAAAAAAGTCATTTTTTAGTAAAATTTAAATCACAATTAAGCTTAAATGTATCTGTTGCAGGAAGTATTGTGATGTATGATAGAGGAATAAACAAACCAAGGTCTTGATTTTTTATAATTATTAAAAGGTAATATAAATAGGTTTTGGTAAATAGTCTAAAAAGTGCAGTGTTTTGGTAAATCTACACTAATAAAACACTTCAATTTAAAAGAATTTATAGTAAAGTTATACTGTAAAACCAAAGGTGTTTAAAAGATTTTAATACACATTTATTACAATCTCAAGATTTTTTTAAGGTTTTTTAATATGTTAAAATTTGTAAGTATGCTGTTTTTTAGCGACTTATATAGTGTAAAATCTATATGCTATGAAAAAGGTAATACTATTATTGTTTGTTTTAACACTTTTTTATTGCGCTTCTGATGATTCTAAAAACGGAACCTTAGATGGCAGCGAATGGTTAGTAGATGAAAATGATATTTCTGGTATCTTTAGTTTATTTCCTTTATCCTTAGATCCAGAATTTGTTTCCGTTTCAAATACAGATTTAACTAACAACAGTCTTGTTGGTATTGTTTCTTCTGGTTCTTCGGTAAGAATTTTTCCTTATGCTTATGTGCTGCGATATGAAATTATAAACACAAGTTTTAATGGTAGAGATTATGCTTTTTCCTATTGTCCTATAACAAAAAGTGCTATTGCTTTTCAAAGAGAGGGAATCTTTAGAGCTTCTGGTTATTTGTTAAAAGATAATATGACACCTTGGGATGAAACCACTGAAACCATTTGGTCACAAATGTTAGGAAAAGGAATTAATGGAGAACGAATTAATAACGTTTTACAAAAAATTCCTGTTCTTGAAACTACATGGAGTACCGCAAAAAGTGCATACCCAAACGCTCGGGTTTTAAAATTTAATACTGATTTTAGCAGACCTCAAGAACCTTCTGATGATAATGATGATATTGAGCTACCATTTGCTGAAGAGTTAATCTATGGCATAGTAGAATCCAATTTATATAGCGTGCATTTTTTTAAATATGATGATTTTCAAAACTCTAAAAGAAAAGATATTATCATTCAAGGGCAAAAATATATTGTGTATGGTAATGCAACCAAGAGAGTTATTAATGCTTTTAAAGTAAGTGATTTTGATAGTTTTCAACTGTTAGAAGATGATGAGTTCCCAAAAGTGTTAAAATCTAATAATGTTAAATATGATATTTTAGGCAATAGCACAGGAGGAGCTAATTTAGAAAAACCTCAATTTGCATATGTTGCCGCTTGGTTTGCATGGCGCGATTTTTTTGGTGGCTATTCTTTTTATCCTAATGAATAAGTAAAATGTAAAAATTTTATTGTTGTTATTCGTATAAGTAACTTTTACAGTACCTTTGCAGCAAATACTTTTTAAATGCACAAAGCAGGTTTTGTAAATATTATTGGAAATCCAAACGTTGGTAAGTCTACACTTATGAATGCCTTTGTAGGCGAGAAACTTTCTATCATTACATCTAAAGCGCAAACAACGCGTCATAGAATTTTAGGTATTGTTAATGGTGAAGATTTTCAGGTAGTACTTTCTGATACACCAGGAATTATAAAACCAGCATATGAGTTACAAGCTTCTATGATGGATTTTGTAAAATCTGCTTTTGAAGATGCAGATGTGCTAATCTATATGGTAGAAATTGGTGAAAAAGAGCTAAAAGACGAAGCCTTCTTTAATAAAATAACCAATTCAAAAATACCTGTTTTATTACTTTTAAATAAAATAGATAAATCAGACCAAGCACAACTTGAAGAGCAAGTGCAAACTTGGCAAGCAAAAGTGCCTAATGCCGAAATATTTCCTATTTCAGCTTTAGAAGGGTTTAATGTAAAAGAGGTGTTTGATAGAATTATAAGTTTACTTCCAGAGTCTCCAGCATTTTATCCAAAAGACCAACTTACAGATAAACCAGAACGTTTTTTTATAAACGAAAACATTAGAGAAAAAATCTTAATGCATTACAAAAAGGAAATTCCTTATGCTGTTGAGGTAGATACCGAAGAGTTTTTTGAAGAAGAAAAAATTATTCGTATTCGTTCTGTAATCATGGTAGAAAGAGAAACCCAAAAAGGAATTATTATTGGGCATAAAGGAGCTGCTTTAAAACGCGTAGGTGTAGAAGCTAGAAAAGATTTAGAAAAATTCTTTGGTAAGCAAATTCACTTAGAGCTGTATGTAAAAGTGAATAAAAATTGGCGAAGCAATCAACGTCAGCTAAAACGTTTTGGTTACAATCAATAATAGCTTCTGCTAGTAGTCTCTTTTTGTAGATTTTGAGCATGCAACAAGTAATGGTTTATAATATTACAAAGGCTACTTAACCAACAATAACCGGTTTATTAGTAGTTTTTAATAAAGACAACAGAAGGGTTGGTTTTATAAAAAGGTATTTTATTAATCTATAATAAAATTAAAAGCCTTAGTTTTTGCTAAGGCTTTTTTTATTTCGTGTTTGTAAGTGTGGTTGTTGTTGCTCTAGGTTTACATAGTATCAATACCTTTGCTCTTTAAGGTTTCACGCATAAAATTATGCAGTTCATGCATTTGTGCTGTTCCTGTTTTTTTTCCTATTCTTCCGCCAAAATAAAGCGCAAACCAAACTACTATCATAAACAAGGTTACAAATAATTGTATAGCATAGTTTGTGTTTAAAGACCAATTGGTGTAAGCCCAAACACCAAAAGCGAAAAATAAGCAAATCACTATAAAGTGCAGAAACATAAACATGGTCCAAACGGTAGGGTTTGGTCCAAACAAACCATAGATATAGCTGTTGTTGTCGTTTTCTTTTTTGTTGATTTCTAGATGTAATTGTGGCGACCAAAAGTGCTGTTTTGCTTTTGGTATTTTAATAAAAACATGATCATCAACCCTAGAAACTATAAAATCACTTTGTGTGTTTTTAGTGTCTTCAAAAAGGTTTAACAACGTTTCTTTGTCTAATTTTATATCTAGTTTAAAACGCGGTCTTAATACTATTTCATTGGTTAATGCCATTTAATATCATTTAATGTTTCAATGTACAGTTTTTTATTTAAACTTTTTTAGAAAATTGAAAACCAATAATTGATAGGTGATTGAAGGGTTTTGCTGCTCTTTTAAATAGAAATTAAGAAGAAAAAAGTACTCGAAAAAACAATTTATTAGCTAATTTTAAAAAAACAACAACGAATTCTATAACTAAACACTACCTTTGCAGACGCTTACAGGATATGTAAGGCAGATTAAAACAAAAAATATGAGTAATATAGTAGCTATTGTAGGAAGACCAAATGTTGGAAAATCAACATTTTTTAACCGATTAATTCAACGTAGAGAAGCCATTGTAGATGCAGTAAGTGGTGTAACCAGAGATAGACATTACGGTAAAAGTGACTGGAACGGAAAAGAATTTTCTCTTATAGACACAGGAGGATATGTTAAAGGAAGCGATGATATTTTTGAAGCAGAAATTGACAAGCAAGTAGAGTTAGCTATCGATGAAGCAGATGCCATTATCTTTATGGTAGATGTAGAATCTGGTGTTACAGGAATGGATGAAGATGTAGCAAAACTACTTCGTAAAGTTACAAAACCTGTTTTTTTAGTAGTAAATAAAGTAGATAATGGTAAACGTGCCGAAGATGCTGTAGAGTTTTACGCTTTAGGTTTAGGTGAATATTATACAGTTGCAAGTATAAATGGTAGTGGTACAGGAGATTTGTTAGACGCGCTTGTTGAAGCTTTACCAGAAAATGAAGAGGAAGAAGAGCTAGAAGAAGACTTACCTCGTTTTGCTGTTGTTGGTCGCCCAAATGCAGGAAAATCTTCTTTTATAAATGCATTAATTGGTGAAGACAGATATATTGTTACAGATATTGCAGGAACTACCAGAGACTCTATTGATACAAAATACAACCGTTTTGGATTTGAATTTAATCTTGTAGATACTGCAGGAATTAGAAAAAAATCAAAAGTTAAAGAAGATTTAGAGTTTTACTCAGTAATGCGAAGCGTAAGAGCTATTGAGCATTGTGATGTGTGTCTTGTAGTTTTAGATGCTACTCGTGGTTTTGATGGTCAAGTACAAAATATATTTTGGCTAGCAGAACGTAACAGAAAAGGTATTGTTATTCTAGTTAATAAATGGGATTTAATTGAAGATAAAGGTAGTAATACCATTAAAGAATTTGAGCGTGCTATAAAAAAACAAATGGAACCTTTTACAGATGTGCCAATTGTATTTATTTCTGTACTTAACAAACAACGTATTTACAAAGCAATAGAAACTGCTGTAGAGGTATACAAAAACAGAAGCAAGCGTATTAAAACAAGCGAGCTTAATGAGGTAATGTTGCCTATTATAGAAAACTATCCTCCACCAGCACTTAAAGCAAAATTTGTAAAGATTAAATACATCATGCAATTGCCAACACCACAACCACAATTTGCATTTTTCTGTAATTTACCACAATATGTAAAAGAACCTTATAAACGTTTCTTAGAAAATAAATTACGTGAAAAATTTAATTTTCATGGTGTTCCTATTAGTGTATATATGCGTAAAAAATAATAAAAAGCATAGTAATATGTAAAGGCATAATATAAAAGAAGATTCTTTTGTGTTATGCCTTTTTTATTTTAAAGTATCTATAAATAATGTTTTAAACACTTCTCTTTTTTAGTAACTTAGGTTTAAAATTATTCTTTATGTATAAAATTATTACGTGTTTGTTTTTCATCTTTTCTGCTAACTGTTTGTCTCAAAACAATAATTTACCTAAAAATCCGCAGCCTGGAAAATGCTATATAAGATGTATTAATGAAGGGGTTTTAGATTGGAAAACAATTTCATGTGATTTATTATCTAAAAACAATGAATTGTCAATTAATATTACTCCAAATACTGAAGAGATTTCTAAAAGAGATAAAAAGATAATAGATAGAAAAATTGTAAAGCTTATTAAAAAAGATTTTGTGGTGTTAATAGAAGTACATCATGATTCTAAGAAAAGTGATATTATAAATAAAGATATATCTAATAAAAAAGCGCAGCTAATTTCTGCATATTTAGAAGGGCTTGATATACCAAAAGAAATGGTATGGATTAATTATTTTGGCAATGCAAAGGCTAAAAATAAATGTGTAAATAATACATCAAACTGTGATAAGCTATACCTTGAAAATAGCAAAATTACCTATAAAGTAGTTTCTGCAGGTGAACCAACAAAAGGACATAAATATATGTATAATGAAAATACAGGAACGTATTATTGGTTGAAATCTAAGGAATAAATGTTTTAACTAACACTGCTTGTTTGCTGCTTATTATTACCAACCTCCAGAAGCTCCTCCACCTCCAAAGCCACCTCCACCGAAGCCACCTCCAAAGCCACCACCAGAACTTCCGCCAAAACCACCACCAAAGCCACCAGATCCACTTCTGTATCCTCCACGTCCAGAGTTGCTAAGTATTATAGCTTCTAGAATGTCTCGTGTTGTGTTTCTTTTTCCACCAAAATGATCGGTACCGTTTCCGCCTCCTCTACTTTTAGAAATAGAAATTAAAATGATGATAAATATGATAAAAAGAAGTATTACAAAACCTACAGGAAATTCACTAGAGTTTGATTGTCTTGTGCCTTGATATTCGCCATTTAATACTTCAAAAATAGCATCTGCGCCTCTGTTTAATCCTCCGTAATAATCGTTTTGTTTAAAGTAAGGTATTATATCTCTTTCAATAATGCGTCTAGACATAGCATCTGTAAGTAAATGCTCTACACCATATCCTGTTGCTATGGCAATTTTTCTGTCGTTTCTAGCTAGTAATACAAAAACACCATTGTCTTTTTCTTTACTGCCTCCAATTCCCCATTTGTGAGCCCATTGTGTCGCTAAGTACATAATGTTTTCTCCTTTTGTTGTAGCAATAATAGATATTACAATTTGTGTAGAGGTAGTGTCAGCATATTTTATGAGTTTGTTTTCTAATGAAGTTTTTTCATTAGAAGAAAGCATGCTAATATAATCGTATACACTGGTTTGAAACTCTGGTGTTTCAGGAATATCAAATTGCGCACTAACGGTTTGAAAAAACCCAAAACAGCAGAAAAGAATTAATAATTGTTTTAGTTTTTGCATTAACTTTTTGATATTTCGTTTGCTAGCTCGTTTTGGTCTAAATCACTAAAAGGAAAATATTTTTTTAGTTGTTCTCCTGCGTGTAAAATACCTTCAACCAAGCCTTGCTTAAAGTTTCCAGATTTAAAATGTTTTTCTATAGTTGTTTTGGTGTCATTCCAAAAGTTAGCAGCAACTAATTCGTGTATGCCTTTGTCTCCATAAATAGCAAATGCTTTGTTTTGTACAGCAACATAAATTAAAACGCCATTTTGTAATCTGGTATTATGCATTTTTAAAACAGAAAACACTTCTAAAGCACGACTTTCTATGTCGCCTTTAAAAGTGTTTTCAATATGCACACGTATTTCACCAGAAGTGTTTTTTTCTGCTAAACGTATAGCTTCAACAACTTCTTGTTCTTCAATGGCGCTTAAAAATTCTTCAACTTTATTAGACATGTTTATTAGTTAAAATCAAAATCTACGTCTGGAGCATTTTCACTACCAGCATCTGCTTTGTAGTAATCCATAGGTTCAAAATTTAAAAATCCTGCTAATAAATTATTCGGAAAAGTTTTAATGTGCTTGTTATACGGTTCTACAGCTTCATTAAACCTATCTCTGGCAACATTAATTCTGTTTTCTGTTCCTTCTAATTGACTTTGTAATTCTAAAAAGTTTTGGTTGGCTTTTAATTCTGGATAACGCTCTACAGATACTAATAACTTAGATAGTGCACCACTTAAACCACTTTGGGCTTGTTGAAATTGTGCCATGTTTTCTGCTGTTAAATCATTAGCATTAATAGTTGTTGAAGTCGCTTTTGCACGAGCTTCAATTACCTCTCTTAATGTGGTTCTTTCAAAATCTGCAGCACCTTGAACGGTTTTAATTAAATTACCAATAAGGTCATTTCTACGTTGGTAAGAACTTTCAACGTTTCCCCAGGTTTTTGTTGCAGATTCTTGTAAGGTAACTGCTGTGTTATTAAAATTCTTTCCCCAAGAAAATATTGCAAAAGCAATAACACCTAGGACTATTAATGGTATAAGCCACTTTTTCATAATTAGTTAGTTTAAAGTTGTTCTTTTAGTTTAATTAATTGGTTTTTTATTCCTTCTAATTTACTAATAATATCGAAATTAGAGAGTGTTTGCTTTTTTTCTTCTTTTAAATGTGTTTTTGCTCCTTCAAGAGTAAAGCCTCTTTCTTTTACTAAATGGTAAATTAGTTTAAGGTTAGTTATGTCTTCTGGAGTAAATTTTCTGTTGCCTTTTGCATTTTTTTTTGGTTTTAGGGCATCAAATTCCTTTTCCCAAAAGCGAATAAGTGAGGTGTTTACGTTAAACGCTTTGGCAACCTCTCCAATACTATAATATCGTTTTTCAGGTAAATCTATAAACATTAATCTAGTGATTGGTTTTCTAATGAAGCGTGTTTTAATAATTCATTAAATTCTTCTGCAGTTAAACTACCATAATAAAAGTTTATTGGGTTAATACGTTGACCGTCTTTAAAAACTTCATAGTGTAAATGAGGTGCTTCACTTCGGCCTGTACTACCTACAAAGCCTATTAAATCTCCACGATTTACTTTTTGGTTTTTTCTAACATTATATTTGTACATATGTGCGTATAATGAAACATAGCCATAGCCATGATTTATTCTAATATGGTTTCCGTAACCAGCAGCACCATTATCTGCACGTTCAACAACGCCATCTCCAGAAGCATAAATTGGTGTTCCTCTTGGAGCAGTAAAATCCATTCCCCAATGCATTTTTCTTGCTTTAGTAAAGGGGTCTGTACGCATGCCATAACCAGAAGCCATACGTGTTAAGTCTTCGTTTCGTATAGGTTGTATTGCAGGAATAGAAGCTAAAAGTTTTTCTTTTTCTTTTGCTAAAATTGCTATTTCATCTAAAGATTTAGATTGTACAACAATACGTTTTTGTAGTCTGTCTATACGTTTGTTACTTTCTATAATAAGTTTTGAATTGTCATAGCCTTCAAAACTTTTATATCTATTAATACCACCAAAACCAGCCTTGCGTTGTTCTTCAGGAATTGGGTTTGCTTCAAAATAGAGTCTGTATATATTGTTGTCTCTATCTTCTACATTTGCCAAAACAGCTTCGGCTTCATCAAACTTTTTATTTAAGAGCTCAAAATTTAATTTTAAATTCTGTAGCTCTCTATTTAATGCTTTTTCTTTAGGAGATTCAAAGTATTGACTTGCTATAAAAACAAAAAAGAAACCAAACAAAGCTGCTGCACTTAAAAATAGTGTAATGTATTTTAAAGTACGTCTTTTTTTACGCTCTATCTTTCTATAAGAAAGCGTTTCAGAATCATAATAATATTTTACCTTACTCATTCTATAATTTATACTATTTTTGTATGAAAAATAAATAGAAGTTCTATTTAATACTTAATAGCTAACGACCAAAGATAAAAATTGTTTTGCAATTAAGACAATTTAATAACACCAAAGATTATTTAAAATAGAAATGAAATCTCAAGATATTCGCTCAAAATTTTTAAGTTTTTTCGAAGAAAAAAAACATAGCATCGTACCATCTGCACCAATGGTTTTAAAAGATGACCCAACATTAATGTTTGTAAATTCTGGAATGGCTCCTTTTAAAGAATACTTTTTAGGAAATGCAGAACCTAAAAATTCGAGACTTACCGATAGTCAAAAATGCTTGCGAGTTTCTGGTAAACATAATGATTTAGAAGAGGTTGGGTATGATACCTATCATCACACTCTTTTTGAAATGTTAGGAAACTGGTCTTTTGGTGATTATTTTAAAAAAGAAGCTATTGCTTGGGCTTGGGAGCTTTTAGTAGATGTGTATAAAATAGATAAAGATATTTTATATGTTACTGTTTTTGAAGGTAGCGATGACGATGATAAGCTTGAAATGGATACCGAAGCTTATGATATTTGGAAGCAATATATCTCTGAAGACCGCATTTTAAAAGGTAATAAAAAAGATAACTTTTGGGAAATGGGAGAACAAGGACCTTGTGGACCTTGTAGTGAAATTCATGTAGATATACGCTCGGCAGAAGAAAAAGCCAAAGTAGATGGTAAGTCTTTAGTGAATATGGATCATCCGCAAGTGGTAGAAATCTGGAACCTTGTATTTATGCAATACAACCGAAAAGCAAACGGTTCTTTAGAAATTTTACCAAACAAACATATCGATACAGGAATGGGTTTTGAACGCCTTTGTATGGTGTTACAAAATGTACAGTCTAATTATGATACTGATGTGTTTACACCAATAATTCGCGAAATTGAAACAATTACAGATAAAGATTATGGTAAAGATGAAAAGGTAGATGTTGCTATTCGTGTAATTTCAGACCACGTTCGTGCTGTAGCTTTTTCTATTGCAGATGGTCAATTACCAAGTAATACTGGAGCAGGATACGTAATACGTAGAATTTTACGTCGTGCTGTACGTTATGGTTTTACATTTTTAGATAAAAAAGAACCATTTATTTTTAGATTAGTTGATGTATTAAGTAAAAAAATGGGAGAGGCTTTCCCTGAAATAAAAGCACAAAAACAACTTATTGAAAATGTAATTAAAGAAGAAGAAGCTTCGTTTTTAAGAACATTAGATCAAGGTTTGGCTATTTTAGATCGTATAGTTGCTAACGCAACAGATAAGCAAGTGTCAGGATCTAAGGTTTTTGAACTTAAAGATACGTATGGTTTTCCTGAAGATTTAACCGATTTAATATTACGTGAAAAAGGTTTTTCTTATAACAAAGGTGAATTTAATAAACGCTTAAAAGAACAACAAGGTAGAGGTCGTGAAGCATCTGAATTAAAGTCTGATGATTGGACGGTTTTAATAGAAGATGAAGAGCAAGAGTTTATTGGTTATGACCAATTAAAAGCGAAAGTGAAAATTACTAAATACCGTAAAGTAGTTTCTAAAAAAGAAGGCACATTATACCAATTGGTATTTAATTTAACGCCATTTTATGCAGAAGGAGGAGGTCAAGTTGGTGATAAAGGATATATAGAATCTAGTAACGGAAACATATTTTACATAGTTGATACTAAAAAAGAAAATAATGTCATTATTCACATAACAAAAGAATTACCTAATGATGTAGAACAAGTGTTTGATGCTACTGTAGATGCTAAACAGCGTTACAGAACAGAATGTAATCATACTGCAACACATTTATTGCATCAGGCTTTACGTGAAGTTTTAGGAGAACATGTAGAGCAAAAGGGTTCTGCGGTACATTCTAAATATTTGCGATTTGATTTTTCGCATTTTTCTAAATTAACAGTAGAAGAGTTACGTGATGTAGAAAACTTTGTAAATGCTAGAATTGATGGTAAACTAGCTTTACAAGAAAATAGAAATGTGTCTATGGAAAAAGCACTAGAAGAAGGTGCAATGGCTCTTTTTGGTGAAAAATATGGAGATGCAGTTCGTACCATTCGTTTTGGACAATCTATTGAGCTTTGTGGAGGAACACATGTAAAAAACACTGCAGATATCTGGCATTTTAAAATTGTGTCTGAAGGAGCAGTAGCAGCTGGAGTACGTAGAATTGAAGCTATAACTAATGATGCAGTAAAAGACTTTTATTTTGAAAATAATAGAGCGTATTTTGAAATGAAAGACTTGTTAAATAACGCTAAAGAACCTGTTAAAGCTCTACAGAATTTACAAACTGAAAATACCGAATTAAAAAAGCAAATAGAAAGCTTGTTAAAAGATAAAGCTAAAAATATAATTAGTGATCTTAAAAATGAAATAACAGAAGTTAATGGTGTTCAGTTTTTAGCTAAAAAAATAGATTTAGATGCTGGAGGTATTAAAGATGCTTGTTTTAATTTAGGTCAAAATCAAACCAATATATTTTTATTATTTGCAACAGAGCAAAACGGAAAAGCATTGCTTTCTTGCTATATTTCTAAAGAATTAGTAGCAGAAAAAGGTTTAAATGCTGGAACTGTAGTTAGAGAGCTTGGTAAGTTTATTCAAGGAGGAGGAGGAGGACAGCCTTTCTTTGCAACTGCAGGAGGGAAAAATCCTGAAGGAATAGAGTTGGCACTTAAGGAGAGTAAAAACTATATAAGTTAGTGTTAATGAAAAGGTATGTATTGGTGTTTTTTATGATTATGTTAATGTCTGCCATACATGCGCAGACATTACCAATATTAAAACCAAAAAGTACTGGTGAAAATACTTCCATGCTTTGTCATTATGTAGATGAAAACGGAAAAGAACATTGGGTTAAGACTGTTAAAAGTCTTAACAAGAAACAAATAAGTAAGATACAGCAACAACTTCTTTTTTTAGACTATAGTGTAATTAAAACAGGAGTTTTAGATGTGCAAACCAAACGCGAATTAGCTTTGTTTAATAAAGATAATGCTTTAGGAAACTATCCTTATGTCTTACCAGATACCCAATCTGTATTAAAAGCAAAATATAAAGAAAAGAAAAAAGCTGTTAAAAAGTAATATTGAAACTACAAACGCAAATACCACTAAAGCAAGAACAGCATAATCTTATAGATTATAATGCAAAACTCTTGCTTTTAGGTTCTTGTTTTTCAGAAAATATAGGAAAAAAATTCACTTATTTTAAGTTTCAATCTTTAGTAAATCCTTTTGGTATTTTATTTCATCCACAAGCTATGGAAACCGTAGTTGAAAATGCTATAGATTTAAAAGAGTACACAGATAAAGATGTCTTCTTTCATAATGAGCAGTGGCATTGTTTTGATGTACATTCTAAATTAAGTAATGCTTCTAAAACAAAGTTGCTAGAAGATTTAAATACTACAATACAAACTACCAATAAACAACTAGCAAAGGCAACACATATTATCATTACCTTAGGTACTGCTTGGGTTTATAAATATATTGAAACCAATACTATTGTTGCTAACTGCCATAAAGTACCACAAAAATCGTTTACAAAACAATTGCTTACTGTAGATGAAATTTTAGTTTCTTTAAAAAATATAGTTTCTAAAATTAATCAAGTAAACGCTAATACTTCTGTAATTTTTACTGTTTCTCCTGTAAGACATATTAAAGATGGTTTTATAGAAAACACATTAAGTAAATCGCATTTAATTACCGCAATTCATCAATTATTGTCACTTCAAGAGCAATCTTTAAATGTAACATATTTTCCAAGTTATGAAATTATGCTAGATGAACTTAGAGATTATCGCTTTTATAAGGAAGATATGTTGCATCCTAATAAGTTAGCAGTAAGTTATATATGGAATAAATTTCAGCAAGTCTGGATTTCTAATGAAGCTAAAAAGACAATGCAAGAGATTGACACGATACAAAAAGGGTTGTTGCATAAGCCATTTAATCCAAAAGCTAAAGCACATCTTCAATTTTTAGATACACTAGAGCAAAAAATACAAAGCATTAAAGCTAAACATGGCTTTGTAAGCTTTTGATTACAAACAAGATGAGTATTTACATGTGGTCTTTTTAATTTTCGTTTAGTCGAAAAAGTAGTACAAATTGATTTATATGTACTATATTTATAATGCTATTAATCAGTTATTTGTTAAACATCAGCCACAAACTTATTCATTATAAGTATTTGTTGTTGATGTTTTTTTATGTGTATTTTTGAAATATGCGAAAAATTATTCTAGGTATTGTTATAGCACTTGTAGTGTTTGTAGCCTTCAAATATTACAATGAGCAAAAAGAAGACAAAATTGTACTTCAAGAAAGTTCTTTATTAATTCAAGAACAAATAAAAAACGTAGGGAAACTTGTAGTAACCGAAGGCCATTTTAGTGAAGTCTTTAATTATAACAACTCTAAAGAAATTTTCGGGCAATACTTCACATCAGATAAAAAAGCGCTTGTAGTTGTTAATGCAGACGTCACTATCGCTTATGATTTAAGTAAAATAGAATTTAAAGTAGACCAAGCAACCAAAACACTTACCATTTTAAGTATTCCTGAAGCTGAAATTAAATTAAGTCCAGATCTTGAGTATTATGATGTACAAGCAGATTATTTTAATCCCTTTCAAGCAAAAGATTATAATGATATTAAACACACAATAAAGAAGTCTTTAATGAAAAAATTAGAAGCTTCAGGTCTTAAAGAAAATGCAAAAAACAGATTAATAAGTGAGCTGTCTAAGTTTTATATCCTGACTAATTCTTTAGGTTGGACTTTAAAATACAACGAAACTCCTATTAATAATCCAGAGAAATTTAAGTTTTAATCTATAATTTTTTACTTAAACTTAACCAACCTCCACCATTTATAGCTTCAATACCTTGTGCTTTTAAAATACTAGCCGCACTACCAGAACGCATACCACTTGCACAACAAGTAATTACTGGTTTGTTTAGTTTTTTTATCTCTTTTATTTTACTGTTAATTATTTGTAACGGAATATTTTTTGAACCCGGAATAGCACCTTGACTATATTCTCCTGTTGTTCTTACGTCTATTATAATAGCATTCCTAGATTGAAAATCTTTAATTTTATCTTTTTTATTTCCAAATAACGTGTCTAATAACCCCATAATTTTATTTTTACACAAATTTCAAGCAATTATTTCAAAAGATAAGTAACAATAGTTACAACATATTTTTTTTATCTTCCATACCTATATGAAAACAGAAACAAGAAAAGAAGAAATAATTAAAACGGCTGCAACCCTTTTTAAAGAAAAAGGATATAGTGCTGTAACCATGCGTGATTTAGCTACAGCAATGGGGATGAAAGCTGCAAGTCTATATAATCACATAAGTTCAAAACAAGAAATTTTAAAAGAAATTATTATTTCATTAGCAGAGGAATTTACAGAAGGCATTGAAGTAATCTATAATTCTAATAGCAATAGTTTGGATAAATTAAGTCAAATTATTGCGCTTCACGTAAAAATTACAACCAATAATACTTCAGGTATGGCTTCCTTAAATAATGATTGGATGCATTTAGAAGATCAATTAGCCTATTATTTAAAATTAAGAAATAACTACGAAGCTATTTTTTTAAGCATTATTAAAGAAGGAATTTCAGCTTCAGAAATCAAGAATCTTAATCCAGAAACCATTATGTTTTCTATGCTTTCCACATTACGTTCCTTATTTCTTTGGATACCAAAAAAGGAAGCACTTAACGCAAACGATTTAGCAAATAATCTTAGTGCTATCCTAATTCAAGGAATTAACAAATAATTTATAAATTATTTCTTAACTTTGTGCAACAAACTAACAAGTGTTAGTTTAGTGTTTTAAAAATACATATGGCACAATTTTATACCCTTAAAATAAAAGATATTTACAAGGAAACCGAAGACACCTCAGTGATAACCTTCCATATTCCTGAAGAGTTACATGACGCATTTAAATTCCGTCAAGGACAACATTTAACACTAAAAGCAGATATTAATGGCGAAGATGTTCGTCGTTCCTATTCCCTTTGTTCTAGTCCTATAGATAACCAATGGCAAGTAGCAGTAAAGCTAATTCCTGGAGGTAAGTTTTCAACCTATGTAAACCAAAGTTTAAAAACAGGAGATGTGCTAGAAGTTATGGCTCCAAGTGGTAATTTTGGAGTTTCAACACAACCTGAAGCTTCTAAAAACTACTTGTTTTTTGCTGCAGGAAGTGGCGTTACGCCAGTTTTATCTATGATTAAAACACATTTAAAAGCAGAGCCTAATGCAACTTGTAAGCTATTTTATGTAAATAAAACCGCAAAATCCATTATCTTTAAAGAAGAGCTAGAACAATTACGTAACACCTTTTTTGGTCGCCTAGAAATTTATTATTTCTTAACCAAAGAACGAAGAGATATCGAGTTGTTTAACGGAAGATTCGACGACGAGAAAATGCAAATACTCACAAAAACTTTTATCGATATTCCAGATACAAGTGAAGTGTTTTTATGCGGACCAGAAAAAATGGTAAACTATGTTAGTGACTATCTCATAAAGGCAGGATTGCCAAAAGAATTAGTGCATTTTGAACTTTTTGTAACCGGACTCTCAGAAGAAGATATTAAAAGAGCAGAACGATTAGCACAGCAAAATGTAGAAGGAACAGAAGTGGTTATTGTAGATGGCGGAAAAGAATTCACCTTCACCATGACCAAAGCCTACGATAATATTCTCGATGCCGCCTTAGGCGCAGGAGCAGACCTGCCATTTGCATGCAAAGGAGGCGTTTGTAGTACCTGCAAATGCCAAGTCAAAGAAGGAAGCGTTGAAATGAAAATAAATTATGCATTAGATGATAAAGAAGTATCACAAAACCTGGTGCTAAGCTGTCAAGCAGTACCAACATCAGAGAAAGTCGTGGTCGATTTCGACGTCTAAAACCCCTTTATAAAAAGGAATATCATTAATTAGTCATTTCTGCGTAGGCAGGAATCCACTATAAACTAATAACTATTCACTAACAACTATAAATTATGAGTGAAGAACAAGTAAAAAATCTAGAAAAGCAATTCGAGGAACGTATTGCACGCGACGAGAAAATTGAACCTAAAGATTGGATGCCAGAAAAATATCGTAAAACGCATATTAGGCAAATGTCGCAACACGCACATTCCGAAATTGTAGGGATGCTTCCAGAAGGCAATTGGATTACACGCGCACCTTCCTTACGTCGAAAAGTTGCCTTATTGGCAAAAGTACAAGACGAAGCAGGACACGGTTTATATTTGTATTCTGCCTGCGAAACCTTAGGTGTTTCTCGCGAAGAACTTTATGAGCAACTGCACTCCGGAAAAGCTAAATACTCCTCTATATTTAATTACCCAACCATTACTTGGGCAGATATGGGAGCCATAGGTTGGTTGGTAGATGGAGCAGCTATTATCAATCAAGTGCCATTGTGTAATACTTCTTATGGACCATATGCAAGAGCCATGGTTCGCGTATGTAAAGAAGAAAGTTTTCACCAACGCCAAGGCTATGAAATCATGATGAAATTGGCTAATGGTACACCAGAACAAAAAGAAATGGCACAAGATGCATTAAACCGTTGGTGGTGGCCAAGTTTAATGATGTTAGGTCCTACAGATGCAGAATCTATTCATACCGAACAATCTATGAAATGGAAATTAAAACGTAAGTCTAATGATGATTTACGTCAGCAATTCATAGACCAAACCGTTCCACAAGCAGATTTAATAGGTTTAACTATTCCTGATCCCGATTTAAAATGGAACGAAGAACGTGGTAGTTATGATTTTGGAGAAATTGATTGGGACGAGTTTTGGCAAGTAGTAAAAGGCCATGGACCAATGAATAAAGAACGCATGAAAGCCAGAGTTGATGCTTGGGAAGAAGGTCAATGGGTTCGTGATGCAGCAATGGCTTATGCCGAAAAGAAACAAGAAAGAAAAGAAAAACAAGCAATTTAATTATCCTGCAAGGTTTTCAAAACCTTGTAGGTATTAGCTATAAATATTATGTCAACAAAAAATTGGCCCTTATGGGAAGTCTTCGTAAGAAGTAAAAACGGATTAGAACATCGTCACTGCGGAAGTTTACATGCAGCAGATGAAGAAATGGCATTAGAAAACGCACGTGATGTCTACACAAGACGTAGTGAAGGCGTTAGTATTTGGGTAGTAGAATCTAAACACATCACAGCATCCAATCCAGAACATAATGGCGAACTATTTGAGCCTGCTCAAGATAAAGTCTATCGTCATCCTACATTTTACGATTTACCAGACGAAGTAAAACATATGTGACGCTTGCGTCATCCCGAACTTGTTTCGGGATCTCATTATTGAAAGTAAATTATAAATTAAAATCCAATGTCGCTCTGAGCTTGTCGAAGAGTCTCTATTATTAAATGATTCCCGTTTTTACGGGAACGATAAATAAATTTATCGATGAAAAACGAAACCCTATACAAATACATACTAGGCATCGCAGATAACAGTTTAATCCTCGGTCAAAGACTAGGAGAACTCACAGGTCATGGCCCAAGTCTTGAAACCGATATTGCCTGCACCAATATGTCATTAGATTTATTTGGACAAGTACGTAGCTATTTTCAATACGCAGCAAAAATTGCTGGAGATGATAGAACCGAAGATACTATTGCAATGCTTCGTAAAGAAAGAGACTATGTCAATGTTTTATTGGTAGAACAACCTAATAGAAATTTTGCCTATACCATGGCACGTCAGTTTTTATTTGATGTCTATCACCTGCTTTTTTTACAAGAATTACAGAAAAGTAAGGACTTAACATTGGCTGCAATAGCCAATAAATCTATAAAAGAAGTGCGTTATCATTTGCGTTTTTCTTCCGATTGGGTTAAACGTTTGGGAGATGGAACAACAGAAAGTCATCAAAAAATGCAGGACGCTATGGATGGTTTATGGACCTATACAGATGAGCTTTTTCACCAAACCGAAGCAGATAAAGCTATGGTGCATGAAGGAATCGGAGTAGATGTTACAGCGCTAAAAGAAACCTATTATAAAAAGGTTAACGAAATTTTAAGCGAAGCAACTTTAGAAATTCCAGAATCTAAATATTTTCAAAAAGGAGGAAAACAAGGCATTCATACAGAATACATGGGGTATTTATTAGCAGAACTGCAATACATGCAACGTGCTTATCCTAATATGGAATGGTAACAAATTCCTGAGAAGCCAGATAAACCTTTGGGTTCAGCGAAGCTAATCTTATAAATTAAAACAAAATGTCATTCAGAGCAAAGCGAAGAATCTCATAATAAACATGACAACAATAGAACAAAATATAGATACAATACTAATTCCAATTCTGGAAAAAGTTTCTGATCCAGAAATTCCAGTATTGTCTATTATGGATATGGGAGTTGTTCGTAAAGCTGTCATAGAAAACAATATAGTAAAGGTGCAAATAACACCAACCTATAGTGGCTGCCCAGCAATGGATGTTATTGGTGACGATATTAAAGCAGCCTTAAAAGCCGCAGGTTATAATTCTGAAATCGAATTAATTCTTGCGCCAGCTTGGACCACCGATTGGATAACGCCAAGAGGTAGAAAAGCACTAGAAGATTATGGTATTGCAGCACCTTTAAACGCAGAAGCAGATAAAAGTGTGTTGTTAGAAGGAAAAAAAATGGTGAAGTGTCCGCAATGCGGTTCCACAAATACCAGATTAGTAAGTCAGTTTGGTTCTACAGCATGCAAAGCACAATTTCAGTGTGACGACTGCCAGGAACCTTTTGATTATTTTAAATGTTTAAAATAAAATGGCATTCAGAGCATAGCAAAGAATCTCATGAAATAAAAGATAACATCAGTTCGAGTGAAATTGCTTTTTTACAATTTTTATCGAAGACCAAAAATAATAATGTTTTGTCATTCCTGCGAAGGCAGGAATCCACAATAAAAGAAAAAACATGAGCAAAAGCATACAATTAATAATAGAAAACCAAATAGCAACCATCACGCTAAACAGACCAGAGGTCTTTAATAGTTTTAATCGTGAAATGGCATTTTTACTTCACGATATTTTAGATGCTTGTGAAGCAAATCATGAAGTTAGAGCCATTGTGCTTACAGGAAACGGAAAAGCATTTTGTGCAGGTCAAGATTTAAAAGAAGTGACAGATCCTGAATTAAATCCTGGATTTAAAAAAATACTAGAAGAACATTATAATCCCATTATTACTAGAATTAGAGCCATTAAAAAGCCAATTATTGCAGCAGTAAATGGTGTCGCAGCTGGAGCAGGAGCAAACATCGCTTTAGCTTGTGATATTGTTGTTGCACATGAAAAAGTGAGCTTTATTCAAGCATTTAGTTTAATAGGCTTAGTTCCAGATAGTGCAGGTACATTCTTTTTACCAAGACTTATTGGTTTTCAAAAAGCATTAGCTCTAGCGATGTTAGGTGATAAAATTTCAGCAGAAGAAGCAGAAAAAATGGGCATGATTTATAAAATGATTCCTTTAGAAAGCTTTGAAGATGAGGTAAACAAGCTAGCTTTAAAATTAGCAAACATGCCAACAAAAGCATTAGGGTTGATTAAAGAATTATTCAACAAATCCATGACTAACGATTTAGATGCACAACTGGC
This sequence comes from Lacinutrix sp. C3R15, assembly GCF_018860825.1. Lineage (GTDB taxonomy): Bacteria > Bacteroidota > Bacteroidia > Flavobacteriales > Flavobacteriaceae > Oceanihabitans. Next base: position 138,693 of record NZ_JAHKPZ010000030.1, on the reverse strand, counting down.
TTTAGAGTCTAAGTTACAAATAGAAGCTGCCCAAAGTAAGGATTATGCAGAAGGTGTTGCAGCATTTATAGAAAAAAGAAAACCAGAATTCATAGGCAATTAAAAATTGACTTTGTCCCGAATTAGTTTCGGGATCTTATAAAAAATGAATCAGTTTTGTCATTCCTGCGTAGGCAGGAATCCACAATAAAAGTAAAAAACATGAATATAGGAATTATAGGTTCTGGAACCATGGGAAGCGGTATCGCACAAGTTGCTGCAACTTCTGGTTGTAAAGTAAAATTATACGATACCAATCAAGCGGCTTTAGATAAAGCTAAAGCGGCTTTAGAGAAAATTTTAAATCGTTTAATTGAAAAAGAACGCATAAATGCTGCTGAAAAAAATAGAATTCAAGACAATATCACTTACGTTAATCATCTAAAAGATTTAGCCGATTCCAATTTAACGATTGAAGCTATTATTGAAAATCTTGACATCAAGAAAAAAGTGTTTTCAGAATTAGAAAGCTATGTGGCTGATGATTGTATTATCGCCTCAAACACATCCAGTTTATCCATAGCATCCATTGCGGCATCGCTGAATAAACCAGAGCGCTGTGTAGGGATTCACTTTTTTAATCCAGCGCCCTTAATGCAATTGGTAGAGGTTATTCCTGCCATTCAAACGTCAAAAGAAGTCCTTGAAATAACCATACAAACGATTAAAGATTGGAAGAAAGTCGTTGCAGTAGCTAAAGACACACCAGGCTTTATAGTCAATCGAGTGGCAAGACCTTTTTACGGTGAAGCGTTAAGAATATATGAAGAAGGTCTAGCTGATTTTGCAACCATAGACCACAGTTTAAAATCTTTAGGAGGTTTCCGAATGGGACCATTCGAGCTGATGGATTTCATAGGTAACGACGTGAATTACACGGTAACCGAAACGGTGTTTACCGCGTTCTATTTCGATCCAAGATATAAGCCATCATTTACACAAAAGCGTTTTGCAGAAGCCGGTTATTTAGGTCGAAAATCAGGAAAAGGCTATTATGATTATGATGAAAATGGAAGAAAAATAGAGCGAACACCTATCTCGTCGAGCGCAGTCGAGACGTCTATTTCAGAAACCATTTTCAACCGCGTGTTAGTCATGCTTATCAATGAAGCAGCAGATGCCTTATTTTTAAACATCGCATCCGCTGAAGATATAGATAATGCCATGACCAAAGGAGTGAACTACCCAAAAGGCTTACTAGCTTGGGCAGATGAAAAAGGTATCGATTGGTGTGTATCTAAATTAGACGAATTATATAAAGAGTACCATGAAGATAGATACCGTTGCAGTCCGTTATTACGAAAATTAAACAGAGAGGATAGAACGTTTTTTTAATTAAAGAGGAATTAGGGATTAGGAAATAGGCATTAGTATGAAAAGTAATTACCATTTTAAATTTGAGGATTTAATAGTATATCAAAAAGCTATGAATTTTGGTGAAGTGGTAGATGAACAAGTAAAACAATTTTCTAATCACGAATTATATGCTTTGTCTTCGCAATTTAGAAGAGCAGCAGATTCTATTGCTTTAAACCTTGCAGAAGGATATCCTGGTTCTGATGCTCAATTTGTTAAACATATTAATCATACTATTCATAGTGCTAATGAATGTGTAAGCTGTAGTACTAAAGCTAAAAGAAGAAAGTATGTTAGTTTTGAACAGAATGAAAATAATAGAAAATTAATTTCTGAATTAACTAAAATGATGTCATCATTAAGAAATAAAATTATTGAACGAAATAAGACTAATCCCTAATACCAAATTCCTAATGCCTTTAACCGGAGAACAAATCCCACATAAAATGCTATCCCAAGACGCCTACAGTACTTGGCTAGGCATCGAAATTCTAGAATGCGAAATCGGTCGCTGTAAAGTCGGAATGACCATTAGAAAAGAAATGCTAAATAGTATGGGTAAAGCCCATGGTGGTATAAGTTATTCCTTAGCAGATACAGCTTTCGGATTTGCAGCAAACACGCATGGTAAATATGCCGTATCCATAGAAACAAGCATTAATCATATTGAAGCATTAAATGAAGGGGATTATATTGTAGCAGAATCGGTGATTGAAAGCGTTAAAAACAGATTAGGTTTCAATATTGTTGAAGTTAAACGTGGAGACGAATTAGTAGCTCTTTTTAAAGGCGTCGTGTATCGCACACAAAAAGATTGGGAATAAAAAAACTAAAATATTAAAAGATGAAATGGAAAGGTAGAAGACAAAGTGGCAACCTAGAAGACCAGAGAGGTATGGGAAGCAAAGGTAAATTAGCTGCAGGAGGTGGTGTTATTGCCGTAGTTGTGATTTTGTTGCAACTCTTTGGTGGTGAAACAGGCCAACAAATAGCACCAATTATAGAACAGGTTGCCAATAGTCAAACCACACAACAGGTACAAGAACGAGAGTTAACAAGCGAAGAAGTTGAAATGGGTGAATTTATGGCAACCGTTTTAGCAGATACCGAAGATGTGTGGAACACTATTTTTACAGAAAACAACTTAGGAAACTACAAAGAACCAAAAATGGTGTTATTTACAGATACAGTGAATACAGCATGCGGAAGTGCCACTTCAGCTTCAGGTCCTTTTTATTGTCCAGGTGACCAAAAATTATATATGGATTTGGAGTTTTTCGATGAGTTAAAAACAAGATTCGGAGCGAAAGGAGGCGATTTTGCAATCGCTTACGTTACTGCGCATGAAGTAGGACATCATATCCAAACCATTCTTGGCATATCTAACAAAGTAAGACAATTACAAAGTCAAACCAACCAAACAGGAGCCAATAAATTATCGGTAGCACAAGAGTTGCAAGCTGATTTTTACGCAGGCGTTTGGGCACACCATAATAAAGAATATTTACAAGCGGGAGATATAGAAGAAGCACTAAGTGCAGCCAATGCTGTTGGTGATGACGCTATTCAAAAACGAATGAGTGGAAGCGTCAATTCCGATAGTTTTACCCATGGCACATCTGAGCAACGTATGGAGTGGTTCATGAAAGGCTATAATACAGGTGATATTAGAAATGGAGATACGTTTTCTGCACTTTTAAATTAACCAATTCCTGCTAAAAAAAGACAATCTATTGTTTATAACAATTTGTCATTCCTGCGTAGGCAGGAATCCACAATAAGAGTAAAATATTAATTTGAAATAGAAAATTCAATTTCAATATCAATTTCAAAAATGAAACAAGCATACATAATAGACGGCATTAGAACACCAATAGGAAACTACAAAGGCACATTATCTGCAGTGAGAACAGATGATTTAGGAGCATTAGTGATTCAAGAAATTGTAAAACGAAACCCAAACATCCCAAAGGAAGCTTACGATGATGTGATAATGGGTTGCGCTAACCAGGCAGGAGAAGACAATCGTAATGTTGCACGAATGGCAGCATTACTAGCAGGATTACCATTTACAGTTCCTGGTGAAACGGTTAACCGACTTTGTAGTTCAGGATTGTCAGCAATTATCCACGCAAATCGTGCCATAAAAACAGGCGATGGAGATGTTTTTATTTCTGGAGGCGTAGAAAACATGACACGTGGACCATACGTTATGGCAAAACCATCATCCGCATTTGGAGGTGATTCTAAAATGTATGATTCTACTTTCGGATGGCGATTTGTAAACCCGAAAATGCACGAAATGTATGGAACAGACGGCATGGGAATGACCGCCGAAAACCTAGTAGAAAAGTATAATATCTCTCGCGAAGACCAAGATAAATTTGCACTTTGGAGTCAGCAAAAGGCAACCAAAGCACAAGAAAACGGACGTTTAGCAAAAGAAATTGTAACAGTTGAAATTCCGCAACGTAAAAAAGACCCCATTCAATTTTCAAAAGATGAGTTTATAAAACCAAGCTCTTCCTTAGAAGTTTTAGGAAAACTAAGAGCAGCCTTTAAAAAAGAAGGCGGAAGCGTAACCGCAGGAAATTCTTCAGGATTAAACGATGGCGCAGCAGCAACCATCATAGCAAGTGAAGATGCAGTAAAAAAATACAACTTAAAACCATTAGCAAGAATTGTAAGTTCTGCAGTGGTAGGCGTAGAACCACGAATTATGGGCATTGGTCCTGTGCAAGCGTCTAACAAAGCATTAGCAAAAGCAGGATTAACTATGGGTGATATCGATATCATTGAGCTTAACGAAGCCTTTGCAGCACAAGCCTTGGCATGCATTCGCGCTTGGGGACTTGCAGATAACGACCCAAGAATCAATCCAAATGGAGGCGCCATTGCTATTGGTCATCCACTTGGCGTTACAGGAGCAAGAGTAGCGTATTCTGCGGCTTTAGAATTGCAGGAGCAGAATAAGAAATATGCGTTGATTACGATGTGTATAGGAGTTGGTCAAGGTTACGCAGCAATAATTGAAAATGTGAATGTGTAATATAGTTTGGGCGTTACCACAAGGGTCGCGCTTTCGGCAGTCGCTCTCTGCGAGGAGCTTCAACAAAGCCTCAATCGCTAACGCATCTGTCAGCAAAGATTAGTGATTAATTAAAGTTTTGTCATTCCTGCGAAGGCAGGAATCCACTATAAAGTAAAAATGATGAAAAAAATAGAACACTACGTTCAAGGAAATTGGACAACAGGAAAAGAAGAAGGAACACCAATTCTAGATGCAGTAACAGGCGAAGCATTTACGAGCATCGCAACTGAAGGTTTAGACATTCCTGAAATATTAAATTATGGAAGAACAAAAGGAGGCGAAGTACTTCGTAAAATGACCTTTCAAGAGCGTGGAAACATGCTTAAAAAACTAGCTTTATACCTTACTAAAAGAAAAGATGCTTTTTACGATTTAAGTTACAGAACAGGAGCAACTAAAGTAGATAGTTGGATAGATATTGAAGGTGGTTTTGGTAACCTGTTTGCAAACGCGTCGTTACGAAAATTGTTTCCTAATCAACCCTATCACGTAGAAGGCGATGCTATCGATTTATCTCGTGGTGGACGCTTTATGGCACATCATATTATGGTGCCAAAAAAAGGCGTTGCTGTGCATATTAATGCTTTTAATTTCCCGGTTTGGGGAATGTTAGAAAAATGTGCGGTAAACTGGATGGCAGGAGTTCCTGCTGTGGTGTTACCAGCACCTTCATCATCCTATTTAGCAGAAGCAGTTGCAAGAACCATTATAGATTCTGGAATTTTACCAGAAGGTGCTTTACAAATCATTAACGGAACGGTTAAAACCATTTTAGATACGGTTGAATCTCAAGATGTAGTAACCTTTACAGGTTCTGCACAAACCGGACGCTTATTAAAAGCGCACCCAAGATTGATTCAAGAATCTGTACCGTTTACTATGGAAGCCGATTCTTTAAATGCATCTATTTTAGGAGAAGATGCTGTTCCTGGAACACCAGAATTCGACTTGTTTATTAAAGAAATTAGAAAAGAAATGACCGTTAAAGCAGGTCAAAAATGTACTGCGATTAGACGCATCATCGTTCCGGAAAAATTAGTTGATGATGTACAAACAGCATTAGCAAAACAACTTGATAAAGTAACTATTGGTGATCCAAGATTAAAAGAGGTGAGAATGGGTTCTTTAGTCAGTCATCAACAAGTGCAAGCAGTTCGAGATTCAGTAAACGATTTGTCAAAAGAAGCACAAATTGTGTATGGTAATTTAGACGAAATTAATACCATTGGAGCAGATGCCAAAAAAGGCGCATTTATTAGTCCAATTGTATTAAGAGCAGACAATCCATTTCAAAATACAGTCATTCATGAGCGTGAAGCCTTTGGGCCAGTAAGTACCATTATGCCTTATAAAAACTTAGATGAAGCCATTACTTTGGCGCAAATGGGTAAAGGTTCTCTAGTGTCTTCTATTGCAACTAACAACGATAAAATTGCCAAAGACTATGTTATCAATGCAGCAAGTCATCATGGTAGAATTTTAGTCTTAAATAGAGAAAGCGCCAAGCAAAGTACGGGGCATGGTTCACCATTACCATATTTAGTGCATGGTGGTCCAGGACGTGCTGGTGGAGGTGAAGAAATGGGTGGCATGCGTGGTATTAAACATTATTTACAACGTACAGCCATTCAAGGTTCGCCAACAACCATTACCGAAATTACAGGAATATATCAGCAAAATGCAAAATACAAGGAAGCAGAACAGCATCCGTTTCAATACCATTGGGAAGATATTCAACCAGGAATGTCGTTAAAAACCCATAAGCGTACTATTACAGATAATGATATTCAGAATTTTGCCAATTTAACTTGGGATCATTTTTATGCACATACCGATATTACGTCTTTAGATGGAAGCATTTTCGAAAAGAGAACAGCGCATGGTTATTTTATAATTTCAGCAGCAGCAGGATTATTTGTGTATCCAAACAAAGGACCTGTAGCAGCAAATTATGGTTTAGATAGTATTCGTTTTTTAAGACCTTTATATCATAATGATACTATTTATGTACGTTTAACTTGTAAAGAAAAAGTAGATAGAGATGTCGCTTCCGCAGAACACCCAAGTGGTATTGTAAAATGGCATGTTGAGGTGTTTGATGCTAATTTTGAAAACCGTCCAGAAAGTCAGAAAACAGAAAAAGATAGTCCGTTAGTAGCTGTAGCCACCATTTTAACGATGGTTGAAAAAAAGCAAGAAACCTTTATTGAGATGACTTCGGAAAAAATAAACGAATGTCTTTCAAATTTAAAAGCAGATGCTAAACCAAAATGGGGAATTATGACACCTCAACACATGATTGAGCATTTAGAATATACCTATAAAATTGCTTCAGGTGACATTCAAGATTTTGAAATTGCTACACCAGAAAAGATTTTAGAGAAGGTACATCATAGTTTGTATAATTATAGAAAGTTTCCAAAAAACAGTCAGTTTCCACAGTTAGAAAAGGATACATTAGGCGATTTAGTACATTCTGATTTAGAAACAGCAATCGAAAAGTTTAAAGAGCAAAGAGAAAAGTATATTGAATATTATAAAGAAAATCCAGATGTTAAATTGAAGAATTTAGTCTTCGGTGAATTAAATAAATACGAAGCGTATCTTTTAGAAAGAAAACACTTGAATCATCATTTTGAACAGTTCGGATTAATATAGTTTGTCATTCCTGCGTAGGCAGGAATCCAGTAAAGTAGAATAATTTAAAAATAGATTCCTGCCTTCGCAGGAATGACATTAAAATAAAAAAAATATGAGTGAACCTTATGTTAAACTAGAAATAATAAATCAAGTAGGATATATAGAATTTTTCCATCCTGCACACAACTCACTACCAGGAGATGTATTAGCAAAACTTGCAAATACAATTACTGAAGCAGGAGCACATGATGACATAAAAGTAATTGTATTAAAAAGTGGCGGAGACAGAACCTTTTGTGCTGGAGCAAGTTTTAATGAATTAATAAATATTAACGACGAAGCAACAGGAAAAGTATTCTTTTCAGGTTTCGCAAACGTAATCAACGCGATGCGTAAATGTCCAAAATTTATTATTGGTCGTGTGCAAGGAAAAACCGTTGGTGGTGGCGTAGGATTAGCCGCAGCAACCGATTATTGTATGGCAACCAAGTTTGCAGCAATTAAGTTAAGTGAGCTTAATATTGGTATTGGACCATTTGTTGTAGGACCAGCTATTGAACGTAAAATGGGATTAAGCGCCATGTCGCAAATTGCCATTGATGCCAATACGTTTTATACACCAGAATTCGCTAAACAAAAAGGGTTGTTTACACAGGTTTATGAAACTACTCAAGAATTAGATGCCGCTGTAAAAGCAACAGCAGAACATTTATGTACCTACAACCCTGAAGCTATGCTTGAAATGAAAAAAGTATTCTGGCAAGGTACCGATCATTGGGATGTGCTTTTAGCAGAGCGCGCAGCAACAAGTGGTAAACTTGTGCTTTCAGAATTTACAAAAGAGAAATTGAAAACATACAAATAAAAGTTGTCATTCTTAGCAAGTCGAAGAATCTCATTAAAAGATTGCTATGTTCTTCGTCTTCACAATGACCTAATTAATTATTATGATATATTCATTTAATGGTTTTATTCCAGTCGTTCACAAATCCAGTTTTGTGCATCCCTTAGCTGCAGTAACAGGAAATGTCATTATTGGCAAAAACTGCTACATTGGTCCAGGAGCAGCCATTCGTGGAGATTGGGGACAAATCATTTTAGAAGATGGAGTCAATGTGCAAGAAAACTGTACCATACACATGTTTCCAGGCAAGTCTATCACGCTTAAAGAAAGCGCTCACGTAGGTCATGGCGCTATTATTCATGGCGCTAATTTGGGTAAAAATTGCTTAATAGGAATGAATACCGTAATTATGGATGATGCCGAAATTGGTGACGAATGCATCATTGGAGCCATGTCGTTTGTAAAAGCAGAAACTAAAATTCCGTACCGAAGTTTAGTGGTTGGTAACCCAGCAAAAGTGATTAAGCAAGTAAGTGATGAAATGATAGCCTGGAAAACCAAAGGCACACAATTATATCAGCAACTACCTGCAGATTGTCATAAAAGTTTAAAAGCAGTGGAGCCTTTAAGAGAAGTACCAAAAAATATGAAAACGCAAGAAGAGACCTATAAAACGTTAAGAGATACCTTTAAGAAATAGTTGGGCGTTACCACAAGGGTCGCGCTTTACACTATATCTTTTTTAAGAAAAATAAAAAAGGATGCCGTTTCAATCGCTAACGCAAATTGCGGTAAAAATAAAGAAAGAACAAACTAACAAACGCTAGTTAATAAAGATGTCGAAATTTGAATTAAAAATGCCCAAAATGGGCGAAAGCATAACAGAAGGAACCATTATCAATTGGTTGATAAATGAAGGAGATACCTTTGATGAAGGAGATATTATTCTAGAAGTAGCAACCGATAAAGTAGATAACGAAGTACCAGCACCAGCTTCTGGAACTTTAAATAAAATACTGTTTCAAACAAAAGACGTTGTTCCTGTTGGTGAAGTTATAGCGGTTTTAGAAGTCTCGCAAGAGGTGAAATCTTCAAACAAGAAAAAAGTGATTCCGAGTGATAGCGAAAAATCTCAGAACAAGAAAAAAGAAGTAAAAAGACCAAAAACTCCTCAGAATTCTTCAATAGAAAAATTCAGTATTTCAAACGCAAACACTTTCTTTTCACCTTTAATTATAAAAATAGCCAAAGAACACCACATTAGTTTTGAAGAGCTCGCACGTATTCCTGCAACAGGACACGAAGGCAGATTACGCAAAAGCGATGTGTTTCAATATATAGAAGATGGTAGACCATACAAATTTGCACAACCAATTGCTGAGAAAGATCCAACAGCGTATCGTATACCACAATTACAATTCGATAAAGGCAAAGGAAAAGTTATAGAAATGGATAGAATGCGCCAAATGATTGCCGATCATATGGTATATTCTAAACATACATCACCTCACGTAACCGCTTATGTGGAAGCAGATATGACGAGTATGGTAAATTGGCGTAATGCAAACAAAGTCGCTTTTCAAGAAAAATATGGAGAACGTTTAACCTTTACACCATTATTTGTAGAAGCTGTAGCTAAAGCAGTGAAAGATTTTCCGAATATTAATGCTTCTGTAGATGGCAATACAATTATTGTAAAAGAAGATATAAACATTGGTATGGCAACAGCATTACCTAGCGGAAACTTAATTGTTCCTGTAGTAAAAAATGCAGACACCAAAGATTTAAAAACCATAGCAAGCGAGGTAAATGTTTTAGCAGGCAAGGCAAGAGGAAATCAATTAGCAGGAGACGATATTAAAGGTAGTACGTTCACTATTTCTAATGTAGGAACTTTTGGAAGCGTGATGGGAACACCAATAATAAACCAACCCGAAGTTGCTATTCTTGCTTTAGGAATTATTAAAAAAAGACCAGAAGTAATCACCACAGAAAAAGGAGATGAAATTGCTATTCGTAGTATGATGTACTTATCTCTTTCTTTTGATCATCGCGTTGTAGATGGATTTTTAGGAGGAAGCTTCGTACGTCGTGTAGCAGACTATTTTGAACAGTTTGATACCAATAGAACAATATAGCAAATTCCTGTGTAGGCAGGAACCTTATTTGTAAAACAGAAAATAAAAAGTAAAAGACTACATATCACAAATGATGTTTAGGGAAAGCATAAAAAAATGCGCTGTCATTCCTGCGAAGGCAGGAATCCATAACAATCAAATAATTAAAATAGATTCCTGCTTTTTCAGGAATGATAAAAAAAATAGCCGTTTTCGCGGGCATAGGTACTGAAATAAATTCAGCATGAATATGAAAAAAGACATACTAAAAAAAGGGTTTTTAAAACTCTGTACAGCCAAAGCAATGGCAGAATTATACGAAGCTAATTTTAAACAAGTTTCAAAATATGTGCATGCAACATCTCGTGGTCATGAAGCAATTCAGATTGCTTTAGGTTTACAGTTATTACCACAAGATTATGCATTTCCGTATTATAGAGATGATGCTATGTTATTATCTTTTGGTTTAGAGCCTTATGATCTCATGTTGCAATTACTAGCAAAAAAAGACGATCCATTTTCAGGAGGTAGAACCTATTATTCACATCCCAGTTTAAAGGATGTTGATAAACCTAAAATACCACACCAATCTTCCGCAACAGGAATGCAAACTATTCCTGCTACAGGAGTTGCTATGGGAATGCAGTATATAGAATTACAAGAAATTAGCAATACTAATGTCATTCAAAACGATAGACAAGAATCTCTAAAACCAATAACAGTTTGTAGTTTAGGAGACGCTTCAGTAACCGAAGGTGAAATAGCAGAAGCTTTCCAGATGGCAGCTTTAAAGCAAATGCCAATTTTGTATTTGGTACAAGATAATGGTTGGGATATTAGTGCAAATGCTGCAGAAACAAGAGCACAAAGCGCCTTTGAATATGCAAAAGGCTTTAAAGGCTTAGAAGCGGTTTCTATAGATGGCGCCAATTTTATAGAAAGTTATGAAGCACTAGAAAAGGTTATAGAAACCATTCGTAAAGAACGAAGACCTTTTTTAGTACATGCCAAAGTTCCGTTGTTAAACCACCATACTTCTGGTGTTAGAATGGAATGGTATCGTGATGATTTAGAAGAAGCACGTTCTCGAGATCCCTATCCTGTTTTAAAACAACAATTACAAGTTCATGGATTTACGGAAGCTGAAATTAAAGCAATAGAAAATTCCGCGAAAGCGAAAGTACAATCTGACTTTGAAAAAGCTTTACAAGCCGAAGACCCAAAACCTGAAGATTTATTTACTAATGATTTTGTGCCAACACCAATTACCGAGGAACAAGGAACACGTGCTCCAGAAGGTGCCGAAAAAGTAGTGATGGTAGATTGCGCTTTGTTTGCCGTTGAAGAACTGATGAAAAAGCATAAAGAATGTTTGCTTTACGGTCAAGATGTTGGTGGTAGACTTGGTGGTGTTTTTAGAGAAGCAGCAACCTTAGCGCAAAAGTTTGGAGACGACCGCGTTTTTAACACACCAATACAGGAGGCGTTTATAGTAGGTTCAACAGTTGGAATGAGTGCAGTAGGATTAAAACCCATTGTTGAGGTGCAGTTTGCCGATTATATTTGGCCAGGATTAAATCAATTATTTACAGAAGTGAGTAGAAGTTGTTATTTAAGTAATGGGAAATGGCCAGTTTCTATGATTTTACGTGTACCAATTGGTGCATATGGAAGTGGAGGACCTTACCATTCTTCTTCGGTAGAATCTGTGATTACTAATATTCGAGGTATTAAAATTGCCTACCCAAGTAATGGGGCCGATTTAAAAGGATTAATGAAAGCTGCTTATTATGACCCAAACCCTGTAGTGATTTTAGAACATAAAGGCTTGTATTGGTCTAAAGTACCAGGAACATTAACAGCAACTTCTGTAGAGCCAAGTGAAGATTATGTGTTGCCTTTAGGAAAAGCATGGGTGTTACAAGAAATTTGGAAGCAAGAAAATGTAGAAACAATAACGATTGTTACTTACGGAATGGGAGTACATTGGGCATACAATGCCTCAGGAGAATTAGGAATGCGTGATCAAATTGAAATTATTGATTTACGTACCTTGTTTCCTTTAGATGAAGACTCGATTATGAAGTCTGTAAAGAAAACAGGAAAATGTTTGGTAGTCACTGAAGAGCCTTCAAATAATAGTTTTGCAAGAGCATTATCAGGGAAAATTCAGGAAGAATGTTTTAAATATTTAGATGCTCCAGTTATGACTATTGGTAGTGAAAATATGCCTGCTATACCTTTAAATTCTATTTTAGAAGAAACCATGATTCCTTCCACAGAAAAAGTGATACGTAAAATTAATATGTTGTTAGATTATTGATTTATTCTAAATTTAGAATTCTACTTTTATTTGAAATTGTATTAATGCATAACAGTTTATTGTTTAGGACATTATTTTTGTTACAAATAATTTTATAACATTCTATAACTTGAAAATTCGCAACGGTTTGAACTACAAAAGGGAGTACTCCAGAGGCTTCGCAGTTTTCAACTTTTAATAACGAGTTCATATTTGGGAATATATGGTGAAAGGGTTTACTGTTTTTATAATTGAAAACACCAACTTGTCCTTCATACCCTTGTACTCCACCAAAAATCATAGGTTTGTTAATAGATTTACAAGTTTTACTAATAGCATAACGTGCCATATAATTGTCGGTACAGTCAACAATAATATCTGTTTTTTCTAAGAAGTTAACGCCGTTCTTAACTGTTATGTAATCTTGAATACATGTGATATCTAGATTATCAAAAATCGCTGTTAAAGCATCTTTAGCAGTTTTAACTTTTGATGCTCCTATGTTAGACTTTGTAAATAGAATTTGTCGCGCTATGTTAGACTGTTCTATGTTGTCATTATCAACTAATATTAATTTGTTGATTCCTAATCGGGTTAATCCCGTAGCAACAGAACAGCCTAATCCACCAAGTCCTATAATAGCAATTCTAGAATTTTTTAGCTGATGCATTTTTTCTTTGCCTATACATTTTTCATGTACTTCAAAAAATGAGGTCATTAGTTTCTAGTAATTTGGCTTAATATTGTTGGGTCAGTTATTTTGGTGTCTTCAGCTAAAAGGAAAGCCTTGCTTAAAACAATAGATAAACCTTTATCACCTTCAAAAGGAATAAATAACTTCTCAGTTGATTTGTTAGGTGACCTAGAAGGTACAATACATAAATATTGATCGTTAGGTTCCATCAAAATATTTCCACTACCAATATGTATCTTGTAGGTTCTAATTGTTCCTTGAACTATTAAAAATTTACCATCTATAGTCGTTTTATCTTTAATTTTATTTAGCCTTGGAAGTAATCTTTCTAGAATAGATTTTCGTGTTTTTGCAATTTCTGTTAAATCACCGAAAGAATAGGAGGTCCAATAATCTCTATGCATTTGCCTATCTCCATTATTATCTTGCCATTCTGGGTCATTACCAACACTGCATACACCAACAAACAAATCTACATCGCGCATGATTTCTGAAAAAACAATTTTTGGAACATCAATTAAATTCATGATATGGCCATCGGCATTTTTAAACTTTACTTGATCTGTTGCAACATATAGCCAAATGCCAGCATCGTTAAAAGCATCGTGGTCATTTAGTTCATCAATCCAATATTCTGCGGTAATTTGGTGTTCAGGTAAATATTTAGAACACAATTCGTCATCACGCCCATCATCATAAGCTCCCATTAATGAATATTTCCAACCACGAAGTCCTGCGAGTGCATTAAATTGGTGTTGTTTTAAAATATGAGCAGCCATTCTGTTAGAATAGGTTTGCGTATTAATTTCGGCGTCTGTTAAAATATAAAGCTCCCGAAAAGCTTGCTTAATAGGTTGTTTTAATTCTAAGGCTATAATTTTGTCTCGCCAATCAACAATTTCTTTTTCAGTAGCAAATACAGGGTGCCATAGTTGAACGGTACACTTATCATCAACCCAATCTATAATTTCACCATGAGCATTTTGCCATGTATTATCTATCCATAAAACAGAGATAGATTGCGTTTCATTTTGAAAAGTCCAAATAAGTTTTGTTGCAATAGGGGTAACTAAACCATGGTTTAAATAGTATTTTTTAAAAGAAGGAAAATCCCAACTTCGATTTAGTATAAATTGATTGTCAATTCTTTGTTTTTGAGCTGAATATACTTTTTGGATTTCTTTGACTTCCTTACGTATATCTTTAAGTTGATTGGTTAGTTTTGTAGAGTTTTTAACGGTTGATGGTACAGATTTTATGCTATTACCATCGGGTTTTATCCATTGTTGGTTGATCTTACTTTCTGCAATAAATATATTGAGACTATAATCTTCAAATGAAACGGATTTAACACCATTTTCTAATTGAAAATCAGGCACAGCCATTTCTTTAAGTTCTTCAACCGAAACGTTATATTTTTTTGCGCCTTCTACAAGATACTTGTCAATGCTTTTTTTAACGTTATTTTGTTTTAGTTTTAATTTTATTCTTGATAAAGCACCCAATCCATCTTTTCCTCTCATGTTGCCCATAACATATATGCATGCGTTACCAATTGCTGCTGCTGCAGGACCAACTCCAGGCATTTTTGTATAAGATTTTTCAAGGAGTTTACTCAATATCTGTAAAGTTTCTTTATCTGAAAACGGTGACATAGTCCAAACAATTCCTTTTATAAATTGTTTACTTGGGTCACACAAATATGAATATTGTTTATACTCTCTTACTTCATTTGAATAGGTGTAAGTCTCTGTTTTTTCTGAAATAGGATGACTTATAGCAATAGAAAGAATCTCTTGAGCAATTTTTCTATACTTATTTTTTCCAATAGCGTTTATTAGTTTTTCTGTTTGTGTTTGAAACTTTTTAGAAGGTTTAGAGCTTGTAGCATCATATGTTAAGTATAATAATTGATGAAGTTCATTTACATTTTTGTCCTTTATTTTAACAATTGAGTTTACTTCGTCTCCAATATCATTTGTTTTTAAAACAAAGGGAACAAATTCACCATCGGTTTGAATTATTTTACTCAGTTTAGAAACTGATTTCTTTAAATCACTTCCCCAATAACTATTATTAGTATCGATTAAGGTATTCCATTCTAACATGCTTTTTATAAATGTAGATAATTCATCAGATAGGCCTACTTTTTTAATGGTACGCTCAATTTGTTGAATAGCATAATTTACAGGGAAATCATTTAATGAGAAACCATAGGAGTCTCTATTTAAAGTTTTAATTTTTTCATTGACTAATTCAAATAAACTTATCCATTCTTTCTCCGTATAGTCAAGATTTCTGCGCATTAACCCATTTAATATTGCAAATGCAGTTAAGCGATACCTGTAGATATTATTGTCTCTCTTTTTTATTAATTTTTGTTGGTTTTCAAATTCTTTGTTGAGAATTTCTTCAATGTAATTGACACTATCTATGATATATTGTTTTTGGTAGGTCTTAGATTCTTTTTTTAAATTCTCATATTCGGAATTTCCAGAAATATCATTAGAACTGTAAACATAATTTAATGAAGAATTAATTTTTGTAATAATATCATCAATATATTTGAATTTTGATGAAGTTGTTTTTTTCTTGAAAATATTAAACATTTCTATGATGATTTACCCACCAACTAATGGTGTTAATTTAATGAATGATACGGTTGTAGACTTATCGACAAGTACTTTTTGATTTATATTTTCCACTTGCTGATCATCAACAAGTAAAATAAAACCATTAGTTTTAAAAGCGTCTAAAGCAATGTATAATTGCTTTTCTACATCTATAGACTTACTTTTTTTGTTATTGAGTCTAGACTCTAATTGATCTGGTATAACTAGACCTTTTTTATAGGATTCTACATTGTTATTATACCGCGAAATCTCCAATTCTATTCGAGCCTTAATAACCTCAGAAACGGTAATATATTCTTCATTGAATTTCAGTGTTATTTCATTTAATATATCACCAGCAGCACTTTCATCTTGAATTGTTATTGTGTTCATAAAAAGGAAATTTATTTAAGAGGTTAAGTTATTAAAATTATAATGGAGGTCTGTCTTTTTTAGGTTAAATTTTAAAAGATAGGTTGTTGTACTTATACATTAACTACGTTTAATCCCTTTTTTCTTCTACTAAATCGAGTTCAATAGTATCGTTTTCTCTAATCTCATCGACTAAACCCGAAATATGTACAAAATGCATTTGAATATGTGTAAGGGTCTTATAGATTGAAAGCCATTTCTATTGATGGAGCCAACTTTAGGGAAGTTATAAAGCAATCGAAAAAGTTATAAAAACTCTTCAAGAAGAATGATGGTCGATTTTAGTTCATGCCAAAGTTTTTTACAATAAATCTTCATATATCTAGTGTATGAATGAAATGGTATTGTGATGATTTGGATGAAGCACACTCTCATGACCTTTGTCTTGTTATAAAACAATAATTTTGTTAGGTACAGGATTTTCTATGGAAGAAGTAAAGACTGTTATATTTTCTGCCTATGCAGATGATGGATTTACGTACCTTGTTTCCTTTAGATGAAGACACGATTATGAAATCTGTAAAGAAAACAGGAAAATGTTTGGTAGTCACTGAAGAGCCTTCAAATAATAGTTTTGCAAGAGCATTATCAGGGAAAATTCAGGAAGAATGTTTTAAATATTTAGATGCTCCAGTTATGACTATTGGTAGTGAAAATATGCCTGCTATACCTTTAAATTCTATTTTAGAAGAAACCATGATTCCTTCCACAGAAAAAGTGAAAGATAAGATATTAAAGTTAATAGGTTATTAGGTAGTTGTTTAAGAGCGGTGTGGTGCAGGTTAAAGCTACTGTTTTTGTTGGTTGTAAGGGGGTGAAATTAAGTTAAAATGAAAGTGTAAAAAAAATGAAATTTAAAAAATAATTGTATATTGTATCATTAAAATTTTTTAATCATTATAAAATAATTAACATGAAAAAGTATATTACACTTTTAAGCTTAATAGCTATCTTTTTTGTTGGTATGCAACAGGCACAAGCACAAGACTCTAGAGTAGTAGAGGCTGAGTTTCCTGAAGCAATTGCTAAAAAACAATTACATGAATTACACCAAACAGTTGCTCTTACAGGAGAACAGCAAACTGAAGCGTACAAGGTGTTAGTTGATTTACAACAAAATTATAAAGGTTTAAAAGATAATACCAATGTTACAGAAGTACAGAGAGCAAAAGCTGCTTTATTAGAAAGAGCTAGTATGAAATTGAAAAGTATTTTAAATGCAGAACAATATGATGCATATTTAGCTTCTCTAAAAAAATAAATACAGTTACATCTATAAAAAAACCACTCTAATTAGAGTGGTTTTTTTTTACAATTAATTTTCTACACCTGGAGGATATTTCTCCATGATTTTAGTAACAAATTCTTTAATTCGCTCTTCTTTTTTATTTTGAGATAGGTAGCCTGTGCCTTGTCCTTGCCATACCAGTTCTTTTTTGTTAGCGTCAATTAAATCTATATAAAGAATTCCTTCTGTAGAGGTAGATACTGTATTGTAACTATTCCAGTACCAAGGACTCCATCCCCAACCATAACCGTAAGGGCCAAAACCATTATTATATACATTTACTTTTTCTCTAGATTTAGTGAAAATACTAACCAGTAAATCTGGGTTTTCAGATTTTGTAAATCCTTTAGCTATTAACTCTGCTTCAATAGCACGTAAAATTCTACGCTTATCTAAGTCGTTAATTTCAGCTTTATCAATTCCGGTTTTATAAAAAGCAAAGGTTTTAAAATCATTAAAATTTGCTTGTTTGTCATAATCTGATGCAACTCTTACAGAGCTACATGAAGTAGTTACTACTAATAAGAGTAGTACAGATGTGATAGTGAATAGGTTTTTCATAATTGCAATTTTTTTAAATTTTCAATTTAGTAAAGCATCATCAACATGATTTGGTAGTGTTACTTTTAAGTTAGGTTCTACTTCCATAGCACGTTTAATAGCAAATTCTGCTCCAGAATTTCTTGCCCAGCTTCTTCTTGATATTCCGTTGTTTACATCCCAGAAAAGCATGGCTTTTAAACGTTTAGATGCTTCTATAGTACCATCAAGAACCATACCAAATCCACCATTAATAACTTCTCCCCAGCCAACGCCACCACCATTATGAATACTAACCCAGGTTGCGCCTCTAAAGCTATCTCCAATTACATTTTGTATAGCCATATCTGCAGTAAAACGCGAGCCATCATAAATATTACTAGTTTCTCTATAAGGAGAGTCTGTACCTGAAACATCATGATGATCACGACCTAAAACTACATAGCCTATTTCTTTGTTAGCAATAGCATCATTAAAGGCTTGGGCAATTTTCATTCTTCCTTCTGCATCAGCATATAATATTCTTGCTTGTGAGCCTACTACTAATTTGTTTTCTTGCGCTCCTTTTATCCATTGAATATTATCAGCCATTTGTTGCTGGATTTCTATAGGAGAGTTCTTTTTTATTTCTTCTAAAACACTACATGCAATAGCGTCTGTTTTTGCTAAGTCTTCTGGTTTTCCTGAGGCACAAACCCAACGAAATGGCCCAAAACCATAATCAAAACACATTGGTCCCATAATGTCTTGTACATAGCTTGGGTAGGCAAAAGCTTCGCCACTCATTTTAGCTTCACTTTTACTGCAGTATTTTCCTTTATTATTTTTATAAACAGTTGCTCCTGCACGAGAAGCTTCTAAAAGAAAAGCGTTTCCGTAGTCAAAGAAATAGGTTCCTTTTGCAGTGTGTTTATTAATGGCTTTTGCATGGCGACGCAATGTTTCTTGTACTTTTTCTTTAAAAAGTTTTGGGTTATTGGCCATCATATCATTAGCGTCTTCAAAAGAGATGTCTACAGGATAGTATCCTCCTGCCCAAGGGTTATGAAGCGAAGTTTGGTCGCTTCCTAAGTCTATATGTATGTTTGCTTCATCAAATTTTTCCCATACCTCTACTATGTTTCCTAGGTAAGCTATAGATATGGTTTCTTTTTCTGCTTTTGCTTTATTTACACGAGATACTAATTCGTTTAAGTCGGTTATTTTTTCATCTATCCAACCTTGGTCTAAACGTACTTGTGTAATTTTAGGGTTTACCTCTGCGCAAACGGTAATACAGCCAGCAATGTTTCCTGCTTTAGGTTGTGCTCCAGACATTCCTCCTAAACCAGAGGTTACAAAAAGGTTTCCCTTAGGTTCTTTTTTTATTTTTCTAAAGCCATTTAAAACGGTTATGGTTGTTCCGTGAACAATACCTTGAGGTCCTATATACATATAGCTTCCTGCTGTCATTTGTCCGTATTGTGTTACACCAAGAGCATTGAATTTTTCCCAGTCATCTGGTTTGGAGTAATTAGGAATCATCATTCCGTTTGTTACTACAACTCTTGGAGCGTTTTTGTGGCTAGGAAATAAACCCATAGGATGGCCAGAGTACATTACAAGGGTTTGTTCCTCATTCATTTCTGCCAAATACTTCATGGTTAGTCTGTATTGTGCCCAATTAGAAAAAACACCACCATTACCACCATAGGTAATTAATTCATGCGGATGTTGTGCTACCGCATAATCTAGGTTGTTCTGAATCATGAGCATGATAGCTGCAGCTTGTTTTGTTTTTGCAGGATATGCGTCTATTGGTCTTGCGTACATTTTGTAGTCAGGACGTAAGCGATACATGTATATTCTTCCGTAGGTTTCTAATTCTTTTTTAAATTCTGGAAGCAGCTCTGTATGCTGTTTTTTATCAAAATAACGTAAGGCATTACGCAATGCTAGTTTTTTTTCTTCATCAGATAAAATAGCTTTACGTTTAGGTGCGTGATTTATCTCTGTTTCAAATGGTTTTGGTTGTGGTAAGATATCAGGAATGCCTTGCAATATTTGCTCTTTAAATGTCATGTTTGTTAAAAAATTTACTTTTTTTTAATTGTTTTACGTGTTGTGGATGCGTTATAACCATAAGGACAATGTCTGCAACCACTTTCGCAACAGTATCCACGTTTTAAATGGTATTGCTCTGTGAAGCATCTGTAGCCTTCGGGTGTTAGGTAATAATCGCCTTCTTCAAGAGGTATAAATTTCTTCATATCACAAATATAATGTAATTTGGATTGATTTTTGAATGGTATAAAATATGATTTTTATTTCCAAATATATGGTTCCAAAGGGATATACAGGAATTGCTGTTTTTCCTTTTGTGTTTTTAAAACATAGTAGTTTAAAGCAGAATAAAATTTTAATAAATCATGAAAAAATTCATTATAAACAGCAAATAGAATTGTTAATTATTCCTTTTTATGTTTTGTATGTTTTTGAGTTTTTTATTCGCTTATTGGTTTGCCGTAATTGGTATCATGCATATAGAAATATTTCGTTTGAACGTGAGGCTTATACCAATGAAAAAGACCTTAATTATTTAAAATCAAGGTCTTTTTATAGTTTTTTAAAATACTTTTAATGTTTTAAAATTACTTTTTGAATTTTTTGTTTTCCGTTTAGGAGTATCACTTTTACAATATGAGCACCTTCAGAAAATTTAAAATTGTTAATAATAAATTCATTGGCATTAACATTTTGGTTATTAATTAAGGCTCTTCCTAAAAGGTCATATACTATAACGGTTTCTATTGTGTTATTTCCAGATTTTACCTTAATATATTTATTGTTTGGCGCTAAAATTTCAAGTGCGTTTAAATCAAAATCATTAGTGCTTAAAGATTGGTCTGTATATCTTAATATAAATCTATCATTATATATTCCTGTATTTATATTGAAACTATACGGATTAATACGTAAATTGTGTATGGTATTAGTATAGGTGTCTTCTAGAAATATGGTTTGATTTGTGGTTTCAAATAACCCATCTACGCTATTGATTGCTATAGTGTAGTTTCCGTTTTGAGGAATTTCAATACCTAAAGGTACCGTATCGGTGTCTTGAAAAGGTAGCGCTTTTCCTTGTATAGCCATTTCTTCATCCTCAATTATAGAATAGAATCGTGCACTAGTTTCACTTAACTCATAAGCATCATATAATTTGTCTTTGTTATTGGTAGCACCTTCCACATAACCAACTAAAATAGAGTTAGCAGTATTATTAGGTGTAATTAAATCTAACCAAATTCTATGTTTTTCTGTGTCTGATGTGCGTTGCGAAGCTTCTGTTGTTCTATAAAACTGACTGTTGTTTAAGGTTTCATTACGCATGGTATTGTTAAATGTAACATTAGAATTTACAGGTGCTGTATGCTCCATGAGTACAAAAAAGGCTTGTCCGGAAGCTATTTTACCATCAAATCCTGAAGGATTAGAACCTGTGCTATTATATGCAACATAGTCGTTAGGGTTATAATTGTAAACATAGTCTTGGTAAAAGGGATCGTTTATTGCGTTGCTAGGAGTTTGTATATGTCTCCAAAGGTATACGGTTCCTTGAATAGTGTTATCTATGTCATCACCAATTGCTGCAGCATTTGTTGCTATAAAAGTGTCTGCTGAAATTGCTGAAGGATAAGGGTTACCAATTAAGTTCCAGTTATCGTCTAGTTTGGTTGCCATTGTAGAGCCACCTCCAGGATAATCAGCGCCATTATATGTACCTCTTGTAATAGCTTTGGTTATTATACCATTATTAGGAGTACCAACAAACTCTGGAGTTGAAGGAGTTGGAGTGCCGCTTATATTTCTAATGATATATCCTTTACCAGGAATCATATTTTCAGAAGTTGCAGACCAATCACCATAATTACCACCAATGGTAGGAATCCATTCATAAATATTAGAAGATCCAGGAGATACATTGGTAACATTAAAATCTTCAACAGGAGAAGACCAATAGATATAGTCATAAGAACTAGCTATAGTAGCGGTTCTTTCCATGGTAATATTTCCTGTGTTATTGTTGGAAGTTACATCTGTTTCTTGAATCAGGCTACCTCCAGACTTAACAGTTAAGTCACCACCTGTTTGTACATTTACCCAATCTGTAACTGTTAGAAAGTTATCTGTTACTATCTCTAAAGCCCCTGTGTTTTGAACCGTTAGGTTTTTAGCGTATGCTTGGTAACCAATAGGAGGAAATGGTATGGTTGTGTTGTTAGGTAGTTTACATGTTTCTCCATCAGGAATAATTACACAATTATCTAGTGTTGGTACACCAGCAGGTTTCCAGCTAGTAGCATCATTCCAGTCTGTGCCCCCTCCTTTAAATACTTTAGTGTTATTGGTGACTACTGCATTACCAGTAGCAGAACAACCATTAGATAAAGTTGCGCTTACAGGAATTGTAAAAGTTGCATTTTCTAGCTGTGAAAGTGTTGGTTTTATATATATAGTTGTAGCAGGAGTGTTTGGTGTATAGCTAATTGTTCCCGATGCATCTGTATATGCATCTACCGTTGTAGTGTCATAATTAAAGGCTGTGTTCACCGGTTTTTCACCATATAAGTTAATATCATCTATAGCAACACCATCACACCACTCTGCGTAATATACAATGCGTAATCTTAAAGAAGCTTCATTAATATACGCATTTAAATTATAAGATAAGGTGTCAAAACTAGAACCTGAAGCAATATCTGTTAGTATTGTTCCTGAAGGTAACGTTGTATAAGTTGTTCCGCCATCTGTAGAAATTTCAATGTTGACATTTTCTAGTGTTGCATTAGTGTCATCTGTATAATAACGGGAATGGTATATTTTGAAATCTAAGGTAAGATCTAAAAAGTCTGTGGCATTTATTGTAGGTGAAATTAGTTCATTATGTGTAGTATATGAACCTACATCAGAAGTAGATATAACAAATTTATTGTCTCCAAAACCAGAGGAAATAGCAGGAAACCAACTTTGTTCATTAGGAATAAATACGCTTGTTTGGTTTTGCCATTGTGTTTTGTTATTAATTGAACCTCCGTTGTTTATGATATTATTAGTTGTAAATACACCTAAGTCTCCAGTCTCAAAATCTTCTTTAATTAAGTATACGGTTTCTATATCTCCTTCTGCGGTAAGCTGAATAATTTCGTTGTCACCACAAATAGTAGGTGAAGCAGGATTAAAAGTAACGGTTGGTGTAGGGCTTATTTCTGCTACAATAGGAGTTCTTACTAAAGATTCGCAACTACCATTTGTGGCAGTTATCCAATATGTGGTTGTAGTTGTAAGTGAAGGAGATGTCCAGCTTGCGGTTGGTACACCTCCAGGAGTAGTAAATGTAGGAGCAGGCGATAATGCTGTTCCTCCGGTTTCGGCTGTGTAGATATTAAAACCTGTAACTCCAGTGGTTCCAGTAGCACTTATATCTACGGTTCCGGCACCACAACTTTCACCATCAGTTATTGTTGCAATATTAGCATCACAACTTTCAATAACGGTAAATAAATAGTCTTCTGTTTCACCGTAGTCTTCAATCGAAAAATCGTAAGAGGCATATTCATCAAAATCATCGCAGGCATCAAAATCGAATCCGTAAGTTTCCCATCCAAACCAACTGTCAAATCCGTTATTTACTCTAATACGCATCGTGTAATCACCAGCCGCAGCAGCAGCAGGGATTTCAAATCCAAATGTTACATTAGCACTTACTTGGCCGTAAATGTCGTAAACTAACTCGTTTGTATTATTAAAATCACCATCTTTATTCCAGTCTACCCAAGCTTTCCAAGTTCCTCTATAATAGTAGTTACCGGTAGCATTTGCTACTATATTTACTCCTTCTCCTTGCGCTTGTATTGCAATTGGTGATAAGCCTGTAAAGTCTTGATACCCTGTGGCGTTAAAGGTAGAGGTGTTTTCTGCAGGGTCTGCAAGTGTACCTACAAAAGCCAAACTATTAATATATAAGCCATCAGGATCCCAAGAGGTAGGTTCACAATAACTAGCCGAATCTGTTGTTTCATTGCCTGATAATGGCGCAGTAGTATAATAATCTGGACCACCACTGCAAGCACTATTAAAACTATATACATAAAAGTAATAGGTTGTTGTTGGTGATAAACCTGTAGCAGTAAAAGTTGTATTAGCATCTGTATCTATAACTGTTGCTCCGCCTACAGTGTCACCTATAGCATAGGTGTTAGTGTCTGCTGGAGCAGGCGAAGGAGCTGTGCCAGTGGTGTTCATTAATACTAAATAGTTATCTGGTGCTGGAGATGCAGCAGTAAAATTACCTATAATACTAGTATCTGTTACTGTACCAAAAGTTAAAGCTGTTGCTTGAGCTGTTGGTTCGGTACATGGCGTTGCTGCTGTAACATTTATTAAATAATCTTCCGTTTGACCATACCCGCTTCCAGGTGTGCAACCGTCAGTAGCATAATTTGTTAAGAATTTTTTTATAATACGCATGGTTGTTGTTCCTGGTGTTGCTCCTGTAGGTACAGCAATGTTGTTGGTGGCAGGTGTTCCAGTTCCATTGTTATTATATATTGTACCAATTTCATAGCGTTCGGTAGTGTTATTAAAAGTACCGTCTTGGTCCCAATCAAAAAATGCAGTAAAAGAATTAGTGTACGAACCTTCTGTATCTCCATTTAAAGAAATTGTATAACTTGACCCTGCAGTTACAGATCCGGTTGGTGTACAGAAAATTTCATGGCTTCCACCTGCTGTGTTAGCTCCTGTGGTGTTATTAATACCTCCAAAAGTAACATTGGTAATTGCTTCTACAGCTGACGTATAAGTTGTAGTACAATAGGTGTTTGTGCAAGCTTCTTGAATTATAATGTTATCTACATAGAAAAATCTAGAATTGTCCGCTTGATTAGCTCTAAGTCTTATTTTAACATTGTTTTCTGTATCTGGAATACTAAATGTATATGGGTTTGAGTTTACCGCTCCACCATCATTATCTGGTGTTCCCCAAGGCCAATCTTCTCCGCCAGCGCCATTTTCACCATCAATTAATTTAATTGCGTTCCAACTAGTCCCATCGTTATATGAAACATCTAAATATAAATCTCTATTATCATTTGCATTTACAGAAGAAAAGGAAACCGTTGCGGTTACATTGGAAAAGGAAGATATATCTACATTTTCAAATGTTATATTAGAATTGTTACCATTTAACTTAAAAGCGTAAGGTGCAGATTCTGAGGAGACATTTGTAATAGATGTAGTACCAGATACTGTATAGGTTAAATCATCAGAATAACCAGAAGCTCCAGAGTCAAAACTCTGGCTTTTTATTATGGTTTGCCCATAAAAAGTACTAGTAATTAAAAATAGGAGTAGCGTTGTGAAAATTGGTTGTTTTTTCATGAATGTAATTGATATTAATAGCTGTTGAATAGTTGGAAAGATTTTTTTAGATATGGTTGCTTACTGTTTTGATTTGGGTCATTTTTTTTTTTTTTTTTTGTGCTTCTGTTTTTTAAAATAAAAGGTTTAGAAAAAAATAAAAACCTTATTAAAATACGCTTTTCTTAGTGCCTAATTTTGGTGTTATAAACTTTAGTTATAGATTTATTTTCCTTAAAAAAAAAAGGAGAATAAATAAACGAAGTATATTATAGGTTTTTGAATTCTCAATTTTAAGTGGTTTTCTGTTTTTTTTGTTAGAGAATATTTAGCTAATTAACTTAAAACCCGAAAATAGTTTAAAGTTTTTTAATAAAAATAATTTTTCGTTAAAACGACCGATTTAACTGACAAAATTGATTTTAGTCTGATTGTTAGGTTTTTGTAAGAAAATTATGTTTGAACTATGTATGTGGTAATGGATGGTAAATAAGTAGGTTTAAGGTTTTTTTTTTAAGCTAAAAAATGGAGGATATATTGGGGTTTTTTATAACCTTTCTGTTGTTGTAATTTTTGTTATACAATTAAGAGTAAGGTTAAAGACGAAAAACTGCAAACTAAAAATAGAAGGTTTTTAGTTTGCAATTTTTTAGTGAATTATTTAACAGAAAAAGAATAGGTATTAAAGTTTTAAAACCACTTTCTGGATTTTTTGTTTTGCGTTAGCAAGTATTGCTTTAACAATATAAGTTCCTTCTGCAAAATTGTGATTATTAAAACTAATCTCTGAAGCATTAATTTCCGTTTTGTTAATTAGTGCTCTTCCTAAAAGATCATAAACTACCACTGTTTTGATGGTACTAGTTTCAGATTTTACTTTTATAAAAGAATTATTAGGTGCAGCAATTTCTAATCCAGAATATTCATAATCATTTATACTTAAAGATGGCTCTGTATACCTTAATATAAACCTATCGTTATAGGTGCCAGCAGTTATATTGAAGCTATACGGATTTACACGTAAATTATGTATGTTGTTGGTATAGGTGTCTTCAATAAATATGGGTTGATTTGTGGTTTCAAATAAACCGTCTAGGTTGTTAATAGCAATGGTGTAATTTCCGTTTTGAGGAATTTCAATGCCTAGAGGTACTGTGTCAGTATCATGAAAAGGCAAAGCTTTACCTTGAATGGCAAATTCGTTATCATTGATTAAAGAATAAAAACGCGTGTTGTTTTCGCTTAGCTCAAAGCCGTCAAATAATCTATCCTGCGCATTTGTAGCTCCTTCAACATAACCAACTAATGTAGAGTTAGCATTGTTATTTGGTGAAATTAAATCTAACCAAATTCTATGTTTTTCTATATTTGATGTTTGTTGTGAGGTTTCGTTTGTTCTATAAAACTGACTATTATCTAATGTTTCATTTCGCATAGTATTGTTAAATGTAACATTTGAATTTATAGGAGCTGTATGTTCCATAAGAACAAAAAATGCTTGTCCTGCAGCGATACCTCCTCCAAATCCTGAAGGGTTAGAACCTGTACTATTATAAGCGATATAATCATTAGGATTATAATTATAAACAAATCCATCATAAAAAGGGTCATTTACTGCATTACTTGGTGTGTTTAGGTGCCTCCATAGATATATGGTTCCTGAAATAGAAGAGTCTGTGTCATCTGTTATGCTAGAAGCGTTTACAGCAATAAAAGTGTCTGCAGAAATTGCTGAAGGATATGGGTTTCCGACTAAATTCCAGTTATCATCTAATCTTGTGGCAATTGTGGTTCCTCCACCTGTATAATCTCCGCCTGGTGAAGCTACATTGTAGGTGCCTCTGGTTATGGCTTTTGTGATAACTCCATTGTTGGGTTTGCCAACAAACTCAGGAGTTGAAGGTGTAGGTGTTCCTATAACATTTCTTATAATATATCCTTTTCCATTAATCATGTTTTCGCTGGTTGCTTGCCAATTTCCATAGTTTCCAATTCCATTTCCAGCTATTGTAGGAATCCATTCGTAAATTAATGAAGAGCCAGGTGAAACTTGCGAAACATTAAACCCTTCAACTGGTGATGCCCAGTAAACGTAATCATAAGTACTTGAAATTGTTGCAGTGCGCTGCATATTAATATTACCGCTACCAGTATTATTATTGACATTTGTAGCGCCATCTGTGATTTGAATTAAACTTCCTGAATCTCTTATATCGATTGTTCCTTCTAGTGCAATCCAGTCTGTTACCACTAGAGTTGTTTCAGGAGCGATTTCAAGGTTTGCTGTTGGTGCTACTGTTAAGTTTAGTGCATAAGCTGGTAGAGGTGGTAATGGTATTAAATTTATAATGTCTGCTATTGGTTCATCAAAATTAGAAACGGCAACATCTGGTATAAGAACACAATCGCTAGAAGTTGGTACTCCGTTAGGTTCCCAATTACCATCTATATACCAATTGTTATCTATGTAGCCCATCCAGGTTTTTTTGTTGTTTGTTATAGTGACTGTGTTTGTACATCCATTTTGGTCTGTAGCAGTGTATGTTTGAGTACCGCTTGGAGCAGCGTAAACTGTCTCAGAATAACCTCCA
Organism: Lacinutrix sp. C3R15; assembly: GCF_018860825.1. Classification (GTDB taxonomy): domain Bacteria; phylum Bacteroidota; class Bacteroidia; order Flavobacteriales; family Flavobacteriaceae; genus Oceanihabitans. The sequence continues at coordinate 110,749 of NZ_JAHKPZ010000030.1, read as the reverse complement.
GAATAAGGTGTTGTTAGGGTGGAGTCTGTGTAAAGTTCGGTATTAGGTGACCATGTAATTTGTGGAGGTGTTGTAGTGCTATCCGCTGTTAATTGAATGTCGTCTATATACCAATAAAATAAGCCAAAAGGGTTGCCGTTTAAGCGGTAACGGAATCTTAAACTGTTTCCTGATATTGCTGATAAATCAATAGTTCGAGTCTCGGTAGCGATGTCGTTATTTACATTGTTTACTGTGTATTGGTTTACCCAGCCAGCATTGTCTGTATTAGTTTGAATGGAAATAGAATAATTATAAGCGCTACTATAGTGCCATAAATATTGTTTGAAATCTAATTGTAAATTTGTAGCTCCTGTTATGTTAATGGCAGGAGATGTTAAGGTTCTAGTTCCACTTGCGGAAGAGTTGTAGCCTCCAGATAATGTAGCTTCTCGTGGTGTTCCACCGGCATTTGAAGAGTTTGTGATAGACCAAGAGCCGTCTCCAGATCCATTATTTATTGCCCAACCAGTGGGTAAACTAGCATTATCAAAAGATTCAGATAAAATGTTGCTAGGTAAAGTTGTACCAATAGCATTTGTTGTTAAAGTTGTGTAGTCTAAATTACATGAATCTGCTCCAATAGGAAAAACTGTATCCGTAATTATTAAATTACAAAGTACACTACAAGTAATATCTGCAGCCCAGCCAGATTGCGTGCCTGTGCCATTACTAGTAAAAGTAAAAGTTAGTTCTCCAGAAGGATTTGTAGCTGTAAAAGGGCCAGGAATTGTAGTTCCTGTAAATACACCTAGGGAAGTTGCTCCGTCAAAAATTTCTAAAGTGTCTCCTGTAGCAAGATTAAAAACTGTAAAAGTTGTAGTTACTGTATCGCCAGAATTGGTTGGGGAAATTATTGTTGTTTCGTTTTCATTATTGGAATAGTCTCCTCCGGCTCCTCCGCTATCATAAAATGTCTCTCCACAGGAAGGAGTATTAGTAACACAAGTAATGTCTGCAGCCCAACCGGTATATTGTAAAGAACCATCACTGTCAAAAACAAATGTTAATGCACCAGAAGGGTCTGATGAGGTAAATGGTCCTGGAATTGCAGTTCCTGAAAAAGTGCCAAGTAAAGGGTATGTAGCGTCTGGACCATCGTAGACAGATAATGTGTCATAATCAGTTTCTGTGTTGAAACTTGTAAATGTTGTCATTACAGCAGTTCCTGGTATGTCTGGAAGTAAGGTTGTTGTGATTAATTCATTGCTAGAATAATCGGTACTAGCTCCTCCTGAATCAAAAAAAGTAGAACCACATATAGTTGGGGTTATATAAGGAGAGCAAGTAATGTCTGCAGTCCAACCCGAATATTGAAAAGAACTATCGCTATTAAAAACAAAGGTTAATGCGCCAGAAGGGTCTGAAGATTGTATTGGTCCAGGTATTCCTGCACCTGAATATATTCCTATTATAGGATATGTTGTGTCGGGGCCATTATGAACAGTTAGTTCGTCATAATTATTTTCTGTATCAAAAGAAGTGAAGGTTACTGTAATAACATCACCAGTATTGGTAGGGTAAAAGGTAGAGGTTTGTGTTTCGTATGCAGAATAGTCGCCTGCTGCTCCTCCGCTGTCTGTAAATTGTGTTCCACAGGAAACAGGTGTTGGAGGCGGAGAGCATGTAATATCGCTTTCCCAACCATTAGATACAGAAGATGTGTTACTATTAAAAACAAATGTTATAGCTCCTGAAGGGTTAGGAGTAGTTGATGCGGTTGTTGAGGAGAATGAAGATGGAGCACCTGTTACTGTGCCTATTAAATCGTAGGTGGCGTCTGGTCCATTGTAAACGTTTAATATATCTCCTGGAGCAACAGAAAAAGAGGAGAAGTCTACAGTTACAGTTCCTCCTGTAAAATATGGGTAAATAGTGGTGGTTTCTGTTTCGTTGTTGCTGTAGTTTCCTCCAATACCACCTGTGTCGTAAAAATTACCACCACAAATAGGAGCGTTACAAGTTGTAGTGCCTATTCCTCCAGTTTGTTGAAAAGTAATATTTCCTTGTGCTCCGTTAAAATTTGTTATTAAAACTACATAAATCTCCCCTTGAAGAGCGCCAGTAATAGTCATGGTTTCAGTAGGGGCAATATCAAAACTACAATCGGTAATTTGATCTGGTGCATACGGATAAAATGTTGGGTCTGTTGTGTTGTTAGGGCAAGTTGGGCAATCTGTATATGAGATGCTAGCATTTGCATCATTTATATCTACAAAAGGTCCCCAAGCAATAAAATCAACGTCAATTGGTACTCCTCCGGGAGTTGTTTCTTGTGATATTGTGAAAATTAAATTTCCAGGATTGTCTATTTCCATAAAGAAATATGAAGCATTAGGGATGGAGCCTAAACAGCCTACTTCAGTTAGGTCGCTTCCTCCATAATTATTAGGAAATGTAAGTTCGGTTGTTCCTGAACAGAATTGTTCTGCAGAAAGAATGTCTATGCCTTGTGAATAGCTATTGTTTAAAAAAAGACTTAATATAAAGATTAGTGTAATTTTTTTCATCATAGTAGTTTTTAATAATTAAAGAAGGCTAGAAAATGTCCAAGGAGTATAATTTGTACAATTATTCCTTGAATTAATTATTTTGGCTCTCCATTTAATGCATTTACTATTTAATTGCGAAAATGTAAACATTAGTTCTCCTTTGTAAGATTGTCTGAAGTTTTCAATAGGTATACTGGTTTTTTCTGAACGATTTGTTGCGTTAACTCCTTGCCAACATGCGTTTAGAGGTTGTATTTCAATAATAAGATCTAGGTGTTCTTTATTATTTGCTTGTAAGAAATTCCATGAAACTTCAATGTCTTTGGTAATATCGCTACTTTCATATACTGATTTTGTTTCAAAAGTGTAACCAGTGCTGCAGTTGTTAGGGGTTTCTATTTCTTGAGCTAGTGCAGGAATGCTGAAAAAGAAGAAAAGAAGAATAGTGTGACATAGTTTAATGGATGGGAAATTTTTTTTTAATAGCATAATGTGTAGTTTTTTCATCATAAACTTTAAATTTGGAACATAAGTTTATGTCAAAAGACATTATAGGTGCTATAAAGAGTAGATTTAGGGAATCTATAGAAAAATCACAAAAATATTAATAGATTTAATGTTTTTGTTGTATTATAAGTAAATAATTAACGCTTTAAGCTAATATAGTTTAAAATATTTTAATAATAAATCATTTTCATTTAAAAATGAGTTTAACGGGTAGTGTTTTCTTAGATTCTGGTTATCAGGTTTGTGTAAAAAAAACCTATTTGAATCATACTTTTATTTCTGGGAATAAATTAAGTAAGCTTAAGTATAATATTTTAGAAGCTAAAAATCTAAAGAAAACAACTTTAGTTACCTTTGGTGGTGCATATTCTAACCATATTGCGGCAGTAGCAGTAGCAGGAAAAGAAAATGGTTTTAAAACAATTGGTGTTATTAGAGGAGAAGAGTTGCATTCTAAAATAAATGAAAATCCTACTTTACTGTTTTCACAAGAGTCAGGTATGCAATTTAAATTTATAACCCGAGAGGAGTATAGAAATAAAACAACAGATTGTTTTTTGGAAAACTTAAAAAAAGAGTTTGGCGATTTTTATTTAATTCCAGAAGGAGGTACAAATATTCTAGCTGTGAAAGGTTGTGAAGAAATTCTTGAAAAAGAAGATGAAGTGTATGATTATATTTGTTGTCCTGTAGGAACAGGAGGAACAATTTCAGGAATTATAAATGCTAGCTTTGCGCATCAAAAAATTCTTGGATTTCCGGCGTTAAAAGGAGACTTTTTACAAGAAGAAATTAGTAAATTTACAACCAAAACAAATTGGGAGCTTATTACAGATTATCATTTTGGAGGTTATGCTAAAGTAAATGCTGAATTAATAGATTTTATAAATCAGTTTAAAAAACAAAACAATATACCGTTAGACCCTGTTTATACAGGAAAAATGCTGTTTGGAATTCGGGATTTAATAAGCAAAGGGTTTTTCCCGAAGGGCTCCAAAATACTCATTATTCATACAGGAGGATTGCAAGGTATTCCTGGTATGAATACTGTTTTGAAAAAGAAAAATTTACCATTGATTCAATAAAAAATGAAGAAAATAATAATTTTAAGTTGCTTAGCGGTTTTTATGTTTAGCTGTGGCTCTAGTAAAAAAGTGACTACTAAAAAAAATAAAACAGTTATAGTAGATAAGCGAAAAGAAAAGAAGGCGGAAGCAACAGAGGTGGTAGTTACGCCAGAAATTACTCAAAATACTCCTGAGGTATATGCAAATGCAACCGAAGAATATATTGCTATTTATAGTGATATTGCTCAAGATGAAATGCGTGCATATGGTATTCCGGCTAGTATTACTCTAGCGCAAGGTATTTTAGAGTCTGCTTCTGGAAAAGGAAGACTTTCTGTAGAGGCTAATAACCATTTTGGTATAAAATGTCACGACTGGACTGGAGCAAGAATTTATCATGATGATGATGCATCGCAAGAATGTTTTAGAAAATATAACAACTCTAAATACTCGTTTAGAGATCATTCGCTTTTTTTAACAGGAAGAAAGCGTTACAGTGCTTTGTTTGATTTTGAACAAGATGATTATGAATCTTGGGCAAAAGGTTTACGATCAGCAGGTTATGCAACAGATAGAAAATACCCAAATAAATTAATTAGCTTAATAGAGCGTTACCAATTACATAGGTTTGATGCTGAGGTTTTAGGTAAGAACGCTACTAATAATGATAAACATACCGTTATTAAAGGAGATACTTTATATTCTATTTCAAAAAAATATAAATTAACGGTTAAAGAACTTCAAGAACTAAATGGTTTAGAGGATACAGGCTTATTTGTAGGTCAAGTACTTTTTGTTAAACCAATGCCTAAAGATTATTAAATGAGTTATACACGTAGTAGTGCATTATTTGCACAAGCAGAAAAAGTAATTCCTGGAGGAGTGAACTCTCCTGTAAGAGCTTTTAAAGCTGTAGGAGGAACACCAATATTTATTAAAGAAGCAAAAGGAGCTTATTTAACAGATGAAGATAATAATGAATATATAGATTATATAAATTCTTGGGGACCAATGATACTTGGTCACGCATATCAGCCAGTAGTAGATGCTGTAGTTGAAAAAACCAAAAAAGGAACTTCTTTTGGTACACCAACAGAAATTGAAACGAAAATTGCCGCATTGGCTGTTTCTATGGTGCCTAATATTGAAATGATTCGTTTTGTAAATTCAGGAACAGAAGCTTGTATGAGTGCTGTTCGTCTTGCTCGTGGGTATACAGGAAAAGATAAAATTATAAAATTTGCTGGCTGTTATCATGGGCATAGTGACTCTTTTTTAATACAAGCAGGAAGTGGCGCTGTAACTTTTGGGGCACCTAATAGTCCGGGAGTAACACAGGGTACAGCAAAAGATACTTTGCTGGCTGTTTATAATGATATTGAAAATGTAAAACAAATTATTGCAGCTAATAAGGGCGAAATAGCTTGTGTTATTATTGAGCCTGTTGCAGGAAATATGGGATGTATTCCTCCAAAAAATAATTTTTTACAACAATTAAGAGAATTGTGTACAGACAATAAGATTCTTTTAATTTTTGATGAGGTAATGACAGGGTTTAGACTTGCAAAAGGTGGTGCGCAAGAGTTGTTTAATATTAAAGCAGATATTGTTTGTTTTGGTAAAGTTATTGGAGGCGGATTACCTGTTGGAGCATTTGCTGCGAATAAAGAAATTATGAGTCATCTAGCACCTCTTGGGCCTGTGTATCAAGCAGGAACTTTAAGTGGAAACCCGTTAGCAATGGCTGCAGGTTTAGCCATGTTGCAGGAGTTAAATAAAGATACAGCGATTTATAATCGTTTGGCGGAAAAAACCGAATATTTACATCATGGAATTGCTGATGCTTTAAACGAAAATAATATTACACATACTATAAATAGCGTAGGGTCTATGATTTCTGTACATTTTACTGCAGACGAAGTTTTAAATTTTGAAACTTCGGCAAAAGGAAATAATGATACTTTTAAAAAATTCTTTCATGGTATGTTAAATCAAGGTGTTTATATTGCTCCTAGTGCTTTTGAAACTTGGTTTATAACAGATGCTTTAAGTTATGCAGATTTAGATAAAACAATTCGTGCTGTACATACAGTTGCTAAAACCTTATAAAGTATAAAAGCACCTTAAAAGAGTACTCTTTTAAGGTGCTTTAAAAAAAACTAAAACTAACTTTTACCTATTCATCATCTTTAGGTTCTCCATCTCTCATTTCTTTTTTCCCTTTTCTTTGCATATGGCTTCTTTTACCTTGTGTTTTTTCCCATTTAGCATATTGCTCTTCGTTTAAGATGCTTTTCATTTTTCTTTTTGTTTCAATTTGAGCATCTAATCTTTCATTTTTCATCTTTAGCATTTCTTCTTTGCTAGGTTTTTCATCAGATTTTTTTCTAGCTTCCATTTTTGCTTTTCTAGCTATGGCATTCTCTAGATTAATGGCTCCTATTTTTTCTTGTTGCTCATCTGTTAGATCTAAATCTAAGGTCATTTGTTTTGTTTGTAATTGCGCTATTTCTTCTGGTGAAAAATCTGCTTTTCTTTGTCTTCCTTCTCTTTTCTCTTGCGCACTAACTTGAATAGTTACTAAGGCTAATGCTATTACTAATAATTTTTTCATCTTTTTTGTTTTTATTGTTATTTGCTTCTATGACATTGTAAATGTTAAATAGTTTAATTGTTAAAATGTTTTTAACTGTATGTTAACATATTTATTAGTTGTTTTTTAGCTATTAAAAATAGTGGTTTATAAGTAAAAACAGGCTTCTTGATTAACGGAATCCTGTTTTGTGTAGCTTGTGTTTTTCTTTTTCTCTGTTCAAATTTCTCTCTTTAAATTCATGAAAAATATGCGACTTAACAGATGTAATTATAAGGAGTCTACAAATGCTTCAATTAGCGCGTAGCCTTCTGCATGAATCATTGTGGTGCCAATTAAAGGCATTGAATAGTCGTTTGTATAATTTTGAGTTCTTGCTTGAATAGTAAATCGTTGTAAGTATATATTTGTTTCATCAAAAGGTCTTTCAAAACTAAAGTCTAAAATAGAGGTAGTGTCACAAGTTCCTCCTGGAGAGTGGCAATGCGCACAGTTAACATCAAAATACGCTCTTGCTCTTTGCATTAAGGAGTAGTCTCTGTCGTTTTTCCAATCTGGTAGCATGGTTATGTTGGAAACATCTGTGATATTAGAAAGTAGGTTTTGGTCTACAAAAGATTGTAGTTGATTGTTAAAATGCATCGATCGTAATTTTGGACCAATTGGTGTAAGGATGCTATTGTTACTATGGCAAGTAAAACAATCTGTGTTTGATGGAATTTCATAATTTACGCTTTTTGGTTCTCCTGCATTATTTACATAATTGTAAGCTACAACACTACCGTTAGGGTCTAAAGTAGCTTCGGTTTGTGCTTCGTTCCATTTGTAATTTCCGGTAACCCAAGAGCCATTTTGTTTTATTAAAATTCTGGTTTCCATGATTTTTTTTCCTAAAGTAATATCGCGTTCATCATTAAAATAGTAGAATGTTTTAGCAATAACGGTATTGTCAGGAAATATTGGTAACCCATTATCTACATACTGCATTGCTTCGCCAGAAGGCAATGCAATTATACGCTGTTTGTATGCGTAATCTGTAAATAAAGGTGAAATTAAATCATATTCAAAAGCGTATGGACTAGGATTTAAATCTTCAAGATTTCCAGAGTAAATATGCATGTCTGATAGATTGTTTACAAATTGAGAAACTACTATAGGTGCAGTTGTAGTAAAACTAAAAACGTTGGTTAGCATGCTAACATTATCACTGCAAATAGATTGTATGTAAAAATCATAAGATGTGTTTGCTTCTAAACCCACTAAAGTGATGTTGGTATCTGTAGTTGTCAAGGTTTCGCCAAAACCTAATGTAAAACCAGAAACGCCATATTCTATAGTGTAAGTAGTAAAAGTATTACTGTCTTCCCAAGTAATGGTTGTACTTTCCTGTGTGGTATTACTTAACTGAATATTTATAGGTGTTAAACACTGTTCTATAAATTCATCATCTGGATCATTAAAGCAAGAGGTTAACGTGCATGCAAATAGAAGGGTGAATAATAAATTCTTCATAATATAAAATTAATAGCCGTTGTTAAATTAATGAAATTGCTATTAAAATGAAGAATTTTTTATTGAAAATTAAGTTTTACTATGGTTTGCGTTAAAGATAAATAGTTTTATTGTTAATTAATGATCCATTTTTTAGTGATGGATTTGTTGTCTGTTTTAAGAACAACAATATACATTCCTTTTTGTAAACCTTTTAGTGGTATGGTTTCTGAAACTTGTAAATTAGATTTGGTGTAAATTTCTTTTCCTAAAACATCATAAATTTTTAAAGACCTATTTGTGCTAGTAGCATTTAAAAAATTAAGATTTAAAACACCATTATTACTAGGGTTTGGATAGATGCTAATGGGGTCTTGAATGTTTTCATTAGTACTTAAAGCATTTGTGCTTACAGCAAATTCTAGCAAAGCACCTAAAGCCCCTTTAGTAACTTCTGTTAGGTAAGCAGGATCCATATTTATTAATAAGTCTGTAGGTGTATGTGCGTGAGTAGTTTCGTTTGTTTCATATAAACCTGTTATGATTTCACCATTATTTTCAAAAGGAACATAATCTGAAGCATAGGCATAAGAGATTTGCGTATTTAAATTAGAGTATAATTCTATACAATTAGCAAGAATATTGGTTATAACAGAAGATTCACTATTGTTAGCAGGAGGGTTGCTTCTGTCTTCTTCACAAGTGATAGTGTTATTTGTTGCTCCATTAACTCCTCCTACTTGATCTAAATTAAACACCAAATGAATATCTAAGTTTTCAGGATTTACGGTGTTGTTTACATAATAATTACTTCCTATTAAACCATCTTCTTCCCCACTAAAATGGATGATTTTTATAGAATACTCTGTGTTTATATTGGTAAGTAACCTTGCTATTTCTAATAATAAAACGGTGCCACTACCATTGTCATTGGTGCCAGGACCATTAATAGTATCATAATGCGCATCAATAATTATATACGTGTCTGGATAAACAGTTCCTGTTTTGGTAATAATTATATTGTTACTTGTACCAGCGGCATATGTAAAAGGTTGTAATTCTATATCTGTATAGCCTAAGCTGGTATAGCGTGAAGTAATCCAGTTTTCCGTATTGCTTAATGCAGAAGTACCTACTTCTTTAACTCCAAAATTTTCAAAACTAGTTAAATCTGTAAGTATGTTGGTTGCAGAAACATTATCTACAACACTTTGGTAGTAACTGTTATGGGTTTGTGCATAAGTAGAAATACTTATAAAGAAACAAATTATAAGTTTTGTAAAGTTAGATTTCATTTAAAACTAGTTTTTGCAAAAGTAAGCTAAATTAATTTGTTAGTTAATAATACAGGTTATGGTGACTGTAGCTTCTTTACCAACTCTTATGGTGCTAAAATCATCCCCTATATTATAGTCAAACCTGTTGACTGTTAAATGGCCTACAAATGTATTGTTAGTAAAGGTAAATGGTATTTCTACTATTTTTGTAACCCCATGAATAGTCAGGTTTCCTATGGTTTTAAAACCATTTTCTGTTTTTGTTACAGCAGAAGAAACAAAGCAAATGTTTTTAAATTTTTCTATATCTAGAAAATCAGAACTACGTAAATGGTCGTCTCTTTTTTTGTTTTTTGTATTTATGGATGCTGCGTCTACACATATATCAAAATTGGCGTTTTCTAATGCGTTAGAATTTAAATTAAAGTCGCCTTGCATTCCTGTAAAAGTACCTTTTACTTTAAAAATTCCTCCACCTGTAATTTGAAAATCGATTACAGATTTTTCTTGATTTATAGTTTGTTGCGCGTGCAGACTAGTAAAAATTGTGATAAAAAATAAGGCGAAGCCTACTATTCGTTTTTTCATGTTTTACTGTTTAAAAAGTTATATTTCAATGCATGTTTTGTCAAAAACTAGGGTAAGATTAGCTTTAACTAACCAAACATGTTATTTTAATTTTTACCATTTCACCAATTACAAAGGGGTTTTCATTTTTACCAAGATGATAGTCTGTTCTGTTTATTTTAAATGCACCAATAAAGGTGTTGTTTTTATAGGTAAACGGAATAGTAACATCTCGACTTACTCCTAATATGGTTAGTTTTCCTGTGGTTGTAAAACCGTCTTCTGACCTTGAAATAGTAGTAGAAACATAGCAAATATTAGGATTGTTTGCTACGTAAAAAAAATCTTCAGAACGTAGATGTGCGTCTCTTTTATCATTTCCTGTGTTTACAGATTTTGCAGAAATACACACATTTATAAATGAATCGCTTAAGTTTTCGGGATCCATATTTAGCGTTCCTGTCATTTCTTTAAAGGTGCCTTTTACATTACTAAAAACAAGATTGTTAATTTTAAAATCAACAACAGATTTTTCGGTGTTTACATTTTGTGCTTGAAATACAATAGGAAATAAAAATAACAGCACTAGTACAATGGGTAACTTTTTCATTTGTAAAGTTTTATGGTTTTTTTATTCAGCTGTTGTTCTAGGGTAATCTTATGTTAAATATAAGGAAAAAGCATCAAATTATTGTATCTACATATTTTCAATAAAAAAAGGAACTACAAATTGTAGTTCCTTTTTTGTTTTTAAGTCCTTGCAATTGCAACAAAGCAATCTGTTACTTGTTATAAAATTTTGCCTTCGCGAAAAGGGTGTCTTATACTATTTCTACAAACAAACCAGCATCTGTTTTCTCTACTTTTGCAAGATTGTTTTTAGTAAGTTCTTTTATGGTTTTATCCCATTTTTTATTGCTTAAACCAGACTTTCCTTTTAAATCGTTTAATTCTAATTTTTCAGCAGCTTTTAACGTTTTTAAAACTTCTTTCGCTTCCTCACTTATCGCTAAAGCTTTCTTTTCAGGTCGCATTTGCGGAAAGAATAAAACTTCTTGTATACTTTGGTTATTGGTTAAAAACATGATTAATCTATCCATACCAATTCCCATTCCAGAAGTAGGTGGCATACCATACTCTAAAGCACGTAAAAAGTCATAATCTATAAACTCTGTAGCTTCATCATCTCCTTTAGCAGCTAGTTTTAATTGGTGTTCAAAACGCTCACGTTGGTCTATTGGGTCATTCAATTCAGAATAGGCATTTGCAATTTCTTTACCACAAACCATTAACTCAAAACGCTCGGTTAATTCTGGGTTGTCTCTATGCTCTTTACACAGCGGACTCATCTCTTTTGGGTAGTCTGTAATAAAGGTTGGCTGTATGTAATTACCTTCACATTTTTCACCAAAAATCTCATCAATAAGTTTTCCTTTACCCATGGTTGCGTCTACAGCAATTCCCATGCCTTTTGCAGCCTCTCTAATTTCATCTTCACTTTTTCCTGTAATGTCAAAACCAGTAAAATGCTTAATAGAATCTGCCATAGTTACTCTAGCGTAAGGCGCTTTAAAGTCTATTTCATGTGCACCAAAAGTAGCTTTACTTGTTCCGTTTACTGCAACAGCACAATGTTCTAGTAGTTGTTCACAAAAATCCATCATCCAGTTATAGTCTTTATAAGACACATAAATTTCCATGGCTGTAAATTCCGGATTGTGCGTTCTGTCCATTCCTTCGTTTCTAAAGTTTTTAGAAAACTCATATACACCATCAAAACCACCAACAATAAGGCGTTTTAGGTATAACTCATTAGCAATTCGCATGTATAACGGAATGTCTAAAGAGTTGTGGTGCGTAATAAAAGGTCTTGCCGCAGCTCCACCAGGAATTGGTTGTAAAACTGGCGTTTCTACTTCAAAATATCCAGCGTCATTAAAAAAACCACGCATGGCATTAAAAAGCTTGGTTCTTTTTACAAAAACCTCTTTTACTTTTGGGTTTACTACTAAATCGGCATAACGCTGTCTGTAACGTAATTCTGGGTCGTTAAAAGCATCGTGTAAATTACCATCGGCATCTTCTTTTGGTAATGGTAAAGGTTTTAACGACTTACTTAATAAGGTAAAGTCTGTAACTCTAACACTTTTTTGCCCTACTTTAGTAGTAAACAATTCCCCTTCAATACCTATAAAATCACCAATATCTAGTAATTTTTTATATACATCGTTGTACTTGCTTTTGTCTTCACCAGTACAAATTTCGTCTCTATTAAAATACACTTGTATTTTACCTTCACTATCCTGTAGTTCGGCAAAACTTGCATTACCTTGAATACGTCTAGACATTAAACGTCCAGCAATAGTTACTTTATCTCCTTCTTTAAAATCCTTCTTTATTTTATTGGTTAAGTGTGTTAAAGGATATAAATCTGCTGGATAAGGGTTAATACCTAATTCGCGTAATTTGGCTAACTTATCTCTTCGTACTAATTCTTGTTCAGATAATTGCGACATGTAAATTTTATGTTTTTTTAAGAAGCCACAAAGATACACTAAAGCTAGTAATTAGAAAATGCTTTTTTGGGCATTCTTTTTCTTAAAAAAAAAAGCCGTGCTTTCGCTAGTCGCTCTTTGCAAGGAGCTCCAACATGCGCTCTATCACTAATGCAAAGTGTAACAAAATAGAAACAAATGCGTCCAATTAGTATCATCAATCAATTAAATCAAAATCAAATGAGTTTTTGGAGAGTCTTACTTTCAATAATATGTCCACCTTTAGCTGTCTTAGATAAAGGCTGTGGCTCTATACTAATAGTTTTTATTTTATGGCTTTGCGGATGGGTTCCCGGCGTTATAGCAGCACTAGTAATTTTAAACAATCCTGAAAGATAAAATGCGTATCTTTGTTTCTAATTTAAGAAAAACAAAATCTTTATAAATGAAACAAATTTTACTAGTTCTTGTCAGCGTTTTTTTATTAACCAGTTGTAATTTTACCGAAGAAATAACCTTTAATCCAGATGGTTCTGGAGAATTTGTTATGCGTTATGACATGAGTGAAATCATGAAAACCATGGATGAAATGGGAGGAGCTAAAAAAGACGACACTAAAGAAAAAGTAAAACTAGATAGCGTCATGTATTTTAAAGATATGTTGGTAGAAAAAGCCGATAGTATTGCTAAGCTACCTGTAGAAGAACAAGAAAAATTAAAGTCTTTAGAGAGTATCATTATTAAAATGAAGATGGATGAAGAAGAAGGTCTTTTTGATATAGGGTTTGGTTCTACATTTACTAGTTTAGAAGAATTACCTGAAGCTTTAGAAAAAATTGATGAAGCTAAAAAGCTAAATTCAGAAAACAATTCACAATTCGGACAATTAGGAGAAAGCGCTGTAACGAAAGCATCAGAAGATGTTTTTGAGTATATAGATTTTACCTATGATGGTAAAACCTTTTCTAGATTTGTTAAAAAAGATTTTGAGTTAGCTACTGAAGATATTGAATCTTTAGATGCAGAAATCAATGAAATGGGAGAATCTAAAGAAGTTTTTGAAGCTATGAGTTATACGTTAGTGTATCATTTTCCAAAAGAAATAGAATCTGTTACCAATAAAAACGCTGTAATAAGTGCAGATAAAAAATCGGTTAGCTTAAAAATGAATTTTATTGAAATGATAAAATCTCCAGAAGCAATGACTTTAGACGTAGAATTAAAAGATTAAAAGCAGTTTAGTTTTGAATAAAACAGTACAATTACAGGATTTAGGATTAAAAGATTATAAAGATACTTGGGACTATCAAGAGTCTTTATTTAAATCTGTTGTAGATGCTAAGATTAAAAATAGAAGAGAAGCGTTAACGCTACCAACTACCAACTATTTTTTATTTGTAGAGCATCCACATGTCTATACTTTAGGTAAAAGTGGTGACATGGCAAACCTATTAGTAAATGAAGAGCAGCTTGCCGAAAAAGGAGCTAGTTTTTACAAAGTAAATAGAGGTGGTGATATTACCTATCATGGTCCAGGACAAATTGTAGGATATCCTATTTTAGATTTAGATAACTTTTTTACAGACATACATAAATACCTTCGTTTTTTAGAAGAAATGATTATTCTTACACTTGCAGAATACAATGTGAAAGCAGAGCGTAGTCCTGGTGAAACAGGTGTTTGGCTAGACGTAGGTACGCCATTTGCAAGAAAAATATGTGCTATGGGAGTTCGTGCTTCTCGTTGGGTAACCATGCATGGATTTGCTTTAAATGTAAATGCAGATTTGGGGTATTTTGATAATATGATTCCTTGCGGTATTCGTGGTAAAGCAGTTACTTCTTTAAACGTAGAACTTGGTGTAAAAGAAGTAAGTATTGAAGAGGTTAAAGAAAAACTATTAAAACATTTTACAGCTCTTTTTGAAGCAGAGTTCAAGTACGCTGTCTCTGGTTTGTAATAGTTTAAGGTTTTTTTGTTTATTGAAATGTAATATTTTGGTTACAATATTTACAAATTATTATTGTAAATTGTTTGCGTAAAACCAAATGATACTATGACAAAAAATTACATTTTAATTGCTGTTCTTTTTTTTAGTTTAAAAATTACTGCACAAAACTCTTATGAATATACGGTAGAATCTATACCTTTTCAAGAATTTTCAGAAATAGACGAAGTAGTATTTAATTATGATGATATTTATTCATCTGTTATCGCTATTCCTTTTGATTTTAATTTTTATTCAGATTATGCTAATTACTCTCAGTTAGTTGTTGGCTCTAACGGAACAATTTCTTTTGATACTTCTAATGCAGATAATTTTGCTCCTTGGACTTTTAATGAAGCTATTCCTTCAGCAGCACTTCCTTATCCATCTATATTTGGTCCTTTTCATGATATGGATAATAATACTGCAGATGTAGCAGGAACGATTTTTACAGGAGTTTCTGGTCAATCACCTAACAGACGTTTTTATACTATATTTGATAATATTCCGCAATTTTCATGTAATGAAATGCTTTCTACTTCTCAAATTGTTTTACATGAAACCTCAGGAATTATTGATGTGTATATAAAAAATAAACCTTTATGTGCAACGTGGAATAATGGTAACGCAGTAATAGGATTACAAAAAGAAGTAGGTGGAGAAATTCATGGTATAGCTCCTCCAGGACGTAATACAGGCCAATGGGAAGCAACAGAAGAGGGTTGGCGTTTTATACCAACTACAAGTTTTAATGTTGTTGTTTGTGATGCCGATAATGACAATACAGAGTATTTTGATTTTGCTGTATATGCCAATACTATATTAGAGCAATTTAATTTAGATCCAGCAGAAAATATAGTTTCTATTTTAGATGCTAATAATACAGAAGTTACAGGAACAGTAAGCATTAATGCAGGAATTAATAGCTATTCAATTGTTATGAATCCAGCAACAGATAATGTGAGTTTCGATTTAAATATATCTTTTGTTGATTGTGAAGGAGATCAAGAAGCTGATGGATTGCCAAACGGAATGGAAGATGTAAACGATAATGGCAATTTAGCAGATGACGATACAGATGGAGATGGTATTCCTAATTATTTAGATAATGATGATGATGGTGATACTGTTGTTACTAATATTGAATTGGTTTTTGGAGGTAGAGATACTACGCCAACATTTTTAGACACAGATAACGATGGTATTTATAACCATTTAGATTTTGATGATGATGGAGATGGAGTGCTTACGCTAGATGAAGATTATAATGGCAATGGAGATCCTACAGATGATGATATTAATGAAAATGGTGTAGCAGATTATTTAGATGCACAACAGCTTAGTGTGAATGATATAAGTTTAAATACACAGTCTTTTACTTTATATCCTAATCCTGCAAATACTATTTTAAATCTAGCCTTTGCTTCGCAATATAATTTTGAAGGTCATGAAATACAGGTTAAAGTATATGATATTCAAGGAAGACAACTTTTTGAAATAGAAAAAGAATTACTAGATAATAAAACACAGTTAGATGTTTCTAGTTTAACTGCAGGACATTATATATTGGTAGTTAAAAAAGACGGCTTGCTAAAAGCAAAGAAATTTATAGTAAATTAAAAAGCATATTATTAGCCAAACAAAAAGCCTAAGTGTAAAACTTAGGCTTTTTGTTTTTATGGTAGTAGCTTATTGTAAATCACGCAAACCTTCATAAACAACAATACTTACTGCATTTGCTAAGTTTAGGCTTCTAACATGTTCACTGTATAAAGGTATTTTAAAAAGCTTGTCCTTGTTATTTTCAACAAGTGCTTTAGGTAAACCTGCAGACTCTTTACCAAATACCAAAAACATATGGTCTTTAAAGTCAATATCCCAATGTTTTTTTGTGCCATGGCTGGATAGAAATACCATATTGGCCTCTTTGTTTTTGGTTAAAAAATCTTCTAAATTATCGTAGTAATGAAGATTTAAATGCTGCCAATAATCTAATCCTGCACGTTTTAAACGCGTATCTGTAATTTCAAAGCCAAAGGGTTTTACTAAGTGTAAATTAGCACCAGAGGCTAAGGCTAATCTGCCAATATTTCCAGTGTTATTTGGTATTTCTGGTTCTATAAGTACTATGTTAAGCGGCATTTTTTGAAACTATTTTTAATATAATTAAGCGTAAAAGTAATACAAAAGGAAAGCCATGCAAAATAACATCAAACCAATCCATAGCTTGCATATTAACTGCACCACCCAATAGCCATTTTAATTTACCAACAATATGAGGTTCTGGAAAAAAAGGTGCTAAGCCTAAAGTTAAGCACAGAACAATTACTATTTTCCAGTCGTTTATTATTTTCATGGTTTAGTTTAAAATGGATTTAACAAAGCTATTTATTTCTGAAACTCCTTTATTGGTAAGATGCTTTATAAAAGCAGAACCAATTATTGCTCCTTTGGCATGTGTTGTTGCTTGAGAAAATGTTTCGTTGTTTGAAATACCAAAACCAATAATCTGCGGATTGTTAAGTTTCATGTTTGCAATACGTTTAAAGTACTTGGTTTGTTCCTCACCAAAACCAGAACTACTACCTGTTACGCTAGCGCTACTTACCATATAAATAAAACCGTTAGATATAGAATCTATAAAGTTAATGCGTTCTACAGAGGTTTGCGGCGTGATTAAAAACACATTGATTAATCCGTATTTTTCAAAAATAGCTTTGTACTCTTCGTTGTACACATCTACAGGTAAATCAGGAATTATTAATCCGTCGATACCAATTTCCTGACATTTTTTACAAAATGCTTCTACACCATATTGTAACATTGGGTTAAAATAGCCCATGATGATTAAAGGGATAGAAACGGTTTTTCTAATATCTTTTAGTTGGTTAAAGAGCAGCTCTGTGGTCATTCCGTTTTTAAGAGCTTGTGTAGAACTTGCTTGAATGGTTGGGCCATCTGCTAAAGGATCACTAAAAGGTAAGCCAATTTCTATCATGTCTACACCACTTTTTTCTAGATTTTGAATGATGGTTGTAGTGTTGTCTATACTTGGGTAACCTGCTGTAAAATATATAGAAAGTAACTTCTTGTTTTCTTTAAGTTTTGTTGGAATGCGATTCATAATATTTTTTTATTTGTCATTTTGAAAAACAAGGTGACATGGTGTTCTTTTTTGTTATGCTTTTTATAATAAATACTGTGGTTGCGTTAAGGATGGAAAGGTTTGTTTGAGCTCATCTTTGATAGCGAGCCTAGACAGCCTGACCCTTGTGGTAACGCCATAATTATTATTTTAAAATTTAAAATAGTCTATATAATTCTGTAAATCTTTATCGCCACGACCTGATAAGCTCAACACGACAACATCTTCTGGTTGAAACTTTTTCTGTTTGAAAACAGCTAAAGCATGCGAGCTTTCAATGGCTGGAATAATACCTTCAAGTTTGCATAATTCTAATCCTGCTTGCATGGCTTGGTCATCTGTAATGGCAATAAATTCGGCACGTCCTGTTTTGTATAAATGGGCATGCATTGGGCCAACACCTGGATAATCTAATCCTGCCGAAATAGAGTATGGCTCTGTGATTTGTCCGTCGTTGGTTTGCATCAATAAGGTTTTACTGCCATGAATAATACCTTCTTTTCCTAAAACGGAAGTGGCTGCACTTTCCCCCGAATCGACGCCTAAACCAGCAGCTTCAACCGCAATAAGTTTTACTTCTGTGTCTTCTAAAAAATGGTAATAGGCTCCAGCAGCATTGCTACCACCACCAACGCAAGCTACTACGTAATCTGGTTTGGTTTTGCCTTCGTGTTCTTGTAGTTGCCATTGTATTTCTTCTGAAACGACTGCTTGAAAACGAGCAACCATGTCTGGATAAGGATGCGGACCAACCACACTACCAATAATATAGTGCGTGTCTACAGGGTTATTAATCCAATCTCTTATGGCTTCGTTGGTAGCGTCTTTTAGTGTTCTGCTTCCTGATAAAGCAGGAATAACTGAAGCGCCCAACATTTTCATTCTGGCAACGTTTGGTGCTTGACGTGCAATATCAATTTCGCCCATATATACTATGCACTCTAAACCCATTAAGGCACAAACGGTTGCTGTGGCAACACCATGCTGTCCTGCACCTGTTTCGGCAATAATTCTGTGTTTACCCAAACGCTTGGCCATTAATATCTGACCAATGGTGTTATTGATTTTGTGTGCTCCTGTATGGTTTAAGTCTTCTCTTTTTAAGTATATTTTGGTGTTGTATTTTTTTGAAAGACGTTTTGCAAAATATAATGGAGAAGGACGACCAACATAGTCTTTTAGCAGTTGGTTAAATTCTTTTTGAAACTCAGGTTCAGCCATAACTTTAAGATAGTTTTGGCGTAACTCTTCTACATTAGGATACAGCATTTCTGGTATGTAAGCTCCACCAAACTCTCCGTAATATCCTTTTTCGTTAATATTATAATTCATTACTGATAACTGTTTTCTTAATTAGCGTATATAATTATTGATGGCTAATTGGTGTTTAAATTCTTTTAGTTTGCTTAGGTCTTTTACTCCTGGTAGTTTTTCAAACTTGCTATTTAAGTCTAAGGTGCAGCACAAATCAGATTCAGGTCTTTTTAAAAATAGTAGTAATGCTTCTATTTGTTCTGGACCAATGCCACCACTTAAAATATAAGGTTTTTTTGAAGGGTATTTTTTAAACACATTCCAGTTAAAAGGGTATCCATTTCCTCCTGGTTCTTTTCCTTTGGTGTCAAAAAGAAAATAATTGCAAACGTCTTCATAGGGTTCAAGAACGCTAAAATCAAATTGGTTTTTTACAGAAAACACCTTAATAACAACGATGTTGTATTCTTTTAATTGGGCACACATTTCTGGCGATTCATTACCATGTAATTGTACGCCATCTAATTGATAGGTTTCTATTTTATCTACAATAAATGCTAATGATGCATTTACAAAAACACCAATTTTTTGGATGCTTTCTGGTAATTCAGGCATTTCTGTATTAAAGTATCGAGGTGATTTTTCGTAAAATATAAAACCTAGATAATCTGGTTGTATTTCTGCAACATCTAAAATGTTGTTTTCGGATTTCATTCCGCATACTTTTAGTTTCATAATTTCTGTTGTTCTGAATGGTATTCAGAAGCTTTTTTATTGTTAGTTTTTTTTAGTATAGATTCCTGGTTGCACAGGAATGACCAACTATTTGTTTAATTCTTTAATAAATGTTTTTGCGCTTTCTCCTGCGTTTTCTGTTTTCATAAAGTTTTCACCAATTAAAAAACCTTTATAACCATACGGTTTTAGTTCTTTAATTGCTGCAACAGCACTAATGCCACTTTCTGATACTTTTACAAAATCATTAGGTATTTGTTCGCTAAGTGTTTTGCTGGTTTCTAGGCTTACTTCAAAGGTTTTTAAGTTTCGGTTATTTACACCTAACATATCTAAACTAGGCATGATTGCTTTTTGCAATTCTTCTTGATTATGCACTTCTAAAAGTACATCTAAATGTAAGCTTTTTGCAAATTCTGAAAATGTTTTTATTTCTGCTCTGGTTAAAATAGCTGCTATTAGTAAAATAACATCTGCTCCGTAGGCTTTTGCTTCAAGTATTTGGTAGGTATCTATAATAAATTCTTTACGTAATACAGGTAAATTACAACTAGCTCTTGCTGTTAGTAAATCGTCTAGGCTTCCTCCAAAGTATTTACCATCTGTTAAAACAGACATGCCACAAACACCTGCGTTTTCATATCCTTTAGCCACATCAAAAACGTTTAAGTCGTGATTTATTACTTGTTTTGAAGGGGAACGACGCTTGTGTTCTGCTATGATTCCCGTTGGACTATTTTTTAATTTGTTGGCCAAAGAAATGGTTTCTCTTTCAAACAAAATAGACTGCTCTAATTGTTTGCTAGGAATTAACTGTTTACGAAGGTTAACTTCTATGCGTTTGTCTGTTACTATTTTTTGTAATATGTCCATGATTACGTCTTTCATTTTCGGTTTGCAGCTCAAATGCTTACTGAATACTGTGGCTTTGTTATTTACTCAATGCAATTAAAGCATTTAAACTTGCTTTTGCTTTTCCGCTTAATAGTGATTCTTTAGCGAGTTCAAATCCTGTTTTGTGGTCTATCTGTTTTGTAGTTGCAATTGCTAATCCTGCATTTGCGCAAACTACATTGTTTTGTGCTTCGGTTCCATTTCCTGAAATAACATTTATAAATATTTCTGCTGAAGACTCTACGGTGTTTCCGCCAAAAATAGCACTTTGCTCAATTATATCTAGGTGTAAATCTGCTGGAGAAAGCATGGTTTCTGTATGGTTAGAAATAATTTTGGTATCACTAGTTAATGAAATTTCATCATAGCCATCTAGAGCATGAACAATACTATAGTTTTTGTCTGTTTCCTGGTATAAATATCCGTAAAGACGTTGTAATTCTAAATTAAAAACACCTACTAGCTGATTTTTTGGAAACGAAGGATTTACCATTGGACCTAACATGTTAAAGAAGGTTTTAACACCAAGTTCTTTTCTTATAGGTGCTACATTTTTCATTGCTGGGTGAAATAAAGGTGCGTGTAGCACACAAATTCCTGCTTTTTCTATAGACTGTTTTAAAAAATCTTCTTGGTTTGAAAATTTTATACCTAGAGCTTCCATAACATTAGAAGATCCTGATGCAGAGGATACTCCATAATTACCATGTTTAGCAACCTTAACACCAGCACCAGCAGTAATAAAAGATGCTAGTGTTGAAATATTAAAGGTGTTTTTTCCGTCTCCACCTGTACCACACAAATCAATGGCATTATATGCAGATAGGTCAATAGGAATGCACAACTCTAATAAAGCATCTCTAAAGCCTTTTAGTTCTTCAATAGTAATGCTTCGCATCATATACACCGTTAAAAATGCGGCAATCTGGCTTTGGTTGTAATCGCCTTTTGAAATATTTACCAAGACCTGTTTTGCTTCTTCGGTAGAGATGTTTTCGTGGTTTATTAGTCTGTTTAGTATTTGTTTCATGTGCACTTCCCGCATAAGTGGGAATCTCTTTTAATTAAACTTTATTTTCTTTCTGAACTATTTTCAGAAACTTAATTTATTATACTTCTTTCTTTTTATTCCTTTTGTCTTGATGCAAAACGAACCAAAAAATCAAGACCAAGTCAAGGAATTTTTCAGTTTTGTAAACTGAAAACCGATTTGAAAATTTCGCGTCGAACTGCATTCTCCTGTTTCCGAAGCTTTTCTTTATCTATTCTTCGCCTTGGCAATCCATTCTGAGAATGGATTTTGGGCTTTTAACTTTGTTATTTTTTTTAACTGCAAACTGCAAACTGCAAACTGAACACTAGTTGTTAACCCAATTCTCTAATATCTGCTTTCCGTCAGGAGTTAAAACCGATTCTGGATGGTATTGTACAGCACGTACATCATAAACTTTATGACGAAGCGACATGACCTGACCATTTTCATCAAAAGAAGTAGCCTCTAACACTTCGGGTAAGTTTACATCTACCACCCAAGAATGATACCTTCCTACAGGAAATGTTTTTTTTAATCCTTTAAAAAGTATTTCGTCATCAACGGTTACTTTAACTTCTGAAGCAACGCCATGAAATACGTGGTCTAAATTAACTAAAGTACCTCCAAAAACTTCACCAATTGCTTGTAGCCCTAAGCACACACCAAAAATACTTTTTGTTGAAGCATAGGTTTTTATAATTTCTTTTAATAATCCTGCTTCGTCTGGAATTCCTGGTCCAGGAGAAAGAACAATTTTATCAAAGTCAGCTACTTCTTCAAGGGTAAGTTTATCGTTTCTTTTTACGGTTACCTTGCAATCTAAATCCTCTAAGTAATGCACTAGATTGTAGGTAAAACTGTCATAATTATCTATTACTAATACTTTTGTTTTCATCTGTCAATTCTTTCTGCCAATTCAATAGCTTTTGTTAATGCACCTAATTTATTATATACTTCTTGTAATTCGTTTTCAGGACTAGATTTTGAAACAATTCCTGCTCCAGCTTGCCAATGTAGCTGGTGGTTTTTACTCATAAATGTTCTAATCATTATGGCGTGGTTATAATTACCTTTAAAATCCATAAAACCAATAGCGCCACCATAAAAAGCACGACTTGTTTTTTCATATTTTTCAATAAGTTGCATAGCATTGTGTTTAGGAGCACCACTTAAGGTACCTGCAGGAAACGTGTCAGCCACCACTTGCATGGTTGGTGTGTTTTCATGTACTTTACCTGTAACTTTACTTACTAGGTGAATAACGTGGGAGAAAAACTGCGCCTCTCTATAGGTTTCTACTTGTACTTGGCTACCATGTCTGCTTAGGTCATTTCTTGCTAAGTCTACCAGCATCACATGCTCGGCATTTTCTTTAACATCTGCAGCAAGTTGTTTGGCTAGTTTTTGGTCTTCTTCATCATTACCTGTTCTTTTAAAAGTACCAGCTATAGGGTGAATTTCTGCTTGGCCATTATTAACAACAAGTTGTGCTTCTGGAGAGCTACCAAAAATTTTAAAGTTTCCGTAATCAAAATAAAAGAGGTAAGGCGAAGGATTGACGCTTCGTAAAGCACGATATACATTAAATTCGTCTCCTTTAAAATTTTGTGCAAATTTTTTAGATAATACTAGTTGAAAAACATCTCCTCGAGCACAATGTTTTTTAGCGAGTTCTACATGTTCTTTATATTCGTTATCTGTAAGGTTTGAACTAATTTCACCTGTAGCAGTAAATTTATAGGAAGCAAAATTCTTTGCCTTTATGAGTTGTAGAATTTCATCAATATTATTGTTGTTATTATCAAAGCAATGTGCAAAAATATAAGCTTCATTTTTAAAGTGGTTAATTGCAATAATGTTTTGATATACCGAATAGTAAATCTCAGGAATGTTTAAAGAATCTGGTTTTTTAGTGATTTCTACGTCTTCAAAATACTTAACAGCATCATAAGCCGTATAGCCAAAAATACCATTATTAATAAATTTGAATTGTTTATCTGAGGTTACCTTAAAACGCTGGGTGAATTTATGAATCTCTTCGGTTACAGAAATGCTTTTGGTGTAGTTTTTTTTAGAACTCCCGTCAGGAAATTGTTGTTCTATCTCTTCATTTTCAATTTTAATAGAAGCTATAGGGTTAAAACAAATATAGGAGAAACTATTATCATTAGCGTGATAATCACTACTCTCTAACAATATACTGTTTGGGTATTTATCTCTAATTTTAAGATAGATACTTACAGGTGTTATGGTGTCTGCCAATATTTTTTTATAATGTGTATAA
The DNA here is from genome assembly GCF_018860825.1 of Lacinutrix sp. C3R15. GTDB lineage: Bacteria > Bacteroidota > Bacteroidia > Flavobacteriales > Flavobacteriaceae > Oceanihabitans. The sequence goes on along the minus strand of NZ_JAHKPZ010000030.1, from coordinate 86,888 downwards.
AGACTGAATGTTTTCATTTTTTATTTGCTGAATTTATATCAGTATCTCTTTTTTTTAAGAGATCTTTTGTTTTTTTTATTACATTCTAAAAACAAGTTTAGAATAAAAAAAGGCTTGTCGTGAATGACAAGCCTTTTAAAGTATTTTTATTTAAATATACGGTATAGCGTTAGTTCACGAAGATTGTTTTTCGAGAGTTCCACCACCAAGTATTATTTAAGAATATGTTCATTGTTATGAATTTGAGTCAAATATATAAATCTAAATATTAAATAACAATATTTTATAAAAAAAAAGTCACGAAAATAGTAGTTGTTGAAAAAGCAATACTGTAAAGGAGCTAATAGCTTACACATTCCATTAAATTTTTGTTAAAGCTCTGTAGGTTCTATTTACTAATGTATATTTTTATAGTTATGAATATAAGAGTTTTATTTATTGTGTTTGTTTTGTTTTTAAATTGTAAAAATGAAAACAAACCCCAAGAAATTACTTCTACTAAAGAGAAGGAGTATGTTTTAGAAGATAAACCAATTGTAGAAGAATATGACTTTAATGCTTTTGAAAAATTTTTAAATATTAAAGACGATAAAGTATATGTAGTAAACTTTTGGGCTACCTGGTGTGCACCTTGTATTAAAGAGTTGCCTTATTTTGAAGCAATACATGAAAATTATAAAAATAAAAATGTAGTCGTGTTATTGGTAAGTTTAGATTTTCCGAAGCAATACCAAAAAAAACTAATTCCATTTATGCAGAAGCATAAATTAAAATCTAAAGTAGTAGCTTTAAACGATCCAGATTCAAATTCGTGGATTCCTAAAGTAAGTGAAGAGTGGTCTGGTGCAATACCAGCAACCCTTATTTATAATAAAGAAAAACGTGCGTTTTATGAGCAATCATTTAACTATGAGGAGTTAAAAACGGAAGTCAATAGATTTATTAATTAAAAAAACATACAAATGAAAAAGGCAATTAAAATCGTTTCTGCATTAGCAATAGTTTTGCTAATAAGTGCATTTACTGTAAGTAAGGTAAGTGTACATTCGGGTTATAAGATTGGTGATATCGCTACCGATTTTTCTTTAAAAAACATTGATGGAAAAATGGTTTCTTTGGCAGATTATACAGACGCTAAAGGCTTTATTGTAATATTTACATGTAATACTTGTCCTTATGCAGTAGCCTATGAAGATAGAATAGAGGCTTTAAATAAAAAATATGCAGACAAAGGATATCCTGTAATAGCAATTATGCCAAACAATACAGATGTGCAGCCAGGAGATCGCCTGGAGGCAATGCAAGCAAGAGCTAAAGCAAAAGGATTTACGTTTCCGTACTTAAAAGATGAAGGTCAAAAAATATATCCGCAATATGGTGCAACAAAAACACCGCATGTATATGTTCTTCAAAAAACAAAAAAAGGAAACCAAGTAAAGTATATTGGTGCAATAGATGATAATTACCAGGATGAAGCTTCGGTTAGCAAAAAATATGTTGAAAATGCCGTAGATGCTTTATTACTAGGTAAAGAAGTTGAAGAAAAAGAAACAAGAGCAATAGGTTGTACTATAAAAGTATAAGTGTAGCTTTATGTGAATAAAAAAAATCTGAAGTAGTAATACTTCAGATTTTTTTTCGTCTAGTAACTAAAGAAATATTAATTTTGTAAAAAAAAAGTAAAAATGGCAGATTTAACACAAGAAGAGTGGGCAGAAGCATTAGCTAAAGATGAAAATGCAGTAATATTAGATGTAAGAACCGAAGAGGAAACCGATGAAGGTATTATACCTAATGCTATAAAAATTGATATTTATAAAGGACAAGAATTTATAAATCAAGTAGAAGCATTAGATAAAAGTAAGACCTTTTACGTATATTGTAGATCAGGAGGTAGAAGTGCACAAGCATGTGCCATTATGAATCAGTTAGGTTTTACAGAAACACATAATTTACTTGGCGGATTTAACGATTGGACAGGAGAAGTAACTAATTAAAAATTACAAACCAATGAAACGCATATCCATACTATTAATAACAGTGTTAGCTTTAACAAGTTTTAGTTGTAAAGAAAAAGATACAACAAACATAAAAGTAATTACTACGCAAGAAATGCAATCGCTTTTAAAGATGGATCAAGTGCAATTGGTAGATGTAAGAACACCCAAAGAATTTAAAAGTGGTTATATAGCCAATGCACAAAATATAGACTTTTTGTCACCAACTTTTGATCAGGATATCTTAAAACTAGATAAAGAAAAACCCGTTTTATTATATTGTCATTCTGGAGGAAGAAGCGCAAAATGCGCAAAGAAACTAGAAGATGCAGGTTTTACAAAAATATATGATTTACAAGGAGGTATTTCTCGATGGAAACACCAAGGGTTAACAGTTACAGAATAGTAAAAAGCCTCTCCAAACGGAGAGGTTTTTTTGTGGATTTTAATTTCTTAATTATATTTTAAATATAAAAAAAGTAGGCTAGGAAGAACAGGTGTATTACAAAAGAAATAACTAGTTTTATCTAAATCAATTTAATATGAATAAATTAATAATAGCCTTACTTTTTGTTTCTTTAAGTTACGGTCAAGAAAGTTATAAATCTACTTCAGGAATTATATTTAAAGAAGGAGATACATTAAGAATAGGTAGTCCTTTGAGTCATTTAGGCTGGAAAGCTATTTTTAAAGACAAAGAAAGAACTACATTGATTTCTAATAAAAATTTTATAGATAAAGAAGTTGTTGTAAAAAGTATCAATACTAATTCTGATCCAGTAAGTTTATCTTTTTTAATATATAGAAAAGAGTTTTATATAAATATTGATGATGCATTAGCAAATAATGAGTTGATACCTAAAGTAAAACTTGAATTAGCAAATAATAAATTTCAAAAAAAATACGAACTTTTAAAAACTTTAAAAGATTTTCTTGATAATGGTACCATTACTAAAGAAGAATATCAAAAGGAAAAAACTAAAATCCTTAATCAGTAAAAAGCCTCAACTATCTGTATTATAGATTGTTAAGGCTTGTAAAAGTGGAGTCGGAGAGAATCGAACTCTCGTCCAAACAAGTAACCAAAGGGCTTTCTACACGTTTATTCTTTTCTTGGGTTTTCGATTGCAAGCTGGTTAAAGACAACCCACTTACAACTTATCTTTTTTATCTCGAAAGTGCATCAAAGCGCTACACCATCATAGTCAATTTTTACGATGCCTCAAAAAGAACGCCATTAACCAAGGCTTTCAAGAGACATTCAGCTTTCCTACCTAGTAGGACGAGGCTTAATCTTACTATAATTCAGATTAGGCAGCTAAAGCGTAGTTATTCTCGCCGTTTAAAAAGTTGAAATAAGTATTTACGAGTATAATTTCATTACTCGACGTGCTTACCGTTTCATTAATCTCGCTGTCAAAACCAGTCGACCCCGTTTTTAATCCTGATAATTTGGGCGTTACCCATTTTTACTTTTAAGGGCAAAAATAGGTCAGGCTTTCGGCAGTCGCTTTTTTTTGAAAAAAACAAAAAAGAGCTTCAACAATGCCTCCATCCTTAACGCGAGCAAACCTAAGCAAAAGCATCGGTTTACAAATGCAAAGTTATTAAAAAGTTTGTATAACCTTGCAATTCCTATTACTTTAGTGCAAAAATTATTCCAACCATATATTCCTGACAAATATTCGTGAATTCATGGGAATAATAAATGCAATAGTATAACCATAAGGTTCCCACTTTCGTGAGAATGAAAAAATAAATTTTCAATGAAATTCGCAATCATAAAAGAACGAAAAAACCCACCAGACAGACGTGTTGTTTTTTCACCAGAAAAACTAGCAGAAGCTCGTGCACAATTCCCTCAAGCAGAATTTGTTGTAGAATCAAGTGATATTAGAGTATTTCCAGATGCAGCATACAAAGCATTAGGATTTGAAGTAACAGATGACGTGTCAGATGCAGATGTTATGATTGGAGTAAAAGAAGTACCTATTGAAAATTTAATACCCAATAAAAAGTATTTCTTTTTTTCGCATACCATAAAAAAGCAACCATACAACCGTAAGTTACTTTTAGCCATGCTAGAAAAAAACATAGAAATGTATGACCACGAAACCATTGTAAAACAAAGTGGAGCAAGACTTATTGGTTTTGGTCGTTATGCAGGATTAGTAGGTGCTTACAATGGCTTTAGAGCATTAGGTTTACGCGATGGTTTATTTAACTTACCCAAAGTAGAAACATTAGCAGACCTAGATGCAGTAAAAGCAGCATTAGATAAAATTACCATACCAAATATTAAAATACTACTTACAGGAACAGGAAAAGTAGCTCTTGGTGCAAAAGAAATACTAGACCATTTAAAAATAAAACAAATAAGTGACGCACTGTATTTAACTTCTGCATTTACAGAGCCTGTTTATGTTATGGCAGATGTTATGGAATATGCAAAACGCAAAGATGGCAAAGTAGGAGATAAATGGGCTTTTTATAAAGATCCAACAGGTTATGAAAGCAATTTTATGCCTTACGCAAAAGAAACCGATTATTTTATAGCAGGACATTTTTATGGTAATAATGCACCATATTTATTTACACGTGAAGATGCAAAATCACCAGATTTCCGTATTAATTTAGTAGCAGATATATCTTGTGATGTAGATGGTCCTGTGGCTTCTACATTAAAAGCATCTACCATTGCAGATCCATTTTATGGTTATGATGCAGAAACCGAAAAAGAAGTAGCCTTTGATGCACCAAATGCAATAACAGTTATGGCTGTAGATAATTTACCTTGCGAACTACCAAAAGATGCCAGTGAAGGTTTTGGAGAAATGTTTCTAGAACATGTAATTCCAGCATTTTTTAATAATGATAAACGTGGTAGATTAAAACGAGCAAGAATTACCCAAAACAAAAAACTTACAGAAAGATATTCCTATTTACAGGATTATGTAGACGGAAATTAATTTATATTATATTATTACATGACCAAAACCGCATTAATAACAGGAGCAGCATCAGGATTAGGCTATGAATTAACCCTTTTGTTAGCCAAAGATGCCTATAAATTAATTTTAGTAGATATTAACGCAGATAGTTTGGCTAAAGTTAAAACCCAGTTAGTACATGATTTTAAAGTTGAAGTAATTACACTTGCTAAAGATTTAAGTATTCCAAATATTGCCCAGGAAATCATGGATGATATAAATAACACTCCAATTGATGTACTTGTAAATAATGCAGGTTTTGGTTTGTTTGGCAATTTTTATGAAACCAATTGGCAACGTGAATCTGCTATGTTGCATGTGCATGTTATGACCACAACTCATTTAACGAAACTAGTTTTAAAAGGTATGGTTGCTCGTAATTCTGGTAAAATATTAAATATGTCCTCGTTGGCAGCATTTCAACCAGGACCATTAATGTCTATTTATTATGCTTCTAAAGGCTATATGCTTTCTTTTTCTGAGGCCATTGCCTGTGAGTTAAAAGATACAGAAGTTACGGTTACCGCTTTATGTCCTGGACCAACCAAAACAGCTTTTCAAGAAACAGTTTCAGAAGATGCTAAAGAAAATAAAATTACCTTTAATATGGCCTCTGCAAAAGAAGTTGCAGCTTATGGGTATAAAGCTATGCTAAAAGGAAAACCTGTTGCTATTCCAGGTGTTTTTAATAAGTTTTTAGCAACTTTACCAAGACTGATGCCTAGAAAAGTAGCTGCTAATATTGTTAGAAAAATTCAAGAAAAGAATAGAAAAGACTAATTGCTACTACATATTTCCTTCGATTTAATAGCCTTTCTAGTGACTAAATACGTGTAAATAGCTGTTTGTTAGTTGTTTATATTTATTTTTTTATGATTTGTATTATAAAAAATTGTAAATTTAGTTGAAACTATAGGTATGAAAATCAACAACTTAGCATTAAAAGGAGGAGGCGTTAAAGGTATTGCATATGTAGGTGCATTAAAAGAATTAGACAAAGCAGGTATTTATAAAGGTATTAAACGTGTCTCCGGAACTTCAGCAGGAGCTATTGTTGCTTTAATGATTGCTTTGCAATTATCTCCAGCTAAAATTGAAGCGTTAATGCGTCAGTTAGATTTTAAATCTTTTAAAAATGGCTGGAATCCTTTACGGATTTTTACTAAATATGGTTTGTATACAGGTGATGCTATTCTTCAATTTATTTATAAATGCTATGCGGCTTCTTCGTTAGGTCTTCCTAAGAAAGCCACTTTTAGTGATTTTGAAAAAGCAGGATGCAAAGAAATTATTGTTTTTGCTTCCGATTTAAATACTAAAAATATTTGCGAATTTTCTAATTATAAAACTCCAGATTGTATTGTTGCAGAAGCTATTAGAGCTTCTATGTCTATTCCTTTTTTCTTTAAAGGTTGGCAGTTTTCTAATAATATTCCTAACAATCATATTTATGTAGATGGAGGTGTGATTTTTAATTATCCCTTATCTTTTTTTGATAAACCTCGCTTTCATGAAAACCCAGTAGAATATCATCAAGAGTCTTTAGGGTTGTTTTTAGAGCCTAAAAAAATATATGAAAGTTTTGATAACCAAAATGAAGAAAAACTAGCCACAGAAAAAATTCATGGCTTTAAAAAAATGATGTATCAAGCAGAGTTTAAATATGGCATGTGGATATTTAGGTATATAAAACACCTGTTTGACACCTTAATGAATGCACAAGATATTGATTTGTTTGAAGAAAGCCATCTGGTAGATAGAACTGTTTTTATTGATGATTTGGGTATTTCTGCTACAGATTTTAACCTTACAGATCAAGATAAAACCAATCTTGTAAATTCTGGTAGCAAAGGAACTTTACGGTATTTTGAATATTTAAAAAGCAAAGAAGTAATTAACAACTAACCAATGTTCTTTTAAAATGAGCCAGCAAAATCCATTAACTCTAGTAACGCCTATTAAACCAGAAAAACTGGCAGCATTGTATAAAGTGCTTTCTAATATGAAGTACAGGTTAGAAAAAGGAGAACATGAATTGTTTGAAAAAAATAATAACATACACTACCTAAGGTGGTTGGTTATAGATGACAAAAACACTGTTTTTTTTAACGAAACAAAAAGAAACCCTAAACTAGTCTTTTCTTCTAATTTTGATGGTAAGGTATTAGCACATATTACTGATTTAAGTAGTGATATGGATCACCAGTTAATTGATGAAATATATTCTTGTTGTATAGGTTATCCTGAACCAAAGGATTGTACTCCAAAAACAAGAGCTGTTTTTTTTAAGAAACACATGATAAAAGTTTCTGCTTTTTATAAAGGAAGTCCAGGTAGAAGCCTAAAACAAATAAGAGAAGAGCAAGATTTAAGAATGTATTTGCGAAAAAAATTAGATACAGAAAACTGGAAGGGTTTAACCGCACAACAAATTCATCAACAATTAAAAAAGGAAACGCGTGCTAATGCGGCTTTTTCCATCCTTAATACAAAGTACAGTATGCCAAAAACCAATTGGTTTAAGTTTGCTTTACTAGTAATTGTTTTGCTTGCTTTATTGCCATTAATTATTGTCTGGATTTTAATAGTAGAGTTTGCTTATGAAAGAAAAGACCAACATTATACCAAAACTAGAAGTGATTTAAATGCAGATAAAATTAAAATCTTGGAAGAGTATGAAGACCTAACTAGTGGTGAAGATTTAAGTAAAGAAGAGCAATCTGTAGCTGGTGTTTTAGTAAAAGATAAAGTAATTAATTACCAAAATCAGTTTTCGCAGTTGGTAGAAATGAAAGAAGGTACAGTACGTTTAATAACCTTTAAAGCAATGATGCTTTTTGCTAAAACCTTAATACCAATAAAGTTTGTAAAAGGAGAACTTATGGGTATTCCTACTATACATTTTGCACGTTGGGTATTGTTTGATGATAATAAAAGAGTGCTCTTTTTTAGCAATTTTGATGGTAGCTGGCAGCAATACTTAGGAGATTTTATAGATCAAAGCGGCTGGGGACTTACAGGTATTTTTTCTAATACCAAAGTGTTTCCTAAAACACGCTTTTTGTTAACAGGTGGCGCTTATGATGAAGAACATTTTTTAGCATGGAGTAGAGATTCTGAATTGCCAACGCAAATTTGGTATTCTGCCTACCCAAGTTTATCTATAAAAAATGTAAATAATAACAGCCAAATAAGAGTATTGTTTTCTAAAAACCTGAATAATAAAAAAGCAAAAAAACTATTCGAACTAATTTAAAAAAAAATGCAAACAATAGAATTAAAAGACGTGCAAGGGTATATTTTTAGAGCCTATGGTAATATGAAATATTCTAGATTTACTTTACTAAAAGTAAACAATCCTAAGGCTGCTAAAAAGTGGATAAACTCTATTTGTAATCAAATTACAAATGCCTCTATAGTTGCAAAAGATGAATTGCCAGATACTTGTCTTAATATTGCTTTTGCTCCTAACGGGCTTTCAGCATTAGGGCTTTCACAAGAAAATATAAACACTTTTTCACCTCCTTTTAAAGAAGGTATGACAACGGTACACAGAACAAGTTTGTTAGGTGATATTGATAGTAGTTCACCAGAAAATTGGCTTTGGGGAGGATTAAAAAATGAACCTGTACAACTTGTGCTTTTGGTTTTTGGAAAAGATGAAGCCACTTGTTTAGCGTATTATAACTCGCTTAAAGATGAATTTGAGTCTCATGGGTTAGAAGAATATAGAAATTTAGACGGACTTACTTTAAAAGATAATAAAGAGCATTTTGGTTTTAGAGATGGTATAGCGCAACCAATAATTAAGGGAAGCGGAAGAATAGGTCCAGAGCACAACAGTGTTAATCCTGGTGAGTTTGTTTTAGGATATAAAAATAATTATAAGGTATATCCAGATTCTCCAACCATTGAAAAACCTCAAGGGAATATGAATTTATTGCCACCAAGCCCTTTAAAAACAGGAAAAAAAGATTTAGGTAAAAACGGAAGCTATTTTATTATTAGGCAAATGCAACAAGATGTAGAAGGCTTTTGGAATTTTATGAATGATAGAACACGCAATGCAGATGGATCAATAAACGAAGCAGAAAGTACAAAACTGGCATCTAAAATGGTAGGTAGATGGCCAAGTGGTGCTCCTCTTTCTAAATTTCCAGATAAAGATCCTGGTGGTACTAGTGATGAAAATGATTTTTTATATGCTAAAGATGATCCTAAAGGTTTAAAATGTCCGTTTGGCTCGCATTTACGCAGAATGAATCCTAGAGATAGTTTTGAAACAGATACGCCAAAAAAATCACTGTTATTAAGTAATCGTCATCGTTTAATACGTAGAGCAAGATTGTATGGAGATCAAATTATAGGTACACCAACAAATAACAAACCTAAAGGAGATGTTGGTTTATACTTTAATTGTTTTAGTGCAGATATAAGTAGGCAGTTTGAGTTTTTACAATACACTTGGTCTAATTACCCAAAAATAAAACAATTGTATAGTGATCCAGATCCTATAATTGGTGTGGTTGAAAACCCTAAGAAAGGCCAGGAGCAACAATTTACACAGCAAGGAGATCCAATTAATAAAACAGAAAAAAATTTAAAAAGATTTATAACCATAAAAGGAGGTGCTTATTTTTTCTTTCCTTCTATTACAAGCATACGTTATATTTGTAGTTTGTAAATTACTTAAATTTATACTAGGTTCTTTTTTTTATCTTTATAATATTATACTATTTAGTGGTGTTTCTTTTTACTGGTAATTCCGCCACCAACTTCTTTAATGTTTAAAACAAACATAAATGCTTTTGGGTCTATGCGTTTAATAGCCTTTTTTATTTTATGCACTTCTAATCTTGTTACTACAGTAACTACAATGTCACAATCGTGCTTTATACCATAAGAGCCAGGTAAATTACCACGCTCTCCTTTATACACAGTTATAGCTTTATTAAAATCGTTTACTATAAGTTTTTTTATTATTTCTGGGTTAGGAGAAATTATAGTTAAAGAAATTAGTTTTTCAAACCCATCTACTACATAATCCGAAACTTTAACAGCAGTGAAAAAAGTAAGTATTGAGTACATTGCTTTTTCAATTCCTAAGTAAAGGGCAATGACTAAAAACACTACAGTGTTAATGGCTATTATTATTTCTGAAGTGCTTAAACCAAACTCTTTATGTGTAAAATCTGCCAACACTTCAAGACCATCAATTACACCTCCACCACGAATTACAAAACCTATGCCAAGACCAACAAAAACACCTCCAAAGGCTGCGGTTAAAAAATGGTCATGTGTTACTGCAGGAACAGGTAGAACACTTAGAAATATACCCAGAAAGAAAAGAGATAATAATGAATGTATTGCAAAATTTTTGCCTATTTTTTTATAGCTTAATATTACAAAAGGTATATTTAAAAGAATTAAAGGTATACCAACATTAATATGATAAAACTCATGAATCAAGATAGAGATTCCTAGCAAACCTCCATCTAGAAAATGATTAGGAATCATAAAGCCTTTAATAGCAATAACAGCAAAAACTACTCCAAATATTTTCCAAAGTAAAGATTTTAAAGATAAGATATTTGTTAGGTTAATAGTGTTTGATTTAGAGTTGTTCATAGGAAAAAGATTTAATTATTATTATTAATTTTTAATCGCCATTTTCAATATATTCTTTAGCGTGTATCAAGCTTGCTTGCATAAATTTTTTGAAAACAAGAGAGAGTATGATGCTTAACATTATTCTGGCAAAAATGTTTTTATAGGTAAAAGAATAATCCCAAGTAATTCTAGTTTTATCGTCAATGGTATCAAACCAAATTTGGCCATAGGCTAGTTTAGAAAAGTGTTTTATAGAGTTATTAAATTCTGTAATTCTATAAGCGTAATTAGCATAAGGATTATACTTTATAAGCTCTTCTATAGTAGACTGCTTATGGTCAAAAAAAACTTTTCGTTTTGCTCCAATTTGATTGTAAGGGCCTTTTATAACTTCGGTATTAATAACAGCAGGAATGGTAGCATATTTTTTTAACCAGTTAGGCAATTCGTTATTGCTAGAAATAAATGTAAAAGCAGCAGGTTTAGAGCAGTTTACAAGTACTTGAGCAGATCTTTTTAATATCTTTTTCTTTGGTATTTCTTGAGGAATAGTATGTTCTTTATGTTTGTAAGTGTCTTTAAAAAAAGAAGCATCTTCTTTGGGTTCTACTTCTAAAACGCCGTTTTTACTATGTCTATAAGCAGACATGTATTCATACACACGCTTTCTAGCACGATTAAAACTACCTAAAGGTCTGTGCTCTGGTAGTGCATGCCAGCTATTAAAAGAAAGGTTTTCACCAAATTTTATTTGTTTGTTGGTGTCAAACTGTTGAGGTACAATTTCTAAGGTGGCTAGTTTTACAAATTCTGAAGTCCATGGTACTGTTGGGTCTTCAATAGGCATGCTAGTAGCATCTGTTTGAAATTGCACATAGAAATCAAATTTAGCTGCATGATTGTTTAGAGTTTGTGCCATATTAATTTTTAAATAATCAGGCTCTTTTATATTTTCATTTATATAGATATTATCTGCAGATGGTTTTAAAAAATACTTAACAGTTTCCTTTTTTAGACCAAAACGATATGGCTGTGTGCTCCAATACGGAATACTTAAAGGGTTGTTACATTTTACAAAGGTTTTCATGAGTCTTTTAAGAATGCTCCAGTGTTTTGGATTTAAGAAGTATAGTGCGAGTTTTAATTTGCTTTTGGCAGTAGATGCTTTTAATGTACCTCTAAATTCTTTAATGTTTTTTGAAAAAAAGGTTTCGCTACTCATTAATAAAAAATCATGCGTTGTTTCGTGTCTTTTATCATTAAGTATTTTTTCACCAGCAACACCCATTAGTTTAATAGCTATACCACGAATATCTTTTTTCTTATCTGGTTTAGGTTGTGATTGCGAATTAGAAAAACGCACCCAACTAGCGAAGGTTTTAGGTTCTTTAAAAACACCAACTTTATACTTGGTATCTAAGTTTGGTTCAATAATAAATTTAGCTTTAACACAGCCATGCATTTTGGTGTGTATTTGGCGTAGCATTTTTTTATTGGCATACAATCTGTTCATTTGTGCTTGCATTTCATTTATCATTTCTTTAATGATAGCGTCTTCATCTGCAGCAATATATTCCTGTCCTAGTTTTAAATGGTTGGTTGGTAGCTTTGTCATAATACAATGTCTTGATAATTCTTGTTATATCTACAATAGGTCTATTTAGGATAATTAATTTGCTCTAAAAGGGTAGCGAATCTTGCGTCGCTACGTAGCGGATTAAATTCAGGACCATACTTTAAAGCAATTATCCAGCTGTCTTTATATGTAATTGCTTTGTTGAGGTATAAAAAGGCATTGTCAAAATCGTTTAAATACGCGTAAATAAGTCCTATGCCTAGAGGAGAAATATTTACTTGTTCTTGGTTAGATTGCAAATTGTTTAAAATGGCTATTGATTCTTCATGGTCTCCATTTTGTGCTAATGCAATACTTAAGGTTATTTGCGACCACCCTAGTCCGTGTGCTAAATCTGCAGCTTTTCTGGCTTCGGTTACAGCTCTTTTGCTATCGTTTTCCAGTAAGCTATTATAGGCTAATAAACGTTGGGCATCGGAGTGGTTAGGAATAGCTAAAAGCAAGTTGTCTAGTACTTTTCTAGCTTTATGTGCTTGTTTTCCCCAAGTATAAAAGCAGCCTAATAAAAATTGATAGAAATAAGAAAGCGGGTTGGTTTCCATGATGGTTAACGTTGCATTTACAGCAGCTTCAAAATCTCCTTTAGCAAAGGCATGATACCATGGGTCTATAGCAACACCTGTAAAATAAAAAGGTACACTTGCTTGTGAAGCTTTTATGTAATGGTCTTTTGCTTTCTGGAAATCCCAATGGTACCAAAAATTAATCTGACCAATTAAAAAATGGGCTGCTGCAATTTCATTATTTATAGATAATGCTTTATCTGCATAATATTGCGCTTTACTAAATCCATTTCTTGGAGAGTGAATAAGATACATAGTAAATAGAAAATGAATATTTGCCAAAGCAGCATAGGCTTCTGCATAATTGGGTTCTAGCTCTATGGCTCTGGAGTAACAGGTAAGGGCTTTATCAAAACCTTGAATAAATTTTTCTTCGTAATACCTGCCTTTTAAAAGCATTTCATACGCTTCCATATTTACAGGGTTTACTTTATTGGTGTTTTCTAATAAGGTAACTTTAAGATTTTTTGAAATTTTATTAGCGATATCATCTTGTATTTCAAAAATATCGGTTAATTCTCTATCATAGCGTTCTGCCCAAATTTGACTGTTTTCCTGTACATTTATTAAGTGAGCATTTATTCTGAGTCTGTTTCCGCTTCTTCTAACGCTACCTTCTAGAATATGGTTAACGTTTAGTATTTTACTTATTTCTTTTTGTGATAATTCACTGTTTTTAAATCTAAAAGAAGAACTTCTTCCCGTAATTTTTAAGTCTTTTATGTTAGAAAGTACAATTAAAATATCTTCTGCTATCCCTTCGCAAAAGTATTCTTGATCAGGATCATTTGTCATATTGGTAAAAGGCATTACAGCAATGCTTTTTTTTAATATGTCGTTGGTATTTGTAAAGAAACCATCTGCTTGTATATTGATGCTACTTTCAAAAGCATCGGTTACTACTACTTGGTAAATTTTTATGTCTTCTTTGACGTTTTTTAATTTAAACGCACCAATAAACTTGGTTTCAATACCTTTTTTGTTGTAGAGGTTACTTTGTACAGCATGTGTAATATGTGTGCCACCAGAAGGAGCAGTAGGTTCTACTCGGGAAGCTATATTAACACCATCTCCAAAAATATCGCCATTTTCATAAATAATTTCGCTTAGGTGTAACCCAATTCTTATGTTAAGGTTTGGATTGTTTTTTGTGGCAATATGTATTTCTGAAGCAGCAGAAACGGCATCTGTAGCAGTAGAAAAGATAGCTAGTATACCATCTCCTAACTCTTTAATCCACTCGCCATCATATTTTTTAATTATTGAACGATGAATTATTCTGTTTTCATCAAGTGTTTTAAGTGCTATGCCTTCATCTTTACTCATTAATGAAGTATAGCCAACAATATCAGTAAACATGATACAAGCTAGTTGTCTCTTTTTTGTTAGGGTATTGGTCATAGAAATTATAGATTAAATTAAATATTTGTTATTTAATTTATTCTAACATAATAATTTGTCTACGAGTAGATAGAGGTATAATTTGCTATTAATCAATACAATGTAAATATACGTAAAAACTAGTTATAATATATATTTAATAAAAAGGAGAGTTGTGTTTGATGATGCAATAGGTTTTAAAAATGATTTGTATACATATTTTTAAATGATGTTTTAAAATTAGCAGCCTTTTCATAAATAAGAATAGAAATTACACCAAGTGTATAGGCTATTAAGTCTGATGCGCTAAAGGTGCTTCCTAAAATTAGTTTGGCTATAGTGTTATTTTGAAGTTTTAAAATAGTTAAAAAGCTTGTTAGTTGTAAAAACTCAATGCTAAATGCTATTATTAAAACTACTGTTGCAAGGTAAAAGGGCTTGGTTTTAAGGAAACTTTTAAATATACAATAGAGAAGCATGACGACTAAATAATCTCCAAAAGTATGGCGAATAAAGCCTTCTTTTAAAAAGATTGCAATTAAAGCTTCTATTATAAAAAAGATTATGGAAGCGATTAGGTAGTTTTTGTTTAATTGTAGTTTCATTTTACATCACTATGTGTTAGTTTTTAATTTTTGAGTTTTTCCGTCTTTGATTTCTTTTTAGAAATCAAATTCACCTTCCCTTGAAAAAAGGAAGGTGTTTATGATGTTACTTTGTTCTTGATTTATTTCTATTATTTAATTCTTTGTTTTAGAACAACATTGGTATTTGTTTTTCTTCTATTTTAAATAAGACTTCTAATTTTAATTCTCTTCCTTTTTTTAAGGAAGGATTGGATTCCGTTTTTCTTTTGAAAATGGAATAGGAGGTGGTTTTTCTTGTTCTGCAGCTTCTAGTTTGTTACTATTTGCGTTAGGGATGAAACGGTTTGTTTGAGCTCTTTTTGTGATACAAGATCATGGATTACGCTAAAGTTGCCATACAAAAAAGCGAGTAGTGAGAGCCCGACCCTCTGAAGCTTTTCGCGAAAGCGGGTAACGCCAAAATTATTATTATTTTATTATCCGTTGGTCCAATCTATTTTTCTAGATACAAACATGACTGTTGCTAGTATGAAGAATAAACCAATGCTACCAACCAATAGTGCATAGTTTTCTAGTTGAATAATTACATAAATAAAGGTGTATAATGCGGTTAATGACACACCTATAAATAGTGGGAATTTTAATGTTTTTAGAATGGATTTAGCATAGAGTGTGATTAGGGCAATTACCGAAATTCCTGCAATGAGATAAGCTTTTAAAAAGTTGCTGTGTTCTGAAATGGAAACGAGTAAGGTATAAAACATGGTGAGTGCAATACCAATCATTAAATATTGAAATGGGTGAATGTTTATTTTACTCATGGTTTGTATGAGGAAGAAAATAAGAAAGGTTAAGCCTATGACTAGAAAGCCGTATTTAGCAGAACGCTGTGATTTTTGGTACTCGTCTACCATGACCATAAATTTGGTTCCGAAGGCGAAAGCATTGAGGTTTGGTATTTTGTTAAGGTGTTGTTGTGAGAATGCTCTGTTAATGTGTAATATTTTCCAATCTGCTTTAAAACCGTCTTTGGTAATGGTTTTGGTTTCGTCATTAGGTAAATAGTTGCCAATAAAACTAGGGTCTGCCCAATTAGAAGTCATGTGCATGGTTGTAGTTTTACCAATCGGGATGATTTCTATTTGCTTACTACCATTAAAGGACATGGAGATACTAAAATTGGTGTTTTGGGTTTTGGTAATATCTTCTTCTTTTATAAAGCCAGATTCTAAAACATCGAGATGGTTATTTTTGTTGGAATCATTAAAATTGGTTTGAAAGGAATAGGTATTGTTGTTTAGTTTTAAAAGTATTTCACTTTTAATTCCTTTTAGGTTAGAGGTTTTAATGATGATGCTTGCTTTATTAAAAAGGATGTCTTCTTTTTTTATTCCTTTTGCAGTAAGATCTGTAGGGATATAATTTCCTGTGAAATCCATATTTGTTGAAAATACTGCAGATTCAAAGTTTCCTCTGTTTAGTGTTTTAGACTCTACTGTTGTTTTTGCGTTAAGTTTTTCGGGAAAAATATAGGCATAATTAATATGTGTTTGGGTTTCTTTAAAGTAGGTTTTTGTTTTTTCGTTGTAGGTTTTTGTTTCGCTGTAGGTTTTATACGGAAGTTTTAAAATTGGGCCATAAACTAAAACGTGATTTCCCCATTTTTGATTTATCTCATTTACAACGTCTTGTTGCCTAAAGGAACGTTCTGTAATTAAACTTTCTATAAATGATAGCGGAATAAGTAATACGATGCTTAAAAAACCAATCATGAGCATTCTAGCGGTAATAGAGGTTTTTATCCAATTACCAAATCTGTTTGTGTTTTGTTTTTGTGTTTCTTCCATAGTTAATTATTTTAAAAGTACTTTGAATTTCAAAGCAAAAGATTAAAAAAAAGGAAAACCCTTTTTATTGTACCCTCAAAGGAGGGAAGTTATTGTTTGTTAATTAATTTTTCTAGTGCTTCAATATGTTTTTTAAATGCTAATCTACCTTGTTTAGTGGTAGCATAACGTGTGTTTGGTTTTCTGCCAATAAATTGTTTTTCTACTGTTATGTAGTCTACTTTTTCAAGCGCTTTGGTATGGCTTGCTAAATTACCATCTGTAACGTCTAGAAGTTCTTTAAGCATTTTAAAATCGGCATAATCATTTACCATTAAAATAGACATGATGCCTAATCTAATTCTATGGTCAAATGCTTTATTTATGTTGGTTATTATGCTCATGTATTTACTGTATAGGCAGGAGTTTTTTATTTAAGTTACGTTTGGTGTTGCGTTACTTTAGTTACTTTTCCATTTTTAAAATAGATGTCTAATACGTCTGGATCTATATTAAAAAGTCTGGGAACAAATCCAATTACATACGCCATGTGATTTTGGTTGTACGTGTAAAAATCTTTTCCTAATAATTCGATTATTTCTTCTTTTGTTTTTCCTATTAATATTTTACTTTCAATGATATCTTCAGACATTTTATATCTTTCCTCAATATTTGTTTCCCATTCTTGTTTATCAAAATCATTGGAAGGGTAATACGAAACTGAAAATATCCATAAATAAATTAATCCCAAATAAATTATAGGACTCAAAAATATAGCTGGAATTATGGCTATTAGTTTTCTGTTTTTATCGTTTCCTAGATTTCGCTTTTTTAAAACCCACTTCGATAAAAAGTAGGATGGAATAGCTAGAATCAGAATTATTAGAATGCTCATCTATTGGTAATTAATTTCATTATCGTCAATGGTTTTCATCTTGTTAAAAAGAATAGCCATTGCAAAACAAATAAAGCCAATTAGTATAGAAACAGGTATTAGTATAATAATAGCTTGGTTGCTTGTTTTTCGTTTCGCCATTTGGCTAAGGTATAATTCTGCTTGTACCGATTTTTCACTAGTATCTATAGAACCATTTTTGTTTATATCAAATTTTTCAAAAGTTTGACTAAATTTTTGATTAGAATAATAGGTATAGGTTACACCAAGAACATAAACTAATATTGTTGCAATTACTCCTGTTTTTATTGCTTTGCTCATTTTTTATCGTATTTAAAATACATGATGGTTCCGTAAATAATGTGTAATACACCAAAGCCAAGTACCCAAAGGATAAATCCATAACCTGGTAACAACGCACCAATTAAGCCTAAAATAATTTCTATAAAACCTAAATATCTAATGTCTCCAATACTGTATTTGGAAGCATTTACTAACGCAAGACCATAAAATAGTAACATCAAGGCTCCTGCTTGTCCGTATTTTTGTTGTGCTAAAATAATTAATATATAAAGACCACCTGTAACTAGCGGAATTAAAAAATTAAGAATGAGTCTTCTAGAAGTGCCATCCCAGATTTTCTCATTATTTTTTTTTGCTTTTCTAGTGGTTAAAAAAATTGCAGTTACAATACTAAACAATGCAACCAAAGCTAAGATTAAAAGGCAGGTTCTAAACACCCAACCATCTAAAAGTAATGTGCCATAACTATGGTTCTTTACCAACCAATAGGCAATAGTTGCACCAATAAGTGCGTAAATACCTGCTAATATTCCAGATAAACCGCTTAATGAAATAAACCGCGACGATTTATTCATTAGGTTTTTAATCTCACTAATATCTTTTAAATAATCTTTAGCTTCCATATAAAAGTACTTTGAAATACAAAGTAAATATAATTAAAGGAAACTACCAACATAATTTTTTGTTAAGATTTAAGGATTGTTGTTTTGTGTTTCAATTTTAAAACCAATACACGCTTCTGTGTTACTAAAGACGGTTAAGTTCTTGGCATTTTTGTTTTTAACTCTTATTGTTGTAAAATATTTATTGTCTTTACTTTTTCTAAGGAATATTTTTTTTGCATTTAAATCTTTATCTAATAAATAGTGCAAGATTGGTTTCTTTGGTACCTCGTCAAAATATAAAGTAATAGTCTTTTGATCTTTAGAGGTATAAATTATACCACTATGTTGTTTTGCTATTTTTAGGTTTGAATCAAAATAATGCGAGTAGAAGATAGGAGTAGCGAAGAAATCTTTTAACTTCACTGGTTTCTGTGTTAATTGCCATTCTTGTTTTGCAGGGAAATGGTGATTTATAAATTTGTCTGGAGCAGTAAAGAAATAGAAATCGTTGAAACTTTTAATAAATTTTTTAGTTTGCATGTCTTGATAACCTGCAGACCAGGTGACATCAATAAGCTCCCATTTGTTATTTATTTTTACAATATTCCAAGCGTGATCTTTAATAACTCTGTCAATACCAATATCGTTTATATCTGATTTTGTTAAACCATAAATTATTTGAGATTCTATATTTAGTTTATTGCATATTGTTTTATAAAGAATGGAATATCCATAACAGTTTGCGGTTTTAGAATTTAAAACATATTCTATTATATTTATTTCTTTTTTCTTTAGTTCTCTACTTTTTTGATAGTCTGAATAGTAAACCTTATAAATATTATTGTTATAGATGCTGTTATAGTCATCATTGTATTCTATATTTAATGCAATCCAGGTGAAAACAGCTCTAGCTTTTTCGATGTCTGTTTTAAAATCGTTAGAAATTCTAATGGCTAAAGTTTGAGTGTCTGTAAAAGCTGGATAGCTTGCTACTTTTTTGTCAATAGGATTGTATTCGTATACATTAGAATAACATACTAAAGTAATTAGAAATAAAAATGTAGATATTAGTAACTTCATAATAGCAATTTACAAAAAATAAGAATATGAATCCTGCAGCACAATATATAGTTAATCAACCAGAGCCGTATCGTTCTATTTTAATGCATTTGCAAGCAGTTATAGAGCATACATTGCCAGAAGTAGAATTAAAATATAAATGGCGAATTCCTTGTTATTATATTAATAACAAACCAATATGTTATTTAAATGCAAGCCACAAAAAAGCATTTGTAGATGTTGGTTTTTGGCATTCGGCTTATTTATCTAAAAAATATGAAAGCTATTTAGTTAGTGAAAACCGTAAATTAGTAAAGTCTCTACGCTATAAAACCTTAGTAGATATTGAGGATGCTGTTTTTATAGCAATTCTTCAAGAGGTGTATGCACATAAAGATAAAAGCTTTTATACATAATTTTAAAGTACGGCTTTTGATTTATACTCTAAACCTTGCTCCAAACGAAATTATACGTTGTAAAAACCAAAAATGTTGTGAAGCACTTTCGTTAGTATTGCTTGTGGTTCTTATGTCTGGCATATTAATAAAACCACCTTTTAAAGAGCTTTCCATAAAAAAGTATTTAAAAAAGGTGAAGTTAAGACCAACATTTGCAGAAATACCATAACCTGCTAAATGAAACTCGTCATACCTATCTTTTTGTAAAAGGGTAGTATTTGTTTTTGGGTATAAAATTCCTGCTCCTAAACCTTCGGTAAGGTTTAGTTGAAATTTATCGGTATTACTAACTTTAAATAGGCCAGAAATATCATCAAACCTATTTAGTTCTAGATACACATAGTTTAAACCATTAGTGTGTTCAAATTGTAAAAACTCTTCAGAAACAAAATAAGGATCTCCGGTAAACTCTTGATTAAAAATACTGCCTTCTTCCTCTGCAGGTAAATTAATATATCCACTAACATTTTTATATAAATCTTCTTTCATAACATACTTCATATGGTCAACACCTAATGAAATATTGTATTTGTCAGAAATAAAATAACCAATTTTAAAATTGGTTTGTGGTATTGTCATTCTGGTTGGGTTTATGTAATCTATATGCCAACCTTTAGGTTTGTCTACAGCAGAAGCATCATGAATGGTAAAATCATAGCCGTCTCCTTTAAATCTTATATCAGACTTAGAGAAGGTTTCTCTGTTTCCACCCCAGCTTATAAAAAATTTGCCTTTATTGTTTGCGGTATATCTTTCTGTTTTTTCTTGCGCTTGTGTTGTTATTGAAAATAGTGTAAGACTTAATATAGCTAATGTTCTTAGCGTTGCAATCTTCATGGTAAGTAAAATTTTGGGGAATTATAATGTATTTATGGTTTTTCTAATAGCAACCAAGTTGGTAAGTAGCTTTTCTAAATTGTCTAGATGCAACATATTTGCGCCATCACTTTTAGCATTTGCAGGATCAAAATGGGTTTCAATAAATAAACCATCTACATTATTTACAATTCCAGCTCTGGCAATAGTTTCTATCATTTCTGGTCTACCTCCTGTTACACCAACACTTTGGTTTGGTTGTTGTAAAGAGTGTGTTACATCTAAAACAGTAGGTGCGTATTGACGCATGGTTGGTATGCCTCTAAAATCAACAATCATATCTTGGTAACCAAACATAGTACCTCTGTCTGTAATCCAAGCTTTATCACTTCCAGAATCTTTTACTTTTTGTACAGCATGTTTCATGGCTTCCGGACTCATAAATTGTCCTTTTTTTAAGTTTACCACTTTGCCTGTTTTAGCAGCAGCAACTACCAAATCTGTTTGACGCACCAAAAAAGCAGGAATTTGTAAAACATCTACATATTTTGCAGCAAAAGCAGCATCGCTAGCTTCATGAATGTCGGTTACTGTTGGTACATCAAATTTTTCAGAAACTTTCTTTAAAATTTCTAAAGCTTTTTGGTCTCCAATACCTGTAAAACTGTCAATTCTACTTCGGTTTGCTTTTTTAAAACTTCCTTTAAAGATGTAAGGAATTTCTAGTTTATTTGTGATTTCTACTACTTTTTCGGCAATACGAAAAGCCATTTCTTCACTTTCAATAGCACAAGGTCCTGCTAAAAGAAAGAAATTGTTAGAATTAGTGTGTTTTATCTTTGGAATATCTTGAAGATTCATCTACTTAAAATTTAAGCGACAAAGGTAATCAAATTAAAAACTTTTTTTCATACTATTTCTCATAATCCATAACGCCATAATAAAGTTAGCAACGGCAATTAAACCACTGTTAACTAAAAGTTGTTTTGTTGCATTAGAAAATTGTATAATTTGTAAAAAATCAGAAACGTATGCTATTATCATGTAAGAAGATAAGCAAACAAAAGTAATCCCTAAACCAAAATTAAGTCTTTTGTTAGGTTTTAGTATTTGTAATATAAAAGGAATACCAAATAATAAAATAGGGTAAGCCGAAAGACCTTCACTTTTATTAATATAGGTAAACCAATATGCTATTATTGTTAGGTAGTATAGATAAGGGATAAATTTTGAATACTTATTAATTAGGTTCATAATGTTCAATTTTTTAGTTAGGGGGAATTTGCAATTTGATAATCTAATTTGATACTTATTTATTCTTTTTATTAGAACGAAATGTAGTAATAAAAATTACAGTGATTTTGAATTATAACAAATAATTAACTAAAAAATAACACATATGTTAAAAGAATGTGTAGGTGGTTTTTAATATGGTAAAATCAGGCTTTTTTTTGAGCTGATTATTAACAGGTTGAAATTCAGTTTATTTTATTGAAATTATAAATACTTTATAAGATGCGTATTTTACAAGAAAATAATGTACATTTGCACGCTTAAAATAAGGCACAATTATGGCTAATATTAAAAACATTGCAATTATTGCACACGTAGATCATGGTAAAACTACATTAGTAGATAAGATCATGTACCATTGTCAACTCTTTAGAGAAAACCAAAACACAGGTGATTTAATTCTAGATAACAATGATTTAGAAAGAGAAAGAGGGATTACAATTACTTCAAAAAACGTATCTGTAGTTTATAAAGACACAAAAATAAATATTATAGATACTCCTGGTCACGCCGATTTTGGTGGAGAGGTAGAGCGTGTATTAAACATGGCTGATGGTGTAGTATTGTTAGTAGATGCTTTTGAAGGCCCAATGCCACAAACGCGTTTTGTATTACAAAAAGCGATTGACTTAGGTTTAAAGCCTTGTGTAGTTGTAAATAAAGTAGATAAAGAAAACTGTACACCAGACGAAGTACATGAAAAAGTTTTTGATTTAATGTTTGAATTAGGTGCTGAAGAATGGCAACTAGATTTTCCAACAGTATATGGTTCTGCAAAGAACAACTGGATGAGTGATGATTGGAAAAACGAAACCGATAACATTGAACCATTATTAGATATGGTTATCGAGCATGTACCAACTCCAGTTTTTGAAGAAGGAACAACGCAAATGTTAATTACATCTTTAGATTTCTCTTCTTTTACTGGTCGTATTGCAATTGGTAGAGTACAGAGAGGAACTATTGTTGAAGGACAACAAATCGCTTTAGTAAAAAGAGATGGAACTGTTATAAAAAGTAAAGTAAAAGAAGTTTTTGTTTTTGAAGGTCTAGGACGTAAAAAAGTAGAAAGCGTACAAACAGGAGATATATGTGCACTTGTTGGTGTTGAAGGATTTGAAATTGGAGATACTATTTCAGATTTAGAAAATCCTGAAGGTTTAAAATCTATTGCTATAGATGAGCCTACAATGAGTATGTTGTTTACAATTAATGATTCTCCTTTCTTTGGTAAAGATGGTAAGTTTGTTACTTCTCGTCATATTAAAGATCGTTTAGAAAAAGAATTAGAAAAAAACTTAGCACTTCGTTTAGGAGAAACTGCTACTGCAGATAAGTTTATGGTTTTTGGTCGTGGTGTATTACACTTATCGGTATTAATTGAAACCATGCGTCGTGAAGGTTATGAATTACAAATTGGGCAACCACAAGTAATCATTAAAGAAATTGATGGTGTTAAATGTGAGCCAATAGAAGAATTAACTATTGATCTTCCTGAAACCGTTTCTGGTAGAGCTGTTGAGTTTGTAACTTTACGTAAAGGAGAGTTACTAAGTATGGAAGCTAAAGGAGAGCGTATGATCTGTGAATTTATGATTCCTTCTCGTGGTATTATTGGTTTACGTAACCAATTACTAACTGCAACTGCAGGAGAGGCTATTATGGCACACCGTTTTAAAGAATACCAACCATTAAAAGGAGCAATTCCTGGACGTGTTTCTGGTTCTTTAATATCTATGGAAAACGGAACAGCTATTCCTTATTCTATTGATAAATTACAAGATAGAGGTAAGTTCTTTATTGAGCCAGGAGAAAGTGTTTATGAAGGTCAGGTAATTGGTGAAAACTCTCGTCAAGATGATATGGCTGTAAATATTACTAAAGCTAAAAAGCAAAGTAATGTACGTAGTTCTGGAGCAGATGATAAAGCTAAAATTGTACCAGCTATTAAATTTAGCTTAGAAGAAGCTTTAGAGTACATACAAAAAGATGAGTATGTTGAAGTAACACCAAACCACTTACGTTTACGTAAAATTTGGTTGTCTGAAACAGATCGTAAAAGAAACAAGATTGTTTAAGTAATAGTTTTGATTATAATATTAAAAAGGAATCCATTTTGGGTTCCTTTTTTTTGTTTTTTAAACTACAGAATTAGGTAAGCTATTAAATCTAAGGATTAAGCATAATTGTAAAGTTTAAGTTTAGTATATTTACAAAAATTTTTATATGCATTTTTTATATTTCGATCCAGGTTTAGGCGCTATGATAGTGCAAGCAATTGTAGCTGCAGTTGCTGGAGTTGTATTATTCTCTAAAGGTTTAATGTATAAGATTAAAACGCTTTTAGGTTTCTCTAAAAATCAGGAAGACGACATGTTTGATGATATTGAAATTAAAGATCAAGATACAGAAAATAAATAATAGTTGGTGGTAGATAACAGTAAGCACGCTTCATCCTTTCGAGATCCTTCAGGTTATATTTTTACGGAAGAAGGTGTTATTAAGCGTGCAATATTTCCTATATATTTTAAGCAATACAACGCTTTAACAACCTCTGGTTTTTTTGACAGTTTATTTAAAAACAAACTTCTAATTCCGCATAGCGAAATTACAAATGCGGTAGATAAAATTGTTATACAACCTGAGAATATTTCGTTTATAACCTATCCTTATGAATGGAGTTTTAATATGTATAAAGAAGCAGCGTTATTAACATTAAAGCTTCAAAAATACAGTTTAGAAAAAGGGTTTACTCTTAAAGATGCAACAGCTTTTAATGTTGCTTTTCATGAAGGAAAAGCTATTTTTATAGATACGCTTTCTTTTGATTTTTATCAAGAGAACACACCTTGGCGAGCTTACAAGCAATTTATTACACATTTTTTAGCACCTTTAGTTTTAGCGCATTATCATGGTGCACAATCTTTAAAGTTGATGAGCAATTTTATAGATGGTATTCCTATTAAAATGTTAGCTTCTATGCTTCCGTTTAAAACCAAAATGAATCCGTTTTTGTATTCTAATATTCATTTGTTAGCCAAATTTGAAGACAAGCATAACGAAGACTATAAAGGCGAGTCTAAAGCTTCCGTATTATCTAAAAAGGGACAGTTAAATATTATTCAATCTTTGTATGATTATATTAAAAAACTAACTTTAAAAGAGCATAGCGAATGGGGAAATTATTACGATAAAACCAATTATAGTAACGATGCATTTGTACAAAAATCTGCAATAATTGATACGTGGATAGAAAATATAAAAGCAAAAACATTAATTGATGTTGGTGGAAATGATGGCACTTTTGTTAGAAAAATAAATACAAACTTAGAACAAGCTCTGGTTTGTGATATTGATAATAACGCAGTAGATTTTAACTATAAAACCATTAAGGAAAACAAAGAAAGCTTTATTACGCCTTTTGTTTTAGATGTTTTAAACCCTTCTGCAGCAATTGGTTTTCAAAATACAGAACGTGATTCTTTTATTAATAGAATGAAAGATTTTGCTCCAGATGTTACTTTGGCTTTAGCAGTAATTCACCATATGTCATTATCTGGCAATGTAACTTTTGATATGTCTGCAAAATTTTTCGCTTCGTTTTCAAAACATTTGGTTATTGAGTTTCCTAAACGAAACGATTCTTGGGTACAACGTTTATTAAATAGTAAAGTAGATTTTAAAGACCATTTTAATTGGTATGCTTTAGAAAATTTTGAAACAGCTTATACAACTTATTTTGAAGTTATTGAAAAAAAGCCAATTGCCAATAGTGAACGCGTAATGTATTTACTAAAACCAAAACATGTTAAGTAGTTTGCAAAATAAGGTAATTACTTTTCTTACTAGCAAAAAAGACTTTCCTGTTCTTGCTGCAATAGCTGTAGGTTTATATCCATTACTATATTATTACGATCTTAATTTTGCATTAATTAACTCCAAATCGCAATTTGTTTTTTTTGTTTGTAGTTATATAATTATTCCGCTAATTGCATTTTGTAGTTTACATTTTTTATCTAAAAAAATAAATTTTTCAGCAAAAGCAAAAGCTGTTTTATCGACTATTTTCAGCATCACTTTTTTTTTAGTATTCATTGTAATAACACTTTTCGGATTTAATTTTATTAAACTATTACTAGCTTTAGTTATTGGTTTGTTATTGGGTTTTATTCTCTATAAGCACAGAAATAAAGTGATACTATTTCAGTTAATACTTGCTTTTTTAATCCTTCCAAAATTAATTCCAGATATATATAGAGAGGTTTTTTATTCTGATGCTTGGATGCAGCAACCAGATGCAATTGAACAAACAGTTTTTAAAAAGAAGCCAAATGTTTATGTGATACAACCTGATGGTTATGTGAATTTTTCAGAATTAAATAATAGGCTGTATAATTTTGATAATCATATTTTTGAAGGTTTTTTAAAAGAAAATAAATTCACGTTTTATCCAAAATACCGAAGCAATTATACTTCTACATTAAGCTCAAATAGTTCCTTGTTTGGTATGAAGCATCATTATTATGGTAACAGTACTTTAGGTATTAATCCTTCTCATAATTCTAGAAATGAAATTGTAGAAGATAATCCTGTTTTACGAACTTTTAAGAATAATAATTACAAAACATTTTTACTATTACAAACACCATATTTGCTAGTTAATAGACCAAAAATAGATTTCGATTTCTGTAATATTTCTTTAGACGAAGTTTCCTATATAGCAAGAGGATTTAGTAAAGATAAAGACTTAAGTAAAGATGTAAAAACAGCAATTCAAGAAAATAAAAATACTTCCAATTTTTTCTTTATAGAAAGTATGTTGCCAAGTCATATAATTACACATGACAATCCAAATAATAATATAGAAAAGGAAAGAGAATTATATTTAAAAAGGCTTCAAAAAGCAAATATTTGGCTTACAGATTTAATAACTTATATTAGTAATGAAGATAAAGATGCTATTGTTTTAATAGTTTCAGATCATGGTGGTTATGTTGGTTTAAGTTCGATGTTGCAAAACGAAGCAAAACAAACAGATAGAGATATTGTGTATTCTATGTTTTCTGCTGCATTAGCAATAAAATGGAATGATACAACTCCAGAATTTGATAGTGAATTACAGTCTTCTGTAAACCTATTTAGAACCTTGTTTTCTTATTTAAGTGAAGATGATTCGCTTTTAAAAAACTTACAACCCAATGAAAGCTTTACAGTAATAAGAAGAAATAATCCTAAAGGAGTATTTAAATTAATAGATGAAGAAGGTGCTGTGGTTTATAAAGCTTTAAAGAATAAGTAATAAATTTTTATGATTAATAATTTAAGAAATAAAATTATTGCTTTTATGCAGAGCAAAATAGAATATCCTATTATTGCTGCTGTAGCTGCAGGATTATTTCCGTTCGTTTTTTATTATTCCAGAAACTTTACTTTAATTAATTCTTGGAGTCAGTTTTTATATTTCTTAGTCTACTTTTTAGTAATACCAATTGTTGTTTTTAAACTTGCATATCTTTTATGCAATAAAATTTCTTTTTTTAAACCAGCAAAAAAGTTTGCATTACCTTTTTTAAATTTTTCTTGGGCAACTTATTTGCTAATTCATGTTAGTATTGGGTTTCGCATTAAAATAATTTTTATTTCAATTTTATTGGTTTTGCTAGCTACATTTTTGCTTTATAAATACTTTAATAAAGTAATCGTTTTTCAATTTGTTTTAGCAATTGTAAGTGCTATTTCTTTTTTGAATTTTTTCGTTTTTAATGTAAAGAATTCCCAAAAATGGCTTGTACAACCAGATGCTATTGAAGAAGTAGTTTTTAAGAAAAAACCAAACATTTATTTAATTCAGCCAGATGGCTATGCTAATATTTCTGAACTAAATACAGGTTATTATAATTTTGATAACAGCCAATTTGAAACTTATTTACAAAACAAAGATTTTAAAATTTATGCAGATTATAGAAGCAATTATTATTCTACATTAAGTTCTAATAGTTCTTTGTTTGCTATGAAACATCACTATCATAATGCTCCTGTAAATAAGGTTACCGAACTGTATAATGCAAGAGATGTTATTGTTGGAGAAAATCCTGTATTAAAAATATTAAAGAACAATAATTATAAAACACATCTATTACTAGATAAGTCCTATTTGCTATACAATAGGCCAAAATTGTTTTATGATACTTGTAATATTAGCTTAAAGGAACTACCGTTTTTTTCAAAATGGTTAGCTGTAAACAAAGATGTTTTAAAAGATTTTAAGACAAATATGTCTATTAATAAAGAAGCTAATAATTTCTACTTTATAGAACAAATGTCGCCAAGTCATATTACTAATAGAAGAGAACCTGGAGATATTGCAAAATCAGAACGCGAAAAATACTTGTCTAAACTTGAAGAAACCAATATATGGCTAAAGCAAATTATAGATTACATATCTGCAAAAGATAAAAATAGTTTGATAATCATTGCAGCAGATCATGGTGGTTTTGTAGGTATGAATACTACAAAAGAGAGTTTAGTTAAAAGCGAAGAAAGAGATTTAGTATATTCTATATTCACTTCGCAATTAGCAATAAAATGGCCAGAAAATACTCCTGAATTTGACGCTAAATTAAAAACGCCAGTTAATCTTTTCAGAATTTTATTCTCCTATTTATCTGAAAATGAATCCTATTTAGAAAATTTGCAAGAAGATAAAAGCTATACTTTTATTGAAAAAGGAGCGCCTTTTGGAGTTTATGAACTAATAAATGAAAAAGGAGAAGTTGTTTTTAAAGAATTATCTAAATAAATACTAATAAAATTAGTACTTTCAGCCTTATAAAAAGAAATCAAATTAGTTTTATAGTCCATAAATATAGTCCAGAAAATAAAGCACTTTGGAACAACTTTGTTGCCAAAGCTAAAAATGCTACGTTCTTATTTCAAAGAGATTTTATGGAATATCATCAAGATAGATTTGAAGATTATTCCTTATTGATTTTTAAAAATGAAAAGTTAATAGCTGTTTTGCCAGCAAATATCACAAATGAAAATGTTTTTTCACATCAAGGTTTAAGTTATGGAGGACTTATTGTTTCAAAAAAAATGCGAAGTCAAGATTATATTTTAGCATTTAAACAAGTATTAGAGTTCTTAAAAAACAATTCTGTAAAATGGCTATATATAAAAGAATTGCCTTATATATATCATAATAATTTACACGCAGAATTTGATTATGTGGTAACAGCTTTAAGGGCAGAAGTAGAGGCTTTAAACAGTTATTATGTTATAGATGATTTACAAAACTACAAGCCAAATAGAAATAGAAAAAGAGCAATAACAATAGCAGAAAACAGTCAAATTACGATTGGTAACGAAGGATTAGAATATTTTTGGAAAGATATTTTAACCGTAAATCTAGAGACTAAATTTCAAGTAAAACCTGTACATACTATTAAAGAAATAAAACAATTAATGCAACACTTTCCTGAAAACATTAAATTCTTTTCGGCAAGTATTAATTCGGTTGTAAAAGCTGGAGTTGTTATGTTTATTACTAAAAACGTAGCGCATTTTCAATATAGTTCTGGAGATGAAGAAAGAGATGAAACAGGAGCTTTAGATTATCTTTTCCATTATATTATTAAAAAATATGCAACTAAAAAGTATGTTAGTTTTGGAAGCTCTGCAACAGATAAAAGCTTAAAAATAGATTTAGGATTAACGTACTGGAAAGAGAGTTTTGGTGCGAAATTAATGCCTCAAAAAACATATAAAATAAGCACAAATTCTTACAGCAATTTAAATCAAGTTTTTAAATGATTAAATTTCTAGACTTACATAAAATTAACGCTCGTTTTGAAACCCAGTTTCATGAACAGTTTCAGCAATTTTTAAATTCTGGTCATTATATTCTTGGAAACCAAGTTGCTGCTTTTGAAACCAATTATGCTAATTTTTGTGGCACCAAGCATTGTATTGGTGTAAGTAATGGCTTAGATGCCTTAATTTTAATTTTTAAAGCCTATAAAGAACTTGGTGTATTAAAAGAAAACGATGAAATTATAGTTCCTGCAAATACTTTTATTGCTAGCTTTTTTGCAGTAATTCACGCAGGATTAAAACCTGTTTTTGTAGAGCCAGAATTAACCACTTACAATATTGCAACTTCAGAAATTGAAAAACACATTACAGCAAAAACAAAAGCTATTCTAGCAGTACATTTGTATGGTCAAATAGCAGATATGAGTAGTATTAATAGCTTTGCAAAAAAGCATAACTTATTAGTTATTGAAGATGCAGCACAAGCCCATGGAGCAATATATAAAACCAATAAAAAAGCGGGTAACCTTGGTGATGCAGCAGCATTTAGTTTTTATCCAGCCAAAAATCTTGGTGCTTTAGGAGATGGAGGAGCTATAACTACAAATAATGATGCTCTTGCTAAAGTAATTAAGAAGTTAAGAAACTATGGTTCTTCAAAAAAATACATGCATGATAGTGTAGGTTTTAACAATAGACTAGACGAAATACAAGCAGCTTTTTTAAATATTAAACTTCAAAAATTAGATGAAGACAATGCAAAACGTCGAGAAGTAGCAAAACGTTTTATTTCAGAAATAAAGAATAAAAAAGTAACACTTCCGTTTTATAATAACTCAAAGAACCATGTTTTTCATCTTTTTGTTATCTTAGTAGATGATAGAACAGGTTTTATTAATTATTTAAACACGCATGAAATAGAAACACTAATACATTATCCCGTTGCTCCTCATAAGCAAGAAGCATTAAAGGATTTTAAATCTTTAAAATTACCAATAACAGAGCTAATTCATAAAAACATTGTAAGCCTACCTATTAGTCCTGTTATTACAACGCAGGAAATTACCCAAATCATACAAATTATTAACACATATTAATTGAAAAAAAAACAGCTACTTTTTGGGTTACAAATAAATTTTGTGAAAAATCTGTGCATAAAAAAACATTTTACTTAAACAGATGAGAAGTTTATTAAAGTATATAAATAATAATGTTTTATTTAAAGTTGCTTCACTAAATTCTGTTGCAGTAATAACTAAAATAATTACAGGTTTTTTAACCTCTAAAGCTATTGCATATTTTATTGGTGCAGAAGGAATGGCTTTAATTGGTAATATGCGTGATTTTTTGCGTTCTGCACAATCTGTTTCTATACTTGGGCTTTATAACGGTGTTGTAAAATATATAGCAGAATTTAAAAACAAAACTTTAGAATTAAGTAGAACTTTATCTACAGCTTTTTATTTAGGTTTTATTTCTACTTTTCTAGTATCCTTTTTTTGCTATTTTAATGCACAAAACATTAATAATTATCTGTTTCCTGTATATAATGACTATGCGTATGTAGTAAAAATATTTGCTATTACTTTACCGTTTTATACGTTAAATATGTTTTTGTTTTCTATTTTAAATGGTTTTTCAAAATATAAAATAATACTCATAATAAGCATTATAGGCCAAACCTTAGGAGCTATTGTAACTGTACTTTTAATTTGGTTAAATAAAATAGATGGAGCGCTTATAGCAATAGTAATAGTAGAGTCTTTAATTTTACTAATAACATTAGTTGGTATTTCTAACCAACGTAGTCTAGTACCATTAATTAAGGTAAAAAATGTTAGATTTTCTTCTATTAAAAAATTAAGTTCTTATTCTATAATGGCATTGTTTTCGGCAATTGTTTTGCCTATAGTAGCAATTGTAATTCGTACTTATATTATAGATAATGTTAGTCACCAAGCAGCAGGTTTTTGGGAAGCTATGAATAGAATTTCAAAATATTATTTAATGTTTGTAAGTTCTTTGTTAACCTTATATATTTTGCCTCGTTTGTCTGAAATAGATAATGTTAAAGAATTTAGAAAAGAAGTTTTTGGGTTTTATAAAACGATAATTCCTGTTTTTGCAACTGGCTTAATCGTTATCTATTTGTTAAGATCTTATATTGTTACCATTGTTTTTACAGCAGAATTTAAACCTGTTGAAGATTTGTTTTTTTGGCAATTATTAGGCGATTTTGTAAAAGTATTATCTATAGTGATTTCTTACCAGTTTTTAGCAAAAAATATGTTTTGGCATTATATTATTACTGAAGCTTTCTCGGTACTTTTAATGTACTTAGCTAGTATTTATTTTATAGATTTATTTGGTGTTAAAGGAGCCGTAATTGCACATTTTGTAAACTATGTAATTTATTATGCTGTAATTTTATTAATCTTTAGCTCTTCGTTATTTGGTGTTTTACCAGACGATAGTGATAAAGAATTTAACGAATAAAAAAAAATGAAAACAAAAACGTGTAATATATATTTAGATAACACACCTTATGCGTTTAAGGTTAAAGGAGATTTTTTCTGGGGAAAAGAAGAATTGCTTTATAATAAAACAAATAGTGTTTTGTCTAAAATGCCATGGGAAAAACAAGGTTATAAAGTTGTTAGTGCTTTTATAAATGATGAATTTGAGCGTTTAAAAAAATCATTAACCCAAAAAATTGTTAATGCTATTAAAGCCAATAATATTCCTTTTAACGAAAAGGATTTTACCTTAGAAAAATACCACCAAGTTGTTAATACAGACCAACTACATAATCAAGTTATTGATATTACCAGAAATCTAGAAAACAAAGATTTTGATTTTAATATAGATGCATTGGCAGAGCGTTTTGGAAATATTTTAGGATATACTTTAACATCTTGGGTAGAAGAGTTACAAAAATCGCATATACAAATACGAATAAGTAGGCCAAATTCATTAGATATTAATCCGCCACACAGAGATGGTTATTTAAGCTATTGGGAAGACATTATTAATGTTTGGGTGCCAATTGTAGGTTGTAATGAAAACGCATCATTACCTGTTTTTCCAGGAAGTCATTTAATACCAGAAAATGAAATATTAAGAACAGAAAGTAAAGGCGCAGAAATCAACGGAAACATTTATTATGTGCCTTGTATTCTAGAAACCAATAAAGGCAGTATTAAAATGATAAGACCTAATCCTAAACAAGGAGAAGCTTTAATTTTTACACCTTTTTTAATACATGGAGCAGCAGTGAATAATAATAAAGATATTACAAGAGTATCTTTAGAGTTACGTTTTCCTAGAGTTTAGATTGCCATTTTTCTAAATACATTTTAGCTACATCTATGTAGTGGTGTTCTTTTTCAATAAAAGCTCTAGCATTTCTTGATATTTCTTTGATTTTTTCAGGATGCAAGATGAGCCATTCTAGTTTTTTAGCAATTTTTTTAGCATCAGGTAAAGCGTTAATAGCAATAGTGTCTTCTTCAATTTGGTAATAATCTAACCATTCTTGCTCAGCTCCAGTAAATACTACTTTTCCTTTTGCCATAGCTTCCAATGCATTAAAACCTTGATCATATGCAAATACTTGATCTAGTAAAATGTGGGCTTTATCAAAAGCTTTTATGTATTCTGCGTAAGGCAAACTTCTTACTGTAATAATTTCTATTTTATCGGCATGCTTTTCTTTTACAATTGCTAGAGCATCTTCAAAAATATCATTTCCTTTTTTATAGTAGTTGTTTTCATTAATGCCATGAAAAATTATAATTTTTTCAGTTACGTTTAAATCTATATAATCTAGCTTATCTAAATTTATAGGGTTTGGCATCATTCCTAAATATTTTTTATTTTCTAATAAAGGAATATGG
The DNA here is from genome assembly GCF_018860825.1 of Lacinutrix sp. C3R15. Classification (GTDB taxonomy): domain Bacteria; phylum Bacteroidota; class Bacteroidia; order Flavobacteriales; family Flavobacteriaceae; genus Oceanihabitans. The sequence continues at coordinate 53,162 of NZ_JAHKPZ010000030.1, read as the reverse complement.
TAATCTAAATCGCTGGCAAGAACACCTTTTATGTTTTTATACACATATTCATGTAGTTCTTTAAAAGGAGGAGTTAAGTACATTAAAGCATGCCAAAAGTCTTTTGTGTTGCCTTTATGATTAAAATATGGTGTAAGTATATCATATCTAAACTTTTTATCATGCGCATATTTTACACTAACATAATCTGTACCACAGGAAAGTAAAAAAACGCTTTTATTATTTTTAAAAATATAATCTAAAAGTTCTTTTTCTATTTTAGGTATAGTGCCAAAAGAAGATTCATTAATTAATTGCACAATATCAAACCCTGTTAATTGAGATTTAAAACTGTTAAATTGTCTCCTCACACTAAAAGAAGTAATATCAAAGCCAAAAATATTGTATAAAACGGTTCTTAATTTGCCAAATAAACCATCGGTATATTTTAATTTGTAAGCTATATCAACTTTTCTTTTTTTAAAACCATCTCCATGGCCTACAACCAGTACTTCGTGCCCAAGTTTTTGTAAACCTTCTTTTAAAGTATAGTGTGAAGAATTGTATTCTCCTAATAATAAGATTTTCATTTACTATATTTGGTTTCTAATATATAATCTCTTGCAAAATAACAATAAAAAAAAGATTTGTGTAGTTACTTCTTCATTAGATAAAGGTGGAGCAGAAAAATCTTCGGCAACACTTACTAATATTTTGTATGATTTAGGTTACGAGGTGCATGTGGTAACTATATTACCTGAAGTAGAATACCAATATTCTGGAACATTATATAACTTAGGAGAGCTTACAAGCAAAAGCAATTCTTTTTTGGTTAAACTTCAAAAGTTTAAAAACTTAAAAAAATACCTAAAAGCACATGACTTTGAATGTGTTATCGATAATAGATATCGCGTTTTAGCATACAGAGAATTTGTATTTAGTAAATATTTGTACAACAGTATTCCTGTTATTTATGTGCTTCATAATTATGTACAGGAAAAAACATTTACACCTTACAAATGGCTAAATATTTTCTTGTATAAAAATGAAACTTTTACAGCTGTTTCAAAAGAGATAAGTCAACGGTTTAAAAAGGAATTTCAAATAAAGAAAATGCATACTATTTACAATGCATTTGATTTTAAAGAGATAAAAAATAAGGCTTTAGCGACTAGTGGTTTTGAAAATGAATTTGAAAAATATATTATTTTCTACGGAAGAATAGATGATCAGCATAAAAATTTAACTTTGCTATTAAACTCGTATAAAGAATCTGAATTACCAAAACAAAATATTAAATTGTTAATTTTAGGTAATGGTGAAGATTATGCAACAATAGTGCAATACACAAAAACCTTAGGCTTAGAGCAAGATGTTATTTTTAAAGGTTTTACCACAAACCCTTATCCTTACGTTAAAAAAGCAATGTTTACTATGCTTACTAGCAGACATGAAGGGTTTCCTATGGTAATACCAGAATCTTTAGCATTAGCAACTCCTGTGATTTCTGTAGATTGTACCTCTGGACCTAAAGAAGTAATTGTAAATAATGAAAATGGGTTGTTAGTAAAAAATTATGACACCAAAGCATTAGCGAAAGCAATGAATAGTTTTATATTTGACAAAGCACTTTACCTACGTTGTAAAGGAAATGCCCAAAAAAGTGTAGAAAAATTTTCTGTAGAAAATATAAGTAAAGACTGGAAGAAATTAATAGAGAGTTTAAATGAAAACTAGCATAAACGATGTTAAAATTATAGAAGTACCAACGGTAAGTGATACACGTGGTAAATTGGCTGTAGTAGAAAAAGACTGCATACCATTTGCTGTTAAGCGTGTGTACTATTTATATGATGTACCAAGTGATTCTTACAGAGGAGGTCATGCACATAAAAACTTATACCAGTTTTTAATTCCGTTAAGTGGTAGCTTTGAGGTGCATTTAAAAGATGGTGAAAACGAACGAGTAATTGTGCTAAATAAACCTAATAAAGGCTTGTTAATTGTTCCAGGTATTTGGCGAGAAATAGATAATTTTTCTTCAGGATCTGTATGCTTGGTATTAGCTTCTAAAGAATACGACGAAAGCGATTATATACGTGATTACAAAGATTTCGAGTTATTTAAAAGGACTTAAATTAATATGAAATTTTCTTAATACATTTCGCATTTGTATTAAAAAAAGTAGAACACTTTTATTACAGACTAATAAAAAACGCTGCTTTGCATTTAAATTATTTTTATTTAAATGTTTTAAGAAAAAATGCATTTGCTTTTTATTACCAGCAAGTTTGTATTGTAAAGCAATAGAAAACCTATTTAAATCTATATATTTTTTTAATGAAGCATTGTTTTTTGCAGCTGCTTCATATACATCAAGATTTATAAAATTTCTTAAATTGGTATTGGTATTAGATATTCTGTTCTCTGCATGTAAATTGTAAATGGCTGTTACATTACTATTAAAAGCTACAGGGTAATGCAATGCTATTTTAATCCATAAATTAGTGTCTTCACCAGCTCCTAGCGTAATGTTTTCATCAAAACCATTACAATCTTGTAAAATGTTTTTAGGTACCATTACTGCAGAAGTCCATGCAATACAGCTATATAAGCTAGATTTAAAATAATCGGTAACAATACCATTAAAAGCTTTAGGAATATCTATATAATGCGATTCTAAAGTAATTTCTCCCATTTTTTTTACATAAGCATTTGCATATAAGCCACAATCAGGAAAATCTTCTGCTAGTTTTTTTAATTGTTCTAAATGATTAGGTAACCATAAATCATCGGCATCTAAAAAAACCACATAGTCTGCATTCGCTTTTTTAATTCCGTAGTTTCTTGCATACGAAACACCTTGGTTTTTAATGGTAAACACCTTTATTCTAGAATCTGTTAATGTGTTTAAACGGTCTAAACTAGCGTCTGTAGAACCATCATTAATTATAATAAGTTCAAAGTCTTTAAAGTTTTGTTTAAGAGCGCTTTGTACTGTTTTAACAATGAAATTTTCTTTATTGTATAATGGAGTTATAATAGAAAAAAATGGCATGTACTAGGTGTATAAAAAACAAAGGTAGCTTAATCTATATAAATCAAAAATGTATAACGAAGGTTTTTTTGAAAGTAAGTTTTTTTCAAAACTACTTTTAAAGTTTTTATAGATAAAAGCAAATAGATAATGCAGCTTTAAGCCTTTTAGTTTAAAGAAAACTCTTGTAATTAGCGTATAGTTTTTTGGTATTAGGTTTTGTTCTAAAAATAAATGTAAAGCATCAACAGATTCTATTGATTTTTTTAAAAACATACTACTTTTCTCTAAGCCTAAGTGATATGTAGGATTTTTAATATGTTCTACTTTAATTTTTTTTAATTTTAAATGGTAAGAAAATAAGGTGTCTTCATGCCTTAAATTAGGTATTTTTTCATCAAAAGTAACCAGATTAAAAACCTCTTTTTTTATTAAAAAATTAAGCGTTAAAAAGCTTAAATAAATATTTTTTTTTCTTTCTGCTGTTGGCAATGCTTCACGTTGTCTACCATATACCCAACGTAACAAGTGGTTGTTTCCTGGTTTGTTTTCATCATATAAAATACCTCCATAAATTACTTGCGATGTTTTGGTAATAGACTTAAAATAGGTAGATATAAAATTATTGTCTTTAGGTAGTACATCTGCATCTAAAAACAGTAACCATTCAGACTTTGCGTCTTTAGCTAAACGGTTTCGTATAGCACTTCTACCAATATTTTTTTCAAGTAAAACGTATTTTGTGTTTTCAAGTTTATTTATTTCTTTATTGGCATTGATAATGTTTATATCTGTAGAGCCATCGTCATAACATAAAATTTCAAAAGAAACATCAAGTTTTTTTATTTGACAGTACACTTCATTTACAAGTGCGCTTATGTTGTAATTGTATGTTGGTATTAAAATAGAGAGCATGAATGCTTTTTAGATTTATTCAAAACTAACAATAAATTATCTATTCTGTTTGCTATTGGTATAGTAATTGTAATTTTGTTATTATGAAGAAAATTTTCCTTATTATTTTGTCTGCTTTATTTGTAACGCTAAGCATTGCGCAACAAGAGTTTCATGTGTTTCCTGAAAACCATAAAAACACTCCAGGTACAGCTTCAGGAAATGGTTCTCTACAAACCCCGTGGAATTTACAAACAGCTTTAAAGCAGTCTAGCAAAGTGGTTTCAGGAGGTGATACCATTTGGTTGCATGAAGGTGTTTATAATGGCAGATATAATAGTTCGCTTAACTGCACAACTCCTAATAAGTATATTACGGTAAGCGCATATCTAAACGATAGGGTGATTTTAAACGGAAATGTTGACTCTCAAGAGCAACATACACTTGGTATTAGAGGAGGACAGGTAATCTATAAAAATTTTGAAATTACTTGGTTAGGTGATTTTAATAGAGATTTTAGAGTAAATAAATTTAAAGGAATAGCAGGTATTAATCATTTAGACGGAAGGAATTGTAAATTTATAAATCTTAAAATTTATAATAATCCTGGTTTAGGTTTTGGGTCCTGGAAAAGTGCAGGAGGAAGCTTGATAACAGAATGTTTTGTCTTTAATAATGGTGTAATAAACGAAAAAGGAAGAGGAGCAGGAGAGGGGTTTTATGTACAGAATAAAAGCGAAGAAGAACGTGTAATAAAAAACAATATCATTTTTAATAACTATTATAAAGGTATTGAGGTTTGGTCTGCTGGTAGAGATGCTAATTTTGAGTATGTTAAAAATATTACCTTAGATAATAATGTGATTTTTAATAGTGGTTTGCCTGCAAATAATTATACTGTAGATAATATTATTGTAGCCTCAGATGATAGAAATGCCATCAACATTGCAAAAAACATTAAGGTTACCAATAACATTTTATACCACAATACAAACTATTTAAAAAATGAAGTAAATGGCGATGCACCATCACTAACTATAGGCTTTTATCATAAAGCTCCCGTAGAAAATGTGTTGGTAGATAACAATATTATTTTAGGAAGAAATAATGCATTAAGAATACTTTATGCCAAAACAATAACTTTTAAAAACAATACTGTTTATACTGGTTATATGAATTTTACAAACTCGGTTTTAGATCTAGCGAAAAATAAAAACTGGAAGTTTTCTAATAATACATACTACTCTAAAAACACTGCTGGTTTCCGAATTCATAAAACAAACTATCCATTTAAGGAATGGAAATTAAAGTTTAACATCGATATAGATAGCCAAAAAAAGCATATTAGCGCATTTAACCTAGACAACGTGTTAGATATAACAAAAAGCGAATATAAAACCAATAGTTATAGAGTAGTGCTTTTTAATAAAGAAGCACAAGATGTTATTGTCGATTTTTCAAAATACCATATTGAAAAAGGAAGCACTTACACCATTACAGATGTTGAAAATTTAAGCACAGTTTTAAAATCAGGAAGCCTAGCTGAAGACGCTAAAATTACAGTGCCAATGCAAGCTGTAAACCCTTCAGAAAATAAAACATTAAATAATTTTGGGGTGTTTATTGTAGAATTTAATACCAATAAAAAAACAGCTTCAAATAGTACCAAAGATGTTAAGGATGCAAAAGAAGAAAAAAAAGAAAGCGCTTTTAAGCGTTTTTTTACATGGTTGTTTTAGCCTTTGCGTTGTACTACTTCAAAAATTTGATTTTCATCACACTTTAAGGTTTTGCTTGGGTATTTTAGTAGCAAAGCATAATCATGTGTAGCCATTAAAATAGTATTGCCATTTTTGTTTATTTCTTGTAAAACTTCCATAACCTCAATGCTGGTTTGAGGGTCTAGATTTCCTGTAGGCTCATCGGCAAGAATTAATTCCGGATTATTAAGTAAAGCCCTAGCAATAGCAACACGTTGTTGCTCTCCTCCTGAAAGTTCATGCGGAAATTTAAAACCTTTAGTTTTCATAGCAACCTTGTCAAGAACTTCTTCTATTCTAGTTTTCATTTTAGATTTGTCTTTCCAGCCTGTAGCTTTTAAAACAAATAATAAATTATCGTTAATAGTTCTGTCGGTAAGTAGTTTAAAATCTTGAAAGACAACACCTAGTTTTCTTCTTAAAAAAGGGATGTCTTTTTCTTTTAATTTTCGTAAATCATAATCTACAATATTCCCTTCTCCTTCTGTTAAGGCTAAATCGCCATAAAGCGTTTTCATAAAACTACTTTTTCCAGATCCCGTTTTTCCTATTAAATATACAAAGTCTCCTTTATTGATTTCTACATTAACATCAGAAAGTACTAAGTTGTTTCCTTGAAAAATAGAAACATCTTTTAATTGTAAAACAGGGTTTGGCATAAAATTACATAGTTTTAAGAGTTGTAAATGTATTATTAAAAAGTTATAAGTTAAAAGGTATGATTAAAAATTTTTCTTAAAGCTACTTGTAAGTACTCATTTAGTCTTCATCAAACGTTTTCTAATTTTTACTTCATTTTTTTAATAACTCAGTGAATAATTATAACAAAATTCTAACGTTATCATTTACATATTGATTTATCTTTGATTCTTTAATAAAAAAAATAGTCCATGACTAGAAAAAATCTTCATTTATTCCTTTTAGCTATTATTTGTAGTTTTCAGCTTTTGGCGCAAGAAACTGCTGTATATACAAGTGATCTTGTAGAGTACCAAAGAGCCTTGTCGCTATATAATAATCAGCAATATTTAGCAGCACAGTCTTTATTTAATCAAATAAAAAAAACTGCAAAAACAGATGTTTTACAGAGCGATTGTGCTTTTTATATAGCCAATTGTGCAGTGCGTTTAAATCAGCAAAATGCAGATGAGTTAATGGGAGATTTTGTTGCAAATTATCCTACAAGCACCAAACGCAATACCGCCTATGTAGATGTAGCCGATTATTATTTTAGGAATCAAAAATATGCGTATGCTAAAAAATGGTATGATAAGGTTGATGAAAGTGGTTTGGCAAGAACCGAACAAGAAAGATTTAACTTTAATAATGGGTATGTAGCTTTTGTAACCAAAGACTATAAAACTGCAAAAACATATTTAAATCGTGTAGAAAACACACAAGAATATGGCTCTCAGGCAAAGTATTATATTGGTTTTATGGCTTATGAAAGTGATGATTATGATAAAGCAAACCAATATTTTGATCAAGTAGGAGAAGAAGAAAAATACAAAGAGAAGCTTTCCTACTATCAAGCAGATTTGCATTTTAAGCTTGGTAAGTTTCAAGAAGCTATAGAATTAGCCAAAGAGCAATTGCCAAATAGTGACAAAACAGAAGTGTCTCAGCTAAATAAAATTATTGGCGAAAGCTATTTTAATTTAGAAAAATATGCCGAAGCAATTCCGTTTTTAACCCAATATCAAGGAACCAAAGGAAAATGGAATAACACCGATTATTACCAGTTGGGTTATGCGTACTACAAACAAAAAGACTACGAAAAAGCAATAAACGAGTTCAATAAAATTATTGGTGGTAATAATAGCGTAGCACAAAATGCATACTATCACTTAGGAGAAAGTTATGTGAATGTTGATAAAAAACAAGAAGCTTTAAATGCATTTAAAAATGCTTCAGAAATGGATTACGATTTAAAAATTCAAGAAGATGCTTGGTTAAATTATGCAAAAATTAGTTATGAAATTGGTAATGCGTATCAATCGGTTCCGCAAGTGCTTGCTAAGTATCTAGATACGTATCCAGATACAGCCTATCAAGAAGAAATTGAAACCTTGTTAATAGACTCTTATATTACCTCAAAAAACTACAAAGAAGCTTTAAAACTTTTAGAAGGAAAAAAGAGCTTTGAAAATAAAGTAGCATACCAAAAAGTAACTTTTTATAGAGGAATTGAATTATACAATGATAATAAGTTTCAAGATGCAGAATCTCTTTTTGATAAATCTTTAAAAGAACCACAGGATGCCAAGTACACAGCAAGAGCAACTTTTTGGAAAGCAGAAACCGATTTTAATCTTTCTAATTTTGAAGATGCTTTAGTTGGTTTTAAACAATTTGAGCAGCAAACCTCCACATTAGAAACGCCAGAAATCACCAACTTAGATTACAATATTGCATACACGTATTTTAAACAGAAAAACTACTCGCAAGCAATACTGTATTTTAATCAATTTATAGCAAAAACTAACAATGATAAAATAAGATTAAATGATGCGTACTTACGTTTAGCAGATAGTTATTTTGTTTCTAGTCAATACAATGAAGCTATTCAAGCCTATGATAAAGCTATTCAAATTGGCGAAATAGAAACCGATTATGCTTTTTTTCAAAAAGCTTTAAGTGCTGGTTATGCTGGAAATGATGCTACAAAAATTTCAGAGTTAGAAGACTTTATTAACCAATACCAAACATCAAAATTAAGAGACGATGCCATGTACGCTCTAGGTAATTCGTATGTAAAAGCAGGAAATACAAACCAAGCAATGCAAACCTATGATCGGTTAAATAACGAGTATAAAAACAGTTTATTTGTGCCAAAAACATTGCTTCGTCAAGGATTAGTGTATTATAATGCCAGCGAAAATAATCCTGCTTTAAGTAAGTTTAAAAAAGTTGCAGCAGATTTCCCTAATACTGCAGAGGCAAACCAGGCAGTTGCAACGGCACGTTTAATTTATATTGATTTAGGAAGAGTAGATGAGTATGCTTCTTGGGTGCAAACATTAGACTATATAGAGGTTACTAATGCAGATTTAGATAATACATCCTATGAAGCAGCAGAAAAAAAATACTTAGATAATGATACAGATAATGCCATCAAACAGTTTAATAGTTATTTAAATGAGTTTCCTAATGGGTTACATGCTTTACAATCGCATTTTTACTTGGCACAATTGTATTTTAAGAAAGATTTAAAAGAAACAGCAATGCCACATTTTAAATATGTTACGCAAGCTTCACAAAGTGAATTTACAGAAGAAGCATTGTTGCGTTTAGCTCAAATTTATACAGAAAGTAAAAGCTGGCAAGATGCCATTCCTGTGCTAACTACATTAGAAACAGTGGCTAGTTTTCCGCAAAATGCAGTATTTGCACAATCTAATTTAATGAAAGCCAATTATGAATTAGAAAACTATAACCAAGCTGTTGCTTATGCCGAAAAAGTGCTGTTGCAAAATAGTTTAGATAATAAAATTAAAAGCGATGCTCATGTAATTATAGCACGTTCAGCAATGCAAACAGGAGACGAAGCTAAAGCAAAATCCGCCTATGCAGAAGTAGCGCTTACAGCAACAGGAGAAACAGCAGCAGAAGCTTTGTTTTACAATGCATATTTTAAAAATAAAGAAGCTAGTTATGCTGCTTCAAATACTACTATTCAACATTTAGCAAAAGATTATTCTGGGTATAAATACTATAGCGCAAAAGGTTTGGTGCTTATGGCAAAAAACTATTACGCTTTAGAAGATGCTTTTCAAGCAACTTATATTTTAGAAAGTGTTATCAAAAATTTTGCAACATTTGAAGATGTAGTTGCAGAAGCGCAAACCGAACTAAGTAAAATAAAAGCAGAGCAGGCAAAAACCAATGCGTCTATTGTTCCAGAAGATTAAAAAGTAGTAATCTGTGAGTAATAAAAAAACGTTAATCAACAATCGTAAATAATCTAATATGCGAAAGCAAAAAAATAAAATTTTAGTATTCTTTTTAACAATTGTATCTACTTTAGGGTTTTCTCAAGAAAGAGATCAAGATACCTTAAGCACAGAGGTTATTCAAGTAGTAAAGCCATATACACCTACAGTTTCTGATGCTTTTAAGGTAAAAGAAATTCCTTCTTTAAATGATGAAACTACTGCTGCCAAAAAGGAAATAAAATACAATATTTTCTCTTTTCCTGTAGCTTCTACATTTACACCAGCAAAAGGTAAAGCTGCAGTTATAGACAAAGAAGAACCTGCAAAACTATATGATAATTATGCCACATTAGCAGCAGGAATGTATACCACTATTTTAGGTGAAGTGTATTTAAATCAAGCTATTAGTAGAACCGAAAGTGTTGGTGGTTATATTAGTCACCACTCATCACAAGGCGGAATTAGTGATGTGCTTTTAGATGATAATTTTTCAGATACTAAAGTAAGTGCTAATTATGCTAGAAATGAACGTGATCTTTCCTGGAATATTGAAGGTGGTTTTTTGCATCAAAAATACAATTGGTATGGTTTACCACAACATTTATTTAATCAAGAAGATGCAGATGATATAGGAGATGTAGATCATACATTTTATGGTTTTAACCTTGGTGGAGATATTACTTTTACAGATTCTTATATCAAGGATGCAAACGTTTTGTTTAGAAGGTTTAGTGATAATAATAGCTCTGGTGAAAACAGGTTTTTATTGCAAACTAATGGCGATTTGACCATTCAGGATTTAGACTTTAATATAGGACTTAGAGTAGACTATTTAGGCGGAAAGTTTGAAAGAAATTATTTTACAGACGAAACATTAAATTATGGTAATTTTAATGTAGGACTGTCGCCTACTTACCAATTAGTACAAGACGATTTAACCCTAGATTTGGGAGTTTCTTTATTTTATTTAAACGATACAGAATATGGGGATAGCAAGTTTTTTATCTATCCAAACATTAAAGCATCGTATAGAATGGTAGACGAAATTTTAATTGCTTATGGAGGTATTCAAGGCGATTTAATACAAAATACGTATTATGATTTTACGCAAGAAAACCCTTTTGTATCGCCAACTTTATTTATTACACCAACAGACCAGAAATACAATGTTTTTGTAGGTTTAAAAGGAATGGTGTCTAATGGCATTAGTTATAATATTAAAGGAAAATATATTGCAGAAAGTGATAAAGCAATGTTTAAAAACAATCTAGATGCATCAGGAGATGAAAACTATATGAACGGAAACTCCTTTGGCTTAGTATATGATGATGTTTCTACCTTTACAGTTTCAGGAGAAATAAACGCTGATATAAACAGAAATTTTACCTTAGGTATAAAAGCAGAATACTTTGCTTACAATGTTGATGATGAAGCAGAAGCATGGAATCTTCCAAATTTGAAAGCAAATCTGTTTTTAGACTATCAAATAAACAAACAATGGTTTGCAGGAGCAAATCTGTTTTTTGTAGGCGAAAGAAAAGACCAAGAGATTGTAACTACGTTTCCTTTGTTAGCATATCAAACAGCTACTTTAAAAAGTTATTTTGATGCAAATGCGCATGCTGGTTATCATATTAATGATAGGCTTTCGGTATTTGCAAAAGCAAATAATATTGCTAATCAAGAATATAAAAGATGGCAAAACTATCCTGTTCAAGGCTTTCAATTTTTAGCAGGAGCAACCTATAAATTTGATTTTTAACCCAAAGTGTCCTACTACACTAGATGCAAGATCTAAAAGCCAAACTCAAAAGGGTTTTAAAATAAAAGCGTTCTGTTTAGAACGCTTTTATTATTTTTACATAATATTGTCACTTAGATTCCTTCTTTTTTTAAGTTGAATTGTATTGAGAATAAACACTATAGTCATGAAAAGTATATTCTCTTTTTTAATTGTATCACTAATTTTCTTTGGTAATTATGAAAAACAACAAGTAGACACTATTATGACTAACGCAAAAGTGTACACTGTTAATGCTAACTTTGAAAACGCAGAAGCTTTTGCCATAAAAGAAGGAAAATTTGTAGCAGTAGGAAGCGCAACTGATATCAATACCAAGTTTGAAGCAAAAAAAAATATAGATGCTAAAGGCAAACTATTGTTCCAGGATTTATCTAAGCAACTTGTAAACTTGGTTGGTACAACTAGTTTTGAAGAAGTTGTAAAACGCGTTAAAGATTTTCAAGATAAAAGAAACATGTCTTTTATTATTGGTCGTGGTTGCGACCAAAAAGATTGGAAAGAAAAAGAAATTCCTAATATTAAAGTACAACAAACCTTTATTAATGGCGTGGCACAATAATTGCGCTGTTAGTATAAATAAAACGAACTATTCTTAAAATATGAAAAAAATATATACACTAGTATTAGCCTTAATTGTATCTGTAACCACTTTTGCTCAAGTAGATGCTTATAGTGAAGACGTAAAACAATGTATTAAAAGTAATGGTACTTATGCGTATTATGAAAACGTAGTAGACCAAATGTTTACCATGTTACAAGAGCAGTATGCATCACAAAATGTTCCCGAATCTGTTTGGGTAGAATTAAAAGGTCTTAAAACAGAATCTCTAGAAGAGTTAAGTCAAATGGTAGTTTCTGCATATCGTGGGCATTTTACGCATGAAGATGTAAAAAATATGAACGCTTTATATGCTACTAAAGCAGGGCAAAATATGTTTAAAGATGCTAGTGAACTAACAGAAGGAGATAAGGTAGCTTTAACGGAATTTTACCGCAGTGATACAGGGCAAAAAATTACAGGGTCTCAAGATTCTATGAACGACGCTATGAGCAAAATATCGGAAATGTGGAGTAGTGGTTTTTACAGAGATATTGTAGATAAATTAAGTGAAAAAGGCTTTAACCTTTAGAGGTAATGAAATTAAAATTAATTTCTTTATTTACAGTTTTATTTTCTTTTGCAACTTATGCTTGTTCTTGTAGTTATGGTACGGTTTCTAGTAGGCTAAATGGTTTTGATTATGTTTTTAAAGCAAAAATTGTTCAGGTTTTAGAGTATCATGAAAATACTTCAAGAGCAAAAAAAGTAAAGGTGACGGTTATAGAAAATTTTAATAACCATATAAATACAAATGTTATATGGTTCTCTAAATCGCTTAACGGTTGCCCTGTTCCTAATCCAAAAAAGAATTCAGAATGGCTTTTTTATATTACAGATGCACAAGATGGAAAACTATCTATTTCTGCTTGTAATCCTTCTGTATCCTTTAAAAAAGAAAGATATAATGAGGAACTAGATAAAATAAGAATTGTTAAAGGGCTAATGCAAACACATAAAGAAATATTAAATTTTAATAATGTTTTAGAAATTAATTCTGCCTTTTTCACGTCTGATTACACTCGTTCTAAAAGATATGCGTTTGATAATGATTACGGTTTGTACGTATTAAATTATCAAGAGAATACTGTAATTTTAAAAGCTGTAAAGACAGTAAAGAGTTTAGAGGCAACTTTAGATGAAAAAGTTTTAAGTTATTATAATAACCAGTTTAAAATACAAAATTATGGTAGATTAAAATCTAAATTAAAAAGCGCAGATTTTAAACTCACCATTGTAGTATGGAAAACTAAAGCGTAAGCTTTGCTAAATAATCAAAATGTTCACCTTCTTGCACTAATTTGCATTGTAAACCAACAGAGGTGCATGCAGTAAGTAATGTATTAAAATCTAAATACAACCATTTCATTGGTTTTTCATTTTCTCCTTTATAGCTTAAAAAATAATCTAATTCGCCATAGTAATTTGCTGTAGTATCCATCCAAAATCCACCATCTTCATCTTCGTACATATATTTAATGTCACTAGAATCTATTAAAATTTGCCCTCCTGTATTTAAGATGCTTTTTAAATGCTTTAAATAGGTTGCTACCTGTTGTAGTTCTTGAAAAATTCCGGTACCATTCATAAGTAATAAAATAGTATCAAAGGTGTCTGTTTCGTTTAAAACATCTTTTACTTCTGCTTTTTTAATACCTCTTTTTTTACAAACTTCTATAGCTCCTTCAGATATATCAATTGCTTTCACCTCAAAACCTTTTTCCTGCAAATACAAACTATGGCTTCCTGCTCCAGCGCCAACATCTAAAATTTTTCCGCTAGAAACTTGTAGTGCTTTTTGTTCTAGTTTAGGCATTTCAGTATAGCCTCTAAAAAGATACGGAATAGGTAATGCATCTTCATCACTAATATTAGTTGCAGTACTAATGTCTTCTGTATAATTTCCGTTTTGGTAGTCTAATAAAGCTTTCCCAAATAAATCTTTTTCCATAAAATTGTCATTGCTAGATATTACGCCAAACATCTTAAATGTTGTCGTAGTAATCTGTTGTTATTTGTTATTATTGATACACTAAGCGCAGACAAAGTGTTTCAAAAAATAGTACTTTTGTTTGATGGAAGAATTTTTAAAACAACTCCCAAAGTTGGCCAAAGATAAGCATAAGGAGAATAAAACCTTTTTTACAAAGCTAAAAAAGAAGGCTCCAAAAAATTTAGATTATATCATGCAAGATTTGCATGCAGAAGAATTTGAGCGTACAGACTGTTTAACTTGTGCTAATTGTTGTAAAACTACAGGCCCTTTATTTACAGATAAAGATGTAGATAGAATTGCTAAGCATTTTAAGCAAAAACCACAGCAGTTTATTGCAAACTACTTGCGTGTAGATGAAGATAATGATTACGTTTTACAATCGGTACCTTGTACTTTTTTAGGTGCAGATAACTATTGCTCTATTTATGATGTGAGGCCCAAAGCATGTAGAGAGTTTCCACATACTGATAGAAAAAAGTTTCAACAGATTTCTAATCTTACAATTAAAAATGTTGCTATCTGTCCTGCTGCTTTTAATATTGTAGAAGAAATGAAACGTAGAATAAAATTGTAAAGTAACTATGTTGGTTTTGTATTTAATAAAGCAAGCTAGATTCTAAATAAATTAAGAAAAAAGGAATCAAATTTTGGTAAATATTTTATTATGAACTGTAATACAAATCAAAATATAGGTATTCAAGGACACAGAGGTTGTAGAGGCCTAATGCCTGAAAATACACTGCCAGCTTTTAAAAAAGCAATTGCTTTAGGTGTGCATACTTTAGAGTTAGATGTGGTTATTTCTAAAGATAACAAAGTCATCGTTTCTCATGAACCTTTTATGAGTAGAACTTATTGTTTAGACAGAAATGGTAATGAAATTCCTAAAGAAGACGATAAAAAGTACAATCTTTATACGCTAAGCCATGAAGAAATTAAAGCTTTTGATTGTGGAACCAAGTTGCATAAAAGATACCCAAACCAAGAAAAAATAAAAACGTATAAGCCTTCTTTAAAAGAAGTTTTTGTAGCAGCTAATGCTTTAAGTAATATTATAAAGTATAATATTGAAATAAAAGCAAAGCGTAAATATGATGCTGTTTTTACACCTAAACCTAAAGAGTTTGTGGCTTTAGTATTAAAAGCCATAAAAGAAAACCAAGTATTTGAAAGGTGTAATTTACAATCATTTGATTTGCGCGTTTTAGAAGAAATAAAAAAACAAGCTCCAGAAATGAAAGTTGCTATTTTGGTAGACAAAGACCAACGTATTTCTAAAAAGTTACACAAGTTAAGCTACAAGCCAGAGATTATAAGTCCGTATTTTAAATTATTAGATAAAAAAACCACGCAAAAATATCAAAAACAAGGATTTAAAGTAATTCCTTGGACCGTAAATTCAGCTGCTAATATGCAAGAAATGATACAGTGTTCTGTTGACGGAATTATTACTGATTTTCCAGATGTATTATTGCAGATTTTACAGCAAAATCAGTAATACATTAAACAAAATTTAGTTCTATAAATTAAAGTGTAACAAATTTAAAATTAGGTTTTCAATACCAAGTAGGTTTGTACGTTTTTATTCATTTTCAGGAAATTAAAATCTTTTGTTTCAGTGGAATAACATTTTATCTGTGATTTTTGGTATTCAACGAATATTCTTGATAAACACCAAATAAAGCACCTTTTTTTTGTAAATTAATGTAATCTTTGAATAGAAATTTGATTAATAGCTATTATCAAAATTCAATAAAATGATTAAAATTAACAACGTAATGAAAGAGGGGAAAGTTACGATACTATGTTTTTGTATGATCTTGATGGTAACAAGTGTATCATTTGGTCAAAACACAGTATATTCTACAATTGCAAAAAATATAAATTCTGAAGCTAACAGTTTACAGCATAATTTAAACAAAGCAGGAGACACATTACATTTAAGTAGTGACTTTAACTTGTATAAAGTAGAGTTTATAGGTACATATGAATCTAAAGTTTTTGAAGTAGAAAGAGGAAAGAAAAAAACGAGTATACCGTTAGCTTCTGTTCCTGTAGGTGAATATACAATTGCTGCTTTTCAAATTGAAAAGAGTGATGATATATACCAATACCAAAAAACGATAGTTTTTAGAATTTCTAGACTTTTACCAATTGAAGATACTATATTAGAAGAAGAATTAATTGCAGAGGTTACTCCAGAACCAGAAGTTATTGAAGAAAAACCTGTAATAAAAGAGGAAGAACCAATAATTAAAAAAGAAGAGGCTTTAGTTGCTGAGGTTGCTAAAAAAGAACCTATAGTGAAAGAAAAAAAAGAAAAGCCTGTTAAAGTAAAAAAGGAAAAAGTTAAGAAGGCAAAAGTTAAAAAAGAAGTTGCACCTAAAGCAAAAACAAGAGTTGCAACGAGTACTCCTAAACCAAAAAAAGAATATATAAAACCAGAAAAAATAGTAAAAGAAGAAAAGGTAGTAAAAACTAAACCAGCAAGAGATACTAGAGTTACTGAAACTAAAAAACCTAGCTTAGACTCTACGGTATATAAAAGCTATAACCTTACAAATGGAAGAGGAGGGCGTTATGTAGTGCAATCTCGTGCAGAGTATAGAGCTCAAAACTTAAGACCAAACGGAGAACCGTATAACTAGTAAAATTAGTCAATAAGCAAATTTAATTTGCAATATTTAAAACCTTTAGAAAGCTTCTGAAGGTTTTTTATTTATATAATAAATAGGCTTGTCGCATAGTATCATAAGCCGCTAAACCTCTAACCCATGTTTTTTTAATCTCATAAGCAGTGTGCCTTGTTTCTATTTGCTTTTGTAGTGCTTTTGTTCCTGCAAGTTTGGTGAAAAAGGTATTAAAAAAGGCATCTTTATTTGCTGTAGCTTGGTATGCTTCAATAATATAATTTAAGTCTAATCTACTTAAATTTTTACTCATGCTTAAATCCATACCATAACAAACTTTGTTTTCGTGCTTTGGGTATTTAGAACCTGCATTAGGCTTAGGAATAAAAGTATAATTAAAATGAAACATTTTGGTGTCTAAAAAAGGACTTCCAAAAATTTGAAACTGTTTATCTGTTCCTCTTCCAGCACTTACATTCGTACCTTCAAAAAAACATAAACTAGGGTATAAGTTTATGGATTTTGCATTTGGCAAGTTTGGCGAAGGTTTTATAGGTAAATTATAACTAGTTTTGTGTGTGTAGTTTTGCATAGTAATAACTGTAATATTGCATTGTACACCGTTTTCTAACCATTTTTCACCATTAATCATTTTAGCATATTCACCAATAGTCATTCCGTGAACCACAGGAACAGGATGCATACCAACAAAACTTTTGTGTTCCATTTCTAAAATAGGTCCATCAATATAATGACCATTAGGATTTGGTCTATCTAAAATTAGCACAGGAATATTCGCTTCAGCACAGGCTTCCATAACATAATGTAAAGAAGAAATATAAGTGTAAAAACGAGCACCAACATCTTGAATGTCAAAAATTACAATATCTAGACCTTGTAATTGTGTAGCAGAAGGTTTTTTGTTTTTACCATAAAGCGAAACTATAGGTAAACCGGTTTTGGTATCTACACCATCTTTAACCAATTCTCCTGCGTCAGCAGTTCCTCTAAAACCATGTTCTGGAGCAAAAACCTTTTTAACATCTACTTTTAATCTTACTAAAGAATCTACAAGATGGGTGTAACTGTTGTTTTTTGTAGCTTTAAAAATAACAGAAGTCTGATTGGCAACAATACCAACACGCTTTCCGTTTAATAAAGGTAAATAGGCTTCTGTTTGGTTTGCACCAATAATTAATTCTTTATCATTTTGTTGTATGCTGTCATGCTGCGCTGGTTGAAGCATCTCGTTTTTAGAGATAACACCTGTATTAGAAGTTGCTGCTTCAGATTTTGCCTTACTTCCGCAAGAAATTAATACAAAAACAAATAATAAAACTGTATTTTTGAAAACATTAAATCGCATAATCTAGTTTGAATTTCGAGTTTTTTATAGCTAAACGCATTATTAGTAGTAAAGCGTATAAAAGTAGCGTTTCGGCACCAATAATAAAAATTGGAATCGCTGCAATTGCTATTGGTATAATAGTAATGATGATTGCTGTTGCTACAGGTATTGGTTTGCAACAAAAAATTAGAGATAAAGTTTCTGCATTTAATGGGCATATCATTATTTCTAGTTTTGGTACTAATAACTCACAAGAAAGTGATAAACCAATTTCTACCAAACAAGATTTTTATCCCGTTTTTAAAAATGTAGATGGTATAAAAAACATACAAGCTGTAGCGTCAAAATTCGGAATTATAAGAACGGAAACCGATTTTGAGGCTATTATTGTAAAAGGAGTAGGAGCAGATTATAATTGGGATTATTTTAAAGAGTTTTTAATAGAAGGTAGATTACCAGATTACACTAAAGAACGAAACCAAGACGTGCTAATTTCTGAAGATTTAGCAAAACGTATGCAGTTTAAGTTAGGCGATAAATTTGCAACTTTCTTTAAAAAGGAAGACCCAAACGCCTTACCAACACAAATACGCTATTCTATTGTAGGTATTTATAATTCTGGACTTAAAGAATTTGATGAAACCTATGTGCTTGGAGATATTCGCCACATTCAAAGACTTAATAAGTGGGAGCCAGATCAGGTAGGAAGTTTTGAGGTTTTATTAGAAGACTACAACCAATTGCAAGAAAAATATGTTGCAGTATTTCAAAACACACCTTCCTTATTAAATGCAGTAACTGTAGAACAAAAACACGCTTCTATTTTTGAGTGGATTGGCATTTTCGATAAAAACACCTATGGTATTATAGGTATTATGATTCTTGTAGCAGGAATAAATATGATAACTGCATTACTAGTTTTAATTCTAGAACGCACCAAAATGATTGGTATTTTTAAAGCATTAGGAAGCAATAACTGGAGCATTAGAAAAATGTTTTTATACAATGCAGGCTATATTATTTTAAAAGGCTTGTTCTGGGGAAATCTCATAGGTTTAACCTTATTATTAGCACAAAAATACGGTAAACTTTTTCCGCTAGACCCAAATGTATATCATGTAAGCGAAGTACCAGTTTATATTAATTTAGGCTATATTTTAGCGCTAAACATTGGCACATTCATTCTCTGTTTACTCATGCTACTAATACCATCTTACATTATAACCAAAATTTCGCCAGTAAAAGCAATTCGTTTTGAGTAACTAATTATGGCGTTTACTGCTACGCTTAAGCTTCGCAGTACCGCGCTTTCACAAGTCGCTCTTTTCAAGGAGCTCCAACAATTGCTCAATCCCTAACGCAAAATAAAAGCTAACATTTAACATAAAACTATTCCCTTTTACTATTTTTGCATCAGAAAAATAAGAAATGGAATACGCAAAAAATATATTAGAAACTATTGGTAACACACCACTAGTAAAACTAAATAAAATTACAGAAGATTTACCTTGTTTGGTACTTGCAAAATACGAAACCTTTAACCCAGGAAACTCTGCAAAAGATAGAATGGCTTTAACCATGATTGAAGATGCAGAAGCAGACGGAAGATTAAAACCAGGAGGAACTATTATTGAAGGTACATCAGGAAATACAGGCTTAGGATTAGCGCTTGCCGCAATTGTAAAAGGATACAAATGTATTTTTGTAATTAGCGATAAACAATCTAAAGAAAAATGTGATGTATTAAGAGCACATGGTGCAGAGGTAATTGTTTGCCCTACAGATGTAGAGCCAACAGACCCAAGATCGTATTATTCAGTTTCTAAACGTTTAGGAGAAGAAACACCAAACTCCTGGTATGTAAACCAATATGATAACCCAAGTAACGCAAAAGCGCATTACCAAAGTACAGGTCCAGAAATCTGGAAACAAACAGATGGTAAGGTAACACACTTTGTTGTTGGTGTAGGAACAGGAGGAACTATTTCTGGAATAAGTAAATACCTTAAAGAGCAAAACCCTAATGTTAAAGTATGGGGAATTGATACTTATGGTTCTGTGTTTAAAAAATACCATGAAACAGGAATTTTTGACGAGAATGAAATCTACCCTTACGTAACCGAAGGTATTGGCGAAGATATCTTACCAAAAAATGTAGACTTCTCTCTTATTGATGGTTTTACTAAAGTAACCGATAAAGATGCAGCAGTGTACACGCAAAAACTAGCTTTAGAAGAAGGTATGTTTTTAGGTAATAGCGCAGGAGCAGCAATAAAAGGATTATTACAATTAAAAGACAAGTTTAAAAAAGACGATGTTGTTGTGGTTCTTTTTCACGATCATGGTAGTCGTTATGTTGGTAAAATGTACAACAACGATTGGATGAAAAAAATGGGTTATATAGAATAGTAATTACAAGAAATAAAATGCCTATTGTACATAACGCAAAGACATAGCTGTATCAAAAGAAATAAAAAACCTCCTAAATTTTAGGAGGTTTTTTTTAAGAAAATAAGTTTTAAGTAAATGCTATTCTTTTATAAATTTAAAGGTGTTTCCGTTTTCAAATTTTAAAAAGTATAATCCATTTGTTAGGTTGCTTGTATCTATTTTACCATTATTAGAAACTCTGCCATTATTTACTTCAGCACCTAAAACATTAAATAATCTATAGTACTCTGTTTTTGTTAAACCAGATACTTGTAAATAATTAATAGATGGGTTTGGGTATAATTTTATTTTACTTTGTAAATCAAAGGTGTTAATACTTAAAGTTGAACTTTGTACATCTCCTGTTAGAGTAAGAGATCCATTGCCTCCGCAAAAGCTATTAGCGTCAACCCATGTTCCTAAGGTTAAGTCAGGAGGGTTTGGTGTAGAAGCAGTTGTATTGTAATATAATACAGCGGTATCATAATCAGGTGTGCCTAAAGGGCCATCATTATCTAATTGAATTTCCCATCTAAAAGCTGAGGTATTCCATATAATTCGAAGTTCACAAACTCCAGCAGAACAGCTTTGTGAAAAATCACTAGGTGTGCTTTCAAAAGTGTTACGTATAGTTGCTCCGTCATCAATAGTTCCTGTATTGTTTAGTACAAAATCTTGATTAGACAAAACAGTTTCACAGCCATGTAGTGTAATTTGCGCATTTAAATTAAAAATGGCTGCTAAAAAAAATAAAAATGTAATGTAACTTTTTGTCATAAAAATATAGTTTTAATTAGTAATATTTGTAGAAAATAACGATGTTAAATAAATAAATTAAGGGTTTGTAGACCATAAAGACGCTCCTTTTAACATAGCTCTTCTTGGTAATTTTAATCCAGCAACAATAAGTTCTGCAAAATCTTCTGGCTGTAATACGCTATCTTCAGAATCTTTATTAGCAATACCAAGCTCTATAGACATATCTGAAGCAATAGTACTAGGTGTTAATGTACAAACACGAATGTTGTTTTTACGTACTTCTTTCATTAAAGATTCAGACATGCCAATAACTGCAAATTTTGAAGCCGAATACGCAGAGGTAGTAGCGTTACCTGATAAACCAGCAGTAGAAGAAACATTAAAAATATCTCCTTTGTTTTTTTCTATTAAGTATGGTAAAACCTCTTTGGTTACATAGTACATACCCATTACGTTGGTTTGTATAATTTGACTCCATTGTTGTACGTCCATATCATTTAAAGTACCAAATGCAGCAATTCCTGCATTGTTTACTAAAATATCTACAGTACTTAATTTTTCAATAATGGTTTTAATTCCTTTTTTAACTTCGTCATAATTGCTAACATCAAAAACAGCGTAAGTGGCATCAACACCTAACGTTTTTAATTCTGCAACAGTTTCTATTAAAGCAGCTTCTGTTCTTCCTGTTATGGCAATGTCAATTCCTTCTTTAGCAAAAGCTATTGCAGTTGCTCTTCCAAGTCCTCTTCCTCCTCCTGTAATTATTGCTTTTTTGTTTTTTAGGTTTTTCATAGGTTGAATTTTGTGTTAAAAATGTTGTGATTATTTTGCAAAAATAACGATGTATGGGTTGATAAACTAGATAAAATGTAATTCTTAACAGCAAATTAATATGTTCAACTATACTTAAACGGAGTAAAACAAAATAGCAATCTTATAGAGTTAACCTAAATAACATTTGTTTTTTCGGTTCTATTGGTTTTTATAAAATAGCAATACAACAAATTGTTTGTACTTAACCTTGTTTTTTTTGTTATGTAAATAGCATTATGTAAATTAGTTACATGCAAGAAGACTTTTTACATTATATCTGGAAATACAAAAAGTTTGCGCTAAGCAATTTAAAAACAACAGCTCAAGAACCTGTTTTTGTTTTGCAAGTTGGTATGCATAACCATAATACAGGACCAGACTTTTTTAATGCACAAATTAAAATAACAGACCAGCTTTGGGCTGGTAATGTAGAAATACATATAAAATCTAGCGATTGGTTTTTACATGGTCATGAACAAGACGCAAATTATGATAATGTGATACTACACGTGGTTTGGGAGCATGATACAGAAATACATAGAAAAGACAATACTGTAATTGCTACCTTAGTACTTAAAGATATTGTAGATAAAACTGCTCTGCAAAACTACCAAAAACTATTTCGTAAAAAACAAAAATGGATTAACTGTGAAAATGATTTTGCAACAGTAGATGATTTTGTTGTAAATAATTGGTTAGAGCGTTTGTATTTTGAGCGCTTAGAACGAAAATCTGCAGACATTGCACAATTATTACAAACTAGCAAAAACAATTGGGAAGCAGTTCTTTTTAAGATGCTAGCTAAAAGCTTTGGGCTAAAAGTAAATGGAGATGCTTTTTTAAGTTTTGCTAGTTCTATAGATTTTACTGTGGTTCAAAAACTACAAAGTAAACAGCGTAGTTTAGAAGCCTTGTTTTTTGGTCAGGCAGATTTGTTAAACCTAGATAAGCAAGACTTATATTACTTAGCGCTTAAAAAAGAATACTTGTTTTTAAAACAAAAGTTTGGTTTATCTAATCAAGCAGTAACTCCTTTACAGTTTTTTAGATTACGACCTCCTAATTTTCCTACCATACGTATTTCGCAATTAGCAAATTTATATAGTGCACAAACCAATTTGTTTTCAAAAATAATAAACGCAAAAAATATAGAAGAAATTTATGCTTTGTTTGCTGTTGGTACTTCAGCCTATTGGCAAACTCATTTTACTTTTGGTAAAACCAGTAAAGAATCTAAAAAAAGAATAACTAAAGCTTTTATAGATTTGCTTATTATTAATACCATAGTGCCTATAAAATTTAGCTATGCCAAACAGCAAGGCAAAGATATAGATGATGTTATTATTCGTATTATTAATCAAATTTCTTCCGAAAAAAATAGTATTGTTACTAAGTTTCAAGAACTTCATCCTGTAGCAACATCTGCCATGCAGAGTCAAGCATTACTGCAACTAAAAACCCAATATTGTGAAAAAAATAAATGTTTGCAATGTGCTATTGGTAATGTATTATTAACTAGCGTTGTGTAAAGAAATTTAAAATATTAGGTTTTAGGTTTCGTTTTTTCGAATTTAATTTTTTTATTAATAAAATTGGTAGTAATTAAGTAAATTGCAGTCATGAACATTTTCTATCGCATTCTTTTATATTTTCAAAAACACGGTTACTATGTATGCCAGCGTATTGCTGATAGATTGGGTATGCGTGCAAAAGTGGTAAGAACTTCATTTATATATTTAACATTTGTAACTTTAGGTTTTGGTTTTGCTTTATATTTATTCTTAGCTTTCTGGATGAAAATAAAAGATATAGTATATACAAAACGAACTTCGGTTTTTGACCTATAATGTATGATTAATAATTTTGTAAAATTTTTTAGGTCTAGAATTTACACAGCAGTAACGCTATTAGTATTGTTGCTATTTATAGGTGTATTAGGATTTAAATATGTATCACAATATTCCTGGATTGATGCCTTGTATATGACAGTTATTACCATTACAACTGTTGGTTTTGGTGAAGTGTATCCGTTAGATCCTGCCTCCAAGATATTTACAATGTTATTAATTTTAACCAGTATAATAATTGTTGGTTACGCTTTAACTGTAATTACAGAATATATTTTAAGCAGAAATAATTTAGAAGAATTAAAACAAAAAAAGATGCAAAAAACCATAGATGCACTTACAAATCATATAATTATTTGTGGTTATGGAAGAAACGGAAAACAAGCTGCTAAAAAATTGCTTGCTTATAATAAACCATTTGTTGTAATTGAAAAAGATAAAGAGGTTATAGATAAATTTGAAACCGATCAAGTCCCTTTTGTTTTAGGAAATGCAAATGAAGATGAAATTTTATTAGAAGCAGGTATAGATAGAGCCGAAACACTAATTTCTGCCTTACCTAATGATGCCGATAATTTATTTGTTGTGCTTTCTGCTAGACAAATTAACACAACACTACGTATAATTAGTAGAGCATCAGAAGAAACATCCTATAAAAAACTAAAATTTGCAGGTGCTAATAACGTAATTCTTCCAGACAGAATTGGTGGTGATCACATGGCATCTTTAGTAGTTGTGCCAGATTTAATAGAATTTATAGATAACTTAAATATTGTAGGTAGCTCTAATATTAATATTGAAGAAATTGCTGTTGAAAAATTATACGATACCAATACAAGTATAAAAACCATAAAAGACCTAGACCTAAGAAAAAAAACGGGTTGTAATGTAATTGGGTACAAAAATAGTGCAGGAGAATATATTGTAAATCCTGAAGCAGAACGCAAATTAGAGGCTAATGCTAAGGTGATTGTACTTGGTAGACCAGAACAAATTAAAGAATTAAATACTATTTACAACTTACATTAGTCACCTATTTTAACAACATAAGCTTTAAAAAACCATTTATTTTTAGCATATTGCTAACTTAATTCAAAATTTAACTAACTAATACATATTATGAAGAAATATCTTCTTTCTATTTTTACATTCATTTTACCATTTATAAACTTTGCTCAAGAGAGTACTTCAGAAAAAATAGATGCCATTTTCAAAGATTATACAGGTTGGTTTGTAAATGCTATTTTTTATGAAATACCTTTCTCAGAAAATTTTCAAATTCCTTGGGTGTTAATAGTTTTAATTGGAGGAGCATTATTTTTTACTATCTATTTTAAATTCATCAATTTTACAGGGTTTACAACTGCTTTACAGGTAGTTAAGGGGAAGTATGAAGATATTGAAAAACATGGAGTAGATACACTTTATGGAGATCAAACACCAGGTGGTGATGTTTTTGAAACCATTAAAAATGAAGGCGCAGATGGCGAAGTTTCGCACTTTCAAGCTTTAACAGCGGCCTTATCTGCAACCGTAGGATTGGGTAATATTGCAGGTGTTGCTGTAGCATTGTCTATTGGTGGTCCAGGAGCTACATTCTGGATGATTATTGCAGGTCTTTTAGGAATGGCTTCTAAATTTGCAGAATGTACTTTAGGTGTAAAATATAGAGATGTAGGTGAAGATGGTACCGTTTATGGTGGACCAATGTATTACTTAACTAAAGGATTAAAAGAAAAAGGAGCAGGAGGCTTAGGTAAAGTATTAGCGGTCTTATTTGCTATCTTTGTTATTGGAGGTTCTTTTGGTGGTGGAAACATGTTTCAAGCCAACCAGGCAGCAGCACAGTTTACTAAACTATTTGGTTTAACAGGAGAAAATGCAGGATTGTATTTTGGTTTAGGAATGGCTGTTTTAGTTGCTATTGTTATTATTGGTGGTATTAAAAGAATTGCCTCTGTTACCGAAAAAATAGTGCCTTTCATGGCTGGTATTTATGTGTTAGCTGCACTTATTATATTATTTGCAAACTTTACACTTATTGATGATGCCTTTGCTGCTATTGTTAGTGGCGCATTTACACCTTTAGCTGGTTTAGGAGGTGTAATTGGTGTTATGATTCAAGGTATACGTCGTGGAGCATTCTCTAATGAAGCAGGTGTGGGTTCTGCTGCAATTGCACATGCTGCAGTACGTACTAAGTATCCAGCTTCAGAAGGTATTGTTGCTTTACTAGAACCTTTTGTAGATACTGTAGTAATTTGTACTATGACTGCTTTAGTAATTGTGATTACTAATTTTGACGGAGGGTTTATGGAGTATGGTGTAAAAGCTACTGAAGGTGTAGAGCTCACTGCAACGGCCTTTGATACTGTTATTCCTCATTTTTCAATAGTATTAACTATTGCTGTTATTTTATTTGCTTTTAGTACTATGATTTCTTGGTCTTATTACGGTATGCAAGGATGGGTGTTTTTATTTGGTAAAGGAAAAATTACAGATTTAGTATATAAATTCTTATTTTTAATATTTGTAGTGGTAGGTGCTTCTATTAGTTTAGGTGCTGTTATCGATTTTTCTGATGCTATGATTTTTGCCATGGTTGTGCCAAATATTATTGGTGTAATAATGTTATCACCAGTAATTAGAAAAGAATTGAAAAAATACATGAATGCCATTAATAAAAAAGAAGAAGCTATAGAAGAGGGAGCAGATGATCTCGTTGAAAAAATGTAAAAAACATATACTATGAATTTAAAATCCCATTTCCAGTTTACAAACAAACAGAGAAATGGGATTTTTCTGTTATTAACCATAATTGTTACACTACAATGTGTATATGCTTTTGTTATACCCAAAGTATTTACAAACTCATATCAAGAAGATATCGTTGATCAAAACTTGTTAAAAGCGTTTAAAAAAGAAGTAGATTCGCTTCGTAAAGTAGCAATAGAAAAACGTAAGCCAAAAATATATCCTTTTAATCCAAACTATATTTCAGATTATAAAGGCTTCTCTTTAGGTATGTCTAGTCAAGAAATTGATAGATTGTTAGAATTCAGAAAACAAAATCAATGGGTTAATTCTACCAAACAGTTTCAGCAAGTTACAAAGGTTTCCGATTCGCTTTTAAATACAATTTCTCCTTTTTTTAAATTCCCAGAATGGGTTACTAAACCTAAGGTAAACTATAGCACCCAAAACTACTCGAATACAACCAAAACCTTTTCACAAAAAATAGATTTAAACATTGCTTCGGCTAGTCAATTGCAAAAAGTGAATGGTATAGGTAAAACTCTTTCTGAAAGAATAATAACCTATAGAAACAAACAACAAGGTTTTATTGCAGATGCAGAGTTACAGGAAGTATATGGTTTAAAACCAGAAGTTATTAAACGGCTCACAAATACGTTTACTGTAAAAACACCTAAAGCAGTAACTAAAATATATTTAAATACAGCAACAAGAGAGGAATTAGTAACAGTGCCTTACATAGATTATGAGGTTGCACATGAAATTTTAGAACAAAGAACTTTACGTGAAGGTTTTAATTCTGTTGATGAATTAACAAAAGTAAAAGGCTTTCCTGTTTATAAAATTGATATAATTAAATTATATTTGGCTATTAACTAGAATATAATAAATTCCTTAAGAATTATGAGCAATATGTACTTCACAGAAGAGCATCAATTATTTAGACAAAGTTTACAAGATTTCTTAAAAAAAGAAGTTGTACCACATATAGATAAATGGGAAAAAACAGGAACTGTAGAACGCTTTATTTGGAAAAAATTTGGAGAAATGGGCTTCTTTGGTTTAGCATACCCTGAAGAATATGGAGGATTAAACTTAGATTTATTTTATACCGTAATTTTATTAGAAGAATTACAAAAAATAAACTCTGGTGGTTTTGCAGCAAA
Source organism: Lacinutrix sp. C3R15 (assembly GCF_018860825.1). Taxonomy (GTDB): domain Bacteria; phylum Bacteroidota; class Bacteroidia; order Flavobacteriales; family Flavobacteriaceae; genus Oceanihabitans. Next base: position 25,409 of record NZ_JAHKPZ010000030.1, on the reverse strand, counting down.
TATTTGGGCACATACTTATTTAGCGATGACACATGTTAATAAAGAAGGAAGCCATGAAATAAAAGAAAAATATTTAACAGCAAGTATTACTGGTGAAAAAATAGGTTGTCTTTGTATAACCGAGCCTTTTGGAGGGTCTGATGTTGCAGCAATGCGTACTACAGCTGTTAAAAAAGGAGACTCTTATGTAATAAACGGTTCTAAAACATTTATTACAAACGGTGTGTATAGTGACTACTTAGTAGTAGCTGCTAAAACAGATGTAGATGCAGGACATAACGGTATGAGTATTTTTATTATGGATAGAGATACGCCAGGAATATCTGCTACCAAACTAGATAAATTAGGTTGGAGAGCAAGTGATACAGCAGAAATAGCTTTTGATAATGTAACTATTCCAGCAAGTAATTTAATGGGAGAAGAAGGAAAAGGTTTCCCTTATATTATGCAACATTTTGCTTTAGAGCGATTAATCATGGGTATTAATGCACATGCTCGTGCAGAATATGCTTTAGAGTATGCAAGACAGTATATGAGTGAACGTATGGCTTTTGGTAAAACAATTAATAAGTTTCAAGCATTGCGTCATAGCTTTGTAGACCTTTATGCAGATATGGAAATGTGTAGAGAATATAACTATATGGTAGCATCTAGATTAAATAATGGAGAATATGTGGTAAAAGAAGCAACTATCTCTAAATTAAAATCTACAAAAATGGCAGATGAAGTTGCTTACCAATGTGTGCAATTTTTAGGAGGTTATGGTTATATGGAAGAATATCCAATGGCACGACTTTTGCGTGATAGCAGACTAGGACCAATTGGTGGTGGCACAAGTGAAATTCTTAGAGAAATTATCGCCAAAATGGTAATTGATAAGAAAGAGTATAAACCAGCTGCAAAATAATTTAATTGCTATTTTGGCGAAAATGATAAAATTAAATTATCGCCAAAATGGTAATTGATAAGAAAGAGTATAAACCAGCTGCAAAATAATTTAATTACTATTTTGGCGAAAATGATAAAATTAAATTATCGCCAAAATGGTAATCGATAAGAAAGAGTATTAACTAGCTGCCAAATAAAATAATTCAAATTTTGGCGATAATCATTAAAAAGAGGATCGCCAAAATCATTTTTTAAAAAGAAATACAATTATTGGTAAATTAATTGATTCGCATTTTAACGAAAATGGTATAAAAATTTAGGGTTTAATATTAAAATGTTTTTTCTTTAATCCAAATCTTAGCAGGTTGATGCTTATAAATTAAATACTAATTTCTATTCAAAATCGTTAATCTATCAAAACAGTTCTAGATTTATTAAACTTATACTATGCAATTAAAAAACAAAAAACAACTAGCTGTTGTAATATTACTTTTTTTAGGATTTACAAGTTATGCACAAACCGAACTTAAAAATACCGTTCTAGATACATTAGACTCTTTTCCTATTGCTAGTGCTAGTGTGTATATTAAAAATACAACCATTGGTACAGTGACTAATATAGATGGTAATTTTGTATTGCAAGTACCTAAAAAACATGAAAATGATACGCTAGTCATTTCTTCTATTGGGTATTCTACCTTTAAAACACCTATACAAGATTTTAATGCTGAAGTAGCAATCTTTTTATCCGAAGAGCAAGCATCACTAGATGAAGTAGTTTTAATAGCAGAAGCAAGACCAAAAACAGGTAATGAAATTGTAGTAAAAGCCATTGAAAAATTAGAACGTAATCTGCCAGACTCCTCGTACATTCAAAAAGGGTTTTTAAGACATAAAGAGCGAAATAAAAATGAGTTTAAATGGCTAATTGAAAGTGCTATAACTGTTTATGATTCTGGCTTTGTATCTAGTAGTACAGAGCATTTAAAAATTAATGTAGACCAAGTAAGAAAGAGTTATGACCTTCGTGATGTAGATAGCATATTTTCTTATGCTGCTTATAAAAATCAAAACTCAAATAAAAAATTAAAACCTAAAGACATTAGTAGAAGGTCTGTAACTAAAGATCAATTAGTAAAAGCTATTAAATGGAATGATACTAGAGTAAACGGATTAGAAAATCTTTTTCAAGGAAAACTAAATTTACTTCGCAATGCAAATAATTCAAAAGCTTTGTTTGGTGATGATATTTTAAATACACATCAATTTAAATTAGATACTATTCTTGTCGATAATGAACGTAAACTGTATAAAATTAAAATTGAAGGAGCAAAAGAGTTTGTAGGCCTAGATACTAAAGGTATATTTAATGAGGGTTATAAGGCAGAGGGCTGGTTGTATATTTACTATGATAACTATGCTATTAAAAAAGTAGAGTATAATTTAGTTGCTGCTTCAGATGCTCAAAAGGTTAGAAGCAAAAGACTTTTTGATACACAAACCAATCATAAATTAGTGATAACCTATATCGAGTATCAAGATAAAATGTACCCAAACTATATCTATTATGAAACACCTAAATTGGTAAATGTAGGATTAAAACCAACTTCAAAAATATCAAAAGAAGAAGAAGCGCGCTACAATAAAGAAGAACGTTATTACTATACAGTACAAGAAATTTTATTCTCAGAAATTATTTTAAATAAAGATGAAATTGCAACAATGCAAAACCAAAAATGGGATCCAGATATCTTTGCACCAAAGCCTTATAATAATGAGTTTTGGAAAAGTTACAATGTCTTATTAGAAAGTGAAGAAGATGAGCAACTTATTCTAGATCTTAGTAGAAAAGCATCTTTGTTTGAGCAATAATACAAACTACTTTTAATTAATGATAACACTAATTTAGATCGCAAAATAAAAAGAAAAGTAAAAATATTAATTTTTGTTTTTAAATCTTAAATTCCTGACTATATTTGCAGCCTTAAAAAATCTAAAAGAGAGGAGGTTAAGAACTATGTTAAGAATTCCAGTAAACGAAGGAGAAAATATAGAAAGAGCGTTAAAACGTTATAAGCGAAAGTTTATTAAGACTACAGTTAAAAATCAACTGCAAGAACGTAAGCAATTTACAAAACCTTCTATAGCACGTAGAGCACAAGTGCAAAAAGCACAATATGTACAAGGTTTAAGAGATTTAGAAAATATTTAATATTTTATAAATACACCATATAAAATCCTATTAGCTACTAGTTAATAGGATTTTTTTTGGCTTTAAAATTAAATCCAATAAAACTTTAGTACATTTAGCTAGCAACAAACAATAAATAAATCAATGCCATTTACATCCTTTCTAGACTATCTTCTGTTAGAAAAAAACTATTCTAAGCTAACTATAAGGGCTTATAAAAAAGACTTGTCAGACTTCTTAATATTCAATGCAGCGCAATTTAAACAAGAAGGTATAGAGGCTGCTAACTACTCGCAAATAAGAAGTTGGATAGTTTCTATGGTTGAAAATAAAATTTCAAATAGAAGTATAAATCGAAAAGTTTCAGCGTTAAATACTTATTATAGGTTTTTGCTTAAAATAAAGGAAATAGAAAGTAATCCGTTAGCAAAACACAGAGCGTTAAAAACAAGTAAAAAAATACAAGTACCATTTTCAGAAACAGAAATAGCTATCGTTTTAGATGAACTTAATTTTCAAGAAGACTTTAATGGTATTAGAAATAAGTTAATAATAGAGCTGTTTTATTCTACAGGAATAAGAAGAATAGAATTAGTAGAGTTAAAACTAAAAGATATAGATGTTTCAAATAATACATTAAAAGTATTAGGTAAACGTAATAAAGAAAGATATGTACCATTATTACAATCTGTATTAGGTACTATAAAAAAATATAAAGCAGTAAGAAATCAACTAGAAGAAATAACCGATAAAGACTATTTGTTTTTAACACAAAAAGGAGTTAAAATTTATGAAACACTTGTTTACCGAATAATAAATGAGTATTTTAGTTTAGCATCTACTAAGGTAAAAAAGAGTCCGCATATACTAAGACACTCATTTGCAACTCATTTACTAAATCAAGGTGCAGACCTAAATGCCGTTAAAGAATTACTTGGCCATACTAGTTTAGCTGCAACACAAGTTTATACGCATAATAGTATAGCAGAATTAAAAAAAGTGTATTTAAACACACATCCAAGAAGTAAAAAATAACGGCATAATTGTTTAACCAATAATAAATTAGAAGTATGAAAGTAAACACGCAATCCGTCAACTTCAATGCAGATCAAAAATTATTAGACTTTATTCAGAAACGAATGGATAAGTTAGATACCTTTTATGATAAAATAATAAAATCAGATGTTTATTTAAAAGTTGAAAATACAAGCGATAAAGAAAATAAAATATTTGAAGCACGAGTAAGTGTTCCTGGAGATAGTTTTGTTGTAAAAAAACAATGTAAGTCTTTTGAAGAAGGAGCAGATATAGCAATTGCTTCCTTAGAAAGACAGTTAAAAAAGCGAAAAGAAAAGTTAAGATCTTACTCTTGATAAAAATAATTAAAAAAAATATTTAAAAAATGTTTTGAATAATTAAATAAATATATACATTTGCAGTCCGTTAGAAATAGCGGGCTTTTTTTATAGCCATTGTGGCATGAAAAAAAAGCCGATGTAGCTCAGCTGGCTAGAGCAGCTGATTTGTAATCAGCAGGTCGTGGGTTCGAGTCCCTCCATCGGCTCAAGTTCTTTAATAGAGTGAAATATTTATAATTGGGGAGATACTCAAGCGGCCAACGAGGACAGACTGTAACTCTGTTGTTTTTAACTTCGCAGGTTCGAATCCTGCTCTCCCCACTTTTTATTACTAAGCCAGTATGTGGTTTTAAGAAGTGTAATTGTAAATGTTTAGAATTTTAAATAATTGCGAGAGTAGCTCAGTTGGTAGAGCGTCAGCCTTCCAAGCTGAATGTCGCCGGTTCGAACCCGGTCTCTCGCTCTAATATTTAGCCGGTGTAGCTCAGGGGTAGAGCGTTTCCTTGGTAAGGAAGAGGTCACGGGTTCAATTCCCGTCATTGGCTCTTTAAAGCAATCAAAGAATAATTGAACAATAATATAAATAAGATTAAAATAAATTAAACATGGCAAAGGCAACTTTCGATCGTTCAAAACCACACTTAAATATTGGTACTATTGGACACGTAGATCACGGTAAAACAACTTTAACTGCTGCTATTACTAAAGTATTAGCTGATGCAGGTTTTTCAGAAGCAAGATCATTTGATCAAATTGATAACGCACCTGAAGAAAAAGAAAGAGGTATAACAATTAATACTTCTCACGTAGAATATCAAACTGAAAATCGTCACTATGCACACGTAGATTGTCCAGGTCACGCCGATTATGTAAAGAACATGGTTACTGGTGCTGCTCAAATGGATGGTGCAATTTTAGTTGTAGCTGCTACAGATGGACCTATGCCACAAACTCGTGAGCACATCTTATTAGGACGTCAAGTAGGAATTCCTCGTATCGTTGTTTTCTTAAACAAAGTAGATATGGTTGACGATGAAGAGCTTTTAGAATTAGTAGACATGGAAGTTAGAGATTTATTAAACTTCTACGAATATGATGGTGATAATGGACCTGTTGTATCTGGATCTGCTTTAGGAGCACTTAATGGTGAGCAAAAATGGGTAGATACTGTGTTAGAATTAATGGCGCAAGTTGATGCTTGGATTCAAGAGCCTACTCGTGAGGTAGATAAAGACTTCTTAATGCCAATTGAAGATGTATTTTCAATTACAGGTCGTGGTACTGTAGCAACTGGTCGTATTGAGACTGGTATCGCTAATACAGGAGATCCTGTTGAAATCATTGGTATGGGTGCTGAGAAATTAACATCTACTATTACAGGTATCGAAATGTTCCGTCAAATATTAGATAGAGGTGAAGCTGGAGATAACGCTGGTATCTTATTAAGAGGTATTGAGAAATCTCAAATATCTAGAGGTATGGTAATTACAAAACCAGGTTCTGTAACACCACACTCTAAATTTAAAGCAGAGGTTTATATCCTTAAAAAAGAAGAAGGTGGACGTCACACTCCATTTCATAACAACTACCGTCCACAGTTCTACGTACGTACAACAGATGTAACTGGAAACATTGCGCTTCCTGATGGAGTTGAAATGGTTATGCCTGGTGATAACTTAACTATTACTGTTGAGTTAATTCAACCAATTGCAATGAATGTTGGTCTTCGTTTCGCTATTCGTGAAGGAGGAAGAACAGTTGGAGCAGGTCAAGTAACTGAGATTTTAGACTAATTAATAGTTTATAAATAAAAAGTTAAGGTGTTCCGTTTTGGCGGAACGCCTTGACTTATATTTACGGGTTTAGCTCAGTTGGTAGAGCACTGGTCTCCAAAACCAGGTGTCGGGAGTTCGAGTCTCTCAACCCGTGCAAATACAAAAATTATAATGGCAGGAATTGTAAATTATATAAAAGAATCATTTGAAGAATTGAAAAACAATGTGAGCTGGCCTACATGGGCAGAAACACAAAGTTTAACTATTCTTGTAGCTGTGTTTTCTATTATTTTCTCATTAGCAATTTGGGGAATAGATACAGTTTTTAGTAAAGTTATTGGGTATTATTTTAATTTAATAAACGGATAATTTTAAGATTTATGTCTGAAGGAATTGAGAAAAAGTGGTATGTTGTTAGAGCTGTAAGTGGTCAAGAAAACAAAATCAAAGCCTATATCGAGAATGAAATAGCTCGTTTAGGTTTACAAGATTATGTAGATCAAGTACTAGTTCCTACAGAAAAAGTGATTCAAATACGTAATGGTAAAAAGATAAGTAAAGAAAAAGTTTACTTTCCAGGATACATTATGGTTCAGGCTAATTTAAGTGGTGAAATTCCTCATATTATAAAATCTGTAACCAATGTTATAGGTTTTTTAGGAGAAACAAAAGGAGGAGAACCTGTGCCTTTAAGACAATCTGAAGTTAATAGAATGTTAGGTAAGGTTGATGAATTAGAAGTAGATACAGATGTTAATGTTGCTATACCTTATACAGTTGGTGAAACGGTTAAAGTTATAGACGGACCATTTAATGGTTTTGATGGTAGTATCGAAAAAATAAATGAAGAAAAACGTAAACTTGAAGTAATGGTTAAGATTTTTGGAAGAAAAACACCATTAGAATTAAGTTATATGCAAGTAGAAAAAGTATAATAATTGTTACATAAAGATAGATGTTTCTTTTGCTTCCAATAAAAGTAAACATCGACTAAATTATTTAAAATGGCAAAAGAGTTAGACAAAGTAGTTAAGTTACAAGTAAGGGGAGGTGCAGCGAATCCGTCGCCACCGGTTGGACCCGCTCTAGGTGCTGCTGGAGTTAATATCATGGAGTTCTGTAAGCAGTTTAATGCAAGAACACAAGATAAACCAGGTAAAGTTTTACCTGTGGCAATTTCTGTTTACAAAGACAAATCATTTGAATTTGTAATCAAAACACCACCAGCTGCAGTACAATTATTAGAAGCGGCAAAAATCAAGAAGGGTTCAGGAGAACCAAACCGAAAAAAAGTAGCTAAAGTTTCTTGGGATCAAGTGAAAACTATCGCAGAAGACAAAATGGTAGATTTAAATGCATTTACAATTGAATCTGCAATGAAGATGGTAGCTGGAACCGCAAGGTCAATGGGTATAACCGTGACTGGAAACGCGCCAAATTAATCTATAAAAGAAATTTAAAATGGCAAGATTAACAAAAAAGAAAAAAGAGGCTTTAGCAAAAATAGAAAAAGGAAAAATTTATTCTATTACTGAAGCATCTGCATTAATAAAAGAAATATCTAATGCAAAATTTGACGCATCTGTAGATTTAGCTGTTCGCTTAGGAGTAGATCCAAGAAAAGCTAACCAAATGGTAAGAGGTGTTGTATCTCTTCCTCATGGTACAGGTAAAGACGTAAAAGTTTTAGCATTAGTAACTCCAGATAAAGAAGCAGAAGCTAAAGAAGCTGGAGCAGATTACGTTGGATTAGATGAATACCTTGATAAAATCAAGAGTGGTTGGACTGACGTTGACGTAATTATTACTATGCCTAGTGTTATGGGTAAATTAGGTCCTTTAGGACGTGTATTAGGTCCTCGTGGTTTAATGCCTAACCCAAAAACAGGTACAGTAACAATGGACATTGCAAAAGCCGTGACAGAAGTTAAAGCTGGTAAAATCGACTTTAAAGTAGATAAAACTGGAATTGTACATGCTGCAATTGGAAAAGCATCTTTTAGTGCTGATAAAATTGAAGGTAATGCAAATGAATTATTAACAACTTTAATGAAACTTAAACCAACAGCAGCTAAAGGTGTTTATGTAAAAAGCATATTTATGTCTTCTACAATGAGCCCTAGTATTGCTATAGATCCTAAAATTGGTTAATTAGTTAAAAACTTTTATTATGACAAGAGAAGAAAAATCACAAGTAATTAAAGAATTAACTGCGCAATTAGCTGATAATGCAAATATCTATTTAGCAGATATTTCTGGATTAAATGCAGATGCAACATCAAATTTACGTCGTGCTTGTTTTAAAGCAAACGTACAGTTGGCAGTTGTTAAGAACACATTACTTGAAAAAGCAATGGAAGCATCAGATAGAGAATTTGGTGACCTTCCAACAGTTTTAAAAGGAAATACATCAGTGATGTATTCTGAAACAGGAAACGCTCCTGCTAAAGTAATTAAAGCTTTTAGAAAAAAATCAGAAAAGCCTTTATTAAAAGGTGCTTTTATTGAAGAAGCTATTTACATTGGTGACGAGCAATTAGATATGTTAGTAGACATCAAGTCGAAAGAAGAATTAATTGGAGATATCATTGGATTATTACAATCTCCAGCTAAAAACGTTGTTTCAGCGCTTCAATCGAGTGGAGGAAAACTTTCAGGTATCTTAAAAACATTATCTCAAAAAGAGGGATAATTCAAAAAGTACGCACTTTTACAATTATATATTAAATTACAAAATTATTAAAACGATAGAAAAATGGCAGAATTAAAAGATTTCGCAGAACAATTAGTTAACTTAACAGTGAAAGAAGTTAATGAATTAGCAACTATATTAAAAGACGAGTATGGTATTGAGCCTGCTGCTGCAGCTGTAGCAGTTGCTGCTGGTCCTGCAGCTGGTGGAGACGCTGCTGAAGAGCAAACTGAATTCGACGTAATATTAAAAGCTGCTGGTGGTTCTAAATTAGCAGTTGTAAAATTAGTTAAAGAATTAACTGGTTTAGGTTTAAAAGAAGCTAAAGGATTAGTTGATGATGCACCAAGTGCAATCAAAGAAGGAGTTTCTAAAGACGAAGCTGAAGGCTTAAAATCTTCATTAGAAGAAGCTGGAGCAGAGGTTGAGCTTAAGTAAGCTTAACAAGCAAACAACATAAAGGTTTAGGTCTAGAACACACGTTCTAAGACCTAGACCATTTTGCGTATATAAACATGACGTATACGTTATATATTTTTTTTAATCAAAATTCCGTCCATTGATGTTAGCAAATAAAGCTGAAAGATTAAATTTCTCATCTATTGTAAATAGAACGGAGTATCCAGATTTTATGGATATTCAAATAAAATCCTTTCAGGATTTTTTCCAGTTAGAAACAAAATCTGAAGAAAGAGGAGACGAAGGTCTATATAATACCTTTCTAGAAAACTTCCCAATAACAGACACACGTAATCAATTTGTATTAGAATTTTTAGATTACTTCATAGATCCGCCTAGATACTCTATTGAAGAATGTATCGAAAGAGGACTTACATATAGTGTACCATTAAAAGCAAGGTTAAAGTTATATTGTACAGACCCTGAACATGAGGATTTCGAGACCATTGTTCAAGATGTGTACTTAGGTACTATACCTTACATGACACCTTCTGGTACTTTCTGTATTAACGGTGCAGAACGTGTTGTAGTTTCTCAATTACACCGTTCACCAGGTGTGTTTTTTGGGCAATCGTTCCATGCAAATGGTACTAAATTATACTCAGCAAGAGTAATACCATTTAAAGGTTCTTGGATTGAGTTCGCAACAGATATTAATCAGGTAATGTATGCTTACATTGATAGAAAGAAAAAATTACCTGTAACTACTTTATTTAGAGCAATAGGGTTTGAGCGTGATAAAGATATTCTAGAAATTTTTGATTTAGCAGAAGAAGTTAAAGTATCAAAATCTGGTCTTAAAAAAATTCTTGGAAGAAAACTTGCTGCACGTGTACTTAATACATGGCATGAAGATTTCGTAGATGAAGATACAGGAGAAGTAGTATCTATTGAGCGTAATGAAATAGTATTAGATCGTGATACTATTCTAGATAAAGATAATATTGAAGAAATTCTTGAGGCCAATGTTAAAACTATTCTTTTACATAAAGAAAGTGCAGAACAAGGAGATTATGCTATCATTCATAATACACTTCAAAAAGATCCAACAAATTCAGAAAAAGAAGCTGTTGAACATATTTATAGACAACTACGTAATGCAGAACCGCCAGATGAAGAAACTGCACGTGGTATTATAGATAAATTATTCTTTAGTGACCAACGTTACTCTTTAGGAGAAGTAGGTCGTTATAGAATGAACAAAAAATTACAGTTAGATATTGGTATGGATAAGCAAGTGCTTACCAAAGAAGATATTATAACTATTATAAAATATTTAATAGAGCTTATCAACTCTAAAGCAGAGATTGATGATATTGATCACTTATCAAACCGTCGTGTACGTACAGTTGGTGAGCAATTATCACAACAATTTGGTGTTGGTTTAGCACGTATGGCACGTACAATACGTGAGCGTATGAACGTTCGTGATAACGAAGTATTTACACCTATAGATTTAATTAATGCAAAGACTTTATCGTCTGTAATTAATTCTTTCTTTGGTACCAACCAGTTATCACAATTTATGGACCAAACCAATCCTCTTGCAGAGATTACGCACAAACGTCGTCTTTCAGCATTAGGACCAGGAGGTTTATCTCGTGAAAGAGCAGGGTTTGAAGTACGTGATGTTCACTATACGCACTACGGAAGACTTTGTCCTATTGAAACACCAGAGGGACCAAATATTGGTTTAATATCTTCTCTTTCAGTATTTGCTAAAGTGAATTCTATGGGATTCATTGAAACACCATATAGAAAAGTAACAGATGGTGTTGTAGACATAAATAGTAAACCAACTTATTTAAGCGCAGAAGAAGAAGAAGATAAGTTAATAGCACAAGCAACAGTAAAAGTTGATGATGCAGGAAAGATTTTACATGATAAGGTAATTGCAAGAATGGAAGGTGACTTCCCTGTAATTGATCCTAAAGAGTTACACTATACAGATGTAGCTCCTAATCAAATATCTTCCATTTCAGCTTCATTAATTCCATTCTTAGAGCATGATGATGCAAATAGAGCCTTGATGGGATCTAACATGATGCGTCAAGCTGTACCATTATTACGTCCGCAAGCTCCTATTGTAGGAACTGGTCTAGAACGTCAAGTGGCTTCAGATTCTCGTGTACTTATTAATGCAGAAGGAAGTGGAGTTGTACAATATGTAGATTCTTTAGAAATTGTAATAAAATACGATCGTACTGATGATGAAGCAAAAGTAAGTTTTGATTCAGATACAAAAAGATATCCATTAACTAAGTTTAGAAAAACGAATCAAGGTACTTCTATAAACTTGAAACCTATTGTTAAAAAAGGAGACAAAGTTGTAAAAGGACAAGTTTTAAGTGAAGGATATGCTACACAAAAAGGAGAGCTTGCTTTAGGTAGAAATATGAAAGTAGCCTTTATGCCTTGGAAAGGGTATAACTTTGAGGATGCTATTGTAATCTCAGAAAAAGTAGTACGTGAAGACATCTTTACATCTATACATATAGATGAATATTCTTTAGAAGTTAGAGATACAAAATTAGGTAATGAAGAGTTAACTAATGATATCCCTAACGTATCTGAAGAAGCAACTAAAGATCTTGATGAAAACGGAATGATTCGTGTTGGTGCAGAAGTAAAACCTGGTGATATCCTTATTGGTAAAATTACACCAAAAGGGGAATCTGATCCAACTCCAGAAGAAAAATTATTACGTGCAATCTTTGGTGATAAAGCAGGAGATGTAAAAGATGCTTCTTTAAAAGCTTCACCTTCATTACATGGTGTTGTAATTAATAAGAAGTTATTTTCAAGAGCTATAAAAGATAAACGTAAACGTGCTCAAGATAAAGAAGATATCGCGCAATTAGAAGCATTATATCATACTAAGTTTAGCGATTTACAAAGTGTATTAGTAGATAAGTTATTTACACTTGTAAATGGTAAAACAGCACAAGGTATCTTTAATGATTTAGGTGAAGAAGTACTTCCTAAAGGAAAGAAATTTACACTTAAAATGTTAAATGCTGTAGATGATTATACGCACTTAACTTCAGGTACTTGGACTACAGATGAAAAGACAAATAGTTTAATAGCAGACTTAATTCATAACTATAAAATTAAAGAAAACGATTTACAAGGTTCTTTAAGACGTGAAAAGTTTACTATCTCTGTAGGAGATGAATTACCAGCAGGAATTATTAAATTAGCTAAAGTTTATATTGCTAAAAAACGTAAACTTAAAGTTGGTGATAAAATGGCAGGACGACATGGTAACAAAGGTATTGTTGCTCGTATTGTACGTCAAGAAGATATGCCATTTCTTGAAGATGGAACTCCAGTTGATATTGTATTAAATCCACTTGGTGTACCTTCTCGTATGAACATTGGTCAGATTTATGAAACTGTATTAGGTTGGGCTGGACAAAAATTAGATCGTACATATGCTACGCCTATTTTTGATGGTGCTACCCTAGAGCAAATTAACGGATTTACTGATGAAGCAGGAATTCCAAGATTTGGACATACATATTTATATGATGGTGGTACAGGAGATCGTTTTGATCAACCAGCAACAGTAGGAGTAATTTATATGTTGAAATTAGGACATATGGTTGATGATAAAATGCACGCTCGTTCTATAGGACCATACTCTCTTATTACACAACAACCTCTTGGTGGTAAAGCTCAATTTGGTGGTCAACGTTTTGGAGAAATGGAAGTTTGGGCTCTTGAAGCATATGGAGCATCAGCTACATTACGAGAAATATTGACAGTTAAATCTGATGATGTAATTGGTAGAGCTAAAACTTACGAAGCAATCGTAAAAGGTGAACCAATGCCAGATCCAGGACTACCTGAGTCATTCAATGTATTAATGCATGAATTAAAAGGTTTAGGATTAGACATTAGATTAGAGGAATAATAAAAATAGTATGCAGTCGCAGTATTTAGTTTGTATTATATAACAAACTAAATACTGAGACTGAGACTGAATACTAAAAGAAATGGCAAGAAAACAAGATAAGAACACAGTAAAGAGATTTAATAAAATCTCCATTGGTTTAGCATCACCAGAATCTATTTTAGCAGAATCTAGAGGTGAAGTATTAAAGCCAGAAACTATAAATTATCGTACACATAAACCAGAACGTGACGGTTTATTCTGTGAGCGAATTTTTGGTCCTGTAAAGGATTACGAATGTGCTTGTGGTAAATATAAACGTATCAGATACAAAGGTATTGTATGTGATCGTTGTGGTGTAGAAGTAACAGAAAAGAAAGTACGTCGTGATAGAGTAGGACACATTAATTTAGTGGTGCCTGTTGCACATATTTGGTATTTCCGTTCTTTACCAAACAAAATAGGTTACCTTTTAGGTTTACCATCTAAGAAATTAGATATGATTATTTACTACGAACGTTACGTAGTAATTCAACCAGGTATTGCTAAAAATGCCGAAGGTGAACCATTACAAAAAATGGATTTCTTAACAGAAGAAGAATATTTAAACATTCTAGAAACACTTCCACAAGATAACCAATACCTAGAAGATACAGATCCAAACAAGTTCCTAGCTAAAATGGGAGCTGAATGTTTAATCGAATTATTAGCTAGAATAGATTTAGAAACACTTTCTTATGAGTTACGTCATAAAGCAAATACTGAAACGTCTAAACAACGTAAAACAGAAGCTTTAAAACGTTTACAAGTAGTTGAAGCTTTACGTGAATCTAACGAAAATAGAGAAAATCGTCCAGAATGGATGATTATGAAAGTTGTGCCAATTATTCCGCCAGAATTAAGACCTTTAGTGCCTTTAGATGGTGGACGTTTTGCAACTTCAGATTTAAATGATTTATATCGTCGTGTAATTATTAGAAACAATCGTCTTAAAAGATTAGTTGAAATAAAAGCACCAGAAGTTATCTTACGTAATGAAAAACGTATGTTACAAGAATCTGTAGATTCATTATTTGATAACACACGTAAATCATCTGCAGTAAAAACAGATTCTAACAGACCTTTAAAATCTTTATCAGATTCCCTTAAAGGTAAGCAAGGACGTTTTCGTCAAAACTTACTTGGTAAACGTGTTGATTATTCTGCTCGTTCTGTAATTGTTGTAGGACCAGAATTAAAATTATTTGAATGTGGATTGCCAAAAAATATGGCAGCTGAGCTTTACAAACCTTTTGTAATTAGAAAATTAATTGAAAGAGGTATTGTAAAAACAGTAAAATCTGCAAAGAAAATTATAGACAAAAGAGAACCTGTAGTTTGGGATATTTTAGAAAACGTTTTAAAAGGACATCCAGTACTTTTAAATCGTGCTCCTACGCTTCACAGACTAGGTATTCAAGCTTTTCAACCAAAATTAATTGAAGGAAAAGCAATTCAATTACACCCTTTAGTAACTACTGCATTTAATGCCGATTTTGATGGTGACCAGATGGCTGTTCACTTACCTTTAGGACCAGAAGCTATTTTAGAATGTCAATTATTAATGTTGGCATCTCATAATATCTTAAATCCTGCAAATGGTTCGCCAGTTACTGTACCATCACAAGATATGGTACTTGGTCTTTACTACATGACCAAGTTAAGAACTTCTACTAAAGACGTTAAAGTAAAAGGTGAAGGTTTAACATTCTATTCTGATGAAGAAGTTACTATAGCATACAATGAAAAACGTATAGACTTAAATGCTTCTATTAAAGTAAGAACATTAGATTTTAATGAAGAAGGTAAACTTGTACCACAAATTATAGAAACTACCGTTGGTCGTGTAATCTTTAATAAAAAAGTGCCAGCAGCAGCAGGTTATATTAATGAAGTACTTACTAAAAAATCATTAAGAAATATTATTGGTGATATTTTAAAAGTAACTTCTGTTCCTGAAACAGCAGCATTCTTAGATGAAATAAAAAGTTTAGGATATAATTACGCATTTAAAGGAGGGTTATCTTTTAGTTTAGGAGATATTATTATTCCGCCAGAAAAACAAGGAATGATTGATTCGGCTAACCTAAAAGTTGATGGTATTATGGGTAACTATAACATGGGACTTATTACCAACAACGAACGTTATAACCAAGTTATTGATATCTGGACGTCTACCAATGCAGAATTGACAGAATTGTCAATGAAACGTATTCGTGAAGATCAACAAGGATTTAACTCGGTATATATGATGCTTGATTCTGGAGCTCGTGGATCTAAAGAACAGATTCGTCAGCTTACAGGTATGCGTGGATTAATGGCAAAACCTAAAAAATCGAATGCAGGAGGAGGGGAAATTATTGAAAACCCGATTCTTTCTAACTTTAAAGAAGGTCTTTCCATTTTAGAATACTTTATATCAACACACGGAGCGCGTAAAGGTCTTGCCGATACAGCACTTAAAACTGCCGATGCAGGTTACTTAACTCGTCGTCTGGTAGATGTGTCTCAAGATGTAATTGTTAACACTGTTGATTGTGGTACTTTAAGAGGTGTAGAAATTGAGCCTTTAAAGAAAAACGATGAAATAGTTGAAACTTTAGAAGAAAGAATTGTAGGTCGTATTTCATTAAACGATATTTACAACCCATTAACAGATGAATTATTAGTTGGTGCTAATGAGTTAATTACTGATGAAATTGCAAAAGCAATAGGTAACTCTCCAATTGATAAAGTAGATGCTCGTTCACCATTAAGTTGTGAAGCTAAAAAAGGTATTTGCGCTAAATGTTATGGTAGAAACCTTGCAACAGGTAAAATGGTGCAACGTGGTGAAGCAGTAGGAGTTGTGGCAGCACAATCTATTGGAGAACCTGGAACACAGTTAACATTACGTACTTTCCACGTAGGAGGTATTGCAGGTAACATTTCTGAAGAAAATAAACTTATTGTTAAGTTTGATGGTGTTGCAGAAATTGAAGATCTTAAAACAGTAAAAGGAGAAGATAGCGAAGGTAACTCGGTAGATGTTGTAATCTCTCGTACATCAGAACTTAAACTAGTTGATAAGAAAACAGGAATTACTTTAAGTACTAATAATATACCTTATGGTTCTTTTGTTTACGTTAAAAACGGAGATAAATTAACTAAAGGAGATGTTGTTTGTCAATGGGATCCATATAATGGTGTAATTATTTCAGAATTTTCTGGAAAAGTACGATATGAAAATATTGAACAAGGTGTTACATACCAAGTAGAAATAGATGAGCAAACAGGTTTCCAAGAAAAAGTAATTTCAGAATCTAGAAATAAAAAGCTTATTCCTACACTTCTTGTAGAAGATAGTAAAGGAGAAGTAATACGTTCATATAACTTACCAGTTGGAGCTCACATTATGATTGATGATGGAGAGAAAATTAAAGTTGGTAAGGTATTAGTTAAAATACCACGTAAATCTGCAAAAGCAGGGGATATTACTGGAGGTTTACCTCGTGTAACAGAATTGTTTGAAGCACGTAACCCTTCTAATCCAGCTGTTGTAAGTGCTATTGATGGTGTTGTTTCTTTTGGAAAAATTAAAAGAGGTAATCGTGAGATTATTGTAGAATCTAAATTAGGAGATATTAAAAAATATCTAGTTAAATTATCTAATCAAATTCTTGTTCAAGAAAATGATTTTGTAAAAGCTGGTATGCCTTTATCTGATGGTTCTATTACTCCTAATGATATTCTTAATATTAAAGGACCTTCTGCTGTACAACAATACTTAGTTAATGAAGTTCAAGAAGTATACCGTTTACAAGGTGTAAAAATTAACGATAAGCACTTTGAGGTTGTTGTAAGACAAATGATGCGTAAAGTTAAAATTATAGATTCTGGGGATACCATCTTCTTAGAAGATCAACTAGTTCATAAAGCAGATTTTATTGAAGAAAATGATGAAATTTTTGGAATGAAAGTTGTTGAAAATGCTGGAGATTCTGCTACTTTAAAAGAAGGACAGATTGTTTCACCTCGTCAATTAAGAGATGAAAATTCTATCTTAAGAAGAGAAGATAAGGCATTAGTAGAAGCTAGAGATGCAAAACCAGCAACTGCTACTCCAATCTTACAAGGTATTACAAGAGCATCATTACAAACAAAATCATTTATATCTGCAGCTTCTTTCCAGGAAACTACTAAGGTATTAAATGAGGCTGCTGTAGCTGGTAAAGTAGATACTTTAGAAGGACTTAAAGAAAATGTAATTGTAGGACACAGAATTCCGGCAGGAACAGGAATGCGTAACTATGACAACATTATTGTAGGTTCTAAAGAAGAATTTGACCAAATGATGAAAGCAAAACAGGAGGTTAACTATAATTAAATAGTTTTCCTTTCTGCGCAGGCAGTAATCACTTAATTTGAAACGAAAGTTTTAATATAATAACAAAAAGTCCTGTTTTTTAAACAGGACTTTTTATTTAAAATTATAATTAATAATAAGTTTTCCGTTTTTTACGGAAGCGTAAACAAGGTAACAATGGCAGGAGAGAAAAATAAAAAACCAGGGCAGATTAATATAGAATTAGACGAAAAAATTGCAGAAGGAACCTATTCTAACCTAGCAATTATTAATCATTCTGTATCTGAATTTGTTGTAGATTTTGTTAGTATAATGCCTGGAACACCTAAAAGCAAGGTGAAATCTAGAATTATATTAACACCGCAACATGCAAAACGATTAATGAAGGCTTTACATGATAATGTTGCTAAATTTGAAAGTATGCATGGTGAAATTAAAGATTATGAACAACCTCCAATACCTCTTAATTTCGGGCCAACAGGTGAAGCATAATTGATTCTGTAATAATAGTTAGTGTTGAGTTCTTTAAGTAGCTTTAAACATATCATAGTACACAACATTAATTAGGAGTTATAAAGAATAAAAAAGCGCAAAACTTAAGTTTTGCGCTTTTTGTTATTTTATAATTATTTTTTCTATTTGTTTCGTGCCTTGTTTTATAAATTCAATAAAATAAAGCCCTTGTTTTAAATAGGGTAATTTTAGCTCGTTTCCGCTAAATGAAGCCTTCGTGTAAACAGATTGCCCTAAATTATTATAAACCTTAACCTTAGTAGTTTCTAGAGGCTTATAAAAGTATAGTGTTTGGTCTACAACAGGATTGTTAAAAATTATTGTATTATCTATTGCTTCTGCATTAGTAACAGAAAGTGTAGCGCAAGTTTCAGAAATACTATTAATGTTTTCAAGAATGTTACCAGGAGTTAAATCTCTTCCTGTAAAAGCGGCATACGATTTATGGTATTTTTCACCTCTAAAAATACTGTTTCCTTCAAATATTTCAACATTTGTAGCAAATTGATTAAAAGTTGTTTCTCCTACAGGATTTCTGTATATCCATACAATATCTCCAGTAAGTGTTATTTCAGAAAGTCTCCCTTTTTTAGTTTCACATAAAAGTAGATTTCCGTTTTCTAAAGCATGTACTCCGCTTTTCTTTTCTTGAAAGACGGTTTCTTCTAGTATTTCACCACTCCAGGACCAATAGTAATTTTCAGGTAAAAATGTGTTGTTTTCTATTTCATAGTTATTATTTATATCAAGAGAAGGTGATACAATATGTATAGAACTAAAGGTATTTGTGCCATCACTATTGTTGTTAAATACTGTTATTTTATTTTCATTTACATAATTTTGGCTTATCCATTTTGCATCGTGTTGTGCATGTAACTTTTGGTGATCAGCTGTACCTTGCCTGTATACTTGTGGGTTTCCCCATCTCCATAAAAAATCACCTCCTTTATTTTGGTTTCCTCCACTATGGCTTGCAGCTTCTGCTGTTGTAGTACTATGGTCAATAATATATATTTCACTAAGCGTACGTGAAGAAAAAAGGATATGATCTAATTGTGGGTTATAATCAATACTGTTTAAATGCAACCAATTAGAATGGTCAATATTAGCATCTGTATAGTTAAAATCTACTAATTGCGGATTGGTACTTACTGTACCATAATTACTTTTTGAAGCATCAAAGTCTTGAATTAAATGATCTGCAAATCTCCACTCCCAAACAATATTTATAGCATCAGTGCCAACAGGTTCTATTTCAATAATTTTTTCAGAACTTAAAGGACCATTTAAAAGAGCAGGGTTTTTTCCTAGTGCTATTTGTTCTGCTTCGGTTAGGGTTTCTTTTACTAAATATAAAATGTTTCCGTTTGGAAGTGGTTCAATATCATGATGCTGAGTTAAGCCATTGCTAACAAGTAAGTTGTAACTCCATACTAGGTTATCATCCCAATCTCGTATTTCTACTCTTGATGCACCAACTCTTAAAAGATTCCCATTTTCTAGTAAATAACAGGTAAATTTTGGAGTATCACTAAATGTCCATGTTTTTATACTTCTACCACAATTATCTACAAGAAAAACCGAATTGCTTTCTTCTGGTGTGAAAAGCGTGTAACCATCATATGCTTGGTTTGTGTTTTCTAATAATCCTATTGTGTTTTGACTAAAAAGATTATTATTAAAAATAAATATTAAAATAAAAAAGGATAATTTGATTTTCATAATTTTTTAAAGTTAAAATGTATATAGCTCCAAAAAGCAGATGGATATATTTTAAAAAATAAAAATAAATAGGAAACCATCAATTTTTTTTAAAGTCACATTAAGTATAAGTATAATTTATAGCAATATGTTTTTATATAAAAGCAATTTATTCGTATTTAAAAAACGGCTTATTTTAAAAAGGCATAAAGGCTTTATTGTTAAAATGCATATCTAAACCTTTTCAAGGTTTAGATATGTTGTTAAAAAGCTTTAAAATAAAAAAAAGTTATTTAAATTCACTAATAAAGTGAAATTTTATACTTGGATACTTTTGTTGCGTCATTTGTAAAGAAAACGATGAATCTGCTAAAAATACTAGTTGATTTGTTTTGTCTTTGGCTAAAAAGCGTTGTTTTACTCTTAAAAAATCTTTGTATTCTTCACTTTTTGTGTCATCGGTTTCTATCCAGCAAGCTTTAAAAACATTTAAGTTTTCATAGGTACATTTTGCTCCATATTCGTGTTCTAATCGGTATTGTATTACTTCATATTGTAATGCTCCTACAGTACCAATTACCTTTCTTCCGTTAAGTTCTAAAGTAAATAATTGAGCAACACCTTCATCCATTAATTGGTCAATACCTTTGTTTAATTGTTTAGATTTTAAAGGATCTGCATTATTAATGTATCTAAAGTGTTCTGGTGAAAAACTAGGAACTCCTTTATAATTTAGTATTTCTCCTTCGGTTAAAGTATCTCCAATTTTAAAAGTCCCAGTGTCTTGTAAACCAACAATATCTCCAGGGTAAGAAACATCTACAATTTCCTTTTTTTCAGCAAAAAAAGCATTTGGACTTGAAAATTTAACTTTTTTATTGTGCCTAACATGTAAATAAGGAGTGTTTCTTTTAAAAGAACCAGATACTATTTTTATAAAAGCTAACCTGTTTCTGTGGTTAGGATCCATATTAGCATGTATTTTAAAGACAAAACCTGTAAAGTTTTCTTCATCAGATCTAACTAAACGTTCTTCGCTTTGTTTAGGTCTAGGTTTAGGAGCAATTTCAACAAAACAATCTAGTAATTCTCTTACTCCAAAACTATTTAATGCAGAACCAAAAAATACAGGCTGTAACTTTCCTTCTAAATATTTTTTGTTATCAAATGTAGGGTAAATACCTTCTACTAATTCTATTTCTTCTCTTAGGGTTTCAGCAGCTTTATCTCCTACTAATTTGTTTAATTCATTAGAGTTTAAATCAGAAATTTCTATAGTTTCTTCTATATTTTTTCTGCTATCACCACTAAATAGATTAATGTTTTTTTCCCAAATGTTATATATTCCTTTAAAGTCATAGCCCATTCCTATAGGAAAACTTAAAGGGGTTACATGTAGTCCTAATTTTTGTTCTATTTCATCTAATAATTCAAAGGCGTCTTTACCTTCACGATCCATTTTGTTAATAAAAACAATCATTGGTATGTCACGCATACGGCATACTTCTACCAATTTTTCGGTTTGTTCCTCAACACCTTTAGCTACATCAATAACAACAATAACACTATCTACAGCAGTTAAAGTTCTAAAAGTATCTTCGGCAAAATCTTTATGTCCAGGAGTATCTAAAATATTAATTTTAGTTCCGTTATATTCAAAAGCTAAAACAGACGTAGCTACAGATATTCCACGTTGTCTTTCAATCTCCATGAAATCACTTGTAGCTCCTTTTTTTATTTTATTACTCTTTACTGCTCCAGCTTCTTGTATTGCACCACCAAATAGTAATAGTTTTTCTGTAAGTGTTGTCTTTCCAGCATCTGGATGTGATATAATACCAAAAGTTCTCCTGCGATTTATTTCGTCTATAAATTTCATTAAAAATTAATTTTAGCAAATATAGCTTTTGCATTTGTATGTTAAAAATCCTAAAGATTATATCGTGTAAAATTATATCATTATAATTTTTAAAACATTAAGAGGTTACTTATTTAGTCTATGATACTAAAAAGTTTGTTTTAATTGTTTTTTTTTTTTTTGTTACATTTGGTAGTTGTTTTAAATTATTGATTATAATGTGTTTAACGTTTAGTTGTTGAAAAGGCATGTTTTATAAGTAAATTAATGTATATAAACAATTAATTTTTTTTTATTTATGAATTAGACTTTTTAAATTCATGAATTTTTAAAAAATAATAGGAAAAATTGTACAATATGTTTTTAACCGTTTATTTTTTCAATTAATCGAATAAAATGAATTATTTAACTGTTTTTCTTTGTTTAATAGATTGTTATGATACTTTTGTTTTTAATAAAAAATTAGGAGAAAACTGTAAATAAGATTTTTTTTTCTCTCTAAGAGAATGAATAGTATTAAATCATAATACATACAGTGCATACAATGCATTTTGTGTTATTTTTTTTTAAAATAAATTTAACTATGACTTGTAATGCCTTGCATTGCAAAATATTTATATATAATACTTTTAGTATAAAATAACTTTACCATCAATAATATGAAAAACGTTACTCGATTCTCGATTTGCTTAATTAAATTCAAGGATTTTTTATTTTTCTTTTTATTGCTTTTTAGCATTATAAATGTAAGTGCACAATCTTATCCAATTTTTCCTAATTCTCAGTTTTTAATTGATGGTACAGCTAACCAACCAGGTGCTGTATATTTAATTGAAGACGTAGTTACTGCAGGTAATGGAGCTGATTTTGATGTAGATGCAGTTTTAAGAATTGTTTCTTTTACAGGAACACCTGTTGTTGAAGGGGTAGATGATACTCAGTTTGTGCAAAACAGATTTGAACCTGTCATAACTTATGATACTCCTGGTGAAGCTGTGCGTTGGAGAATAGAGTTTATTATTGCAGGTTCAGCAGATACTAACATAGATGATGCTGTAGCTTATTCTTTAGATTCATATACTTTAGAAATTATAGATTTAGATGCTGAAGAATGGGCAGAAGTTATAGTTCCAGATAGTTATGAATTAGCAGGAACATCACAGCCACAAACAATAATTACGGCTTCAGCAGGAGTAATACCTAATTCAATTCGTTTTACAAGTGCTAATATAACGGACGCTGGAGTTAGTACATTAAATACTAGATCTATTGTAAAAGTTAATTATACTAATGTTAATGTAGTAGATTTTACATTAGGTAGAGATAATGATGATCCTTTAAATACAAGAAATATTTCAATAAGCTTTTTAGGAGAAGTAGTTTTCTTGAACCCTTATGTTGTGGAGGTGAATGGGCCACCAGTAGTTCAAGATCAAACAGGAAGTACTGCCCATAATACACCTACTTCTTCCATAGATTTATTGTCAGGAGCTTCTGATCCTGAAAATAACATAGATGCAACAACAATTTTCCTTGTAGATCCAAATGATGCTACAAATTTTGGGGAACCTGGTAGAGATTTAACGATACCTGGTGAAGGAACTTATGTGATTGATAATACTGGAAATGTAATTTTTACACCAGTTGCCGGCTTTTCAGGTAATGCAATTGTCGATTTTACTGTAGAAGATGATACAGGAACAACATCTAATGTAGGAACTTTAACTGTAACTGTAACTGTAGCAGTAGTGGTAGTAGTGGACCCTTGTGATGCTTATGCTTCAGGAAATCCAGATAATGATAATGATGGAGTTTCAGATAGTTGCGATTTAGATGATGATAATGATGGTATATTAGATGCGGATGAAGGTTGTCCCGATTATACAATTCGAGAAGATTTTTTTGTGCCTTTATATCATTCAAATATTATAAATGCTCCATTTAATAGAATTTGGTTAACAGGGGAAGATGCAAATCCTTCAAATAGTTCTTCTTCTGATATTAATGAATTTTCAGAATTAGTTTCGGGAGGACCAATATCAGGTGCTATTAGTGGAAATTCCAATTGGCCTACATATAGTGGTACTAATATTAAACTTACTGGTGGTTCCAACGGAAGTAATTCACAGTTTGTACTATTGACAACAACAAATTTATATGTTTGGGGAGATACAAACGATGTGTTGTCTACTTCAAGTAATGGTTGGCAAGATACACCACTTCCAGTGGGAACAACAGGTTCTGATTTTGTAGAAATGACTTCTGGTGTAGGAATACTAGCTTTAATTAATGCGGCAGGTGAAATTTATACTAAAGGTTCTGTACCTCAAGGGAGCAGCATAAGAGGAAATGATGGTTTTAGTGCCGATGCCAATGGTTGGTATAGAGTTAGAACTTCTTCCGGTATTTTATCTGGAGTAACAGATTTAGAAATATCGCATGAAGGTGCTTTTGCAATAACTTCTAGTGGTGATTGGTATACATGGGGACCTAATTGTTATTTAGGGGATGGGAGTAATGAAGATGATATAGATTTTGCAACTGTAATGACTAAACCAGCAGCTTTTTCTGGTTCTGTTAGTGTGGTACAAATTGAAATGACTGCTTATGAGGACTCCAGTTATTTTGTGTTAGGTTCAGACGGATTAGTATATTCTTTAGGAGAGAATTCTGATGGACAATTAGGTGATAATAGTACTTCAGAAAGAAAAAATTGGGTAAATGTAGAAGTAAATGGAGGAGGTAATTTAACCAATGTAATATTTATTGCAGGTAATTCATATAGTGCATATTACCCAGGAGCTGCAGCAATAGTTAAAAATGCCGGTTTGCAAGAAATTTATATGTGGGGAACAAATGACAATGAAGAGCTTTCTGATGCTAGTGACAATCCACAAGATTTTGCCCAAATTGCTTCATATTACACAGGAACAGGGAATGGGGCGTATACAGATATTAATGCTTCAGGAGGAATAGATGCTAATGACAGAAACCCTATTAGAGTAGGGGTTGGGGGGCATCAATCCATTTATTTTGATTCTTACCAACAAAATTATGGTTTTGTAGGACATAACGCTAATGGTGCTTTTGGTTTTTCTTCTGCTGATGATGGTAAATTTTCAATGAATAATGAAAATAATATTAATTTTATACCTGTTTGTACAGACACAGATGGAGATGGTATTCCAGACTCTTTAGATGTAGACTCCGATAATGATGGTTGTTTTGATGCCGTAGAAGGAGGTGATAATATTGTAATAGCAAATGTAAATGCCGATGGTACACTAGATGGAGCCATAGATCCGTCAACTGGAGTACCTAATAATGTAGATACAACTAATGGTCAATCTGTAGGTAGTTCTGTAGATGCAACAGTTAATTCGTGTGTAGGTGATATCACAGGTTTA
>NZ_JAHKPZ010000030.1:0-121 GCF_018860825.1 Lacinutrix sp. C3R15 | reverse complement strand
ATGGACAGCAACAGATGTTCCTGTAGGAGAAGCTACAATAGATGTAGATGAAAGTACACTACCAGCAGATATTTCTAATACCTTAACTACCACAGGTTCTGACCCAGAAACAATAACTGTT
>NZ_JAHKPZ010000023.1 GCF_018860825.1 Lacinutrix sp. C3R15 | reverse complement strand
TCTATACACCCCTAAAGTCCCCTCTAGGGGACATCACTCTGATGTGCTTACTCTTGTTTGATTACTCGGACGGCAATACACATAATACAAAACAAAAAAAGCAATTTCACTCGAACTGACAAATGTTTCCTTTTTAGCTATTCTTTTTTAATTATTAGTTATTTAATTAAACCTCACAACTCCCCAATCTTATCCCCTTCCTGCAACTTCTTACTCGCTAAACGCCAAGAAGTAAAAACCTGATAAAAAACCAAAGGAAGTATTAAAACGGTTAATACACTTCCTAAAACCAATAAAGACTTATTTTTTTTAAACTGATACGGGAAAATAGATATAGGTATAGTGCGTAACATGGCCAGTCGTGCTGCTTTATTACCAAAATAACGTCTAAAAAAGTACAACACACTAGGTATGGGTCTTGGGGCAAAAAAATTAGAAGGTCTAAAGGCATCCCAACTTCCCATTTCGCGTAAACCTCCGGTTCCTGCCTTTACATCTATACAAGATGCTATAGGGTTAGACACACTTTTTATTCCTTGTAAATACACACGCATACCAAACTCGCCATCTCCCATACGTTGCTTTTCAAATTGTCTATCAAACAGTCCTACTTTTTCAAAAACGCTTTTATACAAGACGGCATTTCCTGTTGCAAATTGTGACGCTATTGCAAAAAAGGCTCTGTCTTTTGGTATTTGTTTCCCTTCTGGATAAAAAACACCTGCAGATACCTCCGCTTTAAAATAATCTAAACATTTTAAATGACTAGAAATCCAATTAGGTGCGATACGCACATCATCTTCAGATAATGCTATAAAAGCTCCCTTTGCATTCTTAATAGCGTTATTTCTCGCTAACCAAAGTGCTTTCTCTTCTTGTCGAACTAAGTTAATATCTAGGGTATAATCTTTGTAGAAATCTGGATGAAAAGGTTCGGATTGATCTACAACAATAACTTCAAAATTACTGTAGTCTTGTTGCTCCAAATCTTTTAGTACCGCTTTTAAATAATCATAACGATTTAGCGTAGGGATGACCACACTTACCTTTTGATTTTCTTTTATTAATGCCGATTCAAAGGTATTGTAATCGTTATACACAATAGGATTACTTCCTATAGAAACACGTTGTACCTGTCGCGTTTTTAACCAAGCTGTAATTTCTTTAAAAGGATTTTTAAACGAAAACAAACGAAGTACTAACACATAAAAAACCCATGCTTTATTAAAATACTTACGTATAAAATGGTAGTTATCTTGTGCTGACAGTTTTTCAAAAGTGGTATATGTTGGTGCTTCTCCAATATATCCTTTTTGTACTGCTTGCCAAGACAAATCATAATCTTGTGCTAAAGTAGAGGTATATGTTGTATCTACTGTTAACTGCAATAAAACAGATTCTGGTATACTTTTTACAATGGGAAAAACAGAGGTATTCGCTTTTGTAAATAGCTGAAAATAATGGGTTGGCTGTAAATATGTAAGAAATTTAAAAAGCATTTAAATGTAGAATATTTTATGGCATAAATAATCAGAAAAAACGGCAAAGGATATATGTACTAGACCTTTTTTAGTGTTTCTCCATTTTGTTAATTTTTCAAATAATTGTAAATCATTTTTCAACTATAATATTTTTAATCTGTTTATAAATCGATTTTTTGTCAAATGTGTTTTTGTAAATATCTTTAAAGTATTCTCCTTCTATCCCCTTATTTTCTATATAAGAAACTAAAAGTTCCTTTAACTCATCGACAGAATTCGGATGAAAACAAAAATCCTTAAGATTCATTTTTTCAGCATCTAAAAAATTTAAAGCACCAAATTTTGAGGAAACAATAACAGGTCTACCTAATGAAATAGCCTCGATAAAAACTAATCCAAATGCCTCATTTAAACTAGGTAACACTAAAACATCCATCGTTTCATAAAAAACGATCATTTCGTTTACAGATAAAACACCTAAAAAGGTTACTTCTTTTTGAAGGTTAAGGTTGTCGACAATGTCCTCTAATTTGGATTTGTCTGGACCTCCTCCAGCAATATACAAATGTATCTCTCGCTCATACGTATCCTTTAAAACAGATAATGCCTCCATAACAACCTGATGGTTCTTATCCATGAGCAATCTACCTGGAACCCCCAATTTAAGCACACTGGAATCCTTGTTAATATTTAGCTCACTTACCGAGTTGCGATAATTCAATATATTAGACCAAAAAGGAACACAACGCGTATTCTTACTACGAACTCCGTAAATATCCTGCATTTCTTTTTGTAAAATTTCAGAATTAGCGATTACTATATCTGCCATTTTTAAAAAAAGTGCTTTTCGATACACTTTAAACGTACTAGGTTTATCATGTTCATAAACCGTGTGAAACCAAACTATATTTTTTTTAACGCCTAACAGTTTTCCAAATAACAACGCAGGATTAACGTAACTGAAGTTAGAAATAATGACATCTGGTTTTGTTTTTTTTATAACCTTATATATATTTTTATAATTATATAAATAACCACCGCGTTTCTCTCCATACACCTGAATCCCTTCTTGAATAAAAAAAGCTTTCTTATGTTTAAAATAAAAATTAGACACTTCATGTCCATCCGTAACCAATTTTCCAGATAACTCCTGGAAAAAGTTAGAAAGCAAACCTTTATTATATGTATATAACAATAATATTTTCACTTATATGGATGTCTTTTTTAAGATAAAATAATTATTAGATGCTGATTCTTAAAATACGAAAAAAGTCTTGGCTTTAATCCTTATACCCAATAGCAATTAAATGCGCTGTTTCTTCCTCGGTATCTGCTACGTCTTTAGATTGCATTCTATTAATAATATTAGAAAAAATAGATTGCAGAGTTTGTATGGGTCTTTTTACACTATAACTTTTTAAGCCTTGCACTCTGTATTTTCCAGTTTTTACCCCATAATGTACATCTACGCTATCAAAATACTTTTCTAATAGCGTTTGCAATTCTAATCGGGTATAATGCCTAACGTGATCTGGGTTTTTATTAGGACCTTCGTTCTTGATATAATCTCCATTAGGAGTGGTAAAATAAGCCCAACCGCCTTTATCTATAACTTTTGCAATGTTTTTTACAAAAACGTCATCTTCTACTACATGCTCTATCACTTCAATACACACTACAGCATCATACGAGGCATCTGGCAGTGTAGATTTGGTCATATCTTCTATAACAACATCTTTTATATTACTACGTTTTTTTTGAATAGTAGTTAATATATCTTTTGTAAAACCCAAATTTAATGCTTCTCGCGTTCCTTCTTCCTGTGGCACATCTAATAAAGTCACATTTGCAGGAAGATTTATGGTATAGGGTGATTTACGTCCGCCAACATCTAAAACATCTGGTATTGTTTTTCCTTTTTTATGTTCTTTTAATAACTGTTTTATATTATTACGAACAGTTACTAAATGCGTAGGCATTAATGAAAAAGTAAACCAACGCATGTATTCATATTGTGTCATAATTACGTATAGATAGTAAATTTAATTCTAATCGTTTTACAATAATAGATATTATGTATTAAAAAACGGTAATCTTTAGGCAAAAGCTATAAAAGATACCACTTTAGCACCCTAGATTTCTTTATTTAGGCCATAAAAACGTACAAAAGCCTTATGTTGCTGCTGTAAACCAAAGGTGTTTTGTACCCTGGTAATAGCATTTGTTTTTATTTTTTGCTTTTCTTCATCGGGTAAAGAAAAAACGGCTTCTATTTTTTTAGCTAAAGCTTCTGGTTCTCGTTTTGGTACTACCCAACCTGTTTTGGTATCTAATACATTTTCTGCCAGTCCTTCTGCATTAGATACTACACATAATAAACCTAAAGATTGTGCTTCTAAAACCGCATTACAAAACCCTTCCTGAATACTATATTGTACATAGATTGCGGTTTGTTCTAATTGTTTTTTTATTTCGGTTTGCAATAATTTTCCAGTAAAGGTAATGTGCTCCAAGATACCTAGTTGCTGTGCTGCAAAAACCAACCGTTCGCGCTCCTCTCCATCTCCTATAATGGTGTAATGAAAGGCTATTCCTTTCTTTTTTAAAAGCGCTAAAGCTTCTAAAGTATATACAAATCCTTTTTTCCAGTGCAAACGCGCAACAGTTGCTAATTGTAATACATTACCATACTGGTTTCTTTTGCTTGCTGTAAAAAAGTGGGTATCTATTGCTGGTGTAATTACCTGTATTTTGTTACATGCTATTTTATAATCCTGTAATTCTTGTTGCATTTCTTGTGACAATACATGGTATTTTACCGCTTTTGTAAACAACACATCATAACAGCCTGGATGCTTTAAAGGTGATAAGTATAAATCATAGCCTCTAAAACTTACCGCCATTTTTGCATCCATAGCAGCTGCTACATTTTCTCTTGTAACCGCTAACATACCAAAGCCAAAATGCAACCAATCTACCTGTTCGTTAAAAAAGAACTGGTTTAAAATAATGCTTCTAATGTTCTTTTTTAAAGACATGCCATCTTTTTTGTTTAATGCATATAAACGATAACTTCTTTTAGGGTGCACAAATAAAGACTTGCTTATGGCTAAAAAACTATACCATAAAGCTTTAAAAAAACCTACATTAAAATTTTTTCCCGCTACCACCTTACAGGCAAAATCAGCAGCATCTGCATGCACATAGTCTACAAACAAAACCACACAAAAACCAGCTTCCTGCAACCCTTTTATTTTATTTCTAAAAAAGGTTTCAGAGTATTTAGGCACTGTAGACAATACCATACCAATACTTGGTTTTTCTGTTTTATGCTTTGTCATGATATAGGCTTTGGTATACTGCTAACATTTGGTTTACCATTTGTTCTTCGCTGTGTTGTGTGTTAATGGTGCGTACTGCTTTTTTACGTATGGCTTCTTTTTCTACTTCTGGTATGGCTACTATTTCTACTATTTTTGTTGCTATGGCTTTTGCGTTGCGTATAGGTACCATAAAGCCATTAACACCATCTGCAATAACCTCATCCATACCACCACAGTTAGTACTTAAAACCAAGGTTTTGTTTTGCATGGCTTCTAAAACTACATTTGCAATACCTTCTTCTACACTTGGCAATACAAGTAAATCTGCTTGTTGCATTAATGCTTGCACTTTGGCATAAGGTAAATTATCTATCAGGCTTACTTCCTTTTCTAAGTGAAGATCATGCAATTGGTATGCAAATTCTATATCATTTGTACCACCAACAATCGTATAGTGAAACTTGACACCTTGCGCTTTCAATATTTTACAGGCATCTAATGCGTAGGTATAACCTTTTTTCCAATGCGCTCTTCCTACGGATATCATTTGTAAGACTGTTTTTGTTTTTTGCTTTTCAACATGCGCTTTACCTTGCGGCAAGCCACTATAGACTACGTGTATTTTTTCTGTTGCTGCACCATACTTTTCCGCTTCTACTCCTATGGCTTTAGATACCGCATGAAAGGCATCTACTTTAGGAAAATGTTCGCGATAGCTACTTGCTAATGCCTGATCTGCAATAGGCGAATAATTAATATGCGCTCCACGCAAACTAAGCACGAGCTTTATACCAAATTCTTGCACCCAAACCCAATCGGCAAGACCTTTTGCCCATTGTACATGAAAAACATCTGGTTTATGCCATAATACGGGATAGCTTTTTACCTTATCCAATAATAGGTTTTTAGATTGTGCTTTTAAAATACCATCTAGTTTTTGTTTTTCTTTATTTTTAAAACAGAATAACAAAAAACTGTATTTTATATAATGTAATGCCTTATGTACTCTTGTGTTTTTATACCCAAAAACAGAAACCAAAGCGGGATACCTTGTTTTCTTTTTAATAAAACCAAACAAATAGATTCTATTTCCGGTATGCGATAATCCCTGTATTAACCTTTCAATAAAAGTAGTACTGGGTATATCTCCAGAATAAACAGCTATTTTTAATTGGTCTTTCATTAATTAGATCTCATTACTTTAATAAAGATTGAAATACATTGGCAAAATGTATGCTCGCCATTTGCCTGCCTTTCGTATTCACATGTATTTCATCATAAAAATAAGCTTCGTTTTTTAATACATCGCTATGATTAATAATCGGAAAACTAGTGGTTTTCGCAATCACTTTTTTTGCTTTTATAGGCGAAAAATAAGAAATCAGTTCTATATTATTAGCCACACATAAGGCTTTTATTTTCGCTACATAAGGATTTGAAAAAGAAACCGGAAATGCTTTAAATTCAGAAATAGCAGCATCCTTATTATTTTTTATCGGATAGGTATAATTCCCTTTGGCATCAAATCTATTTCTTTTTTTGGGCTGTATAATCGTAAACAAGGAAGGATAAAACACTTCCACATTAAAATAAGATACGCCTAACATAGGTAACCATTTCGAATTGCTTATTAACTTTGCTCTTGTACTAGCATACTGCTTAAAATATTGAAAAACATAGGCTTCATTAATATATGGTAAAAACCGATAATCATTATCACTAATATCAGGATCTTTAGCATCAAAACTAGCAGCGCTTGGCGCCAAAACACAATATCTTGTCGTTTTTCCTTGTGCTAAAAAATGTTCTAACATCAAGTACTGACTGGATAAAGCGGTGTCATCCATAGACAAGTTAATTCCTTTTGTTTGTATCACCGAATCTATAACGCTAGTATTTAATGTCGTCAAGCCTGTACTTGCTCCTAACACAATATAATCAAAGTCTTTTTCCGGGATATCATTTACTAGAAAAGAAGGCTTATAAAAAGACGACTGACGCAAAAGCCATAGGCTACCAGCAGACACTAGCGTAGCGAAACCAATAGCTAGTAACAGAATAAAACCGATTCTTTTAAAAAACAACTGCATCATTAAAATTGAAAATATATAAACGCGGACGGATTTTTAAACACCCCCATAAAACAGATTAAAAGCACAACAACTATAGCGGTATACTTATTTAATGCTACTTCTTTTTTATCTTTTTGAATGGCTAAAAACTCAAACAGGAGCAATATACCAATACTTACAACAATAATAGCTGTAAATAATACGGTTTTAGAAGTCTTATAAAAGACTTGTGTAGTGCCACTATTAAAACTAGCGATATCTAGTATATACTGATAACCTATACTTACGCTATCTGCTCTAAAAAAGATCCATGCCATAGTTACCACTACAAAGGTGCCCACCAACATAGGTACTTGTTGCAGGCTTAATTTGGTAGACGTAATATGTTTTCTATTGGATTGCAATAGTAATAAAGGCAAAAACAGTATGGCATGAATAGCGCCCCAAACCACAAAGGTCCAATTGGCACCATGCCAAAAACCACTGACTAAAAACACGATAAATACATTTCTAACATTTTGCCAAGTAGATCCTCTAGAACCTCCTAACGGGATATACAAATAATCGCGAAACCATGTAGACAAAGAAATGTGCCAACGTCTCCAAAACTCTGCGATATCTCTAGAAAAATAAGGAAAGGAAAAGTTCGTTTTTAAATTAAAACCAAATAATCTAGAAACCCCAATGGCAATATCGGAATACCCTGAAAAATCGCCATAAATTTGAAAAGCAAAAAGAACAGCGCCCAGAAATAATTCCATGGAAGAATAACTGCCATACCCATCAAATATCTGATTTACAAAATAGGCGCAATTATCGGCTACCACTACTTTTTTGAATAATCCCCAAATAATGAGATACAATCCGCTAATAGCAAATTCACTATTAAAAACACGTTTGGTTTGAAACTGTGGTAATAAATGCGAAGCTCTTTCTATAGGTCCTGCTACCAATTGCGGAAAGAAAGACACAAATGCAGCAAACTGTATAAAACTATTGGTTGGTTCTATTTTCTTTCTATACACATCCATGGTATAACTCAAGGTTTGAAAGGTATAAAATGAAATACCTACTGGTAAAATAATTTTTAACGTAGCAGTTTGCATTTCAATGCCAAACAACTGCCATGCATCTACCCAACTTTCTATAAAAAAGTTAAAGTATTTAAAAAAGGCTAACATGCCTAAATTGAAAACTAAGCTAACAAAAAGGAGTGCTTTTCTTCGCTTGCCTACTGTTTCTTTTTGTAATTGTTTAGCAACTATAAAATCGACAAGGGTACTTAAAGCGATTAACGCTAAAAAACGATAATCCCACCACCCATAAAACAAATAACTAGCACAAACAAGAAGGATGTTTTGTAAGGACAGTGATCGCTTGGTTACAAACCAATACCCTATAAAAACTATTGGCAGAAAAACAGCAAAATCTATGGAGTTAAATAGCATCGTTAGTTAATATCTAAATTATTTTTTGTTTTCAAAATACGTTCCTATAAATAAATCGGTAAAAGCCTTTGCTCCTTGTATATTTAAATGTTGGTAATCATTGAACATGCTAATATTATTAATTGATTTAGAAAAATCCATATAATTGGGAAGATTTTCTTTTAAAACTTCCGTATTAAAATCGGTTTGGTAATAGGGTGCCGTAAAAAAATAGCAACGAATTGCATTTTTCTTACAAATTTCTAAGATTTCTAAGAGATGTCTGTTTTTTTTATTTTCCAATGCTTTTATGCGAAACGTAGCCTCTTTTTTCATCGTTCCATTAATCCCTGAAAACCCAAGATTTTCTTCCACTTTATCCTCTTTTATAAAAGCCATAGAAAGCTCTCTAAAGCCTAATTTAGAATCGTAAAGCATATACCTATAAAATGGTAGATACTTCTTAAAAAAGGCTAAAGAATCTTGTTTTGCTATTTCATTATACACATAATCTGTTCTTAGGTAAGGCATCCATGGTGTTATTGCAATGGGATCTATAGTTTCTTTATTATAGACCTTATCTACTTGGATAAAAATTCTTTTCACTTCATGTTCTTCCAAGAAATGCTTCACCATTAATTTTATCTCTAAATTTGTTGCTGCAGGATATGCAAGGTTTACTCCAAACTGATTCGTTTTTTCTAATATTTGTTTGGGAATAATATGAAAAGCGGCTCTAGAAGAACCAAAAACAGCATAATCCAAAGGGGTTTCATTACTTATATTTTTCACCCAAGACACCTTACTTCTATTATACCTAGCGCTACTATATATTTTTGTATACATAAAATCTAAGGCTATAAGTACGAGTACAGATAACAACAAAAGCTTAAAAAAATGGGATACAAATTTTTTCATATTTAAAACTGAAAATAAATAAACTCTTGTAGTTTAGAAAAACTTCCAAATACAAAAATGAGTAGCATAAGTATTAAACTTGCAAGTATGGGTTGCTTTGTTCCCTTTAAAGGATGTTCCTTTTTTCTTGTAAACCATTCTATAGTTAAAAGCAGTATGATTAATGGAACAATTTCAAATGCAAAACGTTCCAGCTGGAGCTTTTCCATAAAAGGCAAAGAAAAGGTACCCATTTGTTTTAGATACAAAAATGCGTGGGTTACATTCTCCGATCTAAAAAACACCCATGCTATCATGGTAACAAAAAAGGTAAATCCCATTTGCATACCCTCTTTTATACTTGGTAAAACACTGTTTTCGGCAACTATATTCGTGTGTACTCTATTTTTATTGGTTAGCATAATTGGTAAAAAATAACATGCATTTAAAAAGCCCCAAACAATAAAGGTCCAATTTGCACCATGCCAAAAACCACTGACTAAAAATATAATAAATACATTTCGTATTTGATTCCCTTTGGTACCTCTAGACCCTCCTAGTGGAATATACACATAATCTCGAAACCATGTAGATAAGGAGATATGCCATCTTCGCCAAAACTCTGCAATATCTCTAGAAAAATAAGGCAATGCAAAATTCTGCATTAAATCAAAACCAAACAAACGAGCGGTTCCTATCGCTATATCCGAATACCCTGAAAAATCCCCATAAATTTGAAAAGCGAAATAAAAAGCTCCTAATAATAACGTTGTGGAAGAATATGCTGGGTAGTTATTAAAAATATCATTTGCAAACTGCGCGCAATTATCCGCAATTACCACTTTTTTAAACAAGCCCCATAGTATTTGTTGTAAACCATCGATCGCATTTTTACTATTAAAAGCATGCTTCTTTTTAAACTGTGGTAACAAATGTGTTGCGCGTTCTATTGGACCTGCCACAAGCTGCGGAAAAAAGGAAACAAAAGCAGCAAAGGCAATAAAATCAGTTGTAGGTTCTAACTTTTTCCGATATACATCTATCGTATAACTTAGGGTTTGAAAGGTGTAAAAACTTATTCCTACTGGTAAAATAATATTTAGAGTATTTGGCTGTATATCACTTCCAAAAAAGGAAAAAGCTGCCGTGAAATTATCTATAAAAAAATTATAATATTTAAAGAATCCTAAAAGTCCGATATTAACAAAAACACTCGTATACAACAGGATTTTTCTTTTAGAAGTATCTGTCGTTTTTTTTAAATAATTACCTATCCAAAAATCAACAAGCGTACTAAAAACAATAAGTGCCAAAAAGCGATAATCCCACCAGCCGTAAAAGACGTAACTAGCGACCAATAACAAAATATTCTGTCCTTTTAGAGAATGCATAAAAACAAACCAATAGCCTATAAAAACTATGGGTAAAAAAATCGCAAAATCTATAGAGTTAAATAGCATAGATTAACTGTATTATTTTTTTAATAATTTCATTAATTTTTCTAATTCTATATTTAGTGATTTTGTTAATTTCTTTGCGCCATAAATATTTAAATGATCTTCATTATAAAACATATCTTTTTCATCTTGATAAGTAGTTTCATAATTCATGATATAAACTCTATCACGCTTCTTATACTTTTCAAATACTAAATTTCTTCTCTGTAATTTGGTTGATGTATAATTCTTGTTGTAAGTACTGTATTTGGGTGGAGAGAACAAGATTAAATCTAATCCTTTTTCTTCACATGTAGTAACCATATTAGCCAACAATTTAGTTTCTATTTTATAATTTTCTAAACTTTCTTTTATATGTCTGCTTTTTAAGTCTGAAGCAGGATAACCACTTATATCTAATGTTTTTTTTGTGGAAGTAATAAAGCCGTAGTTATTGTATACGCCAAACTCAGGAAAAACAGATTGTGTCCATATTTTTTTTATATATGCTTTTGGATTTGCTGTCAACAATAGATTTTCAGACCAAGGTACGACTCCTTCATAATTATTTATATCATAATATATATGAAACAAATGGTTTTTATTCCAGTTGGAATTTCTAAATTCTTCAAAGGTATGGTAAGACGCTTCTAGAATTACCACTTTAAGGTTAGGAAAAATATCAACATATTTTTTAAATAGTAAATAATCAATATTCAAAGCACTTCCTCCATGAGCTAATGGAGCAACATCCATTGTTAAATATTCCGGATTAATGGCTCTCCAAGTTTGCGAAGACCCTAAAATTAAAACTTCAATGGCGTTTTTGTTATCCTCAATATATTTACTTTTTGCATAAAAAGTATTATTAGTTCTATTTTCAATTTCAATAAAGATAAAACATAAAACCAAAGGCAAAATAAACAGACTCGATTTAACTATAAATTTTTTCATATTTAGAACTGAAAATATATAAATTGTTGCTCATTACCGCCAAACCAAAATATAGCAATAATAATTGCATAATAGAAACTATAGCGCAATATAATATGCTTTCTAATAAACGTCCGAGCAATGCCATACTGTTCTCTTCTTCCCTGCCACTCAATCACTAAAAACACTAAGATTAATAGTATTAAATAAGTTGGTTTAATTTTTGGCAAAGAAAATAAGGAAACATCCAAAATATGACTCACATAATCGACTGCTTTTGTAATAGATTCTGCTCTAAAAAATACCCAAGCTAAAACTGTAATGAAAAATGTAAATAGCATGCTGAAAAATTCTTTCACACTAGGAAAAATAGTGTTTTCTGCTACTACATTTGTATTTGTTCTGTTTTTATTGGAGAGTAATAATGGTAAAAAATAAAATGCATTTAATGTTCCCCAAGCAATAAAAGTCCAGTTAGCTCCATGCCAAAATCCACTGACAATAAAAATAATAAACACATTTCTAATTTGGTTCCATTTACTTCCACGAGAGCCTCCTAATGGTATATATACATAATCCCGAAACCAGGTAGATAAAGATATATGCCATCTTCTCCAAAACTCTGCTATATCTCTTGAAAAATAAGGGAAAGCAAAATTTTGTTTCAGGTTAAACCCAAACAATCTAGAGGTACCTATAGCAATATCCGAATACCCTGAAAAGTCTCCATAAATTTGAAAGGCAAAAAATACAGCCCCTAAAAGCAAGGTGCTACCAGAATGTGTGTCGTAATTATCAAAAATTAGATTCGCATATTTGGCGCAATTATCTGCAATAACTACCTTTTTAAATAAACCCCACAATATTTGTCGTAATCCATCTACAGCTTTATCATATTGAAACTTTCGTTTTACATAAAATTGCGGTAATAAATGTGTTGCGCGTTCTATTGGACCTGCTACTAACTGCGGAAAAAAGGAAACAAAAGCAGCAAAGGCAATAAAATTAGTTGTAGGTTCTAACTTTTTCCGATATACATCTATCGTATAACTTAGGGTTTGAAAGGTGTAAAAACTTATTCCTACTGGTAAAATAATATTTAGAGTATTTGGCTGTATATCACTTCCAAAAAAGGAAAAAGCTGCCGTGAAATTATCTATAAAAAAATTATAATATTTAAAGAATCCTAAAAGTCCGATATTAACAAAAACACTCGTGTATAACAGGATTTTTCTTTTAGAAGTATCTGTCGTTTTTTTTAAATAATTACCTATCCAAAAATCTACAAGGGTACTAAAAAGAATAAGTACCAAAAAGCGATAATCCCACCAGCCGTAAAACACGTAACTAGCGACCAATAACAAAATATTCTGCCCTTTTAGAGAATGCTTAAAAACAAACCAATAGCCTATAAAAACTATGGGTAAAAAAATCGCAAAATCTATAGAGTTGAACAGCATATCTACGATCTAATTTTTAAACCATTTAGAAAAAATTTCCTTTTTTACAAGGCTATCCAAATCTTTAAATTCTGTTTTAAAAAAATCATCTAATAATACTACTGTAGCCTTGGATGCTTTAAATTTGATAGTGCTTTTTAAGGGATTCAGCTTTTTATGCAATCGATCTATCATGCGATATTGCAAAGGCATTTTACTTTGAAAATCTGGAGTTACCGGTATAAAATTAGAATACCTATAGTTACCACTTTTACGTAACCAACGATTTCTAAGAAGCTGTAATTTTATATGCTTTGGTGTTTTTGTTTTATTCGAATGTGTATTAAAGACACTGGTATCGAACTTAGAAAAATCTACTTCTAAAAAATCGCATACTTCTTGGATGCATTTTTCCTTATTTTCTAATAAATCTTCAAACAAAACCACTTTAATCCTTTCGAACGGAATGTGCTTATAATAGGCTTCTAACTGTTCCGGATACATACTTCGTCTAATAATACTATTCGGATTATATCTTAAAGTATCCTCTAGAGAATATATTGCTCTTCCCGATTTTAGTAAGTGTAAATAATTAGATATCGTTCTTTTGGTAGGATGGCGTAATATAAAAATAAGTTTTATGGGCTTGTCTTGTAAAGCGATTCGTTTTGCTGCAATTTCAGAAGTTAAATACGTAGTAGAATCTTCACCTATTATTTTTGCTTTTTTCTCTATACTTTTAAATTGCGATGCATACCAATTCCACAATAGCGTTGGCTGTTTTTGCATGGATTGGCTGGTCCAAGTTTCTTTTTTAGGGTCGTAAAAATGATAATCTGGATGCTGCAACATACTATCGATATCAAAAAAACCCAATTCATTATGCGCCATAGCAATATCTGGATGACTATGTAAAATAGCATGCAAACTGGTGGTACCCGATTTCATGGCACCTCCTATAATAAAATCTGGTAGATGCTCTGGTGTTTTAGATTTCCATACTTCTTGTGTATTCTTTGCCATACAATCTATTTAACAATACTTAAATATAAGGCTTCATGGTTTTTTAGAAACTCTTCTATTGAAAATTCTTTAATCACCTGCTTTCGCATCGCTTTCCCTAAAGCATTTCTTTCGGTTTCCGACATATTCTTAACGGCCTGTATTTTTTCGGCTAACATAGCCACATTACTCGCTTCAAACAAGTATTCTGGAAATTCCTTTAAAATATCTTTTACACCAGACACATTAGAACCGACCACCACACATTCTGTAGCCATGGCTTCTAGTGGTGCATTGGGTATCCCTTCTCGCCTTCCTTCGTCTTTAGTAGGGATAACAAATAGATCTGCTAAGGCTAAATACGGTCTCACTTCTAGCTGTTTTCCAGCAAAGACAATATTTGTGTTTTTATGGTATCGTTCTTTTAATTCTTGCCCATAATCATTGGTATCATTACCAACAATTAAAACCTTTATAGAAGTATCCTCTAATTGCTGTACCGCATCAAAAAGGATTTCCATTCCTTTTACAGCTACCAAGTTTGCTATCGATAATATGACAAAATCCTCCTTTTTAAAAGCATATTTTTCTAATAAGGCATCACTAACTGCTGTAGCTTGATACCGGTTGGTATCTATGGCTAATGGAAATTTCTTTGCTTTATGCAGCATGGTATGAAAATACTGCTGCATCATATCTTCATTAACCACAATAACTTTGGTGCTTAGTTTTGAGCGCCAAGACCAATATCTATTTCCCCAACCCATTGCTTTTTTGGTATACACATAAGGTATTCCTGCCAGTCTTGCGGCTAAAGGCTCTGAAATATCAGAACTCCAATGCCAGGAATGAATCAAATCAAACTGGTTCTCTTTAAAAAACGTTCTAATTTTTAAAACGCGCTGTAAAAATGTTATTCTAGGCCTGTAGCTTGCTGTAAAAGGAAAAAGATGCATCTTAACCCCTAGTTTTTCTACCTCTTTATAATAAGCGCCCTTATTGTGAAAACAACATATTTCGGGTTCAAAAAGGTTACGATCTAATTTTTCAACCAAATCATAAACAGACCTACCACTACCTGCGGTATTAAAATTGGGTATGGTATATAAAACTTTTATTTTTTTCGACATATAAAGCCTTACTTTAATTTAATAATTTTAGCAGGATTTCCCGCAATAACACAATTAGAAGGCACATCCTTTACTACTACAGATCCTGCTCCTATAACCACATCATTACCTATAGTAATATTGCCTATAATAACCACATTAGCACCAACCGTAACATTATTTCCTATAACCGGAATCATGGTATTATTGTTACTTTTATTCCCTATGGTTAACCCATTTCTAAATTGAAAATTTTCACCAATAGATTTCGCATTAATAACCGTAGCAAACGGATGGTAACATACCATGCCTCCTGCTATTTTAGTACTTCTAAAAATCTTACAAGGCACCGCTTTAGTAAAGCCTCTTTTCCATAGATAGTTCTTACGTTTTATTCTCCAGAAGAAAATAAAAGCAAAATCGGGATAATAAATCATCAAGTGTTCAAACCTTTTCTTCAACGTATCTGGTTGTACCGTACAACCTCTTACTTTTATGGTTTGATTAATATCTTCTTGAATCGTTTTATCATTCACCACGTAACTAGTAAACAACCTTGCTATAAGGAGTTTTTTTAGGACGTGTTTTATTAGAAAAAAGAAACGCTTCATATTAGTATTAAAGTTTTTTTATAAAATGTTTTATATAAAAGGGAACAAGGTAATAAACATAAAATTTAAGTATATATGAAAAAGGAAATAAAATAAGAAGCCAAAGATAACTTTGTAAATAAAAAGGGATCTCTAATGGTTTAATTTCTAACATTATCTCTTTATATTTCACTTTCCTTTCCGAATAACCTTTTGTATAAAAAATCAACTTACCCATACTGCTATATATCTGGCTTACAAGTATTTTGTCAAACTTCTTAGGAGTCTTGTGCTTTGCATAAAATGGTAAATGTTCCTTTACTAAACGAACCCATGTATAGAATATCATGTTTTCATTTTTTTTAGTTTGCTGAATTGTTGAGGCATGATGCTTAAAGTACAAATACACATAGGTGTCTAAAAAAGCTACATTGCTTGTCATACCTAGTTTAATATCTAAAGCAGTATCTTGACCTATACGCAACTCTTCATTATAGAGACCAATTTCCTTAAATATTTTCTTTCTATATAAAAAAGCTGGAGGTCCAACTACATTTTTTAAACTAGAAAACCAATGAACACCCCAAAATGGTTTTTCTTTAAAAATAACATTATGTGTTTCATCTTTAGGCTTAATTGTTTCCGCTATACCTTTGTATGATTTCACCATTTTACCAAATACCGCATCCACTTTTGGATGACCATCTAAAACAGCAAGCATTTTATGCAATGCTTCCGGATATATTTCATCATCTACATCAAAAATATACACATAGCTTCCTATAGCTTTTTCAATTCCTAAATTTCTGGCTGGCGCAGCGCCTTGTTTGGGTTGTTTAAAAAGTTTTACCCGAGTATCTTTTGCTATTAGTTTTTGTATGTTTTGTACCGAAGCATCTTTAGAGTTGTTGTCTACATATAAAATTTCAAAATCTTCTATTTGTTGATTGATTATAGAATGATAGGATTTCTCAATAAATTCTGCGCCATTATAAACAGGAATAATTACAGATAATTGCATAAATTATTTGGTATAAAAGTGTTTTTTCCAAAGGGAAAAAGTTAATAACATACTTACTGGTGTAGAATAATACACCGAATTTACGTTTTTAAACTTGTCATAAAATTCGGTAACCACTTCTTTGGGTATAAATTCTAAAAAAGAAGGATCAAATATACGTTGCTGTAATTGTTTGTCATTTGTATCGCCATAAAACTGCAACTCAAAATTACGCTGAATATACGGATTTCCTAGCACTGCATACAACTCCCGTTTTAACTTATTACATATTCTATACGGTAAATTATAAGGTGCTTTATTGTACTGGTAATTATTTAAATGAAACGGTTTTTGTTCTTGCCAGGTAATATTGGCTAAGGCTTTGTCTTGCTGTAAGTGCGCGATTTGCATGCGTCTATCTGCTAAATACGCCTCTGGAATAGTACAAATAAACTGCAGCATGCGATCGTCATAATACGGTAAAGTAATAGAATGTGCTTCGGCAAAGACACTTAAATTCGTGGTGGTCCAACGGTGTGCCCATTGCGAGGTTTTAAAAGCACGCACACGAGCACTAATGTTATCTATTTTAATGGTAGACAAACTCTTTTCTATTCTAGATATGAGATAGGGCTTAAAAGCACCTGCTAAACCCCAAGACTTCCAGAGTGCTTCTGCAAATTCTAATCCGCCAGGTTTTAGCATTTTTTTTAATAAAAGCGGAATGACATCTGCTTCTTTAATATCCTCGGGAGCACCTCTATCAAAGAGTACATCTCCCCAATGCCCAAGAGCGAAAACACCTTCTTTCTGTTTCAATGCGGGCAATACTGCCATTTGACGTGCATGGGTAAATTCTGCAAAACAACCATTTATTTGTGCTAATGCATCTATATCCTTCCATAAATACCCTTTAGGAATGGTAAAGGCTTCAAATTCAAATCCGCAAACTTTTGCTATTTTTTCACTTATTTTATGTTCAGGAAAACCTCCAGGAAAAGAATAACTATAGGCCTGTACTTTATTTTTTAGTCCTTTAAAAATAAGTGCCTGGCTCCTACTATCCAATCCACCAGAGATTGGTAAAATAACAGGGCAATCACCTACTTGCTCTTTGGTTATAGTAGTTAACAAATCTACATATTCTTTTAAAGCTTGATCAAAAGAGATGTCTCTTGGGGTATAATGCCAATGAAACCATGGTTCTCTATTTATAAGAAATCCTTCCGCATCTAGGGTATGCTTATGTGCAGGTAATAAACAAACTTCGTCTTTAAAATAGGTGTCTTCATCCATAAAAAAACCAGTAGCTGCATAAATACAAATAGCTTCTTTGTGTAGTGTATGCGGTACATTTCGTTTTATAAACGTTTGTTTAGTAGGTAATATAGGGGTTTTAAGAAGCTTCATATATTAATAACGAATATAGTATTATTCAAGGAAGAAGAAAAATCATTTATTACTAATTATTTTCTATTTTAATATATGAGTAAACGGTTTATTACTTTTAAAACTATAGGTTCTAAATGTTTAAACAAGGTAATAAAGGGGAACGAAACAAGCACTAAAGCAAGCCTTATTTTTAAACGCAACACCAATGACAATTTACTACCATATGATTTATACGCTAAAAGCACCTCCTTTTTATTGATTATATACAGTTCTTTATCTAAAAAACGTAATAAAACAAGGTTTTTTAAAATTTTACCAAAATACTTAGACATTAAATTATTTGGCAATAATTGCAATGAAACAATTAGTGTCTGTATCATATGTGCTTTTTTAGCAGCATCATTAATAGCACTATACACACCACCTTCATGCAAACGATAGGCAGCGGTTACTTCATTTAATAGCTTTATGTTACCTAATCTAGATTGCCACAGCAACATAACGCTATCTACCCCTGGCGCAGAAGGCAAACTACTAAAATCTCTGTTTTTAAATACACGGGTTAGTGTTGGTGCCCAATTAGGCAAGTTATGTATAGTAAAAACATCGGTTAGGCTTGGTTTAAAAAGTGCTTCTTTAGTTACCTGATTTAAGTTATCCACTATTTTAATATTGGTAAAACACACCTCGTAGTCTGGGTTGGCTTCTAAAAAATCAACCTGCTTTTGCAGTTTTAATGGGTCTACCCAATAATCATCCCCTTCGCATAAGGCTATATATTTTGCTTTACATGCATCTAATACAAACATAAAATTAGCATACATCCCTTTGTTTTTGGTATGCGAATAATAGGTAATAAGATTCCCTTTTTCGTGATTTTTTATTAGATTTTCTACCACAGTATCTGTAGCATCAGGAGAGCAATCGTTAGCGATTATTACTTCAAAATCGAAGGAAGTTTGCTGCATTAAAACACTTTCTATAGTCTGCTGAATAAATTTTTCATGACCATAAGTA
This sequence comes from Lacinutrix sp. C3R15, assembly GCF_018860825.1. Classification (GTDB taxonomy): domain Bacteria; phylum Bacteroidota; class Bacteroidia; order Flavobacteriales; family Flavobacteriaceae; genus Oceanihabitans. The sequence goes on along the minus strand of NZ_JAHKPZ010000023.1, from coordinate 147,483 downwards.
ATCATACAAATACTTACTAGTGCTTTAGCCATACTAAAATATCAAAGGTTTCAATTGTTTTTTTACTACTGCGGGTACACCTGCAACCATACAATTATCTGGAACATCTTTAGTTACCACTGCTCCTGCTGCAACAATTACATTTTGACCAATTACAATATCTGGCAATATAGTAGCATGACTTCCAATTTGAGAAAAAGCACCTATACAACAACGTCCTAACAATATTGCTCCCGGAGAAATTTCTACAAAATCACCTACCTGCACATCATGAGTTAATACTGCATTATAATAAACTATTACTCCATCTCCTATGGAAACATCGTTAGACAGTATTGCTTGATCCAAAATATTGGCTCCTGTACCTATATTTTTAACATATGTTCCTATAATTGATTGCGTACTAATGGTACTTGTAAACTTTCCTCCTAATTCTTTAAATCTCTCAAATAGCATTTTTCGTAAAATAGGGTTTCCAATCCCTAAAGTAAATCTACTATCTATTTTTTCAAAATATATTTTAGCCTCTTCTAAAGTTTTCAATATAGAAAATTTATCATATAAAATATTAGCTTCATATAAATTAACATCATCATAAAAGGCTAGATTTTCTACATCTTCTAATTGACACATAACTTCTAAAACCTCTTTCGCAAAACCTTTTGCTCCTACAATTAGCATAGATTCGTTTTTATTATATTAATAATTCTTTCCACATCTTTAGCTGCAAGACCTACATATAGTGGCAAACATAAAACAGAAGCTGCTATTTTTCGGGATATTACACAAGCTTCAGCCTTTACATAAGGTAAGGTATCTAAACTAGGGTAAAAATAACGTCTTGGGTGTATATTTTCTGTTTCTAAAGCTTGTTTTACTTTTAATAATTGGGCTTCATTTTTAAAAATCACAGGATAATAGCAAGAATTCCATTGGGTGTGTTCTCTAATTTTTAACACTTGCAAATCGCTTTTAGCAAATGCATCCTTATAGGCATCTGCTACTTTTTTTCTTTCCTTTAATATGGTTTCAAAATAAGGAAAAACAGCTAATCCCATAGCGGCCTGCGGCTCACTCATCTTTGCATTAATACCTAAACCTTGAAAAGCCTCTGGCCCATCATGCCCAAAGTTATGGTGGTAAAATAATTTATCATGTACTGCCTTATTATTCGCAAACATAGCACCACCTTCTCCAGTATGAAAAAGCTTCGTAGCATGAAAACTGCAGGTACTTACATCGCCATAGTTAAACATACTTTTCCCTTTATATTCTACACCAAAAGAATGGGCTGCATCATAGATTACTTTTAAATTGTGCTTTATTGCAATCGCTTCAATAGCTTCCACATGACAAGGGTTTCCAAAAACGTGTGTTGCTAAAATTGCGGATGTATTTGGAGTTATTGCAGCTTCTATTTTGGTTTCATCTATGGTTAAATATTTATCATGTATATCAACAAAAACGGGTATACAACCTTCCCAAACAATACTACTTGTAGTGGCTACATAGCTAAAAGGTGTAGTAATAATTTCTCCAGATAACCCTAACCCTTTAATGGCTATTTGTATAGGTAAAGTACCATTGGTAGTTGCTATTATATTTTTCACCCCCAAATAGGATATTAATGTTGCTTCTAATTCCTGTACTAAAACCCCTCTATTTGTCATCCATCCAGTTTCCCAAGCACGTTGTAAAACAGCTTGATACGCTTCTTGTGGAGGCAAAAAGGTTTTGGTTACGTTAATCATCTTAATAGTACTTAGGTCTTATTTTCCCAAGGAAAATTATTTCCCTTAGGGGCTTGATTTAAAAATGTACACAATTTAATATAATCATCTGCTTTCGCAACATTTATAACTAACAATTTTTCTGGCCTACTTTTAAAATATTCTTTTACGGTTTGGTTATAATTTATGTAATGTGCTTTTAATATAATCTCGTTATAGATATCTGCTTCTGGCGTGCTATACAAATAGGTATTAAATCGATAGGCATACCCTAAGCCTCTATATTTTGCAGCTTTTAAATCTGTTGCAGTAGGAATACGTTTTCCATCTGCCCATAATTTAGAATGAAACTTAGTGATAGATTGATACCACTGCTCTGCAGAATCTCGTTCTGTTAAAATAAATCTTGCATTTGGGAAAGCTACGTCTAGGTGTTGATACGTATACGATAATGAAAATGGTATATCTTGAAAAGCTTCTGCTGTTTTACAAAACTTAATAATCTCTTTAAAATCTCTGGCATGCCAAGCTTCTAAAAGTAATTCTCCTTGTACTTGGTTTCCTAAACGGTAACCAAATCCTTTTAAAACAGCTTCAATGGTAGTTGTTCCTGTTTTATTTTGACCAATACAGAATACTTTTGGTTTTTGTTTTAGAAATTGCATGTTAAGTTTATAAATATATTAGAATTTAATGAGAACAATATAGCGAAACATATTGTGAGGTTTCGTTTTCTTGTGTTTGTAATACGGTTTCCATGGCATTTTTTTGAAGCTTTAATCTTAGGTCCGCATTGTCAATAACACTTTTTGTTTTTTCTGCCAATGCATTAAAATCATACGGCGAAAACAACAAACCATTATGTCTATCTTTCACTATTTCTGGAATACCATCTGTATCGCAGGCTACTACAGGAAAGCCACACTTTAAAGCTAAATATAAGGTATTAGGTATTCCTTCGTTAATAGAAGGCAACCAAAAAATATGCATATCTAATAATATCCTTTTGTACTCCGATTCGTTTAAATAACCATGTATACATACATTTTTAGTTAATCCTAACTTTTTTATTAAGTATACTATTTTGTCATACTCACCTTGCTTTGGAAATCCTCCTATAATATGATAACGGACATCGTATCCAGAATTTACAAGGTTTTTAACAGCTATTAGCGACTCTGGAATGCATTTTTTCCAATGCACTCTTGAAATCGTTACAATATTTATTTCTTTTTGAATTACTGTTACCTCCTTACTTTGTATAATATCTTTTAAATTTGGTGTTCTGTAAATAACATGTATTTTGTCTGCATTTATTGTCGCTAATGTAATAGCTTCTTCTTTTAAGCTTTGACAAACCGAATGTATTCTCCAAGCATGTTTTAATACCATTATAGCATGTGCTTTTATCGCTTCGCTTAACAATGGTTTTATTGCAATATCATTACCACGTAACGACACTACATATTTTATTTTTTTCTGTATTAAGATAGGCAACAATACTTGATCTATAGCATGCAAATCGTGAAAATGAAATACAGCATCTTTGTTCTTAAAAATAAAAGCATATTTACCATATAACTTAGCCGACTTACTTATTTTAGAGAATGAAAAAGTAAACTTTTCATTTTTAAGATATAAAAGAACACCTATAAAAAAGGCTTTTAATTTTTGTATTTTTCTGTCTTGTTTTAGACAAATAATATCCTTTTTGGGACTAGCAGAAATGGCTTCATTTAACGAAACAACAAAAACCTCTAATTCTTTACATTGCTCTAAACTAGTTATTAACCGTTTATTATACGGCTGATATTTATTGGAAAAAGTAGGGAATATGTGAAAAATCTTCATGAATACATTTAACGATTAGAATACATTTTTTTTATTCTTTGTTCATAAGAAAACAAACCTTTATTAAACATAAAATGGAATACATATAATATAGTTAAATACAAATAGTCGTACCATTTTATATACGTAAACTTTAATAGATACCCGTTAAAAATACTTGTACGTTTATTTACAAAAGCTATTTTTAATTTATCTAAAAAATGAAACTTAAGTTTCTCTAAAACTTCTACAGGTTGATTTTCAGGAAACTCATCTATCAAAAGAAGTTTGACATCTAAAATAGATTTTAAAGTTTCTAAGGTGTAATTTGTAGTTATGGAACCGCTGTGCCTTCTTATTTTTACTAGCACCTCATTTAACAAATAAATACATTCTTCATGTTCTCTAAATATACGTTGTAAAAACGCTACTTCTTGGCTTTTCTTTAAAGATTCATTAAAAGTATATTTTTTAGCTATATCCCGTTTAAAAAAAGAGGTTTGTAGATTTGCTTTAAAAATACGTAAAGCAAAATCGCAGTAAATAGAATATCTAATGGTGTGCTTTTTAGTTGTTTTTTTAAGTTCGGTCAAATCTTCATTATAACGATCTAATAAACAAATAGAAATTGGCAAATTATGAACAACCAAACTTTGCAATTGATGCTCTATTAATGTAGCACACATAACATCATCACTATCAAACCATTGCACATAGTCTCCTTTACTTTTTTTAAACCCAAAATTTCTAGCACCATTACCCCCTGGCAAATGGGTGTTAGGTCTTACATGATATTGAAATCGAGAATCTTTTTTTAGGTAAGTGTCCATTACGGTTGCTGTGCCATCTGTAGAGCCATCATCTACTACTATACACTCCCAGTTGGTATAGCTTTGTGCTAAAATACTATCTAGCGTTTCCCCAATTAAATGGGCACGATTATAGGTAGGTATAATTATAGAAACTAGTGGTTGCTCTGGCATGCTTAGTATTTACCCGACTAATATACAAAGTCAAGGGAAAAAGAAATACTAAATAGAAAAAAAAATAACATTCTTTCAAGAAATCAACAACTGACATTAACCACTTAAAAAGGGAACTTTTAATGCGTTGTAAATCTTGGAAGTATTATAACAGTATTAATTATGTAAAAGAAAAAACGGATGCTTTGGTGTGCGTTTTTTTTATATATGTACACAAAAACTAAATTTTATCCATATAATTCAAAAAATTGAGTTGCCAAAGTAGTACTACTAAAATTCTGCAAAACAAATGCTTTTGCGGCACTACTCATAGCGCTATAATCATCCGGAGATTCTAATAGTTTAACAATAGCTTCAGCATAGGCTGTAACATCTTTTTCTGCTACTAAAAAACCGGTCTTACCTTCTAAAATAGTATAGGGTACACCTCCACTATTAAATGCAACTACTGGCAACCCCATTGCTTGGGCTTCGGCTGTAACAACACCTTGTGTTTCTGCCCTATTAGTACTATCTGTTACAGAACTCATTAAAAAAACATCATGCGCTTCAAATAAGTCTTTAATCTCTTTCTGGTTTTTAGCGCCTACCAAAAAAACATGCGCTTCCAACTTTAGCCTAACTATTAAATCCTGCAGGGCATCATTTAAAACTCCAGCTCCAACAATAGTATAACGTACAGGAAACCCCATATCAATTACTTTTCGCACGCTCTTAATAGCATAAGTAAACCCTTTAAAATCAATAAGTCTACCAACAGAAATTAATTTAAAGGTTGTTTTACCAACTAAATCTTTTCTGTATTTTGGTTTAAAAAAATCCAGATCTATTCCCATAGGTATAACAACTACACGTGCTAAACTACTGGCAGGCATAATAGCATTCACTTGTTTGGCCAAATATGGTGTATTTACAGTAACATATTTAGAATGCTCTAACAATAATTGATAACGCTTTTTTAAAACCTCTAAGGCTGCATCAGAATTGAAATGCGCATCATAGCCATGAAACGTAGTAATAACATCTCCCTTAAGCAAGCCTATAGCTTTCATTTTTGCTAATTCTTTACCAGCTGTAGCAAATTGAACATGAAATACCGAAACATCTTTAAACAGATTATAAAACGCAAGTTGAAACGGCAAAGAAGAGAAACGTTTTCTAAAAGAAACATCCTTAACTTGAAACCAATATTTTAAATATTTAATAATGTATACTAAAGCTAGTAAACGTCTTTTTAATCTAGCGCTTGGTATTTTATAGTCAGTAGTATAAATATCTTTTAAAAGATCATGTTTTACAATCAGTTCTTTTTGTGAAGACTCTGTTATTGGCAATTTCTTTTTTACCAACAATAGTACACTATAGCCCTGAAGCTTAGCTTGTATAACATGATTTGTAACAAAAGTTTCTGAGACTCTTGGAAAACTAGACACTACAAAACAAACCGTTTTCATGCGCTTTTATGTTTTAGCCATTTGGTAATAAAGGTATAATTTTCTTCATACATCTTTTTATAAAACAAGGTATAGTATAAGGTTCTAAAATAAAGTTTCACCTTTTCCTTTTCCTCATAATCTCCTGTAATGTAATCTCGAGTCTTTACTAAAATTCGCTTAACAAACCCCAAAACCCCATATTGTTGTATAGGTTTCCATTGCCTATTACTACTACCCTTAATAAGATCTTTATAACTCCATAGTATAAAATTAGAATAGCTCATTGCTTTACGTAACCGACTTAAATAATCTAAATGCATTCTACCAGCAGTCATATAATGTGTAAAATACAAGCGTTCATCATACCAGATTTTATAACCTAGTAATCGTAATGCGTAACTGTATTCTGTATCTCCTCCTGAGCTTAAGCTGGTTCCTTTTCTACAAGACAACAAATGCACAAAACCTAAGCTTTTTAATTCTAGCCAATGTGTTTTATTAAGCACCATACCTGCACCATACAAACATCCTTTTTTAGTGGTAATATCGCCACTTGCTACTCCTTGCTTTGATACTGCAAAATATTTACTATAGGTAGCAAACCAATCTGGTTTTTCACCTTCAAAAGCAGCATCACACCAACCACCTAAAGCACCAATCTGCGAATTAGACTCCATGATATCAAAAGCATTTTGCACATAAGTATCACACAACCAATTATCATCATCACAAACCAGCAAGTAGTTGTAATTTGCTTTTTCATACCCTAAATCTTGGGCATACGATTTTCCAGGAATGGGTTGCTCAAAAGACAAATACGTTATTTTAGAAGTACCATGCGTAGCCCACCAGGTATCTGCAAAAGCTTTAGTGCCATCTGTTGAAGCATTATCCACAAAGATAATTTCACAAGGTACATCCAGTTTTTGTGCTGCCAAATGCCCTAATGTTTTGGCTAGTCGATTTTTACCATTATAGGTACATAATACTATAGACACTCCTTTTTTAAGCATACATATTTTCTATTTTATTTCCCTAACAAAATCTTTAAAACCTGCTTAAAAGCCTTATAAGCTCTTTTAAGTCGATTAGCTTTCGGCTGCAAACTGGTAGTTTTTAAAACTGGTTGTTTTCCATAAATAAAGTTCACTTTTTTTAACCCTTGGTAATTATTGGCTAACAAACATCTTTTATACAAATCAAATACCGGTACAATATCTAAGCGATTATCTAAATTAAAATTCTTGTTATACGATGCTATTTGCGGTTCGTTTTCCATTTTATAATGGCTATAATGAAAAAATCGTAATGGAGTCTTTTCATTATTAACAGCAAAAGAATCTACTTGTTTTATAATTTGTCGTTCATGTAAATTCCAATTAGCAACATTATACCCCAAATGTCTTAAAACGTAAACATTATCTAAAAATGCGGGACCATACCCCAACCAAATCTGATCATAAAAATAACCTTTCTTTAAATCGTGATAACCATAAGCCTTAACACGTTTGTCCCACCAGTCTACAAAACGCAATACTTCGGGTGTATTATTTACTGCTAAAAAGCCTAAATTATAAATACCTGTTCGCATTAAATCTTTATCCAGCGGATGGCCTACCTCTCCTGTAGGGCTGCATATATGCGGTGTAAGTACCATTTGGTTTGCTTCTAAAGCTGCAAACACCTCGACAAAAGGGGAAAACACTTTAATATCTGGATCTATATACAAGACCTTTTCATAGTCTTTATGGAAAAAATATTTAAACAATTCTGGCTTCACTACGGTACATAACTCTGCAATCCCATATTGGGCTTGTAAGGTATCGATTAATTCACTTAATAAGTTTGGCAACCATAACACCTCATCTGCACCTAAATCTGTATAATCTATGGTATCATTAGGTGCGTCTAAAATAGCGATGATAAACTTTTTATCTGGATGATGCTTTTTAAATGATACCGCTAAAGTTTTGGCATGTGCCAAATAGTTATTTGCACAAATGGTAAAAGCTCCTGTCATAGGTTAATATAGTTTTTTTAAAAGATGTAACCCTGTTCTTTTATCGTCAAAAGTATAATTTAATTGTTCAATATCTTGACCATATTTTTGGGAGACTAATCGTTTGTTTGAATTGGTGTAAAACAAGGAGTACTCTTTTACACGTTTACTTTTATTGGAGTGTTTATTAAATACTTTATCTATTTTCAAGTTTGTTAACACTTTTTGTATGTCTTCGGTAAAGTTTTCAAATCGACCAATAAAATCAGGTTTATAAATACCTTCGAAATCAAAATAATCTGTCTGTCCCTGTAAATGATCTCCCAAATAACTACTATTTGAACTATCGTTTAAAATCCCTTCAAATTCATTTTCCTTTTTTAAAAAACTTTTAAAATCTCCTTTAATTTTTGAAAAATTTTGAATAAATATATAATCGGAATATGCTCTATCCCATGGGTTTCTCACAAAAACAAACTTATAATACGTTTTCCATTGTTCCTTTGTTATCAATCCGGTTTCTAATAATTGTTTGGATGTAGCGTGTTGCATGTGTAGTTTTCGTTCTGGACACCATCCAAAAAGTCTTTCATAATCGGGAGTGTCATGATGAAACTTAACCCCTGGATGAAAAAAAGTATTAATACTAGATCCGGCTGTTTTTGGAATATGTATAAAAATACATTTATGTTTGTGTGATATCATAAAAAACTTTTTCTTTCTAAAATAGCTTTCACATACCATACATCTGTTCTCGATTCAAAAATATTGATATCGTTTTTAAGACACAGAGCGTTAGCTACTAATCCTCTAGAAACCATCTTTAGGTCTTGTTCGAATAACCACATAACTAAAAGAGACAAGCTAAAACGATACATTCTTGTTAAATAATCCATTTTATTTATATTTTATATTAAAGAATAATTATATTATTTTTTTAAAATCACATCTTTTATTCTTTTGAAGAATGACTTCTTCTTAATTATTACTTTTTGTGTCACCTTCTTAACAGGAGGAAAATCTGAATGATTTTTATCAGCTACAATAAAAGCAGTACTATTATATTCTCCAATTTTCGTTATTTTTTTAAACTCTCCTGTATTATTTAGAGTTTCTGTGATTGGCTCATAAAAAAAAGTTATATCTGATTTAAAACTTGGACTTTCATCATATGCAGCTATTAATAATCTTTTATTTGTATATTTAACTAATGTATTAATTAAACTTAAATAAGCTTCATAATTTTTTTGATGAATCAAAACATCTAAACAGATTACAACATCCATTTTTTCAGAATAAAAACCTTCTTCACTAATATGTTCAAAACTCCATTCTGGTTTTTTTATTTTTCCTTTTTTAATAGCTTCAATAGATAAATCTACTCCTAAGTATTTTTTAAAATCAAATACTTTGATAATCTCCAAATCTCCACAACCTACATCTAAAACAGTTAAATCCTGTCTATTATCAAAACAATTTTGAAGTAACCTTCTCTTATACTCTAATATTTTTCCTCTAGACCCAATACCACTTCCTAACTCAGGATAAAACTCATATCTAAAATCCCAAAAAATGCTATTTAAATGTTTTTTTCTTATCGATTGAGAAACTCTTTTATTAAGTTTATCAATAACACTATCAACTTTTTCTAAATTAACTTTTTTTAATTTTATTTGATTATTAATACAGTCATGAAAATGTAATATTCTAGGTTCTATATCTATTTCTGTTTTTACATGTGTTGGATAGTTCCACTCTATACCAAGATGTGTTACTTTTTTATTTAAACTCGTTAGTGCTAAAGCAAAACCTACTTGATCTGCATGCTTGCTATATGTTGGCGTAAACAAATCTTCTTGCTCTATACATGCCTTAGCATAATGTATCCATTTTGGCGCTAATGTTTTTAAAAAGTCTTTTTTTATTATATATAAACCACCATTACAATTATTCCAATCGGTTATCTGTTCTCCATTTATTGGAAATGTAGTTTCTGCAGGCAGTAATTGCAATTTATTTTCATCAAATACACGTTGAAGAATTGATAAAGGAGGATTAGGAAAATCTACAATTTTAGCATACACATCTTCTGTTAAATCTACATTTTCTAAATCTACCACAGCAGTATCACAATCCATTAAAAACACATAGTCAAAATTATCTAAACCTATAAAAGTTTCTAACTGTGTTAACTTATTGCAATACTTGTTTCTTTTATCAAAAATAGTTTTACGGATAACATTTACCTCAATTTCATTTAAATACTCTAAAAACGCATCTGGAACATCAGATACAAGATGTATATATATTTGGTTCGATTTCACGCTGTTTTCTAATAAACTACTCAACCATATATAACATTGAACAGCCATTAATGGTGAATAATCTAATACACAGGAAAAAAAAATTCTTTTATTCATTTGTTTTATTTTTGATAATGATTCCAAATAGCTGTTGCTATTTTTATTACTTCTGATACTTCTAATTTAGAGTCATCTACTTTTGATTCTTCAATTATCTCCTCTTTTTTATACCAACTCACATCTCCATTAAAATAACAATTAGATATTTCTAAATTCGATTTAACATATTTAGATAAAACATATTTTTTTTGCTCTATAGTCAACTTTAAGTCATCTTCTTGCTCAATAGAATCCTTTATAATTTTAATTAAAACATTATTTGCATCTCCATCAGATTTATCAATATTAAATTTATTAGCCTCTCTTAAAAAAGTTATTGATTTACTACCTAAACTTTTATTTTTTAAACCTGCTTTTTTATCACTTTCTATATTTAGATTAAATATTTTAAAGAAAGTATTTAATATGTCTTCTTCTTTTAAATAAGGCTTAACAATAATATTATCTACTCCAAAAGTATTGCTCCAATAATTTATGATAGTTTTATAATCGAATAAATCTATGTTTTCTTCATAATAGGTCATAATATCTTCATAATATAAGTTATTAAAATTATGCCTTTTAATAATTTGATTATACATCGATAATAAAAAATCATCTTGTTTTCTTAAAAATAAGATGATTTTAAATTTAAACCCATGTCCATCTAATAAATGTAATAATCGTTTTGAAGCTTCAACACCTAAATACTTATCGCTACTCACTAAAGAAAAAATCTCTGTAGTAATTAAAACTCTACTCTCTTCACTTTTTAATATTTCATCAACTAGTTTCTGATATAATTCTTCAGCGGTATTAGGTAAAACATGCTGAACATGCTTAGGGACCTTATCCATCAAAGAAAAAGCTAAATAATTTTGGGCTTTTAAATTTACCTGAGGATATAATACGTTGTTTTCTTTAAGGTAATCTATATTATTTACTAAATAATTTTGCACAGCACTACTTCCTGTTTTCATAGTACCTATATGTATATATATAGTTTTGTTTTGCTTTTGCTTTTGCTTTTTAATTAACCTCATTCTGTTTTATTTCTTTCCACTTCCCTAAAAATTGAACAGGTGCAACTGATGTTGCTACATTTATAATTTGAATACTCCCTATGCTTGTATTATATAAATATATTTCTCCTCTAGAACCAGATGGAAGCACTTCATAAACACTAATAGAAACGTTATAAACTCCTGCTCCTAAACATAGATTACTTATTATAGTCTCATTTAAAACCTTTCCCTTTAAATGGAATAGAGTCTTAGCAACCTTAGAATACACATTTGCTACAATTTTAGTATCTACATCAATAAAAGCATAACTAACGTGATACCCTGAATCCGTATCCTCTAATTGTAAAATCGCACTAAATTTCAACTCTTTATTAAACTCAATATTTATAACATTATCGGAAACTATTTCAGTTCCATTTATGCTAAAACTCAATAATTCTGTTTTACCATTACTAAATGAAACGCCTTTATTGTTGCTAGATATCATTTCTTTATAAAAACTTTGAATTCCTAATGAAATATCAGTAGTATCTATTAAGCACTTTCCCTTACTCATTAATAATACTCTACTCGATGTTCGCGCAATCTGAGGCATTGCATGAGAAACAAATATAGTTACGCAGGTAGGTAACAATTCCCCAATTCTATTTAAACACTTTGTCTTAAAATTAATATCTCCAACAGCCAATACCTCATCAATAATCAAAACATCGGGTTCCATTTCCGCGGCAACGGCAAAGCCCAAGCGCACCTTCATACCGCTACTATAATGCTGTACGGGCATGTCTATAAATTCTTCAAGCTCTGCAAAGGCTATAATGGCTTCTAGTTTACTATCTATCTCTTTTCGGCTAAAGCCTAGAATAGCGCCATTGTTATAAATGTTTTCGCGTCCGCTAAGAATAGGGTTAAATCCCGCACCTAACTCAATAAGCGCGCCAATACGTCCTTTAATGGTTACCTTACCTGCGTCTGGGTTTATTAGTCCGTTAAGTATTTTTAATAAGGTAGACTTACCAGCACCATTATGCCCTATCAACCCCAAACATTCACCGCGTCGCAGCTCAAAATTAATATCTTTTACTGCCCAAAACTCTTTAGGTCGCAATACGCGCTCTTCACTAGCACCAGAAACACCACTTAACAAATCTTTTACGCCATACCAAAGGCTTGTTTTAAGGTTTTTGCAAAACTTCTTGCTCAACCCCTCTACTTTTACCAGAACTTCTGGTGGATTTGTTATCTGCTTTGTATTAGACATATATATTTAAAATTGTTTTTTTATTTTTTTACCATCATTTAAATCATGAAATTGCCACACTTCTCTGGCAATAACAGTAGACCTAAGCACTTAAACGCTCTACAATTATAGGAATAGAAATACGGTAAATAATTAACCCCAAGAACAATAATGGTATGCAAACCAACAAGACTCCTAAAAAATAATTTACATATACAGGATGAAAACCAACTACCAGATCTCTTGCTGTTAACACCAATGGGGTTATAGGGTTCCAGGTCATTAAGGTATGCATAATACCTGTTTTAGGTATGGCATACACCACAGGAGTAACATACATTAAAAACTGTAAGCCAAAGGAGATTATCTTACCTATATCTTTATACAACAACCCTAAAGGCGTTACAAACAAACCAAGGGTAGTACCAAATAAAACCGCTCCTAAAATAGCAACAGGAAACAATAACAAGCTCCAATGAAAGCCTACTCCATACACAAAAACAAACAATACTAGTAAAATAATTTTAATAAAACTATCAAACAACAGCTTGTAAATTCCTGATACTAAAAGGGCTTCTTTTGGAAAATTGATTTTTGTTAAAATACCTTTAGCGGCATTGGTACTTTGCATAGGAGAGTTAATTGCTGCAACTATAATAGACCAAATTAAAGTTCCCGAAAAAGCATACACAGGATAAGGTATTCCGGTGTCAGACAACGCTATAGTACCACTACTGTTTAAAACAATCCATACAGCTGCTGTAGCTAATGGTGTTATAAATGCCCAAACAATACCTAAATAAGATTGCCTGTACATGGCTTTAATATCGCGTTCTGCCAATTGTCTTGCCAAGAACCGAGAATGGTACATATCGCTTAAACTCGCTTTTAATAGCGCACCAAATTTTATGGTTCGTTCTTTTTGATAAACTCTAGTTTCTAATGCCATGAAAGGTTTTGAATGCTAATAATATAGTAAATAGGATACATAGTGCTAATATAAGAAAACACAATCTTTTATTTAAAAAGATTCGTGTATTTTAGAGCAAAAGAAATCTTAGTCTTTAAACACGTCCCAAGTAAGCTCTAAACCTTCGCCTACCGTATACTCTGGCGCGTATCCCAATAACTTTTCAGCTTTAGAAATATCTGCTAAAGAATCTCTTACATCGCCTTGGCGTGTTGGTCCATACATCGCTTCTAGATTGGTATTGGCTGCTTGGTTTAACGTATCCCATAAATAATTCACAGAAATGCGTTCCCCACAGGCAATATTAAACACTTGATTAGCTGCTTCTTTAGATGCAAACATCCCTTTTACATTGGCTTGTACGGCATTAGCGACAAAGGTAAAATCTCGGGTTTGTCCGCCATCACCATGAATGGTTGGTGCTTTCCCTTCTTTTAATGCTTGCATAAACAAAGGAATTACTGCGGCATAAGCGCCATTAGGACTTTGTTTTGGTCCGAATACATTAAAATATCTAAAGCCAATAACATCGGTATTGTACGTAGTACCAAAAACATTGGCATACAATTCATTTACATATTTGGTTACTGCATAAGGAGACAAAGGATTACCAATAGTCTCTTCTACTTTTGGCAAAGAAGTACTATCGCCATAGGTAGAACTAGATGCTGCATATACCATACGTTTTACGCTAGTACTTTCTTTTAATGCGATAAGCATATTTAAAAAACCAGATATATTAACGTCATTAGTAGTTGCTGGATCGGCTATAGAACGCGGTACCGAACCTAATGCTGCTTGATGCGATACATAATCTATATCTAACATGGCTTTTTTACAGGTGGCAAGATCTCTAATATCGCCTTCTAATAATTCGAATGCTGGGTTGTCCATAAACTCGGTCAAGTTTTCTCTATAGCCATTAGAAAAATTATCTAATACGCGTACTTTTTTTGCGCCGAATTGTAATAGGTATGCTACCAGATTAGATCCTATAAAACCTGCTCCTCCAGTTACTAAGAAACTAAAATTGGATAAATCTTGTTTGTGGTATGGTTGTGTATACATGGTTTTGGTCTTTAATTTTTGTTGCAAGGCTTTCGTTATACTTGTTCTCGATACCATCCCGAAAAAATATCGGGATCACTCGAAATGACATTGGTTTCAGTCATCCGTTCCAAAGAGATTTCTCGACAAGCTCGAAATGACATTGGTTTTTGTTATCCGTTGTTCCTTGATTATTTTAAGCATTTCTATTAACCTGTTCTCGATACCATCCCGAAAAATATCGGGATCACTCGAAATGACATATTTTCAGTCATCCGTTCCAAAGAGATTTCTCGACAAGCTCGAAATGACATTGTATTTTAGTTATCCGTTGTTCCTTGATTATTTTAAGCATTTCATTAGCCTGTTCTCGATACCATCCCGAAAAATATCGGGAGCACTCGAAATGCCATTGGTTTCAGTCATCCGTTCAAAAGAGATTTCTCGTCAAGCTCGAAATGACATTGTATTTATTTTTTAGACTCCTAATTATGAGATTGCTTCGTAGCTATGCTTCTCGCAATGACGAGAAGTTTTAAAGTCTCCCATCTACCTGCTCTACAGGTAATAAAGACTTTACATCAAATATTACACCTATAGGAGATTTTAATGCTTCCATATCTAATGCTTTAAATTCATTATGCGAAACAGCCAAAATAATAGCATCGTAATTGGCGCTTATTTCTGTTTTAGAGCATAATAAATCAAAACCATATTCATGCTTTACCTCTTCTGAAGAGGCCCAAGGATCAAAAACATCTACATCTACATGATAAGTTTCTAGTTCTTTAATAATATCTATAACTCTGGAGTTTCTAATATCTGGACAGTTTTCTTTAAAGGTAATTCCTAAAACCAAAACTTTAGCACCTTTAATGGTAGCCCCTTTTTTAATCATCATTTTAACGGTCTCCTGCGCCACATAGCTCCCCATACTGTCATTCATTTTTCGGCCTGCTAAAATAATTTCAGGGTTGTAACCAGACTCAATCGCTTTTTGTGCTAAGTAGTACGGATCTACGCCTATACAATGCCCTCCTACCAATCCTGGCGTGAAGTTGATGAAATTCCATTTGGTTCCAGCTGCTTCTAAAACGGCTTTAGTATCGATATCTAGTATTCTAAATATTTTAGACAACTCATTTACAAAGGCAATATTAATATCCCGTTGGGAGTTTTCAATTACTTTTGCTGCTTCTGCAACCTTTATAGATGGTGCTTTATGGGTTCCTGCTGTAATAATCGATTTATACAAATCGTCTACTACAGTAGCTATTTCTGGTGTAGAACCAGAGGTTACTTTTAATATTTTAGTAACGGTATGTTTTTTATCTCCTGGATTAATACGTTCTGGGGAATAGCCTGCAAAAAAGTCAACATTGTATTCTAAACCCGATTGTGCTTCTAAAATAGGCACGCAAATATCTTCGGTAACCCCAGGATATACTGTAGATTCATATATAACGATATCTCCTTTTTTTAACACCTTAGCAACCGTTTCACTAGCTTTTACAAGCGGCGTAAAAACAGGCTTGTTTAATGCATCTGTGGGTGTGGGTACGGTTATAATAAAGATATTAGAATCTGCCAGATGCTCTGGCTTATTGGTAATAAGAAGTCCTTTGGTGGCAGTGGTTTTAGAAACTAATACTTCTTGTAACGCAGGAGTTTCTACTTCTAAGGTTTTGTCTATTCCTTGCTGTAATTCTCCAACGCGAAGCGTGTTAATATCAAAGCCTACAACAGGATACTTTTTGGCAAATTCTACAGCCAATGGCAAACCTACATACCCCAAACCAATAACGGTTATTTTATGCATTTTCATTATTATATTTATAGATTAATAGCGATAACAATATATTAAATACTTTTAATAAATGCTTTAACTTTTTTAAATAATGACTTTTTTGAGTCTTCATGATAGGCGTTACCATAAACACCATAGCCATAACCGTACCCATAACCATAGCCATACCCATAATTATGGTTAGACTTATGTTTGTAGAAGTTAAGCACAAAACTGATGTTTTTTACCTCACCTGCACGATACTTCGCGTTTATTAATTGTAACATTCCTTTTTTAGTATAATCTAAACGAACCATAAAAATAGAAGCATCTGCATACTGCACCAACTCTAAGGCATCGGTAACTAAACCTAAAGGTGGTGTATCTAATACAATCATATCATACTCTTGACGTAACCGTTGTATTAACGCTCCCATTTTGTCACTCATAAGCAACTCTGATGGATTTGGAGGGATAGGTCCTGAAGTAACCACACTTAAGTTTTCTACATGTGTAGTATTTATTACCTCATCAAATTCACTATCGCCAATAAAATAGTTTACAATACCTTTTTCATTGGTTAAACCAAAATCATCAAATATCTTTGGTTTACGTAAATCCAGTCCTAATAATATTGTTTTCTTTCCTGATAAGGCATATACTGTTGCAATATTAATAGAACAAAAGGTCTTCCCTTCTCCACTTACAGAAGAGGTAATCATTATGGTTTTACCTCCTTCTTGTTCCTCTTTTAACTTGTTTTTATAAAAATACTGCAAGCTAGATCGAATTGCTCTAAAAGACTCTGCTACTGCAGACTTTGGTTTTTCAAAAACCACTAAGTTATTATGGTAGCGATACTTACCTATAAGCCCTAAAATTGGAATGCTAGATAAATGCTCTACCTCATCAGAACCATGAATTGTGTTATCTAATAGAAAAATAACAAATATTAAAAACAACGGAATAAAGAAACCCAGCATTAACCCCATCATATAATTTAAGGAAGTATTAGGCCCTATTCTTCCTCCTCCAATATCTTTTGCTTCATCTACAATGGTGATATCCGAGATATTAGCCGCTTTTACAATAGCTGCTTCACTGCGCTTATTCATATACACATTATACGCTTCCTGGCTAATATCTAATTTTCGCTGAATCTTTAAATACTCTTGTTGGTCTTCTGGTAAGTCATTTAACTTAGCACTTAAAATAGCAATCTCTCTATTAATAGTACCTAACTGAAGATTGATCGTGCTTATGGTAGATTTAATAGTTTCCAGCAACACATTTTTTTCTGCATCTATTTGTCTGTCTATATTTTTAAAAATAGCGGAAGACTCTCTAGTAGTATATTCTAAACTTCTACGCTCAATAGCCAGGTTTGTTATTTTAGACACGCTTGTTAAAATATTCCCTTCAGAAATCCCTACAGAAGTAGGTGCTGCTATATTGGTATAATCGGTTTTAGTCTGTAAGTAACTTTCTAACCTATTTAAATAGTTTAACTTGGTTTCTTCGGCTTCTTTTTGGGCTTCAAAAGATTTTAACTTACCTGAAATGTTAGTCATTTCTACACTTACATCAAAGACTTTGTTTTTCTTTCTAAAAGAATTCATCTCTTTAGTAACATCGGTTAAATCGGTATTTACTGCTGCCAAACTACTATCAATAAATTTAATGGTATTGGTTGCATATAAATTTTTACGTTCTAACTCGGTTCTACTCAATATAGCTGCAGTAGTATTTAAGTAATCTACAATTTTACCCTTATTATTTCCTGCTAACGAAAGCCTTAATACTGGAGAGTTTGAAGAATTAAAAGAGCCTACACTTATACTTTTTTTATAAGAATTTACAACGCCATCAAAGTTTTTAAAGCGCAAATAAAACTCAGTTCCTGGTTTTATATTTCTATGCGCTCTAGGCATTAGTGTTCCGCTAAAAAAAGGCAGATTTACAGGCTCACCTAGCGAAAAACTTTTTGTAAATTCTCCTACTGGTACTGTTACTGGTACTACTTCTTTGCTACTGTATATTTGCCCGCTACCTCCTGCACCTTCATAGGCAGTAAAAATCTCAAATTGGGTAGCACTTATAAAACGAATTCCTATAGGTTTCCCCAGTACCTGTGGTTTTTTAATATCTAAATCTACTTGAAATGGCGCTCGTTTATAGATATCTTCTTTTCGGTATTTACCTTCTTTTAGATAATCCATATAAAACTGTAATGAATCTACAACCAGCTCATTATGTGTTCTTGTTTGCAAGGTGGTAATGGTCTTTCCCATTTTACCTGAAACCCCTCCCCAATTAAAAGAAATACTGGTATTGGCGGTAAAAAAAGGGTTTTGATCGTTCTCTACACTTATTAAAGAATCTAGCTTATATACATCCTGCTTACGCACATTAATAAGATAGGCTATAATTAAAGCAGCACCAATACATAATAATACAAATTTCCATAAGTTAATAACCTTAAACAAGAAGCCTTTAAAATCAAAAGCAACATGATTAGATTCTAACCCTTCTATATCATCAAATTCTTTGTAGGCCATAAGTTATATACGTTGTAATAATATTATAGTAGTAGAAATCAAGGACAACACAGTAGCAACTGCACCTATGTTTTGCAAGGCATTAGTACCTGTTCCCCAAGCCTTTTGTCTTAAAGGCTTTACATATATCATATCATTGGGTTGTATATAATAATATGGCGATTGCATCACGTTAACATCGGTTAAATCAATATGGTGTACTTTTTGCCCTTGTGGGTATTGCCTTATAATCAATACGTCTTTTTTATCTCCTGTTACAGGAATATCTCCAGAATTAGCAATAGCTTCTAATATATTAACACGCTCTTGATATAAAACTTTTGTACCTGTATTACCAATTTCTCCGGTAGTTACATACTTTAACCCTGTAAGTTTTACGGTAACAAATATATTTGCAGTTTCTTTAAATTGTTCTTCTAACAGCTTTTCTTCAATCATTTGTTCAATCTCCTCGGTAGTATACCCCAGCACATTCATTTTACCTAAGGTTGGTATTCTAATATTACCATGTAAGTCTATAGTAAAACCATCAAAATAAGATTTCTCTACACCACTAGCATTTAAATCGCCATTACCTATAGGGTTAAAAATCTGGACATTTTCCTGATCTAAAGCTTTTACACGAATATTTAATATATCGTTAATTTGAACGCGATAGGCTTTTTGTTGCTCTACTATGGTTTGTAAAGAATCTACCTGACTCCCTTTGTTTTGAATATACAAAGTATCTTTATGAGGTATGCAAGAACTAATAAATACAGTAAAAAGTAAAGAGAACGCAAAAAAAAGTTTCTTCATTGTTGAAGTTTAATGTTACGTAACAAATATAAGTTTTCAGTAGGAATATAAAAACTTATAGAACTTTTTTTGGTATTTTATACGTTATTTGTAAAAAAGACTAAAATTGAACTATCTTAACGTAGAAAATATATCGAAATCTTACGGAGAGCTAACGCTTTTTCAAGACATTTCGTTCAGTATTCATAAAGACCAAAAAGTAGCGTTTGTTGCTAAAAACGGAACTGGAAAAACATCTATTCTAAACATTCTTGCTAAACTAGACCAACCAGATACAGGGCAAGTAATTTTTAGAAAAGACATTGTTGTTTCCTTTTTACCACAAGAACCGCTTTTAGACCAAAATCTAACCATTGAAGACACCATCTTTAGCTCTGACAATGAAATTTTAAAAGTCATTAAAGCTTATGAAAGAGCACTTTTAAATCCGGAAGACACAGAAGCATACCAAAAAGCTTTTGAAAACATGGACAGACATAATGCCTGGGATTTTGAAACACAATACAAACAAATACTCTTTAAACTTAATCTAGAAGACTTAAACCAAAAAGTAAGTGCGCTTTCTGGAGGACAAAAAAAACGTCTTTCACTAGCCAACGCACTAATTAACAAACCAGACTTACTAATTCTTGATGAGCCTACCAACCATTTAGATTTAGAAATGATTGAATGGCTAGAAAGCTTTTTTGCCAAAGAAAACATTACCCTTTTTATGGTAACGCATGATCGCTACTTTTTAGAACGCGTTTGTAATGAAATTATAGAACTAGACCAAGGTGAATTATTTGCTTACAAAGGAAACTACTCGTATTATCTGGAGAAAAAAGAAGAACGAATAAACAGAGAAGCCGTTGAAACCGGTAAGGCAAAACAACTCTTTAAAAAGGAGCTTAACTGGATGCGTAGACAGCCAAAAGCCAGAACTACAAAATCTAAATCCAGAATTGATGATTTTACCGAAATAAAACACAGAGCACACCAACGCAGAAACGACCATGAAGTGCAACTAGAACTCAACATGGAAAGACTTGGTAGCAAGATTATAGAGTTGCACAAAATATCTAAATCTTTTAAAGACAAAACCATTCTTGACCAATTTGAATACAACTTTCAAAAAGGAGAACGCGTGGGTATTATTGGTAAAAACGGAACAGGAAAATCTACTTTTCTAAACATTCTTACCCAAACCATACAACCAGATACCGGTAAAATAACCATTGGTGAAACCGTAAAATTTGGGTACTATACGCAAAGTGGTATTACAGTAAAACCAGACCAAAAAGTAATTGACGTGGTTCGGGAATTTGGCGATTATATTCCACTAAAAAAAGGAAGACAAATAAGCGCACAACAGCTTTTAGAACGCTTTCTTTTTGACAGAAAAAAACAATACGACTTTGTTGAAAAACTTAGTGGTGGTGAAAGAAAAAGACTTTACCTATGTACGGTTTTAATTCAAAATCCTAACTTTTTAATATTAGATGAACCTACTAACGATCTAGACATAGTTACCTTAAATGTTCTTGAAAGCTTCTTACTGGATTTTCCTGGCTGCCTCATTGTGGTTTCTCACGATAGGTATTTTATGGATAAAATTGTAGATCACCTTTTTGTTTTTAGAGGCGAAGGTGTAGTAGAAGATTTTCCTGGAAACTACAGCGATTTTAGAGCCTATGAAGATAGTCAACCCGTCTTAACCGAAGACAACGACAATAAGAAAGAAAAGAAATCCTGGAAAAAAGACAGCAACACAAAACTATCTTACAACGAACAAAAAGAATATAAAAACATTGAAAGCAAACTAAAATCTTTAGAATTTGATAAAAAGGAATTAGAAGCAAAGTTTCTAGACGAAACACTAACCCAAGAAAAAATCACAGCACTTTCAGACCAACTGCAAAGCATTATCACAGAAATGGAAACCAAAGAAGAACGCTGGTTTGAACTCATGGAAAAAATGGAAGAATAGATTTTTCAGATTACTAGTTACTAGTTGCTAGTTGCTAGTTGCTAGTTGCTAGTTGCTAGTTGCTAGTTGAAATTGTCATTTCGAGCTTGTCGAGAAATCTTTTTAACTTTTGCCTTTTTAAAATTAATCATGTTATACCAAGCCAAACAATACTTAAAATTCTTAAAAAAATCTACTAACCAACATGGTGTACATTCCCCTTTTGTTTACAATCTGGTAACCCAATGTTTTTATAACAAAACAAAATATAAAGATTACACCACCTTAAAACAGTACAGAGAAAGCTTATACAAAAACAATACTACCATTTCTGTAACCGATTTTGGCGCAGGAAGTCGTATTTTTAAAACCAACCAAAGACAAGTATCTAAAATTGCAAAAACCGCAGGAATAACAAAAAAAAGAGCGCAATTACTCTATAGAATCACCAACTACTTACAAGCCAAAAACACGCTAGAACTAGGTACATCTCTAGGTTTAGCTACTGTAGCTTTAAGTTTGGCAAACAAAAACGGAAACGTAACAAGCATTGAAGGTTGCCCAGAAACAGCACAAATAGCAAAACAACAATTAGAGGCTTTTCATTGCAAAAACACAACGCTAAAAACCAGTAATTTTAATACCGAATTACACCAATTAAATACTAGCGTTTTCGACCTTATTTATATAGACGGAAACCACCAGAAAGAAGCTACACTACACTACTTTGAGTCTTTACTACATAACATTCATAATGATTCTTTGATTATTTTTGATGACATCCATTGGTCTGCTTCCATGACAGAAGCTTGGCAAGAAATTATGAAACACCCAAAAGTTACCGTAACTATTGACACCTTTTTTTGGGGATTTGCATTTTTCCGTAAAGAACAAGAAAAAGAACATTTCACCATTAGAGTGTAACAACTTTTACTAAAAAGCGTCTTACTTTATAAATATATTTTAACTTGTAGCAACAAAAAATAAAAGATGAATAACGTTATTGAAATTAAAAATATTATTCGCGATTTTAAACTAGGTACAGAAACAGTACATGTTTTAAAAGGAATAGATTTAAATATAGAACGTGGCGATTATGTAGCAATTATGGGGCCTTCTGGTTCTGGTAAATCTACTCTTATGAATCTTTTAGGTTGTTTAGACACTCCTACAGATGGTAACTACCTGTTAAACGGTCAAGATGTTAGCAAAATGTCTGACGATCAGCTTGCAGATATTCGCAATAAAGAAATTGGTTTTGTTTTTCAAACCTTTAATCTCTTACCTCGTACTACAGCTCTAGATAATGTTGCATTACCAATGGTATACGCAGGAATTTCAAAAACAGCACGCCATGCTCGCGCTGCTGAAGTACTAGAAGATGTAGGCCTTGCAGACAGAATGGACCACAGACCAAACCAGCTTTCTGGAGGGCAACGCCAACGTGTTGCGGTAGGTAGAGCCTTAGTTAACAAGCCTTCTATTATTCTGGCCGATGAACCTACAGGAAATCTAGATTCTAAAACCGGAGAAGAAATTATGGGTTTGTTTGATACTATTCATAAAGCTGGAAACACGGTTATTATGGTAACACATGAAGAAGAAATTGCTGATCATGCACACCGAGTTATTCGTTTACGTGATGGACTTATTGAAAGTGATACTAGAAATAGATAATTGTTAGTAGTTAAAAAACTTTCCTTCTTCTTTTTTATATAAAAGCGCTTCGCCTTTTAGGGCAAACCTTCGGATTTTTAGGTAAACCAAAAAAGCCCCTTCCTTTTGCTAAAGGAAAGCGCTTTAATCTGGTATTTTTTGTTCGCTTTAAGCCGTAAAATTCTTCAATCTAAGAAAATTAGAGGCTTAAATTGATAATTTTGTATCTTTGATAAAAAGCGAATAAAATGGATTTACAAACAAGAAAATTGGAACTTATTCAAGAGTTTTTAAAAATTCAAAGTGAAGATGTTATTTCACGAATTGAAAAAATCCTTAAAAAAGAAAACAAAAATCTTAATAATGAAGATTTTAAACCAATGACAATAGAAGAATTTAATTCTCGAATTGATAAATCTATGGAAGATTCAACAAATGGTCAACTTATAGAGTCAAGCAAATTAAAAGCCAAGATTGATAAATGGAATTAAAACTATTTTGGACTAATTTTTCTCAAAAAGAAATAGAAAAAATTTATAAATATTATAGAGAAAAAGCAGGATCTAGAATAGCAAAAAAAATCGTTATTGGAATTTATAACGAGACTTTAAAACTACAAAGGCAACCAAAAATTGGGCAAACCGAAGAACTTCTTAAGAGTAGAAAACAAGAATTTAGATATTTAATCTATAAAAATTACAAAGTTATTTATTGGATAAATGATAAAGAGAACAGAATTGAAATCAGTGATGTTTTTGATACCCGACAAAACCCAATAAAAATAGAACGAAAAAAATAACAGTTGAACAACCTTGTCTTCTTCTAAAAAACAATAGCTTCTCCTCTTCTTTTTTATATAAAAACGCTTCGTCTTTTAGGGCAAACCTTCCGATTTTACAGCAAACCGAAAAAGGCCCTTTCTTTTGCTAAAGGAAAGCGCTGAAATAGAGGGTCTTTTTTGATGTTCTAGAATAAAATTACTCAGAAGAAACTTTTTTTTATTTATCATACCTAAAAAAAGGGCTTCGCCTTTTAAGGCAAACCTTCCGGATTTTTGTTAAAACAAAAAATCACCTTCCTTTAGCTAAAGGAAGGAGCTGAAATAGAGGGTCTTTTTGATATGTTAGATAAAACTATCCGCAGACACCTAATACCTCAAACCTCATCCCTACTACCTCATCCCTCTTCCAAAACTTTTAACGAGCAATCCTTTTGTCTTTTCCTTGATTACATTTAACTTTAAACTTTTAACAGGAAGTGAGCATATTAAACAGGTGTTACTTAGTAAAACACATGATACCCTTAAGCTCAAAACGATAACAACAAACAAATGAAAGTATACACAAAAACAGGAGATAAAGGTACCACGGCACTTTTTGGAGGCACAAGAGTACCTAAACATCATATTCGTATAGATAGCTATGGCACTGTAGACGAGCTAAACTCGCATATAGGTTTAATTAGAGACCAAGATATAAACAGCAAGTACAAAGAAACACTTATTCATATTCAAGACAGACTTTTTACCGTAGGAGCTGTTTTAGCCACAGACCCAGAAAAGGCCATGCTTAAAAATGGAAAAGAACGTTTAAACATTCCAAAAATTTCGTCTGAAAACATAGAACTACTCGAAAAAGAAATGGACACTATGAATGAAGCCTTGCCACAAATGACACACTTTGTGCTTCCTGGCGGACATCAAACCGTGTCATTCTGTCACATTGCACGCTGTGTTTGTAGGCGTGCAGAGCGTTTAGCTACTGCCTTAAATGAAATAGAAACTATAGAACCAAACACTTTAATGTACTTAAACAGATTATCTGACTACCTTTTTGTCTTGGCACGAAAGTTGTCTTATGATTTAAAGGCAGACGAGGTAAAATGGATTCCTGAAAAGCACTAATACGTTTCGTCTGTAATTAGTAACACTGCAAAATACTTTAGTATCAAGTAGTTTCAGTAAAGAAGACGTTCTTTTAATTATTGAAAAAATAATGCACTTTTTTCTTGACTATTTAAACTAAAAATTTATTTTTGCAAAAAATAAAATCATTTAGAAATGTATTGGACTTTAGAATTAGCATCTTATTTAAGTGATGCACCTTGGCCAGCAACAAAGGACGAACTTATTGATTACGCAATTAGAACAGGAGCACCTTTAGAAGTTGTTGAAAACTTACAATCAATTGAAGATGAAGGAGATTCTTATGACTCCATTGAAGAAATCTGGCCGGATTATCCAACAGACGAAGATTACCTCTGGAATGAGGACGAATATTAATATCAAATAAAATTACCAATAAAAAAGTCTCATTTCGAGGCTTTTTTTGTTGACACAAATAATAACATTTTGTAAATTAAGGAAAATCATCACCTTATTTTATAATATTTTTAAATAACATAACAACATAACGTATCTTTGAAATGAATAAAAGATACTAAAAGGCTTGCCTTGAAGTATCTGTTGAAATTAGCAATCTCCTCAAAACAGGAACCTTGTAAATTTCTATTTTATTTTCATTACATACACAATAACAATTAAAAGCTTGTTTTACCCAAGTGTTTTACTATAAACAAAGTAAAAACACCATTTAAAAAACCAAGCAACCAAAAACATATACACATGAGTTTTTTAGATTCTGTACTAAAAGTATTTGTTGGCGACAAGTCTAAACAAGACGTAAAAGCCATAACACCTTTAGTAAATAAAATTAAATCCTTTGAAGCTGCTCTAGAAGCTTTATCGCACGATGAACTAAGAGCAAAAACAGCTTTCTTTAAAGAAAAAATAGCAGAGGCACGCAAACCACTTCAAGATAAAATAGACGCCCTTTTACTAGATGCTGATAACGAAGAAGATATTGATAAACGAGAAGATATTTATCTAGAAATTGATGCTATTAAAGACGAAGTCTATAAAATAACCGAAGAGGTTTTAAACGATATCTTACCAGAAGCCTTTGCTGTAGTAAAAGAAACAGCAAAACGTTTTACTAATAACACTTCTATTACAGTTACTGCAAATGAGTTTGATAGAGTAATTTCTGGAGCGCATGACTATGTAACCCTTGAAGGAGATCAAGCAACCTGGGCAAACTCCTGGGATGCTGCAGGAAAACCTATTACTTGGGACATGATTCATTATGACGTGCAATTAATTGGTGGTATTGCTATGCACCAAGGTAAAATTGCCGAAATGCAAACAGGTGAAGGTAAAACATTAGTAGCAACGCTACCTGTGTACCTTAATGCTTTAGCTGGTCGTGGTGTACACTTAGTAACCGTAAATGACTATCTAGCAAAAAGAGATAGCGCATGGATGGCTCCTCTTTTTGAATTTCACGGCTTAAGCGTAGACTGTATTGACTATCACCAACCTAATTCTGCAGCACGTAAAAAAGCATACAATGCAGATATTACCTATGGTACCAATAACGAGTTTGGTTTTGATTACCTACGTGATAATATGGCACATAACCCTAATGATTTAGTGCAACGTCCACATCACTACGCTATTGTGGATGAGGTAGATTCTGTTTTAGTAGATGATGCAAGAACGCCATTAATTATTTCTGGTCCAATACCTAAAGGAGATCAACATGAGTTTGATGCCTTAAAACCTAAGGTAGATGATATTGTTTCGGTACAACGTAAATACCTAACAGGTGTATTAGCAGAAGCTAAAAAACTAATTGCTTCTGGCGATGAAAAAGAAGGTGGTTTTCAATTACTTCGTGTATACAGAGGTATTCCTAAAAACAAAGCATTAATTAAGTTTTTAAGTGAAGAAGGTGTTAAACAACTACTTCAAAAAACCGAGAACTATTACATGCAAGACAACAACAGGGAAATGCCTAAGATTGATGCAGAACTGTACTATGTAATTGAAGAAAAAAACAACCAAATAGAACTTACAGATAAAGGTATTGAATACCTTTCTGGAAAAGACAATCCTGACTTTTTTATCATGCCTGAAATTGGTGTTGAAATTGCAAAAATTGAAGCCAAAGGATTAAGCAAAGAAGAAGAAGCAGAACAAAAAGAAGATTTATTTCGTGATTTCGGAATCAAATCAGAACGTATACATACCCTTAATCAATTACTAAAAGCATATGCCCTTTTTGAAAAAGATGTGCAGTATGTGGTAATGGATAACAAAGTAATGATTGTAGACGAGCAAACTGGTCGTATTATGGATGGTCGTCGTTATTCTGACGGTTTACACCAAGCGATTGAAGCTAAAGAAAATGTAAAAATTGAAGATGCTACCCAAACTTTTGCTACAGTAACCCTTCAAAATTACTTTAGAATGTACAGAAAGCTTTCTGGTATGACAGGTACTGCTGTAACAGAAGCAGGTGAGTTCTGGGAGATTTACAAATTAGATGTTGTTGAAATACCAACCAACAAACCTATTGCACGTGATGACAAACAAGATTTAGTATACAAAACCAAACGTGAAAAATACAATGCGGTTATTGATGAGGTAACCAAACTATCAGAAGCAGGAAGACCTGTTTTAATTGGTACTACTAATGTTGAAATTTCTGAGTTATTAGGAAAAATGCTTTCTATACGAAAAGTACCTCACAATGTTTTAAATGCTAAACAACATAAAAAGGAAGCAGAAATTGTAGATGAAGCAGGTAGAAGCGGACAAGTAACTATTGCAACCAATATGGCTGGTCGTGGTACAGATATTAAATTAACAGACGAGGTAAAAGCTGCTGGCGGTTTAGCAATTATTGGTACAGAACGTCATGATTCGCGTCGTGTAGACAGACAGTTACGTGGTCGTGCTGGTAGACAAGGAGATGTTGGTAGTTCACAATTTTATGTGTCTTTAGAAGATAATTTAATGCGTCTTTTTGGTAGTGAACGTATTGCCAAAATGATGGATAGAATGGGATTAGAAGAAGGAGAAGTTATTCAGCACTCTATGATTTCTAAATCTATTGAAAGAGCACAGAAAAAAGTAGAAGAAAACAACTTTGGTGTACGTAAACGTTTATTAGAGTATGATGATGTTATGAACTCACAACGTGAGGTAGTTTACAAACGTAGACACCATGCATTATTTGGTGAACGTCTTCGTGTAGATATTGCCAATATGGTTTATGATACTTCAGAAATCATTGCAGACACAAATAAAGCTGCTAGCGATTATAAAAATTTCGAATTTGAGTTAATTCGTTATTTCTCTATGAGCTCGCCAATTACAGAAGCCGAATTTGCCAAACTTTCTGTTCAAGAAATTGCGCAACGCGTATATAAAGCAGCTTTTGAACATTACAAAGCTAAAATGGAACGCAATGCAGAAGTTGCATTTCCTATTATTAAAAATGTATACGAAACACAACGCGATAAATTTAAAAGAATTGTTGTTCCATTTACAGATGGTGTAAAATCTTTACAAGTAGTTACAGACCTTGAAAAAGCGTATGAGTCTCAAGGAAAACAATTAATAACAGATTTTGAAAAAAACATCACACTAGCTATTATTGATGACGCTTGGAAAACACATCTTCGTAAAATGGATGAGTTAAAACAATCGGTACAATTAGCTGTACATGAGCAAAAAGATCCTTTATTAATCTATAAGTTTGAAGCTTTTGAGTTGTTTAAATCTACAATAGATCAGGTAAATAAAGACGTAATTTCTTTCTTATTTAAAGGTGAATTACCAACCCAAGAATCTACTATTCAAGAAGCGAAAGAAACGCGTAAAAAAGAAAACTTACAAACGCAAAAAGAAGAGATTCCTAACCTAGACGAACGTTCTGCTCAAAACAGAGCTGCTAGTAATACGCAACGTCAACCAGAAGTAGTAGAAACAATAGTACGTGACAAGCCAAAAATAGGACGTAACGACAAGGTTACTATCAAACACGTTATGAGTGGTGAAAACAAAACCGTAAAATACAAACAAGCAGAACCTTTAATAGCTAAAGGCGAATGGGTTTTAATTGAAGAATAAATAATGTTTTAAAAATAGAAACCAAATACATAGTTATTATTAGTCTATAGACTTTTAAATACACAAAAAAAATCCTGATGTTAACCTATCAGGATTTTTTATATTAAATAGTGAGCATTGGACTTTTTGTTTCCCTTTAAAACCAATTATTATAGGGTTAACCAATGCTACAAAATCTATAAACTTAAAACTAGGTATCCCATGAAAAATTTATTCTTAATTATTGCTATATTTTTAAGCTATAATGCATCTGCCCAAATTACAATTAACAATCCTAATCCAGGATCTATCGAAATCACAGAAAGAAATATTCTATTTAACCCAAACTATTTAAGTTTTTATATTAGAATAGATGATTATAAAATAGAACCTTTTAAAGTAAACCAGTTAGAACAAGAATATACCACTGTATTACTAGACTATTCAAATTTAAGACCACACGAAAAAAGCATTCCGCTTTACACAATTAAGATAAGCGGCACGCATATAAGTAATGGAATTAGAGAGGTCTATTTTGACTTTAAGTTTACAAACCTAGAAGCTTTTTTAGCGACTACATCTTTATTAGAAAATTATGATAGAAAAGGAAAACTTATTTTATCAAGATCACAAGTAAATCCTCAAGACGCTGTAAATGTGGTAATAGAAAACATCGCAAATCCTTCACCTGGAAGACAAAATGAACAACCAATATTTCCTATTCAAAACGATATCATAGAATACATACATAACTAAAAACATTATTATGAAAATTCACTTACTATATTACACCCTTTTTGTGCTATGTACTACCGCTGTTTCAAGAGCACAAGAACAAACAGTTACCAATATCACTATCCAAAAAATTGGTGAAACAGAATTAAAAACAAGCATCAACCTGCCTAAAAAGCAGACACTAAATCACAACAAAGGATTAAAAAATTATAAAAATCAATGGAAGCAAAACGCTAACGGTAAAACAGTAATAGAATTCAATAATGACATACTAGTAAATAACATAAAACTAAAAGCAGGTAAGTACTATATTTTATTTTTTCCAGGTAATGACTGGCAACCTAACAAGGATTCTATTGCTGCTTTTCCGGGAAACGACTGGAAACCAAAAAACAATTCTCTTATTCGCTTTCCTGGCAACGATTGGAACCCTAAAAATTCTAAACTAAAATTTCCAGGAAATGACTGGAAACCAAGAGAGAACAGCATAAAATTTCCAGGTAACGATTGGAAACCTGTAAATAAATTAATGGAATCTTTCCCTGGTAACGATTGGCTAGTGGTTTTTTATCGCATTACAAATAGCAATAAATTAGATAAGAATCTAATAGCCGCAGAACTAACTGTAGATTCAAAAAAATTAATTTTACCTACTAAAAATTTAACTGCTAATTTTATTTATTTAGCCCCTAATCATATTGAACTAACACTCTCTTTGGATAAAACACTTATTTCCATTCCAATACATATCAGATAAAATTCGATAATAGTTAATAAGCAAAAAAATCCTTTATTAATCTATAAGTTTGAAGCTTTTGAGTTGTTTAAACCTACAATAGATCAGATAAATAAAGACGTAATTTCTTTCTTATTTAAAGGAGCATCACCAACACAAACAAGCAAAGCTAATAGCCAAAGGAGAATGGTTTTTGGTAGAAAAAAAACAACTTAATACACCTAGCAAAACAATTATATTAATTAAAAGACTTGAAGTATATACTTCAAGTCTTTTTTTACAATATGGTACAACAAAAACCAAAACAACACATATTCTAAATTTTTTAACTAATATTTTTTTGTATCTTTAAAAATACCTAACCAAAATTAAAGATATGAGAAACGTGTTTGCCATTACTGTTGGTCTTGTTGTTGCTGGATTAGTAGTATTTTTATTATATATTTTAGGCCCTCAGTTTTTTACTTTCCCGCAAGGAGCTAATCCTATGGAGCCAGAATCTATTAAACAAAACATGCATTTAATACCTAAAGGAGCAATGATTCTAGTTATTGTAGCGCATTGTTTTGGTATTGTTGGCGGTATGATTGCATCTACAGCCGTTTCAGAAAACTCATTAATCCCTGCCTATATAGTATCCGCAATAATCATTACAGGATCTATTGGTGGCTCTTTGGCTATGTCTCATCCTACTTGGTCTATCATTTCCGGTATAATTTCTGTAATTGCAGCATTTTTTATTGGCAGATTAGCAGCTATTAACAAATTAAACGAAGAATAAAACATATTTTCTTACCTTATTATTTCTTGCTCTACAAAACACCTTGTTTTTTTCCATTTCAACGAAAAAAACACCTCTAGCGTCTAAATCTAGTCATTATTACTTAAATTTAACATGTTGCTATTAAGCAACTTACATCTCTTTATTTTTTTTTGATTAATAGCACTTAATAAACAAAAAAAACAAAAAAAAATGATGCAGCTTTACTTTACAATAAAGCGAAATTTTGTGCTATGTCTCTTAATTTCTACCTTACACTTTTCTTTAAACACAAATGCTCAAACCATTAGCTTTGGATCATCCAGCCTAGTAGGAGAATCTGTACTTAACCCTACTTCTTTAGAATTTGGACCAGACAACAGGCTATATATAGCACAACAAGACGGGAAAATTTTGGCGTATACTATAAGTAGAGACGCTGCTACATCAGGAAACGGAACCTATACCATTACCAATACAGAAGAAATTACCACTATACAAACAGGTATTGTTAATCATGATGATTCTGGAATTTCTAATCCTACACAACAACGTTTAATAACAGGAATTGTTACTGCAGGAACGCCTACAAATCCTATTTTATACGTAACCTCATCAGACTTTTTATTTGGTGGTGGTGGCGCTGGTAGTGACACTAACCTAGACACCAATTCTGGTATTCTATCTAAATTAGAATGGAATGGTACTTCTTGGGATAAAGTAGACCTTATAAGAGGATTACCTCGATGCGAAGAAAATCATGCCATCAATGGTATGGACACTTTTGAACGCGCAGGAAACAAATACCTATTAATTGTGCAAGGTGGTAATACCAACAAAGGAGCACCAAGTAATAATTTTGCTGGCACTCCTGAGTATTTTCTTTCTGCTTCTATGCTTATTGTAGATTTAACTCAGTTAGAAGGTATGCCTACCTATACAGACCCAAGAAACAATACCGATTACGTATATGATTTACCTACACTTAATGACCCAACAAGATTAGATATAGATAAAACACATGCAGATTTTCCATATCCTGTAGGGCATCCTTTACGAGATGCAACCATAGATATAAACGATCCTTTTGGAGGAAACAACAGTTTAAACCAAGCTTTTCCAGAAGCTGGAGGCCCAATACAATTATTTGCTCCTGGTTTTAGAAATGCTTATGATGTTGTAGTTACCGACAACGGAAGAATCTACACTTCAGATAATGGACCTAACTCCCTTTGGGGAGGCGTTCCTAAAATTTATGACAGCGCAACAGACACCTTTTTAGGAGACGAAAGCACAGTTACTTACGATCCTTTAAATCATTACATAAAAAATGAAATGAATGAATCTGGAAGTAGTTTAATTGGCGATCCTTTACATTTTGTAGGTACAATAAACGATCCTAATAAAACATATTACGGAGGACATCCAATTCCTATTAATGCCTTTCCTTCTCGAGCAGAAGTAATTGCCTATGAAAAAATTAATGGTTCCTGGGTTGCTACTAGTACCAACACCTTACAATCTTTATTAACAGGAACTTCGGGATATTTTAATACTTCTTTTTCTATTAGTGATTTCCCAGATGACCCTCGTTTTGGAGAATACCTTGTAGATGAGCCTGTTGGCAGCACTAAAGTAAACATTCTAGATGTTAGACCCTCTTCTACCAATGGTATACTAGAGTTTAAAGCATCTAATTTTAGCGGTATTATGCAAGGCAACATCTTAACCGCTTCTTTTAATGGAGACATTAACAGATATGCACTAAATGCTGCTGGAGACACTGTTTTAGAGCAAGAAATTATTTTTAGTGGTTTTGGCGCTTTACCTTTAGATATTACAGCGCAAGGAGATACAGATATTTTTCCTGGTACTGTTTGGGCTGCTACTTATGGAGCAAATAACATTACTATTTTTGAGCCTTCTGATTTAGATTGTGCGCAACCAGGAGAACCAGAATACGACCCTCTTGCAGATAATGATGGTGATGGTTTTTCTAACCAAGATGAAATTGATAATGGCACAAACATTTGTTCTCAAGGGAGCAAACCTAACGATAATGATGGTGATTTTATTTCAGATTTAAATGATCCTGATGATGATAATGATGGCATATTAGACGTTAATGACGCTTTTGCTCTAGATGCTAATAACGGTTTAAACACGAACCTTCCTGTTCATTTTGCTTTTTGGAATAACGATCCTGGAACTGGTTTTTTTGGCTTAGGTTTTACAGGTTTGATGTTAGACCCTTCTGGAAGCACAGACTACTTAACACAATTTGATGAAGCAGACCTTTCCTTTGGAGGTGCTGCTGGTAAGGCTACAGTAGATTATGTAACTATTGGTGATGCCATAACTAATAATCAAGATAATGGGTTTCAATTTGGTGTACAAGTAGATAGCAATTCTAATCCTTTTACTATTCAATCTAAAATAGAATCTCCATATTTTGGTATTAATGGTTCACAAACACAACCCGTAGATTTTCAATCCTGTGGTATTAGTTTTGGTAATGGTGATCAAGATAATTATTTAAAGCTTGTTTTAATGAATGGCGTTAGTAATGCCGATACTGTAAATGGCTTACAAGTACTATTAGAAAATAATGGCGTGGTAACCATAAACAACACTTATGATGTTCCTAATATTTTAGATGCTGGCTCTGTAAACCTATATTTTAGTATAGATCCTTCTGCAAATACAGCGCAACCATTTTACTCTATAGATGACGGACAAACATTAATTGTTTTAGGAAGCCCCATAACCTTGCCGCTAAATTTTTTAGATGCTACAGATAATAAAGGCTTAGCAATTAGTATTATTTCTACCGCTAGAGATACTGGCGCTTCTGCAAACCCTTTTACTGCTACCTGGGATTATATTGAAGTTTACGAAAACCAAAACGGTATATTAGCAGCTACACCTAATCCATTAGATTTTGGATTAACTCCTACCACAAATTCTTTAAGAACAAAACCACTTAATATTAGTAATGAAGGAGGTCCAACAGATGACGCCATAACCATAACTGCTCTTAATTTTACTGGTACAGATGCTGCTATGTTTGCTACAGATATTGCTTTGCCTTTAACTATTAATGCAGGAACGAATGAAGATATTCCGATACACTTTATTTCTAATAGTAATATAGGTGTTAAAAATGCTTCTTTAGAAATTGTACATTCTGGAAACAACTCTCCTATTTCCATAAGTGTTACAGGTGAAATTACAGACACTTATTCTCCTTTAGTTAGAATAAATGCAGGAGGCCCTTTAGTTGCTGCATCAGATGCTGGCCCAGACTGGGAGGCAAACGATACAAACGGAACGTTTACTGGTACATCGTATGCAGTTTCTTCTGGATCTAGATACAATATTTCTACGCTTGACTACACAGCTAAAGACGCATCAATACCTTCATATATAGACCAAACAACCTACGAAACAGTAATGAATTCACAACGTAGCATTAGCGTGACTTCAATTCCTATGATATTTTCTATTCCTGTACCTAACGGAGATTATATTGTTAATTTTTATGTCGCTAATTTATACAATGGTACTTCAGATCCTGGTGAAAGAATTTATAGTGTAGACATTGAAAACCAACGCTTTTTACAAAATTTTGACCCTTCAGCAACCTATGGACATCGTGTTGCTGGTATGATTCAACACAATGTGCTTGTATTAGATGGTATTTTAGAAATTGAATTTTTCAGAAATATTGAAAACCCAATGGTAAATGCTATTGAAATATTGGCACTACAAGGTTCTGATATTATTATAGATCCTATTGCTGATATTACTAGTTGCGCCTCAGAAATTTCTGATTTTTCAGTTATTGCAAATGGTGGTGATGCTAACGAAAACTTCACTTACTCTATTAGTGGACAACCAAGCGGACTGCAAATGGAACCAACTAACGGGCTTATTTTTGGTACTATTGATTCTAGTGCTACTACAGGAGGATTAAATAGTGATGGTGTACACCAAGTAACTGTTACTGTTTCTAAAACAGGAAGTACAGATGCTATTGAAACTTTTATCTGGACCGTTATTGAAGACACTGAAGTTCCTATAATTACATGTCCTGAAAATATTACGCAAACAGCAGATGCAGCGCTTTGTGAAGCTACAGTAACGATTACAGAACCTACTGCAACCGATAATTGCGCTACTAGCATTACCTATTCTGGTGTTCGTGATGACGCCTTATTATTAACCGATCCTTATCCTGTTGGTGTTACAACCATTACCTGGACTGCAACAGATGCTTCTGGTAATGAATCTATAACTTGCGAACAGACTATTACAATTACAGAGGATGAAGCACCTGTAATTACTTGTCCTGAAGATATAACACAAGCCGCAGACACAGGACTTTGCGAAGCTACAGTAACGATTATAGAACCTACTGCAACCGATAATTGTTCTGCAGGCATTACCTATTCTGGTGTTCGTGATGATGCCTTATTACTAACAGATGCTTATCCTGTAGGTGTCACAACCATTACCTGGACTGCAACAGATGCTTCTGGAAATGAATCTTTAACTTGTGAGCAGACAGTAACCATTACAGAGGATGAAGTACCTGTAATTGTATGCCCTGAGGATATAACACAAACAGCAGACGCAGGACTTTGTGAAGCTACAGTAACGATTATTGAACCTACTGCAACCGATAACTGTTCTTCAGGCATAACCTATTCTGGTGTTCGTGATGATGCCTTATTGTTAACAGATGCTTATCCTGTTGGAGAAACAACCATCACCTGGACAGCTACAGATACTTCTGGAAATGAATCTATAACTTGTGAGCAGACTATTACAATTACAGATGATGAAGTACCTGTAATTACTTGTCCTGAAGATATAACACAAGCCGCAGACGCAGGACTTTGTGAAGCTACGCTAACGATTATAGAACCTACTGCAACCGATAATTGCGCTACTAGCATTACCTATTCTGGTGTTCGTGATGACGCCTTATTATTAACAGATACTTATCCTGTTGGAGACACAACCATTACCTGGACTGCAACAGATGCTTCTGGTAATGAATCTATAACTTGCGAACAGACTATTACAATTACAGATGATGAAGCACCTGTAATTACTTGTCCTGAAGATATAACACAAGCCGCAGACACAGGACTTTGCGAAGCTACGCTAACGATTACAGAGCCTACTGCAACCGATAATTGCGCTACTAGCATTACATATTCTGGTGTTCGTGATGACGCCTTATTGCTAACAGATCCTTACCCTGTTGGTGACACAACCATTACCTGGACTGCAACAGATGCTTCTGGTAATGAATCTATAACTTGTGAGCAAACAATAAGCATTACAGAAGATGAAGTACCTGTAATTACCTGTATGGAGAACATAACACAAACTGCAGACACTGGATATTGTGATGCTAACGTAACAATTATAGAACCTACAGCAACCGATAATTGTTCTGCAAATATTACCTACACAGGAGTACGAAGTGACGCCCTTTTACTAACAGATCCTTATCCTGTAGGTGATACAACTATTACCTGGACAGCTACAGATACTACAGGTAACGACTCAAGTACTTGTGAACAGACTATTACAATTACAGATGATGAAATACCTGTAATTACATGTCCTGCTGATATTGTTGAAACTATCCCTAATGGTACAACAGAGGCATCTATAACAATTATAGAACCTACAGTTACAGAAAATTGCACAGGAGCAATTACGTATACTGGCATACGAGACGATGCTTTATTACTTTCAGATCCATATCCTCTAGGAGATACCATTATAACCTGGACAGCAACAGATGCTTACGGAAACGTATCTACTTCATGTAATCAAACTATAACTGTAAAATCAACTTATATATTACACTTAAATGTTTCGCTACAAGCAAGAACCGATTATACTGGTAATTATACAGTTATTATTTATGATGAAAATGACTTAGTAAATCCTGCTTACAGTTTAAATGCAACTGCCAACCCTGTTGGAGCATTAATTTTAAGCACAGAAATTCTGCCAGGAAATTATAAAGTATTAGTAAAACACCCAATGTATTTACAACGTCTTTTAAATGTTAGTTTAACAGGAAATCAAACAGAAACAGTAAGCCCATTATTAGCAGGTGATGCTAATAATGATAACACGGTCTCTTTTTTAGACTATGGTATATTATCTAGTACCTACGGTTTAAATTCTACACAGATTGGTTATGATAGTCGCGTAGATTTTGACAATAACCAAACCATAAACTTTTTAGACTACGCCATAATTACTGGAAACTATAGCCTAACTGGAGAAACACAAAACGATTAAAAATTATAATTATGAAAAACATGCAAAAACTCAGACAAAAAATAGTATTCATACTAGGATTATTAATTTGCTCTTTAAGCTCATTTGCACAAACCGTTGACTTAGTCGCAAGTGTAGATGCTACTCCTCCTTTAGAGGTTGGAGAAACCTTTACCTATACACTTGAAGCTGTTGCAGGAACGACACCATACAGAGTGGTACAAATTTATTTAAACTACAATGATTCTGCTATACAATTAAATAGCTTTACTCCTGACAATACGTATTTAGATGCAATACAAACGATTACCTCAGAATCTGGATTGATAAAATACTCTGCTGGTAATTTATTTAACGACGTAACCGGAACCTCAACTGTATTTACTGCTGTTTTTGAAGTAGTTGCCACTTCTGAAAACATATTGATTACTCATGACATAGCATCTAATGGAAACCCTAATGGCAGTGGAGTAGCAAACACTAGCGGTATAGATATTTTAGGAACAGCAAACGACATAATATTAGCTACACTTACTACTGAAGAAAATAACTTTACTTCTAGTATTTCGGTATTTCCAAACCCTGTAAGCGATGTGATGTATATAAAAACAAATACCGTTTCAAATATTAAAAACATAAAAATACATACACTAGACGGTAAACTTATACAACAAATTAAAAATAAGAATATGAATGGTAATTCTATTGCTATTCCTATAAAACATTTAGAGGAAGCCTTATATTTTGTAACAATCACCTCTGTAGATGATGCAATTGCTACATTTAAAATATTAATCAATAATTAAGTTTAAGTAATGTGTTAGGATCTGGGCAGTTTATTTTAAATCTGTCCAGATTTTTTTTGCTGCAAACACCAGGATAATCGCCTACGTTATTTTCTAAATCTTTAATAATTTGAAAGTGTAGATGTGGTGCATAATCTCCATTAACAGAAGCATCTCCTAAAGTTGCAATACACTCTCCAGCTTTAAAATATTGCCCAACTTTTAAACCTTGAATGGATGCTACACTTAAATGTCCATACAGAGTGAAGAATTCTTCCTCATTAATAATGTGTTTTAAAATTATGGTTGGCCCATAATCTCCATAATGGGTATTATTTTTAAAACTATGTACAGTGGCATCTAAAGGAGTTAGTATTTTGGTTCCTGCAGCAACCCATAAATCTACACCTAGATGTATATTGCGTTCCTCCTCATTATTTTCTTGGTTAAAATAGGTACTACGCTTATAGATATTACGTTGTTCTAAATAGCCACCAAAGGCTATTTTTTTATGATGTTTTTGAAGATAGCGATCTATATATTCCTGCCAAGCAAGAGAAGAAGAAACATTAAAAGTATTTAGATCTATATTGTTTTCAGATACATTGATAGCAATATATTGCGATATGGGAATAGTTGCATCTATTACATGAATTGGCAGCGTAGAGATATTATTTAAGAGAGCGAAAAAATCTTTAGATTTCATTAGAAATTAGTTTCTTTCAAAAGTAAGCATAAATGTATAAAACTTGAAATCTATACTGTTTGTCTTTAGCATAAATACACTTATTTTTTTATTACCACATTACTATATTTTGCATTAATCACTATGGTTTTGTTACTATCACTATTTACTGTTTTACTAGAAGTACTTTTGTTATTAAATAAAGATTTTGTGCCTTTATAAAACAAGTTATAATCTGCTTGAGGCAGTTTTACATTAGCTTCGCTGTTTTCTAACATGAGACTAATATTTTTAAAATCATTAGAGATATTACCAATAACCAAATCACCAAAACTACCATCAATAACTGCCGTACTAGAAACAGTATTTATAGTAACATTTGAAGAGTTTGCACTTAACACTAAGCTATTTGCTTTTTCTATTTTTGCCTGATCTACATAATTTAGTTTTAATTCGCCTGCATTCCAGTTAACAATTGTTACCGGTGAATAAGAAATATTGATGGAAGACTGGCTTCCATCAATACTTTGCATTACTACTTTAGAGTGTGAAATATCTGCCTTGGCATTGTGTATTGAAGATGTAAGAATAAGTGCACCATGTCTTACATTCATTTTTAGTTTGGCATTTTTAGGCATTTTAATTTTAATAATCTTTTTTACTTTTAAGTTTGATGTTCTATAAGCAGAAAACGCATCTTCTGTAGCATTCTCATGGTTTGATTCTTCACCTAAAGAGCGCTCTAAAGATTCTTCAATACGCCTTCCTAATGCTTCTCCCCAAGCTTCTACATTTTCTTCAAAGTCACTTTCTTCTATAGATTTTTCAAGGTTTTCGGCCCAAGCTTCCATCTTTTTTTCAAAACTTTCACCAAAGGCTTCTCCCCATTCTTCCATTCGTTGTTCCAATTCATCGCCAAACTGTTCTTCAAAATTGTTACCAAATTTTTCTCCCCAAGCTTCCATTTTCTTTTCATAATCTTTCCAATCTTCTTCATCAAAATTTTTAGCCCAATTTTCCATTTTATTAGAATATGATTTTCCGTATTTGTCTTCGTATTCCTGGCTCCATTTTTCTAAATAATCCTCCCCTTCTTCCTGGTACTTTTCATAATCAAAATTAAAGTTAGTCATTCCTTCTGGCAATTCTGGAAGGTTTGGCATTTTTGGCATATCCTTAATATTTAAAGATTCCATAATCCCTTCAACCAAAGGCATTACTGGCAAGTCTGCTAATTTAAATTCTAATTCTTTAAGCGCCTCTAAGGAGTTATCATCAAAAAGAGCAATACCTTCATTAGACCAAGAGTTTAAAGACTCCTCTGTATTTATAGTTACCAATTGCTTAGTACCATCTACTTGTACTTGCCAAGCGTCATAAACTTTTTGCAATGCTTCTTTAGATAACTGATCGCTTTCTATATAAGCTTCTATTTCAATAATATCTTTATTCCATGTTTCTATTTCAACATTGGTATGGCTTGTATTTATAGCTATTGTAGCATTTTTATCTACATGTATAGACTTTGCTGTTTTTTCTAGTTTTTGTTGTGCTGTACTACTTATAGTTACAAAAAACAGAAGTATTGTTATTTTTATAGTGTTCATTTTTATATGTTTTTAAATTACGTCTTGATTGGTATCTAGCGTACTTAATGTTTTTAATTGTTCTTTTAATCTGTGTAATAAGTTTAATCTAAATTTTAAATTATCAATAAGCGCATTAATGGTTTGCTCTGTTGGCCCATCTTGGGTTAACTCTACAGATAATTTGTTGTATTCTTTTTTTAAATCTTCTAATCGCTGTACGTAGCCATCAAACATTTCTTTGTTTTCTGGTGTTAATTTTACTTTTGATAGTTCAAGATTTATATTTGCTAAATAATAATCTTCTACCTTTTTTAAATCTGGCGAGACATCTCCTAAAGTTTTAGTAGCAACTACCGTTTTTGTAGTAGTTGGTACTTGTACCAAAGGAGTATTAAAATACGTATAGACACCAAAACTTAAACCAACAAACACAGCAACACTTGCTGCTATTTGCAACCAATAATAGTTTGGTTTTTGCTTTTCTGGTAAAGCCTTGTTTAGTTTATCTAGAAATCTGGCTTCATGATTTTCTGGCATTTTAGTGTTTTGCTCTTGCAAATCTTGCTTTAATAAATCTCTAATATCTTGTGCCATCTTTTTTGTGTTTTAATAATTCTTGCAATTTTTGTTTTCCTCTAGATAATTGCGTTCTAGATGCAACTTGTGATATGTTTAATATTTCAGAAATTTCCTGATGATCATAACCTTCCATTAAAAAAAGCATTACTACATATCTATATTTATCGGATAAAGTATTAATAGCGTTTTTAACTTCTGTAATGGTAATTGCATCATCTACTAACCATTTGTCGTCGTTTGGAGTATCAATTACTTTTAAGTGCACTTCTTCTAAAGCAATAATTTGTTGCTTTTTAGATTTTATATAATCAATACTCTTATTAACAACAATGCGTTTTAACCAAGCTCCAAAAGTAACTTCTGCCTTGTATTGATGTAGTTTAGCAAACGCTTTAATAAAAGCCTCTTGCACTACATCTTCTGCCGCTGCTGCATCCTTTACAAATCGATGCGCAACAATATACATACCATTGCAATACTGGTTGTACAACTGCATTTGTGCTAGCCGATTGTTCTGTTTGCATTTTTCAATGATTTCTGTTTGAAACACGCTTTTATCTTTTGTTTTAGGTTGGTTTAATTTAAAGACGATTAAAAAATGATTGTGTTGCAAAAAAGATACTATTTTTTTAAAAATATGTTAAGAAAACCGCCTTAGCTTTTTAAAGATGCTTACTTTAAAGTATCTTTACACGGTTAATTTATTTAAAACAAACAAATAAAAATGAATAGGTTTTTAAAGTGGCTTATAGGCATATTAGCTATTGCATTGGTTGCAGTTTCTATATATTCATATAAAAACGATGGTTTATTTAGCAAAAAATTAAGCCCTGAAAAAACAGTGAGTTTTCAGGTAGAAGATATTAAGCTACGTGTTTTTTACAACAGACCATCTAAAAGAAATCGTGAAATTTTTGGAGCACTAGTACCTTATAATCAAGTTTGGCGTACAGGAGCAAATGAAGCGACTACTTTTGAAACTAATAAATCCTTAAAAATAGGCAAAGATTCGCTTCCTGCAGGAAAATATACTATTTGGACCATACCTAATGATACAGCGTGGAATGTAATGTTTAACTCAAAACAATATCCTTGGGGAGTAGACATGGAGATGAAACCTATGCGTGTTCCAGAATTTGATGTTGTAAACATTAGCGTACCTGTTAAAAAAATTGATACTAATGTAGAGCAATTTACTATTGGTTTTGACAATTCTACAGACAACCTGTCTTTAACAATGGCTTGGGATGACACAATGGTTGTGGTGCCATTGAAATAAGTTTACTTCACAGTATACAACTGCGCAGCTACCATTGAAATAATTAGTTATAAATTGATACAAAAGCCAAAAACATTTTATTTTAGCAATTAAAAAAAACAATATTGGCAAAACAAAAAAAATCTGCATTACAAGAACAAGAAGGGGTTTCACAAAGT
Organism: Lacinutrix sp. C3R15; assembly: GCF_018860825.1. Taxonomy (GTDB): domain Bacteria; phylum Bacteroidota; class Bacteroidia; order Flavobacteriales; family Flavobacteriaceae; genus Oceanihabitans. Next base: position 104,501 of record NZ_JAHKPZ010000023.1, on the reverse strand, counting down.
GAAATCACCAATGCTAGTTCTATAAATAAAATTAAACAAAAACGTAAAGCACAACCAAGTGCTGCAGATTTAGTTTCGCAAATTTTAAAAGGAAACATTACCGCTTTAAGTAGAGCTATTACTTTAGTTGAGAGTAAAAACACCTCACATTTAGAAAAAGCAAACACCATAATTAAAGCTTGTTTACCACATGCTAACAAATCTATTCGCATTGGTATTACTGGAGTTCCTGGAGTTGGAAAAAGCACTTTTATTGAAGCTTTTGGATCTTATTTAACTGCTCAAGGAAAGAAAGTTGCCGTATTAGCAATTGACCCAAGTAGCTCATTAACCAAAGGAAGTATTCTTGGAGACAAAACCAGAATGGAAGACTTGGTAAAAGACAAAAATGCCTTTATAAGACCCTCTCCTTCTGGAGAATCTCTTGGTGGAGTTGCCAGAAAAACACGTGAAACTATTATTCTTTGTGAAGCTGCTGGTTTTGATACTATTATTATTGAAACGGTTGGTGTTGGCCAAAGCGAAACTGCGGTACACAGTATGGTAGATTTCTTTTTACTGCTAAAACTTGCAGGTGCAGGAGATGAGTTACAGGGTATAAAACGAGGTATTATTGAAATGGCAGATGCCATTGCTATTAATAAAGCAGATGGTGAAAATGCTAAAAGTGCAAAACTTGCTAAAGTAGAATTTAACAGAGCGCTGCACCTCTATCCTGAAAAAGATTCTTCCTGGCAACCAAAAGTAACTTTATGCAGTGCTTTACATAACCAAGGAATTGATAGTATCTGGAAAATAATTCAAGACTATATTAAAATTACTACCAAAAACAACTACTTAAACCACAACCGAAACGAACAGAATAAGTTTTGGCTCATTCAAACCATTGAAGAGCAATTAAAAAGTTCCTTTTTTAATGATGCTAAAATTAAGGATGCTTTACAAAAACAATTGCAACTTATTGAAGAAAACAAAACCACTCCTTTTGCGGCTGCAGATTATTTATTAGCATTAAAATAAAACCGTTTACTATAGGTTTAAAATTACTATTCGTTATAAAAGCAGTATTCTTTATAAAAAAACATTTCTTTATTAGTAATAAACTGTAGTTTTTACGACTCATACTTTTCATGTGCTTTTACTTCCCTAGTATAAACGTTACTAGTATTTTAAACACACATACCCTTTAATTAACCAACACCATAAAAGCACTTAGACTATTTTTATGATTTTTTACAAGTTTTTAAACCGAAGCAGACTATTAAAAAAAGGAAGCTTTTTCTTTTTTAGTGTTCTTTTTCTTTTTTGTTGTCTTTCTGTAAAAGCACAAGAAACCAACAAATTAAATTTAATTATTGATGCAGATACTGCAAATGAAGTAGATGATTTATACGCTATTGTAAGCGCTATTTTAGAACCTGCATTTAATCTACTAGCAATAAACTCAGCACAATTTCACACGTCTCCATTAGCTTCTGAAAACACAGTACTAGAAAGCCAGAAAATTAATGAAGAAATCATACAATTGATGCATGTTAAAGGAATTGCACTTCCGTTAGGAAGTAATACACCTTTAAAAGAATATGATAAACCAATGTCTTCTGAAGCTTCTCAATTTATCATAGAAACAGCGCATAAAATGAAACACAATGAAAAATTACATGTGGTTATTTTAGGCGCATGCACTAATGTTGCTTCTGCTATTTTAGAAGACCCTTCGATAATTTCTAAAATAAAAGTACATTATCTAGGCTTTTGGCACACTCCTAACACCAATGTATATAATAAAAAAGAATTTAATTCTGGCAATGACCCTATTGCTGTTGAAGTTTTACTCAATACCAAAACGTTAGATTTTAATGTAATGACAGCTACCACAAGTCAGCATTTAGTATTTACAAAACAAGAAGTAGATAGCCATTTAAAAAACAAAAAAGGGATAGCTAGTTATTTAGTAAACAGATGGGAAACATACGCTCGTTGGTGGACTAAAGAAGATCCTGAAAAAGAAAAATGGATTATGTGGGATGTTGCTATAATTGAAGCCTTAGCGCATCCAGAATTATCTACCATAAATTATTTTTTAACTCCACCTGAAAACACACAACGTAGCATTGGTATACACACTAAAATAGATGTAAATGCAATGACAACGCATTTCTGGAATACTTTAAAAAACCTATAATTACACACTTTTATGTTTATTGACCTACAAACTCCTAAGGAGGATATTAAAAAATTATTACAAGAAATTAATTTTTTTAATACTACCAATGAATACATAATAAATATTACCAAACCTGGTGAAGGTAATATGAATGTGGTTTTGCGTATTGAAACCAATATGCGTTCTTTTATTGCAAAACAATCGCGACCGTTTGTACAAAAGTATAAAGATATTGAAGCACCAATAAAGCGTATTGATGTGGAATATCAATTTTACAAAACCATTTCTAGCAATGCGTTACTAAACAAACATTTTCCTAAGGTTTTAAAATATAATGCCGAAAACCATTTACTAATTCTTGAAGATTTAGGCGCATGTGAAGACATGACTTATTTATATAATACTAGAACATTAGAAACAAAGCAACTGGAATTACTGGTTCAAATTGTTGCTAATATTCATAACGCAAAGGCACCTAAAGACTATCCGGAAAATAAAGAATTACGCTTATTAAATTACCAACATATTTTTGAACTACCATTTATAGAAAACAATGGTTTTTCTTTAAATGAAATACAAGCAGGATTAGAAACGCTTTCTTTACCTTATAAAAAAGATGCAGTACTAAAACAGAAAATTAAGGAGATTGGAAGTCAATATCTATCTGAAGGCACCACCTTAATACATGGTGATTTTTATCCTGGAAGCTGGATGACAAAAAACAATCAAATATATAGTATTGATCCAGAGTTTAGTTTTTTAGGTTTTAAAGAGTTTGATCTTGGTGTTCTTGCAGCGCATTCTATTTTAATATTACAGAATAAAAGTGCACTTGCTTTTATTAAAAAAAGCTACCCAAGTACTATAAACGCCATACTTTTAGAACAAGTTACAGGTATAGAAATTATGCGTCGCTTAATTGGTTTGGCGCAACTACCTATTACACGATCTCTAAAAGAAAAAGAAAACTTACTACAATTAGCATATACATTAATAATGAAAGGCACGACTAAAACAGATACTTAATAAATAAACCTTTAAAAGTTAAGTAAACAAAAAAGCACTGTTTTAAAAACAGTGCTTTTTTTTATAATAAAATATAGAACGATTTACATAGAAATAGCTCTAAAACAAAATTCTATAAAAAATTCTCTTTATACCAATTCACCTGAGATTCTACACCTTCTAACAAGGTAGTTTTCGGATTGTAATTTAGTAACTTTTTAGCCTTATCAATATTTGCTTTTGTACGTAATTGGTCTCCTACTCTAGCTTCTACATGATCTATAGTAATAGATTTTCCTATTACTTTTTCAACAGCCTCAATACCTTCTTGTGTAGTATGTTCTACCTCTGTACCAAGATTAATAATTTCACCATCTACTTTTTCTTCATTAGTAACAACAGCCACAACGCCATCTACAATATCACCTACATAGGTAAAGCTACGCAAGTGTGTTGCACTACCACTATATAAAGGAAAAGCATCTTTATTATATGCACAGGCAATTAACTTGGTGTACATTTTCTCTGGTCTTTCACGAGGTCCAATTACCGAGTATAAGCGCAAAGAACATGCTTTAAAGACTTTTTCTCTACTTTTTTGAAGCACTAACTGCTCTGCTGCTAATTTAGTAACGCCATAATGCGAAGCTGGTTTTGGAGCTACATTTTCAGGAAAAGTAGCCTCTAATCCGTAAATAGAAGAAGTTCCTATATTTACAAACAATTCTAAATCACTTAAAGTAAGCGCATAATCTATCAGGTTTTTAGTAGCAATTATATTGTTACTAAAATAATCTTCAAACGTAGATGTTTTAGATATTCCTGGCTGTGCAGCGTAATGAAAGATATAGTTTATGTCTTTTGGTAAAACTTCAGCTAAATCAGTATCACGCAAATCTTTATTTATAATGGTAATACCTTTTTCTGCAAGGGCTTTTTCATTTAACTTTTTTAGTTCTATACTATAATATGGTGAAAAATTATCTACACCAACAACTTCATGCCCTAAGTCTTTTAAACGTTCTGCTGTATGTGAGCCAATAAAACCTGCTGCTCCTGTTATTAAAATTTTCATGTGTCTATTCTATTTTTTTTTAACGGTCACATGGTGCTCCCATATGTAGTCAGGTCTTTTTTTATCAAAAGATCTTTATGGAAGGTTCATATAAAAGTATTATACTACAAAGAAACATATTTTTTTTTACAAAGAATTTCTATTGCCAAAAAAAGAATACATTTGCATTAATAAGTTTACATGATATGAATTTTGCTTTTACCATAGTTGTACCTGTTTATAATGAAGAAGATAATTTATTACGTGTTGAAAAAGAATTACTCTCCTATACAAAAATAGCCACAAAACCTACAAAAATTCTATTTGTTAATGATGGCTCTAAAGACAAAAGTCAGGAAATTATTGAAACTATTTGCAACAGAAACACAGTGTTTTCCTTTATTTCTTTTAAAGAAAACAGAGGCTTAAGCGCTGCTATTAAAGCTGGATTTGATCATACTACCACAGCACTTGTGGGTTATATTGATAGTGATTTACAAACTGCTCCTGAAGATTTTAATTTGCTGTTAGAGCATATTGACACTTATGATTTAGTTACAGGAGTTCGTGCTAAACGAAAAGATAGTTTTGTAAAAAACATGTCTTCTAAAATAGCAAACGGAATTAGAAGAAGTTTTACGCATGATGGTATGGATGATACTGGTTGCCCTTTAAAAGTTATAAAAACCGAATATGCCAAACGCATACCAATGTTTAAAGGTTTACATAGATTTTTACCAGCCATGATATTGTTGCAAGATGGTAAAATTACACAAATTCCTGTACAACATTTTCCTAGAATTGCTGGTCAAGCAAAATTTGGTGTTTGGAATAGATTACTTGGTCCTTTAGCAGATTGTTTTGCCTATTTATGGATGAAGAAAAAATACATTAATTACACCGTTTCAAAACAAGGATAATGAGTAACTGGCTAGTATATAGCATTGGGTTTGCTGCACAAATATTATTCTCTTCCAGACTAATTATACAATGGATAACTAGTGAAAAACAAAAAAAGGTTATTACACCAACCTTATTTTGGACCCTTAGCTTATTTGCCTCTTTTTTACTTTTTGTATATGGCTATTTACGTGATGATTTTGCTATTATGCTGGGTCAAGGACTTACCTATTTTATTTATATAAGAAATTTACAACTACAAAACCAATGGCAAAAATTTCCGAAAGTTTTTCGTTGGTTTTTACTTTTTGTTCCTGTTTTTATTTCTATCTTTTATTTTAATAATAATACCATAGATGTAGAACGCTTGTTTAAAAATGAAGCTATTCCGTTTTGGTTATTGCTTTTGGGTATTGTTTCGCAAATAGTTTTCACCTTACGATTTGTATTTCAATGGTTATATTCTGAAAAACAAAAAGAATCGTCTTTACCTTTTGGTTTTTGGCTTTTAAGCTTAATTGGTTCTTCGTTAATTTTAATCTACGCTATCATTAGAAAAGATCCTGTTTTATTTATTGGTCATGTTTTAGGTGCTATTATTTACAGCCGAAATTTAATATTATTAAAAAAAGATCATGTTAAAAACACTTGAAAAACACCCAATAATTAGCATTTGTATTTTGGTTGCTTTCATGCTTTTACCCAATTTAGATGCTATTCCTGTTTCTATTATGGAAGCGCGTAATTTTATAACTGCGCGTGAAATGGTTCAAGACAACCATTGGTTACTAACTACCATGAATGGAGAAGCGCGCTATGAAAAACCACCTTTACCTACATGGCTAGCTGCTATTTCTAGTTTTATTTTTGGAATTAAAAGTGTTTTTGGCTTACGTCTTCCTGCAGTACTTATGGTGATGCTTATTGGTAGTTTTATTTATAAACTCTCTCTGTTAATACTTAAAAACAATACCCATAGTTTTATTAATGCACTAATTACAATTAGCTCCTTTTATGTAATAGGAATTATTATTGAAGCTCCTTGGGATATTTTTACACATGGTTTTATGCTAGTTGCAATCTACCATTTATTCTTACTGTTTATTAAAGAAAAAAACTATTGGAAAAACACACTACTTGCAGGTGTATTTATAGGTTTATCTTTTATGTGCAAAGGGCCAGTATCTATGTATGCTTTGTTACTTCCTTTTTTAATTGCTTTTGGTATAACTTTTAAATACAGTAATTTTAAAAGAAAAGCTTTTTCATACTTTAGTATTTTACTACTTACTTTATGTATTGGTGCTTGGTGGTTTATATATGTAAGACTACAAGATCCTGCTACGTTTGAAGCTATTACTAAAAGAGAAACAGGTAATTGGTCTAGCTATAACGTAAGACCTTTCTACTACTATTGGAGCTTTTTTACTCAAAGTGGTTTATGGACAATTCCTGCTTTTATTAGTTTGTTATATCCGTATTTAAAAAATAAAGTAAGCAATAAAAAAGCGTATACTTTTTCTTTTTTATGGACAATTCTTGCGGTTGTTTTACTATCTATAATTCCTGAAAAGAAATCGCGTTACTTAATGCCTATATTAATTCCGTTATCTATAAATATTGGTTTTTATATAGAATACATCATTAGAAAATTTAAAGACTTAAAAGATAAAAAAGAAACCATTCCTGTATATTTCAACTTTGGTTTAATTGCTTGTATAGGAATTATATTTCCTGTAGTAGCATATCTGTTTTTAAAAGAAAACTTATCTGGTTACTGGTTTTGGTATCTGGTAGCCTCTGTTCTTTTAGTAACACTTGGTATTTCTATTTTAATACAATTAAAAAGGAAAAACATAGAACAGGTTTATATATATACTGTACTTTTCTTTGTTTCGGTTTTACTAACAGTTTCGCCATTAAGCAATGCATTAACAAGCACAAATTACAAACCTATTTTTAATTTAAAAGAAGAGGCTTCTGCCAAGAAAATACAAGTATATGGTTTTAATTATGTTGCTCCAGAAATGATATGGCAGTTTGGCAATAAAATTCCTGAAATTAAAAAAGACAATACTTTTCATTTTCCAAAAGAAAATACTTTTGGCATGTTAGCAAATGGCATAAGCCCAGAAGATCAAGCTATATTAAATACTTTATATACTATTGAAAAAGTTGCTACCTATGATTTAAATACAGCTTCAAAAGATTCTAGAAAGTATAACGGAAGATTAATGTGTGATTATTATATGCTTACTAAAAAATAATAGTTTTTTATTTTGTCTCTGTATTTTTTTCCTTCAGAAATATTTCAATAATAGATTTTATTTTACCCTGTTTAATAGGTTTAATAATATAATCTGAAATTTCACTTATTTCATGTGCTTTTTTAATATCTGTCTCATCTACAGAAGAAGATGCCATATAAATGGTTATTTTTTTACTTAATTTAGGTTTAATTTTTATAAATTCTTCCATAAACTGAAACCCATCCATTATAGGCATGTTTATATCTAGTAGAATAATATCAGGAAGCTCTTCTTCATTAGTAAGATTATCCAGCATAAAATGCAGCGCTTCTTCTCCATCTGAAAAGGCAATAATACTTTTGGAGTAATTTAAAGCTTGTATGGTTTTTTTTATAGTAAATTGATAGATATCATCATCATCAACAATACAAAAATTAAAATTTTTATTCATTATTATTCTTTAAAATTAACACTAAAAGTAGAGCCTACATTCACTTCACTTTCAACAGATATTGTACCTCCTAGAGATTCAATTTGCACTTTAGTCATAAACAAACCTACTCCATTAGCATCAGGATGTCTATGAAAAACTTTATTTAAGCCAAATAGTTTATGGCCATGTCTTTTTAAGTCAATACCTAGACCGTTATCTTTAAACTTAAGTTTTATAACTCCATCTTCAATAACAGAATAAATATAAATTTCTGGTGTTCTATCTTCAGACTTATACTTTATAGCATTACTCAACAAATTAAGAAAAATACTCTCTAAATACGATTTATTATAGTTAATATTTGAGACATCCTCAAAATTACTACTAATTTTTGTGTTTGTACTTATTATTTGACCAGAAAGAATCTGTATAGTTTTATCTAAAACTTCTTTAAAATCAAGTTTTTCAATAGGTATTGAAGTTCTATTTTTTGTCTTTAAGGCTTCAATTAAAGTATTTAGTGTCTCTGTAAGATGGTGTATAACAATTTCAAATTTTTGAAAAGCAATTATTTTCTCTTCTTCTGTTTCAGCTATGTTATAAAAGCCTAATAAAGAATTTAAATTACTCACAGGAGCACGCAAATTATGTGAGGTTATCTGCGCAAAATCTGCTAATTGTGTATTTTGTGCTGTAAGTTTATTTGCTAAAACTTCTAACCTCTCATTAGCTTCTAATATTTTATTTTCTGCCTTTTTTTGAACAGTTATATCTCTAATTGCAGCAGACACTAGTAAGCCTTCTTCTGTTTTAAGCGGACTTAAACTTATTTGTATAGGTATTTCTTTTCCAAATTTATTAACACCAAAAAGCTCTCTTCCTTCACCCATTTTTCTAGTTTTGGGAGCGTTAAAAAACAAACCTCGATGTGAGCTATGCTTACTTTTAAACCTATTGGGTATCAATAACTCTACTGGCTTATTAATTAGTTCTTTAGATGCGTAACCAAATAATTTTTCGGCTTGCTTATTTATTAGTTGTATAACACCAAGCTCATTTACAATAACCATAGCATCTGGTGCAGACTCTAGCAAACCTCTAAACTTAATCTCTGCCATTCTTTGTTCTGTAACATCTTGACAGGTTCCTATTAGTTCTATTACTTCTCCTGTATTTTCATCTAAAACAACTTCACCCAGTAATTGTATTGTTTTTATTTTACCATTTTTAAGTTTAATACGATGCAGAAGATCATAAAACTTTTTATCTTCTATAGATTTATCAAAAGACGCACTAACAATATCTTTATCTTCGGGATGCACAAAGCTAAAGTAGGTCTCGAAGTTTAATTTTTCTTTAGGGTTAACTTCAAAAATATTAAATAAATTACTAGACCATTCTACCTTGTTTATTACTGTATCCCATTGCCAATTACCCATCATGGTAATTTTCTCTGCTGCGTTTAAGACTTGGTTTTTTCTTAGCAAGTCGTTTTCTATATTTTTTTGATTGGTTATGTTTTTTAATATTCGCATAAAACCAACATTTTCTCCTTTATCACTTTTTAAAGGGATTAATGTGGAGTGCGCTATAAATCTAGTACCATCTTTTTTAACAACGGTCCATTCACGAGCATCATAATCATCATTTTGAGCTAAAATGGTATATGGATTAAAATGGGAAGTTTTTATTTTATATTTAGAAGCAATATCTTTTTTAAATTTTTCATACTCCTCATCGAGTATAAAAAAATTAGTTTTTTTTTGTCCTATTAATTCCGAAGCAGAATAACCTAATAGCTCTTCGGCACCATCATTAAACTGATAAATAATATCATCATTATTTATTGCTATTATAGCTATAGTTTCAGGATTTAAATTCGCTTTCATAAGACTCAAATAATAAACACATTTGCTTTTATAGCAATAAAAATCTTAAAAGAAGTGTTAGCTATAATGCTAAGTTAATTTAATTTTAATAAACTTTTTAGAACTTATGCATTAAAAAAACAACAATATCAGCAACAAACACCTCTTTCTATTATACTTTACTTAATACTAAGTAATTATAATTCTAGATTTTTATCACAAAAAAACAGTTGCTTAAGTAAAAAAGTGTGTTGCAAAAAAAAGGTAGAAGTTCTACAATACAAGTACCGTTATTACATTAGGCTTTTACATCTATTTTAAATTATAAAGTATAATCAATTCAAGTAAGTTAATTGTTTTTTTCTAAAACAAAACGCTTAATTACATACTGTAATATTTTATAAAACATAAAGCCAGAAAGAGCTCCAAAACTCATACCGCAAATAACATCTAAAGGGTAATGTACACCAACATAAATCCTGCTATATGCTACAGTAACACTCCAAAAAAGTAACATAAAAATAAGATTTTTGTAATAGGGTTTTAGTAATAAACCTGCAAAAACTGCAGCTGCCATAGTGTTAGAAGCATGCCCAGAAAAGAACCCATACTTACCACAACGTACTGCAATAAAACGCATTCTTTCCATTACCCCCTCTTGCCTACAAGGTCTTGCTCGTTGAAAACCATCTTTAAAAAGATTAGTAATTTGGTCTGTAAAAGTCACCATAAGCACAATTAACAAGATAGAAAACCCAAGAGTTTTAAGTCCGAATTTCTTATAAATAAAAAATAACAACAAGGCATATAAAGGAATAAAAGTAAGCTTATTGGTTATTATCAACCAGAAAGCATCCCAAGTTGGTGTTCCTAAATTATTTAAAAACAAGAAAAGTTCCTGATCATTTTGTATAAGTTGGTCTATCATTTTCTATTTTTTGGGTGTTACTTTTTGCTTATTGTATAATTTAGGTACCCAAACAAGTTGGGCACAAAGCATGTAGAATAGCAAAAAGTCAGGCTTTACATTACAATCTTTTTTATAAAAAATAAAAAAGGATTTTCATTGCAATCCTTAACACAATTAATCTTCATAACGAGCTACTTCTCTATCATAGAAAGCAGTCGCTTCTTTAATTAAATTTTCGGTTTCTAGTTCTAATTCCTTTTGGTCATGTTGGTCAAAATCTTCAAACCATTCTACTTCATCATCTTCCAGATTAATAATAAATCTAGGAAAATCTGTATGTATTACAAAAATAGCATTAGGATGATCTGTATTATCACCAAGAATAAATTTAGGTAGCGTCATGTGTTGAATGAATTAGTTTTTTAGTCAAATAATTAAAGCGAATATACAATAAAATAGCAGCTGTTGTTAGTCCTGCAAGTAGTCCTAACCAAATACCAAAACTAGCATAAGCAGATTCTTTACCTAAAAACCAGCTTACTGGAAAACCTACTAACCAATAAGAAACAAAAGTAATTATTGTTGGTATTTTTACATCTTGTAAGCCACGTAAAGCACCAAGAACAACTACTTGAATACTATCACTTATTTGAAAAACTGCTGCAGCAAGCATTAATTTTGAAGCTATAGCAACTACTTCTGTATTGTCTATAAGATTTTTAGTATCATCAAAATCTACATATAATTTTGGCAACTGATCGTGAAATGCAAAAAATAGCAATGCAAAACAAGTTGCAAAAAGAGTACCTAATAAAAACAACGAAAAAGCAATTCTGCGTAGCTCTACATAATTTTGTAATCCTTTTTGGTTACCAACACGTACCATAGATGCCACACTTATACCCATTGCAACCATAAAAGTCATAGAGCTTAAGTTTAAAGCTATTTGGTTTGCTGCTTGCGGATTTTTACCTAACAAACCACTTAGCCATATTGCGGCAGTAAAAATGGCTACTTCAAAAAACATTTGCATAGCACTTGGCGCACCTAAACCTATTAGTTTTTTTAACATGCTACGCTCTAACACAAAAATCTTAATATTGGTTACATAGTTTTTAGATTTTTCTTTTCCTTTTAATAACCACCAAATATAAAGTACCATAACTACACGAGAAGCTAAAGTACCATAAGCAGCACCAATAATACCTAGTTCTGGAAAACCAAACTTTCCAAAAATTAACAAGTAGTTTAACACCACGTTTATAACATTAGCTAAAATGGTGGCGTACATTGGGTATTTAGTCATAGATAAACCATCACTAAACTGCTTAAAAGCCTGAAAAATAATTAACGGAATTAAAGAAAAAGCCACTAAATCTAAATACGGAATAGCATAGGCAACCACTTCTTCTGGCTGTTGCATTAAGTACATAAGGGGTTTAGCAAAATACACCATAAAGAAAAGTGAAATTCCTAAAACGGTACATAAAAACAAACCGTGTTTAAATGCCGATTTCCCTTGTTTAAAATCGTTAGCAGCATCAGCCTCTGCTACTAAAGGTGTAATTGCAGTAGAAAAACCAATACCTAAAGACATGGCTATAAAAATAAAACTGTTACCAAGAGAAACAGCAGCTAATTCTGCGGTTCCTAATTGGCCAACCATAATATTATCTATAAACTGTACAAAGGTATGACCAAGCATACCTAGTATTACAGGTGCTGCTAGTCTCCAGTTATATTTAAATTCTTTTGTGTAATCAGATAAAATCATTTTGCAAAAGTAGTTCTTCGAATTGAAGTGTGCGAATTTTATTTTAAGTAAAGCATCTTAGTTTTCATACTTTTTAATAGAAACACCAAACCTTACATTTAGGTAAGCAGCTACTTTTTTTCCGTGATATTCTGCAACCAACCATTTCCCTTTTCTTGCATCTATTTCTTTGGTAATATACGCTATCATCACTTCATTTGAAATCGGCTTATTATATTTTATTTCACCCACAGTCCCATCCTTTTTTATTAAAATAGATATATCTACTAGGCTAAGATTAAGAGGTTTTTCTTTTTTATGATATGCTTTATAAAAAGCATGAAAATCAGTAGAAAGTTTTAACTCAAAATTAAAAACACCCCCAATAATAGAAGCCGATTTTTCTAGGGGTATACTTTTTAAAACGCCACCAACAAATACTTCTTGCACTTGATTATTCTCTTTAGACCATATTAAATCTTTAGTAGTATAATTATATAGTTGATTCTGTTTTCCTGTATTATCATAGAAAAACCATTCACCTACTTTTTTATTGTTTTCATAGCTTCCTTTACTTTTAACAATACTACATCCTGCATGATAATAGACCCAAACTCCCTTTTTTTTTCCATAAGCATATTCTCCTGTAGATATTACCGTTTTAGGATAATAACCTACTTTTGTATACGTACCATGTTTTAAATCTTTATTAGCTTTTAATACATAATACGTCTCTGTTTCTAATAAGGAATTCACTTCTGTTATTTTTTTCACTTTCTGTGCTTGAACAGAAACGAAAAACAATAAAATTAAAATGCTTACTATTTTTTTCACTAGACTACATTTTATGAATAATCTGCTTAGCATCATTAAACTCTTGTATCATATCTTCTACAATTTGCGCTGTTGGTTTAATGTCATGAATTAACCCTGCTATTTGCCCAATTTCTAATTCGCCATCTTCTAAATCGCCTTCAAACATACCTCGTTTTGCTCTTGCTCTACCTAGTAATTCTTTTAATTGCTCTGTAGTTGGAGACGTTTTATATAACTCTTGCAATTGGTTATAAAACTTGTTTTTTATCAATCTTACAGGCGCTAATTCTTTTAAGGTAAGTTGTGTATCGCCTTCCTTTGCATCTACTACTACTTTTTTAAATGCTTGATGTGCTGAGCTTTCTTCACTGGCCACAAACCTACTACCTACTTGTACAGCATCTGCTCCTAAAACCATAGCAGCTAACATAGCTTGCCCAGTTGCAATACCACCTGCAGCAATTAATGGTATTTGTAAATTTTCTTTTACCATTGGTATTAAGGTAAGCGTTGTGGTTTCGTCTCTACCATTGTGTCCTCCTGCCTCAAAACCTTCTGCAACAATGGCATCTACCCCAGCCTCTTGGGCTTTTAAGGCAAACTTTACACTGCTAACTACATGCACTACAGTAATTCCTTTTTCTTGTAACCATTTGGTCCATGTTTTTGGGTTTCCCGCAGAAGTGAATACAATTTTCACACCTTCTTCTACAATAATATTCATGATTTCTTCAATGTTAGGGTATAACATTGGTACGTTTACACCAAAGGGTTTATTGGTTGCTTGTTTACATTTCTGTATGTGTTCCCGTAAAACATCTGGATACATACTTCCTGCGCCAATAAGCCCTAAAACTCCTGCATTACTTGCAGCAGATGCTAGTTTCCAACCAGAATTCCATATCATTCCTGCTTGAATTATTGGGTGTTTAATATTGAATAATTGTGTGATTCTATTTTGCATTTTTCTGTATTTGTGTAACATGCTTCAACTACACTCAGCATGACAATAAATTTAAAGATGGTAATTTAAGAATTTGATTACACACTACCAATAGAAACCTTAGAGATGAGATAAAAGATGTTATTATAAACTTTTAAAAATAAAAAAAGCCTTTTTCTGTTGCAAAAAAGGCTTTACTTATACTACTAATTTTCATCTATGAAATTACTCCAGAACCTAAAAGTTCATCGTCTTGATACCAGGCTACAAATTGTCCTTCTTGTATTGCAGATTGTGGTTTTTCAAATTCCACATACATTCCAGAATCAACTTGATGTAATGTTGCTTTTTGTAGTTCTTGACGATATCTTATTCTTGCCAAGACTTCCATACTTTGGTCTACTTGAAGGGCTAAGTCTTCACGAATCCAATGCACTTCTTCATTAGCTACAAAAAGTGCTTTTTTATATAAACCAGGATGGTTTTTACCTTGTCCTGTATAAATTACATTTTCTGTAACATCAGTATCTATAACAAATAATGGTTCTACAGTACCTCCTACTGCTAGTCCTTTACGCTGTCCTTTTGTAAAATAATGTGCTCCCTGGTGTTTTCCTACTACTTTACCATCTGTTAAAGTATAATTTGATTTTTCTGCCAGGTATGCTAATTCTTCTTTTTTATTAGAAAAAACAGGTGTTGTTTTATGATACGCTTGATTATTTTCTGGTACTTCTACAATAACACCTTCTTTAGGCTTTAATTGTTGTTGTAAAAAATCTGGAAGACGTACTTTACCAATAAAGCATAAACCTTGAGAGTCTTTTTTATCTGCAGTAATTAAATCTTGTTCTGCAGCTATTTTTCTAACTTCTGGTTTTTGTAATTCGCCTACAGGAAATAATGCTTTTGCCAATTGCTCTTGTGATAATTGGCATAAAAAATAAGATTGGTCTTTATTATCATCTGCACCTGCAAGTAATTGGTAGGTTTCTTTTCCGTTATTTTCAATAGTTCCTTTTCTGCAATAGTGCCCTGTTGCAACATAATCTGCACCCAGCTCTAATGCTATTTTCATGAATACATCAAACTTTATTTCTCTATTACAAAGCACATCTGGATTTGGTGTTCTTCCTTTCTCATATTCATTAAACATATAGTCTACAATACGTTCTTTATATTGCTCACTTAAATCTACGGTTTGAAAAGGAATACCTAGTTTATCTGCTACCAACATTGCATCATTACTATCATCTAACCAAGGGCATTCATTAGAGATTGTTACCGTATCATCATGCCAATTTTTCATGAATAGGCCTATAACTTCATAACCTTGCTCTTTTAATAAATATGCTGCAACGCTTGAGTCTACTCCTCCTGAAAGTCCTACTATTACTCTTTTCATCTATTTATATGTTTTTATTTTGGGGACAGAAGTGATTATTTTTAAAAAAACGCATTAAAATATATGCTTTTAGGTGTTTTTTATGTGCTGCAAAATTACAAATAAAAAAAAATGGATTAGTCTTAAAAATATAATGCTTTGTTAAAAAAACATGCACTTTATCGAATAAAGTATTTATTACTTAATCAATCTTCAAATTTATTTTACTTTAGCAGGACATATTTAGGTACCCCTTTCATTTAGATTGATTAATAGCTTATTCATAAAAAAAATGATTACCTAAAGCAAACTCCTTACTTTGGTAAGGAGTTTTATATTTTAAAGCGGTTTGTAATTAATTTTTGTATGGATTTTTACTCTTTCTGGTAAAGTCTGTTTCTTTTACAAGCTTTCCGTTTTCATAGTATTTCCAGACACCATGTTTTTTATCGTTTTTATATTGTCCTTGTAAAATTACAACTCCATTTTGATCGTAAAATGTTGCTGGACCATGTAACTCGCCTTGATTATATACATACTCTTTTACCACAACACTCTTTTGAGTATACCAAACAGAAGGACCATGAAGCTTTCCGTTTACATAAGTTTCGGTTTGTGCCAAAACACCATCATCATAATACACTAAGCGTTCGCCATGCAGTTCACCTTGGTCATTGTAAGTATCTTTACTTAATATGTTTTTGGTTTTGTTCTGGTAATAAACCCAAGTGCCAATGTATAATTTACCATTCATTTGCCCTTCGCTAATTAACTTTCCTGTAGATGCGTAAAAAGAAACTTGAGCAATATTATTTTCTTTATTGAATTGCTTATTGGCTGCTAAAACAGCTTTACCATTTACATTTTTATAAAATTTAAAAACACCTATTTCTTTACCGTGAAAAAATTCTCCTTGGTAACGTAAAACATCTGTATTTTCATAATTCTTTTTCCAAACACCATGACGTTTACCTTCTGCATCAAATTGATTAACCTCTTGTGCAGAAGTAAAAAATGGTAATATTAAAATAAAAAGGAATAGTATATTTTTCATAATTTAATAACGTAATTAATTAACCATAATTGTAATAACAAAAAAGCTGCCAAAGTTTAAAAAACAAATAGCAGCTTGATTATTTTATTAGAAGTTAATTTACTTCTTTTTTTGTGCTTGCTTTTGTTTTTCTGCCTGCTCCATCATTTCAGCCATTTTCTTTTGAAACTTATTTTCTTTCTTAGGCTTCTTTTTATTTTCTTGAATTTTAGCATGTATTTTGTCTTCATCAAGGATATAGTTTTTAATAACTATCATGATACCAATACTAATCACATTAGAAATAAAGTAATACAAACTTAATCCAGAGGCATAGTTATTAAAGAAAAACAACATCATTAATGGGGAAAAGTATATCATATACTTCATCATTTTTGCCATATCAGGCATCCCTTCTTGGGTAGGTTGTGTAGCTACTTGTTGTCCTGTAGTCATTTTCATATAGAAGAAAATTGCTATAGATGCTAATATGGGAAATAAGCTAACGTGGTCTCCATAAAAAGGAATATGAAAAGGAAGTTCTGCTACAACATCATAAGACGATAAATCATCTGCCCAAAGGAAACTTTTTTGTCTTAAATCAAAAGCCGAAGGGAAAAATTGAAACAATGCATAAAACACAGGTAGCTGTATTAAAGCTGGTAAACATCCACTTAACGGACTTGCTCCTGCTTTAGTTTGCAAGGCCATCGTTTCTTGCTGAATTTTCATTTTATTGTCTTTGTACTTTTCTTTTATAGCATCTAACTCAGGCTTAATAATTTTAAGCTTTGCTTGCGATAAAAATTGCTTGTATTGTACAAAGGATAATAATAACTTAATGAATATAGTCATTACTACAATTGCTATTCCGTATGGTAAAAAGGAACTTAGCATAGAGAATAACGGGATAAATAAGAAACGATTTATCCACCCAAAAATCCCCCATCCAAAAGGAATACTGTCTTCTAAACCAATATCGTATTTTTTTAATGTATTATTATCTGTTGGTCCAAAATAAAATTTTAAAGGTTGGCTAAACTCTCCTGCTTGAAGTTCTAACGGTATTCTTGAGGTAAATATTTTTGTAGAAACCGTATCTATTTCTTCATCTAAAACTAAATTTTTAGATGTAATGTCTACTTTTTTCAAAGGGTCATCTGCAACTAATATAGAGCTAAAAAAGTGCTGTCTATACGAAAGCCAGCTTACATCTTCTAAAATTTCATCATCATCACCTGTAGGACTTAATTTATCAATTTTATCTTCTTCATGTTGGTAGGTTAATCTAGTATACCTGTTTTCATAAGAAATACTTTTATCATGTCTAAACGTTTTTAGTTTCCAGTCTAAATTAATTTGTTGCGAACCATTAACAACACTGCTTAATCCTTGTGATTTTATGGTAAAACCTACCATATAATCGTTTGGTTTTAATTCATATCTGTATTCTAAAAATTGTGTAGGAGAAACTTTAAGTTTCATAGAAACTATTGTGTTTTCACCGTTTTTAGTAACATTAGGCTCAAAAAACAGATCTTGAGTATTTAAGTTTCTGTTATCTGTTGTATTAAAACTAATATTAAAGTTTGTGTTTCCTTCTTTAATTAAGTAAATAGGAATAGAATCATAATCTACAAACTCTTTTAACTTAACCTCACTAAGGTAACCACCTTTATTACTAAATTTTAAAGCAAATTTTTCGGTTTCTACTACTGTTTCTTTATCTGTTGCAGAAGGTAATGTAGATGCATAAGCAAAAGCACCTAATTTATTTTTTAAAGCTACTAATTGTAGAGAATCTGTTGTAGAAGTTACCGAATAGTCTTCTGCTGTTGTTACCAAAGTACTTTCTTGGTTTTCTACTTCTTTAGCAGCTTCAACTTGTTCTTGTTTTGCTTTTTCTTGCGCTTCAAGCTCTTCTGGTGTTGGTTGGTTGGTGTACATCATGTACACTAAAATTCCGAATATTAGGATGAATCCTATTATTGAATTAAGGTCTAGTTTTTTTTCTTCCATATTTAATTAATTAAGCCCAGAATGTGTTAAAACTTTTCTAGACTAGAAAGCAGATTACTCAAAAAGCAATCCAATCTTACTTTTATGCCATAGTGACACTTTACTTCTTTTTTTTATGTTTTAATGCAGCTTTTACAAATGCCACAAATAATGGATGCGGATTAGAAACTGTACTTTTATATTCTGGATGATATTGCACACCAACAAACCAAGGATGTGCTGGTATTTCTACAATTTCTACCAAATTAGTTTCTGGGTTTAGCCCTGTTGCCAGCATTCCTGCTGCTTCTATTTGGTCTTTATACTCACTATTAAACTCGTAACGATGTCTATGTCTTTCTTTAATAGCTTCGGTTTTGTATACTTTTGCAACAATACTGTCTTTTTTAAGGTTACAATCCCAAGCTCCTAAACGCATCGTTCCTCCTTTATCTGTAATGGTTTTTTGTTCTTCCATTAAGCTGATAACAGGATTTTTACAAGTTTCATCCATTTCAAATGAATTAGCATCTTCTAGTTTTAGTACGTTTCTTGCAAATTCAATAACTGCCATTTGCATACCCAAACAGATACCAAAAAATGGTATATTATTTTCACGCACAAACTTAACTGCTGCTATTTTACCGTCTATACCACGCTCACCAAAACCTGGAGCTACTAACACACCATCCAGATGTGAAAGCTTCATTTTTATATTATCTACATTTAAATACTCAGAATGTATAGACTCAATATTTACTTTTACTTCATTTTCTGCTCCTGCATGAATAAACGCTTCTAAAATAGATTTATAAGAATCTTGTAACTCTACATATTTACCAATTAAACCAATAGTTACTTCGGTTTTTGGATTTTTATGACGTTGTAAAAACTTATTCCATTGGGTTAAATCAGGAGTATGACTCTCTAAAGCTAATTTTTTTAAGACCACTTTATCTAAGCCTTGTTCTAGCATAAGGTTTGGCACATCATAAATAGTAGAAGCATCTATAGATTGTATTACAGCTTCTTCTCTAACGTTACAAAATTTTGCTAATTTACTGCGTAAATCGCTTGGTAACTCGTGTTCTGTTCTACAAACTAAAATATCTGCCATTACACCACTTTCCATCAATGTTTTTACACTGTGTTGTGTTGGCTTGGTTTTTAATTCTCCAGCAGCAGATAAAAATGGTACAAGTGTTAAATGAATAACGATGGCGTTATTATCTCCTAAATCCCATTTAAGTTGACGTACAGCCTCTACATAAGGAAGCGATTCTATATCACCTACAGTTCCTCCTATTTCTGTAATTACAACATCAAAATCACCAGAGTTTCCAAGAATTTGAATTCTGTTTTTAATTTCGTCTGTAATATGCGGAATTACTTGAACTGTTTTTCCTAAAAACTCTCCTCGACGTTCTTTTTCTATTACACTTTGATAAATACGACCTGTAGTCACGTTATTTGCCTGACTAGTTGGTACGTTTAAAAAACGCTCGTAGTGTCCTAAATCTAAATCGGTTTCTGCTCCATCATCTGTAACATAACATTCACCATGCTCATAAGGATTTAATGTTCCTGGATCTACGTTGATGTAAGGATCTAATTTTTGAATTGTAGTTCTGTAACCTTGAACTTGTAACAGTTTAGCTAATGATGCAGCTATAATGCCTTTTCCAAGCGAAGATGTTACTCCTCCTGTTACAAATATGTATTTTGTTGTAGTTGTCATATTGCGGTGTTAAACGCGAGCAAATTTACAATTTTAAGTTTGAAAGTTTAAGCGTTTGGGAGTTTATTTTTAGAGGAATTAACACCTCGTTTTTGTTAATAATTAGACTGTAATTATAAAAAAACAAACTAAATTAGGTTAACGGTTGCAATAAACACAACAGACCTACAGGATAGAGCAATAAAAATTATAAATCAAATTTTGTATTCTAAAAAAAGGCCTTTGAATTATACAAAATTGTATTTTACAATTTTTAAAACACCTTAACTTAAATAACCATAAACACAAAGGTTATACACAAAAAGCTTAACAACTATAAATATAATTACAAACCAACCAGAATAACACTATTTTTTAGGAAAATTCTTTTGTATGTTTCGTATTAAGTTTTCTAAACCATTTAGTTTTAACATATAAACCGTTTCTAGCATTTCGCCAAGTTTTCCTTTTGGAAATCCTTTATTATGATACCATACCACATAGTATTCTGGCAACTCAATTAAATACCTACCTTCATACTTACCAAACGGCATTTTTGTATGTGCTAATTTTATAAGAAACTCTTTATCTGGCTGCAACATACTTATAACTTGTATTTATCTAGCTTGGCTAATTCTATTTCTATATGATTTTGCCAATGCGATTGAAGTTCATAATTTCTTGAAAAATCTGTTTCTGTATCATACAGTTCTTGAAAATTGGCAAGCTCTTGATTTATTTCTTGATGTATTTTATCTAGTACTACATTTACATCTTGCGACACCTGTAATTGTGCTACTCTTTGTCTAAACTTTCTTGCAAACAATTCTGTAATATTAAAATGAAATTGCTCATGTGCTAATATATGGTTGTCTGCTTGTTTTATTTTAACCCAAGATTTATTAGGATAAAAATGTGCTTCAATTTTAGTATTGAAGCCTACAATATCATTATTCCTTTTTTTTATAGAATAACCAAAAGTAATACCAGAAGCTGTAATTGCTACAGCTTTTGAATCTGATTCTGCTGCTGCTTTAAAATCTGCCCAAGAAAGTGTATTAGACGCACTCCAATTTATGCTTAGCTCCTTTTGTTGAAAAGTGAGAATGCTTATGCAAATAAGAAAGATTCTTAAAAACATTTTATTGCGCGTCTACAATTTGTAAATCGTTATATTTTACAACGTAAACAGTATTATTATAATAACCTCCAAATAAATTTTTATGGTAAGCAAATTTGTTCTCTAAATACTCGGTTAACGGAAATTGGTTTACCGAATTATAAATACTTTCTGAAGCTGAAAGACGTAAAACAACATCTAGCATTAAATCAAAACCTCTAACAGCTGTTTTGTTTGGTGTATCGCCATATTTTTTCTTGTATTCTTGAACAAAACCGTTTGTGTTCTCTTCTGTGTAGGTTTTTGAAACACTAGGAAAATGAAAATTTAGATTAGACAAGTGGTAGTTTGAAATTTCATCATTCTCAAAAGCACTATTCATATCTGTTGTGGCCAACACAATTTTATTCTCCTCATTGTTTAAGGAGTTTAAAATACTAGTAACGTTAGACACAAAAGTGTAGTTTTGGGTTTCTAAAAATATGATATTCTTTCCAGGCTTTAATTTACCTACAATATCATCTTTTAAAACATAATAAGAATCTTTTCCTTCTTTATCTTTTCTAGAATGTATTTGTGATGCTGTACTAAACTCTCTTTTTAAACCATTACTTGTTGCGGCATTTTTAGCATCTGCAATAATAATTACATGACTTTTTGTACTATCTGCCTTTACAAAATTAATCATTTTTGTTTTTAATAATGCAGAAGAAGGCATAGACTGAAATACGTTTTCTGATAATTTTAAATCCTTTAAATTAGGAGAAATTACAGGAACATTATTTTCTTTTAAATGGGAAGCTACATATTCAAAATTTTTAGGCATTAATGGACCTATAACAGCATCTGCATTTTCTAAATTTTTAGAACGTACTAAGTTAGAAACTTCGCTTAATTGATTTTTTGTGTCATACACATCTACCTTTAAAGAAATACCTAGTTTTTTTAAAGAATCTACAGCTAATAAAACTCCGGAATAAAAATCTAATGAAGTACTTAAAAAACGATCGCTTTGTATTTGATTTTTAGCATCAAAAACAGAATCGGCATTTACTCTGTTTAATCTAAAAGGCAATAGTATAGCAATGTTCTTGCTTTCAAAGTTTCTAATATTATTTATTAAACTAGTAGTAGCTACAGTAGTTGCAATTGTAGTATTGGTTACTTCTCCTGTTTCTGCTATGGTATTAGAATATGGTATTTT
This sequence comes from Lacinutrix sp. C3R15, assembly GCF_018860825.1. GTDB lineage: Bacteria > Bacteroidota > Bacteroidia > Flavobacteriales > Flavobacteriaceae > Oceanihabitans. The sequence goes on along the minus strand of NZ_JAHKPZ010000023.1, from coordinate 81,947 downwards.
TAAAACCATACCTGATTTTAATCCGGTTTCTTTAAGTGTTGGGTTTAGAGCCTCTAATTCTTCTTGTTCTAGTTGTAATTTTAATTTTAAACGATAAAACCCTTCTTTTGGTAATACTGTATAATACGAATACCTATCATCTATTTGTTTTACTTCTGTAGTTTCAAGATTAGGTACTTGAATTACCTGCCCTACATTAAGTATTGCTGGCATATTTGGGTTTAAAGCGTCAAGCTCTTCTACAGTAATGCCATACTTATAGGCTATTCTCCACTTTCCTTCTTTTGGTAAAACCGTATAGTCTTTTGTTGTTTTTACGGTTTCTACAACGGTTTTTGTTTTATAAACTGGGATTTTAATTTTATCTCCTTTGCGTAAGTTATTTGCGTATAAGGATGGATTGTGTTTTTTTATTTCGTCTTGGGTTACATTATACTTTTTTGCTAAGCTATAAAGGGTTTCTTTACGTTTTACTTTATGCTCTATAAAATGCTGAAACTCTTTAACAGTTGTACTTGTAGTTTTAGGAGTTGCAATTTTAGACGCAGGAATAATAAGAACCGCATTTTCTTTTAGTTCTTTTTTAGCATCTGGATTTAAACTATAAATATCATAAGGAGTTACACTGTATTGCTTTGCAATGCTCTCAATAGTTTCTCCTGATTTTACTCGATGCGTATTATAGTTTTGTGCTTGTGCTTTAGTTGCACAACTGAATACTAAAACTAAACTAAATATGTATATTAAATTTTTCATATATTATTTATACGTTCTTAATTGCGTTAAGGATTGCAGTGTAAATCCTTTTTTATTTTTCTTAAAAAAGATTGCAACGTAAAGCCTGACTTTTTGTGCTTCTGCAAGGTTTTTTTTTAACCTTGTAGGAGCACAAAAAGGAACGCCCAAATAAGTATAACTTATTGAACATGGCTAATTAAAGATACATTTTTTGTTCCTTAATAAATCACCCGAAGTGTTTCTTTTTTATTCCCACTCAATGGTTGCTGGTGGCTTGCTGCTAATATCGTACACTACTCTATTAACGCCTTTTACTTTGTTTATTATCTCGTTTGAGGTTTTTTGTAAAAAATCATACGGTAAATTTACCCAATCTGCGGTCATACCATCTGTACTTTCTACTGCACGAAGCGCTACACATTTTTCATACGTACGCTCGTCTCCCATTACTCCTACACTATTTACTGGTAGTAAGATTGCTCCTGCTTGCCAAACGCTATCATATAGATTCCATTTTTTTAAGTTGTTTATAAAAACAGCATCTACTTCTTGTAAAATACGCACTTTTTCTGGAGTGATATCTCCTAAAATACGTATTGCTAGTCCTGGTCCTGGAAATGGATGACGACCTAATAAGGCTTTGTCCATATGCATTGATGCACCTACACGACGCACCTCATCTTTGAATAATGCTTTAAGAGGTTCTACAATTTTAAGTTTCATAAAATCTGGTAAACCACCTACATTATGATGACTTTTTATGGTTGCACTAGGACCTCCTGTTGCTGATACACTCTCAATAACATCTGGATAAATAGTACCTTGTGCTAGCCATTTTACGTCTTCTATTTGGTGTGCTTCATCATCAAAAACCTCAATGAACACGCGACCAATTGCTTTACGCTTTTTTTCTGGATCGCTTTCTCCTGCAAGTGCATCCAAAAAGCGTGCCGAAGCGTCAACACCTTTTACATTTAAGCCCATACCTTGGTATTGGTCTAATACACTTTGGTATTCGTTTTTACGTAATAAACCATTATTAACAAAGATACAGTATAGGTTTTTACCTATTGCTTTATGAAGTAACATTGCTGCTACAGAGGAGTCTACGCCTCCAGATAAACCTAAAACTACTTTATCGTCTTTTAATTGATCTTTTAAATCTTGAACGGTTTCTTCTACAAAAGAATCTGGTGTCCAGTCTTGTTCTAGATTAGCTATATTTACTAAGAAATTTTCTAATAATTGTTTTCCGTCTGTAGAGTGATATACTTCTGGGTGAAATTGTATGGCGTAGGTTTGCTCTCCTTCTATTTTATAGGCAGCATTTTCTACATCATGTGTACTTGCTAAAAGTACAGCGTTTGTTGGTAATGTTTTTATAGTATCACTATGACTCATCCAAACTTGACTGCCTTTTGAAATGGTTCCGAAAAAAGGATCATTTTCTTTTACATAGCTTAAATTAGCTCTACCATACTCTCTAGTATTTGAAGGTGCTACTTCACCTCCTGAGAAGTGAGCTAAATATTGCGCACCATAGCATACTGCTAGTAATGGTTTTTTGCCTCTTATTTTAGATAAATCTGGATGTAAAACGTCTTCTCCACGAACAGAGTTAGGGCTACCAGAAAGAATTACTGCTTTGTAATCTTCTATGTTTGACGGAATTTTGTTGAATGGATGTATTTCGGATAAGATGTTAAGTTCTCTAACTCTTCGCGCAATTAGCTGTGTGTATTGCGATCCGAAATCTAATATAAGTACCTTGTTGTGTTGCATGCGCAAAAATAGCAATTGATTTTTGAATGACGAATTACCATTTAGTATTTTTTAAAAAATTTTTTAAAAATTTACTTTCTAGAAAATGAAAGAGATGCTTTTACAAACTGCATCAACTTTTTCTAATAGTTATGTTGCTAATAAAACACCAACTATTGTCCTATATTTTTATTGAGTTACAGTAAAATAGTTTTGTTACTAACAACAACTTTACATGGTTAATATGGTGAAATTGCCTTGTAATGGTTTTAATTCTTCTATTAATTTTGGTACTAGTTGCTCTCCAAATTCTAAGTATAACTCAGAAAAATTAGTATTACGTTCTTGCAAGCTCGCATTAGGAAACAGCTGGTTTTGTAGCTCTGTCATGCGTGCTACCTGGTCTTTTAATTTGCGCTTTTGGGCTGTAAGTAATCTTTTTTCTAGATGTTGTAAACCGTTTAACTGCTTTTTTTCTTGTGCTGCAACTGCGCCAATAAAAGATTTATCTGTTTTTTGGGCTAATGCATATAAGTCTTTAAACTGTTGTTGTAATTGCTTTAATTGCTCAGAAAAATCAATATCTATATTAGATATTTGTCTTACTTTTTTGTTTATAAATGCATCACGCTTTAAAAAAAGATCTTCATTGGTAATATGTAGTTTTGTTAATTTATCTGCTTGTTTTTGTGTTTTTATTAAAACAGAATTACGCAATAACAGCATAGGAAAAGGAACCTGTAAAGCTTTAAAATTATCTTTTAATTGCAACCAATAGGCCAACTCACCACCACCACCTATATAACAAAGGTTTGGTAAAATAACTTCTTGATATAATGGTCGCATAATCACATTTGGAGAAAATCTTTGCGGATTTTCTTTTACCTCTTGTAATATTTCTTCTTTACTAAAAGAAATATTACTATTAAGCACTTTATATTCTTGGTCTTCATAAACAATACGTTCGCGAAGATTTTTGGTTAAATAAAATAAATTTATCTCTCTTGGGTTAACTTGTATTTTGTTAACATTTGGCAACTGGCTTAACTTTTCATTTGTTTTAGATACAACATTAAAGGAGGTTTGTTTTAAAAGTTCTTCTTCTATATAAGGAACAAATAGTTGTTTTAAGCTTTTGTTATTTGCTTCTACAACAACCAAACCGTATGCTGAAAACAAAGCATTTGCTAAATACAATGTAGCATCGGCAAGCGTATTGTGTTTTAAATAGGCAGATTGAAATAAATCTCTTAGCGTATCTGCATTTTTTCCTGCACCTAATTCTTTAGTAAAAACATCAAACACCTTATCTAAACCTTGGGTTGAAAGTTCACCAACAGCTCCTGAAGCTTCTCTATTCCATTGTACTTTTTTACCTTTAAAGTTGAAATAGTTAATTTCATCAAAATCATGATCTTCGGTTGCCATCCAATAGATTGGCACAAAATTACAATCTGGGTATTTTTGTTTTAATTGCGAAGCTAAATTGATCGTAGAAACAATTTTATATAAAAAATACAAAGGACCTGTAAATAGGTTTAGTTGATGCCCTGTTGTTATAGTAAAGGTATTTTCTAGCTTTAAATTTTCAATATTTTGAAGCGTTTTTGTAGAAGCTTCTATGTTTTTATATTGTTCTTTTATGGCTTTTGCTAAAATGTTTCGGTTATGTACAGAAACCATTTCTGATTGACGTTTTTCTTCTATCTGTGCTTTAAAATTTTCAAGCTTAGGAAAATTATTATAAAACGGCTGCAGTTCTTTTTTTTCTTCTAAATAATCGCAGATTAACGTTGAAAAATAATTAGTTTTTTTAAAAGTAATACATTCTGTTGGCATAGTTACCTTCAATATTTTTTTGTAAAGATACAGTGATTAATTATTTGTTTATAGGTATTCTATCTTCACTTTTATATTTTTTTATTTAAATTAAAAAGTAAATACCTTATCTTTAGTGTTTTATAAACCCTAAAACTGTTATAGTAAATATTTTCATGAAAAAAACAGCTATTCTTTTCCCGTTTCTTTTTTTAACAACAGTATTAGCGTTACAAGATTGTAACAAAAGTGATGAAAAATCTAATACTTTTATACAAAATAATGTTAATACTAACACAATAACCATATTACCTTTAGGTGATTCTAGAGTGGAAGGTGCTACCAGTAACTCTGTAAGCTACAGGTATGATTTATGGAAAAACCTAACATCTAACCAATGGAATTTTGATTATATAGGTACTCAAAATGACAATACTGTGTACCCTTTACTTTTAGGAAAATCTTTTGATCCTGACCACGAAGGCATAGGAGGTTCTGAAACCGAAGACATACTAGAAAACATAAATGAAGTTCTTGAAAGCTCAGGAACTCCTGATGTTGTGTTATTGGGTATTGGCGGAAATGATTTAGTTAGAAATATTCCTGTTACAGAAATAATAGATAACCTTAATCAAATTATAGATATTTTACAGAACGACAATACCAACGTTACTATATTTTTAGAACGTATTGCTCCTGGAAGATCTAATGTTATGACAAATGAAACTACAGAAACCTACAATGTATTTTTAGAAAACCTTGCCGTTTTATCTTTAGAACAAACCAATGAAACCTCTAAAATTATTCTTGTAGATATGGCTAGCAATTGGACCGATGCTTATATGGCAGATAATTTGCACTACAACCAATTAGGCGCAAAAGAAATAGCAGACAGGTATTATGAAGCTATTATTGAAAATTTAAACAAATAACTTATATCACTTCACCATACAGGTCAAAATCTTCTGCCTCTGTAATTTTTACAGTTACAAACTCTGCTGTTTTTAAATAGGTTTTACTAGCATCTATAAGTACTTCGTTATCTACATCTGGACTATCAAACTCCGTTCTACCAACAAAATAATTACCTTCTTTTCTATCTATAACTACTTTAAACTCTTCACCTATTTTTTGCTGATTCAATTCCCAAGAAATTTGTGATTGAATTTCCATGATTTGATTAGCACGATCTATTTTTACTTCTTCTGGCACATCATCTTCTAAGTTAAAAGCATGGGTGTTTTCTTCATGAGAATACGTAAAACAACCTAAACGCTCAAAACGCATATCTTGAACCCATTGTTTTAATTCTTGAAAATTTTCTTCGGTTTCACCAGGATAACCAACAATTAAGGTGGTCCTTATTGTCATATTTGGTACAGCTTCTCTAAACTGCCCTATTAGCTTTGTGGTTTTTGCTTTTGTGGTACCACGACGCATACTTTTTAGAATATTATCTGAAATATGTTGTAACGGAATATCTAAATAGTTACAAATTTTTGGTTCTCTATTCATAACATCTAACACGTCTAACGGAAACCCTGTTGGAAATGCATAATGCAAACGAATCCATTCTACACCTTCTACTTTTACTAAAGCTTCAAGTAATTCTGCTAAGTTTCGTTTTTTATATAAATCTAAACCATAATAGGTTAAATCCTGTGCAATAAGAATAAGCTCTTTAACGCCATTTGCTGCTAATTTTTCTGCTTCAACAACCAATTCTTCAATAGGTGTACTTTTATGTTTTCCACGCATTAACGGGATGGCACAAAAACTACAAGGTCTGTCGCAACCTTCGGCTATTTTTAAATACGCATAGTTTTTTGGAGTGGTTGTTAAACGCTCTCCAATAAGTTCATGCTTATAATCTGCACCTAAGGCCTTTAATAATTGAGGTAACTCTGTAGTACCAAAATAGGCATCTACATTAGGAATTTCTTTTTGTAAGTCTGGTTTATATCTTTCAGAAAGACAACCAGTAACAAATACTTTATCTACTTCTCCTGCCTCTTTTTTCTGCATGAAATCTAGAATAGTATTAACACTTTCTTCTTTTGCATTATTAATAAAACCACAAGTATTTATTACAACAACATTACCTTCTTCTTCATGTACAACCTCTTTGCCACTAGCTTTAAGTTGTCCCATTAGCACTTCGCTATCATACACATTTTTACTACATCCTAAAGTAACAACGTTGATTTTATTTTTTTTAAGTGACTTTGTTCTCATATATACATTCAAAAAAATGTTCCCAATTTATGGAATCATTAATTATACTTCTTCTAAAATTCAGGCTGCAAAGATACAACCTTAATTAAACCTTTTATATATTTAACCATCTTAAATTAAAACAACCACATGAAAAATAAAGGATATTTATTATTATTTACACTATTTGGCCTTTTTAGTTGTGCTACTTCAGATAACGAAATCGTTGAAGAGGACAATGCAGTTGATTCAATTTACTTTCCACCAATAGCATCTAATACCTGGGAAACAACTTCTATTTCTGAAATTGGCTGGAACGAAAACAACCTACAATCTCTATTGGATTTTTTAGAAGAAAAAAACACCAAAAGCTTTATCATGCTTTACAACGGAAGAATTGTTGTAGAAGAATATATGAATGACCACACAGCTACTTCCTCTTGGTATTGGGCTAGTGCAGGAAAAACACTAACAGCAACATTAACAGGTATTGCAGAAGATGAAGGCTTACTAGATATTAATAATAAAGTATCTGATTATTTAGAAACTGGATGGACCAGCGCTACTACAGAAAAAGAAAACTTAATTACAAGCAAACATCTATTGTCTATGAGTTCTGGTTTAGACGATAGTCTAGGAGACAATGTTGCACCAGAAAACCTACAATACATTGCAGATGCTGGACAACGTTGGGCGTACCATAATGTATATGTAAAATTACAAGATATTGTTGCGCAAGCAAGCAACCAAACATGGTCTACTTATTTTAATGAAAAATTAAAAGACAGAATTGGCATGTCTGGAAGCTGGTTACCTCTAGGAGACTTAAGCGTGTACTGGAGCAATACAAGAAGTATGGCACGTTTTGGTTTACTTGTTTCTGCCAACGGAAAATGGGATGACACTCAAATAGTATCACAAAACTTTTTACAAGCAGCTACTAACACATCACAAAACATCAATAAAGCTTATGGCTATTTATGGTGGTTAAACGGAAAAACCAGTTACCATTTACCTGCTACTCAATTAGAGTTTACAGGCTCCTTAATACCTAATGCGCCAAATGATATGTTTGCTGCTTTAGGTAAAAACGATCAAAAAATTTATGTAGTACCTAGTAAAAACCTAGTAGTTATTAGAATGGGTGAAGCTGCAGACGATTCTAATTTTGCGCTTTCTACATTTGATAATGATTTATGGGAAAAAATAAATCTTGTAATAAATTAAAACAACTACTTCTAACACCAAAATTGGCAAAACAAAACCTTTACTTCTTCTTTTAATATCTATTTACCCAAATTTTCATTTATTACTTTAACAACTTGTGCTAAATAGCGCAAGTTTTATACAAAGAACGCATCTTAAAGTTACAACAATACTCTAAAAAGCGTTTTCATTTTTTAGAGATACTCAAAAAAAATGATAGTTTGAATAGTAAATACCAACTAGTTTTCGTTATTCTTTTTTGTTTTACACTACAAATCCAGGCACAATTATGCGAAGGTAGCTTAGGAGATCCCGTTGTAGAAATAGATTTTGGCTCTGGATCAGGAACCGGAAGTGCTTTAGGCAGCAACATTACTGCTTTTACGTATAGTTCTGTTGGTGAATTAGACGAAGGAGAGTACACAATAGCAAACACAACAAGCGGCTTAAAAGGAAACGCATGGCATACAACTACAGACCATACAGGAAACACAAATGGTTATATGATGGTAATTAATAGTGCTGTACTTGCCGATGAAGGTATTTTTTACAACAAAACCGTAACAGGTCTTTGTGCAGATACTACTTATGAGTTTTCTGCTTGGCTTATTAATTTAATGAATCCAAGTGTTGGAACCGATGAATACCATCCTGATGTAACCTTTAGAATAAGCGACACCTCTGGTAATATTTTAGGTTCTTATAATACAGGAGATATTAATCAAACCTCTTCGGGTACTTGGTTACAATATGGTTTTTTTTTCACCTTAGAAAGTGAAACAGAAGCTGTAATAAGCATACTAAACTCTGCTCCTAGTGCACATCCTGGTAATGATATTGCGCTGGATGACATTACATTTAAGCCTTGTGGACCAACAATAACAAACAGTATTGCAGGAGAAGAAGACACAAGTTTAGTGGTTTGCCAAAATGAAACTATTAGCTACAATTTTCAAGCCTCTATTTCTTCTGGCTATTCTAATCCGCAATACCAATGGCAATACTCAGACGACAACGGATTAACATGGATAGATATTGCTGGAGCAACAACCACAACATACACCTACTCAGACACAAGTATTGCTGGAACGTTTTTATACCGATTAACCGCTGCTAATGGTAGTAATATTAATACAGAATCCTGCAGGATTACATCAGATATTTTTAATGTTGAAGTAATTGAAACTCCAGAAATTACTACCGCAGAAACAGAACAAACGTTCTGTACAACACAAAATGCAACCGTTAGTGATATTGAAGTAAGCGCAGCTGCTATTTGGTATGATGCACCAACAAATGGAAATGTACTACCCGAAACAACCAGTTTAGTTGATAATACTATTTACTATGCTACAAATATTAATTCAAACGGTTGTGAAAGCGAAGACAGGTTAGCTATTACTATACACTTGATATTTCCAACTTTAGTTATAAATGATGTATTACCAACTGTTTGTGATGCATATAATGATGCTACTGAAATTATAGATTTAACGAGCTACGAATTAGATATAACCGATTGTTTGGATTGTGAATTTAGTTATTTTACAACCTATGTATCAGCTGAAAATTATTTAGAAGATGACCTTATTTCTGCTCCAACAGATTTTGAATGGTTAGAAAACACATATAGTGTATATGTAAGAATTGACTCGTCTGACAATTGTTATCAAATTGCAGAAATTAGCATTCTTTTTCAAGAATCTCCAATCATACCAATAGCAGACTCTGTTGGTATTTGTGAAGGAGAAAACACAATTACAATAGATGCTGGAGCTGGTTTTGATAGTTATTTATGGTCTAACGGAAGTACAGCACAAGAAATTACCGTTGCTATTGAAAATATTGGTGAATACGCTGTAACTGTTACTCAAGATTATACAAATTACACCTGTTCTTCAACAAAAAACTTTGAAGTAGTAATATCTAACACTGCAGTTATCTCTAATATAATTGTAAAAGATTGGACAGATAACCAAAATACTATTACAGTTAATTTATCTGATTTAAGTTTAGGAGATTATGAATACTCTTTAGACGCAATAACTTATCAAGACAGTAATGTATTTACAGGGCTAACTCCTGGAGAATACACCGTTTATGTTAGAGACAAAAATGGTTGTGGTATAACAGAAGAACTGGTGTATATACTTAGTTATCCTAAATTCTTCACTCCTAATGGAGATAGCTATAATGACACTTGGTCTATTCCTTTTTCTGAAACGGAACCTAGCATGATTATTAAAATATTTAACAGGTATGGAAAGCTTCTAAAAACACTAAATGCTAGTTCTTCTTGGGATGGCACTTTTAACGGACAATACATGCCAAATTCAGATTATTGGTTTACCGTAAATCGAACTAATGGCAAAAGTAATTCTGGTCATTTTACCCTAAAAAGATGAAAAATATAATTTTACAGAGGTAAGATTACACTATTTACTACTGCTGTTAAATAGTAGTATATACTAAACATAAAAAAAAGCCTTAAGAATTACCTAAGGCTTTTTTTTTATGTTTTATAAATTTTATTTGAAAAACGAATCTACAAATTCAAATTTATTAAATACTTGTAAATCTTCTATACCTTCACCAACACCAATATACTTAACAGGTATTTGAAATTGGTCACTTATACCAATTACAACTCCACCTTTTGCAGTACCATCTAATTTGGTTACAGCCAAACTTGTTACCTCTGTTGCTGCTGTAAATTGTTTAGCTTGTTCAAATGCGTTTTGTCCTGTAGAGCCATCTAATACTAAAAGTACGTCATGAGGAGCGTCTCCTACTACTTTTTGCATAACACGTTTTACTTTGGTAAGCTCATTCATTAAATTTATCTTATTGTGTAAACGTCCTGCAGTATCTATAATAATAACATCTGCATCTTGATTAACACCAGACTCTAAAGCATCAAAAGCCACAGAAGCAGGATCACTACCCATTTCTTGTCGTATCATTGGTACATCTACGCGATCTGCCCAAACTTGTAATTGGTCTATTGCTGCTGCTCTAAAGGTATCTGCTGCACCAAGTACTACTTTTAGTCCTTGTTTTTTAAATTGGTAAGCCAACTTACCAATGGTTGTAGTTTTACCAACTCCGTTAACACCAACTACCATTAAAACGTATGGTGTTTTACTACCATCTTCTTGTTTTGGTAATTGCGGAATTACGTATTCTGTATCTTCACCAGAATTAGTTTCACTTAATAATGCAGCAATTTCTTCACGAAGTATTCTATTTAGCTCATCTGTGCCTAAATATTTATCTTTTGCTACTCTTTCCTCTATACGTTCAATAACTTTTAATGTAGTATTTACACCTACATCACTAGAGACTAATACCTCTTCTAGATTATCTAACACAGCATCATCTACTTTAGATTTTCCTGCTACAGCTTTACTTAGTTTACCTAAAAAACTTGTGCTAGATTTTTCTAAACCTTTGTCTAGAGTTTCTTTTTTATCTGAAGAAAATATTTTTTTAAAAAAGCTCATACCTATTTTATTGTTTGTTATTTAGTTATGAAGTTGTTACTTCATCTATTTCTGCGTTAAGGATTGCAGCGACATCCTTTTTGCTTTTTCTGCAAAAAGATATAGCGGAAAGCCTGACCCTCTGAAACTTTTAGTGTAAGAGGGTAACGCCATAATCTGTATAACAATAGTCACGCCTTTTTTAGCTTACTGAAATATTGTCATTAACTATGAAATGTAAATATAAAACAAAAGCCGCTTTCTTTAGGAAAGCAGCTTTAAAATATCTTTTTAAAGTAAACTTATTTTTTTGCTAAAAAATCGTTTACTAGGTCTGGTGCCATTACAGACTCAACAAACATGTAAGCTCCAGTTTTTGGAGACTTTACCATTTTTATTGCTTTTGTTAATCTTTTAGATCCTGTTTGTAATGATGCTACGGATTTCTTTGCCATGACTTAATGTTTTATAAGATTTATAAAAAATCTTTAATTATTTAATCTCTTTATGAACAGTCATTTTCTTTAAGATAGGATTGAATTTTTTAATTTCCATTCTATCTGGAGTGTTCTTTTTATTTTTTGTTGTAATGTAACGAGAAGTTCCTGGTTTACCAGACTCCTTGTGCTCTGTACACTCTAAAATTACCTGTACTCTATTGCCTTTTCTTGCCATTTTCTTAAACTTTTAAATGAGGCTATTATTTAATAAAACCTTTGGTTCTTGCTTCTTTTAATGCAGCAGATATACCTATTTTATTAATAGTTTTTAATGCTGATGTAGATATTTTTAATGTAATCCACTTATCTTCTTCAGGAATAAAGAAACGTTTTTTGATTAAATTAGCATCAAACGTGCGTTTAGTTTTATTCATTGCGTGAGACACGTTGTTTCCAACCATTGCCTTCTTTCCTGTAAGTTCACAAACTCTTGACATTGTTCTAAATGTATTATTGTTATTTCAAAACGAGGTGCAAATATACAAATTCTTTATGTTTAGACAATCATATTTCATCTATTTTTTAAAAATTTCTTTTTTTAACAATTCTAAGGCCTTATTTACGGCTCTATTTATCACCTTTTCTCTAGGTTTTCCAAAAGTAAATTTTTGTGAAAAAACTGCATTTTTGGTTGCTATGGCAATAAAAACAGTGCCTACTTCTTCTTCTGTTTTGTCTTTTGTAGGTCCAGCATTTCCTGTTGTTGCTATAGCATAATCTGTCTTAAAAATTTGTAAAACATTTCTTGCCATGGCTTCTGCTACTTCTGGACTTACTACAGAATGTTTTGCTATAAGTGTTTCTGGTACGTTTAAAACGTTTATTTTTATTTCTTTGGTATAACTTACTATACTTCCTTTAAAGTATGCAGAAGCACCTGAATGCCGTGTTATGCTTGCTGCTATTTTTCCTCCAGTACAACTTTCTGCTGTTGCTAATGTTTGGTTAGTATGGCTCAGTTTTTTTGCTATTAAGGCTTCTATAGATTCTTCTTGGTCTTCAAAACCTGTAAAATATTCTTCTATTTGAGGAAGCAGCAAATGGATTTGATGTTCTACTTCTTTTGTTATTTCTTCTTTTACATTTCCTTTTGCAGAAAGACGTAAACGCACTTTTCCTAAATTAGGTAAATAAGCTAATTTTATATGTTTTGGTAAATTATCTTCCCAAGTTTCTATTTTTTCGGCTAAATTACTTTCTCCTATTCCGTAGGTAAGTAACGTTTTATGCAGAATATATGGGAATTTGTATTTTTTACGAAGTCTTGGTATTACCTCATCATCTATTAATGCTTTCATTTCAAAAGGCACTCCTGGAAGCGAAATAAATGTTTTAGCACCTTTTTCTAGCCACATTCCTGGCGCACTACCCACTTTATTCATTAATGCAGTTGCCTTGCTTGGCATTAAGGCCTGATCTATATTAAGTTGTGAGAGTGGTTGTTTTATATAGTTTTTCCAGAGAGTTTCTATATTTTTTAAAACCGATGTATCTTGTACTAGTGTATCTTGAAAATAGGTAGCAATGGTATTTTTTGTAATATCATCTTTTGTAGGGCCTAATCCTCCAGTAAGGATAATGATATCTGCGTTTTCTTCTGCTTCTTTTAATGATTTTAAAATATGTTCTGTATCATCTTGTACTGAGGTAATTTGGTATACAGATACTCCTATTTTATTTAATTGTTGGGCAATAAATGCAGAATTAGAGTCTACAATCTGCCCTATTAGGATTTCATCTCCTATGGTTATTATTTCTGCTTGCATTATAAATTAAAATCTGAACGAATTTCGTTAGAAGCTTGTTCAATGGCTGCAAGCACTATTTCTAGTTTAGGAATTATATTAACTTCTTTTTTTTCATATTTTCCCCAATCTTGTACTTCTATTAAATCTTGAAGCACCCCTAACTCAAACATATCTATGGTTGGTTTCATTTTGTGTGCAGTTTGGTATGTTGCCAGATGGTTATTGCTTTCAACGGCTTCTTTTAAGATTTTTGCATCGGCAGGAACTTCTTCTAAAAAAGTCTGTGCTAGTACATTAATAAAATCCTGATCTCCGTCTGCTAATTCACGAACTCTAAATAATTTGTAATGTTGTTCCATTTATTTAACTGTTATTGAAAACATTTGTGTGTCTTCTATACATCCTATAAGTTTATCATTTGCATCGACCTTACCAACACCTGCTGGTGTTCCTGTAAATATAATATCTCCTATCTTTAAAGTAAAATATTTAGATACATATTCTATAATTTCGTCAATTTTCCATAACATATGGCTGGTATTGCCTTTTTGTACTATGGTTTCATTTTTTTGCAGCGAAAAATTTAAATTATCGACATCTTGAAACTGAGTTTTATCTAACCAATCTCCTATTACTGCTGCGCCATCAAAAGATTTTGCTTTCTCCCAAGGAAGTCCTTTATCTTTTAATTGCTTTTGTAAATCTCTTGCTGTAAAGTCAATTCCTAGTCCTATTTGGTCATAATATTTATGAGCAAACTTTTTTTGAATATGCTTACCTACTTTATTGATTTTTACAAGAATTTCTACTTCATGATGTACATCATTTGAGAAATCTGGAATAAAAAACGGTTGTTTTTTTAACAATATAGCCGTGTCTGGCTTTAAAAACACAACTGGGTCTGTTGGTTTTTCGTTTTCTAATTCTTTAATATGCTCTGTGTAGTTTCTACCTATGCAGATTAGTTTCATTAATAAGTGTTCATTTTCATTTCTGCTACAGCAGAAATCTTATTTATTTTATTTTAAAATCCAGAATATCAAAAACATTCTGTATTAATAGTCTTAAGACACGAATTATTTTTGGTTATCTATTACTAATTTTTAACTTCTCTTTCTTGTAATTTTGATGTATACAAACTACAACCCTGTCACTTATAAAAAAAAGATAAACTAAACTCTAGTCTAGTTTATTATTAAAAGTACTTAACTTAATTGCTGTAAGTACTTTTTTAGTATATAATGGAAAATCTGCATTTAACAACCAACCAAAATATCCTGGCTCATCATTTAGCACATCTAAAACACGCTTATTCTTGTGTTTACCAAAGGAAAAACATGCTTCTCCATTTTTGTTAAATATAAGAAATCCTGCAAAGTCTGCAAACTTTTTTCTCGAGCTAAAATCTGCTAAAAATTTGGTGTCATTTTCTAAGCTATCGTATTTTTCTATTTGTGCTTTTAACACTTCAAATGTAGCATTGGTATCTGCTGCTGCACTATGCGCATCTGTTAAGTCTTTATCACAATAAAATTTATAAGCAGCAACTAGTGTACGTTGTTCCATTTTATGAAAAATAGTTTGCACGTCTACAGAGACTCTATTTTTCATATCAAAATCTACTCCTGCTCGAAGCATTTCTTCTGCTAAAAGCGGAATATCAAAACGGTTTGAATTAAATCCGCCTAAATCTGAATCTTTAATTACAGTATTAATTTCTTTTGCCAACTCCTTAAATGTAGGCTTATCTGCTACATCTTTGTCTGATATGCCATGAATTGCTGTAACCTCAGCAGGTATTGGCATTTCTGGGTTCACTAACCAGGTTTTACTTTCTTCTTTTCCGTCTGGATATACTTTTAAAATAGCTATTTCAACAATTCTATCTTTTGAGATATTAACTCCTGTTGTTTCTAAGTCAAAAAAACAAATTGGTTTTATTAAGTTTAATTTCATTACATTAATATGGTTTATGCAAATATACTTTTTATTATATTTATCTTATTTTTTAATCCATATCAAATAATGAAAAATTTCACATTTTGCTTTTTACTTTTTTTTATATCTGTATTAAGTTTTGCTCAAAACAATCACACATATATTTCTATTGAGAAAAAAGAATCCGGAAAAAAAGTAGAGGTTTATGCTGTTAACTCCAGCAGTACAGACTATGAGGTTTTTTTAAAAATTAATGCTACAGGTTTTAGAAAGATAGCAGAAAACCCTATTACTAAAATAGTTCCTGCCAACTCTAAAATTAAAATGTTTACGCTATTAAAAATTTCCGAAGAGAACAATATTAGTTTTGGTTTAATTGTAAATGAAATTGCACACGACCAAGAAAAGCTAGCTAATGCAATTGATTTTACTTTTGAGGAAAGCAAAAAAAACAAACCTGTTATTCTTTTTATTAAAGATTATTGCGATTTATGCGAAAACACAATCAAATTATTTCGCGATAATAACATAGTACACACTATTTATAACATTGATGAAGACTTAGACTATTATCAAAAAATTCAACAAGAGCTTTTAAACAGAAAAAACGATAAAACCTCACTAGTACCAATTATAGAAATTGAAGATTCTATTTACAATAGACTAGAAAACAGAAACAAACTTATTGAAGCTTTAAAAAATCATTTTTAATTTACATGTTAAGCTACTCTATAAAAAAAAAGCGCAATTATTAAATTGCGCTTTTTTTATACTTGCTTTAAAAAAGAATTATTTTATATCTCTCTATTACTATCCCAATCTTCAAGATAATCTTTAACTGCTTTTATAAATTGCCCTCCTAACGCTCCATTAACAACTCTATGGTCATAAGAGTGTGACATAATCATTTTGTAACGTATACCAATAAAATCTCCTTCAGGAGTTTCTATAACTGCAGGCATTTTACGTATGGCTCCTAATGCTAGAATACCAACTTGTGGTTGATTAATTATTGGTGTTCCCATGATACTTCCAAAAGTACCAACATTGGTAACTGTATAGGTTCCTCCTTGTATATCGTCTGGTTTTAATTTGTTTTCACGAGCTTTATTAGCCAAGCTATTAACTTGTTTTGTCATACCAACCAGATTTAACTGATCTGCATTTTTAATTACAGGAACAATTAAATTACCATCTGGTAAAGCTGCAGCCATACCAAGATTAATATTTTTCTTTTTAACAATTGTATCTCCTTGAATAGAAATATTTAGCATAGGAAAATCACGAAGTGCTTTAGCAACAGCTTCCATAAAAATTGGCGTAAAAGTTAAGTTCTCTCCTTCACATTTCATAAAAGCATCTTTTACTTTCTTTCTCCAATTCCATATTTTAGTTACATCTGCCTCTATAAAACTTTGTACATGTGCGCTTTTTTGAACAGACTCTACCATATGATGCGCAATAATTTTGCCCATTCTTGTCATTTCAATAATTTCATCTTCGCCACTTGAAATAACAGGAGCTGTTTCTGTTTTTACAGCCTTATTTTTAACGGGAGCTACACCATTAGTTGCTGGAGCAACGCTTTTAGCTGGCTGTGAGCTTCTATTATCTAAATACGTTAATATATCATTTTTAGTAACACGTCCTTCTTTTCCTGTTCCAGGAATTGTATCAAGCTCTGCTTGCGCTATACCTTCTTGTTTTGCAATATTTTTAACTAAAGGAGAATAAAAACGTTCTCCACTAGTTATTACAGGTGCAGCTGTTTCTTGAGCAGCAACAACTGTTTGTGCTACTTCTGAGGCAACTTGCTCAGGAGCATCTTGTATTACTGTTTCTTTTTTAGGAGCTGCTGCTGTAGTAGCCGTATCTGCCTCTGTTTCTATAATAGCAATAGTTTGCCCTACTTGTACTACATCATCTACATTAAATAGTATTTCAACTAAAACACCATCTACTTCACTAGGCACTTCGCTATCAACTTTATCTGTTGCAATTTCTAAAATTGCTTCATCTTCTTCAATAGTATCTCCAACTTGTTTTAACCATGAGGTAATTGTTGCTTCTGCAACACTCTCTCCCATTTTAGGTAATTTTAGTTCAAATTTTGCCATATTTATAATCTAAGCCTTAGTTTTTATTTATGTTTTGCAAAATTAATAAAAAATGAATGAATTCATTCAATATTTATCAAATTTTAACAATCCTTTATTTTATTAAAAGTGAAGAATTTCCCCACGATTTTGAGAATCGTTGCTTCCGATGATAAAATTAGAATTTTTCGGAATAATTTTAAAAGTATGCGTATTATTTTTTTGTAAATGTAAAATATACGCTATAATTTGTTTACAAGTCAAGGTATTAGCATCAAAAATAACTTCGGCATGTGGTTTTACCATTTTTACATCAGTTACCTTATATGCTTTAAAAGGTAGCTTTTTTATAAAATCAAGATCTTTTTTATAAGTAAATACAGCGTAATTATTTACTGTTTTTGGTTCAATAGCTGGTGCTTTTCTAAAACGTATTGCAAACTCAATACCTAACCAAACTAAAGCATCAAAAACAAAATTACTTTTAAAATGCTTCATGTAAAAAATTTGCATGGCACCATAAAATCTTTTTACATACTCAGCATCTTTTAAAGTACTCTCTCCTTTGTAATGTATAATTGTAGTTTCCCCAAAATAAAAATTTTGATATCCAGCCTTTAATATTTTATAAGATAAATCTACATCTTCACCATACATAAAATAATCTTGATCAAAACCTTTTACTTGGTTATAAACCGAACGTTTCATAAGCATAAAGGCACCTACAAGAATATCTATTTCACCAACAGCATCTTCTTTTAAATGATTAGAATAATAATTCTTAGAAATACCAACCATTTTTTCAAAGGCTACTTTAACAACAGGAACATTGCGTTTACTTTCTGGAAGATAATTACCACTACCATCAATTAACCTGCATGCTATTGCTCCTATGTGATCTTGTTGTTCTGCAAATTTTAAAATTTTTGAAAAGGTATCTTCTGCTACTACTATATCTGGATTTAATATACAAATATACTCGCCTTTAGCTTGCGCAACACCAATATTATTTCCTTTAGAAAAACCTGAATTTTCTTTATTTTCAATAAGTTTTACATTTGGATAATTTTGCTTTACCATTGCACAACTATCGTCTGTTGAATGATTGTCTACTACAATAATTTCTGCATCTAAATCTGAGATAGCTGCCTGCACACTTTGTAGACATAAATCTAAAAAATAGCGAACATTATAGTTTAATATGATTATAGAGAGTTTCAAATAAATAGTTACGATTTTAAAGAGGTTTCAAACGGAATTCTGTTAATAATACTTCTACCAAGTGTTATTTCATCGGCATACTCTAACTCATCTCCTACAGAAATTCCTCGTGCTATTGTAGATGTTAGCACATTATAGTCTTTAATTTGTTTAAAAATATAAAAATTGGTAGTATCTCCTTCCATAGTGGAGCTTAGAGCAAAAATAAGTTCTTTTACTTGTCCTAATTTTACTTTTTCTACTAAAGATACTACATTTAAATCATGAGGTCCAATTCCATCCATAGGCGAAATTTTTCCACCTAACACATGATATAAACCTCTAAAAGAACTTGTGTTTTCAATAGCCATAACGTCTTTAACATCTTCAACTACACAAATTAATTCTTGATTTCTATGAGGATTTGCGCAAATTTCGCACAAATCTACATCACTAATATTATGGCAAGATTTACAAAACTTAATTTGAGAACGCATATTCTCTAATGCTTTAGAAAGTTTTAACGTCTGTTCTTCTGGCTGTCTTAACAGATGTAAAACCAACCGTAAAGCCGTACGCTTACCTATTCCAGGTAATTGTGACATCTCATTTACTGCGTTTTCTAATAGTTTTGAAGAAAATTCCATGGCTGCGAATTTAATATTTATTATCTAGTTGTTTAAGAAACTTTTAAAGTAATTTGTATTTTTCCACTTTAAAATCTATTTATGTCTGCTACGCAAATCATTTTACTCATTGCATCCTATTTTGGTGTGCTTATTTTAATCTCTTATTTTACTGGAAAAAAAACTGGTAACGATGCCTTTTTTAAAGGCAACAAACAATCGCCTTGGTATGTAGTTGCTTTTGGTATGATTGGAGCGTCTCTTTCTGGCGTAACGTTTATTTCTGTTCCTGGTTGGATTGAAGCTTCACAATTTAGCTACATGCAAGTAGTTTTAGGATATATTGTTGGGTATTTAGTAATTGGTACTGTTTTGCTTCCTTTATACTACAAACTAAACCTTACTTCTATTTATACTTATTTAGAAGAACGTTTTGGAAATTATGCGTATAAGACAGGTGCTTCTTTCTTTATAATATCTAGAATAGTTGGGGCAAGTTTTAGATTGTTTTTAGTAGCTAATGTTTTACAAATTATATTGTTTGATGAGTTAGGTATAGAGTTTTGGCAAACTGTTACTATTACTGTTCTTTTAATTTGGCTTTACACCTTTAAATCTGGAATAAAAACTATAGTCTGGACAGACACTCTACAAACCTTATTTATGCTTGTTGCTGTTGGTGTTGCTATCTATTTTGTAGGTAATGAATTAGGTTTAAGCGGAAATAATATTCTTAGCTTTGTATTAGATAGCGATTTGAGCAAGACCTTCTTTTTTGACGATTTTAAATCTGGCACATACTTTTGGAAACAATTTATTTCTGGAGCATTCATAGCTATTGTAATGACAGGTCTAGATCAAGATATGATGCAAAAAAACTTAACCTGTAGAACCTTAAAAGATGCACAAAAAAACATGTTTTGGTTTACAATAGTACTTACTGTTGTAAACTTTATCTTTTTAAGTTTAGGACTACTTTTAACAGTCTATGCGCAACAAAATGGAATTGATGCACATAAAGACGACCTATTTCCTTTACTTGCTAAAAACCATTTAGGATTTGGTGTTTTTATATTTTTCTTATTAGGATTAATTGCTGCTGCTTACAGTAGCGCAGATTCTGCATTAACCTCATTAACAACTTCATTTAGTATTGATATTTTAGACATTGAAAAAAAGCATAAGCCTGAAAAACAAGTACGCATTAGAAAACGTATTCATGTTTTAATTTCACTTATTTTAATTTTAGTTATAATTTCTTTTAAATATCTTATTAAAGATGCTAGTGTTATTGCTAAACTCTTTGTATTTGCAGGTTATACTTATGGTCCGCTTTTAGGTCTTTACGCTTTTGGTCTATTTACAAAATGGAATATTAAAGATAAATTTGTTCCTATAATAGCTATATTATCTCCTGTTTTATCTTATATCATTAGTGTGAATAGCTTAAAATGGTTTGGATTTGAATTTGGATTCTTTATCTTAATTATTAATGGCCTATTAACTTTTTTAGGTTTAGTATTAATAAAGAAAAACTAGTCACTAATTAAAGAGCTATGCTATTTAATACTGATTGGTAGAAAGTAAAACCAAAGTACAAGAAGCTTCAAAAGCTATATTTTTTTCTTTTAACATAGTGTAAAACTCAGGATTTTCGGTACCTGGATTAAAGATTACACGTTTAGGTTTTAAAGAAATGATATAATTATAATATGCTTTTTGTCTTTCAGGATTTAGATAAAGAGTAACTGTATGTATTCCTTTATAATCTTTTAATTCTGCATCTATTTGCACACCTGCTTCTTCTCCTGTTTTCAAACCAAATGCAACAGTATCGTGTTTGTAGTTTACTAGTTTACGCAATGCCATATTAGAGTATCTATCTGGTTTTAATGAGGCTCCAAATACTAATGTTTTTTTATTCATTTGTTAAAGTGTTGTTAAGTGTACTTAAAAAAGTAACAAATCTTAAAAATAGTCGTCTATAGTAGTAGTAACTAACAAGGTTAAAAAAAGTATTAAAATTAAATTTAATAACCTTCATAATAGTAGATGGTTAGTGTTAATATGTGGTTATTAAATTAGAAAACCCAAGGTGTTATTACCTTGGGTTTTTGTTTTTTCTTACAACAAGTGTTAAATTTTGTTAAATACTGAAAATCAACACAATAAAGAACAATAATTACGTTTTAAAGATACAACTACCAACTATTATATTTTGTTTGAATTAGTCCTTTTAATAATATTTAATTGAAGTGGTTGTTACTTATTTTAACAACAAGAAAAAATCCGAATTTGCTAAGTATTCGGGTTTTTTTATTTCTATATATTAGTAAAAAAGTAATATTCCATACTATTTTTAATTACCACTTTATAATAACGCTTCCCCAAGTAAAGCCACTACCAAAGGCAGCTAGCACAACGGTATCTCCTTCTTTTATTTTTCCTTCTTGCCAAGCTTCAGTTAAAGCAATAGGTATAGATGCAGCAGTTGTATTTCCGTATTTTTGAATATTATTAAAAACCTTATCGTCATCTAAGCCAAATTTTTTCTGTATAAACTGTGCTATTCGTAAGTTTGCCTGATGTGGTATTAACATATCTATGGCTTCTTTATCTAAATTATTTTTTGTTAAGCCTTCCATAATTACTTCACTAAAACGAACCACTGCATTTTTAAATACAAATTGACCGTTCATGTGCGGAAAATAGCTTTCATCATCAGGATTATTATCAGCCAAAATATCGGTTACCCAACGTTTTCCCATACCTGGTGCAACAAGTACTAACTCTTCTGCATGTTCTCCTTGGCTATGCAAATGTGTAGACAAAATACCTTTGCTAGTATCTTCTTCTCTTGTTAAAACAGCTGCTCCTGCTCCATCACCAAAAATTACAGATACACCTCTTCCTCGTGTAGTTTTATCTAAACCATGAGAATGCACCTCACTACCAATAACAAGAACGTTTTTATACATTCCTGTTTTAATAAAATTATCTGCAACAGCAATAGCATATACAAATCCTGAGCATTGATTTCTTACATCAAGAGCACCAACTGTTTTAATACCTAATGCATGCTGTACTTGCACACCTGGTCCAGGAAAGTACATGTCTGGACTTAAGGTTGCAAAAACAATAAAATCTATATCATCTTTATCTATACCTGCTCTTTCTATTGCAATTTTAGCAGCTTTCACTCCCATTGTTGCTGTAGTATCTCCTGACCCTGGTTTTACCCAACGTCTTTCTTTTATTCCTGTTCTTTCGGTAATCCAAGCATCATTAGTATCCATCATTGCAGACAAATCTTGATTTGTTACAACATTATCAGGAACATAATGACCAAGTCCTATTATTTTTGAATTATACATAGTGCTATTAATTTTACGTTGCGCAATTTAACTATTTACTACTAACAAATTTTTAAACGCAATCGTATTCGTTATGCATGCATAGTATAATAAAAAATGTCACTTTGTCACTTTTAGAGTATTGGCATTTTTGTTGCCTTGCTTTGTATAACATTATAAACATCAAATTAATCAGATTCCTGTATTTACTGGAATAAAAAAATAATTAAAATTATGTCAAAAGGAAAAATTAATGTTTCGGTAGAAAACATCTTCCCTTTAATCAAGAAATTTTTATATAGTGATCACGAAATCTTTTTACGTGAGCTAATTAGTAATGGTACAGATGCTACTTTAAAGTTAAAACACTTAACAAGTATTGGCGAATCAAAATCAGAGTACGGAAATCCTAAAATTGAAGTAAAAATTGATAAAGAAGGTAAAAAGCTTCATATTATTGATCAAGGTTTAGGAATGACTGCAGAAGAGGTTGAAAAATACATCAACCAAGTTGCTTTTTCTGGAGCTGAAGAATTTTTAGATAAATACAAAGATTCTGCTAAAGATTCTGGTATTATTGGGCATTTTGGACTTGGTTTTTACTCGGCATTTATGGTTGCTGAAAAAGTAGAAATCATCACTAAATCGCATAAAGACGAACCAGCTGCACATTGGACTTGTGATGGTTCTCCTGAATTTACTTTAGAAGCATCAGACAAAACAGACAGAGGTACAGAAATTATATTACACATTGCAGATGACTCTACAGAGTTTTTAGAAGAAGCACGTATTGGAAGCCTACTTTCTAAGTATAACAAGTTTATGCCTATTCCTATTAAATTTGGAACTAAAGAAATAAACGATCCTGAGCATACGCCTGCTACAACTAAAGATGCCGAAGGAAAAGAAACGA
Organism: Lacinutrix sp. C3R15; assembly: GCF_018860825.1. Classification (GTDB taxonomy): domain Bacteria; phylum Bacteroidota; class Bacteroidia; order Flavobacteriales; family Flavobacteriaceae; genus Oceanihabitans. The sequence goes on along the minus strand of NZ_JAHKPZ010000023.1, from coordinate 58,354 downwards.
CAGAACCTCAGAAAAAAATTACGGTAGATAACATCATTAACAATCCTAATCCAGCATGGACTAAACAGCCATCAGAATTAGAAGATGCAGACTACAAGAATTTTTACAGAGAGTTGTATCCTGCACAATTTGAAGAACCTTTATTTAACATTCATTTAAATGTAGACTATCCGTTTAATCTTACAGGAATCTTATACTTTCCTAAGATGACAAACGATTTAAACGTTCAAAAAGATAAAATTCAACTATACCAAAACCAAGTATTTGTTACCGATAATGTAGAAGGTATTGTTCCAGAATTTTTAACAATGCTTCGTGGTGTAATTGACTCTCCAGACATTCCATTAAACGTATCACGTTCGTATTTACAAGCAGATGGAGCGGTAAAAAAGATTTCTTCTTACATTACCAGAAAAGTTGCAGATAAATTAAAATCATTATTTAACGCAAATCGTGAAGATTTTGAAGCAAAATGGGATGATATTAAAATTGTAATTGAATACGGAATGCTTTCTGAAGAAAAATTCTTTGAAAAAGCAGATGCTTTTGCATTATACCCAACAGTAGACGGAAAACATTATACTTACGAAGAGTTATTTAATAAAATAAAAGCAAAACAAACCGATAAAGATGACAAGTTGGTTATTCTTTATGCTTCAAATAAAGACGAACAACACAGTTATATTGAAGCTGCTAAAGCCAAAGGTTATGAGGTATTATTACTAGACTCTCCTATTGTTTCACATTTAATTCAGAAATTAGAAAGCACCAAAGAAAATATTTCTTTTGCTCGTGTAGACGGAGACCATATTGATAACTTAATCAAGAAAGAAGACACTACCATTTCTAAATTAAACGAAGATGAAACTAAAGCATTAGACGAATTATTAAAAGAAGTCATTCCTGCTGAAAAATTTTCGGTACAATTAGAAGCTATGGATAGCGCAGCATCTCCGTTTATGATTACACAACCAGAATTTATGCGTAGAATGAAAGAAATGCAGCAAACTGGTGGAGGCGGAATGAACATGTTTGGTAACATGCCAGAAATGTACAACCTTATTGTGAATACAAACTCTGAATTGGTAGGTGAAATTTTAAGCACCAAAACCAAAAAGAAACAAGAGCGTTTAATTACACAAAGTTTAGACCTAGCAAGACTTTCTCAAGGATTATTAAAAGGAGAAGAGTTAACTAACTTTATTAAACGTAGTTACGAAATGATAAAATAAGCATATACAAGTTTCTTTAAAAAAGAGAATTTTAAAACTTATTATCCATAAAAACCACCTTAAAAGGTGGTTTTTATGTTTTTTACTTATTTATCTTTAAAAATAAAAGAACATGTAAATCATTGAATATAAATCAAAAAAGGATAATATTTATTAAAAATATCGCATTCGTTTAAACAAGTAACTTTCTGTTTTTTTCATTAATTTTGGCGTCCCTAATATAATTTCTTATGGCTAACCTACTCCTACATGAAAAAGTAAATTTACTTTTAAATAGCGCGTATTCTAAACGATCTAATAACATACAACAAAGTATTACTTTAGCCCAAAAGGCTTTGCTATTCAGTAAAGAGTTAAAAGATGATTCCTTAACAGGAAAAAGCTTAGAGCAACTTGCCTTTTTTTATATGATTATTAGCGACTTTGTAAATTCAAAAAAATACGTTCAAGAAGCTATAAGCTATTACACTGCTATTAATGACAAACTTGGTATAGCGAATGCTAAATACACTATTGCAAGCATACACTACAAAACAGACAATTACCACAAAGGTTTAATTCACTTAATTGAGGCGCTTAAGATTTATAAAAACCATGATGACTATACAAACATCTCTAAAGTAAAAAAAGCAATAGGTACAGCCTATGAATTCATTGGTGACCAATCTAATGCCTTCTCCTATTATAAACACGCTGTTAAATACGCTCAAAAAGCAAAATGCACAAGCCTTGAAGCTAATGCTTTAAACAACCTATCTGGACTTTTAATTAAAAGAAAAAAATATAATGCTGCCATGAAAATGATAACGCATTCTATAAAACTAAAAAAGCAATCTGGAGATACAAGAGGTTATGGTTTTGCTATTTATGGTCGCGGAAAAGTGTATTTAGCATTAGGTGATTATAAAAATAGTGAAGTAGATTTTTTACAAGCTATTGACACCTTTAACAAAGCAATTGAAGTTATTGGTTCTTGTATGGTATATAACAAACTAGGAAAATTATACTATAAGATTAATGATTTAGAAAAATCAAAAGAAACAGTGCTTAAAGGCTTAGAATTATCGGTTGCATACAACCTTTCCATGACTAAAGTAAAAGGATATTATTTATTATATAAAATTTTTAAAAGAAAAAATAAAATAAAAGAATCGTTTAAATACCTAGAACTATATCTTACTGAAAAGGAAGCTTCTATGAACACGCAAACAAAACATGTTATGGAAAACTATAACTTGATAAATAAAATGAATGTTTTAGAAAAAGAAGCCTTACACCAAAGAGAAAAACAAAAGATTATTGATAAAAAGAATAAAGGTGAGCAGCAAGCTCTTAAAGTAAAACAAGAGTTTTTATCTGTAATGAGTCATGAAATAAGAACCCCTTTAAATGCCATGACCACTATTGCTTCTATTTTAGAAGATCAAGTAGAAGGAGAAAACAAAAAACTTTTAAAAAGCCTTCAATTTGCTTCTAATAATTTAATTAACATAGTAAATAATGTGTTAGACTTTAATAAACTAGATGCTAAAAAAACCGCTCTTGAAGTAGCCAATACCAATCTTAATGATTTATGTAACTATATAGTAAACTTACATAGTAATGTTGCAAAACAAAAAGGCTTAGAATTGATTTTTATAAATAAAGTTCCTAATACCAGAAATTACCTTCTAGACGAAACCAAACTAACACAGATAATTAGCAACCTTTTAAGTAATGCTATTAAATTTACTGAAAAAGGAAAAATAGTTCTTAAGCTAAAACTTAAAAAGGAAGAAGAAAAACACGACTCTATTTTAATAAAAGTAAAAGATACTGGTGAAGGTATCTCTAAAGAAAACTCAAAAAAAATATTTACTAGTTTTTCTCAAATAAAACCTGTAATGACAAGAAAACAAGGAGGTACAGGTCTTGGTTTGGCTATTGTAAAAAAACTTGTAAAACTACATCAAAGTAAAATTTATGTAAAAAGTAAAGAACAAGAAGGCTCTGAGTTTTATTTTACACTTCAGTTAGAAAAAACAACACCAACTCCTATTGTAAAAAAACCAATTTCTGAGCAACTAAAAGGCAAAACAGTACTATTAGCAGAAGACACATTAATGAATGCTGTATTAATAAAAAAAGTACTTTTAAAATGGGGAGTTACCACAAAGCATGTTTCTAACGGAAAAATAGCTGTAGAATATGCTAAAACTAAAAAGTATGATTTTATTTTAATGGATTTACATATGCCAGAAATGAACGGCATTGATGCTACTAAATTAATTAGATTAAATACTATCAATAATAACACACCAATATTTGCAATTACAGCAGATGTAATGACCACACAAAACAAAGAGTATTCAGAGCTATTTAATGCTATTTTATGGAAACCCATTAATATTGAAAAATTACACAAAGCATTAACTACTAATAAAACCTTAGCATTAGAAAGTACTCTAGTTTAATACTTAAAAAACATAAAGAATATAAATACTTAAAAAACTACACGCATAAAAACAAAACAATTAGTTTATATTTGCGCCAAGCTTAAACCATGAGTATTAAACTACTTTCTTCTCCTTTACAAGGTTTTACAGATTTTAGATTTCGTAACGCCTTTCATCATTATTTTGGTGGCATTGACACGTTTTACGCACCTTATATAAGGCTAAACGGAAAACTAAAAATTAAGCAATCTTACCAATTAGATTTATTACCTGAAAACAATACCACTTTAGAGGTTATACCACAAGTAATGACTAATGATGCTGAAGAATTTTTGTTTGTTATTAAATACGTGCAAAGTTTAGGTTATAAAGAACTAAACTGGAATTTAGGTTGTCCTTATCCTATGGTAACAAAATCAGGAATGGGCTCTGGATTAATTTGCAACCCTACTAAAATTGATGAAATACTAAAAAGAGCGCATGAAGAAACAGATATTACTGTTTCTATGAAAATGCGTATGGGTTATGAACATGCAGCAGAAATTTTAGACACCTTCCCTATTCTTGACAAATACCCACTTAAAAACATAGCTATTCATGCCAGAATAGGCAAACAATTATACAAAGGTCCTGTTGATTTAGATGCGTTTCAAAAATGTATAGACGCTGCAAAACATGCACTATACTATAATGGCGACATTACCAGTGTTGCAGCGTTTAAAAAAATGGAAGCACGTTTTCCAAATATTGATCATTTTATGATTGGTCGTGGTTTAATTGCAGACCCTTTTTTACCTAGTATGATTAAAAACAATACCACAGAATATCCTAAAAACAGATGGGAAATATTCTCCAAATTTCATGATACCATATACCATCAGTATGACGAGTATCTTTCTGGACCAACACCTATAAAAATGAAAATGTTAGGCTTTTGGGAATTCTTTTCGCAATCTTTTTCCAATCCGCAAAAAACATATAAAGCCATAAAAAAAGCTGGTAATCCTGTAAAATATAAACAAGCAGTAAAAGAAATTTTAAATAAAGAACAAAAAAACACTTCTAAATAGAAGTGTTTTTTTATTAAAGCTTGTTTTCAACAAATACCGAATACACAAGAGCTTTTAAAGTTTCTAACTATTAAAAAAAATTAGCTCTTAAAATCTATTCTTCTCGTTAATCTTTAACAATTACATTAAAATCATAGTAAAGAATAACAAACCAATTTTTTTCATTTTAAAATAAAAAAAAAGCTATGCGCGCATTGTATTATGACAATAAAAAATTACCTTATAGACTTTAATTTACACCAATGAATGAGAAGTTAATATCTAAGAAAAAACCCGTATTTCCTATAACAAAACAACTGTCAGAATATCTTTCAGAAGAAGGGAGAAACATTCAAATTCCAATTTCCTATGATGATTTACTGCGTTTTCAAGGTGCTATTGAAATATTTGACAATAACGGAGACGATACGCTTTGGGTAGATTGTTATTACGCAGAATATGAACGTGACGAAATAGAACACAGCCTAAAGCAATTATATTCTATTCTTCACTCTAGTGGTGATGACAGTATTTTACCATATTTAAATATAGATAGTATTGCTTATTGTACCTTTGGCAATACAAAACCCTTTAGAATAAAAGTAAGAAACATAATAAATGATATTTACACATATCTTTATATTAAAAAGGCAGACGCTTCTAGAATTTATGGCTTAGAATTAGAACATTTACTTTCCCCAAACCATATTAATTTTTTAGTTCATAAAGACACACTAATAGAAGAACATATTTCTGGAATACCTGGAGACACCTATGTTAGTGAGCATCTTAATACTATTACAGAACAAGATAAAAGAGCTTTAGCAAAAGAATTTGTTAAATTTAACGAACGTTGCTTTGTAAGACTACTAGGAGATATGCGTTCTTACAATTATGTAATTGTAATTACCTATGATTTTGACCGTAAACAATATAGAATTCGCGCAGTAGATTTTGATCAACAAAGCTACGAAGGAAATGCTAAAGTATATAAACCGCAGTTTTTAAAAGAAAACTATCCGTTTGTTCATATGAGTTTAAAAGTTTTAACAAAAGAGTCTATTGAACAATATAAAAACGAAGAACGCTCACTACTTGCAAAACGCGCAAAGAGTGAACAAAAACGTTTGAGAAAATTAATAGAATGTATGAGACACGACAACATTTCAACCCTTGAAAAAATTAACGAATTAAAAACAGGACTTTTTAAACTTACTGGTGATGTAAAATTTAAAAAATCAGATAATATGGGTGATGTATTATACAATGCTCTAGATTTTATTGTTAGAAATTACGAAACAAAAAATCCTTATTTAAATAAATAAATAAACAACAACAACAAACAATATAATGAAAATCAAAAAAGTTCTTGTAGCCAACAGAGGCGAAATTGCCATAAGAGTACTTCGTGCCTGCTCAGAATTAAATATTACAACCGTAGCTGTATTTACCTATGAAGACAGATACTCACAACACAGAAACAAAGCAGATGAGTCTTACCAAATAGGAGAAGACAACCAACCCTTAAAGCCGTATTTAGATATTGAAGCTTTAATAGATTTAGCAAAATCTAAAAATGTAGATGCCATCCATCCTGGTTATGGTTTTTTATCTGAAAACTCAGAATTTGCAAGGCAATGTGCTGCTAATGATATTATTTTTATAGGTCCAGACCCTAAAGTTATGGATGCTTTAGGAGATAAAATTACAGCTAAAAAAGTAGCAGTAAAAAGTAATGTCCCTATTATTGAAAGCAATAAAAAGAAACTAACTTCTTTAAAAGTTGCCTTGTCTGAAGCAGAAACTATTGGCTATCCTTTAATGCTAAAAGCTGCTTCTGGTGGTGGAGGTCGAGGTATGCGTATTATTAGAAAAGACGAAGACCTAGAGTCTAATTTTAACTCTGCAAGAAACGAAGCTCTTAATGCTTTTGGTGATGACACCATGTTTTTAGAAAAATATGTTGAAGACCCAAAACATATTGAAGTACAAATTGTTGCAGATAACCATGGTAATATTCGTCATTTATATGAAAGAGATTGCTCTGTACAACGTCGTCACCAAAAAGTGGTAGAAATTGCACCTTCACATAATGTTAGCAATCAGGTAAAACAAAACCTATACAAATATGCCGTTGCCATTGCCAAAGAAGTAAATTATAACAATATTGGTACAGTAGAATTCCTGGTAGACAAAGAAGATAATATTTATTTTATTGAAGTAAACCCAAGAATTCAAGTAGAGCACACAGTTACCGAAATGGTAACAGGAATAGACCTAGTAAAAACACAAATTTTTGTTGCAGGAAACTACACACTAGACAGCCAGCAAATTAAAATTAACGAACAAGAATCTATAACAACCCATGGTTTTGCATTGCAATGCAGATTAACAACAGAAGATCCTTCAAACAACTTCACACCAGATTATGGTAATGTAACTACCTACAGAAGTGCTTCTGGAATGGGTATTCGTTTAGATGCAGGAAGCATATATCAAGGTTATCAGGTAAGCCCGTTTTTTGATTCTATGCTTGTAAAAGTATCTTCGCATGGTAGAACTTTAGATGGTGCAACACGTAAAATGGTTCGTGCTTTAAAAGAGTTTAGAATTCGCGGTGTTAAAACAAACATTCACTTTCTACAAAATGTAATTCAACATCCTACGTTTAAAGACGGAAAAGTAACTGTTAATTTTATACAGAATACACCTTCTTTATTTAAAATAAAATTACCACAAGATAGAACTTCTAAAGTCGTTAAATTTTTAGCAGAAGTTAGCGTAAACGGAAATTCAGACGTTAAGAATATAGAAGAAAACAAAGTCTTCCGAACGCCAAAAATTCCAAAATTTAGTTTATCAGAAGCGCATCCAAAAGGCACCAAAGACCTACTTACAGAACTTGGTCCAGAAAAATTCTGTGCTTGGTTAAAAGATGAGAAAAAAATTCATTTTACAGATACTACTATGCGTGATGCGCATCAATCCTTATTAGCAACCAGAATGCGAAGCTTTGACATGCTAAAAGTTGCCGAAAGTTTTGCCAAGAACCACCCTAATACCTTTAGTATGGAAGTTTGGGGAGGTGCTACTTTTGATGTATGCTTGCGTTTCTTACATGAAAGTCCGTGGACACGCTTACGCGAACTTCGTAAAGCAATACCTAATATTTTATTTCAAATGCTATTACGTGGTTCTAATGGTGTTGGCTACAAAGCATATCCTGATAATGTAATTGAAAAATTTGTTGAAAAATCCTGGGAAAATGGCGTGGATATATTTAGAATTTTCGATTCGTTAAACTGGGTAAAAGCCATGGAACCAAGTATAAATTATGTGCGCAATAAAACAGGCGGAATTGCAGAAGCTGCTTTAAGTTACACAGGTGATATTTTAGATGTAAACCAAACCAAATACAATTTAAAATACTACACCCAGCTTGCTAAAGATTTAGAAAATGCAGGAGCACACATGATTGCTATAAAAGATATGGCAGGATTATTAAAACCATATGCTGCTACAGAGTTGGTTTCGGCATTAAAAGATACCGTAAATGTGCCAATTCACCTACATACACATGACACCTCATCCTTACAAACAGCAAGTTATTTAAAAGCTATTGAAGCAGGAGTTGATGTGGTAGATGTAGCATTAAGTGGTTTAAGTGGTTTAACCTCACAACCTAGCTTTAATGCTGTGGTAGAAATGATGAAAAACCAACCAAGAGCACATGAATTTGATATGCCTAAACTAAATCAGTTTTCAAATTTTTGGGAAGACACTCGCGAGTTATACTACCCATTTGAGTCTGGTTTAAAAGCAGGAACTGCTGAAATTTACCAACATGAAATTCCTGGCGGACAATATTCTAATTTACGTCCGCAAGCCACAGCTTTAGGTTTAGCAGATAGGTTTGACGAGGTAAAAAAAATGTACGCAGACGTAAACAAACTATTTGGTAACTTAGTAAAAGTAACACCTAGCTCTAAAGTTGTTGGTGACATGGCTATTTTTATGGTAACTAATAACCTTACCACAGAAGATGTAATGCAGCGTGGTGAAGAAATTTCGTTTCCAGATTCTGTAATTAGTTTCTTTATGGGAGACTTAGGACAGCCAACAGGTGGTTTTCCTAAAAAACTACAAAAGATAATTCTTAAAAACAGAAAACCATATACCAATAGACCAAATGCACATTTAGAGCCTGTTGACTTTGATGCAGAATATCAAGCCTTTAAAAAGAAATTTCAAAAAGGATTTACTCGTGCTATTGAAATGGAAGACTTTTTATCATATACTTTATACCCAAAAGTATTTGAGCAAGCACATGAAAACTATAAAGCGTACGGTAATTTGGCATTAGTACCAACTAAAAATTTCTTCTATGGTATGAAATTACGTGAAGAAATATTAATAGAATTAGAGCCAGGAAAAACAGTAATCATCAAATTACTTTCTATTGGTATACCTAATGAAGTTGGTATGCGTACAGTGTTTTTTAAAGTAAATGGTGAAAATAGATTTGTTGAAATATTAGACAAATCTTTAAATATTAAAATAGAACAAAATAAAAAAACAGATCCTGCTATAGCCAACCAAATTGGAGCTCCTTTACAGGGTTCTTTATACAAGGTACTAGTTAAAAAAGGACAAGAAGTACAAGAAAATGATCCTTTATTTATAATAGAAGCCATGAAAATGGAAACTACTGTTACTGCTTTTAAATCTGGAAAAATTAAATCTATAAGTTTAAAAGAAGGTAGCATGGTAAAACAAGATGATTTAGTAATTACTATGGAGTAATTTTTAAACGTATGTTTTTCTGTTTGTAACAACAGATTCTAAAAAAATAAAAACCACCTTTTTGGTGGTTTTTTTATACAATATTTTAATGCGTATTTAAGCTTTTCTTATAGTCAAAAAAACATTTACAATTCCCTTAACATTCTGCGGTTACTCCTTTCGCAAAAAAATAACTACATTGTACCTTTAAATAAAATTAGTAATTATCATGAAAAAAAAGCATTCTATTTCCCTATTATTTAGCCTCTTCTTTTTAGTGGCTTCCTTTAGTTATGCACAAGAAAAAACCGTTCCTATTTTTAAAGACGGAGAAGCACAAATTGTAGAAGGTTTTAAAGATTATAAAGAATGGATACGTCATGATCTTTGGGTAGAAACTACCTTTAACACAGATGGTGATGACACCCTAGACAGAATGCATGTTGCTGTTACCAGACCAAAACAAACAGAAACAGAAGGCTTAAAATTACCAGTCATATATGTTAGTAGTCCTTATTTTGCAGGAGTTGCACCAGATGTTAATGGCATCATGTGGAATGTAGAGCATGAACTTGGTGAACCAGCAACACAAGAACGTGTGCATCCACAAGTAATACGTAAAGGAGAAAGACCAATAATATCTAACTCACACATTCGTAAATGGGTTCCTCGTGGTTATATTGTGGTACATTCTTCTTCACCTGGAACCGGATTATCTCAAGGCTCTCCTACTGTTGGTGGTATTAACGAGTCTCTTGCACCAAAAGCTGTAATAGATTGGCTTAATGGTCGTGTTAAAGGATATACTACTCCATATGGAAACGAAGAAGTAAAAGCAACCTGGTCTACTGGTAAAGTTGGTATGACAGGAACTTCATATAACGGAACCATTCCTCTTGCTGCTGCTACCACAGGAGTAGAAGGTTTAGAAGCTATTATACCAATTGCACCAAATACTGCTTACTATAATTACTACAGATCTAACGGATTAGTACGTTCTCCTGGAGGCTATTTAGGCGAAGATATTGATGTGCTTTTTGATTTTATTCATAGTGGTGACGAAAGCAAACGTCCATACAACAACAAAACCGTTAGAGATACCGAAATGAAAAATGGTATGGATAGAATTACTGGAGATTATAATGATTTTTGGGCAGGTCGTGATTATTTAAATCAAATGCAAGATATGAAAGCCGCTTTACTTATGTCACACGGTTTTAATGATTGGAATGTGATGCCAGAACATAGTTATCGTATTTTTAATCAAGCTAAAAAACAAGGTATACCTTCACAAATATATTACCACCAAAATGGACATGGAGGTCCACCACCAATGACAATGATGAACCGTTGGTTTACACATTATTTACATGGTATTGATAACGGTGTAGAAAACGATGCCGAAGCTTGGATAGTTAGAGAAAATGATAAGCCTGATAATCCTACTGCATATAAAGCATATCCAAACCCGGAAGCTAAAAACGTAAGTCTTTACTTAAATAAAGGCGGAAATACTGCTGGTTTTTTAACTTTACAAAAAGAGAAAAATCAAAAAACAGAAACTTTAATTGACGATTTTAATATCTCTGGTAAAGCGCATGCGCTTGCTGAAAAATCTAACAACAGATTATTATATGTTACTCCTAAATTAAAATCTGATCTGCATATTTCTGGACTAAGCGAAATTACTATTAGTGTTGCTAGCAATAAACCTGCTGTAAACTTATCGGTTTGGTTAGTATCACTTCCTTGGGATGAAACTACAAAAGTAATTACAGATAATATTATTACACGTGGTTGGGCAGATCCTCAAAATTATAAATCGCTTAGAGAAAGTGAAGATTTAACTCCTGGAAAATTTTACGATTTAAAATTCACCTTACAACCAGACGATCAAGTTATTGCTGCAGGACAACAAATTGGTTTAATGATTTTTTCTAGTGATAAAGAGTTTACTTTACACCCAAAACCAGGAACAGAATTAACTATAGACTTAGACAAAACAAGCATTTCCTTACCTATTGTTGGAGGGGAAGATGCATTAAAAAAAGCAACCAATTAATATGTTAGGGCTTAAATTAGAAACCGACCCTCGTTGGGCAAATATTGCAGAATCTAACATAGAAGAAATTTTAACGGATCATGCTTGGTGCGAGCAAAAAGCAGCAACCAATGCTATTAAATTAGTTTCACTAAACTCAGAACATGTAGATTTAGTAACCGAACTTCTTGTTATTGCTCAAGAAGAATTAGAACACTTTCAAATGGTGCATAATATAATTAAAGAGCGTGGGTACACTTTGGGTCCAGAACGTAAAGACTCTTATGTTAATGAGCTATTTAAATTTATTATTAAAGGCGGAAACAAACACCAACAATTGGTAGATAGACTACTCTTTTCGGCAATGATAGAAGCCAGAAGCTGCGAACGTTTTAAACTTTTATCTACAACCATAAAAGACCAAAAACTAGCCAAGTTTTATCATGAACTAATGGTTAGTGAAGCAGGACACTATACTACCTTTATAACCTTTGCAAGACAATATGGTAAGGGTGTAGATGTTGAAAAACGTTGGGAAGATTTTTTGCTTTTTGAAGGCGAACTCATCAAAAGTTATGGAAAAAATGAAACCATTCATGGATAATTTAATTATAAGCAATTAAACTTTTGAAACTTCCTTTTTCCTGCAGAAAGAAATTTATACTATCAGCCCTAAAACAACATTTAGGGCTTTTTGGTATTTGGTTGGTTTTTGTTTTATTTGGAAGTGCTTTTGCTTATTTAGGAAGCAACATAAAGGAAAACAAATACGGATTTATATTTTTTGGATTTGCCTTTATTATATTACCTACAGCTTTTATGCGCTATACACTTCCGTCAAGCATCCTGCATTACTACGAACAAGAACTTACTAAAAAATACGGAAGCTATACCTCAGCAAAAGTAACCAACAAAAAAATAGCTAATTACTCGCATACCACAAGTACTTTTGATGGAGGGAAATTAAAAAACATAAAAGAGTTTCTTTATGTTGTTGAATTTCAATTTTCATATAACAATCAAGTGTATGAAAGCGAATGTTTTTTTGAACACAAAGCAACTTTTGAAGCCATTAGCTTAGAAACCAAATTGCCTATTCAGTTTTTAAAAACCAATCCGAAGAAAATAACTTTAAGAAGAAGAAAATTAGCAAATCAATTAGGCATAAAACCCAATTTATGTAATTAGGCAAACTTACCCAAAAGCACACTTCACGTATTAAAAAGTAGCCTTAACTAATTGACTGTTTTAAAACAACTATACAATATATAGGTTTGATGCATATTAACATGAAAACCATATATTATGAAAAATCAAATCCATCTAAACATTAAAACTCCTTGTTCTGAAGATTTTAATCAATTTTCGTCAACTACAAAAGGCGGTTTTTGTGGCACTTGCCAAAAAGAAGTAATCGACTTCACCAAAATGAATACCTTAGAGATTAGTGCTTTTTTTAAAAATAAAGAAACAAAAAACACCTGTGGCAGATTTAAAAGCAACCAATTAACCGCATACAACCAACAGGCCAAAAAAAGCAAAGCACACAGTATCATTAGCGCAATTGGTTTAGCTTGTTTATCTCTTTTTAGCATAACTTTTGCACAAGCACAAGACAGCAAAAAAGTAGAAACAACAGGGAATTCTTCAGAAATTAGTGCTGCAGACCAACAACAAGAAATAGAAGTAAAAGGAACTATTGTAGACGAAAATGGGTTAGCATTACCAACAGCTACAGTTATTTTACAAAACTCAACCATTGGTACAACAACAGATTTTGATGGATATTTTGAGTTTCCTAAAAAACTAAAAAAAGGAGATGTTTTATTATTTAGTTACGTTGGCTATGAAACAAAAAAAGTTATAATAACCGAAGAAAATGCAACTTCTAAAATCAACCTACAGGTAGATATGAATATGGATACTTGCATCATTATGGGAAAAGTTGCTTCTAAAAAAGTTTATGCTTCTAAAAGAAAATAAAACACATAGACCTTATGAAAAACATTTTCTTTTATATCGCTATTTTCTTGATAAATAATACCATTGCGCAAGTATCCGATTTTAAAGAAACAGACTTTACTATTGCAGATAATACTGCAATGCTTCATCAAGGTAAAAGTTTAGAAAATCTTCCGTTACTTGCGCATCATCTTACCCATAAACTACCTACAGATGTTGAAAAATTTAGAGCTATTTACACTTGGGTTTGTAGAAACATAAAAGGAGATGCTAGTCAAGACAGCAAGGTTATTAAGAAAAGAAAAAAATTAAAAAACGATAGCTTAGCCTATATAAAATGGAATAATACATACAAAAAAACAGCTTTTAAAAAGCTTTTAAAAAAGAAGAAAACCATGTGTACAGGTTATGCTTATTTAATTAAAGAATTATGCTTTTTAGCAAATATAGAATGTAAAATTATTAATGGTTACGGAAGATCTACAGAGGCCAACATAAACCAACTAGAACTAGCAAACCATTCTTGGAATGTTGTAAAACTTAACAACAAATGGTATGTATGTGATGCAACCTGGTCTAGCGGTTACCTAAAAAATTATTCGTTATTTGTACCAGACTATAATGATGGTTACTTTTTAACAGATCCTGTTTTATTTGCACAAAACCATTATCCTTTAGAAAAAAAATGGTTGTTAGATAGTAGATTAATAGCTTCTAAATTTGTTGCTTCTCCTCTTGTTTATGGAGAAACATTTAAACATAAAATAATTGCTATTAACCCAAAAAAATGCAAATAGATTCTAAAATAAATAAAGAAATTGTATTTCGTTTTAAGACATTAAAAACGGCTAAAACAAATAAAATAAAACTTATTGAGTATACCGGAATATTAGAAAAAGCTTTTAAAATTGATAATCTTAAAAATGAAAACGGACTTATTACTTTTACCCATACATTTAAGCATAAAGGCCATTATGATGTGCATTTAAAATTAGAAGATGATATTGTTGTAAGCTACACCATTAATGTTTCTAAAAGTTAAACAATAAAATTTATATTGTTATAATTAACACAAGATTTACATCGCTTAAAACAATTAAACTACCTTTGCATCTACATGCAAAAAAAGCTAAAAAACTACATCACAACCACAGAACTTTTTCTTAAAGGCTCCAGCTTTTACAGAGGTGTTGTACTTACTATAGCTGTTGTTTTTCCTTTAGCTTTTTTTGGTGCTATAGATTTATTTCAATTTGCTCCAGCAATTGCTCTTGGTACTTTTTTAAATGCACCAAGTGATATTCCTGGTAGTTTAAGACGTAAAATTAATGGTATACTAATTAGTATAGCACTAACATTATTGGTTACTTTTATTATATTAATAACCAAACCTGTTTTTATTTTATTACTAATAGCTATTGCTGTTTTAAGTTTTGCTATAAGTTTAATTTCGGTATATGGTTTTAGAGCATCTTTAATCTCCTTTTCTGGTTTACTCGCTATTGTATTGGCTTTAGCTGTTGTAAAAACAGATGTAAAATCTATTCTTATACATGTTGGTTTATTAGGTATTGGTGGTATTTGGTATTTAACAGTATCGCTACTTTCTAATTGGCTATTTCCTAGAAAGGATGATGACCAATTACTTTCAGACACCTTATCCCTTACTGGTGAATATTTAAAAGTAAGAGCCAAGCTACTTACAAAACAAAATAAACGCGAAAAATTTTCAAAAAAAGCGCTAGTATTACAAACCCAAATAAGCGAAAAACACGAAACCTTAAGAGAATTACTTTTAGAGGGTAGAAAACGTTCTGGTAGGTCTTTTTCTAATGAGCGACGACTATTAATATTTATTTCTTTAATAGATATTTTTGAATTGGCTTTGGCAAACTCTTTAGATTATTCTAAAATAGACTCCTTATTTGGTGCGCACAAAACACATTTAAATACCTTTAAAAAAATGAATAAAGTAATGGGTAACCACCTCATTACTTTGTCTGATTTATTAATAAAAAAAGGAAAACTACCAGATATTGACCTATTAAACAAAAGTTATAACAAAACAGATATTGCTATAGAAGAATATGTTGCACAAGTACGCTTACCAAAAGCTCGTGAAGGAGCAATAACTCTTAGAAACATTCAAGACTACCAAAAGCAATTACTACAAGAAGTTAAAGCTATTAGACGTGTTTTAAAAAAAGTAAAAGACAATACAAAAGTTTCTTTAAAAACACAAGAGTCTAAACAATTTTTAACCTCACAAGACTATAGATTTAATATTTTATTTCAGCATTTTAGTTTAAAATCACCAATGTTAAGACATGCTTTAAGATTGTCTTTTGCTATTGTTTTTGGCTTTTTATTAGGTAGCTTTTTAGATTTAAAAAATGCTTATTGGATTGTGTTAACCATTATTGTTATCATGCGTCCTAATTATGGATTAACAAAAGAACGTTCAAAAAAACGTATTATAGGTACTATTATTGGTGCATTAATAGCAACAACTATTATTTTAATTACTAACAACAAAGCCGTTTACATTACACTAGCTATTGTTTCTTTAACTTTTGCTTTTTCGTTAATACAGCAGAGTTATAAAATAGGTGCTGCTTTTATAACACTTCATATTGTATTTGTGTATGCTTTAATAGATCCTAATGCTTTTTTGGTGGTTCAATATCGTGTTATAGATACTATAGTAGGAGCTTCTATTGCTGTTTTGGCTAATTATTTACTTTTTCCTAGTTGGGAATATAAAAATCTAGATACAGTTATTGTTAATGTAATTGTATCTAATAGTAACTACTTAGAAGCTACAAAAAAATTATACCATAATAAAGAAGCCAACAGTTTAGAATATAAACTATCTAGAAAAGAAGCTTTTTTAGCCATAAGTAATTTAAATGCGGCTTTTCAAAGACTAACACAAGACCCAAAATCTAAACAAAAAGAATCGTCTTTAATTTATGATATAGTAACATTAAACCATACCATACTTTCTGCAATTGCATCTATTGGTAGTTATATTTTAAACCATAAAACAACCTCTGCTTCTAGAGAGTTTGATACCATTATTCAAAATATTTCCAATTCTTTAAACCATACTGCTTCTATATTAGAAAGTAAGAAATCAGTCCATTTTCCTGAAGAAAAAGAAATAAATCAAGCTCATAAAAAATTACAAGAACGCTATCATAATTTATCACAAAAAAGAGATATTGCCATAGAAGCAGGACAGACTCAAATTGATACTAAATCTCTTTTAAATCTTCAAGAAGCGCATTTAATAAGCAACCAGTTACAATGGTTAGAAACCTTATCTGTTAATTTAACCAATGTTACTGTAAAGTATAAAGCTGTTTTTAATTAAATGAAATAACTTTCTTGTTTTACTTATAAGCATTTTACAAAAAAGGGATTCTTTTATATCTAATCTACAATTACTTTTAAGTTATCTTTGTAGCAAACTTTTAATTTTATGTCATTTAAAGACTTACAACTTAACAAACCTTTGCTACGTGCTATTGCAGAAGCAGGTTACGACAACCCTACATTAGTACAAGAAAAAACAATTCCGTTTGTACTAGACAAAAAAGATATTATCTGTTCTGCACAAACAGGAACAGGTAAAACTGCTGCTTTTGCTTTACCTATTTTACAAATGTTATATGATAAGCAAGAAGGCTCTAAAAAAGGAAAAAAGATTCGTGCATTAATTGTAAGTCCTACCAGAGAATTAGCAGCACAAATACAAGAAAACTTTAAAACCTATGCTAAAAACACCAGTCTAACAAGCACTGTTATTTATGGAGGAACAAGTATAGAACCACAAAAAGACATCTTAAAAAAAGGAGTAGATATTTTAATTGCTACACCTGGACGTTTGTTAGATTTACACAAACAAGATTGCCTCAACCTAGATTATATAGAAACTTTGGTTTTAGACGAAGCAGATTTAATGCTAGACATGGGCTTTATTGACGATGTAAAAAAAATAGAACGCCTTTGCCCAGAAGGAAAACAAATTTTATTATTCTCTGCAACCATACCTTTTAAAGTAGAGCAACTGGCGAATACTATTTTAAAAACCCCAGAACGCATTGAAGTTACACCTACCTCATCTGCCGCTAAAAACGTAAGCCAGGTATTGTATTACGTGCCAAAAAAGGATAAAATTGAATTGTGTTTACATTTACTACGTAATACTATAAAGGGAAATATACTTATTTTTAGGCGTACCAAGTTTGGTGTAGATAAATTAGAGAAAACACTTTTAAAAAATGACTTTAAAGTAGAAACTATTCATGGAGACAAAGCTCAAAATTTACGCCAAGATGCACTTAAAAAGTTTAAAAATGGTTATGTAAATATTTTAATTGCTACAGATGTTGCTGCTCGAGGAATTGACATCAACGAACTAGATGCTGTTATTAATTTTGATTTACCAAACGTACCAGAAACCTATGTGCATAGAATTGGTAGAACAGGTCGTGCAGGAAACTTTGGTAATGCATATTCTTTATGTTCTGCAGATGAAAAAACGTATATTAAAAGTATTCAGCAGCTAATAAATGTGCAAATTCCTGTAGAAGAAGAACATCCTTTTCCTTTAGATCCTAAAGCAAAACCTATTAGGCATACTTCTAAAAAAACAGGAAGTAAACATAAAAAAGGTAGAAAAAGCGAAGCTTCAAAAAAGAAAAAGAAACGTTGGTATTAAAATTTACTTAAGACTAAAACATATGCCATTTTAAACAATACTTATTAGATTACCACAAGAAACTTGTAATAAGCACTAAAATTATGTCAAGAAACACAGGGATTTCTATTTTTGTTTGCATGGTATCAAGAAGCGCTGTATTTTGTAAAACAGGAGTAAAACAATAAAAATGACAAAATACACAATTCTATTCGTTGCCTTTTTAATTAGCAACATCACCTTAGCGCAAACTACTATTGTAGACAAAGAAAATAAAAACCCTATTTCTTATGCTACTATTTCGTTTGGTAATGGAAACGGAATCTTTGCCGATGATGAAGGTCAATTTATTTTTACAAAAAAACTATATGCAGATATAGACACATTATATATTTCGGCTTTAGGATATGAAAATTTTAAAATAGCTACAACTAATCTTACAAAACGTATAGAACTAAACTCTTTTCAAGATGCTTTAGATGAAGTACTTTTAAACTATTTTCCAAAAGGAAAATCTAAAACCGAAACACTAAAACCAACCGTTCATGATGATTATTACAAATGTTGGTTACCAACTATAGAGAGTGAAATTGCTGTGTATTTTAAAAATGAAAATCCTGCTAAACCAAAAAAAATAAACACCCTCCTCTTACCTATAAAAGTAGAAGCGAAAGATTGGAGCAAACGCAAATCAAAAACCTCTAATAAAATACCCTTTTCTACCTTATTTAGAGTACAGTTTTACAAAAACAACAACGGACTTCCAGGAGATGTTTTAACTTATGATAAAATAGTTTTTAGAGTAACAGAAGCTAGTGAAAGTGTTTTTGAGGTTAATGTTACAAACAATGATATTTTTATGCCTAAAGAAGGTTTGTTTGTTTCGCTTCAAGTTTTGGGTTATACAGATAAAGCAGGAAAACTGTTGCCTAACAAAAAATATAGAGAAGTAAAAACAAGCAAAGGTATTGTAAAAATATCTACAACTTTTAGACCTCTATTGCCTTTTACTGATAAAATAAAAACTCCAAGAACTTTTGTAAAACGTGTATTTTTAAATAATAACCAATGGGTTTTATTTGATAAAAAAAATATTGAAGACTCTAATCTTTTAAAAGCGGGTTTAAATAATTATGCCATAGGTTTAGACCTAGAAGTCTATAAAGAGGAATAATAAACTACTCTACAGGAAAATTAAAATACTGATTTTTATAGGGCTCCCCTCTTAAGGTAAAATGCCACCATTCTTTTGGGTAATGTCTAAAACCATTAGTACTCATTACATTATGTAACAGGGCTCTATTCTCTTTTTGTTTTTTAGTTAAACCATCATATAAATACCACGAAGCTTTTCCAAAATAATCATAAGGCGTTCCCATGTCTAGTTCTTTTCCTGTTTTTAAATCTACAATTGTAAGATCTATGGTACTACCACTACTATGTCTAGAACGTGAAGCAATATAACCATCTCTAAACAAATTACGTTTATCTACTTCTGGATAATACTGCTGTTTCATTAAAGTATCATTTACATTTTTTGCCCATTCTGCAAAGTAATTTACAGCTTGTTGTGGTCTATAGGCATCAAAAACTTTTAAAGACAGGCTATCTTTTTTTAGTGCCTCTTGTACTTTTTTTAATGCATTTGCTGCTTGCGTAGTAAGTATACAAACCTCAGCACGATAACCAGCTACAGGTTCTCCAACAAAATTATTATGTAAACAGTAGCGCAACTCCAATTGTATATCAGGAATAACATCATCTACATACACAAAACCTTCTGGCAACTGTGCAAACGCAGACCATTGCAATAGAAAAAGTAAAAAAACTACCTTAATTTTCATATTAAAATCTTTAATTGCTAATTTAGGAAAAATATAAATGTATTCCTGAGCTATAAATGATGTTGTTTAACGAAACTATAAACTTACAATTAGAAGATGGTGAAGCAATCTATTATCCTGCATATTTCAAAAAAACAGAAGCTGACACCTATTTTAAAACATTGTTAAAAACTATTACTTGGCAACAAGATACCATAAAACTTTTTGGTAAAACACATTTACAACCAAGGCTAACAGCATTATACGCAAACAACAGTAAAGCTTATTCTTACTCTAATATTACCATGCATCCTAAGGCGTTTACAAAAGAGCTTTTACATATTAAACAGCATATAGAAACTATTTGTAACACACATTTTACTACTTGTTTAGCAAATTTATATCGAGACGGTAAAGATAGTAACGGCTGGCATGCTGATAATGAAAAAGAATTAGGAAACCAACCTATTATAGCTTCTGTAAGTTTTGGTGCTGAAAGAGCATTTCATTTAAAACATAAAACCAAAAAAGATCAAAAATTAAAAATGACATTACAACATGGTAGTTTATTAATAATGAAAGGATATACACAAGAAAACTGGCTACATCAAATACCAAAAACAAAGAAAAAGGTTGCAGAAAGAGTAAATCTAACTTTTAGAATTATTACATAAAAAAAAACAGAGGTCCCTCAACCTCTGTTCTTAGAATTTGCATATTATAATATGGTATGATTTAGGGTCACTAGTATCAACAACATAATGCAAATATCAATTAATTAATCCATTAAACTAAAAGTATGTCTTTAGCACGATTCAAAAGTATAAATATATTTAAGTAATAACGTTAAAAAACATTTATTTTCGATGAAATGCATTTATTTTTAACATTTAGTGTTCAAATTACACAAATAATCGATAAAATACATGCGCTAAAAGTTTAAAAAACTATTCTTTTTTTTTTATGATATGTAGATTATTTTCTTCTAATTTTACGTTATAAATACATTGTTAATTATTCAATGACATAAAACCTTAAAAGATAAGTTATGAAAATTAAATTTTTAATTCTTTCAATAGCACTCAGTTGTACTGCTATTGCGCAAGAAAAAACATTTATAGCAGAAGAAATTGCTATTAATAATTTAATAGATGGAACACTTTTAAAACCACAAGACAACAGTAAATCTGTTTTAGCAATTATTATTGCTGGTTCAGGTCCTACTAATAGAGATGGAAATCAGAATTTTTTAAAGAATAATTCCTTAAAAAAATTAGCTGAAGGCTTAACTAACCAAGGTATTTACACTTTTAGATATGATAAACGTATTGTAAAGCAAATACGAAAAGGGAAAGTTGACAAAAATATTATGTTTGATGATTTTGTAACAGATGCTATTTCTGTTATAGATTACTTTAAAGCGAAGAATATATATTCTAAAATATACCTAATTGGCCATAGCCAAGGAAGCTTAGTTGGTATGCTTGCAGCAAAAGAAAAAGCAGATGGTTTTATTTCATTAGCTGGAGCAGGACAAACCATAGACCTGGTAATACAAGAACAAATTGAAAAAACAGCACCAATGTTTGCAGAAGACACTAAAAAAACTTTTGCTGTTTTAAAAGAAAATAAAACAACTACAGACTATCCTCCTGCTTTAGCTTCTATTTTTGATATAAGCTTACAACCTTTTATGAGTAGCTGGATACAATATGATCCTACCAAAGAAATTAAAAAGTTACAAATACCTATACTTATTATTAATGGTACTAAAGATTTACAAGTAACAACTACGGAAGCAAACCTTTTAAAAGAAGCCAATGCAAATGCCCAAATTAAAATAATAGAAAATATGAATCACATTCTATTTACTATTGAAGGGGATAATTTAGAAAACTCTAAATCTTATAATGAAATTTCTAGAAAAATTAATCCAGAGGTAATTGAAAGTATTGTAGCTTTTATACATTAATATAATTTGCCTTCCTGAAAAAACAGCAATTTACAAGCAATAATAAATTAAGGCTACTATTAAAGTTAAAAAAATATAAATAAAAAGAACAGATAGTAGTCTGTAACATATTTGGCATAAAAAAAGAAAAGCATTCTAAAGAATGCTTTTCTTAACTAACCAACCAAAAATTAGTCACTACACTTTATTATAAAGTAACCACACTCTAAAAAAGCTTCTTGTAGTAACTGTAAAGTATATTTCAAATCTCATGCCAAACTTTTAAAATTCACATTTAATTTGGTATTTTGCGTGTATAAATTAACTAATATGGAAAACACACCACTAATTACCAATGACGCGATTGTTTTTGGCTTTTTAATGCTAGCACTAGGCTTTGTATTTTATACAGAAAATATAAAAACCGGATTTTGGTCTAAATTTTATAAAATAGTTCCAGGACTTTTTATGGCATATATGGTTCCTGCAGTTTTGACATCTTTAGGTTTAATTGCTCCAGAATGGCAAACAGTAGACCAAGCTGGTGAAATAGTGAGTCATAAAACAAGTATTTATCATGTAGCTAGTCGTTATTTGCTTCCTGCTGCATTAGTACTAATGACGCTAAGTATAGATTTAAAAGCTGTTTTTAACTTAGGATGGAAAGCCTTAATTATGTTTTTTACAGGAACTATTGGTATAATCATTGGTGGCCCTATTGCTATTTTACTTATTTCAACCGTATCTCCAGAAACAGTAGGTGGTTCTGGTTTTGATGCTGTTTGGAGAGGTCTATCTACACTAGCAGGAAGCTGGATTGGTGGTGGTGCAAACCAAACTGCCATGTTAGAAATTTACGAATACAACCAAAAATTATATGGAGGTATGGTATTTGTTGATATTGTAGTTGCTAACGTTTGGATGGCAATTATACTTATTGGTATTGGTAAACGCGACAAAATTAATAAATGGTTAAAAGCAGATACCTCTTCTATTGAAGCGCTTAAAGAAAAAGTATCTACTTTTACAGAAAGCGTAAAAAGAAACCCAAGCTTGACAGATTATATGTTAATACTTGCCATAGCTTTTGGAGCTGTAAGTTTTGCGCATTTAATCTCTGGATTCTTAGCACCATTTTTTGAAAATGCCGTTGCAGGAATAGCATCTGCAACCACCAGAAACATGCTTACCTTTTTAGGTTCTTCTTTTTTCTGGATGATTAGCATTGCAACGCTAATTGCTATAATACTATCTTTTACAAAGGCAAAAAATTACGAAGGTGCTGGAGCAAGTAAAATAGGAAGTATTTTTATTTACATACTAGTAGCTTCTATTGGTATGAAAATGGATTTAACCATGATTTTTGATAATTTAGGATTAATAGCAATTGGTTTTGTATGGATGACTATTCATGCTTTACTATTAATCTTTGTAGCAAAACTTATAAAAGCACCTTACTTCTTTTTAGCCGTTGGTAGTCAAGCAAATGTTGGAGGTGCAGCCTCTGCTCCTATTGTAGCATCTGCTTTTCACCCTTCACTTGCAACCGTTGGCGTATTGCTAGCTGTATTTGGATATGCTGTTGGAACTATTGCTGCAATAGGCTGTACTATTTTAATGCAATTAGCAGCAGCTAGCTAGTATATAAAAAATATTTATAGCATATTTGCGCAACTTAAAAACAACCATAATATGATTTTCGTTGACACGGAAAGGATACTGAAATAAATTTATTTTAAATGAAAAAAACAATATTTGTACTAGCATTAGCTGTTCTTTTTTCTTGCGGAAAAGAAAAAGATTTAACTGTAAAAGTGAACATTAAAGGATTAAAAAAAGGAACCGTTTATCTTAAAAAAGTACAAGACTCTACTGTTATAACATTAGACTCAATAGTTGTTCAAGGTGAAGCTCCTATTACTTTTAAAAGCGATTTAGAAACTCCTGAAATGTATTTTTTACAACTAAACAAAAATACTAGCGAGGATGAAACCATTTCATTTTTTGCAAATAAAGGGGTTACAGAAATAAATACAAATGTGAAAAATTTTGGATTAGATGCTAAAATTAAAGGCTCTAAAGAACAAAAAGCTTTAGAAGAGTACTTATTAGTTATGTCTAGATTTAACAACAGAAATCTTAACCTAATAAAAGAAGAGTTTGATGCAAAAATAGCTAAGGATACTGCTAAAATTATTGCCAATGCTAAAGCATATAATAACTTAATAAAAAGCAAGTACTTATATACTGTAAACTTTGCAATAGCAAATAAAGACAATGAAATTGCTCCTTATTTAGCATTATCTGAAATTTCTGATGCTCAAACGAAATGGTTAGACACTATTAATAAGGTTTTAACACCAAAAGTAAAAGCATCTAAATATGGTAAAGAATTAGAGGCTCTTATAGCAGAGAGAAAAAAGAATAATTAGTAGTTATAAGGTTTTAACGCCAAGGCTCTCTAAATAGGCCTAAAAAGAAGAAATAAGAGTAAAAACTAAAAATCTCAAACAGCAATGTTTGAGATTTTTTTGTTGAATTCATTTTATCAAGTAAAAGCACAAGAATGCACCTTAAATATACCTTTATGCATTTGCTAAAATACTTCACCCAAACTATAGTGTATTTAAAACAGCTTCTTTAGTGTAAGCTCAAGTAAAACTTTTTACCTCTAAGTATTTTGCATAAAAAAACCTCTCAATTATTGAGAGGTTTTTTAAAGAGCCGATGGAGGGACTCGAACCCACGACCTGCTGATTACAAATCAGCTGCTCTAGCCAGCTGAGCTACATCGGCAAAAACGAATGCAAATATAATCTTGAAAATGATATTAGCAAATGTTTTTACTAGAAATTTATCCTAGTTTATTAATTTTTTCAATTAACGCTAAACCTTTAGCTTCTAGTTCTTGGTTAATTGCTTTAAAATGAGCTTTTTTATCTTCTACACTTCTATCATTAACTTTTGCAATTAATTCATCAAATGTAGCAATTGCTTCATCAATAATTTCTTCGCTTCCTTTAGTGTCTTTATCTGAATTTGCATATTCCCAAACATAAACTGCTTCAATAATATCTCCTAACACATAGTTTATGTCTTTTTTTAGGATTCTTTTATTTGCCATAATATAAAATTTTAATTTGCTGCAAAATTAAACATAAACTTCTAATAGTTTCGCATTTTTAGAAGAAATTTGAAACGTTTTTATTGCGGCAGGAATTAATACTGTTTCCCCTTTTATAATTCGTTCTGTTGCTTGCGCTGTTTCAATTTCTACTTCACCAGAAACACACATGTAAATAATAAAAGAATCTATTTTATTTTCTTTTTTAATGGTATTGGTTATTTCTAAATAATTGGTTGTAAAATAAGGACAATCTACCATTTCATTTTCTTTATTAATGGTTTTAGAATAGTTTACTCTAAAATCATTTTTTAAATTAAAATCTATTGCATCTATAGCTAAATCGTTATGCAATTCTCTTTGGTTTCCGTTATCATCTACTCGATCCCAATCATAAACTCGGTAAGTTATATCACTGGTTTGTTGTATTTCTGCAAGCATCACTCCTGCTCCAATAGCATGCACTTGCCCCACTTCTATAAAATAGGAGTCTCCTTCATTTACCGTTTCATAATTTAAAATTTCTGGTAGCGTTTTTGCTTTTAGATGCTTTAAATAAGTCTCTGAGTTCATTTCTTGATTAAAACCTACTATTAGGTTTGCATCTTTTTCTGCTTGTAAAACATACCACATTTCTGTTTTACCAAAAGAATTATGGCGTTTGGCTGCTAGTGTATCATTAGGATGTAACTGTATAGATAAATCTTTTTTTGCATCTATAAACTTAATTAATAAAGGAAAAGTGTTACCAAAAACTTTGTAATTTTTAACTCCTATTAATTCTTCTTTGTAACTATTAAGAAGTTCTTTTAAGGTTTTGCCTTTTAAAACGCCATTATTTACAATAGAACTATCTTTGTTTATATCACTTATTTCCCAGCTTTCACCAATATTAGTTAAATCACTTTTTTTATTTAAAAGGGTTTTAAGTTTTTGTCCTCCCCAAATTTTTTCTTTTAAAATGGGTTCAAATTTTATAGGGTATGTTAGCATATTCAACATCTATATTCCAGAATAACTTACAAAATTTCTAGGTGTTTCATATAAAACAACCTCTAGTGTTAAATGTGCTGCTAGTTTACTTTTAATTTTATTGTATATTACAACTACTATATTTTCTGCTGTAGGGTTTAGTTCTTTAAATTCTGGCACTTCTATATTTAAGTTTTTATGATCAAAGGCGTCTTCTATTTCTGTTTTAATAATATCTTTTAAAACTTTAATATCTATTACATAACCTGTTTCTGGATCTATTTCTCCTGTTACACTTGCAATAAGTTCATAATTATGACCATGAAAGTTAGGGTTACTACATTTATCAAAAATTTCGGCATTTTTTTCATTGCTCCAATCTTTTCTATACAGTCTATGTGCTGCATTAAAATGTGCTTTTCTACTAACCGTTACTTTCATTTTATGTAATGTTTATGTGTTGGTAGAATTTATCAAAAATAATTTTAAACCAAGCCGTATATATTTCTGGCTGGTTTGCTATATCTTGTTTTACAGCTTCTAGAGACATCCATTTCCAGTCTGCAACTTCCTCTGGGTTAACAGATGGAACTGCATTGTATTTACCTATTAAAATATGGTCGTATTCATGCTCTGTTAAGCCATTATCAAAAGGTGCTTTGTAAATAAAAGAAATAGATTCTTCTAGTTCTGTTACAAAACCCATTTCTTCCTGCAATCTTCTTTTACCTGCTTGTATATTGTTTTCACCTTCTCTTTGGTGACTACAACAAGTGTTGGTCCAAAGTGCAGGTGAGTGATATTTACCTAAGGCACGTTGTTGTAACATGAGCTCTTTGGCATCATTAAATACAAATACAGAAAAAGCTCGATGCAATAATGCCTTTTCATGTGCTTCCATCTTTGGCATTAAACCAATTTGCTCGTTTTTTTCGTTTACAAGAATTACTTGTTCTTCCATCATATTGCAAAAGTACGAGTAAATTTTATAATCTTCTAATTTGATAAAATATTTGGAAATTTTTAAACAATTTCTGCACTTAAACCTGCGTCTAACAGCATAGTACAACGAGGTTCCAGCTCATCATAAACTCCTGTTTTTACGGTACACTGGCCTTTATAATGTACAAGAATAGAGCATTGTTCTGCTTGTTCTGGAGTATGATCACATGCATAAATA
This sequence comes from Lacinutrix sp. C3R15, assembly GCF_018860825.1. Classification (GTDB taxonomy): domain Bacteria; phylum Bacteroidota; class Bacteroidia; order Flavobacteriales; family Flavobacteriaceae; genus Oceanihabitans. Next base: position 31,098 of record NZ_JAHKPZ010000023.1, on the reverse strand, counting down.
AGCGTATCTATAACATGATCAAAAGTATTTACATCATCATTATACAACACTATTTCATTGAGGTGCTGTGCTTTAGTATCTACCTGAACTTGTTCTTGTATTTTTTCTTTTGTGCTCATCTCCCAATTGTCTTTAAGATATTTTTTCTAAGGAAAAAGGTGTTTTTGTTTTACTAATTTATGAATTTTAAAGATACCCACTTATTTTTTTCTAACTTTTCAGCTAATTTTAACATATGTTTATTGCATTCTTCTTCTATAATAGGAATGTCATTATTGTAAAATCCGCTTAAAAAAAGCATTCCGTTTTTATTTAAAGCTGCTGCATAAGTTTCCATATCATTCAACAAGATATTTCGGTTTATATTGGCTATAATAATATCATATTTTTTACCTTTTAATAAACTTGCATCTCCTTCAAAAACCGAAATTTTATTACAATTATTACGCGCTACATTTTCAATACTATTTAAATAACACCAATTATCAATATCTATGGCGTCTAGTTTTGCTGCTCCTTTTTTTTCGGCAAGAATTGCTAAAACTCCTGTACCACAGCCCATATCCAGAACCGTTTTACCATTAAAATCGTTTTGAAGAACATGTTGTAACATCATGTGAGTAGTTTCATGATGCCCTGTACCAAAACTCATTTTTGGTTCTATTACAATATCAAATTTAGTATTAGGTTTTTCGTGAAAAGGAGCACGAACAGAACATAAATCATCAACTACTATTGGGTTAAAGTTTTTCTCCCATTCTTCATTCCAGTTGGTTTGTTCTATTTCATCAAAAGTATAGCTAATAGCAAACTCTGTAGAGTTTAATATTTGAATATCATTTAAAATATCTTCATTCCATTCTTCTTTTTGAATGTATGCTGTAACACCTTCTTCGGTTTCAACAAAACTTTCAAATCCTGCATAACCTAGTTCTGCAATTAAAATTTCTGTTCCTGGTTGTATAGGTGCTACTTTAAAGTAATAACCTATATATATTGTATTTGACATGTTTTTTAATGTATCTTTTAAATATTAATTAAAGAGGTTTACATTTTATACCTTTTTAATAACCCATGTGTCTTGAGATATTCCCCAATCTTCTTTATTTCCTTTAATATGCTCTACAATTTCAAATTTATTTTGAAACAGTTTTTTCATTAATTTAGGAGGATGGTATGCAGCATAGGTTCTGTGCCCTTCTAGTGTATTTGCTTCTACCACAAGTTGGTTAGCTTCAAATTTAAGTTGGTCTTTTTTTACTAACCGCTCTTTAAAAGCTTCTCCATGTGTTGTAATAATTAATATTGCATTTTTATTAGCAATTCGGTGCAACTCATTAATCCAATTATTGTGATTTGCTTCTGATAAATGGGTAAAAATAGATAAGCCATAAATAGCATCAAAAGTGTTTTCTTTAAAATCTGTTGGAGGATTTATAGCGTTATTATGAAACTGTACATTATGAATATTATCTACATTCCACGAAATACTTTTTTCATTATAATCTGTACCAAAAAACTGTGTATTTGGCAACAAATCTGGAAAATGCCTAATAACTCTTGCTGGACCACAGCCCCAATCTAGCACCTTTTTATTCTCTAGATTTATATGTTTTTCAAATAATTGTTTTAAATATTTAGCATCAATAATTCCATTTTTTATATACTCATTATAATTTAAAAGATGAGATTCATATAACAAATAATCTGGAGGTAATTTTACAGAAGGGTTTTCTTTTATAAACTTCCTATTTTCAGTTTTATTTTGAAATTTAACTACTAAATATCTAAGATTATCAGAAAGTTTAATAATTCCTAAATTTCTTAACAGCTCTTTTACTGAAGCTTTATCCATTTAAAAAGCGTTTACTATGGCATAAAAATCTTCGGCGTTTAATGCAGCTCCTCCTATTAAACCTCCATCTACATCTGGTTTAGAGAAAATTTCTTTAGCATTTGCTGGTTTTACACTTCCTCCATAAAGAATAGAAACATCATTTGCTGTTTCTGCTCCATATTTATTATTTAACGTTTTTCTTATAAATGCGTGCATGTCTTGTGCTTGCTCAGGACTTGCAGTTTCTCCTGTACCAATTGCCCAAACAGGCTCATAGGCTAAAACAATATTTTTAAAAGCTACAGCTTCTAAATGAAACAGTGCATTTTTTATTTGTGACGCTACAATATTTTCATGATTATTAGCTTTTCTGTCTGCCAATTCTTCACCAAAACAAAAGATAACGCGCATGTTATTTGCTAATGCAGCATCTACTTTTTTCGCTAGTAATTCATCTGTTTCATTAAAGTATGCACGACGTTCTGAGTGCCCTAAAATAACCGTTTGAACACCTACACTTTTTAACATTGCAGCACTAATTTCGCCTGTATATGCTCCATTTTCTGCAAAATGCATGTTTTGTGCAATTACCTCAATATCAGATTGTCTTAAAGCATCAAAAGCAGGCCAAAGATTGGTAAATGTTGGCGCAATCATTACTTCTGCAGTAGATGTTTGTGTTTGTTTTTTTAAGCTAGTTATTAAGGTTTCTGTTTGTGACAGATCATTATTCATCTTCCAGTTTCCTGCTACTATGTTTTTTCTCATAATCTTTTATCCTCTAAAGCGAAAATCTTTTTTTAAGTTAAACTAATTTATTACTATTTACTACAAAACTTCACTAAAGAAGTTTTGCTATTAAATATAGGTAAAAAACAAAAGTAACTAATTTAATGCTTTTAATAACTCACTATCATCAGCTTTTATGGCTTTATATAGTTTTATGTATCCTTGAGCGTCAATAATAAGGTATCTAGGAATCCAGTCTAAGTCAATAGATTTGCTAAAAGCACTTTTCATTCCTTTTGGCATAAAATAATGTGTTCCTTTAATTTGATACTTACTTATACCTTTTTTCCAGCTAGTGATAGATTTGTCTGCAGAGAGAAACAAAAACACCATCTCTGTATTGGTTTCTTGTAATGCTTTTACTTTTGGAATACCTTCTATACAGTCGCCACACCAAGATGCCCAAACATCTATTAAAATGGGATTTCCTTTATGTTTTTCTAAAATTTGTTTCAAGGAAATACTTTCACCTTCAAAAGAAATAAAAGTATCGTTTAAAGCTTCTTCTTTAAATTGTGTAGGTATTTCTTGTGCTTTACAGCTTATAAATAATATACTAACGAGTACTAATAATAGTTTTTTTTTCATGTTTTACAAGTAATTACTAATAGCAAACCGTGTATAAAAAAGGGTTTACTAATTATGAAAACAACTATAACCTTTTGATAATGATATTACTTTAACACCACTTTTGGGTCTAGCCATGTGTAGATTATGTCGACAAAAATATTAATAATTACAAAAAGGGTTGCAATAATTAAAACAGAACCCATAATTACTGGTAAGTCTAAGGTATTTAATGCGTTTACTATTTCTTTTCCTAAGCCATTCCAACCAAAAATATATTCTACAAAAACGGCTCCTGCAAGCATAGATGCAAACCATCCTGAAATTGCTGTTACTACAGGGTTTAATGCATTTTTTATAGCATGCTTTTTAATTATTTGAAACTCACTCAAACCTTTTGCTCTTGCTGTACGTATGTAGTCTTGGTTAAAAACTTCTAATAAGGAGTTACGCATTAATTGAATAATTACTGCTAGCGGACGAATACCTAGAACAATAGCTGGAAGTATTAAGTTTTTCCACTGTATGTGAAGTTTTTCACCATAATCATCTAATGCATAAAGACTACCTGTCATTTCTAAATTGGTGTATTTATGCAACACATAACCAAATAACCATGCAAACAATATAGCCGAGAAAAATGAAGGAACAGACATACCTATTGTACTTAATATTTGAATGGTTTTATCTAAAAAACTATCTTTTTTTAATGCAGAAACTACACCCAAAAACACACCAAGCAGCATAGCTATAACTATTGCTGAAACAGCTAAAACAAAAGTATTTGGCAATGTTTCTGCTAATACTTGACTAACTTTTTTACCTTGTTTGGTAAAAGATTCTCTTAAATATGGAAACTTTAAAACCGTTGTGGTATTGCCTACAGAAAACAGTTTGGTAGCTGTGTATTTACTAGGACTTAAGTAGGTGTAATTATTTTTGTTTTTAGAATGAAATGAAATGGGAGACAAATCATTTAAGTAATACAAATACTGCGTGCTTATTGACTTATCAAAACCATATTTTTGTTTAACTAATGCCAGTTGCTCGCTATCTTCATTTTGACCAAGCATCATTTGTGCTGGATCTCCAGGAAGTACGTTAAACAAAAAGAATATTACAGTTACTACACCAAATAAAGTGAGTAATGCATAACCGGTTTTATTTAATAAATAGCTTATCAGTTGTTTGTCGTTTTTTATTCTTTTTTTGTTTTAGCTACTTGTTAACACCTTTTGCTTCTCTTTTACAAATACCTAGAAGTGTTATGGTATAGCTTTTATTTTTTTAATATTATTTCTACTAGTGACACAAAAGAAGTGTTATTTGCTACATTAATAGAATCTAACAGATCGCCTTCTGTTCTTTCTTTTACCACATTAATTTTCTCAATAGTTTCTGGATCAAGAGCATCTGCAGCTTCTTTGCTTGCTATTTCATTATCGATTAAAAATAATACCGAAGCAAAATCTTCTTCTTTTTTAGGTTCTGGTTTTCTTTCTACAACAGGCAATTGTAAATCGTCAATATCATTCCAATGTACTTTTTGAGTAACTGTTCCTTTATGTAATTTTACCACTCCTGGATTAGAACGAACTACTGTTTTTAATGCTTTTTCATCACATAAATACCAATTAAAATTCAGCGCATAATCTGCATTTATTTTTAATTTCTCATCGGTTCCAGAAGCTGTTAAACCAATAACTGTATACCCATTTTTAATTGCTTTATCTGTTGCAGCTTTTAAAGCTTGTACACCTTCTGCTTCAGCAGTATCTAAATTATAAGAGATTACCATAATTAGGTTTTCTTCATTTAAAAACTGCTCTGTTAAATCTTCGTCATCACTTTCAATAGAAAAATCTTTAATTGGAGGATCATACCCTTCATCAATAATTTTAGTTTCTACACCTATATATTCGCCATCTACAGTAGGGTAGCTTCCGTTGGTTACAAATTCTTTTTCTTCTCCATTTACTTTAAATGTCCATGTGTATTCTTGAATTGCTTTTGGAGCATCTTCTGGAGTAGACATGCCTTCTTGAATATTTGCACCTACTTTATATGCTCTAAAATCCCAAGTTGGCAAATGCATTAACACGTGGTAACCAAACCAAAGACTTCCTAAAAAACCTACAAGTGCTAATAACGTAGTAGGAAACTTACCAAATATTGGTTTTATATATTTTAAACCTAGTAATAAAACAACTATTAAAACCAGTAAAAACAAGTCTTTCATAAAGCTTTCTATTGGTTTCATTGGTAAGAAATCACCAAAGCACCCACAGTCTTTTACTTTATCAAAATACCAAGCATAAAAAGTAAGAAAAGTGAAGAATACAATCATTGCAAAAAGGCTATAAACGGTAAATTTTGGTTTATAACCAATAAGTAAAAACACCCCTAAAACTACTTCTAATACCACCACAAAAACCGAAAGAGCTAAAGCATAAGGCTCTAAAAACGGAAGATTTAAAACGTCTGCACTAAAGTATTCTTGTAGTTTATACGAAAACCCTAATGGGTCATTTAGTTTTATTAATCCTGAAAAGATAAACAATCCTCCTACTAATATTCTAAAAAGGTGTGTGATGTATTTCATAAATTTTCTTATCCTTCCTGCAAAGGCAGGAAACTTGTTATTTTTAACTTAATTTTTATCATGAATTCCTGCTTTTGCAGGAACTACAATTTTATTCTTTTAAATGAATCATAGCAAAAATGGCATAATTAATCATGTCTTGATAATTAGCATCAATACCTTCACTAACAATAGTTTTTCCTGCGTTGTCTTCAATTTGCTTTACGCGAAGTAATTTTTGTAAAATTAAATCTGTTAAACTACTCACGCGCATATCACGCCAGGCTTCACCATAATCATGGTTTTTATCTTCCATCAGTTTTTTGGTAGTGGCTACTTTTTCATCATAAAGAGCAGTTGCTTCTTCGGTAGTCATATCTGGTTGTTCAACAACTCCTTTTTCTAACTGAATTAAAGCCATGATGCTATAATTAATAATACCTATAAACTCACTTACTTCTCCTTCATCTACTTTTCTAACATCATTTTGTTGTAAGCTTCTAATACGTTGTGCTTTTATAAAAATCTGGTCTGTAAGTGATGGCAAACGTAATATTCTCCATGCGCTTCCGTAATCAGACATTTTATTAATAAATAAGCTTCTGCACGTGTTTACAACAGCGTCATATTGTTTTGAAGTATCTTGCATATTTGATAAACTAATATTGGTTTTTTCTATTTCCTAAAAAAGGATTAAAATTCATTTATATTTTGTTACTTTATTATGGCATAGCCATACTGAGCCTTTCAAAAAGTATCTCATCTAAATAATTTTATCTCATTTTCGGTTAAAAACAAAAAATCAAGATGAGTTCAAAATCTATTTTGCGTAAATTTCGCATAAATAATTTTAAAGTTCAAAGTTTAGTGTTTAAAGTTTTGTATACTTTAACAAACAACCATTTACAAAGTACCAATGACAATTAACTGCAAAGGAAAACTTATAGATTTAACAAGCCCTAAAGTCATGGGAATATTAAATCTAACTCCAGACTCATTTTATGATGGCGGAAAATATAAAAACGAAAGCCAAATTTTAGCGCAAGTAGAAATGATGCTTAAAAACGAAGCCACTTTTATAGATATTGGTGCTTACAGCTCTAGACCAAATGCGCAACATATTAGTGAAGCCGAAGAATTAACACGTTTGCTTCCTATTATAAACTTACTTACTAAGGTTTTTCCTGAAATAATTATTTCTGTAGATACTTTTAGAAGCGAAGTTGCCAAACAGGCTATTACAAATGGAGCTGCTTTAATTAATGATATTTCTGCAGGAAAATTAGACCAAAACATGATGCAAACGGTTGCTAATTTACAAGTACCTTATATCCTGATGCATATGAAAGGAACTCCGCAAAATATGCAAGAACAAACCAATTACAAAAACATTATAAAAGAGCTTATCTTTTATTTTTCGGAAAGAGTTGCCGAAGCTAAAAAACTAGGCATTAATGATATGATTATAGATCCTGGTTTTGGATTTGCTAAAAATACAGCACAAAATTTTGAAGTATTAACCCATTTAGAACTTTTAAAAATAGTAGATTTACCAATACTTGCCGGAGTTTCTAGAAAATCTATGATTTACAAAACTTTAAAAAATACAGCGCAAGATGCATTAAACGGAACCACAGTTTTAAATACCATTGCCTTACAAAAAGGCGCAAATATTTTACGTGTTCATGATGTAAAAGAAGCAACAGAAACTGTTAAATTAATAGCACAACTTAACCAATAATGAAACATTTACAATACTTATTTATTATCCTTTTTATTAGCTCTTGTGGCAATGAAAAAACCATTCAATTAGCAGAAATTTCACATTCTAAAATCCAGGAAGTGCTAGACGTTTCTCCTGCTTATATTTTTTATGATGAAACCAAGCCAGATAGTTTAGAGCTAAACAGAAAAAACTTAATTAGCACTACCAATTGGCTAGTTAATGTAGATAAACGTTTAATGCTTCATCAAGCAATTCCGCAGATAATGTTTTTACAAGACAAAAAGGAAAATTCTAACCATAAAAAAGAAGGTGTTAAAAACTACTTTACCTGTAATGATACTAGTATTAAAAATTTAGGCTTTATAGAGTTTACTAATATTAATTACAAAACCAAAGAAGAGGAAACAGCCTTTAAAGAAAATACATCTATTTTTGATTTAACCGTTAGTATTAATAGTATGGATGCTATACTAATACAATCTTATTTACCAGAAACAGTACACACTAGTAACACGATAATTAAAGACCTTCTTTCTACATTACAAACCATAAAATCTGTAAACAATTTAGAATTAAACTCTAGTGATTTCACTGTAAACCTACGTTTTAATAAAAACCTTACCTTTCAAGAATACATTACTATTAAATCTTTATTTAGTGATTTAAATTCAGAAGGACCTAGTGTTTCAAATAACGAATATATTTATTAATCATATTTTACTACATTTACAAAAACACCCAAACTTTGGAAATATTTGATGACCTTTTAAAATTCACAATTTTAGACATTATAGATGTTATTTTGGTAGCTCTATTACTCTACTATGTTTACAAACTAGTTAAAGGTACAGTTGCAATTAACATATTTATAGGTATTGTAATTATTTATATTATCTGGAAAATTACACAAGCATTACAAATGCAACTTTTAAGTAACATTTTAGGTGGTTTTATTAGTGTTGGTATGTTTGCACTTATTGTAGTTTTTCAACAAGAAATTAGAAAATTTCTACTAATGATTGGTTCTACCAATTTTGGAAGCCGAAAAAAATTCTTTAAACAACTTAAGTTTTTACAAACCGAAACTAGCAATGCAACAAACATTGAAGTAGTTATTGCTGCATGTACTAAAATGGGAACCACAAAAACTGGAGCTTTAATAGTTTTAGAGCACAATAATAGTCTTGACTTTTTAAAAGCTACTGGAGATTTAATGAATATTGAGGTTACACAACCTATTATAGAAAGCATCTTTTTTAAAAATAGTCCATTACATGATGGCGCTATTATTATAGAAAACAATATTGTAAAAGCTACACGAGTAATTTTACCAGTAAATAACGAAAAAACCTTACCACAACGATTTGGTTTACGGCATAGAGCAGCTGTTGGTATTACTGAAAAAACAGATGCTTTAGCAATTGCTGTAAGTGAAGAAACAGGACAAATATCTTATTTTAAAGGCGGAAAATTTGTAATGTTTAAAGACACCGAAGAGCTTATTGAAATAATAAAGAAAGATTTAGCTTAAACCTGTACTACAAACTAAAAACATTTACTGCTTTTGGTTTTATGTATGCTAGATTTGTTTAAGAATTGGTAAGAAGATATTAAACTTCTGCTGCTTGCATAAACTGTACTTCGTATAAATTTTTATAATAACCATCTTGTTTTTTAAGTAGCTCTTGATGCGTACCTTCTTCCACAATTTTTCCAGCATCCATAACAATAATTTTGTCTGCTTTTTTAATAGTAGCCAATCTATGTGCAATTACAATGGAGGTTCTGCCCTTAGTAATTTTATCGGTTGCATTTTGTATAAGTTGCTCTGAATAAGAATCAACAGAAGAAGTAGCTTCATCTAATACCAAAATACTAGGATTGGTAACATAGGCTCTTAAAAACGAAATTAATTGTCTTTGCCCAGAAGAAAGCATTGCTCCTCTTTCTTTTACATTATAATGATACCCTTTAGGAAGGCTCATAATAAATTCATGTATACCTATATTTTTTGCTGCTTGCTGCACTTGTGCTTCGGTTATTTCAGGATTATTTAAAGTAATATTATTTAAAATAGTATCTGCAAACAAAAACACATCTTGCAATACTATAGCAATTTTAGAGCGTAAAGAAGTTAACGTTAACTGTTTAATATCAATATTATCTATGGTAATAGTACCCTCATTAATTTCGTAAAAACGATTTAATAAATTAATAATGGTAGATTTTCCTGCTCCAGTTGCACCAACAATTGCAATGGTTTCTCCTGCTTTTACGTTAAAAGAAATTCCTTTAAGCACCTCTTCTTCTTCTACATAACTAAAGTGTACTTTTTTAAAGGCTATATTTCCATTAAAATGAGAAACCTCTTGGGTTCCCGTATCTGTAATTTGTGAAGTGGTATCAATAACTTTAAATACTCTATTTGCTGCTACCATACCCATTTGCAAGGTATTAAACTTATCTGCTATTTGGCGTAGAGGTCTAAATAACATAGGAATAAACATAATAAAAGCAATTAAATCCCCTTGCGAAACGGTATTATCTAAAACAGCATTTAATCCTCCATACCAAACTACAAGACCTATAGTAATAGAAGAAGAAAGTTCTGCAATAGGAAAGAAAATAGAGTTATACCAAACGGTTTTTAACCATCCCTTTTTATGTCTATCATTAATTGTTTTAAAATTTTTATATTCTGTATCTTCTCTTGTAAAAAGTTGCAGAATTTTCATTCCAGTAACTCGTTCTTGTACAAAAGAGTTTAAATTAGAAATTTCGGTTCGTACTTCTTCAAAAGCACGTTTCATATACTTTTGAAAAATTCGAGTAGCAATCAATACTAAAGGTAAAAGAGCAAAAACAATAAGACTCAATTTCCAATTCATAAAAATCATAACACCAGAAACCACAATCATGGTTAATACATCTCTAAAAATCATGAATAAACCTTCGCCAAAAATATCTGCAATACGCTCCATATCTGTTACTGCACGAGTAATAAGTACACCAACAGAAGAATTATCATAATACTTCATTTTAAATTTAAGCATATGATTAAATAGCTTAACACGAATATCTTTTACTACGTTTTGACCTAGCCAACCTGCATAATAAATAAAAAACAACTGAAAAAAGGTTTGTGCTAGTAACAGCCCTAACATGATTAATACAAAAAATAAAAAACCTTCTGCATCTTGTTTTGCTATATTATTATCTACAACATATTGTGTTAAATAAGGCACAGCAGAACTTAAAGCCGCTAATAATACAACTGCTAAAAACACACCTATAAATACCCATTTATAAGGTTTTACATAAAATGAAAGTCGTTTTAAAAGACTAACGTCTAAAATTTTATCTTGCTTTTTATTTGACATATTTTATAGACTCTGGATATTCTACTTTTGTTAAGTAAAGCGCATGAGCAGGAACAGAAAAACCTGCTTCACATCTACTTTTAGATTTAATTATTTTATGCATGTTTGCTACTTCCATTTTACCTAATCCTATATTTACTAAAGTACCCACAATAGCTCTAACCATATTACGTAAAAAACGATCTGCTTTAATTGTAAAATGTAATTCATCTTTTACAATTTGCCAATTAGCATACATTAAATCGCAATTATAGGTTTTTACATCTGTATTGCTTTTAGAAAAACATTGAAAATCTTGATACTGCAATAAAATTTGCGCAGCTTCATTCATCTTTTCAACATCTAGTTTAGGCTTAACATAAAAAGTTTGGTCTTTTTGAAAAACATCTTTTTTAACAGATATTCTATACAAATAAGCTCTACTAGTTGCATGAAACCTTGCATGTGCATCTTCTTTTACTTTAAATACATCTTGAATAGCAATATCTTTTGGCAATAATGCATTTAACCTATATACTAGATCTTGTTTATTAAAATCTACATCTGTTTCAAAATGCGCAAACATTTCTGCCGCATGAACTCCAGCATCTGTACGTCCTGCTCCTAGAATAGGTGTTTCTTTTTTTAATAATACAGCCATTTTTTTTTCTATAACTTCTTGTACAGAAATAGCATTAGGCTGTTTTTGCCAACCATGATATGCTGCACCATTATAAGAAAGTTGTAAAAAATATTTCAAGTTAAAATTGTATTTTTGTAAAAGGCAAAGATAGAACTTTAATCTATCTTTAAATTTCAAATAAACGTTAATTAATAAAGAGATTTTTGCTTAATAAATCTTAATTTCAAAAAAATAGATTTCCACTTTCGTGGAAAGTACGTATGACAAAAATACTCTTACTTTCAGACACACATAGTTATATAGATGAAGCCATTTTAAAACATGTAAAACAAGCAGATGAAGTATGGCATGCTGGAGATATTGGCGATTTAAAAGTTACTGACACCATAAAACAATTAAAACCACTTCGCGCAGTTTATGGCAATATTGATGATGTCAAAGCAAGAATAGAATTTCCTGAAAACAATAGATTTATGTGCGAAGGTGTAGATGTATGGATTACACATATAGGAGGTTATCCAAATAGATATGATCTAAGAATAAGAGAAGCTATTAAAAAAAATCCGCCAAAATTATTTATTTCTGGTCACTCGCATATTTTAAAGGTGATGCAAGATAAAAAACTACAATTATTACATATGAATCCAGGTGCTGCCGGAAAACATGGTTTTCAAAAAGTAAGAACCATGTTACGATTTGTTATTGAAGGAGCAACTATAAAAGATTTAGAAGTCATTGAGTTTAAAAAATAAAAAAGCCCAAGATCTTCACCTTGGGCTCACGCACTAATACTAAGATGATAGGTTTATCGTAATCTATCCACAGATTTTACAAGATCTTCATCCTTCTTAATGGCCTTATTAGCTAACACTAATAACACGATAGAAATAATAGGAAGAAAAATCCCAATACCTTTCTCAGAAACGTTAGTTTCTCCAGATACGTTTAGCGATTGATACACAAATAATCCTAGTAAAATAAAGTTTAATATGATATTAAGTCGTCCCAACATAAATTGTGACTTCCTGTTTTTAAACAAAAAAATAGCTAGTAAAGATAAGGCTGCAGAGCCTAAAAACAACCCAAAATACAACATGTTATCTTTTGCAAAAACTATTGTATCATTTACAGTAGTCCATAAATTAAAAACAAAAGTTAAACCTGCAGAAACTCCTGCTGCCAATAAAAGATAAACACTTTGTATACGTTGAATCATAAATTTTTCTAAATACTGAGCACAAAAATAACAGTTTCTTTTATAAAAATAGGGTAAAAACTTAAAATAAAGTTGTATAATTGCAATAACAATATGTAACATGCACTGTTATACCTTGTTAATTCTTCAGAATAAGATCAATATCTCTTCGGAATAATTCAAATTCTATATCTAACACAAAATATTCAATTCAACATAATGTTTGAAATCACACAATTAAAAGAAATGAAGCTTCCTGAGTTACAGGAAATAGCTAAAACTTTAAAGGTATCTAAGTATCGTACCTTAAAAAAATTAGATTTAGTATACCAAATACTAGATCATCAAGCAGCAAATCCTAAAGCTGTTGCTGCAGTTGCTAAACCGGTTGAAAAAACAGCAGAAAAAACAGAAGCAAAGACAGAAGTAAAAAAACCAAGACAGCGAGTACAAAGAACAGCAGCAAAAAAACCTGCTCCTAAAACTACTCAAAAAAAAGAGGAAACTACAACTACTGAAACTAAAGTAGAAAACAAGCCTAAACACCAACCTAAGGCTTCTACTAAACCTCAAACAAAAAGAGAACCTCAAAAATCTCAAAAAGATAAATCTGCTACTAACGAAAAAACGGACAGACCAGAGAAATCTAGAGACAACAATCAAAATAAAAAAGCACAACATAAAAATCAAAATAAAAACTCTGGAAATAACGGAAACAAAGACACTAGAAACCGTTACAAAGAACCAGATTTTGAATTTGATGCTATTATAGAAAGTGAAGGTGTTTTAGACATCATGCAAGATGGTTATGGTTTTTTACGTTCTTCAGATTACAACTACTTATCTTCTCCAGATGATATTTATGTTTCACAATCACAAATACGTTTATTTGGTTTAAAAACAGGAGACACTGTTTTAGGTCATGTTAGACCTCCTAAAGAAGGTGAAAAATATTTTCCTTTAATTAAAGTAAGTAAAATAAACGGTCAAGATCCAAATGTAGTAAGAGACAGAGTTGCTTTTGAGCACTTAACTCCATTGTTTCCTCAAGAGAAATTTAATATTGCAGAAAAGCAAGCTACAATTTCTACTCGTATTATGGATTTGTTTGCTCCTATTGGTAAAGGGCAACGTGGTATGATTGTATCACAACCAAAAACAGGTAAAACCATGCTACTAAAGGATGTTGCAAATGCTATTGCAGCAAACCATCCTGAAGTATACCAAATGATTTTACTTATAGATGAAAGACCAGAAGAGGTAACAGACATGCAACGTAATGTTCGCGGAGAAGTTGTTGCTTCTACTTTTGATAAAGAAGCTCATGAGCACGTAAAAATTGCTAATATTGTTTTAGAAAAAGCAAAACGTTTGGTAGAGTGTGGTCATGATGTAGTGATTCTTTTAGACTCTATTACTAGACTTGCTAGAGCATATAATACAGTACAACCTGCTTCAGGAAAAATACTTTCTGGTGGTGTAGATGCTAATGCATTACATAAACCTAAACGTTTCTTTGGTGCTGCTCGTAATATTGAAAACGGAGGTTCTTTAACTATTATTGCTACTGCATTAACAGAAACAGGATCTAAAATGGACGAAGTTATTTTTGAAGAATTCAAAGGTACAGGTAACATGGAGCTACAATTAGACAGAAAAATATCTAATCGTAGAATTTTCCCTGCTATTGATCTTACTTCTTCAAGTACACGTCGTGATGATATATTACTTGACGAAACTACCATACAAAGAATGTGGGTGATGCGTAAATACCTTGCAGACATGAACCCTGTAGAAGCTATGGAGTTTATTAACGAAAGATTTAAACAAACCAGAAATAACGAAGAGTTTTTAATCTCTATGAATGGTTAATACCATAACAGTTATTTATATCATAAAAAAAGCCTTTAGAAAATCTAAAGGCTTTTTTTTATTCCGTATTAATTTCTTCTTTTTTAAAGGGAAACACTATAAATGGTTTCAGAGCTACTACATACCTGTTTGGTGTAATACCATCCTATTATTATCTCTAGCAAAATTACTTTGTAAGTAATTACTTAAAAGTGTTCATTGGCTTCCTTAAAAGCTTTAAAAAACTTATATCTCTTCAATTTTTATTATTCTATTAAACAATTAAAATTCAAACACTTAAGGACACAAGGGTATATCTCACTTTTTTTTAGCCAAAATAAACTTGTAACAACCAAAAAGTCACAATATATTTAACGAAAATTTTCACGAAGATTTTGTTAAATTTTTAAAAAAAAATCAACAAAATTAAAGTTTTAGTCTAAATTAACAGGCAATATATCCAATTTATTAAAATTATTTCAAATGCGTTTTTTCTTAATTATTTTAACTTTATGCTCGACATTTGCTTACGGACAACTTAGTGATAAACATTGGCTTCCGCCATTACACTCCAGAGGATTGACAGATTTTGATCAATACGTTTACCTTTCTACACCAGAACCAACCCCGTTTCAAGTAGTGGTTACTAATGGAAATGGTGTTCCTGTAGCCGGCTCTCCATTCACCATATCTCAAAATAATCCTGTTTCCTTTTCCGTGGGTACTGCACAACCCTCACTTATGTTAGTTGAACAAAGTGGTTTACATACAGCCTCTGGTAATAGCGGTCTTATTTTAGAAGGTACTAGTGATTTTTATGTAACCTTTAAAATTAACAGAGCTAATCACGGTGAAATTATAGTCTCTAAAGGAAGAGATGGTACCGGAACCAATTTTAGGTTAGGTAGTTTACCTCAAATATCAGATGATAGTTTTGCTAGACGAAACTTTGTATCAAGTTTTATGGCAACAGAAGATGCTACAACAGTAACAGTATCAGACTATGCTGCAGGGGTAACTTTTACCACAGCTGCAGGAACCACTAACGCGGCTTCACAAACGTTTAATTTAAATGCAGGCGAATCTGTTGTACTTTCTGGTTACACCAATGTTCCTGCTAATTTAACCGGTTTCATTGGGGCACAACTTTTGTCTAACAAACCTATTGCTGTAAATACCGGTAATATTATTGGAGGTACTATTGATGGTTTTAATGATATTAACTTAGATCAAATTGTTTCTTTGGAACAAGTTGGAACAGAATACATTTTTATACGAGGAAACGGTTCAGACAACACAGAACTACCTTTACTAATTGCTACCGATGACAATACAGAGGTTTTTATAAACGGATCAGCAACACCGTATACTACATTAGTAAATGCTGGGGATTACATAACGATCCCTTCAAGTTATTATCAAGGAACAGCCAATCAAAATGTTCATATTTTAACGAATAAACCGATATATTCCTATCAGGTTATAGCAGGAAGTACTGAAGACAGAACTACAGGACTTAATTTTATACCTCCAATTAGTTGCTCTTTTCCAACAGTTGTTGATTTAATGCCTAGTATAGATGAATTAGACTCTACTTCTGGAAACTCTTTTCCTACAGATCTATTTGTGTTAACTACGGTAGATTCTGCTATTTCTATAAACGGAACGCCTACAACTGCCTCCTCACAAGCTGTTTTAGGAAACCCAAACTGGGTTACTTACAGAATTTCAGGGCATACAGGAAATATAAAAGCAGAATCTACAGGCCCAATGTCTATAGGTATATTTGGCTCTAGCGGTACCGTTGGATATGCAGGTCATTATTCTGGCTTTAAAGAAATACCTATTGTAGACCTAGTAGAGGTTTGTCCTGAAGATACCGTAAATTTATTCGATGCTATTACAGGAGGTAACGTAGCTTCAGGAGGGACTTGGAGTCCTGCGTTAGCCAGCGGAACAGATATTTTTGATGCCAGTCAAGATAATACTGGTATTTATACCTATACAGTTTCACAAACTTGTGGAGATACCTCAGTAGATGTTACCGTTGCCCCTTTACCTGTACCTACCCTAACAAGCATAAGTAGTAACAGCCCAATATGCGAGAATGAAGATGCCATTTTCACTTTAAATGGTACACCCAATTCTACGGTTACTTACTCCATAAATGCAGGAGCAGACCAAACAGTAGTTTTAGATGCTTCAGGAAATATCGATATAAACCTAGGTCCTGTTGCAGAAGATCAATTTATAACAGCATCTCAAATAGAAAATTCTACTTTCGTATGCATTACAGCGCTTAACGAAACAGATAGTATTACAGTAAATCCCTTACCAGAATTAATTAATCTAACAAGCAATGGCCCTATTTGCGAAAATGAAGAGGCCATTTTCACTTTAGAAGGAACCCCTAACGCGATAATTACATATACAATAAACGGTGGAGCAGCACAAACTACAAACCTAGACAATAATGGAGATGCTACTGTTAATCTTGGCACGATGTCTACAGATCAAACCATAGCAGTATCACAAATAGAATCTGCATCATCAGGTTGTAGTCTGTCGATCACTGAAACAGAAACAATAAACGTATCCCCATTACCAACATTAACAAGTGTTACCAACAATAGTCCTATATGCGAAAATGAAGATGCTATATTTACAGTAAACGGAACATCCGATACCACACTTACCTACACTATTAATGGCTCTGCTATTCAAAGTATACTATTAGATAGTACAGGAGAAGCCATGATAGTTTTACCAAGTGCAACCGAAAACCAAATTTTAGAACTTGTTGCAATTACATACTCTTCTACTACTATTTGTGAAACACCTCTTAATGAAACACAGACCATTGCTGTAGGTACTATTCCGCAACCATTATTAGAAGGAGGGTCAAATTGCGTAGACCCAGACACAGGCTTGCTAACACAGAGTATTATTCTTAATTCTAACATACAAGGCGACTTAAGCAATTATGAGTTTAGTTGGTTTTATAATAATACTATAATTTCTGGAGCAACAGAAAGCACCTATGAAGCCGATCAAGTAGGTAGCTATTATGTTACTGTAGTTAACACCATAGCAAACTGTAGCAACACCTCTAACGTAGTAAGTGTAGATGAAATAGATGAAGCCACAGATTTCACCTATACCGTATCTAATGCATTTTCTAATAATCCTACAATAGTTGTTACTGTTATAGATGGAGATGGTACATTTTTATACCAATTAGATGATTTGAATTTTCAAAACTCCAATACCTTTACAGGAGTAAGCCCTGGAACACATACTGTAACGGTAATAGATATAGAAGGCTGTACTTTTTTAACCAAAGAAGTAACTGTAATAGATTATCCATTATTCTTCACTCCAAATGCAGATACCTACAATGATTACTGGAATATATTCTCTTTAAGTAATCAACCAGATGCTAAAATTTACATATTTGACAGATATGGTAAACTATTAAAGTTTCTAAAACCTACAGATGCAGGATGGGATGGTACTTATAATTCACAACCTCTACCTGCTTCAGATTATTGGTTTACTGTAGAATTTAGAGAAAATGAAAAAAAGAAAATTTTTAATGCGCACTTTTCATTAAAAAGGTAATAAAAAAACCTTGTATTCATCTTGAAGAATGCAAGGTTTTTTTTTATTTTTCTTAGTCTTATTTATTATTGCGCTTCCACTTCTACACTATATCGGTTACTTAACAAGGTATATTACCTAAGCTAGCTAAACAAACCAGTATTGTTTATGTATATGGAAAGTTACGTGTTTGTGCGCGAGAATTTTCGGAAGGAAAATCAGAAGCCAATAAACACGTAACTAACATTGGTTTAAGATAAAACTAGCAATTTTTTATATACTTTCTTGTGCGCTAGATTTTCCACTTATTATATCTAAAGTTTCATTCACAAAATCGGTCTTGCCAAGTACATAAGAACCTCTGTCGTTTTTGAATTTATTTGCTAATTCGAGTTTTAGATCTTCGTATTGCTTAGCTCTTTCAAGATTAGAATTTAGAAAGTCAATTTGTTTCCACATTAGGTTATCTTTTGGGCACATATGAATATGAAAAATCTGTTCTTTTTTTCCGTCAATATTATATCCTTTTCCGAAAGATGAGTACGCCTCGATATTGTCGCGAGCAGGAACTACAAAATGAGAATACCCCAATTCCGTAAAATTTGCGATTAGATTTTCGTCAAATAAAATTTCTTTTGGTATTTCTATCAACAAATCGATATATGGTTTTGATTTGACGCTAGGAATTGATGAACTCCCAAAATGCTCAACTCGCAAGATTATATCATTCCCGACGTTTTTTATAATTCTCTCTTTTTAGCTTTTATAAGTGTTTTTCCATTCAGGATTATGAGCAACCAATTCAATCGGAAAAAGTGTATTCCAATCCTCTTTGGTTAAATCATATAAAGTTTTTTTCATTGTATTTCGTTTTATTTTAACTTGGGTACAACTCTATTATAAGCAAGCCTTATCTACCCCTTACAGCCTTAATTCCCTTTATTTTTAATACATAATACATAACAAAAAAGCCTTTCCGTTTGGAAAGGCTTTTTTGTTATTTTTAAAGAAATTATTTCTTATAAAGCTGCTACATGTTTAGCTAAACCAGATTTAAGGTTTGCTGCTTTGTTAGCGTGTATTACATTTTTCTTTGCTAGTTTATCTAACATAGAAACAACAGAAGGAAATAAAGCATCAGCTTCTTTCTTATCAGTTAACTCACGTAATTTCTTGATAGCATTACGAGTTGTTTTGTGCTGATATTTATTTCTTAAACGCTTAGCTTCGTTACTTCTAATTCTTTTTAACGCTGACTTATGATTTGCCATTTGTTTCTTTTTTTCTTTCTTATTAAAAAATGTAGCCCGTAGGGGAATCGAACCCCTCTTACCAGGATGAAAACCTGGCGTCCTAGCCGATAGACGAACGGGCCATTTTGCTTTTGAGACTGCAAATATAATTAATTTTTTTAATTCTGCAATTAATTATTTTTTTTTTGCAATTTTTTTTCAAAAAACTAACAACGTTTCCATTGCGGATGCAAAAATACAACTATTTTTAAATGTTGCAACAGTAAAGCAATATTTTTTTTAAAAAAATTTAAATTAATATGCTTTTGCAAACAGCACTCTTCCTTTAGAAGGTTTCCCTGTATAGACACATTCTCCTTCTTCCTTTTCAGAATCTACTGGTATACAACGTATTGTTGCTTTTGTTATTTCTTTTATCTTATCTTCTGTTTCTGAAGTACCATCCCAGTGTGCAGAAATAAATCCTCCCTTATTTTCTAAAATTTCTTTAAATTCTTCAAAATTTTCCACTTTTGTGATATGTGTATCTCTATAATCTAGTGCTTTTTTATACAGATTATTCTGAATTTCTTCTAAAAGAGTTTCTACAGTAGTAGTTAAATTATCTAAGGCAATAACTTCTTTTGTCTTGGTATCACGTCTAGCGATCTCTACGGTACCCTTTTCTAAATCTTTTGGACCTATTGCAATACGTAATGGCACACCTTGTAATTCATGCTGAGCAAATTTAGCTCCTGGTCTATAGGTGTCTCTATCGTCATATTTAACAGAAATATTTTTAGCATACAGGTCACTTTTAATAAGATTAGCAATTTTACTAATTTCTTCAAATTGTTCTTCTGTTTTATAAATAGGAACAATTACCACTTGATTTGGTGCTAAACTAGGAGGTAATACCAAACCTTCATCATCACTATGCGTCATGATTAAAGCTCCCATTAAACGTGTTGAAACACCCCATGAAGTTGCCCAAACATAATCTTGTTTCCCTTCTTTAGATGTAAATTTTACATCAAAAGCTTTTGCAAAATTTTGTCCTAAAAAATGTGAAGTTCCGGCTTGTAACGCTTTACCATCTTGCATTAATGCTTCTATACAATAAGTTTCGTCTGCTCCTGCAAATCGTTCGCTTTCTGTTTTCACGCCCTTAACAACAGGAATAGCCATAAAGTTTTCTGCAAAATTGGCATAAACGTTATTCATTAACTCTGCTTCTTTTAAAGCTTCTGCTTTTGTGGCATGCGCAGTATGCCCTTCTTGCCATAAAAATTCTGCTGTACGAAGAAATAAACGGGTACGCATTTCCCATCGTACCACATTTGCCCATTGGTTTATTAATAATGGTAAATCTCTATACGATTGAATCCAACCTTTATAGGTATTCCAAATAATAGCCTCACTAGTTGGTCTTACGACTAATTCTTCTTCTAATTTTGCTTCAGGATCTACACGAAGTTTTCCTGGTTTATCTGGATCATTTTGTAATCTATAATGGGTAACAACTGCACATTCTTTTGCAAAGCCTTCCGCATTTTTTTCTTCAGCTTCAAATAAGCTTTTAGGTACAAAAAGAGGAAAATATGCATTTTGATGTCCTGTTTCTTTAAACATCTTATCTAATTCTGCTTGCATTTTTTCCCAAATAGCATACCCATATGGTTTAATTACCATACAACCACGAACTGCTGAGTTCTCTGCTAAATCTGCCTTGACAACCAATTCGTTATACCATTTTGAGTAGTCTTCTGCTCTACTTGTAAGTTTTTTGCTCATATACAGGGTTTTGGCACAAATATTGTGACTATGTTAAATAATGAAATAGTTCAGCAAAACTAACTATTTTTGTATTGTTCAACAATAAAATCTTAAGAGATATGCAATTAAAAAAATACATAAAAGCACAAATGCCATTTTTAGCACTATTAACTATTGCTTTTGTTATGAGCTCATGTGGTTCATCGCAATATGTAAACCAAGATAATGATGGCATCTATGGTTCTACCCAAGAACCTGTAGAACAAAATAATGTAGCTAGCAATAATACTTACTACAAAAATTATTTTCAAGAGGAATCTTCAGAATACGACTACATAACAGAAGAAAATGAAGATGAAGTTTTTACAGACATAGACTCTTATGAAGGTGATTATAATGAACAAGAAACTACAGAACAAGAATATTATGCTGGTTGGGGACAAGACAATAGTGATGTAACTATAAATGTATATTCTAACTACGGAGGTTTTTATGGCTATAACAATTGGTATAACCCTTATAGATTTGGTTATTCTCCTTTTTGGAACATAGGTTGGGGTTACGGATATGGCAATGCTTTTTGGGGTACTCCTTATTATGGATACTATGGTTATAATGGTTATGGAGGCTATTTCAACTCTCCTTATTGGTACAACTATGGCTATTACAACAATTATTACGGAAGAAACCGTGTTGCATATCACAACTCCAGACGTAACAACAGCTTATATAGATCTAATGCAATATATGGTAGAAACAATACCAATAACACCGTTAGAAGAAGCACCAGCACCAGCACTAGCACTAGATCTAATGCAACAACAATACCTAGAAGAAGTAGCAATACAACAACTACTAGCCCTAGAACTAATAACACTACCAGAACTAGAGTAAATACTACTAGAACTAGAACAAACACTACAACAACTCAACCAAGATCTAATTCATCATATTCAACTAGTCCTAGAACAAGAACAAACTCTTATTCTACTCCTAGATCTTCTACAACAAGAAGTAGTACTTCTACAAGATCTTCTTCTACAAGAAGTAGTTCCTCAACAAGAAGTAGCTCTTCTAGCAGAAGCAGTAGAAGATAAAATAAATTGCTAAATCAAAAAAAATCACAAACGAGCTAACTATCTATATTATTTAATGGTGTTAGCTCGTTTTATTTATAATAACTAAAAATTTATACATGAAAAAAGGAATCTTACTATGCATAGGTTTTATATCTATGTCACTAACTCAAGCGCAAGACATTACAGATGCACTGCGTTTTGCAAAAGATGATGTACAAGGAACTGCTAGATACAGAGCTCTAAGCGGAGCTTTTGGTGCACTTGGAGGAGATATGAGTGCTGTTGCCATTAACCCTGCAGGATCTTCTGTTTTTAATGATAGCCATATTTCTATTTCATTAACCAACCAAAACAATAAAACAGATACACAATATTTTAATGAAAAAAACAACACTACAGAATCTACAGTAGATTTAAACCAAATTGGAGCTGCCTTTGTTTTTGACATCAATCAAAAGAATTCTAATTGGAAAAAATTCACTTTAGGAATTACTTATAACAAAATAGAAGATTATAATAACGATTGGTTCGCCTATGGCACAAACAGCAACAACTCTATAGACTCTTATTTTTTAGAAAATGCTAACGGTTTAAGATTAGATGAAATTTCTCGTTTTCAAGGAGAAACATATGCAGATGCATATAGCGATATCGGGTATTTTTATGGAGATCAAAACCAACAAGCTTTTTTAGGGTATGAATCTTATATTTTAGAACCAGAAACAGATAGTGATGATAATACATTGTACTCTTCAAATATAGCAGATGGAGAATTTTACCAAGAACACACCTATGCTGCAACTGGTTATAACGGAAAATTCACTATTAATGCTTCTACACAATATGGTGAAAATTTATATTTTGGTTTAAACGTTAATACCCATTTTATTAATTACGAACGTTCTACCTATTTATTTGAAGGAAACAACAATGCCGGCTCTTTAATTAACGAAGTAGGTTTCCAAAACAACCTTAAAACAATTGGCTCTGGGGTTTCTTTTCAGTTTGGTGGTATTTTAAAAATTGCAAAACAACTTAGAGTAGGTTTAACGTATGATACACCAACTTGGTATACTATTGAAGACGAAACAAGTCAGTCTATAAAAACTTTAAGTTATGATGGTATTGCGCTAGAAGATGGAAGTACTTTTTATGACATAAATATTAACCCTAGAGTAATTAATGTATATGAACAATATAACTTAAGAACACCAGGAAAGTTAACAGGAAGCTTTGCTTATGTTTTTGGTACTAATGGTTTGATTAGTTTTGATTATTCTATTAAAGATTACGGAAACACTAAATTTAAACCAACATCTGACGCCTATTTTTCATATCAAAACAATATTATTAATGAAAATTTAACCACTGCTTCTACTTATAAAATAGGTGGGGAATATAAAATTAAACAGTTTAGTTTAAGAGGTGGTTATAGATTTGAAGAAAGCCCTTATAAAAACCAGGAAACTGTTGGAGATTTAAATGGTTACTCTTTAGGTTTAGGATATAATTTTGGAAATCTAAAATTAGACTTAACCTTTGACCAATACAAAAGAGAAACTAATTATCAACTATACCAAGTTGGTTTAACAGACGCTGCTAACTTAGATAGCAAAAACTCAAATGTTACAATGTCTGTAAGTTTTAATTTGTAATCCAAAAAAAAACTTTATACATAAAAAAACTGAACAATTATTGTTCAGTTTTTTTTATGTATAATTCTAAGTTTAAGTTTTTATCTTTTTAAGGTAAAGTGAGCTCTAAACTCTTTCCTACTTGTGTCATCTAAATTATTAGGATCTCTAAACTCTAAAGAAAACCAATAATCACTTGAAGGTAAAGGATACCCATTAAAGGTTCCGTCCCATCCTGCTCCACTAGGACTTAATTGTTTTAATAACTTTCCATATCTATCAAATATATAAATTGTAGCATCTAACTGATCACTAATACCTACTACTTGCCAAGTATCATTATGTCCATCATCATTTGGCGTAAAGAATTTAGGGTAATCTACTACCAATACCGTAGTACTATCATCTCCACAGCCATCAGCATCTCTTACCGTTACTACATGCTCTCCTGCAGAAACATTACTAAAGGTATACACATTTGTTCCATTACTTTCAAAAGGACCTCCATCTATACTAAATTCATAATCTGCTCCTGGCACACTATCTACACTAGCTTGTATAACATTGTTATTTGCAAATGTTTCTGAAACAACTGTAGCCGTTAAACCTGTTGGTGGAATACTATTTGTTACTACAGACAATGTATTAGGAGAACCTAAAACGGTTGAACAACCTGTACTTATATTAGTTACATATACACTATAAGTTCCTGCTAATATTGGCTCATAAAATGAATCTGTTCCTAAAACAACTGTTGGGTTACTAGTTTCTGTCCATTCAAAAGTATAATCTAGTATTGATAAACCTGTATCTATAACAGGTCCATTCACAAGGTTTCCATCATTATCAAAACATAATATAAAAGAATCTATAAGATCTACATCTGGTATTGGATGCACAGTAAATGATACTACTTGAGAATCCATACAAGTTCCTCCTGTTGTATATAACACAGAATAAGTAGCACCTGAAATTGCATTAAACACCTCTCCTGTTACACTATCAATAATAGATCCATCTGCAGGATCAACATCAAAAGTAAATACACCTCCTGAAGTTCCTGTTACAATAGCAGTTGCTCCATCACAATTTGGATTCATAGCAAAAGAAGCATCATCTGCAATAAAAACAGTTACGTTTTGCGTAGAACTTACTGAACAAGGTCCTGAAGTAGTATACTCCACTGTATAGGTTGCTCCAGATACTCCGTTGATAACCTCTCCTGTGGTTGCATTAATAGCAGCCCCATCTGTTGGCGCTGGATTAAATGTAAATACACCTCCCGAATCTCCTGTTATAGTAGCTGTACCTCCATCACAATTTGGATTCATTGAAAATGTGGCGTCTTCTTGTGGGTACACTGTTACAGACTCAATACTACTTGAAGGACAAGTTCCAGAAGTAGTATATTCAATATTATAAGTTACACCAGGTACACCATTAGTTACTTCTCCTGTATTCGTATCAATCGTCGCTCCATCAGTTACCGCAGGATTAAAAGCAAAAGTTCCTCCTGTATCTCCTGATATCACCGCTGTTCCTCCATCACATGTTGGTGTCATAGCAAATGTAGCATCGTCAGTAATTAAAACCGTTAAAACCTGAGTATCACTTGCAGGACAAGTTCCATTTGTTGTGTATTCTATAGTATAACTTGCTCCTGATGTAGCATTTGTTACTTCTCCTGTAGTTGCATCTATTGTTGCTCCATCTGTAGCAGATGGGTTAAAAGCAAAAGTTCCTCCCGTAGTACCAGAAACATTTGCTGTTCCTCCATCACAATTTGCTGTCATACTAAAAGCAGGATTGTCTGTAGTAAGTACAGTAACATTTTGCGTTGTACTTACAGAACAAGGTCCTGAAGTAGTATATTCTACAGTATATGTTGCTCCAGATGTACCATTAGTAACCTCTCCTGTTGCTGCATCAATAATAGCAACATCTGTAGGTGCTGGATTAAAAGCAAAAGTTCCTCCTGTATCTCCTGATATTACCGTTGTCCCTCCATCACATGTTGGTGTCATAGCAAATGTGGCGTCTTCCTGCGGATAAACTGTTACCGACTCTATACTACTTGAAGGACAAGTTCCAGAAGTTGTATATTCAATATTATAAGTTACTCCAGACACAGCATTAGTTACTTCTCCTGTATTTGTATCAATTGTCGCTCCGTCAGTTACTGCAGGATTAAAAGCAAATGTTCCGCCTGTATCTCCTGTTATAGTTGCAGTACCTCCATCACATGTTGGCGTCATTGTAAAGGAAGAATCATCAGTAGTTAATACTGTTAACACTTGAGAATCTGTAGCTGGACAGGTTCCGCTTGTTGTGTACTCTACAGTATAAGTAGCTGCAGAAGTTGCTCCTGTCACCAGTCCTGTATTAGCATCTATTACCGTACCATCTGTTGGCACAGGATTAAAAGCAAACGTTCCGCCTGTTGTTCCTGTTACGGTTGCAGAACCTCCATCACAAGTAGCTGTCATATTAAAGGAAGCATCATCTGTAACTAATACTGTTACATTTTGTGTTGAACTTACAGAGCATGGTCCTGATGTAGTATACTCCACTACATATGTTACTCCCGAAGCTCCGTTAGTTACCTCACCAGTAGCTGTATCTATTGTTGCTCCATCTGTTGGCACTGGATTAAATGCAAATGACCCTCCTGTATCTCCAAGAATAGTCATTGTTCCTCCTTCACAGTTTTCAAAAACAGAAAACGAAGCATCTTCTGTAGGTAAAACAGTTACCGTTTCAGTACTACTTGCTGCACAAGCTCCTGTTGTTGCATATTCTATAGTATAAGTTGTACCAGGAATACCATTAGTAACTTCTCCTGTAGCTGCATCAATAGTTGCTCCATCTGAAGGCACTGGATTAAACACGAAGCTTCCTCCTGTAGTTCCTGTTATGGTTGCTGTACCTCCATCACATGTAGCTGTCATATTAAAGGATGCATCTCCTGTTGTTAAAACAGTCACTGTTTGCGAACTAGTAGAAGGACAAGTCCCTGCTGTTGTATATTCAATAGTATAAGTAGTTCCAGATATACCATTAGTCACTTCTCCTGTAGCTGCATCAATTATTGCACCATCTGAAGGAACAGGGTTAAACACAAAAGTTCCACCTACATCTCCAGTAATAGTAGCAGTACCTCCATCACAATTAGGGTTTGTTACAAATGAAGCATCATCTGTAGTTAAAACTGTTACAGTTTGTGTTTCTGTTTCTGGACAAGGTCCTGCTGTTGTATATTCAATAGTATAGGTAGCTGAAGAGGTTCCGCTTGTTACTTCTCCTGTTGCTGCATCTATAGTTGCTCCATCTGTTGGTACTGGATTAAAAGCAAATGACCCTCCTGTATCTCCTGTTATACTAGCAGTTGCTCCTCCACATGTTCCTGTCATAGTAAATGAAGCATCTTCTGCTGGTAAAACAGTTACTGACTCTGTACTATTTGCAGCACAAGATCCTGTAGTTGAATACTCTATAGTGTATGTTGTACCAGGTGTTCCGTTTGTTACTTCTCCTGTAGTCGCATTTATTGTTGCTCCATCTGTAGGAGCAGGATTAAATGAAAATGTTCCTCCTGTTGTTCCTATAATAGTTGCTGTTGCTCCATTACAAGTAGCTGTCATATTAAAAGAAGCATCACCTGTTGCTAAAACAGTAACAGTTTGCGTGCTACTTTCTGGGCAAACTCCTGATGTAGTATATTCTATAGTATAAGTTGTTCCTGACACACCTCCTGTTACCTCTCCTGTTACTGCATCTATAGTTGCTCCATCTGTTGGCACTGGATTAAATGCAAATGACCCTCCTGTATCTCCTGTTATTGTAGCTGTTCCTCCATCACAATTTGCATTCATTGTAAAAGAGGCATCATCTGCTGGTAAAACAGTTACTGTTTCTGTTTCTGTTTCTGGACAAGGTCCTGCTGTTGTATACTCAATAGTATAAGTTGTACCAGTAACTCCATTAGTTACCGTTCCTGTTGTTGCATCAATTGTAACACCATCTGTTGGCACTGGGTTAAAAGAAAAACTACCTCCAGTATCTCCTGTTATTGTTGCTGTACCTCCTTCACAGTTTGCCGTCATGGTAAAAGACGCATCTTCTGCTGCTGTAACAGTAACTGTTTCTGTGCTACTTGCAGCACAAGCTCCTGTTGTTGCGTATTCTATAGTATAGGTTGTACCAGTAACTCCATTAGTTACCGTTCCTGTTGTTGCATCAATTGTTGCACCATCTGTTGGTACTGGGTTAAAAGAAAAACTACCTCCTGTATCTCCTGTTATTGTTGCTGTACCTCCTTCACAGTTTGCCGTCATGGTAAAAGATGCATCTCCTGAAGATAAAACGGTAAAAGATTCCGTACTACTTGCTGCACAAGCACCTGAAGTTGTATACACTACAGTATATGTTTCACCTGTAACTCCATTAGTTACCGTTCCTGTTGTTGCATCAATTGTTGCACCATCTGTTGGCACAGGATTAAATGAAAAAACTCCTCCTGTATCTCCTGTTATTGTTGCCGTAGCACCATCACAAGTGGCTGTCATGTTAAAAGACGCATCTCCTGCAGTTGCTAAAGTAACTGTAACAGTATCTGTATCTGTAAATACAGTATTATCACAATTAGTATATTCTACTTCTGCTGTATACGTTTCATCTGCTGTAGGACAAACATTAATTGTTGTATCATGACTTATAAAGTTTCCGCTACCATCATACCAAGATAATTCATAATTAGGTGCTCCATTTGGAGTAAATCTCCATGCTTCTATAGATGCTGACCAGTTTCCTGTATTTCTCCCTGGCGGTGTATAGGCTACTGTTCCTGCTGGATTTTGAATACCAATAACTGCATTTCCACTATTCCATGAAAAACAAGTTGGTTTATCTAATATATAAACATCAATAGCATTAGTACCTTCATACAATACTATTTGTTGCGATGTCTTTAAATCATTACATGAGAAATGTGCAACATTAAAATAACTTATTACAAAAGTTCTACATGGTGCTGTTCCTTTAATTTCCCATGCAATATCATGTGTACCATTACTAGCTGCAGGATCTATATCATGAACAGCTCCAAAAATATTAACATCTGAAAGTGCGACATTTGTACCATTATAAGGAATTTCGTTATTAAAAGACCAACCATTGTATTGACCAGCATTACTCACATCAAAACTAATACCTCCATTAGCACCAACAATCAATTGGTCATAAACCCCTCCAAAAAAACAAAAATTAAAAGGTAAATCTACTACACTACTCCATATATCATCTCCATTAACAAATAAAGAATTTGCCAATCCAACAAAATTCTCTGGTGGATTAAATGGTATTGCAGAAACTTCGTAAGAATTTGTGTCACCAGTTTCTAAAAAAGTTGCCGTTAAATCTGTACATGTTTCTGTACAATCTAAATTTATTTGTGTAGGTCCTGCATCAACATTAGCACAACCTGGCCCTTGAGCATAAGTAAATTGAACTAGAAATAAGCTTAAAATAGCTATTGATCTTTTCATGAAAAGAGTTTTTTTATTAATGATTTGGTAACAAAATCTCAATTTATGTTATCAAATATTTAACTTAGTTTTAAATAGTTTCGAAAATTAAGAAAAATTTAGCGAAACTTTAGTTAAATTTAACTGAAATAATAAGCACAAAGCGCTATACTAAACATGGAGTAATTTTTGCTTTTTTTTGCATTCACAACTTAAAAATGCAATCTTATTGAAATAGAAACATATAACCTTAAACAAACTCTTAACATTTACCTTTTTAAAGTAAAATGCGCTTTAAATTTTTTTTTAATATCTGCTTCAGAATTAGGATCTTTATATTCTAATTGAAACCAATAATCACTAGATGGTAACGCTTTTCCATTTAAGGTTCCATCCCAACCTAAACCATTAGGACTTATTTGTTTTAACAATTTACCATATCTATCAAAAATGTAAATTTTAGCTTCTAGTTGATTATTTAGCCCCAAAATTTGCCATGTATCATTGTACCCATCATTATTTGGTGTAAAAAATAAAGGGTAATCTATAATATAAATTGGTATACTAGCTTCTCCACATCCATCCTTATCTCTAACTATTACTAAATGTTCTCCTGCTGAAACATTATTATATATATATGAATTAGTATTGTTTGATTCAAAAAGATTACCATCTAGACTAAACTCATAAACAACGCCTAAAACTTCATTAACGCTTACCTCTACAGTATTTTCATCTGCAAATGTTTCCGAAGTAACAATAGCATTTAAACCTTCTGGCGCTGTACTGTTAATCACAATAGCTTGTGTATTAATATCTTCTAAAACGGTAGAACAACCTGTACTATTATTAGTTACCAAAACAGAATAGACACCTGCTTGCATTGGTTCGTAATAAGAACCACCCCCTAAGACATCTAATGGATTATTAACCTCTATCCACTGAAAAGAATAATCTATTTGAGATAATCCTGTTTCTATTCTTGGTTGATTTATAATATTTCCTTCGGAATCTAAACACAATACAAACTCATCTTCTAAATAAATATTAGGTGAAGGATAAACAGTAAAAGATTCAATTTGTGAAGCTGTATTACATATTCCTGAAACCGAATACTCAATAAAATAAGAAGAATTTGGAACACCATTAACAACTTCTCCTGTAGTAGAATTTATAGTTGCTCCATCTATTGGTAAAGGATTAAATGAAAAAACACCTCCTGGTGTTCCTAGCACTACAGCTGTTGCTCCATTACAATTAGGATTCATTACAAATGTACTATTAACCAACGGAATAACATTTACCGTTTGTGTATCTCCTAACAAAGTAGAACAACCTGTAGTAGAGTCTAATACTTGCTCTAATACTATTGTCTGATTCCCTACCACACCATTAACATAAATATCTATTTCTCCAGAATTACTAATAACTACTTGTTGTTGTGTTACTCCATTAATTGTGTATAAAATTTCATTTCCGGCGCCACCCATTACAGTAAATATAGCTGTATCACCTTCACAAACTTCTAAATTACTTGATAATGAGGTTATCGAAGGATTTACAAGCACAACTACGGTTTCCGTATTAGTAAGTGTTCCCGAACAACTCGTCGTTGGGTTAGTAACATTGGTTAAATTAATGGTTTGGTCTGTGGTTACTCCTGCTACTGTTATGGTTGCCATTCCGGAAGCATCCAAAGTTACTGGA
>NZ_JAHKPZ010000033.1 GCF_018860825.1 Lacinutrix sp. C3R15 | reverse complement strand
AAAACCACCTTTTCTTAATAAGAAAGAGGTGGTTTTTTTATAATAATACTTGTTGATTAGTATCTTAACTATCAAGAGTGCAAAAGGGTATAAAATAAAGCCTTACTTTTTAAAGTAAGGCTTTTTCTATGCCAAGGACTAGTAGTACACAATTGTTGTGTTAATAAAATCTCCTAGTTTGTTTTTGAATGATATCGGGATAGTTGTTTTAAAATTTGAAACATTATAAATAAACTTGTATCGGAGAAACTTCATTGTGTTTTAAAATCCTTCTTAATAAACCTACACTAGTCTTTTGAATTAGACTTTATGTTTGAATTTTACTACTTTTAAAAGAAAATGAATGTAGTTGTATTTTCAAAATAGTAAAGAAATAATATTGTTTTATTATTGACAGATTAAAATATTACTAATGTCACAAATATTATGCATAAAACGCAAGCTTTTAACGAAAAGAGCTGTTATTTTTAGGCAAAAACATATATTTGCTTTTTTTTATACAAAAACCTAAAAAACTAATCTAATCCTCTTTTTGCTGCTTTATGAGATTTATATTCTATAATTTAATTTTAATTTGCATTTTATTCTATTCAAAAACCACTAGCGCCCAATTAAGTTGCTCTAACACTTGGCAGACCATAGAATTCGATGATTTTGAACATCAAAATTTTGATCCTGCAATTCAAACAGATAATTCCTATTCTTCTGGTTACCCTAGCACGCATGGTGCTTATAATGGTGATTACGGAATTTATTTGAATATTATAAATGGTGTTGACTCGGGAAATATTATTTATGATAGAGAGTTTGTTGTTTGTGAAAATACACCTCTTAAATTATCTATGTGGATGTCTACTAGATATGGAGGGGCACAATGTAACATGACTTATAATATTCTCGATGAGAACGCCAATGTATTGTTTACGTGGACAGGAGACATTCCTTATGCTAGTTATCCTGGTTGGGAGTTTTGGACATCCGATCTTTTTATCTCTACAACTAGTACTGTTCATTTTCAAATTATAAACAATGTTGCAGGAGGTCAAGGAAATGATTTTGCTATGGATGATTTGTTATTAGAAGCTTGTTCTTCAGATTATACTTTAGCATATACCCCAGCTTGTGATTCGGCAACAGCTATTTTAACTGGTGATACTGGTGGTGAATTTTCTTTTAGTCCTATTCCTACAGATGGTGCTATTATAGATGCAACCACTGGTGAAATTACAAACGGTACACCAGGATTGACGTACGGTGTTCAATATACACCTAGTTATTTATGTGCCGCAATTACAAATCAAAATATTACACTT
This sequence comes from Lacinutrix sp. C3R15, assembly GCF_018860825.1. Classification (GTDB taxonomy): domain Bacteria; phylum Bacteroidota; class Bacteroidia; order Flavobacteriales; family Flavobacteriaceae; genus Oceanihabitans. The sequence goes on along the minus strand of NZ_JAHKPZ010000033.1, from coordinate 1,307 downwards.
TTAACTAGTGATGATGCTACGTTTACTTTGGATGCAACTTGTGATGGAGGAACTGCAGAAATTACAGGTACTATAGGTGGTGTGTTTACTTTTGAAACAGCACCTACAGATGGTGCAACTATAGATGCTACAACAGGAACAGTTACTGGTGGTACTGCAGGTGAAACATATTTCGTGACTTACACTACAGAAGGTATTTGTTCTGCTACAAGCACTCAAGAACTCACTGTTTTAGATGCAGATGATGCTAGCTTTACTATGACAGCAACTTGTGATGGAGGTACAGCAGAGGTTACTGGAATTACAGGAGGTATATTTTCTTTCGATGCAGCACCTACAGATGGTGCAACTATAGATCCTACTACAGGTACCGTTACCGGTGGGACACCAGGCGTAAGTTATACAATTGTTTATAGCACTAATAATATCTGTCCAACAGCAAATACACAAGTGCTTACTGTTTTAGATGCAGATGATGCTTCGTTTACAGTAGTACCTGGATGTATGGGAGGTACTGTGGTAATTACTGGAGATACCGGCGGAACATTTGCCTTTAACCCAGCAGTAACAGATGGTGCTGTAATTGATTCTGTAACAGGAGAAGTTACTGGCGCTTTACAAAATACAAGCTATTTTATAGAATATACTACCCCTGGAATTTGTAATACAACGAGTACTCAAGAATTACTTACTCAAGATGATTTCGAGTTTAGCGTAGTAGGTGAATGTAATGGTGCTATTTATGAGTTAACTATTAACCCAGCAAATGGTAGTTATGATGCTAGTACTGCAACATATGTATTATATGATGATATGGATTCTGTTTTACAAACTAATACTGTTGGTGATAATGTATTTGTTATAGATGCAAGTATTTTTACTCCTCCAATGTCAGGAACTGCATACAATTATGTTGTTGAAGTTACTAACGAATTAGGTTGTGTTGTGTATAACGAGCTGTTAGTAGAAAGTATTACCTGTTTTATACCTCAAGGTATATCTCCTAATAATGATGGTAAAAATGATAATTTTGACCTATCTGGATATGATGTAGATAACTTACAAATCTTTAACAGATACGGTATTAAAGTATACTCTAAAACTAATTATACCAATGATTGGTATGGTCAGTCTGATAGTGGCGATGAATTACCAGTAGGAACTTATTTCTACGTAATGGAATATCAAGGAAACAAAACCAAAACATCTTGGGTATATTTAAATAGAGAAAACTAATTAACTAATTAATTAAAATGAAAAAATTATATATTATTCTCGCTTTCTTATTTGTAGTTCAAGTGCAAGCA
>NZ_JAHKPZ010000015.1 GCF_018860825.1 Lacinutrix sp. C3R15 | reverse complement strand
CAATGTTTTTAAATAAAAAAAAAATAAATCTTTTTTTTTACCCTTTTAAAACATCATTTTATTTAGAACTTTTTCCGCTGATTAACTAATATTGTTTCCCTAGCGGGGTGCAAATATAGATACCTTTTTTATTCTGACAATGACTTTTTTAATGTTTTTTAAATGTTATTGTAACATGTGGCTTTTAAGAGTTTGTTTCCAGGGCTTTATGTGTTGCTTTTTTTGTTTGTTTTTTTGAGATGGATGGTTTTGCGTTAAGGATAGCAGCGGCATCCTTTTTGTAAAAAAAACTAAAAACCACTGTTATTTAATTGGTAATTGTTTTATAAACAAACGTTTAAACTATAAAACGAATACAAAAAGATATAGCGGATAGCCTGACCTTACTTTACCCTATAGTAAAGTAAGGTAACGCCATTAGTATTATAAAAAGAAGTTCCAAACGACTCCGAAGCGAACTGTGAAGTCTCTATATGGGTAATTTGGTGCTGAATAATAATCATAACCTGTCCATGCAGAATTAAAGTGTTCTGCTTTTAAATAGATTCTTGCTTGACGAATTTTGGCATTTATAAAGAAATCAAACCTTGGGAATGCGCCATATTCTTTTTGGTCCTGTACATATAGTTCTGCTAAAACTGGATCATAGCCATTCATGTAATATTTGGAGAAATAACTAAAGGTTATACCGGTTTGTAAAAACAGTTCTTTATTAAAGAAATGGTTTGTATAATATAAGGTATTACGGGTAACCAATTGCGGTACATTTAATGTATTGTTATTGTCTTTTACATTTTGATATAATATAGTATTATGTAAGCCTAACTTTTTATACTTTATCTCTTTTTCTACTTTTAGTTTAAAGTAGTTTATTGTTTGGCTGTTTTGATATGGCTTTATTAAGCTATCTGTGGCATTACTTTTAAAATAGGTATAATCATCAATGTTAGAAAAACTCATAGATATATTAGCTATTTTATTTGACTGTAACGCGATTTCTACTTCTTGTGTATTTGTATTATTAAAGTTGTTTGCCCAGTTGTAATTTATATAATCGTTTTGATATAATTGAAAGTTATAATTAGGTGCTTTAGAGTTTGTATTGATTTTAGCACTAATTACTGCTTCGTTATTTATAGAATATGCCGCTTGTGCAGTTAAAAAATCACCATTAAAATCTCCGGAGATGTTTGCCCCTACCTCTGCTTGCAACTTTAATTTATTAAAGGATTTGCTATACGCACCTCCTAAAGCTAGAATTTGACCTTTTAATCTATTGGTTATTGAGTTTTGGTTTAAAACCAAAACATTATCATAACCATAGTTATAATCATTATGACTTACGTTGAATTGTAAAGCTCCGATGGTTTTATTTGTGTATTTTAAATTTAGTTGGTTATAAAAGTTTTCAAGCGTAACGCGTTTGCTTAAATCGCTTGACCTAAAAGATTCTCCAAAATAATCGGTTTCATCGTCTTGATCGAACTGAAAGAATTTGTCTTCAAAAGATATTATATGGCCTATGCTTAGGGCATTTGAAGTTACAGAATCTTTAGGCTGTATGATATTATATTGATGATCTAAATGAAAACGCTTTCCTTTTAACATACTTTCTGCATCTTCAAAATTAACTTCAAAAACGCCTCTATCCTTAAATTCTGAATCACCAGTTTCAAAATATATAATATTATCGTCTGTGATACCTCCGTTTTCTTCATTTAAAAGGTCTTGTGCTACAAAATGCGCATTAGCTATATAGCGTTTGTTTTTTGTATTGTAACTGGTAGTGAACCTAAAATTACCTGTACTTGTTAAAATATGTTGATATTTACCTAAAGAACGCAAGCCTTTATAAGCAATAGACATATTTAATTGTGGTGATGTATTTACAGTAAAAAAAGCATCTACTTGCTGTCCTTGTGAAAAAGCTGTTTTGTAATAAAGCTCTGTAAAAGGTGTTGGTACACGATAGTAGTTTATATCTTCAATTTCCATATAATTAAAGTGTCTAGCTCTAGCACCAAATGAAGGCATTAGCTTATCACTATTAAAACTATATGCTAGTCTATTATAGGTTTGCCCAACATTAGAAAAAGGCAACAGTTCAAAATTATCTTTACGCAGATAATTAAACTTATATTCTTTTTTAATTGTTAGTGTAGTATCTACATATACTGTATCTCTTTTATGAGATATTATTAAGTAGTCTTGAATTTTAGCCTCTTCTTCTTCTTTTTTAATATTACTAGAACTTCTATTTGCTCTAGTAGACAAAGAATCATTAATACTATTAAACTGGTTGGTATCGTTTACTGTTTGTTTTTCTAATTTTGGTTTCGGTGAAACTTGTGAATACCCAAAATGAAAAACACTTAGTAAAAAGAATATCAGAATTTTTTGCTTCATAATTATTTTTTAGACCTTGCAACAACCTAGAGTCTATTGTTAAATTTTTGAACACCTTTACAAAAGCGTTGGTGTTTAAAGTCGCAAAAATAGAAAATATCTAATAGGTATTAATTACAATATTACAATTTATAACAACTTGTTATTCTTAACAATTACTTAAATGCTAAAATTAAATTACTCGAAATTAAAATTTGAATGTGGAACAGATGAAGCTGGCAGAGGCTGTTTGGCAGGTCCTGTTACTGCTGCTGCTGTAATTTTACCTGATAATTTTAAAAATAAAATACTTAATGACTCTAAACAATTAAGCGAAAAAAAGAGAGATTTATTAAAGCCTATTATTGAAACGGAAGCGCATTGTTTTGGTTTTGCGCATATTTTTCAGGAGGAAATAGATGAAATAAATATTCTTAATGCATCAATTTTAGCCATGCATAAGTCTATTGAAAGTTTAAAACAAACTCCTAACTTTATTATTGTAGATGGCAACAAGTTTAAACCCTATAAAAATATTCCGCATGAAACCATTATAAAAGGTGACGGAAAATTTTTAAGTATAGCTGCTGCTTCGGTTTTAGCAAAAACATATAGAGATGCTTATATGCATACTATTCATGAAGAGTTTCCGATGTATAACTGGAAAAAAAACAAAGGGTACCCAACAAAAGAACACAGAGAAGCCATAAAAAAATACGGTATTACAAAATACCACAGAAAATCTTTTAGACTATTACCAGAACAGATACGTTTAGACTTATAACTTATTATATTTGTACAAATTCCTATTTACATGAAAAAAATTTGGAGCATATTCCTTCTTACTACCTTATTTATTAGTTGTAACACAACTAATAAACACATAAATACTACAGATTATATTCCAGAAAATGCTTCGGTAATACTACAAGTTAACAATTTAGAAAGTTTGAAAAGCAATTTAGAAAACAATGATTTTTTAGAAGGCTTATCTAATAGTGCGTCTTATACCAGTCTTAGTAAAAAGCTAAAAAACCTGACATACTTAAACACTACAAATCCTCTTTTTGTTTGTTTTAATTATGACAAAAAAGATAGTTTGCAGTATACGGTTATTACCAAACAAACTCCAGATTTATTTGCTGTAGATTCTCTTCAAAATATTAAAATAGAAACCTATGTTTATCAAAACCTTTCTGTTAACAAAACTCAAATTGAAGAAAACATTACCTATAACACTTTTAAAGACAGCCTTTTTATAGCTTCTTCTAGCAAGGACCTTCTTGAAACTTTATTAGTAACTACCAATAAAGACGAAGATTTAAAAACCATTTTAAAAACAAGTGACACAAAAAAAACCTTTTCTATTCTTGTAAACAACAAATACAAAGAGCCTATAAAATCGGTTTTAATAAATGATTCTATTTCTTTTGGAAACTTTACCCAATATACTCTTGTAGATGCAGATATTAATCAAGATGCTATTATTTTAAACGGAATAACAAAAGCAACAGACTCTACAAAAAGCTTGATAAACATTTTTAAAAACACCATTGCTAAAGAAAACAAGACCGCTAGCATTGCACCTAGTAACGCTGATGGTTTTATGAGCTTTACCTTTAATGTTTTTTCTGTTTTTAATGAAAACTTAAAACAATATAACAGCATTGATTCTATATTACCAAACACTACGTTATTTGATAATGTTATTGAAGTTGGTGTAATTTACGAAGGCAAGAACCGAGCTATCATATTAAACTCACTAGACATTATTGCTACTCAAGATGCTTTACTAAACGAGCAGAATTTAGCAGAAACATACAGACAAATAGCTATTTACAATTTTAGTGAAGTTTCGCTATTTAATGACGTTTTTTCACCATTAATCACTTTTAAAAATGCTAACTATTATGCCAACATAAATGACTTTTTTGTTTTTACTAATACAAAAGAAGTCTTAGAAAACATTATTGCTAATTACCAAAACAAAACAACATTTAGCGAAAAAGACTATTACAAAAGCACAAAAGAACACCTTACAGACGCCTCCTCTTTACTTGTTGTTGCAAATCCTTCAAGTTTAAAAAACATAATAAACAATAATTTAAAGGAAGATTTAAATCTTAAATTAGAAGATTATAAAACTTCGGCTTTACAGTTTGTTTATGACACCAACTTTGCCCATGTAAACGCTATTATTAAAAAAAGCGAAACAAAGGCGCGAGAAAACTCGGTAACCGAACAATACAACATTAAGCTAGAAGCAGATTTAATAAACAATCCGCAATTAGTCACTAACCACATTACCAAGCAAAAAGAAATTGTTGTACAAGACATAAACAACCATTTATATCTTATTTCTAATAGAGGAAAAGTGCTTTGGAAAAAACAATTACAAGGTGCTATTTTAGGTGAAGTACAACAAATAGACATGTATAAAAACGGAAGACTGCAATTAGCATTTGTAACTCCTAACAGACTTTATGTTTTAGACAGAAACGGAAAAGACGTTGCTCCTTTTCCTTTAAAGTTTAAAGATAAAATTACACAACCGCTTTCTGTTTTTGATTATGATAAGAATAAAAAATACCGACTATTAGTAACCCAAGACAAAAACGTTTTAATGTATGATGCTAAAGGAAAAACAGTAAAAGGTTTTAATTTTTCATCTGCAGAAAGCACCATAAATCACCAACCGCAACATTTTAGAATTGGCCGTAAAGACTATCTAACTTTTAAAACAGACAACAAGCTCTATATTCTAGATCGCGTTGGTAAAACAAGAGTGACTCCAAAAAACAAGTATCTTTTTTCTAATCAAGCTTTATACTTATATAACAACAAATTTACAACTACAACAAAAGATGGTAAATTAGTACATTTTGATACTAAAGGAAACAGCGCTACGCAAAACCTTAACCTTGGTAAAAAACACCATTTAGTAACTACAACCAAAACATTAGTAGCACAGACAGAAAACAAACTAACTATAAAAAATAAAACTTTAGATTTAGATTTCGGAAATTATGATACACCTAAACTCTTTTATATAAACAATAAAATTTACGTTTCTGTTACAGACCTACAAACGCAAAAGGTGTATTTATATGATAGTAATGCAATATTACAAAACAATTTTCCTGTATATGGTAATTCTGCCATAGCACTAGATAATCTAGATAAAGACAGTAATCTTGAGTTTGTTACCAAAGGTGAAAACAACACAATCATCATCTACCAAATAAACTAACAACCAGCAGCTTAAACAAAATAACCTTACTTTTTTTAATGTTTTTTTTGAAAAATTGTTAACTTTAGTTTCTCCTTATTATTAACTAACTACAGTGTAACTCAAAACCAAAACATTAAATTATGAAAACACGTTATGTAGTATTAGTCTTTTTATCCTTGATCTTATTCACAAATATAAGTTGTGAGGAAGATGAAAACAATAATGAAAACGATGAACAAGTAGCATTTACAGCAACCAATTATATTTACGAAGGTGACCTGCGTGCATATTATTTAGAAACAAAAAACACAGAATTAGAAGCACAAATAGCTATTTGGCAACAAGTACCAGATAGCGATCCTGCTTATAATGATGCCCAAGCAAGCATAGCAGAAGCAAATGCTGAGATAGCAAATAATGAAGAAGAAGCTAGTTCTATTGTTAGTCCTTCTAATGCTTTTTTCATCATTAACCCTACATTTCCTCCACTACCTCCTCCATTACCTTGTTTATGTTTAGATGTATTCAATAGTATTGATTATATTGTTTTTCAATCTGGAAATGACCAAGGCAGCATCACTATTACATCTGTTACAGACCAAAGTATTTTAGTAAATACCAATCCTAATTCTACAACAGGTACAATACCAAACACCAATGATTTAGGAAGCTACCAAAGCTTAGAGTTTTCACAATATGAATTTACAGGAGAAGCAATTATTACAGTACAGACAGATACTGGTAGTTACTCGATTCTTTCTTATTTTCAAAATCCATAGTAACTTCTAATAGTAGCTTAAATATTTGTAAATTAGTCTTTAATTCATTTTGAAGACTTTTTTTATGAAAATCAAACTGCTAGTATTACTTACCTTATTTTTATTAAATAATGTGATTGCCCAAAAAGCTACAGATTCTGTTTATCAAAGTAAAATGTATTCTCTTTATGCCAAAGCATACAATTATGTCTACTCGAATAAAGATTCAGCATACCATTATTTTAACAAAATAAATATTGAAGCCATTAAACAAAATGATTTTGAAGCGTTAGTAACCAGTCTTAATGCATACAATAAAAGTGCTGCTCATTTTAACGATTTAGAAATTATGAAAGCTAATTTTAAAAAACTAGATTCTATAGTTTTAAAAAATAAAACCAAACTACAAGAAACCGGAAATGCTTTATTTTATTCTAATTCCATAAACTTAGATAAAGGAATATATTATTTTACTTTAAATGATTATAATTCATCTAGAGTAGCTTTTGAAAACATCATTCATACTACTAAGGCTTTACATGATGAAGATTTAAACACTTATCATATAGACCTGCTAACCAGTGCTTATAGTTTTGTTGCAAAAACGTATGTAAATGATGGCAAATATGATTTAGCTAAAGATTACTATAAAGAAAGTATTCAAATACTTGAGCAAAAAAAACCAGACGATATTAAAAGAATAAATAGAATCTACAGTTTACTTGCCGAGGTTTTAAAAAACCAAAAACAATACAGGCTATCTAATTCGTACTTTAAAAAATCATTAGAATTCAACTTACTCCATAACGGAAACTCTAGCAGTATCATTACAGAAGCAAATCATTTATTAGAAAATTATTTGGTTACTTATAAAATAGACAGCTCTACCTACTATCTAAAAATTATAAAAGATCATTTAACCCAAAACCACCCAAGACAGTATGTTTTTCACGAAGCAAAATCTAAAATTCTACAAGCAGAAAACAACTATCTAGAAGCAGAAAAAGAACTACAAACTGCTTTACAACTTGTAAAGCAAAAATGGCAAAACCAACCTCATAACACTATTGCAGAAGCATATAACAATTTAGGCTTGCTACATGCTAAATTTAATAAACCAGAGAAAGCTTTAGAAAATTACAATCTTGCATTGCAGCAATTTTCAACAAACAAAAACCCTTCAACTATTAACCAAACTACGGTTTTAAGGATTTTAAAAAATAAAGCAAAAGCTTTAAATATTGTAGAAAAAGCATCAGAAAGTATACAAACAGTAAATCAAGCACTTCAAACTTTAGATGCATTAAAGCCTAGTTTTCAAAACAACACAGACAAACTCTTTTTAATGGAAGAAGCTTTTCCTGTTTTTGAGTCTGGTTTAGAAGCAACTTATCATCTATATCAAAAAACAAAACAAGATTCGCTTATTGATAAAGCCTTCTTTTATTCCGAAAAAAGCAAATCTGCATTATTATTAGAAGCCCTTTTAAGTACAAAAGCAACAACCTTTGCTAATATACCCATAGATATAACCGAAAAAGAGCAATTATTAAAATCTAAAATCAATCATATTGAAAAACAATTAAATCGTTCAAGAAACAACAAACTAGAAGATGAATTATTTCAACTAAAAAACAATTACAGAAATCTTATTACTACCATTGAAACCAATTACAAAAGTTATTATAATTTAAAATACAACACACAGGTAATTTCAGTTGCAGAAACACAAAAATTACTACAAGCCCAAGATGTATTGCTTTCTTATTTTTATGGCAACCATGCTATCTACACTATAGCTATTACTAAAAACACTAAAACCATTAAGCAATATAAAACAGACACAACTCTAGAAAATGAGATTATTGCCATCTACCAAATGCTAAACAACCCAAAATCAGATTTAAAAACACTACATACCAAAACCTACCATTTATACAAAAAACTGGTTGCTCCTAGTTTGGCTAATCTGCAACAAAAAAATCTTATTATTATAGCAGATGGTTTATTAAATTACATTCCGTTTTCCAGTTTAAACACAAATCGGGATAGTACTAACTATATAATAGAAAACTATGCTACCTGCTATGCTAATTCGGCAACCTTACTAAAACAATTATTAGAAAAAAAGGAAGCAAACAACAAAGTACTTGCCTTTGCTCCTAGTTTTAATACTGCATCTTCAAACTTATTAGCATTACCAAATAATATTGCAGAAGCTACAGATATTCTACACTATTTTAAAGGAAAAACATTAACCAGTAGCCAAGCTACGCTTGAAAATTTTAATACAGAAAGTAGCAAGTACGGAATTCTTCACTTTGCAACACATGCTATTTTAAATGATAAAACTCCAGAATACTCGTATTTAGCGTTTCAACCAAATAAAGAAAATAACAACCTTTTATATGTAAGTGACTTGTATAATTTAAACCTCAACACCAATTTAGTAACCTTAAGTGCTTGCGAAAGTGGTATAGGAAATTTAAAACGTGGCGAAGGTTTTATGAGTCTTGCTCGTGGGTTTTACTTTAGTGGTGCTTCAAGCATATCTAGTACATTATGGAAAATTAACGATGCTTCTGCCTTAAACATTATGGATGCTTTTTATAAAAACCTGTCTAAAAAAGAAACTAAAAACGTTGCTTTACAAAATGCTCAAGTAGAATTTATACATACCAACAAAGAGAATGCTTTAGTGCATCCTTATTATTGGTCTGGATTTGTAATTTCTGGTAATACTAACGCTTTAGTTACTGGCAGTAATTTTATATGGTATCTGTTAGGTGCTGCTACTTTTATTATTATTGCATTAGCGTATAAAAAACGTAGAAAGTTTAATTAAGTTTTTCTAAAAGTGCTGTTGCTGCATCTTTATTATAACTGTAATTTTCTATTAAATTTTCAAGATGCTGTATTGCTTGGTTTTTGTTTTCTTCTTTTATAGCTATTAAAGCTAAATACCAAATAGACTCTGCAACAAAGCCTGTGCTATCTTTAACAACTTGTGTAAATAATTGTTCTGCTTTTTCTGTATCTTCTAGATTTAAATAGGCTTGTGCTTTATAAAAATTAAAATACGCTTTGTTTGCATCAGCAGGAATAGCGTTTAACTTCTCAATGGTGGTTTTATACTCTTTACTTTCAAAAGCTACAAAGGCTTCACGCTCTAAAGTGTTTTTGGTATCTCCTCTTGTAATGGTATATACTGTATTTGGGTATACACTAAAATTATCATTGTAGATACTAGAATAGTTGGTTTTAAAAAATGAATTATAACCAAACCAACCCATTAAAATTGCAATAGATGCAGCTACAGCAAAGGTTTTATAGTTAAATACAAAGGTTTTAGACTTTGTTTTTTTGGTATTAAAATTTTCTATTCTTGTTGTTTTAGTAGCTGCTAAATCTTTTTCAAAACCTTTAAGTTTTGCTTTTAAAATATCTATTTCATTACTTTTTATTACTTCCTTTAAATTTTGTTCAAACAAAAACTGCGCTTTAAATTCTGCATCATTTTCTAATAATTTTTTAAACACCTCTTCCTGTTCAGCTGTTAAGCTGTTAGAAAAATAATGATATAGTAGGTCTTGATTTTTCATTGCTATTAATTTTGTGCGTTTATTCTCTCTTTTAGGGTTTTCATACATCTGGATTTAGCACTTTTTACTACGTTTTCACTTGTGTAATCTCCAGCTTCAATAATGTCTTTAATAGTAAAACCTCTGTAATAAAATAAGGTTAATAATTCTTGACATTTTTTTCCAAGAGTAACAAAATACTTTTTTAATAAAATTTGTTCTGTAGTCAACTCTTGTTGCTCTAGTTCTAGAGCAGGATCTACAAGCGCTTCCTTTTCTCTAACAATAGACAAATCAAAATCAGGATTTATAGTCTTATTGTTTTTTTTCATTTTATCAAAAATTAAATACTTACCAATGCTAAATAAATAGGTAGAGATACTACTAGTAAACTCTGTAACCTTTCCTTGCATAACATTATTATAAAAGATAATGTATGCGTCTTGATAGACATCAATATTATCATCTTGTGATAAGTTATACTTTTTAGCAAAATTTAAAAACTTGCTTCTGTTTTCTTCATATATACTTTTAAATAATAGATCAGATCCTTGTTTTAAATCTTGAACAGTAATGTTCTCTTGAACTCTATGCATTTAATGTAACTAATTATTAAAGGTTAACACACTACTGCTAATTTAACTTTTTTAATCATAACTACTTCATTTTACACTACATATATATTTACACTGTTTTTGTAATAAAAAATATCAACCTTAAAATACTGTTTGTATTAAACTACACTATTAATCATTAAACCTTATATATTATGGCAACAAAACAATGTACAGCAAACTACTACAAAGCAGCTTTAGGCTATTAAAACGCTACAACTTGCGTAAACATTAGTATTAAAATTCAAGTTTACATTACCTGTTATGGTAGTGACCATAGATTTATTATGTATTTCTTACATAAAGCAAGCCAGGCACCACAACCAACCTACAAGTTGGTGCTATCTTTTTACCTTTTAAAGACATGCATATTTATTTAAACATGGTAAAAAATGGAAACAATCTATGCGTATTTAAATTCTAGTAAACTAGAATGGAATAGCTAAAAACAGGCTCTGAGCTTGTAGGAGAAGAGGAAGAAAGCCAAACACATTTTGTGTATAACCTAAGTGAACATGCTTGTTTTTTTTATGCTGTTATGTTAACCTTTTTCAAACTAATGCATAAAAAAGCTGTATTAATATTTAAACTTAAAGATCATGAAAAATTTAAAATTTTTATTTCTGTTACTATTAGCCTTTAGCTTTTCTTGTGTTACAGATGATAATGCTTCTGAAGAACAAGAGCAAGAACAAGAAGTTGTTGGCTTCTCTACTATTAAAAACGATACTTGGCGAGACCATCTTGGAGAAGAATTTGAAGCAGAAGGTATTCTTGTTGTAGAAAACCAGGCTGCTAAAATATTAGTGAGTGCAGACGATTATTATGTTGACGGACTTTTAGACGAGCAAAATTATATTCATATTAACTTAAATAGCGACTTAGAAAATGAAGTCAACCTATGGGAACACTATGGTAAAAAAGTTAAAATCACAGGGACTCTGGAGGTAAGCAATAACGAAAGCTATTTATCAACTTCGCAAATTCTTGGTGACATTTCTTTAGCCTCATTATTAATAAATAATGTTTCTGGCCTACAAATTTTAGATCCTAGCATATATATTGTTCGACCTGAATTATATAATATATGTACTCGATATCCGCAATTATGTGAGGTAGAATTTTCGCAAGAAAATAAAACCGCTCTTATTTATAGTGGCGGAATTAACGATGGTTATGCTTACTTGCGCTATTGGAACGATGTAAAACTTATGTACTCTATTTTATTAGATAAAGGCTATCCTGAAGAAAATATTCGCGTGGTATATAAAAATGGTATTGGTGAAGACAGTGACATTCCTGTGCATTATGCCGCAAACCAAACCGGTTTAAATAATGCTTTTACTTATTTAGGAAGCAGAATGAATAACAGTACCAAATTCTTTTTAATGATGAATAATCATGGTGGCGGAAATGACACCTACAGCACTAGATATGGTAACTCTGGTGTTACAGATAGTGATGGTGATGACAATAGAGCTGGAATTAATGACAATGTAGACGAACAGTTTTTTTATTATAACTCTTCTACTGCATTAACCGATGATTTTTTAGCCAGTAAAATTAATGAATTACCAATGGGTTCTATGATTGCTGTAGTAAAACCATGTTATAGTGGTGGTGTTATTTGGGATTTTAAAGGACCAAATAGAGTAATCATGACTTCTGGAACAGAATTTCAAGTTACCTACTCACATACTTCTGGACAGTTTGGCGAATTCACTTATCATTTTTTTGCTGCAGTAACAGGTAAAGATCCCCTTACAGGAAACACAGTTAATGCAGATTTAAATGCTGACGGTAATATTTCTATGTACGAAGCACAAGTATATATTCTTGCTAATGACGCTAGAAATGAACAACCACAATATGAAGATGATAATGATGGTGTTGGTACTTCATCACCTAGTGCTTCTGGTGTTGGCGCGTCTACTTACTTATAAAAACAAATCACTAAAATTTAAACCGAAGCTAGTCTTCGGTTTTTTTTATGCCACATGTTAACCTTTTATAAACTAAGCTATTAAATAATGTAATCTAAAAACATATAATCATGAAACTTTTAAAATTAACACTAATCGCTTTATGTATATGCATAACTACAAATATGCAGGCACAACTTTTAAAAAAATTAGGTAAAACAGCAGAACGTGCTGTAGAGCGTACTTTAGACAAAAAGGTAGATAAAAAAACGACCAAAGAAACCGAAAAAACTTTCGATTCTACTTTTAACAACACAAAATCTAGCACAAAAGAAAAAGGTCAAGTTTCTAATAACAGCAATTATACAACACAAGAAACCTACAGCTTTACACATAAATATGTAATGCAAATTGAAGGTAAAAAACATGCAACTACCATTAATTACTTTTTAAATAATGATGCAAACTATATTGGTAGCAGTATCGATTTAGAAAACAACCCTACCTCTATGCTTACGGTAATGAACATGACTAACAAAACAGCAACTATGTTTATGGATATGAATAATCAGAAATCACAAATGTCTATTGCTTTAGATCTAGAAAGTATGACAGATGAGTCTATAGAAGATCAGCAAGTAAAAATTACACCAACAGAAAAAACAAAAACCATTTTAAATTTTACCTGTCATGAATATAAAGTTGAAGGTAAAGATTACTACGGTAATATTTGGGTAACACAAGATGCAGGTGTTTCCTTTTCAAAATCTTTTTACAAAACAAAATCAAAACAAGGATTAAACCAATCTTGGATGGCTATGGTAAACGGATTAACCATGGAAATGCATATTACAAACACATCAAAAAGAAAAGAAGAAAATATTGTTATGAAATGTATCGCTTTAGAAAAAAGCAACCTAATTATTAAAAGTAGCGATTACAAAAAAATGATGTAACCTAAACAAAATACAATAGTTATAAAAATAACAAGCATAACAGTTAACCTTTTGTATCAAAAAAACATAAATCAAAACAACTATAAAACTTAAAAAATGAAAACTACAATTATGAAATTATTAAAACCAAGCAGCAAGCCAATTCTTAAAAACAGATCTCTTTTAATAGTAGCAATGCTCTTTATGTTTGCTACACCAACTATAGCACAAACAGCTGTTGGTGGAGGTTTAGGATATAATGAAAAAATATCTGGACCAGGAATAACCCTTAAAGGCGTATTTAATATTACCGATAATATTGCTATTTCACCAAGCGCTTCATATTTTTTTGGAAGCGAGGTATTTGGTTACAATCGCAATCTATTAGCAGGAGATATAAATGCACATTATTATTTTAATATCATTGAAAGCAAACTAAATGTATATCCTGTAGTAGGTGCTAATTTTTCTAGCTATAAAACCGGAAACTCTTATTATGACATTTACTATGATTACGAAACCGAAGAAATTACAGATAACGCTTTTGGTGCAAACATAGGCGCAGGAGCTACTTGGGCTTTTACAGAAAAACTAAAAGTGTATTTAGAACCAAAATATGTAGTTAGTGACTTTAGTCAAGTGGTTATAAACGCAGGTGTTTTACTAAATCTTTAATCTACATTTTAATTAATATTTAGAATCTATTAGAAACAATTCCTGCTATTTTAATCTATTTATTTTATTTGAATTAGTCTTCAATGGTAAAAGCTTCAGAAGTTTTTCTGAAGCTTTTTACTATTCTGTAAATCTTTGGTTATAAAAACATAACAAGCTATAGTGTTTTTGTTGAGTTACTACAGCCAGACAGAATACTGCTTTATTAAAAAACAGAAAAAGTTTTTTATTTTTTTTTCAAAAAATGTTAACCTTTTAAAAAAGCATCTATTAAACAGTAAATAAATAATAATCAATAAATTTAAAAATTATGAAATTCTCAAAAACAACAATTTCTAAAACAAAGTATTTTCTATTAGCACTTTTAGTGACTTTTAGTTTTTCATGCTCACCAGAAGATGGTGAAGATGGAGCTACTGGTCCTGCAGGACCTGCTGGCGCAAATGGAACTGATGGTAATGCCAACGTGCAAACATTAACTTTTGATGCTACTACTTTTGCAGGTTCTTATGACTCTATAGCAATAACAGAACTAACACAAGATGTAATAGATAACGATGTAGTATTAAGCTATTTAACAGAAAATAACTCTGTATGGGTGCCAATACCTTGCCCTTACGATACTGTTGCCTTTAACTTTTCTGTACATGTAGCTCTTTACAATGGTGGAATGGACTTAGATTACCAAGATGCATCAGGTTCTGCATATACCATTACAGCCGGAGATTTACAAACTCTTAAAGTTGTTATTATAGAATCTACAAGTACAACAGTAGGAAAAACTAATAACGGTAAACAACAAATTTACAACGAGCTTGCTCAAGCTGGTGTAAATATTAAAGACTATCAAGCTGTATGCGAATATTACGGAATTGCATATTAATCTTTATTATCCATTCATTAAAAACCGAAGTTAAAATGCTTCGGTTTTTTTATGTCTTTTTCTATTGAAATGACTAGTATTGTACTTCTAAAAACAAACTTCAATTTCAAGATGATTACACGTAAAAACGCAACCATTTCAAAATTTATTATTCATAAAGTTGGTAATAAACATAACGATACAAAAAATGCATTTTCAGACAAAGAAGTACATTTTGATGAAGAAAGTTATGAGCTTATGCTGCCTTTTTTATTAAGACCTTTTGGTTCTGTGGTGCAGAGTTATCGTTTTAATCACCATTCTAATGTAGAACTTAATGAAATTAATGCTTACGCCAAAACTATTTTTACCGATGACGATGCCTTTGTTGAAACTTCAAAAAACATAGTAAAGCATTTATATGAGCAAAGTGATTCTGCACAAATAAAAACAGGAGATGTTTTAGTTGCTCTTTTTGAAGGCATAGAACACAAAGAAATGGTTACTAATGCTATTGGTATTTTTAAAATTGAAAATAAAACCAGTTTCTTTCAAACCTATTTAGAAAACAATAGTTATGATGTTTTGGTACAACAAGGTATTTCTTCTAAAAAAGTAGATAAAGGCTGTTTAATTTTAAACCAAACAGACATGGAAGGCAATATCATTTTAAGTGTAGATAACAATAGTTATGATGCACAATATTGGTTAGATAAATTCTTGAATATTAAATACGCAGATGACATGAATAACCATACACATAACTACCTAGATATGTGTAGTGAGTTTTCTAGCGAAATATTAAAAACCAGCTATGGCGAACAAGAACGAAACATTTTTCTAGCAAAAACTATTGACTACTTTAAAGAAAATGAAATTATAAACGTTGAAAATTTTAAAGAAGAAGTTTTTACCGAAGAAAAGCACATACAACTGTTTGAAGATTTTAAAAAGGAATATGAAAGCGAACAGAACGTACTGCTACGTAACCAATTTGATCTAGCTGAAGCTGTAGTAAAAAAAGACAAAAAGAAAATTAAAACAGATATTAAACTAGATACTAATATACAGATTAAACTAGATATTGATGCTCCTGATGCTGCTCAAGAATATTTAGAGCGTGGTTTTGATGAAGATAAGAAAATGTATTACTACAAAGTTTTCTTTAATGCCGAAGGCTAACAAAAAAACTCATATTAAAAAAACCATTGTAAAACGCTATAAAAATAAGGTTTTACAATGGTTTTAAATGTATTATTCACTTTCTTGTATTAGCAAGAATTTTACATTCTTTCTGGCACCTGAACTCCTAATAAGCCAAAAGCATTTTTAATAGTATTAGCAACTACTTGCGCTAATTGTACTCTAAACACTTTTTCATTATCTGTATCTGCGCCAAGAATAGAAACATTCTGGTAAAAAGAATTAAACTCTTTTACCAGATCATAGGTATAGTTGGCTATTAAAGCAGGACTATGGTTATCTGCAGCGCTTTGTATAACTTCTGGAAAAAACTGTAATTGTTTTACTAATTCTTTTTCTTTTTCATGTAAAGTAACTTGTTCTACGCTTAAAGAAACAGTAGTATCTACTTCTGCTTTACGTAAAATAGATTGTATTCTGGCATAGGTATATTGTATAAAAGGACCTGTATTACCTTGAAAATCTATAGAACTTTTAGGGTCAAATAAAATACGTTTTTTAGGGTCTACTTTTAATATAAAATATTTTAAAGCACCAAGACCTATGGTTTTGTATAGTTCTTGTTTTTCGGTATCTGAGTAGTTTTCTAGTTTACCTAGTTCTTGTGAAATTTCTCCTGCAGTAGTTGCCATTTCCACAATTAAATCATCTGCATCTACAACAGTACCTTCTCTACTTTTCATTTTACCAGAAGGTAAATCTACCATTCCGTAACTTAAATGAAATAGATTTTTTGCCCAATCAAACCCAAGTTTTTTAAGAATTAAAAACAATACCTGAAAGTGATAATCTTGTTCATTACCTACAGTATACACCATACCACCAACATCTGGAAAATCTTTTACACGTTGTATTGCTGTACCAATATCTTGTGTCATGTAAACAGCAGTACCATCACTACGTAAAACAATTTTTTCATCTAAACCATCTTCGGTTAAATCACACCAAACAGAACCATCTTCTTTGGTATAAAAAACGCCTGTTTTTAATCCTTCGGCAACAAATTCTTTTCCTAATAAATAGGTTTGGCTTTCATAATAAAGCGTATCAAAATCTACACCTAAATTTTTATAGGTAATATTAAAACCATCATAAACCCAATTGTTCATTTTGGTCCATAGTGCAACAACCTGATCATCTCCTGCTTCCCATTTACGCAACATTTCTTGTGCTTCCACTAAGATTGGTGCATTCTTTTTAGCTTCTTCTTCGGTTTGCCCTTTAGCAATTAAATCTTGTATTTCTTTTTTATATTCTTGGTCAAACTTCACATAGTAATTACCAACCAACTTATCTCCTTTTAAGCCTGTAGATTCTGGTGTTTCATTATTACCAAATCGTTTCCAGGCCAACATACTTTTACAAATATGTATTCCTCTATCATTAATAATTTGTGTTTTGTACACTTTTTTACCAGAAGCTTTAATAATTTCTGCAACACTATAACCCAATAAATTATTACGCACATGTCCTAAATGCAAAGGCTTATTGGTATTAGGTGAAGAATACTCTACCATTACAGCTTTTTCATTAGCTGCTGGTGCTACAAAACCGTATGTAGCATTGGTTTTAATACTATTAAAAAAATCTACATAATAGCTATCACTAATTTCTATATTTAAAAAGCCCTTTACTACATTAAAAGCTGTTACATCTTCTACATGTTCTACCAAGTAATTACCAATAGCTTCTCCTATTTGCATTGGATTTCCTTTAATAACTCGTAACATAGGAAAAACAACAACGGTTATATCACCAGCAAATTCTTTTCTGGTAGCTTGAAATTCTATAGTTTCTAAGGTTACATTATAAATAGAGGTAACTGCTTGTTTTATGGTATTTGATAAAGTACTTTGAAGACTCATTTTTCTTTTCATTTTAAAGCAACAAAGATAGTATTTTATTGCCGAAAATATTTGCTAAAAAATAGAAACTAAAAGAGCGATACCTTTTCCTTTTATTTATAAAAAGAAAACACATTTCTTACTTATTTTTAAGGTTCTAACTATCTAATTATTACTCTAATTACAAATATTTTCACTTTATCTATTTTTTTTGCATTAAATCGCTTTAATTAGTTTATTAAATATGTTTTAATCAGTTTTGTGTATTAACGGTTTTATTCTACTTTTAAAATAGAATGATTCTTATTTTATAACTATAATTTAACAAAGCGTTTTTAATTCCCTCAAAAAAAGACTCTTAGTTGATACCTTACATATGTAAATGTATTAAATGAGGAAACTGATTACTCTTATTTTTGGTCTTACTGTCTTTTTTGGTTTTTCACAAACCGAAGACCTTGACAGTCTTACTATTCAACTAGCATTTCAGAAACCTGATACTTCAAAGGTTAATACCTCTATACAGATAATTAAATTATTATACCACAACAAAGAATTTAATAAAGCGCTACAATTTATTAGAGAGAGTGAAAAACTATCTAATAGCTTAAGTTACAATGCTGGTATTGCTGAAATAACTTATTACAAAGCACTTATTTTTGCAAAAAAAGAAGATTATATAAATGCTATTGATAACTACACAAGATCTAAAGAACTTTATATTGAGCTAGGAGACACTTTAGGTGTAGCAAAAATTAACAATTGTATTGGTTTAATTGAAATTGCTAGAGGTAATTATGATAAAGGCTTACAATTTTCTCTTTCTGCAATAGAAGCCCTTGAAAAACGTAATTTAAAAAATGACCTTTGTGATGCTTACAAAAATCTAGCAGAAGCTTACCATAATATGGAAGCTTATGACCAAGCAATTACTTTTTATAAAAAAACACTTAACTGTTCTGAAAGTCTAGATAGAGAAGCAGCTATTATTGAAACCAATAAAAATTTAGGAGATTTATTTTATATCAAAAAAGACTACCAAAAAGCCATTTATTATTTTAATAATGTACTAACTAGTATAGATAGCACAGACTCTATATTAAAAGGTGATGTTTTAACAAAAACAGGAAGTGCTTACTTGGCTTTAAACAATTTAAACCAAGCCAAAGAATATGTTACTAAAGGTTTAAGACTAAGCAGAAAGCTTAATTATGACAAAGGTATTTTACAAGGTTTAAATACTGCAGGAGAACTATACCTAAAAGAAAAGAAACCAATTGTAGCAGAAAGATTATTGTATGAAGCAACAACTATTGCTAGAAATTTAAAAGACAATACTGAGTTAATAAAAAATTACGGCTTAAGAGCACAATTAGATTCTTTAGAAAGCAATTATAAGCTTGCCTATATTTGGCAAAAAAGACACTACGAACTTAAAAGCGAAGTTGAAAAACAACAAGAAGCTGCTTCAAAAAAAATAACTCAAGCACCTATAAATAATACTATTACTCCTGTTGATTTAGATGTTAATTTACAAGAAGCAAATCAAGCATTAATTAGTCAGCATGAAGAAGAAAAGAAAGCAAATCAAGTAGAAATAGAACGGCTAAAGTTTGTTTTTTATGCCTTGCTTGCTGCTTTAGCAATGGTAAGTACTTTTTTAATATTAATTTATTTAAGACGAAATAACAGAATTAAATACACTAAAGAGCTAGAAGCTAAAAACAAGCAAATTAATTTACAAAACGAAGCTATTTTAGACCAGTCTAGAAACTTAGAAGATATAAACACCGTAAAAGACAAGCTCTTTTCTATAGTATCTCATGATTTAAAAGACTCAATTACCTCTATTAAAGGATTTATTGATTTATTAAAAGATGGATCATTAAGCCAAGAAGAGTTTAACCATTTAATACCAGAATTAAGTGATAATGCTAACAATGCATCTTTACTTTTATTTAATTTATTGAATTGGTCTAAATCACAAATGCAATCTTTAGAGTCTAAACCTAGTTTGTTTGATGTACAAGAAGTATTTGAAGATAAAATAAAACTTATTGAACAAAAGACCGAAAAAAAAGGCATTAAGGTAGAAGATAATTCTTTACGCGATTTTGTTTATGCAGACAGAAGTATGGTTGAAATTATTATACAAAATCTACTTACTAATGCTGTTAAGTTTTGCACATATGGAGATATTATAACTATTGAAAACCATATTAGTAATGGTAAATCTTTAATTAGTATTGGAGATACTGGTGTTGGTATATCTAAAGAAAACCAAGATCAATTATTTAAAAACAACTCTTTTACCACAATTGGTACTAAAAATGAAAAAGGCACAGGATTAGGTTTAACAATTTGTAAAGAATTGGTAGAGCTTAATCAAGGTAGAATTTGGGTAGAAAGCACAGAAAATATTGGTAGTACCTTTTATGTAGAACTACCAAAAACAAATCCTGCTGGAGGTTTTTAGTTTTTTGGTAAAAACACCTCTGCCATCATACAACGTGCACTACCACCACCACAAGATTCTATAGTATTTAAACTACTACTAATAATTTGGCAATGCTTTTCAATAAGTTTAATTTGCGACGGAGTTAAACTTGTATGAGCAGCTTCACTCATAATTAAAAAACGCTTTTCATCTTTACCTTTTACTTGTAACATATTACCTGCAAAATTAGTAACCTGGTCTTCGGTTATTCTTATAACTTCTTTACCACTTTCTTGTAAATGTTTTACAACGTTTTTACGTTCTTTTTTATCATCTATACTATCTAAACAAATTACAGCAAAAGTTTCTGCAAGACACATCATAACATTGGTATGATAAATAGCTAGACGTTCTCCTTCTACTGTTTGATTAGCTGTAAAAACTACTGGAGTATACTCAAAATCTTCACAAAACTCTATAAACAAACCTTCGTCTGCTCGAGCAGATAAAGCACAATATGCTATACTATTTTGTCTATCAAGAATTAAGCTTCCTGTTCCTTCAAGAAAAACACCTTCTTCTTCGGCACTAGTATAGTCTACAATATTATCAATTACAAAACCTTCTTTTTCAAGAATTTCTAAAACATCTTCGCGTCTTTCATTTCTTCTATTTTCGGCAAACATTGGGTAAATACCTACGGTTCCGTTTTCATGAAATGAAATCCAATTGTTAGGAAAAATAGAATCTGGCGTATCAAATTCTTCAGTATCACTAACCACTACAACATGAACACCTATACCTCTTAATTTTTCTACAAAAGCATCAAACTCTTTTTGAGCTTTAACATTTTCTGTTTCAGGCAATACATTATCTGCTTCTTTTTGGTAATAATTGTTTACTGCAGTTTGCTCATTCCTCCTAAAGTTTATAGGACGAATCATTAGAATAGTATTTGTAGTTTGTTGCATGTTCTCTTTTTTTAGCAAAGCAAAACTAATCTAAATTATTGAAATTTTCATCTATAAATCAAACCCAATTGAAAATTGCCAAACTCTATTTCTTGGACTTCCTTGATCTTCATATATATCCCCTAAACCTAAATGATATCTTACACCAAGACTTACGCCATTATTTGTTTTAAATCCGCCTCCAAAATTAATTCCCCAATCTAATTTATTAGGTTCAAATTCTTGTGAAGTGTCAAATAAGTTAAAACTACTATCAAAAGTTTCTTTATGTGAGATAGCCAAACCTGCTTGTGGCCCAACCTCTAAATAAAAGCTGTCTTCTGGATATATTTTAAATAGTAATGGTACATTAATATAATCTAATTTTTGAGTAAAAGTTCCTCCATTACTCTTGACTTGATAACCTTGTTGAGAGTATTGTAGTTCTAATTGAAGTGCTACCGCTTTAGAAATAAAAGACTCGCCATATATACCAACATGAAAACTATGTCTTTGTGCTGTTTCTTCTTCTCCATCAAAACTTACTGCGGCTAAATTATATCCTCCTTTTAAACCAAAGTTAGATGCATTTGTGTTTTCTTCTTGTGCATTACTAGTCAAAAAAAGACATAACAATGCTATAGTTATTACATATACTTTTTTCATTTCTTTAAAATTTTATTAATTATTTACCTCCATTAGCTTGCAGGTCTGCAATGCATTGAGCGTCTAATTGTGGAGCAGATCCTCCAGAAATTAAATTGGCAATTCCGTCACCTGTTTCTGCAGACCAATACATTAAGCAATCTTCTTCATTACAATGTTTTGGGTGTGTTGCATCTTCATGATCAGATTGTAAATCGGTTCCTAAGTTAGTTAAGCCTAAAACATGTCCAAACTCATGTGTTATTACTGTAGTTTCTAATACACTTCTATTAGGTTCTAAAGCACTATCACTATAACCATGAATAGTTTCTTCGTATATTACAAAAGAGGTATTTCTATATGCTGTACCTAAAACTACTCCACTACTTGTATTGTTTGCAGAGGCTCCATCTGCAAAAAATGCCCAAACAGCTATTTGATTTTCTGTATTATATGCTGTTCTATTTGCATCTTCAATAGCTCTTATTTCTGTAGTTGTGTATGGTGAATTTCCTGGTGAAGCTATTGCTCTTGTTTCAACCGTTATACCATTTGGTTTAAAGGTTCTTGCTTCTAAAAAAGCTACAAAGTTATTGATTGCTGTTTGTGTTGGTTCAAAACCTTCAACATAAACTAACTCAATTAACATGCTAGTATAAGTAGCATCAGATAATAAGTCATTTGCAGAGCTTCCTGTTGTTTGTTGGTTTGCGCTTGTGTTATTATTGGTATTATTATTAGATGAATTGATTGAAGCATCATCTGTTGTACAAGCTACAATTGCTACCAAAAAACTGATTACAAATACTATCTTTTTCATCTCAGGTATTTATTATAAACAGCTGCTAGAAAATCTAACAGCTGTTTTATTATTATTGTTTTTAATGTATTAAAATACTATTATACTTGTGAAAGCACTAACGTTATTGCTGCATTTGTTGTACTTTGTAATACAATACTAGAATTACTATAACTTACTACTTCCCATTCATTATTTAATAAACTAAAAGTAGCATTACCTGTAAAATTAAGGCTTAAGTAAACTTCCATTTGCGAGGTTACTTCATAAGTACCTTGAACATCACTTACTGTTGTATTTACAATGTTTTCTGCAACTAGAGATAGATCGTTTGCAAAATCTATTGTAAACTCTGCATAATCATTGGCAGAATTAATTCCTGCATTAATAAAAGATTCTACTTGAAAAACACCATCTACTAAAATTTCTTCTAAAGCATCAGCATCTTCTTCTGCATCTTCCATAACTTCTTCATCATTTACACACTCGTTAATACTTGCTTGTAAAGAAGCATCACTAGTTATTGTTGTAGATGTACCACTGGTAAAATCTATATTTATTGGGTAACTAATAGAAAATAACTCATCATTACTAAAATCATTCATATAAGCATATAGTTGTTGTTCTGATTCTAATACAATACTACCTGTTTGTTCTAATGTAAGACTATACGTTAATATAGTAATAGGAAACTCTATATCTAAACAAGATATTGCTGCTTCACCTGCTGCTTCTGCAGCTTCACAAGCATCTACTAAAGCATCATACTCTGCTTGATTTGTTACCACAACTTCTGTATAATTGCTTAAACTAACGGTTAACGGAAACTGAAGTACTACTGTATCATCATCTGTATTAAATTCTCCTAAAATATTAAGAACTTGCTCATAATCTGTTTGGTTAATAATGGTTAACGTAGTTCCGTTTACTGTTGCTGTAACAGGTAATAAAATAGAAGAACATGAAACTCCATCTAAAAAATCATCAAAAGAGCCATCAAACATAGAGGTTCTTATTAGGTTATCTGCTGTTTGTGAATCTGCAGTATTAGTGTTTGGGTTTTCGCCACTTTCATTATCTATTTCGTCTTGACAAGATACCATTGAAAAGAATGTAATAAATAAGATAGAAGTGATTAATTTTAAATTTTTCATAATTTTTTATTGTTTACAAATTTAACTTTATTTTTTTAAAACGATTTTTTCGCTTTCTATAAGTAAGACAACTCATTTTCAATTTACCCTACCTTCATTTTAATTTATTGTACTCAAAATTAATATTGAAGTTACAATCAATGCCATGATAAATACTATTAAAATAAATTCAACAAACTCTAACACTCTGTCTTCCATGATAATTAGCTTTTTGGTTAATATACTTTTAAGACAATTAAAAAACATTGTACCCTACTTGTTTAAAAATATATTATCTTAGAATTTTAATATTTCTTTTTAAGAATATGGACCCAACCACTGATAACCTTTGCAAAGAATCTACTTTTAATACCTTTTACACAAAACAGGTACAAGCAGTAAGTAACTTTGCTTTTTACAAATGTGGAGATAAAGATCACGCCCTAGATTTAGTACAAGATGCTTTTTCTAAAATTTGGCAAAACTGTTCAAAAATTGACTATACAAAAGCAAAAACGTATTTGTTTACTACAGTCAACAATTTGTTTTTAAATACCATAAAGCATAAAAAAGTAGTTTTAGAATATGCAAAAGCTTCGCCTTATATAGATACTAACAACCAAAACCCTGAGTACTTATTAGAAGAAGAAGAATTTAAAATAAAATTGCAAAATGCTATAGCATCATTAACAGATGGACAAAGAGAGGTTTTTTTGTTAAATAGAATTGAAGGTAAAAAATACAGAGAAATTGCAACCTTATTAAACCTATCTCAAAAAGCAGTAGAAAAAAGAATGTCTGGAGCTTTAAAAGCTTTAAGAGCAGAAATAGATAACATTTAATCATATATTATGGTAGGGAAAAAACAAATGTAATTGTCTTACTATTAGAATGCTAAAAAATGAAACAGGAAAAAGACATATTAAAATGGTTTAACCAAGAGCTTTCTGAAAAAGAAATTGCAGATTTAAAAGCAAGCCAAAAAACAGAAACGCTTAGTAAAATAGCGCATTATGCTTCACAACTTGAAGCACCAAAAATTGACGCACAAAAAGCTTTAGAAGATTTTAAAACTAGAAAATTATCTAAAAAAGAAACTAAGGTTAAAACCTTAAACTATACACAGTTTTTAAGAATAGCTGCTGTTTTTGCTATCTTATTAACCTCATCTTATTTTTTGTTTTTTAACAATTTACAATCTTTTGAAACGCAATATGCAGAAACTGAAACCGTACAACTTCCTGATAATTCTGAAGTAATATTAAACGCTGGATCAAAACTGAGTTTCAATAAAAAAACCTGGAAAAACGAAAGAGATTTAGAACTAGATGGAGAGGCCTTTTTTAAGGTTGCAAAAGGCAAAAAATTTACCGTACATACAGATGCAGGAATTGTGCAAGTTTTAGGAACACAATTTAATGTAAAAGAAAGAGAAAACTTTTTTGAAGTTACCTGCTATGAAGGCTTAGTTAGTGTTACCTATAATAAAGAAACTGTAAAATTAGCTAAAGGAAAGTCTTTTAGAATGTTAAACAACAATGTACAATTTAAAGATATTCAAGCTACAAATCCGTCTTGGTTACAACAAGAATCTAGCTTTACTAATATACCTTTAAGCCAGGTTATTAAAGAATTAGAAAGACAATACAACCTACAAATTGATGCCACTAACGTAGACACAAACCAATTATTTACAGGAAGTTTTACACATAGTGACAAAGACATAGCATTACAAGCGGTAACTATTCCATTAAAACTAAGCTATAGTATTACTGGTAAAAAGGTTACTTTCAAAAATTATGAAGCTAACTAAATGTATTTTTTACATACTACTCTTTTTTACATGTATTAGTTATAGCCAAACTACTACAGTAAAAAAACCATTGACAGCTATACTTTACTCTATAGAAGAAAGGTTTGATGTAAAATTTTCATATTCTGTTGATGATGTAAAGAATGTATTTATTGAAAACCCACCAAAAGAATATACCTTAAACCAAACCATCACGTACTTAAATAACAAAACGCTATTAAATTTTAAGATATTAAATGAAAGGTATATAACCGTATCTGTAGTTAACAAAACCATAGATATTTGTGGAATGGTACTAGCACAAGAAAACAATGAGCCCTTATTAGGAACCTCTATTATTATTACTAATACACAAACCGGAACTGCTACTAACTACTCTGGTAAATTTAAACTTACAAATATACCAAGCAATGCTACTCTAAGCATTTCGTATTTAGGTTATGAAACCAAACAACTAAAAGCAACTTTCTTTTTTAATGAAGAAAACAATTGTAAAACCATTGTTTTAAAAGAAACAAATCAAGAGCTAAACCCTATTACCATTACTAAATTTCTAACTACAGGTTTACAAAAACGAATAGATGGTAGCACTGTTTTAAATACCGAAAAATTTGGTATACTTCCTGGACTGATAGAACCAGATATACTAGAGTCTATTCAAGCACTTCCTGGAGTTGAAAGCGCTAACGAAAGCATAGCTAACATAAACGTTAGAGGAGGAACCAATGATCAAAACTTAATGCTTTGGGATAACATTAAAATGTATCATTCTGGACATTTCTTCGGGCTCATTTCGGCTTACAATCCATATCTAACAAACAAAGTTATTGTTAGCAAAAACGGAACAAGCAGTGCGTTTAGTGATGGTGTTTCAAGTACCATAAACATGTTTAGTAAAGATAATATTACAAATACATTTTCTGGAGGAGCAGGTATAAATTTAATTAGTGCTGATGCTTTTTTACAAATACCTATTTCTAAAAAATTAGAGTTTCATGTATCTGGACGTCGTTCTTTTACAGATTATTATAGCACACCAACCTATGATAATTATTTTAAACGAAGCTTTCAAGATAGCGATATAAATACTCAAGAAATAAATGAGAGCAACACCGCATCAAACTTTTACTTTTATGATTACTCTGCAAAACTTTTATTTAATCTAAACAAAAAACATAAATTTCGAGCTAATATAATTGGCATTTTTAATAACTTAGATTATGCTGAAACAATTACAAATACAGACGATGAAACTACATCTAAAAACAGTAATTTATCACAAGAAAATTTAGGGTTTGGAGGAAATTGGCAAGCACAATGGAGTAAAAAATTTAAAACAAAACTAATTGCCTATTCTTCAAAATACACAGTAAATGCAGATGATTACAGAGTACAAACAGACCAACGTTTACAACAAGGTAATGAAGTATTAGAAACTGGGGTAAAACTTAATACACATGTTTTAGTTTCTAAATATTTTTCGCTATTAAACGGTTATCAATTTAATGAAACCGGAATATTAAACAAAACCAAAGTTAGCAATCCGTCATATCTTAAAGAGAAAAAAGATGTACTGTTAAATCACGCCTTTTTTACTGAAGGAGAATACAAAAAAAACAGCACCTACTTAAGGCTAGGTGTACGTGTTAATTACTTTCAAAAGTTTAACAAATTACTTATTGAACCTAGATTAAACTTCAAACAAAATATATTTAAACATCTGGCTGTAAAACTAGAAGGCGAATTTAAAAATCAGTCTACAACCCAAATAGTAGATTTTCAAGATGATTTTTTAGGTGTTGAAAATAGACGATGGATTTTAGCAAACCAAGAAAACATTCCAATAACTACAAGTAAGCAAGGCTCGCTTGGATTAGAGTTTAACAAAAACAATTTTCATGTAGACCTCACTGGTTTTTACAAAAAAGTAGATGGTATAACCGCATCTAACCAAGGCTTCTATAACAACTTTCAATACCTAAATGCTACAGGTAATTACACATCTAAAGGCGTAGAGTTTTTAACGAATATAACTACTACTAAATATAGTACTTGGCTAAGTTACACCTATAGCATAAATAATTACTTTTTTGAAAGTTTTACACCCAAACAGTTTCCTAATAATGCAGATATTAGGCATTCTGTTTCTTTAGCTTTTAATTATAACATTTTAAAAAGCTTACAAATTTCTTTAGGTAGTATTTATAGAACAGGAACACCTTATACTAAACCATTAGAAGATAATGAAACTATACAAGTTGGTAGCTTTTACCAAGTGAATTATGATGTGCCTAACAATGAAAACTTAGATCCTTTTATTCGTTTTGATGCATCTTTAAACTACAAACTTAACATTTCTAAAAAGGTACAATCATCACTTAGGGTTGGTATTAAAAATATCACCAACCAAGACAATGTAATACATCGTTATTATACTGTTGACGAAACCAATAAACAAAAAACAATTCAGGTTGATAACAAATCTTTAAGCTTCACTCCTAATGCTAGCATAAGACTTAATTTTTAAACTCTTTTTACATCAAATCAACAAAAAGAATGTTAAATTTTTATTAAACCAAATTAGATTATATATTTGCGCACAACTTATAAAACCAAAAGAAGTTCTGTTTTATTGTAAATAAAACCTAATCTCTTTTATTATAAGTATCACTATTAATCACACATACTCTCTCTCTCTCTCTCAGTATTAATTTTAATAATTAATACCATTACTATTTAACTTGTATTAACAAGAAGTTTCTGTATTTAAATACAGGTTTCTATCACTATTAACATGGTACTAATTATGCATATAATTAATACCACTCTCTCTCAATAATACTTAACAAAAATTATTCTTGTTAAGAAAACCTTAATTTATGTTAGGGTAAAATTAGATTCAATTGTCTTAACAATGTTAAGGGCATAATTTGTCTGTTTTTGTATTAACAAATCATGTCTTAACCAAAGTATGACACTAAGAGTTAGTGTTTTAATTTTCAACCACTTAATTACTATTATGATGAAACAAATTTTACTTTTTGCTTACTGTATGCTCCTATCTGGATATATGTATGCACAAAACAAAAAACAACAAAATCTTGAAAACAATTTAAAATCAAACTCTAAAATTGAATCGTACTTTATCAATCCGGATCGGCAAACACCATCTATGTTAAA
This sequence comes from Lacinutrix sp. C3R15, assembly GCF_018860825.1. Classification (GTDB taxonomy): domain Bacteria; phylum Bacteroidota; class Bacteroidia; order Flavobacteriales; family Flavobacteriaceae; genus Oceanihabitans. The sequence continues at coordinate 494,121 of NZ_JAHKPZ010000015.1, read as the reverse complement.
AATGAAATCCAGATTTAATTTAACTGTAGAAAACCTTCCAGAATTTCTTAAAAACACACTTCAAATTGATACCGACTCCTATCAATTTACTATCTCAAACAAATCTACGTCTAAAAATGGTTCAGAAATTATTACTTTTTCTGCTACCTATAATGGTATTAGTTTGGCACATGCTAAATACAAAGCCTTTATTAAAGAAGGTAGTGTAAAGTTTATCACTTTAGAGCATTATTTATTAGACGATAGTATGAATCAATCTGTAAGTCTTTCTAAAGACCAAGCAAGAGATTATGCTACGCAACATGTTGGTGCAGAAAAATACGTTTGGGATATAATTGAAGAACAAATAGAAACTACTATTAATACAAACTTATTAAATGATCTTGAAGCAGAATATAATGCAAATTACCCTGTAGGAGAATTAGTGTATGTAGATGACTACAATACTCCTGAAGCAGATTTAAAACTAGCCTATAAATTTAATATTTATGCCTTTGAACCTGTGTACAGAGCTAATGTTTTTGTAGATGCGCAATCTGGTAAAGTATTACTTGCAGACGCTATTATTAAACATGCAAATGAAATAAACGAAAAAAGAGAAGAGGCTAAAAACAACTACACCTATGCTCCTCCATTTTTTGCTCAAGCCTCAGGGGATACAAGATATGCTGGTACCAGAAATTTTGAAACAACTTTTGATGACCAAGACGATATTGACCCTTTAAATGATAGATATTCTTTAGACGGAACAATAAATCTAGCTCCTTATGGCATTACAGATGACCCTTTAACAACAGAAATAGACGAATCTTTAGTACTTAATGAAACAAGATCTTATGATGGTGTTGGAGGGCTTCCTTTAAGCGTAAACGGAATTCCTTCGTATTCTATATATGATGGTTATTCAAGACCTGAAGAATCACAAATTATTACTGAAGTTGGAGACAATAACTGGTCTTCTGCAGAACATTACAGAAATGACTTTAGTCTTAGCTACCCTATTCATAATGAAACAAACAATGATGACATTGCTTTAGATGCACATTGGGGAGCAGAAATAGTTGTAAGATATTGGGCAGATGTTCATGGTAGAAGCAGTCATGACAATAAAGGAACTAAAATTCTTAACTACGTTCATTATGGTGATGCATATGACAATGCTTTTTGGAACGGTACTGCAATGACCTATGGTGATGGTAGTTACCAAGGAGGAACAAACCCTAATGGTTCTTTTGCTCCATTAACCTCATTAGATGTTTGTGGTCATGAAATCGGACATGGAGTGTGTTCTGCAACGTCAGATCTTGTTTATGCAAGTCAATCAGGAGCAATGAACGAAGGTTTCTCTGATATTTGGGCTGCTGCTGTTGAAAACTATGTATTAACACAAATTGATAACTCTTTACCATATGACCCTTGGGGAGTTGGGGAACAAATTGATGAAAGTGATGGAGGTATACAACCAGGACAAGCTGGAACTGCTGCGTTACGATGGATGGATGACCCTAATGCGGAAGGAGACCCTTCTGCTTATGAAGGTCAAAGCTGGACAGATACAGAAAATTGTGTACCAACTTTAGCAAATGACCAATGTGGTGTACACAGTAATAGTGGCGTGTTAAACAAATGGTTTTATTTATTAGTTGCTGGTTCAGGACAAACATTATCACCAGGAGATGGTAAATTAGCATCAGATCCTAGTGTTTCTGATAGAGGTGCAGGATATCCTTTTTTTGTAGAAGGTCTTGGTTTTGATATTGCAGAACAAATAACTTTTAAAGCAGAGGTGTTATTAACGCCTAATGCTACTTTTGAAGAAATGAGAAATGCAACAATTTTAGTTGCCGAAACAGATTATTCTATTCATGAAGTAGAGCAGGTTACTAATGCTTGGTATGGTGTACAAGTAGGAGATCAATATGTGGCTCCAGATCCTAATGTTTTATATTACGAATCTTCTAGCGTAAGTTTAACTACCGAAAAAACAGAAACAAATGGTTGTAATGAATTTAAAACCATTATTGTATCTGTTTCTGCTGCTTCAGTAACAGAAACACAAACTGCCAACTTTTCATTTGAAAACTCTACAGCTACTTTAGGTGAAGATTTTAACATTTCTCCTTCTAGCTTAACTTTTCCTGTGTCTGAAACTATTAACACACAAGATGTAACAGTTACTATTTATAATGACGGAATTATTGAAGGTACAGAAACCATAGAAATGAATTTTTTAAATGGTCCTAACACAGAAGACTTAAGAAACCATACCATCACTATTTTAGATGATGATTATGAGCCAACTGTAGGTTCTGGAACAATAGAATTATTAAATGAAACTTTTGACACTTCAGATACTCCAGAAAATTGGTTTGTAAATTCAGAGTTTGATGCAAATACATGGTTATTTAATGGTAATGGAGTAAATTCTGCAGGAAGAGCATATGTAGTACCTAGCCTTGCAAACACTACAGAACCTACGTATGATGGTACAGCAGACAGTAATATTCATTTAATTAGTAAAGTTGTTGATGCTCGTGGTATTAATAATGTAACTGTTTCTTTTGATTGGGAAGCTGGTGGTGAATATGATCAAACTGCCTATTTTGATTGGGGAGAATTCATGTATTCTTTTGATGGAGCAACTTATGAATCTGTAGAGAAATTTGCTACAACAGGATCTCCTGCAGGAATAGGTCCTAACGCAACAGGCACATTTAATCTAGTAATGCCAGCGTTAAATGACAAAGCATTTACATTAATATGGAGATGGTATAATGATGCATTAGTTCAAGGTCCATTTAGCTTTTCTATTGATAATGTATTAGTAACTGGTAATGCAACTCCAGTAGAAGGCAATATAGCAGATGCTGATAGTGAAACTGTAAAAGCAGGAAACCAAGTATATTTTATTAGTGACCAAGATGCTGAAGTTATTGGTATTATTGAAAACGCTACTGAAGATTTAGGCTGTGTCACTTTATCTGTTCAAGAAATTGGTTCTTCAGCAGATTTTTCAAACATAACGGGTTCCCATTCTGGTAAAGTATTTAATATTGAGGCTAACGGACCAAATGCAAGTACAGCCACTTATGATGTTACCTTATATTTCACAGATGCAGAATTAAATAGCTTTAGTGACCCAAGTACATTGCAGATAATAAAGGTAAGTAGCACAAATATTGATGATGCTTCAGATATTTCCAACAATTATACCATTGCTGGTGGCCTTTTAGAAACTAATGCAGAACAAGCATACAGAACATATAAAGGTACCTTTACAGGATTTAGCACATTTGCTTTATATGAATCTAACACCTTATCTAATTCAGAATTTGAAACTTCAGCATTTAAAATTTACCCAACCATTTTAAATAGTAGTGAAGTAATACATATTAAAAACACTACAAATACAATTGAAACAATTTCTGTTTACAATCTTAACGGAGCTTTAATTAACTCACAAACTGTTCATGCTAATCAAGCTACAGTTACTACAAACAAATTGTCTTCTGGAATGTATTTCTTAATCCTTAATAAGACCAATGTTTTTAAATTCATTATTAAATAGCATAAATAATAAAAAGCCTGATGGTTACCATCAGGCTTTTAAACCTATTAATTTAAATAAATTATTATGAAAAAAATCCCTATAATTTTTACAGTAATACTTTGCGCTTTTATGAGTATTTCGTGGGCACAAAATAAGACGAATGACTGGTCTAAAATAACACCCAAAAAAGATTTAAAAAATATTAGCTTCAATAAAGATAAAATGCCTACAGCGTATAGTTTATATTCTGTGAACCTTGAATCTATTAAAAATAAATTGCAAAACACTCCCATTCTTGGAGAATTCTTTGGTGCCTCTCCAAACATCATTCAAGTGCCTAATGCAGCAGGAGGATTAGAAAGTTACCGTGTTTTAGATACCGAAATTTTACACCCAACATTAGCTGCTCAACTGCCAAACATAAAAAGTTTTGTTGGGCGTTCTATAGAAAACCCTGGCACTTTTATTCGTTTTAGTGTTTCACAGGCTGGATTTCACGGACAAGTTTTTGAGCCTGGAAAATCAACATTCTTTATTGATCCTTATACTAAAGACAAATCGGTTTATATCGCCTATAAACGTAGTGATTTAGTCAATAGCTCTGATGATATTTTTTCTTGCGAAACAGATAATACAATGTATGAAAAAGCAAGCAATACACCTTCTAGTGAAATACTTCGTGCTACAGACGACAGTAAAATAAGACGTTATGAATTAGCAATGTCATGTACTGGAGAATATGGTGCTTTGTTTATTGGAAGTGCTACTACAGATTTTGAAAAAAAATCGAATATCATGGCACAAATGGTAATAACCATGACTCGTGTAAATGGTATTTATGAAAAAGAAATGGGTGTAACATTTCAGTTTGTACCAAACAATTTTGATATCATGTACTATGATGCAGCCACAGATCCTTTTGATGGAGAGTATAACGACAAAACACAAGAAGTTATAGATAATAATATTGGTGATGCTAATTATGATATAGGTCACAATTTTAATACCGATGGTGGCGGAAATGCAGGTTGCATTGGTTGCGTATGCACCTCTGGTACTAAAGGAAGTGGAATGACAGGTCGTTCTAATCCTACTGGAGATTCATTTGATGTAGATTATGTAGCACATGAAATTGGTCACCAAATGGGAGGTTACCATACACATAACGGAACAACCACTTGTTTAAAAAGTGGTAACAATACAGAAGTAGAGCCAGGAAGTGGTTCTTCTATTATGGGCTATGCAGGAATATGCACAGGACAAAATGTACAAGACAACTCTGATGATTATTTTAATTATGTAAACATTAGAGATATTAGTGCAAACATTCAAAGTGGTGTAAGTTCTACTTGTTTTGATGAAATTGTTGTAACAAACCTACCTCCTACGGCAGATGCTGGTGATGATTATATTATTCCTATTGGTACCGCATTTGTACTTACAGCTTCGGGTTCAGATCCTGATACTGCTACTAATGGAGATGTTATTACTTATACTTGGGAACAAAATGATAATGAAGATATGCAGTCTCCGCTTTTACCTATACCTACTGCAACTGCAGGACCAATGTTTAGATCTAGAAGAGGTAGCACTTCACCTAAAAGATACTTACCACAAATGAGTGATATTTTAAATAATGACCTTACGCCTACCTGGGAAGTAATTCCTTACGCACAACGTGCTTTTGAGTTTGCCTTAACCGTTAGAGATAATGTTATTTATGGAGGACAAACAGCTGATGATTTAATGACTATTAATACCGATATGTCTGCAGGTCCTTTTGAAGTATCTAGTCAAAATGAAAATACTACTTGGACTCAAGGTGCTACAGAAACCATTACTTGGGATGTGGCAAATACAACAAACATACTTACTGTTAATTGTCAATTAATAAACATTTCATTTTCTGCTACAGGTGATTTTACAGACACAGTAATATTAGCCAATAACGTACCAAATAATGGTACAGCAAATATAACTGTTCCTGCTACGCTTACAACAACAGGACGCTTAATGGTAAGTGCTGCAGACAACATTTTTTTAGATGTTAATGATGCTATAATAACTATTGAAGAAGTTAGTACTCCTACATTTTTCTTAACAGCAATAGATGTTACAAAATCAGAATGCAACAATACTAATAGTACTTCTTTTAGCTTTGACTATATACCTTCTTCTGGTTTTTTAGAAACGGTAACATTTTCTGCTACTGGTTTACCTGCTGGAGCGACAACTACCTTTACACCTGTTTCTGCTAGCACTGCAGAAGAAACAATTGTTATGACTATTGATGGTTTTAATGGAGCAACAGCACAAGATTACACCATAACTGCAGAAGGTACTTCTATAAGTACTAACAGAACTGCTGATGTTAATTTAACATTACAAGCTAGCACTTTTTCTGTTCCATCATTGGTAACTCCTGTAAATTATAGCACTAACCAAGCAACGTACCCTAACTATACTTGGAGTACAGATAATACTGAAGCAACAGTAGTTTATGATATTGAAATAGCAAGCGATTCTAATTTTAATACCATTATAGAAACAAGTACAGTAGCTAGTAATACATATACACAAACAACTAGTTTAAATGAAAACACAACATATTATTGGCGTGTTAAACAAAAAAATGAATGTGGAGAAAGTGTTTTTTCTACTGCCTATAGTTTTACAACTGGAGAAACAGAATGTTTAACAGCAAATAGTACTACTCCTTCTTTAATTCTATCTACATTAACAACAAGTAGTACTATTACTATTGAAAATGATATTCCTTTATCAGATATTAATATTAGTGTAGATATAACGCATCCTTATATTGGTGATGTAGTATTAGAGCTCATTAGCCCTCAAGGAACCACCATATCATTAATAGCTACACAGTGTGATTCTAATCCAGATATGCTGGTAACTTTTGATGATGCTGGATCTAGTGCTATTAATTGTTCTTCTACAAGTCCAGCTATATCAGGAACCCTACAACCTATACAAGCGCTTTCTGCTCTTAATGGAGAAAGTAGTCTTGGTGACTGGACATTAAATATTACTGATACTGGTATTGGTGACGATGGTTACCTTAATTCTTGGAGTATTACTTACTGTGGTGTTCAAAATGGCACCTTAGGTATAGATACTTTTTCTGAAAGTAGTATAAAAATGTATCCTAACCCTGCAACTAATTATGTTACTATAACTTCTAATGATGGCGAAGAACTTGCTGTTACTTTGTATGATTTATTAGGAAGAAAAGTACTTTACAAAGAGTTAGATAATACCAATAAAAGCATAAACACCTACAACCTATCTTCCGGAACTTATATTGTTAACATACAAACAAGTAACAACGTTAGAATAATAAAAAAGTTAATTATAGATTGAGAGACTCTATGGTTAATAGTGAAGAAAATGCGTCGCAAATGTGGCGCATTTTCTATTTAACACTAATCTCTTATTAAAGGCATGGTACTACAACGTAGCAATCCTTCTTGTTTAGCTATTTCTGCATAAGGTACTTCTTCTACAGTAATACCATTTTTGCGTAACCATGTGTTTAATCTAGTAAAGTTTTTTTCAGAAATTACTACATCTTCAGCAATAGAAAACACATTACTATTCATACTATACATTTCGTCTTTGGTAATAATAAAGCAGTTTTCTTTTCCAAAATAATGCAACAACCATTCATATTCTTCTTCTTCTAAAAACCCTTCTTTATGTAAAATGGCTTTATTTGTTCCTACTGGCTGAAAACAGCAATCTAAATGCAATGCATTATCTCTAGGATTGGTTTGTGATTTTCTTAGGTTAAAAGATTTTACCTTTTTATGCGGAAAGGTTTTTTCAAGAAATGCTACGCCTTGTATATTGGTTCTAGCAACAATATAATCTGCATAGTCTTCTTCTCTATAGGTACCTACAAAAATATAATCGTTCCACAGCATAACGTCTCCTCCTTCTATATGTACTTCTTCTGGCGGACGAATAACTTTTTCAGGATTAATTTGATCTATAACATATTGTATAGCATCTAATTCTTCTTCTCTATCTGGTAAGATATTTGCTTTTACAAAAACATCGTCTATTACAAAAGCAATATCTCTAGCAAATATTTGATTACAATCTTTTATTAATTCTGGTCTGTAAACCGCAACATCATACTTTTTAAAAACAGCTGCTACAGCTTCCATTTCTTTTACCATATCTTCTTCAACAGGATAGGTTCCTGCTTTTATATGTTCTAAAGATTTTGGATCATAAGCTTCTTCTAAGTTTGGTGTTGGTCCATTACTAACTGCAGTACCCAAAATAACTGCTCTTAACCTAGAAGTTTCATTTTTAACATTTAGTTTTAGCATAATGTAAATATATAAAAAAGCTTCATAATTACTTATGAAGCTTTAATGGATAAAATAAATTATATTATCTGTTTTTTATGTCTTTAAAAGTTCTACTGTTTTCTCCAATATACACTTGTCTTGGTCTTCCTATTGGTTCTTTACGTAAACGCATTTCACGCCATTGTGCAATCCAACCTGGTAATCTTCCAAGTGCAAACATTACAGTAAACATATCTGTAGGAATACCCATAGCTCTGTAAATAATTCCGGAGTAAAAATCTACATTAGGATATAGTTTTCTATCTACAAAGTATTTATCTTCTAAGGCTTCTTTTTCTAATCCTTTAGCTATATCTAAAATAGGATCTTCTACACCTAAATCACCTAAAACTTCATCTGCAGCAACTTTAATGATTTTTGCTCTAGGGTCAAAGTTTTTGTATACTCTATGTCCAAAGCCCATTAAACGGAAAGCATCACTCTTATCTTTAGCTTTTGCCATATATTTTTTAGTATCTCCACCATCTGCTTCAATACCACTTAACATTTCTAAAACCGCTTGATTTGCTCCACCATGTAAAGGTCCCCAAAGTGCAGAAATACCAGAAGAAATAGAAGCAAATAAACCTGTATGTGCAGAACCAACTATACGTACTGTAGAAGTAGAACAGTTTTGTTCATGATCTGCATGTAAGATTAATAACTTATCTAAAGCATTAACTAAAATTGGGTTTTGTGTATATTCTTCATTTGGTTTTTTAAACATCATTTTTAAGATGTTTTCTACATAACCTAAAGAGTTATCACCATAGTCTAATGGTAACCCTTGTTTTTTACGCATTGTCCAAGCTACTAACACAGGAAATTTACCTAGTATTTTAACTACGCTTTTATACATATCTTCTTCAGAATCTACATTTACAGAAGAAGGATTAAATGCTGTTAACGCGCTTGTTAAAGAAGATAACACTCCCATCGGGTGTGCTGTCTTAGGAAAAGCGTCTAATATCTTTTTTATATCGTCATCTACTACAGATTGTGCTTTTATATCTGCATGAAATTTCTCTAATTCTTCTTTTGTTGGTAATTCACCAAAAATAAGTAAGAATGCTACTTCTAAAAAATCTGCTTTTTCGGCTAATTCTTCAATAGAGTAACCTCTGTATCTTAAGATACCTTCTTCACCATTTAAAAAAGTTATTGCACTTTCACAAGAACCTGTATTTTTATAACCAGGATCTATGGTTGTAACACCACCTGTTGCTGTTCTTAACGTTTTAATATCTATAGCAACTTCGTTTTCTGTTCCTACAATTAAAGGAAACTCATACTTTTTTCCATCAATTTCTAATGTAGCTGTTTTTGACATATTTATTTTTGAATATTATTTGTTTTTGCGGAATGCTAAATTACGAAAAATCACACGATTTTTAAAGCGAAGTGACAAAGGTTTTTTCAATATTAATATATTTAAAATTTATAGTATAAAAAAAGTGCTTATTTTAAACAAATAAGCACTTTTTTGGGGTTACTATAAATAGTATTATTTGATTTTAAATGCTTTTTCTTGTGGATAATAAGCTACTTGACCTAACTCTTCTTCAATACGAAGTAATTGGTTATATTTAGCCATTCTATCACTACGTGAAGCAGAACCTGTTTTAATTTGCCCTGTATTTAAAGCAACAGCTAAATCTGCAATAGTATTATCTTCTGTTTCACCAGATCTATGAGACATTACAGAAGTATATCCTGCATTATGTGCCATATTAACTGCAGCAATAGTTTCTGTTAAAGTACCTATTTGGTTTACTTTAATTAAAATAGAGTTTGCTATGCTATTTTCTATTCCTCGTGATAAACGCTCTACATTAGTTACAAATAAATCGTCTCCTACTAATTGTACTTTATCTCCAATTTTTTCGGTTAAATATTTCCAACCATCCCAATCATTTTCATCCATTCCGTCTTCAATAGAAATAATTGGGTATTTAGCAGCTAATTCTGCTAAGTAATCTGCTTGTTCTTTACTAGTTCTTATTTTTCCTTTGTCACCTTCAAACTTTGTGTAGTCGTATTTACCGTCTACATAAAACTCTGCTGATGCACAGTCTAAAGCAATCATTACATCATCTCCTAACTTGTATCCAGCATTAGCTACAGCTTTAGCAATAGTTTCTAAGGCATCTTCTGTACCACCTTCTAAGTTTGGTGCAAATCCACCTTCATCACCAACAGCAGTACTTAAACCTCTATCGTGTAATACTTTTTTAAGATTGTGAAAAATTTCTGTTCCCATTTGCATGGCATGTGTAAAGTTTTTAGCCTTTACTGGCATAATCATAAACTCTTGAAATGCAATAGGAGCATCACTATGAGAACCACCATTTATAATATTCATCATTGGTACAGGAAGTGTGTTTGCACTTACACCACCAACGTATCTGTATAATGGTAAACTTAATTCATTTGCTGCTGCTTTTGCTACAGCTAAAGAAACACCTAAAATGGCATTTGCTCCTAGTTTAGATTTATTTGGTGTACCATCTAAATCAATCATAATTTGATCAATATCGTTTTGTTCAAAAACGGAAACACCTAATAACTCATCTGCAATTATAGTATTCACATTAGTTACAGCTTTAGTAACTCCTTTTCCCATAAATGTATCTCCTCCATCACGTAACTCTACAGCTTCATGTTCTCCTGTTGATGCACCAGATGGTACTGCTGCTCTTCCTAAGAATCCGTTTTCTGTAATAACGTCTACCTCTACTGTTGGGTTTCCTCTTGAATCTAAAATTTGTCTTGCGTGAATATTAATTATAATGCTCATAAAATATGTTTTTGTTACTCAAATTTACTTTTTAATTCTCTTTTTTTAAGTACGTTAATTAAATTATTATATAAAATAATTGCTAAAACGTTTTAGTAAAACAGAAAAGACAACAAATTTCTGTATTTGTTGTCTTTTCTATATTAATTAGATGCCATGTTTTTAATAAACGCATCAAATAAGTATGACGAATCATGTGGCCCAGGACTAGCTTCTGGATGGTATTGTACAGAAAAACAGTTTTTACTTTTCATTTTAATACCTGCAACGGTATCATCATTTAAGTGTACATGTGTAATTTCTATATCTGCATGTGCTTCTGTTTCTTCTCTATTTATTGCAAATCCATGGTTTTGCGAAGTAATTTCACCTTTTCCTGTAATTAAATTTTTAACAGGATGATTAATACCTCTATGTCCATTGTGCATTTTATAAGTAGAAATACCATTTGCTAGTGCAATTACCTGGTGCCCTAAGCAGATACCAAATAAAGGTAAATTTCTTTTAATAATTTCTTTTGCTACCTGTTGAGCTTCTACTAAAGGTTCTGGGTCTCCTGGACCATTAGATAAAAAGTAGCCATCTGGTTGCCATGCTTCTAAATCTTCAAATTTTGAATTATATGGAAATACTTTTATATAGACATTTCTTTTAGCAAAATTACGAAGTATGTTTTTCTTAATACCTATATCTAAAGCGGCTATTTTTAATGAAGCATTTTCATCTCCATAAAAATATGGCTCTTTAGTAGATACTTGTGAAGCAAGTTCTAGACCTTGCATATTTGGTATTTCGGCTAGTTGCTTTTTTAGTGCTTCTACATTTTCTACATCTGTAGATATTACAGCATTCATTGCTCCATGATCTCTTATATAGCTTACAAGAGCTCTTGTGTCTACATCTGAAATTGCTAAAAGGTTATTTTTATCTAAAAATTCTTCTAAGGAAGCGTCAGCAGCATCGCGAGAATATTCATAACTGAAATTTTTACAAATAAGTCCTGCTATTTTAATGTCATCAGATTCTACTTCATCTGCTTTTGTACCATAATTACCTATATGTGCATTGGTAGTTACCATGAGTTGCCCAAAATAAGAAGGGTCTGTAAAAATTTCTTGATAACCTGTCATTCCAGTATTAAAGCAAACTTCGCCAAAGGCTGTTCCTTCTTTATTAGCTACTGCTTTACCATGAAAAACAGTTCCATCTGCTAATAGAATAAGCGCTTTTCTAAGAGATTGGTATTTCATTATATATTTTATGTAGTGTTGTTTGTTTTGCAAAATTGCATAAAAAAAAGGATAAACTAAAATAGTTTATCCTTTATATTTTTTAGGTTTAAAATTTATTAGCTCAAAGTATTATAATAATTTAATATTTCAATAAGATCTTGCTCTTTTGTAATAGACAGTTTATTCTCTTTAATATAGGTTTTAACCTCATTTTTTTTGTCTACCATTACCTCCATTAACACCGCTTTTTTTAATTTTATTGGTTGTGTTTTGTTAGCTTTCTCTACATAATACTTCGTTTGTATTACTATTTTATCTTTTCCCATTTTTTGTTGGGTCATAGGGTTAACAGTAGCTTTAGTTATAGAAATATCATAGGCTTTAAATAAAGTTGTTTTATCACCTTCTTGTAATACTTCTACTAACCTATTATTGCCTTTAGTTGTATTCTTCTTTAAGAATACTTTATTATTAATTTCAACTTTAGTAATATCTCTAGTGTTAAATGCAAAAATTTTATCTTTTACATCATCTAATTGTGCTTCTATACGATTAGATTCTATATTAAAATTACAGTTTGGTAAATTGTAACTTTTACCTGACAAATCATAAATAATAGCATTATTGTTCCAATTTTCAAACAAATAAGAACTTCCTTCCATATCATTTACAACAGATGCGTTTTTAATCCAAAGTCCATTAGTAGAAGCACCATTAATTTCTGAGTTTCCATAACTTGAAGAACCATTAGTTACTATTTCTGCATCTTGACTAAAAGAATTTGTTATTAATAATAACACAGGCAATAAAAATAGATATTTCATAAGTATTTGTTTTAATGTTTATAGAGCAAATATTATACCATATATTTAATATGTGTTTATAAAAAAAGGCAAGCTAAATAGCTTACCTTTTTTATTATTTTTTATAAAGAATGATAATAATTAAATATTTTATGAAGGTCTGCTTCATTAGATACAGATAGCTTATTTTCTTTTATAAAGGTTTTAATTTGTTTCTTTTTACTTGCCATTAAGTTTAATATTACAGACTTCTTTTGTTTAAAAGGAGTAAGTACACCATCTTTTTCTGTATAATATTCTTCTGATATTTTAATCATGTCATTTCCTAACTTTTGAGAAGTCATTGGGTTTACTTGCGCGTAAACTATTTTAGAGCTGTATGCTTTATATAAGGTAAATTCACTTCCTAGAGCTATTAACTCCATAAAATAGTTACTTCCTTTACCATCTACTTTTTTCTTTAAAAATGTCTTGTTTGCAATAACAAACTTATTTATTGTTCTAGAATCAAAAGAGAAAACAGAATCTATAGATGCATCACTTAAATTAGATTCAAATCTATTATATTGAATATTAAAGTTACAATTTGGTAATTTATATCCTTTATCTTCAGTATCATAAACTACAGCTTTGTTAAGCCAATTTTTAAATAGGTAATTAGAGCCAACTAAATCTGTTTCTGTTTGCTTGCTTTTTACCCAAACTCCGTTGTTCATGTTAAAACCTCCATAATTATCTGCATCATGATTTAAAATTATAGATGCGCTTTGTTGCGAGAAAATAAAATTTGCGCATAATAAAAGTGTAATTAAAAGAAGTTTTTTCATAATATAAATATTGTTTTTTTTGTTTGGGTAAATTTAAAAAAAAAAGGCAAACTTATTAAAGTTTGCCTTTTTTACTGTGTTAAAAATATGTTATTTTTACTCTTCTTCGTTTGTAGCTTTAGTATCTACAGCTGGTGCAACAGTTTTGCTACCACCTCTTCTACTTCTACGCGTAGTTTTCTTAGCTTTTTTATCTGCATTATAGATTTCATTGTAATCTACAAGTTCAATCATTGCCATATCTGCGTTATCTCCTAAACGATTTCCTAATTTGATAATACGTGTATATCCACCTGGACGATCACCAACTTTAGTAGCTACTTCTCTAAATAATTCTGTAACTGCTTCTTTTTGTCTTAATCTAGAAAAAACAATACGTCTGTTGTGTGTTGTATCTTCTTTAGATTTTGTAATCATTGGTTCTACAAACTGCTTTAAAGCTTTTGCTTTTGCAACTGTTGTATTAATACGTTTATGCTCTATTAAAGAACAAGCCATATTAGCTAACATTGCTTTTCTGTGTGCTGTTTGTCTACCTAAGTGGTTTACTTTTTTTCCGTGTCTCATGACATTTTAGTTTTAGCTTCATCTTGCTCTAACTCACTATTGAGGAGCAAAATATGAAGTAATTAATCTTTATCTAATTTATATTTTGAAAGGTCCATACCAAAGTTTAAACCTTTAACATTTACAAGCTCTTCAAGCTCTGTTAATGATTTTTTACCGAAGTTACGGAATTTCATTAAGTCGTTTTTGTTGAAAGATACTAAGTCTCCTAAGGTATCTACTTCTGCTGCTTTTAAACAATTAAGAGCACGTACAGATAAATCCATATCTACTAGTTTAGTTTTTAGTAGTTGTCTCATATGAAGAGATTCTTCATCATAAGTTTCTGTTTGTGCAATTTCATCCGCTTCTAAAGTAATACGCTCATCAGAGAATAACATGAAGTGGTGAATTAATGTTTTAGCTGCTTCTGTTAATGCATCTTGTGGAGTAATAGAACCATCAGTAATAATTTCGAAAACTAATTTTTCGTAATCTGTTTTTTGTTCTACACGAAAGTTTTCAATGCTATATTTAACATTTTTTATTGGAGTGTAAATTGAATCTGTAAAGATAGTACCTATTGGTGCAGATGACTTTTTATTTTCTTCTGCAGGAACATAACCTCTTCCTTTTTCAATGGTAATCTCCATGTTAATATTTACTTTAGGATCTAAGTTACAGATTACTAATTCTGAATTTAATACTTGGAATCCTGAAATAAATTTTTGAAAATCTCCTGCTGTAATTTGTTCTTGACCAGAAATAGAAATAGAAACCGATTCGTTATCTACATCTTCTATTTGACGCTTAAAACGCATTTGTTTTAAGTTTAAAATCATTTCTGTTACGTCTTCAACAACACCAGCTATAGTAGAGAACTCATGATCTACACCTTCCATTCTTACAGAAGTGATTGCAAACCCTTCTAAAGAAGAAAGTAAAACTCTTCTTAAAGCGTTTCCAACGGTTAATCCATATCCAGGTTCTAAAGGACGAAATTCAAATTTCCCTTCAAAATCTGTAGAATCAATCATGATTACCTTATCAGGTTTTTGAAAATTAAATACTGCCATTTTTTTCTTCGTTTTAATTGTTATATAGTTGCGCGATTTAAAAGTTTGAAGAGCACTAATAAATCCTTTGGCTATATACCAATATGATTAATTTATTATTTAGAATATAATTCTACGATGAATTGCTCGTTGATGTTTTCTGGAATTTGAATTCTAGCAGGAACAGAAACATAAGTTCCTTGCTTAGTATCATTATTCCAAGTAATCCATTCGTAAACTTGACTTGAATTTGATAAAGATCTATCAATAGCTTCAAGTGATTTTGATTTTTCTCTTACTGCAACAACATCTCCAGCTTTTAATTGGTAAGAAGGAATATTTACTAATTCTCCATTAACCGTAATATGCTTGTGAGATACTAATTGTCTTGCTCCAGATCTAGAAGGAGAAATTCCCATTCTGTATACTACGTTGTCTAATCTAGACTCGCAAAGTTGTAATAAAACTTCACCTGTAATACCTTGTGCAGCAGTTGCTTTTTTAAATAAACCTCTAAATTGACGCTCTAAAATACCATAGGTATATTTAGCTTTTTGTTTTTCCATTAATTGGATTGCGTATTCCGATTTTTTTCCACGACGTCTAGCGTTTCCGTGTTGTCCTGGAGGGTAATTTCTTTTTTCAAAAGATTTATCTTCTCCATATATAGCTTCTCCAAATTTACGAGCTATTTTAGTTTTAGGACCAGTATATCTTGCCATAATAAATTGTTTTTTTAAGAGTGTTTGTGAATTAAGGTCTTAATCTTATCCTTCGACAAACGTTGATCTCTTTTTTTGATACTTGTTTGTAATAATTTTTTCAGTTTGCAAATTTACATATAAAAAATTAAATACCAACTATATAAAACAGTTGGTATTTATTTTTTTTTATAAAGTAAATTATACTCTTCTACGTTTTGGAGGACGACATCCATTATGTGGTAAAGGAGTAACATCAATAATTTCTGTTACTTCAATTCCTGCATTATGAATAGAACGAATAGCAGATTCTCTACCATTTCCTGGTCCTTTAACATAAGCTTTCACTTTCTTTAAACCAGCTTCTTGTGCTACACCTGCAGCATCTTCTGCAGCTAATTGTGCAGCATATGGAGTGTTCTTTTTAGAACCTCTAAATCCCATTTTACCAGCTGAAGACCATGAAATAACGTCTCCTTTTTTATTGGTAAGTGAAATAATGATGTTATTAAAAGAAGCAGTTATGTGCGCTTCTCCAACAGCATCTACTATAACTTTACGTTTTTTAGTACTTGACTTTGCCATATTATATTTAGCTTTTAGTTTTAGTTAATAGTCGCTAGAATCCTAAACCTTTAAATTTCAAACAGATTCTTTCCAACGTCTAAAGACTAAAGACTATATTATTATTTAGTTGCTTTTTTCTTGTTAGCAACAGTTTTTCTTCTACCTTTTCTAGTTCTAGAGTTGTTTTTAGTTCGTTGTCCTCTTAATGGAAGACCAGATCTATGACGAATACCTCTGTAACATCCAATATCCATTAATCTCTTAATGTTTATTTGAGTTTCAGAACGTAATTCACCCTCAATTGTGTACGTACCAACAGCATCACGAATGGCTGCTATTTGGTCATCGTTCCAATCTTGAACTTTAATACTTTCGTCAACTTTAGCTGCTGCTAAAATTTCTTTTGATCTGCTTCTACCTACTCCGTAGATATAAGTTAGAGATATTACTCCTCTTTTCTGTTTTGGTATGTCTACACCTGCAATTCTTGCCATAATTACCCTTGTCTTTGTTTGAATCTAGGATTCTTTTTGTTAATCACGTAAAGTCTACCTTTTCTACGCACTATTTTACAATCTGCGCTTCTTTTTTTAACTGATGCTCTTACTTTCATCGTATTGGTATTAGTATCTATAAGTTATACGAGCCTTCGTTAAATCGTAAGGACTCATTTCTAATTTTACTTTATCTCCTGGTAATAATTTAATGTAATGCATTCGCATTTTACCCGAGATATGTGCTGTCACAATGTGACCATTTTCTAATTCAACACGAAACATTGCATTAGATAATGCTTCAATAATTGTTCCGTCTTGTTCTATTGCTGCTTGTTTTGCCATAGTATTATAATTAAGCTACTGCTTTTCTATTTTTACCAGTTTTCATTAAGCCATCATAGTGTCTATTTAACAAGTAAGAATTTACTTGTTGCATAGTGTCAATTGCAACTCCAACCATAATTAATAGTGATGTACCACCAAAAAATAAGGCCCAACCAGATTGCACATTCATTAGCTTAACTATAAATGCTGGGAACACAGCAATAAGTGCTAAAAATATAGAACCAGGTAATGTTATTTGCGACATGATTTTATCTAAATATTCTGAAGTTTCAGACCCAGGACGTATACCAGGAATAAATCCTCCGCTACGTTTAAGATCATCTGCCATTTTATTTGTTGGTACTGTAATTGCTGTATAAAAATAAGTAAATATTATTATTAATAAAGCAAATATTAAGTTGTACCAAAAACCAAACATATCAGAAAAATTTGTTTGCATCCATTGTCCAGCTGCAGTATCTTTTAAGAATGAAGAGCTACCTATTAAACCTGGTACAAACATGATTGCTTGTGCAAATATAATTGGCATTACTCCTGAAGCATTAAGTTTTAATGGAATATATTGTCTTGATCCGAAAACATTCTTTTCATAACCTCCAGATGCTGTTCTTCTAGCGTATTGTACTGCTATTTTTCTAACAGCCATTACTAACATAATACTTGCTGCAATGATTGCTAACCAAATTACAAGTTCAAAAAGAATTAACATAACGTTATTTCCTTCTAATCTAGAAGAGGCGTTTAATAAGAAGTTTTTAGGTAAGGTTGCAATAATACCAACCATAATTAATAATGAAATACCATTACCAATACCTTTGTCTGTAATCTTCTCACCTAACCACATTGCAAAAATACATCCTGTTACTAAAATAATAACAGAAGAGAAATAGAATAAACCTCCTTGCCCTAATAAAAAGGCAGATTGAGGAATACCTAAAGCTGGTAAACTTGCTAAATATCCTGGTGCTTGTACCAAACATATTGCAATGGTTAACCAACGTGTAATTTGCGTGATTTTCTTTTGTCCACTTGCTCCTTCTTTTTGTAGTTTTTGTAAATAAGGAATAGCTATTCCCATTAACTGTACTACAATAGAAGCAGAAATGTAAGGCATGATACCAAGAGCAAAAACAGATGCATTAGCAAATGCTCCACCTGTAAATGCGTTTAGTAAACCTAATAAACCATCTTCAGTATTACCTTGTATACCTTCTAATTGTGAAGCATCTATACCTGGAAGTACTACTTGTGCTCCAAAACGATATACTAAGAGTAAACCTAATGTTAAAATGATTCGGTTTCTTAGTTCTTCAATTTTCCAAACATTCTTTAATGTCTCTATAAATTTCATGCTTCTTAATTAAATTATAAAGTTACTGCTTCTCCTCCAGCTGCTTCAATAGCTGCTTTTGCAGTTGCTGTAAATTTATGCGCTGTTACTGTTAATTTAGATTTTAATTCACCACGTCCTAATATTTTAACTAGTTCATTTTTACCAGCTAAACGTAACGTAATCATTGTATCTAAATCAAGAGTATCTTTAATTTTTTTATCGTCAATTAACTGTTGTAGCGTATCTAGGTTAATTCCTTGATATTCCTTACGGTTAATATTAGTAAAACCAAATTTAGGTACACGACGTTGAATAGGCATTTGCCCTCCTTCAAAACCTACTTTTTTAGAGTAACCAGAACGAGATTTAGCTCCTTTGTGACCACGTGTTGCAGTACCACCTTTTCCAGAACCTTGTCCACGACCTATACGTTTACCTTGATTTTTTACTGAACCTTCTGCAGGTTTTAAATTACTTAAATCCATTTGTAAGTGTTATATTATTTTGCTTCTTCAACAGAAACTAAATGTGAAACTTTAGCAACCATACCAAGGATATTTGGTGTGGCATCGTGCTCTACTACTTGACCAATCTTTTTAAGACCAAGAGCTTCTAATGTTCTCTTTTGTCTTTGCGTACGATTGATTGCACTCTTTACTTTTTTAACTTTTATCTTTGCCATCGTTTTCCTTTATTATCCTTTAAAAACTTTTTCAAGAGAAACTCCTCTATCACGAGCAATTGATCTTGCATCTCTTAATTGTAATAAAGCATCAAAAGTTGCTTTTACTACGTTATGAGGGTTTGATGAACCTTGAGATTTAGATAATACATCGTGTACTCCTACTGCTTCAAGAACAGTTCTTACTGCTCCACCAGCAATTACTCCTGTACCAGGAGCTGCAGGAATGATGTTTACTCTTGCTCCACCAAATTTTCCTTTTTGTTCATGTGGTAAAGTACTTTTTACTAGAGGAATACGTACTAGGTTTTTCTTTGCGTCTTCTACTGCTTTTGCAATTGCACTAGCAACGTCTTTAGATTTTCCTAATCCGTGTCCTACTACACCTGCTTCATCACCAACCACAACGATTGCTGAAAAACCAAATGCTCTACCACCTTTAGTTACTTTAGTAACTCTTTGTACACCAACTAAACGATCTTTAAGATCTAATCCACTTGGTTTTACTAGCTCTGCGCTTTTGTATTTTTGATACATAATTTCTTAGAATTTAAGTCCTGCTTCTCTAGCTCCTTCAGCTAATGATTTTATTCTACCATGATATAAATAACCACCTCTATCAAAAGAGATTGTATTAATACCAGCTTTTATTGCTTTATCGGCAACAGATTTACCTACTAAAGTAGCTATTTCAGATTTATTACCTTTTGCAGAACTAATGTCTTTATCTCTTGAAGATGCAGCACTGATAGTTTTACCAGTTACATCGTCAACTATTTGAGCATAAATTTCTTTATTACTTCTAAAAACAGATAATCTTGGTCTTGTAGCTGTACCAGATACAGTCTTACGAATTCTGTTTTTTATTCTTATTCTTCTTTCGAATTTTGATAGTGCCATAACTTACTTATTAAGCTGATTTACCTGCTTTTCTTCTTAATACTTCTCCTACAAACTTAACACCTTTTCCTTTATAAGGTTCTGGTCTACGGAAGCCACGAATTTTAGCAGCAACTTGACCTACTAGTTGTTTGTCAAATGAAGTTAATTTTATAATTGGATTTTTTCCTTTATCTGAAACTGTTTCAATTTTCACTTCTGGAGCAATATCCATTACTATATTATGCGAAAAACCTAAAGCTAAATCTAATTTTTGCCCTTGGCTTGAAGCTCTATATCCTACACCTACTAACTCTAAATTTTTAGTCCATCCTTTTGATACACCTTCAATCATATTATTGATTAAAGATCTATACAAACCATGTTTTGCTTTTTGATCTTTAGAGTCTGAAGAACGTGTAACTAATACGTTACCATCTTCTACTTTGATATCAATAGTATCAAAGTTTTGTGTTAATTCTCCTAATTTACCTTTTACAGTAACAACATTATCTTTAATGTCTACTGTTACGCCTTCTGGAATGGCTACTGGATTATTTCCTATTCTTGACATTTCTTTTGGGCTTTAAATTAGTAAACGTAACAAAGTACCTCACCACCTACATTCTCTCTTTGTGCTTGTTTACCTGTCATTACTCCGTGAGAAGTAGAAACAATGGCAATACCAAGACCGTTTAAGATTCTAGGCAATTCTTTTGAACTTGCATACTTACGTAAACCTGGTTTACTGATTCTTTGAATTTTCTTAATTACTGGTTCTTTTGTTTCTTTATTGTACTTAAGGGCAATTTTAATTGTTCCTTGTACTGAAGAATCATCAAACTTGTAACTTAAAATATATCCTTGATCGAATAATATTTTAGTAATTTCTTTTTTCAAGTTAGATGCTGGTATTTCCACCACTCTGTGGTTTGCTCTTACCGCATTTCTAACTCTAGTTAAATAATCCGCTATTGGATCTGTGTACATAACTAATTGATTTTGTGATCTTGGTTTTCAACGTTGGTGTTGAACCTAAAATCTGATTATATTTAAATTTACCAACTTGCTTTTCTAACTCCTGGGATTAAGCCTTGATTTGCCATTTCTCTAAATGTAACACGAGAGATACCAAAGGTACGCATGTATCCTTTTGGTCTTCCTGTTAATTTACATCTATTGTGCATACGCACTGGCGAAGCATTTTTAGGTAGTTTTTGTAATGCATCATAATCTCCAGCTTCTTTTAAAGCTTTACGTTTTTCTGCATATTTTGCTACTGTTTTTGCTCTTTTAACCTCGCGGGCTTTCATTGATTCTTTAGCCATAACTTAGTTCTTTTGAAAAGGTAATCCTAGTTCTGTTAATAATGATTTTGCTTCTTTATCTGTATCTGCAGAAGTTACAAATGTAATATCCATACCAGAGATTTTGTTTACCTTATCGATATCAATTTCTGGAAAGATAATTTGTTCTACAACACCTAAGTTGTAGTTTCCTCTTCCGTCAAATCCAGTAGCTTTAATTCCGTTAAAGTCTCTTACTCGTGGTAAAGCAGTTGTTATTAAACGGTCTAAAAACTCATACATTTTTTCTCCTCGTAAAGTAACTTTTGCACCAATTGGCATTCCTTTACGTAATTTAAAAGTAGCAACATCCTTTTTAGAAATTGTTGCTATAGCTTTTTGTCCAGTTATAGTTGTTAATTCTTCTAACGCGTAGTCGATTAACTTTTTATCTGCAACTGCAGCACCAACTCCTTTAGATAATACTATCTTTTTAAGTTGTGGTACTTGCATTACATTTTTATAACCAAATTCTTCTGTAAGAGCAGCAATTATTTTGCTTTTATACTCTTCTTTAAGTCTAGGTGTATATGCCATAACTATATTACTTCATTAGATTTTTTTGAAAATCTTACTTTCTTATCGCCTTCCATTCTGTATCCAACTCTTGTTGTTTCTCCTTTTGAAGTTAACAATGATAAGTTAGATATTTGAATTGCAGCTTCTTTTTCTACGATTCCACCTTGAGGACTTTGTGCACTTGGTTTAGTATGTTTCTTCACCATGTTTACGCCTTCAACGATCGCTTTGTTCTTATCTATTAATACTTTAAGTACTTTACCTTCTGATCCTTTGTGATCTCCAGCAATTACTTTTACTGTATCTCCTGATTTTATTTTAAGCTTTGTCATCTTTATAAATGTATTAAAGCACTTCTGGTGCTAATGATACAATTTTCATGAATTGTTTATCACGAAGTTCTCTAGCAACAGGTCCAAATACACGTGTTCCTCTCATTTCACCCGTTGGGTTTAAAAGTACACAAGCATTGTCATCAAATCTTATATAAGATCCGTCTGGACGTCTTACTTCTTTCTTAGTACGTACTACAACTGCAGTAGAAACAGCTCCTTTTTTAATGTTTCCATTAGGAGTTGCGTCTTTTACTGTAACAACTATTTTGTCACCTACAGATGCGTATCTTCTTTTTGTACCACCTAGAACACGAATGGTTAAAACCTCTTTTGCTCCAGTGTTATCAGCTACCTTTAATCTTGATTCTGTTTGTACCATAATTATTTAGCTCTTTCAATTATTTCAACTAATCTCCAACATTTAGATTTAGATAAAGGTCTTGTTTCCATGATCTTTACTGTATCTCCAATGTTACAGTCGTTTGTTTCGTCGTGTGCAACATATTTTTTTGTTTTTAACACGAACTTACCATACATAGGGTGTTTGACTTTTTTTACTTCGGCAACAACGATTGATTTCATCATTTTGTTGCTAGTAACTACACCTATACGTTCTTTTCTTAAGTTTCTTTTTTCCATCTTTTCAGCTGAATTATTGTAGTTCTCTTTTAGTTAATTCAGTCGCAATTCTAGCTACTGCTCTTCTTACAGAACGTAACTGTATTGGATTCTCTAAAGGGGATACTACATGAGCCATTTTAAGGTCTGAATAACTTCTTCTTGTCTCACTAAGTTTCTCTTGTAACTCAGCAGTAGATAATTCTTTAATTTCTGATTGTTTCATCATCTTAAATTATTATGCTTGATAATCTCTAGCAATTACAAACTTAGTTTTTACTGGTAGTTTTTGTGCTGCTAAACGTAATGCTTCTTGCGCTACTTCTAATGGCACTCCACCAATTTCGAATAAGATTCTTCCTGGTTTAACTACTGCTGCCCAATATTCTACAGCACCTTTACCTTTACCCATACGTACTTCTAGAGGTTTCTTTGTGATTGGTTTATCTGGAAAGATTTTAATCCACAATGATCCTTCTCTTTTCATGTAACGAGTAGCAGCAATACGTGCAGCTTCAATTTGACGTGAAGTTAAAAAGTTTGAATCTAATGATTTTATTCCAAAAGTACCGTATGATAATTGGTGACCTCTACCAGAGTTCCCCTTCATACGTCCCTTTTGCATTTTTCTAAATTTTGTTCTTTTAGGCTGTAACATTTTTTCTTTTCTTTAAAAAATTACTTTCTACGACGAGATTGATTCTTATTATCTCTTCCGCCTCTTCCACCTTTTCCTTGCTTCTTAGATAACCCAACAAGCGGAGAAAGTTCTCTTTTACCATATACTTCGCCTTTCATGATCCATACTTTTACACCCAATCTACCATAAGTAGTGTGTGCCTCAACTAAAGCATAGTCAATATCAGCTCTAAAGGTTGATAAAGGAATACGTCCTTCTTTATAGTGTTCGCTACGTGCCATTTCAGCACCATTTAAACGACCACTAATTTGAATTTTAATTCCTTCAGCATTCATTCGCATTGTAGCAGCAATTGCCATTTTGATTGCACGTCTGTATGAAATTCTGTTTTCAATTTGACGAGCAATACTTGAACCTACTAAAAATGCGTCAAGTTCTGGTCTTTTGATTTCAAATATATTAATTTGAACCTCTTTACCTGTAATCTTTTTAAGCTCTTCTTTTAACTTGTCTACCTCTTGTCCACCTTTTCCGATAATGATACCAGGTCTAGCAGTAGTGATAGTAACGGTTACAAGTTTTAAAGTTCTTTCAATGATTACTCTTGAAACACTAGCTTTAGATAAACGTGCGTGAACGTATTTTCTGATCTTATCGTCTTCGGCAAGCTTATCACCATAATCGTTTCCTCCGTACCAGTTAGATTCCCATCCTCTGATAATTCCTAAGCGATTTCCGATTGGATTTGTTTTTTGTCCCATATCTATCTTAGCTTTGTGTATTATTGTTTGCTCCTACCACTAATGTTACGTGGTTTGAACGTTTTCTTATTCTATGTGCACGACCTTGAGGTGCTGGACGCAATCTTTTTAACATTGCTCCACCATCTACTCTGATCTCTTTAACTATTAATTCTGCCTCTTCTATATTAGCGTCTTCGTTTTTAGCTTGCCAGTTTGCAATTGCAGACAATAACAATTTTTCTAAACGATTAGAAGCTTCTTTTTGGCTAAATTTTAATATGTTAAGTGCTTTTTCTACGCGTTCACCTCTTACTAAATCGGCTACTAAACGCATTTTTCTTGGTGATGTAGGACAGTTATTAAGTTTTGCAAAAGCGATTTCCTTTTTTGCTTCCTTAATAGCGTCTGCCATTTGTTTTTTACGACTTCCCATAGCTTTCTACTTTTTACCTTTATTTTTAGCACCAGCGTGACCTCTAAAAGATCTTGTTGGTGAAAATTCTCCTAACTTATGTCCTACCATGTTTTCTGTTACGTAAACTGGCACAAATTGACGACCGTTATGTACTGCTATTGTTTGTCCTACAAAATCTGGAGTAATCATACTTGCTCTTGACCAAGTTTTGATTACTGTTTTTTTGTTAGCTTCAACGTTAGCTTCAACTTTTTTCTCTAATTTATAATGAACGTAAGGTCCTTTTTTTAATGATCTTGACATGTCTTATTTCTTTCTACGTTCTACAATATATTTATTACTTGCTTTTGTTTTAGAACGGGTTCTATAACCTTTAGCAGGTATACCGTTTCTTGAACGAGGATGTCCTCCAGCAGATTTTCCTTCTCCACCACCCATTGGATGATCAACAGGATTCATTACTACTGGTCTAGTACGTGGACGTCTACCTAACCATCTTGTTCTACCAGCTTTACCTGATACTAACAATTGATGATCTGAGTTAGAAACCACACCTATTGTTGCCATACAAGTCACTAACACTAAACGTGTTTCACCTGATGGTAATTTAACTGTAGCAAATTTACCATCTCTTGCCATTAATTGAGCAAATGCTCCAGCACTACGCGCCATAACAGCACCTTGTCCAGGACGTAACTCTACACAAGAAATAATAGTACCTAATGGTATATTACTTAAAGGCATTGCATTTCCAATTTCTGGAGTTGCAGTTTCACCTGACACTACTGTTTGACCAACTTTAAGGCCGTTTTGAGCAATGATGTATCTTTTCTCGCCATCTTGATAATTCAATAACGCGATAAAAGCGGTTCTGTTTGGATCGTATTGAATAGACATAACTTCACCAGGAACTCCTGCTTTATCACGTTTAAAATCGATAATACGATACTTTCTTTTATGACCACCACCAATATAGCGCATGGTCATTCTTCCTTGACTGTTTCTACCACCAGACCTTTTATTCGGAGCTAATAAACTTTTCTCCGGCTTATCAGTAGTTATGGCGTCATACCCATTTACTACTCTAAATCGCTGTCCTGGTGTGATTGGTTTTAATTTTCTTACTGACATTTTAGTCTAATTACATGTTAGTGTATAAATCAATTATCTCACCTTCCGCCAGTTGTACAATTGCTTTTTTAACAGCATTTGTTTTACCATGTTGAATACCAGTTTTTGTAAACTTAGTACTTCTATCTGGACGGACATTAATAGTACGAACTTTTTCAACAGAAACTCCATAAGCAGCTTCCACCGCTTTTTTAATTTCTACCTTGTTCGCCTTAGTGTTCACTTGAAAAGTATAGCAGTTGTTTAACTCGCTATTAGCTGTCGCTTTTTCTGTGATTATCGGTTTAATTAAGATATTCATTTGTTTCTTATTTACTTAAATTCGTTTCAATTCCTTCTAAAGAACTCTCTAAAAGAACTACTTGATTTGCATTTAAAATCTTGTAAGTGCTTAATTCTGAGTTTGTTATCACATCAGAGCCTTTTAAATTGCGTGACGACAAATATACATTATTATTTGACGCACCCAACACAAACAGTGATTTTTTGTTTTCTAAACCTAAAGCTTTTAAAATTGCAGTGAAATTTTTAGTCTTTGGAGTATCAAAATTTAAATCTTCTAATACTACAATTGATTTTTCACTTGCTTTAATACTTAAAGCTGATTTACGTGCTAAACGTTTTAGGTTTTTATTTAATTTAAAACTGTAGTTTCTTGGTCTTGGACCGAACATACGACCTCCTCCTTTAAAAACTCCAGATTTAATAGATCCAGCTCTTGCTGTACCTGTTCCTTTTTGCTTTTTAATCTTACGTGTACTTCCAGTAATCTCACCTCTTTCTTTCGCTTTGTGAGTACCTTGTCTTTGGTTTGCTAAATATTGTTTAACATCCAAATATACAGCATGATTATTAGGTTCAATAGCAAACACATCTTTAGAAAGGTCTACCTTTCTTCCTGTGTCTTTTCCGTTAATATCTACAACTGCTACTTTCATTATTTTCTAATAATTACATAAGCGTTTTTATGGCCAGGAACACATCCTTTAACCACAAGTAGATTCTTATCAGTAACTACTTTTAAAACTCTTAAATTTTGAACTTTTACTGTGTCTCCACCCATTCTTCCGGCCATTTTCATTCCTTTGAATACTCTCGCAGGATATGAAGCAGCACCAATAGATCCTGGAGCTCTTAAACGGTTATGTTGACCATGCGTAGCTTGACCAACTCCACCAAATCCATGACGTTTTACAACACCTTGAAATCCTTTTCCTTTTGAAGTTCCTGCTACATCAACAAATTCACCTTCTGTAAAGTGATCTACTGTTATAGCATCTCCTAATTTGTACTCCTCATCAAAACCTTGAAATTCAACGATTTTACGCTTAACAGAAGTACCCGCTTTTTTAGCATGACCTAAGTCTGCTTTTGTAGCGCTTTTCTCTGTCGCGTCATCGAAACCAAGTTGTACAGCTTTATAACCGTCAACTTCTTCAGTTCTGACTTGGGTAACGATACATGGTCCAGCTTCGATTACTGTACATGGAATATTTTTTCCATTTTCATCAAAGATGCTGGTCATACCGATTTTTTTTCCAATTAACCCAGACATAATTATTATTTATTTATTTGTTACTATTTATTAAAAAACAAGGCTGAAAATACGTTTCAGCCTTGAATTGTATTTTTTCCGTTTTTCCCTAACCATCGTTAAGGACATGTAAGTTTAAACTTAAACTTTGATCTCTACTTCAACACCACTTGGCAACTCTAATTTCATTAGAGCGTCAATTGTTTTAGAAGATGAAGAGTAAATATCTAATAAACGCTTATAAGAGCTTAATTGAAATTGTTCTCTTGACTTCTTGTTTACGTGCGGTGAACGTAATACAGTGAAAATCTTTTTGTGCGTTGGTAATGGTATTGGACCAGTTACAACAGCTCCCGTACTTTTAACGGTTTTTACAATCTTTTCAGCAGACTTGTCTACTAAGTTATGATCGTAAGACTTTAATTTTATTCTAATTTTTTGACTCATTTTCTTAACTTTTTAAGATTGTTCTCCTTTAGCTGCTTTAATTACTTCTTCAGAAATATTAGAAGGTGTTTCCGCATAGTGTGAAAATTCCATTGTTGATGTTGCACGACCTGAAGATAATGTTCTTAATGTTGTTACATAACCAAACATTTCTGATAATGGTACGGTAGCTTTTACAGTTTTTGCTCCTGCTCTGTCTCCCATATCACTTACTTGACCTCTTCTTCTGTTTAAATCACCTACAATATCACCCATATTTTCTTCTGGAGTAATAACTTCTAGCTTCATAATAGGCTCCATGATTACCGCTTTTGCAGCTTTAGCACAGGCTTTAAATCCTAATTTAGCAGCTAATTCGAAAGATAACTGATCTGAATCCACATCGTGGTAAGAACCATCTTTTAATGTTACTTTCATTGCATCAATCTCGTAACCTGCTAAAGGTCCGTTTATCATTGCTTGTTTGAATCCTTTTTCAATTGAAGGGATAAATTCTTTAGGAACGTTACCACCTTTAATTATAGATTCAAATTGAAGTCCTTCTACACCTTCATCCGCTGGTTCAACAGTAAATACGATATCTGCGAATTTACCACGACCACCAGATTGCTTTTTATAAACCTCTCTATGATCTGCTGCTTGAGTAATAGCTTCTTTGTACTCAACTTGTGGTTGTCCTTGATTAACTTCTACTTTAAACTCACGTTTTAAACGGTCTACAATTACATCTAAGTGAAGCTCACCCATTCCTGATATAATTGTTTGTCCTGAAGCTTCGTCTGAACGTACTGTAAATGTAGGATCTTCTTCAGCTAATTTAGCTAATCCAATTCCTAATTTATCTACATCAGCTTTAGTTTTTGGTTCCACTGCAATACCAATTACTGGATCTGGAAAGTCCATAGATTCTAAAACAATAGGATGTTTTTCATCTGTAAGAGTATCTCCTGTTTTAATAGATTTAAATCCAACAGCAGCTCCAATATCTCCAGCTTCTATATATTCAATTGCATTTTGCTTATTAGCGTGCATTTGATAAATACGAGAAATACGTTCTTTTTTTCCAGAACGGTTATTTAACACGTAAGAACCTGCATCTAAACGACCTGAATACGCTCTAAAGAATGCTAAACGACCAACAAAAGGGTCTGTAGCAATTTTAAATGCTAAAGCAGCAAATGGCTCCTTTACATCTGGCTTACGTAATTCTTCTTTTTCAGTATCCGGGTTAATACCTCTAATACCTTCTTTATCTATTGGAGAAGGTAAATAACGACAAACAGCATCTAATAAGAACTGTACACCTTTATTTTTAAAAGCAGAACCACAAATCATAGGAATGATAGCCATATCCATTACAGCAGCTCTAAGTGCAGCATGCACCTCTTCTTCTGTAATTGAATCTTCATCTTCCATAAACTTTTCTAAAAGATTCTCATCATAACTTGCTACTTCTTCAATTAAAAGTGCACGATATTTACGAGCTTCTTCTTTCATATCCTCAGGAATATCGATTACATCGAAAGTTGCTCCTTGAGTCTCATCATGCCATACAATAGCACGGTTTTTTACTAAATCAATGATACCTTTAAATTCATCCTCGTCACCAATATTTAAAACGATTGGCACCGCGTTTGATTTTAACATATCTTTTACTTGTTGACAAACACCTAAAAAGTCTGATCCTTGACGGTCCATTTTATTAACGAAACCAATTCTTGGCACTTTATAGTTATCTGCTAGTCTCCAGTTAGTTTCAGATTGAGGCTCAACACCGTCAACTGCACTAAATAAGAAAACCAAACCATCTAATACACGTAAAGATCTATTTACCTCTACAGTAAAATCTACGTGACCTGGAGTATCAATAATATTAAAGTGATATCCTTTTGTTTCTGGAGTTGGCTGTGCATTTTCTAATGGAAACCTCCATGTACAAGTTGTCGCTGCAGACGTAATAGTAATACCACGTTCTTGCTCTTGCTCCATCCAGTCCATAGTTGCAGCACCATCATGTACTTCACCAATTTTATGTGAAACTCCTGTGTAATATAGTACACGCTCTGTTGTTGTTGTTTTACCAGCATCAATATGAGCCGCAATACCAATGTTTCTTGTATATTTTAAATCTCTAGCCATTTCTTATTAAAATCTAAAGTGAGAGAATGCTTTGTTTGCCTCTGCCATTTTATGAGTATCTACTCTTTTCTTAACAGCTGCCCCTTCTTCTTTAGCTGCTGCTAAAACCTCTGAAGCTAAACGTTGTGCCATAGATTTCTCGTTTCTTTTACGAGCATAACTAATTAACCACTTCATTGCTGTTGATACTTTTCTATCTGGACGAATTTGCATTGGTATTTGAAATGTTGCACCACCTACTCTACGACTACGTACTTCTACGTGAGGCATAACATTAGATAAAGCGTCTTTCCAAACCTCTAATCCTGTTTTCTCGTCATCTGTTTTCTTTTCTTCTACAATAGCAATTGCATCATAGAATACTTTAAAAGCTATAGACTTTTTACCATCCCACATCATCATATTAACGAAACGAGTTACTAACTGGTCGTTAAATTTAGGATCTGGTAAAAGCGGTCTTTTCTTCGCTGCTCTTTTTCTCATGTCTTCTTCTTAAAGTTTAAATTACTTCTTAGGGCGTTTTGCACCATACTTAGATCTACGTTGCGTTCTACCTGCAACACCTGCTGTGTCTAAGGCACCACGAACAATGTGATATCTAACTCCTGGTAAATCTTTTACCCTTCCACCTCTAACCAATACTATCGAGTGCTCTTGTAAATTGTGTCCTTCTCCACCAATGTATGCATTCACCTCGTTACCGTTTGTTAAACGAACCCTTGCTACCTTACGCATTGCTGAGTTAGGTTTTTTAGGTGTTGTTGTATAAACACGAGTACACACACCACGTCTTTGTGGACACGAATCTAAAGCAGCCGATTTACTCTTCTTGGTTATTTTGGCTCTTCCTTTTCGTACTAATTGTGAAATTGTTGGCATATATATTATATATAATTTTTTAAAATCCTCTTCTTAGAGGGCTGCAAATGTAGGAATTAATTTGAAAGAATCAAACTCTAAACCATTAATTTTTAATAGATTTTAAAATTTACTTTTCAAAGTATATTATTCCTATTGTTTTTCCGTTAGATTTACACAATTAAAAAAAGCGAAAACAGCATCGTGTCTAAATCTTTATTTTTAACAATATTATTATGCCTTTTATTTTCTTCGGAAATAATTAGCCAAAATTTTTATTTAAAAATCACAGGAGAAACCGAAGAAGAAAACAAAGTAATTGATTCTATATCTTATAAGAAATCTCTTGTAGATTATAATAGCGTTAAAGAAGAAGTAAATATGCTTCAGCAAAAACTTTTTCAAATTGGTTATATTGAAAATGAAGTAAAACCATTAGAAAAAGAAAATGATTCCTCTTACCTGGCATTTTTCAAATTAAAAAAACAATTTGTTGATATATACATTTATTACAACGATAGCATTGTTAAAAAAAACATTTTACAACAAGTCTCTAATAAAGTATATGATGATTATTTTATCTTACCTTTTAAGGATTTAGAAAACAGTCTTTATACTTTAAATTCTAAAATTAGCGATTTAGGTTTTCCTTTTAACAAAATTCAACTTCAAAATATCTCAATAAAAAACAAGACTAACTTAAAAGCTAATTTAATTTCTGAAACAAGTATTGAAAAAAGAAGTATTGATAAAATTATCATTAAAGGATATGATAAATTTCCAAAAGCTTTTTTAAAACACTATTTAAAATTAAAAAATAATACAACTTTTAATCTTTCTGAAATCAAGAGCAAAACGGAAGCGTTAAATGAATTAAATTTTGCAAATAAAATTAAAGATCCGGAAGTACTTTTTACAAAAGACTCTACCATCTTATA
The DNA here is from genome assembly GCF_018860825.1 of Lacinutrix sp. C3R15. Classification (GTDB taxonomy): domain Bacteria; phylum Bacteroidota; class Bacteroidia; order Flavobacteriales; family Flavobacteriaceae; genus Oceanihabitans. The sequence goes on along the minus strand of NZ_JAHKPZ010000015.1, from coordinate 462,265 downwards.
TATGTATATAGAAAAAACTAAAAGCAATAATTTTGATGGCTTTTTAGGTTTTGGCACCAACGAATCTAACAATAAGATTGATTTTAATGGATATCTAAACTTAAACCTTAATAACAATTTAAATTCTGGAGAATCATTTGGACTAATTTACAAAAGTGATGAAAGTGAGCAAAAAACCTTTACTGTTAACTTAAACGTTCCATATTTATTTAATTCGCCAATTGGTACCGAAGTAGGTTTACAAATTTTTAAAAAAGACTCTTCCTATACAAATGTAAATCAAGTAGCCAAATTGTATTATCAAATAAATCCGCAAACCAATATTTACTTAGGGATTAAGAACACAAACTCCAATAATCTATTAAGTGATGAAAACGCAGTTTCTGAGATACAAGATTACAAGTCTAACATGTATACCTTAAAATTTAACTTTATTAAATTACAGAACAATTATCTTTTTAATAAAAATCTGTTTTTTTCTTTTGAAATAGGAAACGGAAAAAGAAGCTACCTTAACCAATCTGAAAATCAAACCAGCTTATCTATAGACGCTTTTAAAATATTTAATTTAAACCCAAAAAACAGTGCCTACATCAGGCTAAATGCATCTAGTTTGTTTTCTAAAAACTACTTAGAAAACGAATTGTTTTTATTTGGAGGCATAAACTCTATTAGAGGTTTTGAAGAAAACAGTCTTAATGCCTCTATGTATGGACTAGTAAACACAGAATATAGATACCAATTAAGCAACTCTCTCTACCTACACTCTATTATTGATTTTTCCTATTTTGAAAACAAACTAACAATACAAAAAGAAAAACTTTACGGTTTTGGGTTTGGTTTTGGATTATTAACCAAGGCAGGATTATTAAAATTTAATTATGCAAATGGTAAAAATGAAAATCAAAAATTTGTATTTTCTAATTCTAAGATTCATTTAAGTTTAACTGCAATTTTTTGAGTTATTAGTAAGCTTAAAAGCTTTACTTTGAAAAAAAATTCAAAATTTTAACCTATAATTATTGTTTTATTAACTTTTTATTATGATTTTTGGCATAGACTAATTCAAATAAAATATAAAATGAAAACAAAGTTTAGTGGAATTTTAACGCTATTACTGGCGTTTGTTGTGCAATTTACGTTTGCACAAGAAAAAACAATTTCAGGAACAGTTTCTGATGAAAACGGCTTGCCTCTTCCAACGGCAACAGTTATTATTCAAGGAACTAGTACTGGAGCATCAACCGATTTTGATGGAAACTATTCAATTAGTGCAAAACAAGGTGATGTTTTAATTTTCAGTTATGTTGGTTATGCTAACCAATCACAAACTGTAGGTGCATCTAGTAAAATAGATGTTTCATTACAACCAGACAACACTTTAGATGAAGTTGTTGTAACTGCTCTTGGTATTAAAAGAGAAGAAAAAGCACTTGGTTATGCATCTCAACAAGTTAAATCGGAAGAATTAACAACTGTAAGAGATGGTAACATTGTTAACTCTTTAAGTGGTAAAGTAGCTGGTGTTAATGTAACAAGCGCATCTGGAGCTGTAGGGGCAGAAAGTAGAATCGTTATTAGAGGTATTACTTCTATTAGTGGTGATACACAACCTCTAGTTGTTGTTGATGGTGTTGTATTAGATAACGGAAGTTATGGTAACTCTACAAGTAGTGGAGGTACAAGTACACCAAACGGTTTAGCTGATTTAAATCAAGATGATATTGAGTCTATAAACGTATTAAAAGGTGGTGCTGCAACTTCTTTATATGGTATGCGTGGTGCTAACGGTGTATTAGTTGTTACAACTAAATCTGGAAGAACTAAGTCTGATAAATTAGGAATTGAAATTACTTCAAGTGCTAGTTTTGAAAACCCATTTATCTTACCAGATTACCAAAACTCTTACGGTCAAGGTAACAGTGCTTCATATTTTGAATATGTTGATGGTGTAACTGGTGATGGTGGTGTTGATGAAAGTTGGGGTCCTGCTTTAGATGCTGGATTAGAATTTGTTCAATGGGATTCTGTTAACGGTGAAGCTACTCCATGGGTATCTTATCCTGATAACGTAAAAGATTTCTTTGAAACAGGTATTACTACTAACAACAACATAGCTTTTACTAAATCAAGTGAAACAGTAGATGCTAGATTATCTTTAGGATTAACAGATCAACAAGGTATTCTTTATAATACAGACCTTAGAAAATATAACATTTCTACTAAGGTTAATATGAAATTATCTGACAAATGGACTGCAGGTGTAAGTGTAAACTATATTAAAACAGAAAGTAGTAACTTACCATCTGTAGGATATGGTGATGCTAACAACCAATTAGGTCAGTTAGTATGGTCTGCAAGAAATGTAGATTACACAGCTTTAAAAGACTGGAGAAACTTACCAACAGGTTTTGCTGCTGGAACAGATGATGCAACTCCTATTAACTGGAATTTAGCATATAACAATAACCCATACTGGTCATTAGATACTAATACTAATGCATTTGATAGAGACCGTATTAATGGTAATGTAAACTTAGCTTACCAAATTAGCGAGAAATTTAGCGTTTCTGCTCAAACAGGTCTTGATTACTTCAACTCTTTAGATGCTAAAAAACGTGCTTTTGGTACTTATGAAACTCCTAGAGGTTCTTACCAAGAAGTAATCCGTACACGTTCTGAAATTAATTCACAAGCTATATTAAGTTATAACACTAACATAGGTGAAGATTTTAAAACGAGTTTAAACGTGGGTGGTAACATGATGGTTAACGACTACCACTTAAACAACATGGTTGCTGGTGAATTACAAGTTCCTGGTGTATATAATATTTCTAATACTAGAGATGGTGTTACTCCAACATTACAACAATTTACTTCTAAGCAACAAATAAACAGTATATTTGGTTTTGCTCAATTATCATATAGAGATTATCTATTTATTGATGTAACAGGAAGAAATGACTGGGCATCTGTATTACCAGAACAAAATAATAACTTCTTTTACCCAAGTGTAACTGGTAGTGCTATTGTAACAGATATGTTTGACATTTCTGGTGAAGCTGTTTCTTATTTAAAACTAAGAGGTGGTTGGTCTAAAGTAGGTAGTGCAGGTCCATTATCTCCTTATAGTATTGCTCCTTCTTTTGCATTCTCTACTTCTCCATGGGATTCAACTCCTGTAGCTTACTTACCTGGTACTTTATATAACCCAGAAATTGGTAATGAGGATACAACAGAATATGAAATTGGATTAGAGACAAGATTATTCAATAATAGAATTAACTTAAACGCTACTTACTACGATAAAGAAACTACAGATGTAATCATGGCTAAAGATATTGATCCTGCTTCTGGTTATACTGCATTTTGGGATAACGTAGCAGATATTACAAATAAAGGTGTTGAGTTATCTTTAGGAGCTAAAATCTTAAGAAGTGATGATGGGTTTAACTTAGGTGTAAACATTAATTTTGCTAAAAACACCAATGAAGCAAGCAACATTGATGATGATCCAACAACAAACGACGGTCAAGTTGTATTAGGTGGATTATGGAATGTAGATGTTGTTGCTCGTGAAGGAGAAGCAGTAGGTGCATTATACGGTCCTGGTTTCTTAAGAGATGATGCAGGAAATATCATTTATGAAAATGGTTTACCACAAGCAGATGCTACTAATAAAATATTAGGTAACATTAACCCAGATTGGACTGGAGGTTTAGGTATAAACATGTCTTACAAAAACTTTAGCTTATCTACTTTATTTGATGTAAAATCAGGAGGAGATATTTACTCTCAAACAAACTCTTGGGGTAAATTAGCTGGTGTATTAGAAGAAACTACTCAAGGTCGTGAAACTGGTATAGTTGGACAAGGTGTAATGGATGATGGTACAGGAAATTATGTTCCTAATACTGTTGTAACAAGCGCACAAAGTTTCTTCTCTACTACATATTCTCAAAACATTGCAGAATCTTCAGTATATGATGCATCTTTCGTTAAATGGAGAGAGCTAGCTTTAACTTATACTATTCCAAGTAGTTTATTTAAAAACACAGGAATTGATAACATTTCTGTTGGAGCAACAGTAAGAAACGTAGCTATTCTTTACAAAAAAGTTCCACATATTGATCCAGAATCAGCATTTAGTAGTGGTACAGGTAACCAAGGACTTGAATATGCTCAAATACCATCTACAAGAAGTATTGGATTCAATTTAAACCTTAAATTCTAAAAAAAAAGAATATGAAAAAAATAAAATATTTATTAGCGCTTGTAATACTAGGGCAAGCCCTTACGTTTACAAGTTGTGATGGTGATTTTGAAGAGACAAACACCGATCCTAATAATCCTGTTTCTGTACCTTCTGAGTTATTATTAGCTGGTATTACAAGATCTGCAGGAGATAGAGTACAAGATATCTTTTTAGCTGGTGAGGCTGGTTCATGTTGGGCACAGCACTTAGGAAAACCAGTATATAATACCAATGAGTTATACGTACCAAGAACAGCTTCTATTGAAACCTTATGGACTGTATTATATTCATCTGTAATTAAAGATGCTGTTGTAATGCAAGAATTAGCTGAAGAAGAAGGTAATAGTAATCTGCAAGGTGTTGCCTTAGTAATGCAAGCTTATGCTTACCAATTGTTAACAGATACTTTTGGAGATATTCCAATGAGTGAAGCTTCTCAAGGAGATTCAGGATTAATTACTCCTAAATATGACGATAGTGAAACAGAAGTTTATCCTGCTATTATTAGCATGCTTACAGAAGCTAATACTTTATTAAACGGTAATGGTAGTATTGATGCTAGTCAAGATTTAATTTACGGTGGTGATTACTCTAAATGGAAAAAATTCGCTAACTCTTTAAAATTTAGAGTATTAATGCGTGCTTCTTCTGGAGGATATGATGCAGCTGGTGAATTACAAGCTTTAGTTAATGCAGGTAACATGTTTACAAGCAATGACGATGAAGCTAAATTAGTATACTTATCTGCATCTCCTAATGCTAACCCTTATTTTGAAGGTTTAGTAGATGGTGGTCGTGTTAACGAATGGTGTTTAGGTGAAGAATTAGTTAATTATATGACTGCTACTTCTGATCCAAGATTACCAGTTTACGCTCAAGAAGTTGGAGGTAACGGTTCTGGTAACGGTTATGTAGGTAAGCCTGCAGGTATTCAAGCAATTGGAGATTCTTTTTACGGAGATTCTAACAATGTTTCTCTTATTGGAGAAAAATACTTAGAAGCTGAAGAACCTGCTTACTTATTAACTTTTGCTCAATTAAACTTTTTAATGGCTGAAGCTGCTGAAAAAGGGTATATAAGTGGTAGTGCTGCAGATTACTTTGCTGCAGGTATCGCTGCTTCATGTGCTTCTAACGGTGTAGGTGCTTTATCTATTTCTTATAGCGGAGGAGCTGCAGGGTTACAACAAATTGCTGAACAATCATGGGTATCTTTATACTTACAAGGATTTGAAGCATGGACAGAATACAGACGTACAGGATTTCCTGATTTACCTTTAGCTATTGATGCTCAAGAGTCTTCTATTCCATCACGTTTAACTTACCCAATTTCACAACAATCTGTTAATGGTGTTAATTATTCTGAAGCTGTATCTTCACAAGGTGCAGATGTATTAACTACGCCATTATGGTGGACAAACTAATTTTAAAAAAAAATAAAATGAAAAATTTAAAAAATATATTTTTAGCATTCGCAGCATTATTTAGTATTGTTGCATGTGAGACTGATGCAGATACTGTAGCAGAAATCGCAGATGAAGCTGGATTAATAGTAGATGTAACTGCTACAGCAAATAGTTCTATCTTAGGTAGTCCTGAAGCTGGAGTAGATTTAGAAGACGCCATAGTAACTATTACTAATGCGTATTTAGACATGACTGTTTCTCAAACAGCAGGAACTACTGCTAGTTTAGAAAAAATTGAAATTGTAAAATCATTTAATGGTGGTACAGAAATTTCTTTAGCAGAATCAACTACTTTACCTTACAACTTAGTTATTAGCGACCTAGAATCACTATTAGCTGGTACAGGTGTTACTGAAAGTGACTTACGTATTGGTGATGTTTTAAGCTTTAGAACTAAAGTGTACAAAACAGATGGATCTGTATACTACTTTAACTCTTCAATGGGAGATTATAGTTTAGTTGTTAATTGTTCTTCTGATTTAGCTGGTACTTATGCTATTAACTATACTTCTGGACTTCAAAATCATATTGTTACAGAATTAGGTCCTGGATTATATGAAATAGATTCTATGATGGGATGGCCAGGTGCTGGTTATGCAGTTACATTTACTGATACTTGTGGTGAACTTAGTTTAATAGATGAGTGGCAATACTCTAACCCTATCTATGCTGAAGGATATGTAGATAATGATGGTAACATTGTTTGGACTACTTCTGGAGTAGATGGTGTTTACGATGGTAGTGCTTGGGTTATGTACAAGCAATAATTTTAATATAAAAAAAGAAAGAATATTATGAATAAAATATTTAAAAATATTGGATTATTAGCTCTTACAGGGATATTATTTACTGCTTGTAATGAAGATGATAATACAAATGAATCTGTTGTAGATTATAGTACTGCTACTGTAACTCTTTCAACGTTATCACCTACTTCAATTGATGAGAGTGCAATTGATACTGACGTAGAAAGCACTTACCAAATTGAAATAGTTGCAACATTAGCTGAAACACAACCTGTAAATGCAGTAATTGACTTAGTGCAAACTGGAGGTACAGCTGATAGTGCGGATTTTGAAGGACACACAATTACTATTCCAGCTGGAAGTTTAAGTGGTTCTGCTACTGTTGACATATTACAAACTGGAGATATAGAAGGTGATGAAACATTAGTTATTGGTGGTTCTTCTAGAGCTAACTTTAACATTGCATCTTTTGAGCATACTGTAACTATCACTAATGACTATATCAATACTTTTATTGATTTAGATTTAGATTGGGATGGTCAAGTAACTATTGAAGAAGAAGATGTTTCTTCTACTACAGTAGAACTATGTGCTATTGATTTTGATGTTGTACTTTTTGATGCAGCAACTTTTGCTAACTTAGGTTACCTAATGGCAACTGCTTCATGTCCAGAAAGTGATTCATACTTCTTTGGTGATGGTGAATACCTTCTTATTGCTGAATTATATGACAATCCACATGCTGGATTTGGAGACACTACAGATGTACCACTTACTTTAAACTTTAACCATGAATATTTTGACAATAGTGGTTCTATTGAAGTTGCAGGTGCATTTAACTTATCTTCAACATCAGGACAATATCCTATAGCATACTTAACAGTATCTAATGGAGGTCAAACTTATGAAGTTACTGCTTATTAATTTTAAGTAATTAAATCATATTAAAAACCACCTCTTTTTGAGGTGGTTTTTTTATATCCTTAAATTAGTAAACTGTTACAGTTTTATACAATACTATAAAGTGAAATTATATTTTTTATGGTGTAAATAACCTAAAATATATCTTATAAAAAACCAACTAATACAAGTTGGTTTTTTTATACCTTTGCATGAATGGAAAATAGTACACAAATATTTGGTATCAGAGCAGTTATTGAAGCAATAAATGCAGATAAAGCAATTGATAAGGTTTTTATTCAAAAAGGTCTTAAAGGAGAACTATCTCATGAATTAGAGTCTTTAATTAGAAAAGAAGGTATTAATACTTCTTATGTTCCCGTAGAAAAACTAAATAAATTTACTAAAAACAACCATCAAGGAGTTGTTGCGCAAATTTCTCCTATCGCGTTTTATAATATAGAAGATCTAGTTGTAAATGTTTTAGAATCTGGTAAAACACCTTTATTTTTACTTTTAGACCAATTAAGTGATGTTAGAAACTTTGGTGCTATTATTAGAACCGCTGAATGTACTGGAGTTGATGGTATTATTATTCAGAAAAGTGGAAGTGCCCCAGTAAATGGAGATACTATAAAAACCAGTGCTGGTGCTGTATTTAAAATACCAATTTGCAAAGTAGACCATATAAAAGATGCTATGTTTTATTTACAAGCATCAGGTATAAAAGTAATTGCTGCTACAGAAAAAACAGAAAATACTATTTATGATGTATCTTTTAAGGAACCTTGTGCAATAATAATGGGAAGTGAAGGACGTGGTATTAACCCATCAGTATTAAAATTGGTAGATGCTAAGGCAAAATTACCTTTATTGGGTGAAATACAATCTTTAAATGTTTCTGTTGCTTGTGGTGCTTTTTTATATGAAGCCATAAGGCAACGTATGTAAGTAGCCTACTCTACTTTTTAGTTTGTTTATAAATATAATGAATTGTTGGGCTTTGCTCCTTTTTATTTACATCTTGAATTTCAGGTTTATCTTCTAAAATATTTTCTTGTTCTGTATCTGATTCAAGCAATTCTATAAAGTTACCGTTTTCATCAAAATGTTTTAAAAAAGGGTCCTCATCTTCATTGTAATCTTTTTGTTGCCAAACATATTTTTGGGGTTTTGCAATTTCTTTTCTAAAAATGAAAGCAAAGAGCAACCCTGTAATTAGACCAGACAAATGGCCTTCCCATGATATACCTTTTTCTATTGGCATAGTATACCAAACCATACTACCATAAAGAAAAATAATCAATAAAGAAAGTGCTATTAATCGGTAATGTTTAGCTAATATTCCTTTAAAAAAAGTAAAACTTACTAGTACATAAATAAGACCACTAGCACCAATATGGTACGATGGCCTACCAATACACCAAGTTAAAAAACCGGAAAGTAAAATACCATAAAAAAGAACTTTCCAAGCAATAGGTCTATAAAAATAAAAAAGAGCTGTTGATAGAACAAATAAGGGAATAGTATTAGAATACAAATGTTTTATACCAGAATGAATAAATGGGCTAAAAACCACACCTTGAAGTCCTGAGAGTCTTTTTGGATATATACCATGGCTGTTTAAATTTACATGAAAACGTACTTCAAACCAAAAAACAACCCACAACAATAATACAAATGCTATTGGATAGCCTAAAACTCCTGGAGTAAACTTAAATTGTTCTTGCATATTTTAAAGATAGCAAATAGTTATCCAATGTAATTCAGAATGTTAAATTGTCAGCAAGATCTATTTCACTAAAAGTATCGTTAAAATTATCCACAAGAAGATTACTGACAACTCAGGAATTTGTATTTTTACCATTATGAATGAACCATTAGCAGAACGTTTAAGACCTAAAACTTTAGATGACTATATTAGTCAATCACACTTAATTGGTGAAAATGGTTCTTTAACTAAACAGATAAAATTAGGCTTAATTCCGTCATTAATTCTTTGGGGACCACCAGGAATTGGTAAAACCACGCTTGCCAACATTATAGCAAATGAGTCTGGCAGACCTTTTTATACTTTAAGTGCAATAAATTCTGGTGTTAAAGATGTACGTGATGTAATTGAAAAGGCTAAACAAAGTGGAGGTTTATTTACAACCAAAAACCCTATTTTATTTATTGATGAAATTCATAGATTTAGTAAATCACAGCAAGATTCCTTATTACAAGCTGTAGAAAAAGGTTGGGTTACTTTAATTGGTGCTACCACAGAAAACCCTAGTTTTGAAGTTATTTCTGCACTTTTGTCTCGTTGCCAAATATATATTTTAAAGGCTTTTAATAAAACCGATTTAGAGAACCTTTTAAAACGTGCTATAGAAAAAGATGAATACTTATCTAAAAAACACATAATTCTTGAAGAAACAGACGCCTTATTAAAGCTGTCAGGTGGTGACGCAAGAAAATTATTAAATATTTTTGAATTACTAGTAAATGCTGAAGATGCAGATAAAATAGTTATTACTAATGCTAGCGTTTTAGAAAAAGTACAAAACAATACAGTACGTTATGACAAAACTGGCGAACAACACTATGATATAATTTCAGCTTTTATAAAATCTATACGTGGTAGTGACCCAAATGGTGCAGTGTATTGGTTAGCAAGAATGATTGAAGGTGGTGAAGATGTAAAGTTTATTGCTAGACGTTTATTAATTGCTGCTAGTGAAGATATTGGTAATGCAAACCCAACGGCTTTAGTAATTGCAAATAACACCTTTCAAGCAGTTTCTACAATTGGATACCCAGAATCAAGAATTATATTAAGTCAATGTGCTACCTATTTGGCTTGCTCTCCAAAAAGTAATGCAGCATACCAGGCAATTGGTAAGGCACAGCAATTAGTTAGAGAAACAGGAGATCTTTCTGTGCCTTTAGAAATTAGAAATGCACCTACCAAATTAATGCAAGAGTTAGGTTATGGTGACAACTATAAATATGCACATAATTATGAAAATAACTTTGCAAATCAAGAATTCTTACCTGATGAAATAAAAAACACCAAACTGTACGACCCAAGTAACAACACCAGAGAAAATGCTCATCGAGAGTTTTTAAAAAAACGTTGGAAAGATAAGTATGGTTATTAGTTTTTTATTTAAACTAAAATTTAATGTTATATGTTTTTGATTGTAGTTTTTGGTTTTCATAATACTCCATTACCCAACTAGCATTTAACATATAGATTATTGCTTCTTTATTTTCTACTATATACACATTAGGGATTCCTGTTTTTTTAATGGTATAAACCACCTGAAGCATATTGTCTTTTAATTGATAACCGTTAGCAATACTTACTGCTGTTAAAACATCTATAGTATTAGTATCTTTAACCTCAGCAATATTATCTTTTACTTTGGTTTCTTCTTTTAATGTACTATCTACTATAGCTATACTGTTTTGAGCTTCTTTTTCTTCTTTTAAAACTTTTATCTCTTCTTTTAATTTTTCAATTTCAATTTTATCTACTTTGTCTCCTTTTTTACTATATACTAATATCTCTGGATTTTCTTGATATTGATAATTAATCTTGTGGAAAGATCTAAAAGCTTCTCTTAATGCCAAAGTATAAGCAACTTGATAGAGCTTTTCTCTAGAAGACCCTATATCACTTGTAAAAACAATTTCATTTTTACAATTTTTTAATTGTATTTTTAGTTTAGAGTTAAAAATCCCAGATTCATTTAACACATTAGCTTTTAGAGATAAACAATTATTTAAAACTGCGTCTTCAGGAAATTTTTCATCTTCTGTTATGGTAGTAAAACCATGCTTTTCTAAAAGTAATTTTGTTAATGTATTTAATCTATATTGATCTGGTTCATTTAAAAAATCGAACTTGTTTGGTACAATTACATATTTGTAATCATTAATATTAATTTGAGCTTGTATTGTACTACATGTAAATACTGTTATAAAAAGGAAAAAGATAATTTTAGTTTTCATTGCTTTTAAATATATAGTTAAACCCTAATTGCAAAGATACACTTTGTGCTTTTGCTAGGTTTTTATATTTTAATAAATTATCTACTGCTATATAAAAATTTACATTTTTAATATTTGCCGATAATGCCATACCTACATTACTAAAAGAATAAGAATCTAATGTATAGCTGGTTTTTATACCTAGATTAGAAAGCAGTCTTCTATAATAAAATGCGGTTAATGCTGCTTGTGGTTTTCTTGGTCTCTGCATTAAAAACAAATGTGCTCCTACCCTGTTTTTATAGGCTTCTTGTACTGCTAAGCAATTACACTCTTTATTATTTTTTTTACCAAATGCATATTGTAAAACGGCATTAAACTTAATAGGTTTAGCCAAGGTGTATTTGGTATTAGTGGTATCTATTTTAAATAATTCTTCAAAGTCTGCTTCTACAGCATCCCAATATTCTTCTGCTGTTTGTCCTTCTCCTGATTTTGGAAACAAAGGATTTATTCCTTCAAATCTAAGATTTCCATCTAATTTAAAATTTTCAACATCTTTTTTATAATTAATAAAACCAACATCCTGAACACTCGCTTCTAAAACCCATTGTTCTGTAAAGTTATATGTAAAGCCAATATCTAAACCTAGCCCTAAATTACCGCCAAAAAAGGCGCGTTTCATTATTGTGTTTATATCGTTACTTAATTCTGAATTTTCATCGTCTAAAAGGCTTTTAAATCCTGTTGTTTGCACTTCTAAATCTAAATAAAATTGGTGGTTTAAAAAGTTATTTTCACCAACTGTAGTTTGAAAAGTTCCGCTATTTTTTGTAGCATTAACATTAAAAATGCTAGAATAAATTTTTCCTCTTAAACCGTAGCTTAGTTTTTTATTGACTTTTTTATTAAATCCTAGATGAAAAACAGCAAGCATCTCTCCACTAAGATTTAAATCACTTAAATCAAAAATTCTATTTATATTTTGATGGTTTCCTTCATAGGCTAAAGTGGCATAATCTTTAGGGAAATATATAAAAGCATTAGTTTCTTTATACATACCAAAAGAAATGTATTTATTTTTTTCAAAACCTTTTCCAAAAGCAAAACCTGCAGAAAACAAATCTAATTGTTGGTTAACAGCAAAATAATCGGTGTCTTTCATTGCGTAAATAGCCTCTTTTAATTTACTATTAAAATCACGACCATCGTCTACAAAAATATCATATATAGTAAGATTAGACATACCAATATTGGCGTGTATATGAGACAAAAATGGTATACCAATATACCCATCATTAGCTACTGGAGCTCCTGGGTTTATTAAAAGGGTTTGTGGTATATCATGAAAGCCATACAAAAGCTGCTTGTTTTGCGAAAAGCATACACAACAAGTAGTTATTAACAATAACATACTTAATTGTTTCATGTAGAGGAATCAATATTAAGATAAAATGTAGCTTTTGACCTAAATTGTAAGTTTCCAGGACTATCTTCGGTTAAAATAGAACCATCATTACTTGGCATTAATGTAAGTGTAATTACTAATTTTGTGGTTTGTTTAAAAGCTTGTAAAGATTGGTTTTCAAAAATTTCGAGGTGTTCTGCTAGAATTTCTTCTTGATTTAAGGAAGCTGCAACAGAAAAAGTAAAAGTATGCTGCAATACGTTTGCCTGATCCAGCAAATCTACTTGTGCTTGAAAGTTTCTGTTTATAGTATTTGTTGCTTCAAATAGAAATAGCACTTTTGCTACATTATCTACAATAAATGCATCTGTAAAAACATCTACATTAACAGAATCTCTAACTATTGTTTGTTCTTCACCTTCACCTACAAAAGTGCTTGCTGGTGTATCAAAATAAATTACACTAGCATCTAATGTTGGTGAAATTGTTAAACTTTCGCTTTGTGAAAAATCTATATCACTTACACAAGCTGTTATACATATTACACTAAAAAAAAGAAGTATCCGATATTTTAAAACACACTTAAACATAACATAAACTACTTATTATTAGCAGCTTACTAAATTTAAGGTATTTTATTTAAAAATACTTTTTTAATTCTATTAAAGTTTCAATTTTTTTAATTTTTGAGTCTAAAGGAAAGTTGTGATAATTAAAACATATAGCGTCTATACCAAAATCTAAAGCACCAAGTATATCTGCCTCATAATTATCACCAATCATGATACTTTGTGCTTTTGTTGTATTAGCTAAACCTAAAGCATGGTTAAAAATTTTAGGATTTGGTTTTTTAACACCTACCATTTCACTATTGGTTACTGTTTTAAAGTAATTATTGATGTTGGCTTTTTCTAACTTTTTATGTTGTACTTCTTGAAATCCGTTAGTAATAATATGCAAATTATAATTGGGTTTCAGGTATTCTAAAATATCAACAGTACCATCAAACAAATGATTAAAACTAGAGAGATGCTTAATATAATCTTCTGAAAGCTGATGAATTAATTCTTGTTTTGCTGTAAAATTTATAGCTTCAAAAGTATCAGAAAGTCTTTTGTAGCGTAAATTTACTTTATCTATTTTTTCCTCTCTAAAAAGCTTCCAATAATTAAGATTTATTGGTTCATAATGATGTAAAAATTCTTCCGTATTGATAGCAACATTATTTATTTCAAATATTTTTTGAAAGGTTAAGGCTGAGTTTTTATCAAAATCCCAAAGGGTATGATCTAAATCAAAAAAAATATCTGTTATGTTTTTATACATGGTTTGGAGATTCTATTATTATATTAAAAAGTTCTTTAAATCCATGCCATCTTTCTACATCACTAAATGTATAATTATGAAACACAGGAATAAAACAACCATTTACTTTTTTAATTTCATGTATTACCTGGTTTAACACCTTCTTTTTGTCTAAAAGCGAATTGGTTTTAAACAAGGCATAATCTAAAAGGTGGTATGAGTAAATTTTTAAAGGCGTTTGCACTTCGTAATCTAAATCATAAAAGAAAAAAGGAGTACAGGTTCCTGCTCTAAAACCTATATGGTTTACAAAACCCATGGTATAATCTTCTGGTACTTCTAATTCTACCAGATTTCTATAGGTATCTGGCAAATTTAATTTTGAAAACGAATTTCTAGAAGCTAATAAGGATGTGTTTATAACAGCTTCTAATTTTTCTTTTTCTTTTTTTAGTATTTTAAAATTAGAGATTGCAAAATAAGATGCTTTTAAACCTACAATACTATAGTCAGACACCTGTTTAATTAACGAAACAAACTGGGTTTTATTTATATTAATATTTTTATCATAGGTGGAATAATCACCAATTAAAAAGAAAAACACAAACTTAAATTTAGTTTGTTTTTGTTTGTTTAATATGTACTTAAAAGTATCATACGTATCTCTTTTAAACCCAAATAAAACCGAAAACCTAGTATACAACCTTTTAAATTTAAAGCTTACTAAATCATGTAATGTACCACCAAAACTACGCATAAGTCCCTTGTTTTTAAAAGTAAATGCTTCAGGAACGTCAATTACAGGAATTACTTGGTATTGTTTTGTGGCAAACTGAAAATCGGGATAGTTTTCTTGTAGTATTTTTTTAAATTTATATGCCCAAACATCTACAATAGGTTGTTGTAAAAAATGATGTTTATAGGCTAAACTTTCTTCTGCTGTAAAACGACCATAATCATCTTTTACATGAGGTAAATACTCTTCATACCTAGAAAGCAGATAAAAGGAAGCCGCAAAAACATCATAAGGTAAAACGCTTTTATCTCCTGCAGCAAAAAAACCTTTGGTGTCTTCCCAGTTTTGCACATTAATATCTACATCACTTAACCCTTGCTCAAATAGTAAATCATGACTACGAATAAAAATTTCATGGCTTAATGGTTGTTTAGTGTATGATATTTTTAAACTATCATGTCCAATAAACTCTTCTATAGTGGTAGTAAATGTTACAGGAAGCCCTAAAATTCTAGTACATATATGTTTAAAAACATATTTAACTCTAGGTGTAATTTTATGTGTATATACTAATAACATTCGTTATTTTAATTCCAATTTTTAATGCTTTTACAATAAGGATTCATCTGCAAAGCTAAAGTATGCTTTTTCGGTTATAATTAAGTGGTCTAGTACTTTTATATCTAAACTTTGTGCTGCTGTTTTAAGTTTTTGAGTAATTTGCTTATCTGCTTCGCTAGGCTTTAATGTTCCTGATGGGTGGTTATGTGCCAATATAATTCCTGTAGCACCAACCTCTAATGCGGTTTTTAGTGCTAAACGCACATCTACTAAAGTTCCTGTAATACCACCTTTACTCAATTGGTTTTTCTGTATTACTTTATTAGAGTTATTTAAGTACACAATCCAGAATTCTTCATGAGATAAATCACCAATAACCGGTTGCATAAGCTCAAAAACCGAAACACTAGAGGTTATTTTCTTTTTCTCTAGAGCTTCTCCTGCTCTACGCCTTCTTCCTAATTCTAATGCAGCAGTAATACTTATTGCTTTAGCTTCACCAATACCTTTAAATTGCATGAGTTGTTTTACAGACAGTTTGCCAAGTTCGCCTAAATTATTGTCTACACTAGCCAAAATACGTTTACATAAAGCCACAGCACTTTCTTCTCTATTACCAGAGCCTATTAAAATAGCAACCAATTCTGCATCACTTAAAGCAACCTTGCCTTTGTCGCGAAGTTTTTCGCGAGGCCTATCATCTTGGCTCCAATTTTTTATGGAAAAGGAAGGAGATTTTTCTTGCATCTTATAAATATAATTATTGTAAATTGATAAATCAAAAATCATACATTTAAATTCATTTTCCTTTTGAAGTATCCTCCTAAACATCATCAAGATAATAATAGAAATCATTTATTAGAAGTGATTAAAACCTATCCTCTTGCCACTGTAATTTCTGTAAAAGAAAATTCACCTTACATTACACACTTGCCATTAATATATAGAGAAACAGATGGAAAACTTATTGGTCATATTGATATTTACAATCCGCAAACCAAGTTCTTACAAGATAATAATGAGGTAACGGTTATTTTTTCTGGTCCACAATGCTATATTTCGCCAAGCATTTATACTACCACACAATTACCTACTTATAATTATGTAAAAGTGCACCTAAAAGGAAGTGTTAAAGCAATTGAAAATAAAGAAGCTTTAAAAGAATCTTTAATTAAAATGACCGAATTTTTAGAAGCTCCAGAACACAAATATATTCTAGAAGTAGACAACCCAAGAATGGAAGCTAATCTAGAATACATTAAACTATTTGAAATTACTATAGATTCTTGGGAGGGTAAATTTAAACTCTCACAAGACAAAAAAGCTATAGATACAGCTTATGCTAAAGCAGAATTAATACGTGCTAATCAAGAAAGTATCCAGGTATTTTTAGATACTATATTTAATTAACCATAGTATACGACTCTAATCGTCTTTCAAGAAAATGTTGAGCAGTAGAAACAAAAGTTCTTGTATTTAAAACCAAGCCTATACCATCTGCATAGTAATAATGAGTAATTCCTGGATACTGAATACCATCTTGACCCCTTGCATATAATTCCATATCTAAAGCATCAAATGTTCCTGCAGTAGTGGTAACATTATAGCTATTTTCTGCTAAACGAAGGTACTGAAAAAGAGAAGTATCAAACGAATCTATTAATCGTTCTTCATGATCTTCTCTAAGAAAAATAATGTCGTTTCTATCATCTACCAAATTCCCTAAATCTTCTCTAAAATACCTAAAAGACTCTCCATTTGCTGGATAATTGGGTGAGTTAATATCGTTACCTCTTGTAAAATATCTAAATTTAAAATAAGTTTCACCTTCTATTTCTTCAGTAGAAACAATAGATACAGATTCGGTAATAGTACTAGCTACAAAACTATTACTAGATGTATTATAATCATAATAGCGATACTCCCAAGAATTACCAACCGTTAAGGCGTAAAATCCAGCCTCTGGAGTTACCACACTATTATTAGTATCATCATCAGAATTACACGAAAAGAAAAGGGTAAAAAAGCATACAGAAAAAAGAATACGTTTCATATTTATTTGGTTTGATTAATAGTTAAAAAACGTAATTATGCTTTATAAAATACTGGTTTGATTGGTTTTAGCATAACGTATCTATCCTTATTTTATTTTGTAGAACTCTATAATTTTTAACTAAGATGCTGAATCTTCCGAAAAGAGCGACTTCTACAAGCTCAGGTATGACAATATCTTAATGGATTAACTCTTTAACCTCATCAAAATCTAAACCTCCATAATTACCAGAACTCATTAGCAATAAGGCTTTGTTATCAAAATTTTGTTTGAACAAAAAATCTTTAAACTCCTCAGGATTAGTACAAATAACTAAATCATCGCGTTGAAAAGCATTGGCGATTTGGTCATGCGACACTTCTTCAAGTTTTTTAATTTCTACGGCATGTGGTGAGTAAAAAACAACTGCAACATCTGCTGCATCTAAAGCTCCTTTGTATTCTTTTAAAAACTCTGCATTTAAACTACTATAAGTATGCAATTCTAAACAAGCAACCAATGTTCTGTTTTTATATTGTTCTTTAACTGCTTTGGTTGTAGCTTCTACTTTACTTGGCGAATGCGCAAAATCTTTATAAGCTACACTAGTGGCACTTTCTGCAATTTTTTCTAATCGTTTGCTAGCTCCTTTAAAGGTAGAAACTGCTTCATAAAAATCGTCCTCATCAATTCCCATGTGTTGGCAAATCCATTTTGCTCCTGCTAGATTATTAAGATTATGTTTACCAAAAATTTCAATTGGCATTAAACCTTCAGGTGTATCTAACAAGGTTTCACCATCTTCAACGGTATATTCTGGTGTGTGGTAAGCAATTTTACGAATAGGATTTTCTGATGCTTCTACTACGCGTTTTACCTCAGCATCTTCTTCGTTATAATTTATACTTCCGCCTTTAACAATGCTATCTACAAAAATGCTAAACTGCTCTACATAATTTTCATAGGTAGGAAACACATTAATATGGTCCCAAGCAATACCACTTAGTAAAGCAATATTGGGTTTATATAAGTGAAATTTTGGTCTTCTGTCTATTGGCGAACTTAAATACTCATCACCTTCTAAAACAATAAAGTCATTGTCTTCTGTTAATTTTACCATAACATCAAAACCTTCTAATTGTGCACCAACCATATAATCTACATCTCGATCATGATAATGCATAACGTGTAAAATCATAGATGTAATGGTTGTTTTACCATGACTTCCGCCAATAACAACTCTGGTTTTGTGTTTAGACTGCTCGTACAAAAACTCAGGATAACTGTAAATTTTTAAGCCTAACTCTTGGGCTTTTAACAATTCTGGATTGTCTGCTTTAGCATGCATACCCAAAACAATAGCATCTACATCTGCTGTTATTTTTTCTGGAAACCAACCAAAAGACTCTGGCAAAAGGTTTTTAGCTGCTAATCTAGATTTAGAAGGCTCGAAAATGGTATCATCACTTCCTGTTACTTGATATCCTTTGTTGTGTAATGCTAGGGCTAAATTGTGCATTGCAGAACCACCAATAGCTATAAAATGTACGTTCATATTTTATTTTTGAAGATGCTTCAAAGATAGTTTTTTGACCTGAATTTCACTAATTTTCAAGAATCTGTTACTGTAAATTATTAAATACCAACAGCTAAATTATTAAATAACTTGGCTTTAGTTTCAAAATAACTGTTTTCTAATAGAATTGCTTTTAATCTCGCCTCCATAAGTTTTCGTTCTCTAGAGTTTACTAGAAACAAAGAGCTTTCACCTAAAGTAAATTTACGTTCTTCGGCACTAACCATTTGTTCATAATCTTGTATCATTTTAGCTGTTAAGTCGTTTTGAATAACATACGATTGCAACTCGTTTTTTATAGCATCTACCTTATTTTTAATACTAAGTTTAGACAAACTAATATCTAAAGTTGTGTTTTGTAGTTTTAGTTTTGCTAGTTTTAAGTCTCCTCGTTCTTTTCTTAAAAACAAGGGAAAAAGTATAGATACACCACTTTTATAATTTGCAGTATTAAAACTATTAGTTGCTTCTGGTGTTTGTGATAAAAAATTATATTGCAAGTCTATTTTAGGCAATAGCATATTTGCTTTTAAGCGCTTTTCTATTTTTAAACTTTCGTATTTATAGCTTAAAGACTGTAGTTTTGGATGCGCTTCTATATCAAAATTAAAAATTTCTAATGTTGTAATATGTAAGCTTTCATCTATACTTTCTTCGCTATATACATTAGGAATCATATTTTCTTGCAACTCAACTGGTATATTATTTTCTAGCCACAAGTAATTAGACAATTCTAAAGTTGCTTTCATGAATTTTACTTTTGCTTTTTCATGTAACAACGCCCTTTCGTTTACAACAATTCTTGCTTCTACTGCATCTATTGCTGCACTTTCACCTACTTCTACATTTTGCTGAACACCATTAAACCTAACCTGTGCATTGGTTAAAAACTCCTGGTAAAGGTTCACTTCGTTAAATGCTTTTAACCAATTAAAATAAACTAAAGAGGCTTGATAAAGAATGTTATTTACAATAATATCGCGATCTGCTTTTGCTTGTTGCTTAAAAAGCTTTGCTTGTTTTAAAGAAGCCATACGCTTATTAATAAGAAGACCTTGTGCTACAGAAAACGAAATTCCTGCACTATACAAACCATCTTGAGGAAGTGTGGATTCTTGATTTAAATATACACCATCTGCTTCTTCAAAGTTTGCCTTAAGCTCTACACCATACCAAGTAGGTATTTTAAAAGAGGTGTTTAATTTATCATAATACGCTGTACCTTTAAATTTCTTTCTATTATAATCTAGTGCTAACTTAGGATCAAAAGCTCCTCTTGCTTTTAATAGTTTTGCTTCACTTTCACTAATTACCAATTGTGCTTGTTTAGCAATAGGATGATACTTTTTTACAAAAGCCAAATACTCATCAAATCGCAACACTGAAAGGTCTTCTTGCGCAAAAATCACACTTGAAAAACAAAGAAAAAATAGAGTTAATAGCTTTTTCATTCTTTTGCTTTTTTATCTGTTGTGTTTGTTTCTGGCTGATAATAATTAGGAGGAAAACCATTTAGCTTTCTCCATAATTCAAACCAAATTGGCACATCTTCTAACAAGGCCATTGTTTTGGCTCCAGAACCAACTCGAATAGCTTCTGGCCAACTAGCATCTTTGGTATCTGGAGCTAGTAACACTCTATATTTTCCGTTAGAGCTTATAAAATTTTCTATGGCAACTACTTTTGCTCCATACGTACCATAAGACACGTTAGGCCAACCACTAAAAACAATTGCAGGCCAACCGTCAAACTCTACACGTACTTTTTCACCTACATGCAACAAGGGTAAATCTAAGGGTTTTACGAAAGTTTCTACAGCTAAATCATATTGAGAAGGCATGATATTTACTAGACTTTCTCCTTCTTTAAAGGTTTCACCTAAACCTCCTCGAATAGCTTTGTTTATAAAGCCGTTTTGAGGAGCAGTTACATAACGAAGTTTGTTTCGCATTTCGTAATTAGAATAACTAGTTTCTAATTTACTCACTTGTGCTTCGGTTTCAAACTGACTAGATTGTGCGGTAAACTTATCACTCTGTGCTTTAGATACTTTATCGTTAAACGAAGCATTAACACTAGCTATTTCTACTTGTGCATTAATAACATTGTTTTTACTTGCTAATAATTTATTTTCTTGCGAAATAAGTTTTGCTTGGGTTTCTTGAAGTTTCAACCTTTTTTCTTCTACATCTTTTAATGCTTTTAAGCCTTCTTCCTGAAGTGTAACTGTTCTATCAAATTGTTTTTGCGCTATTTTTAAATTGGTATGTGCTGCTTCCAGCTCAATACTATCACTTTTCACTTTTAAGTGGGATTGCATCAATTTATTTTTGGCTTGTTCCATCTTTAAGGTTCTTGCTGCATTTAATGCTGCAATTTGCCTATCTAGAGCTTTTACTTTTTCAGAATAAGAGGTTACAGATGCGGTTTTAGAGTTTATTTGATTTCCTGTTCTTGTTACTAGATTAGGGTCAAAATAATCACTTTTCACTTCAGAAATTTCAAGAATAGTATCTCCTTTTTTTACTTGATCTCCTTCTTGCACAAACCATTTTTCTATTTTTCCAGGAATTGGAGATTGTATAGTTTGTGGTCTTTGATCTAGTCTTAAAGTAGTTACTTTGCCTTGACCACTTATATTTTGGGTCCAAGGAAAAAATAACACTATAAAACAAAAAATGGCAAAGCCTAAAAGAAACCTATTAAAATACTTATAGTATTTTTTATTAAAGGTTTTTCGTCCCGATTTATAGCTATTAAAATCGAACTCTTTATGTAATGTGTTGTTAGATATATTTAGCATAACCTTGGTAAATTAAATCATTTTTCCTTTTTGTAATGTAATGGTATTATGGCATTTCTCTTTCCATCTTTTATTACCACTTACTACTATAACTGCCCAATTGTTTGCCTTATCTAATAAAAAATTCATAACCTTTTCCCACTCGGCAAACTCAAACTGGTCTAAAGGGTCTTCAAGAATTAAAAGTTTTGGTTTTCTAACAATTGCTCTAGCTAAAATTATTTTTTTTGCGTCTGTATAAGCAATTTGTTTTCCTTCTGGGTTAATTATAGTGTTAAGCCCTTTAGGTCGCTCTTTAACAAACTTTTTGAGCCCAACTTTTTCTATTGCCCAAAAAATTTCTTCATCTGTAAGGCTATCATCTCCAAAGGTGATGTTTTCACGAAGCGTAGCTTGAAAGGGAGTTTCGTCTGATAAAGACATTCCTATTTGTCCTCTATATTTATTTAAATGAATATTATTTAAAGAAAAGTTATCTAAAAAAACAGTTCCTTTTGTTGGTTTTATTAATCCTGCAAACAAACGCAACAAACTAGATTTACCTGCTCCACTTTCACCACGAATCAAGGTACTGGTATTGGCTTGTACTTGCATGGATATATTTTCTAATATATTTTTATCTCTTTCAGGTACATTATAGCATACATTTTCTAATTCTATTATAAAATTATCTTTAAAAATAGGATCCTCTCCTATTTGACTTTCTAATTCTTTATCTACTACCTGACCAATTTTTTCTAAAGAAGTTAAAATATCATAAAAAGATTCTAAACCAAGTATTAGTTTTTCAACAGAGCTAATTACCAATAGTATAATTATTTCTGCTGCTACAAATTGCCCAATATTCATTTCTTGATTTAAAACTAAAGCACCTCCAATAGTTAATAAACCTGCAGTAACAATAACCTTAAAACCAATCATTTGTATAAACTGTATAACTAAGACTTTAAAATGTGATTCTCTTGAGTTTAAATACTTATCTACTAAAGCATCGTTTTTGGTTAATGCTAAATTGGTTTTTCCAGACAATTTAAAACTTATAATAGTTCTTGCTACTTCCTGAATCCAGTGCGCAACTTTGTATTTATTTTTAGATTCCTGAAGACTAGTTTCCATTCCTCTACGCGCTGTAAATTTAAAAACCACATATACCAATATTAATAGTATAATACCAAAAGCAATAAAAAAAGGATGGTAAAAAGAAAGCAATATAAGAGCAAACACAATTTGTAAAACTGCCGCAGGAATATCTACTAATATTTTAGCTAACCCCTTTTGCACAGTTAGTGTATCAAAAAAACGATTTGCTAATTCTGGCGGATAATAACTACGTAACTCTTCCATAGTGATTTTTGGAAAACGATAGATAAACTCAAAAGACGCTCTTGTAAAAACACGTTGTTGCAGCGTTTCTATAATACGCATTTGCATCAATTGTAATACACCTACAAATGCAACACCTAGAGTAACAAGAACCACTAAAACAATCCAAGAAGTTGTTATTTGCGCTCCTTGTAATAAATTAATAATTGCTTGTATACCTAACGGTAAAGACAACGAAACTAATCCTGCAAAAATGGCATAGTAAAAAACTTGCAAAACGGCACGCTTTTCTAATTTAAGCAAACCAAAAAGCCTTTGCCAAGGCGTCATTGTAATATTTTTCATAAATTTATTTTAAAGCATTAAAGGTGAGTTCTGTAAAAAATTGGGTTGGTGTAGTGCTAGTATCACAATCTGTAATAGTTTTAAAATGTTCCTTTAAAAAATGTTGATGCAAAGCGCCTTCAACAACCGTACTTGCTAGGCTTGATGGAAATTTATATTTAGGGTTTATTTTAATTATCATATCTCTTAACCTAGTTACCAACCTTTTATAGATTATAAAATATCCTTCTTTATTTTCTACATCTACTTCTTTGGTTAAGTATGATTTAGAATACTCATTAATAACAATTCTATTTAATACAACTTCATTAATATGTAAAAAGGTACTATCTTCTTTTATCGTTCTTGTAACTACTTCTATAGCTTTTTGTAGTTGTAATTTTTCATCAGAAATATTGTGTGTAGCAAATACCAGTTGATACTCTATCCAAGCCCAATACCAAGAAGTTAAATACAGTAACAACTTATGCTTACTTTCAAAATAACGATATATAGAACTTTCATTAGAACCAATTTTTACACCTAACTTTTTAAACGTATAATTATCAAAGCCAATTTCATCTATTAATAATATACTTTGCTCTATAATACGTTTCCCTAATTTAGAAGACTCAGGATCTTTAAGAAAGATTTTTTCTGGTACATTAATCTTTAAATTTGATAGTAAATTAATCATAATTATACATTTTGATTGCAAATATAATAGTATTACTATTAAAACAAGAATTAAAATAAAAAAAACTGCTATTGCAGTCTTTAGTAAAATTTACAATTGATTTATTTCAAGCTTCTCTTCTTTAAAAACCTCTATTTCCGGAAGCTCAGAAATTGCCAATACAATAGCTTGTAATGCTTTTTCTTTTTGTTTTTGATGCTTATATATTTGTGCCAACCTATAATTTGCCCAAGCAATTGGCACACCATCTTCTGCAGAATAATTTTCTATATACTTTTGCAAACACTGTTCTCCTTTAGCTAGTTGAATATTGTACTCTGCTGCTACTTTTCCTATTTGATAATGCAAAGCATTTCGTTGATGTTTCTCTTGCGAAGCCTCCATTGTTGCTACTGCTTTTTCTGGCGCATTGTTACTTTCATAAAAACTAGAAAGTTTCTGGTAACAGGTAAATGATCCTCCTTCTGTAATAGCAAGTTTATAGTATTTTTCGGCTAATTCTGGCTTATCATCGTATTCATAAATATAGCCTTTTGCTAAATAACCATCTACTTTAGATAAAGCTTCTAACTCATTGGCATATTGTAAAGATTTGGTTTGACTACCTCCTACAACTACAGGTAACTGCATATACAATTCTACCAAAGCCCAACGTGTGTTTATATGCTTAGCATCTAATTTTGCTGCAGTTAAAAAGGCTTCTTTAACATCTCCTATAATAGTTAAAGCAATAAACTTGTTTACTTGTAAAGCCTTCATTCCTAGAGCACCTCCATACTTATAATGGTAATTTGCTTCTAATGGTTTTGCTTGTACTAATTTTTTATATTGCGTAATGGCATCGTCCCATTTTTGTTGGTATCCATAAGCATCACCAAACAACTCAATGGCTTTTAAGTTCTCTGGATGCTCTTTAACAATTAATTGGAGTACATTTTCTGCGCTTACATATTTTTTTTGCATTAAAAGAGCTTCTGCTTTGCCAATATTATGTTGACTAAAACCAAACAAAGGAAGCATTATAAGAACAATAAATTTTCGCATACTGTTTAAGTTGATTTCACAAATATAATCTTTCAAAAATTAATTTCAGAAAGTTCTAATTCCTTAAAAATAAGTTAACTTCACTCAACCAAACGCATAATTCGCTAATTCTGTATTTTTTGGAACACATTTTGAAGTTAGCTTTGAAGGCATTTATTTACAAAACGAAGCACATGAAAAAAACCATCACTATATTTATGATTATCTTTTTTGCAACTTTCACTCAAGCACAAACGAACAATTACGAAAGTCTTTGGAAAGAAATTGCGCAATTTGAAAAAGAAGGATTAACAAAATCTGCTTTAAAAGCTGTAGAACTAATTAGCGCAAAAGCAAAAGCAGATAAAAATGCACCACAAATTATAAAAACGCTTCTTTACAAAAGCAAGTACGCCTTAATCTTAAAAGAAGATGCGCAATTAAAAATTATAAACGATTTTAAAAAAGAAATAAATGAAAGTGTTTCTCCTACTAAAAACGTATTAGAGAACATGCTAGCCAACTTGTATTGGCAATATTTTAATCAAAACCGTTACCAATTTTATAACCGAACAAAAACTGAAGACAAAGTAGATACAACAGATTTTAGAACCTGGGATTTACAAACGCTTTTCACAGAAATAAACACACATTACCAACATTCTTTAGAAAACAGTTTTGTACTACAAAAAACTAGCTTAAACAACTACGAAGCACTTTTACTAGAGCAAAAAAACTCTAAAATATTTAGACCTACGCTTTATGATTTATTAAGTCATAATGCCTTAGAATTTTATAAAACAACAGAAAACAGCATTACCAAACCTGCGTATAAATTTGAAATAGACAATGAAGAATATAGTAGTAAAGCATCCGTTTTTTCTAAACTAAAAATCACATCAAAAGACAGCACGTCTTTACAGCTTCAAGCATTAAAAATATATCAGAAACTTATTCAATTTCACAACAAAGACAAAGCAGCAGAAGCACTTGCAGACGTTAATCTAGAAAGACTAAAATACGTAAAAGAACATGCTACATTCAAAAATAAAGAGGCTATTTATTTAAAAGCATTGCAGGCAGAAAGTAAAAGATTAAACTCAAATCCTGTTTCTGGTTTATATGATTTTGAAATTGCTACATTATTCGTGCAACAAGCAGGAGATTACCAGCCAGAAGTAAAAGTAGAAAACCGTTGGAAAAACAAAGAAGCACTCGCGCTTTGCAATACAGTATTAAAACAATTCCCTAAAAGTATTGCTGCTCAAAAATGTGAAGTTTTAAAACAACAAATTCTTCAGCAAACCCTTCAAATCACAACAGAATCTTATGTGCCTATACAAAAAGATGCCAGGTTTTTAGTTCGTTACAAAAACGTAGATGCCTTATCTTTTGTAGTGTATACAATCAGTGAAAATCAATTTGAAAAATTAAACAAAACCTACAAAAAAGAAGAACAACTTGCCCTTATAAACAATCTGGAGCAAGTTACTAAATGGCAAAGCACGCTTCGTAACGAACAAGATTACCAAACACATACAACAGAAGTTATTTTACCAAAATTAATTAATAGTCGTTATGTAATTTTAGCAACGCCAAACAACACCACAAACACTTTTGGTTTTGCAACTATTCAAGTAACCAACTTGGCAGTTGTAGAAAACGCTGCACAAGACAAAACAACATTTCAAGTTATTGATAGAAACAACGGAAAACCAATTGCAGAAGCAAAACTTAAAATCACATATTTAAAGAATAACAATCGCACACTACAAACCGAAAACGTTATTACAAATAGCAAAGGAGAAGCTGTTTTTTATAAAGAAGCAGATAGATATAGAAGTGTAAAAATTGAAGTAACACACCAAGGTGAAAAAGCTTATTTTGGCGACTATTACATATACCAAAACCATTACAACAACACAAAAGACAAAGAAACATACAAAGGTTTTTTATTTACAGACAGAAGTATTTACAGACCAGGACAAACGGTTTTCTTTAAAGGTATTGCTATAAAAACCAATAACGATGTTTCAGAAGTGTTTCCAGATGCAAAATTAAATGTGCGTTTAACAGATGCTAATGGTCAAGAAGTAAAAACGTTAAAATTTGTAACCAATGCATTTGGTTCTATTCAAGGAGAATTTATTCTACCAAACACAGGATTAACAGGTGATTTTCATATTCGTATTTCTTCAGAAAAAGTACAAATAAACGGAATCACAAATATTTCTGTCGAAGAATATAAACGCCCAAAATTTGAAGCAAAATTTCTTCCTATAACAGAAACCTATAAAGTAAATGACGAGATTACCATAAAAGGAAATGCACTTGCCTACGCAGGAAGCAACATTACAGATGCTAAGGTAGTGTATCGCGTACACCGAAAAGTACAGTACCCAAGATGGTATTATTGGTATCGACCATTTTTTACTAGCGAACCTCAAGAAATCAAACATGGAGAGAGCAAAACCAATGATAAGGGAGAATTTGAAATAAAATTTAATGCACAACCAGACCAAAGTGTAGATAAAAAAAACTTACCCGTTTTTCATTATGAAGTCACAGCAGATATTACCGATTTAAATGGCGAAACACGAAGCGCAACCACCACTGTAAATGTTGGTTACCATGCTTTATTGGCAAATCTTTCTATTGCAGATAAACTAGACAAAAACAACAAAGACCATACTTTAAAAATAGACACCAAAAACCTAAATGGCCAATTTGCTCCAGCAAAAGGAACTATTAAAATATATAAACTAGAAGCACCTCAACAGGTTTTAAGACCAAGACCATGGGCTGCTCCAGATTATCAAGACATATCAGAAAGTAAATTTAAAAACAAATTCCCACATGAAGCATATAAAAAAGAACACAACAGTACAAGCTGGAAAAAAGGCACACTAGTTCTAGATGAAAAATTTGATACTTCAAAAAAGAAAGAATTAGATTTTAGAAATATTAAAAAATGGGAATCTGGCGCTTATGTCATTCTTCTAGAAAGTAAAGATAAATTTGGTCAAGAAGTAAAAGACGAAATTAAAACCACGCTCTTTAGTGATAAAGACAAAACACTTGCAGACAAGCAACTGTTTAGCGTCACCACAAACAAAGAAACCTACCATGTTGGAGAAACTGCTATAGTAACTTTTGCATCTGCAGCTCAAGATGTATATGTTTCGGTTTCTGTAGAAAAAGGTCATAAAATAATTCAAGAAGAAACTATTCATTTAAACAATAACAAAAAAAAACTACGTATTCCCATTAACAAAGAAGATGTTGGTGGCTTTGTATTGCATTATAGTTTTTCGGCTTTTAACAGCTATCAAAGTGCTAGTGTAAATATTATTGTTCCGTACGCAAAAACAGCATTAGAAATAGAAACGCTAACTTTTAGAGACAAACTTCAACCAGGAACCAACGAAACCTGGAGTTTTAAAATTAAAGGTCCGCAAGGCGAAAAAGTAAGTGCAGAATTACTGGCAAGTATGTATGACGCTTCCTTAGATCAATTTAAATCACATACATGGAATTTTAACCCAATTACCCAACAAAATTACTATACTCGAAATAGAACAAATGCAAGACAAAGCTTTGGTGCTATTGGTTTTAGAGTACACAACAAAAACAATTACACAGCTACATATTCGCAACAAAATTATGACCAACTGGATTGGTTTGGATTTTATTTTGGGCATTCTAGAATGTTGTATGAAGCAAATAATATGATGATGGTGAAACGCAGAGCTTCGCAACAAAAACAAGTTGCTGGAGCTCCTGTTGCTGAAATGATAGAAATGGAGGAAATGGAAGAAGCTTTGGTTGTAGCTGATGCATTAGATGGAAAAGTTTCTGGAATACAAACTACAGATAAGGTAGAAAAAACAAAAGATGAATCGGATTTCTCTGGAATATCCATTAGAAAAAACCTGCAAGAAACCGCTTTTTTCTTTCCGCAATTACAAACAGATACAAACGGAAACATAAGTTTTAGTTTTACCACTCCAGAAGCATTAACCAAATGGAATCTGCAATTATTAGCACATACAAAAAATCTGGAAAGCACAGTTACTAGTTTAGAAACGGTTACCCAAAAAGAGCTAATGGTAATACCAAATGCGCCTCGTTTTTTACGGGAAGGAGACGAAATTGTAATTAGTTCTAAAATTGCAAACCTTACCGAAAAACAAATTTCTGGAGAAGCTGTTTTACAACTTTTTGATGCTACAACTGGCGAGCGAATAGACAAAAAACTATTTACAGAAGCCGAAATACCAAGCCCTAATTACTCTGGAACCTATGGTACAAGAGCATTTACAGTAGACGCCAAAGGAAACACACAAGTATCTTGGCTATTATATATTCCTGAAGATATTACTGCTGTACAATATAAAATCATTGCAAAATCAGAAGCATTTAGTGATGGCGAGCAAAATGCACTTCCGGTATTAAGCAATAGAATGTTAGTGACCGAAACGTTACCAATGTGGATTAAAAGTAACCAAACAAAAACATTTATATTAGATAAGCTTAAAAACAACCATTCAACAACGCTTAAAAACCATAATCTAGCTTTAGAGATGACCAGTAATCCTGCTTGGTATGCTGTGCAAGCGCTTCCGTATTTAATGGAATATCCTTATGATTGTAATGAACAAACCTTTAGCAGATATTACGCAAATGCACTGGCTAGTCATATTACAAATAGTAACCCGAGAATACAGGAAGTTTTTAATCAATGGAAAAACACAGACGCGTTACTTTCTAACCTAGAAAAAAATGAAGAATTAAAATCTTTATTAATTCAAGAAACACCTTGGTTACGTGATGCACAAAGTGAAACCGAACAGAAAAAACGCATTGCCTTACTGTTCAATTTAAATAAAATGAATAACGAGCTACAGGCTGCAAAACGAAAACTAGAACAAAATCAAATGCAAAATGGTGCTTGGTCCTGGTTTGCTGGAGGAAGAGAAAACAGATACATTACACAACATATTATTACTGGATTTGGGCACCTTAGTAAACTTGGTGTCACTCTCAGCGCAGCAGAAGAGTCTCAAAAACAAATAATTGAAAAAGCTATTGATTATTTAGATGCTGAATTTGTACAAGAATACAAAGACATCAAAAAATATAACAATAATATAGATTTAACTAAAGACCATTTAAGTTACACACAATTGCATTATTTATACATGCGAAGCTTTTTTCCAGAAATTAAAAAGAGTAAAGAAGTTCAAGACATTACCAATTATTACAAAACACAAATTGAAAAATATTGGTTATCTAGAAGTTTATACGCAAAAGGAATGATGGCTTTAGTTTCTGAAAGATTAAATGCAAATGCAACTGCTAAAGCAATTTTAAAATCCTTAAAAGAAAATAGCATTACTAGCGAAGCATTAGGAATGTATTGGAAAGAAAACACCCATTCTTGGTATTGGTATCAAGCACCAATTGAAACACAAGCTTTATTAATTGAAGCCTTTGCAGAAATTGAAAATGACACAAAAACCATTGACAATCTTAAAATATGGCTACTTAAAAATAAGCAAACCAACCGTTGGAAAACCACCAAAGCAACCACAGAAGCTGTATATGCTTTATTGCTACAAGGAAGCGATTGGTTAAGCGTTACAGAAATGGTAAACATTACTATTGGCAACCAGGAGCTAGCTGCTAAAAAACTAGAAAATGTAAAAGTAGAAGCAGGAACTGGTTACTTTAAAACATCTTGGAAAGGTGCAGAAATTAAACCAGAAATGGCAGAAGTAAAAATCACTAAAAAAGGAAAAGGAATTGCCTGGGGAAGCTTGTATTGGCAATACTTTGAAGATTTAGATAAAATTACAACTGCAGAAACACCTTTGCAATTAAAGAAAAAACTATTCTTAAAAAAGAATACAGACCTTGGCGAAGAACTACAAGAGGTAAGCTTAGACACCAAATTACAAATTGGTGATGTAGTTCGTGTTCGTATAGAGTTAAGAAGTGATCGTAATATGGAATTTGTACATATGAAAGATATGCGAGCAGCAGGATTAGAACCAATAAACGTATTATCAAAATACAAATGGCAAGATGGTTTGGGGTATTATGAAAGCACCAAAGATGCTGCCACTAATTTCTTTTTTGATTATTTACCAAAAGGTGTTTTTGTCTTTGAATATGACTTACGCGTTAATAACTCAGGATATATGAGTAATGGTATTACAACCATTCAAAGCATGTATGCTCCAGAATTTAGTAGCCATAGCGAAGGGGTAAAAATCACTGTAGAGTAACAAATTACAAAGTATATAATAACCTCATGACACCAAGAATATTACACAAAATTCATGAACCTAATATGTTTTATCTATTTCATAAAAAAAAGAGGATTTTAAATCCTCTTTTTTTTATTTATAAGGTTTTAAATTTTTATTAATCCTTAACTTTACACCTAATTATTTATTTTCATAATTCATTTATGCTATCACCTAAAGTATATCTAAAATCTTGTGCTATAGTAGTACTATTATGTATATTTTCTTGTGCTTCTAACAAGCAAGTAATAGCAGAATCACCTGAAACTATTTCAACATCACAAATTCTTTTTCTCAATTATGTATTGGTTAAAAATGATCAAGACGAAAAAAGCATTACGCTAATCAATAAAATTAATACCGAAGGAATATTAAAAGGAAAACCTGAAAATATTCAAAATCCTGAAGTTGAAGATTTAGAATATTCTATTTTAGATAAGGATTTTAATGAATTAGAAAAAGGTGCTTTAAAAAATCCGTTAAAAAAAACAGTAGAATTTGTAAACGATTTTGGTAATTTTGAAAAAAGAGTTTTAGATTTAGACAGTGTACAATTTAACATTAGACTGCAACTACCTGCTAAAGCAAAATACATTGTTATTACAGAACTTACAAACACAGAATCCATACAACACATTACCACTAAAATAGAATAAACATGAAAAGACTATTACTTTTATTACTTCTTGTTTTTAACTTTCAGCTTGCAATTTCGCAGACTTTTGATGTGGTAAAAATTAAAGATTCTGGTGCTGATGATAAACGTATAAACCTTGTTATTCTAGGAGATGGCTATACATCTAGTGAACTTAGTCAATTTGAAACAGATGCTACTACTTTTATGAATGATTTGTTTGCTGAAGAACCTTTTGCTAGCTATGAAAATTACTTTAATGTACATATTATAAAAGTAATATCTACAGAAAGTGGCGCATCGCATCCAGGAACTGCTTCAGATGAAACAAGTTATTCTGTACCAACACAAACAGTAAATAATTATTTTGGCACTACTTACGATAGTTTTTCTATTCATAGATTACTTTACACTTTAAACCAAGGAACTATTTCTACTGTTTTAGCGGCTAATTTTCCAGCCTATGACCAAGCGCTTATTTTAGTAAATTCACCTTATTATGGTGGTAGTGGAGGATCATTTCCTATTGCATCAACCGGACAAGACTCTGGAGAGATTGCTATTCATGAACTAGGGCATTCTTTTGTAGATTTAAAAGACGAATATTATCCTGGTGATGCACTTGCTGCTGAAGCCATTAACATGACACAAGAAACAGACCCTTCATTAGTACGATGGAAAAACTGGATTGGTATAGACAATGTTGGCGTGTATTCTTATGCTACTTCTGGTACTGCTTCTACATGGAATAGACCACATCAATCCTGTAAAATGCGCTATTTAGGATATCCTTTCTGTTCTGTTTGCAAAGAGGGTATTATCGAGAAAATTCATGATTTAGTTTCGCCAATAGACGCTTACACTCCTACAGAAACTACAATTAGCGAAGCTTCTTTTCCTTTAAATTTTGAAATAAATACCATAGCAACGTTGCCTAGTAACACATTAGAAAACACATGGACTTTAAACACAAATAGTTTTGCTTCAAATATAGATATTGTAAGTATTGAAGAAAGTGATTTAAATACAGGTACCAATAACTTAACAGTAGTGGTGCATGATGCAACTACGCAATTAAATATAGACAATCACGAATCTATTCACGTGGCAACGGTTTCTTGGACTATAGACAATACTCTAGGCGTTCAAGATGCAATAGCTAATGATTTTAATATAATCATGTATCCTAATCCTTCTAATGATATTGTACATTTCACATTAGAAAACACATTAGGTAATGATGTATTGGTTGAAATTATTAGCACAGAAGGCAAGAAGATAAAAACAATTAATTTATCTAATCTAGAAACATCGCAAACAGATATTAGCACATTAAGTCAAGGAATATACATTGCCAACTTCTACCAAAACAATGTTTTAATTGCAAGTAAAAAACTGGTAAAAAATTAAAAAAACTCCTTATTCTTTTGTTTTTAGAGGGTATTTTTTTAGCACCTTTTCAACTATATTCTGCAAAATGGCTTCGCGCTTTTCTGGTGTTGCATTTGGGTTATAACTACTTTCGGTTTCTGCTTGCCAAAAAAGACCAATTCCGTTTTCATCAATAAACTCAAATAAAATCTGTCTTGTAATTTTTGCCTGACCAACAGGAATACCAATAGAAACTCCTCCGCCAACATTATTTCCTGTTCCTCCAACTCCTACTCCAACTGTACTTTTTTGTTCTACAGGATATTCCTTACTTACAATATTTATATAAAAATCTGGGGTTTCAGCAATATCCATTCCTTGAAGTTGCAATTGCTTTTCCAAAACGTTTAATAAGCGTTTGGTATCTAATTCACTTAATCCTGTTTCAATTTCTGAATAGTAATTGTAGGTTTTATATTTTGAAAAATCAGTACCTTTTTCAAAATCAGTAGATACATAAACGGGAGCACAACTAGTAAAAAGAACTACTAGCACTACTATATTAATAGATTTCATAGAAATTAATTTCCTTAAATTTAAGGAAAAAATGATACCAATAAAACCTAATTAACTTTTTGTATTACATTATTAACAACCTGCATACAACCTGCTATATCTGTAGTTTTTGCATCTATAGCAACGCCATTAAAATAAGGAGCATATTTACTAATCTTGGTTACACCAAACAACCCAATGGTAGGAGCTCCAGATGCACTTGCCAAATGCATAATACCAGAATCTGCCCCAATAAAAGCTTTTGTATTTGCAATTACAGCAGCTATTTCACGCACATCATGACTATAAAAAGAAGGTGCTTTAAACTGAATTTGAGAAACGTTTTCTTTAGGAAGAATTTCTATAATATTATAATTAGAATAGGATTTTTTTAATTTATCATAAAATGGCAGCCACCATTTTTCAGGATAACATTTTACTCCTGTAGCATAGGTAAAAATGCAAATAGTAGGTTTATCATTTTTAACCAAATCTTTAAGAATATCTTTGCCTGATTGCAGCTCTTTATATGATAATTTAATACTTAAGGGAGCTATGGGTTCTTTAATTTCACTATACCCTAATTTATATAAATACTCTCTTAAGCTATACACTTGCTTTTTTGCTTTATGATTATAATCAGGATATTTCAATTTCAAATGTCCCTCTTCTTCTTCACCAAATACTTTGTAGGTAGCATTAGAAAAAAGAGTAAACAACTTACCCGAAGAAGATTTTTTTACAGCAGTAATTGCAATGTCATATTTGTATTTTTTAATAGCAAAAACACCTTTTATATAGCGTAACGGATACTTGAATGCTCTTTTAGGAAGCATAATTATTCTATCTACACTTTTAAACTCTTGAAATAAAATGGGTGCTAAGCCACCTTGAACAACAAAATCTATAGTAGCCTCTGGAAACAATCTATTTACTTCTTGAAGTAGCGGTGTGGTTAATATCAAATTACCTAACCTATGATTAGGCCTACATATTAAAACTCTTTTTACAACCTGCCTATTAGAGGTATCTATATTCTTAAAATGCGCATTACCAACTCTTTTGGATAGTTTTTGCATCAAGCTTCTTCTAAAATTATTTACTTTTTTATGAAAACTCATGCGCTTTTAATATTTTTCATTTTGGTTCATTATTTGCGCAAAATAATTAGAATATTTTGAAGCAGCTTAATTTTTATGCTTGCTTTATTAGAATTACTTACTTTAAAAATTAACAAACAATAGCGAAGAACAACAGAAAAGCAGTAGTTTATTTATCTTCGCTTTTATCAATAGATTTTGTAAGTGCAGAAGTGATAATACCTGTTGGTATTGCTACAATACCTAAGCCTATTAATAATATAAAAAAAGTAAATACTCTGCCACCAATAGTAATTGGGTAAACATCACCATAACCAACTGTAGTTAGCGTTACAATAGCCCACCATAGGCTATCAAAAATAGAAGAAAAATGTTCAGGTTGCGCTTCGTTTTCAAAATAATAAATACCTACTGCAGAAAAATAAATTAAAATTAGTGTAATGAAAAAAAAGAGCAATATTTCTTCTTTTGCTGCTTTTATAGCACGAGAAAAATGAGTCATTGCCTTATTATAACGCACCAATTTTAAAACCCTAAATAAACGTAAAAAACGTAAAGCTCTTAAAGACCTTAGGTCTAATCCAAAAGATAAATAAAACGGAATAATTGCTAGAAAATCTATAATACCATAAAAACTAAATACAAACTTTAGTTTGTTATCTGCTACATAAATTCTTAAAAGATATTCTAAAGTAAAAACCACAACACAAAATATCTCTACATATTGTAAAATATCTTTTACTTGTGGTTTTAAGTTTGGAATAGTTTCTATAGAAAAAGTAACAATAGAAAGTAATATTAATGATTGAATAAAAACAGCAAAAAACCGGCTTGCTTTATTGTCATTTATTTCTACTATACTTTTTATATAGTTTCTCATTACAATGCTTTTAGTTATTTAACATGTTCCAGAGTTTATCTTTAAGTTCTGTTAATCCCTTTTGAGCAACCGAAGAAATAAACATATAGTCAATTGGCAAGGTATTATCTAACTCTTCTTTTAATTCGGCTTGCAATTCTTCGTCTAACATATCACATTTAGAAATTGCTATCATACGTTCTTTATCTAGCATTTCTGGGTTGTAACGTCTTAATTCATCTAACAGAATATCATATTGTTTTTTAATATCTTCTGCATCTGCAGGAATTAAAAACAAAAGAATAGAATTACGCTCAATATGACGTAAAAAATAGTAACCAAGCCCTTTCCCTTCTGCAGCTCCTTCAATAATACCAGGAATATCTGCCATTACAAAAGTTTGAAATTCTCTGTGTTTTACAATCCCTAAGTTAGGTTTTAATGTAGTAAACTCATAATCTGCAATTTTTGGCTTTGCAGAAGTTACTACAGAAAGTAAGGTAGATTTTCCTGCGTTAGGGAAACCTACTAACCCAACATCTGCTAAAAGTTTTAACTCTAACGTGATATCTTTTTCTTCTAACGGAATTCCTGGTTGTGCATAACGAGGTGTTTGGTTGGTTGACGATTTAAAATGCCAATTACCACGACCACCTTTTCCTCCTTCTGCTATAATTCTTTCTTCTCCATCTTTTGTGATTTCAAAAAGAATCTCATTGGTTTCTGTATCTCTTACAACAGTACCTAGTGGCACTTCTACATATTGGTCTTGACCATCTGCACCAGAACTTCTACCACTACTACCATGTTCACCATGAGTAGCTCTTATGTGTCTTTTAAACTTTAAGTGTAAAAGTGTCCATAGATTAGAGTTTCCTTTAAGAATTACGTGACCTCCACGACCTCCATCTCCTCCATCTGGACCTCCTTTTTCTAAATATTTTTCGCGGTGCAAATGCGTAGATCCTTTTCCTCCATTTCCAGAAGAAACGTGCATTTTTACGTAGTCAACAAAGTTCCCTTCAGTCATAATAATTCCCCACAAAAGTGGGAATATTTTTAGTTAATTTCTTTTGTTAATAAACAGGCTTTATACCTCATGATGGTTTACAAACCACCATGAGGTATATTTTATATTAAAGCTTATCTATTACTGTATTTAATCGTTTTGTAATATCTTCAATACTACCAACTCCATCTACACCAAAATATTTATCTTGTGCTGTATAGAAGTTTTTAAGAATAGCTGTTTTAGTATAGTATTCTTTTATTCTGTTTCTAATTATGCTCTCATCTGCGTCATCTGCTCTTCCACTAGTTTTACCACGTTCTAACAAACGCTCTACTAACACTTCATCATCTACTTCTAAGGCTACCATGGCATTAATTTGAGAATCTTTACGCTTCATTAAAGCGTCTAAAGCTTCTGCTTGTGCATTGGTACGCGGAAAACCATCAAAAATAAAGCCTTTAGCATCTGCATTTTTTTCTACTTCTGCTTCTAACATATCTATAGTCACTTGATCTGGCACTAATTCTCCTTTATCCATAAAAGATTTAGCTAGCATACCTAAAGCTGTTTCGTTTTTTATATTAAAACGAAACACATCTCCTGTAGAGATATGTACTAAATTATAGGTTTCTTTTAAAAAGTTAGCTTGTGTTCCTTTTCCTGCTCCAGGAGGTCCAAATAGGACTAAATTTGTCATGTGTTGTGTTGTTTTTAATTGATATATTTCTGGTAAATCTCTTCCTAAATTATTATAATCTAAACCATAGCCAACTATAAATTTATCTGGAATTTCTATACCAACATAATGAAGTTTAAAATCTTTTTTATATGCCTCTGGCTTAAAAAACAAGGTAGCAATAATTAGAGATTTAACGTTTTCATTTTCAAAAATCCTATGTACTTCTGCTAGTGTTTTTCCAGAATCTATAATATCTTCCAGAATTACAACTGTACGTCCTGTTAAATCTTGCGTTATACCAATTAATCTCTGTATGTCTTCTGTAGATTTTAACCCTTCATAAGAAGCCAGTTTTATAAAAGTAACTTCACAAGGTTTTGGGTATTTTTTTACAAAATCACTAACCAACATAAAAGATCCATTTAAAATACCTATAAATACAGGCACCTCATCTCCTAAGTCAGCAGCAATATCATCCGCCATTTTTTGCACTGCTGCATCAATTTTTTTAGCAGAAATAAATGGCTTAAAATATAAATCGTCGAGCTTAATCATGTAAGTCTAACTTGTTTTTTATTAATTTCTAGCAAAGATAATCTTTTAGTTTTAAGACAGAAGCTAGAAACTGGAAGTTTTTAAAACTACGCCTAATTTAAAACCTGAGTCTATCTAAAATTTAATTTACAGACCCCAAACTAAAGAAGAGGTTTGAAATATAAAATTAAAAGGAATATCTAAATATTTTAATAATTTTAGAAAAAAAATCATCTTTTATTTGATTTTTTAAAAGATTTGGTACGTTTTTTAGAATTCTTATTACATTTTATTAAACCAACTTATTAACCCTTAAAAAATAAACCTGAGAATGGAGTAAAAATTCATTCAAACTGTATTCAAATATTAGGTGAGACTCAGCTTTTAAGTGTATTTTTGTAAAACAAATCGACTTTTAAAACAAATGTTTCATTAAAAAACAAATTTTCGCTTTCGCGGAAAAACTTATGAATTATTTTTCTTCAAATTTTAAACTTGGTATTCTTGGTGGCGGACAACTTGGAAAAATGCTATTGACCGAAACTAGAAAACTAGATATTTATACTTGTATTTTAGATAGCAATACCGAAGCTCCTTGCAAAATAGGAAGTAATGAATTTCACCTAGGAAGTCTAATGGATTTTGACACTGTTTATCAATTTGGTAAACAAGTAGATGTACTAACCATAGAAATTGAAAATGTAAATATAGACGCTCTTGAAAAATTAGAAAAAGAAGGAGTAACTGTTTTTCCTGCTTCTAAAACACTTCGTATTATTCAAAATAAAGCAAAACAAAAACTATTTTATGTAGACAAAAACCTACCTACTGCTCCGTTTTCTCGTTTCGCCTATGTTTCAGAAATTGAAGATGCAATAGACAATGGTGGCTTAAAATTCCCTTTTGTATGGAAAGCTGCTCAGTTTGGTTATGATGGTAATGGTGTAAAAGTGGTTAGAAACCTAAACGATTTAAACGAGTTACCAAAAGGAGAATGTATTGCTGAAGAGTTGATTCCTTTTAAAAATGAATTAGCTGTCATTGTTTCTAGAAACGCTAAAGGAGAAGTAAAAACTTTTCCTGTGGTAGAAATGGAATTTCACCCAGAAGCTAACCAAGTAGAATATGTAATTTGTCCTGCTAGAATTGCCCCTGAAATTGCTAAAAAAGCAGAACTTATTGCTTTAAAAACATCGGAAGCTTTTAAACATGTTGGCCTATTGGCTGTAGAAATGTTCTTGACGCAAGACAATGAGATTTTAATAAATGAAGTAGCACCAAGACCTCACAATTCTGGGCACCAAACTATTGAAGCAAATTACACCTCACAATTTGAACAACACATAAGAGCTATTTTAAATCTACCATTAGGAAACACTACAAATAAAGCTGGTGGTATTATGGTTAACCTTGTTGGTGCAGAAGGCTACACAGGTAATGTTATTTACCAAAACATAGAAGAAATTATGAATATGGAAGGCGTAACACCACATATTTATGGTAAAAAAGAAACACGCCCTTTTAGAAAAATGGGACACGTAACCATTGTAAATAAAGATATAAACGAAGCTCGTAAAATTGCCGAAAAAGTTAAAAACACAATTAAAGTAATAAGTAAACAATAAAACAATCTTCAAATATTTAAAACAATTATGAAAGTAGGAGTAATCATGGGAAGCAAAAGTGATCTTCCAGTAATGCAAGAAGCAATAGACATTTTAAAAGGATTTGATATACAAGTAGAAGTAGATATAGTTTCTGCTCACAGAACACCTGAAAAAATGTTTGATTACGGAAAAAATGCACATAAAAATGGTATTGCTGTAATTATTGCTGGAGCTGGTGGAGCTGCTCATTTACCAGGAATGATAGCTTCATTATCCCCTTTACCTGTAATTGGTGTTCCTGTAAAAAGCAGTAATTCTATAGATGGTTGGGACTCTGTTTTATCTATTCTGCAAATGCCAGGAGGAGTTCCAGTTGCAACTGTAGCTTTAAATGGTGCAAAAAACGCAGGAATACTTGCAGCACAAATTATCGGCACATCAGACACTTGTGTATTAGATAAAGTAATTGCTTATAAAGAAGGCTTAAAGATAAAAGTAATAGATTCTGCAAAAGGCCTATAACCCAATAACCCCAAGATAAATCTTGAGGTTATATCGCTATTAATCAATTTCTTAAACATGAGACACTAATCTCATATGAAAAAACTTAATGTAAAGATTAAATTAATTCAAATTGTTTTATATTAAATATGATGATTTTTATTTTTTTTCGACAAAACGCAAATAAATAAGATAAAGTGTATTTATTTTATTTTTTAAACAAAAAAAACCTTGATTTGCATCAAGGTTTTTAGCTATTAATCAATAATTTTAACAATGAGTAACCAGCTCTTATGAAAAAATCAATACAAAGATATATATAAAGGTTTTTGCAATCTAAACTTAACACACTTTTAACATAAAATTAAATAATGAACAAGAATATACTTACAGAAAAGTTTACAACAGCATTTCAAACGGCTCCTTTTTCTGAAATTGCTACTAAAGATTTTCTTCCAGCTTTTAAACTATGCATAAAAAACGCAAAAGCAGAAATAGATACTATAATTAAAAACCCTGAGACTCCTAACTTTAAAAATACCATTGAGGCTCTAGATTTTTCTGGCGAACAATTAGATAGAGTATCTAGCATATTCTTCAATCTTAACTCGGCAGAAACCAATGAAGAAATTCAAAAAATAGCACAAGAAGTTTCTCCTTTACTTTCAGAGTTTGGAAATGACATTACACTTAATCAAGATTTATTTGAACGTGTAAAAACAGTTTACAACAACAAAGCAGCTATAGAGCTAACTACAGAACAAGAAACCCTTTTAGATAAAAAATATAAAAGTTTTTCTAGAAACGGAGCAAATCTTCCTGAAGATAAAAAACAAGAACTTAGAGAAATTGACAAGCAGTTAAGTAAATTAAAGTTACAATTTGGCGAAAATGTATTAGCAGAAACTAATAAATTTGAAATGCTAATTACCAATGAAGATGACTTAGCAGGATTACCAGATGGAGCTAAAGAAGCAGCAAAGCAATTGGCAGAATCTAAGCAAAAAAAAGGCTGGCTAATTACTTTAGATTACCCAAGCTATATTCCGTTTATGACGTATGCAGATAATCGTGAGTTACGTAAAAAACTATCTTTAGCTGCAGGAAGTAAATCCTTTAAAAACGACGATTTAGACAATCAAGATATTGTTTTACAAATAGCAACACTTCGTTATAAAAGAGCTAATCTTTTAGGTTATAAAACACATGCGCATTTTGTTCTAGAAGAACGCATGGCTAAAACACCAGATAAAGTAAAAAGCTTTTTAAATGAATTATTAGAAAAAGCAAAACCTGCTGCAGATAGAGAATACGCTAACCTAGAAAGTTTTGCTAAAGAGCTAGATAATATAGACACTTTACAAAAATGGGATTCTGCTTATTATTCCGAAAAGCTAAAACAAAAACTTTTTAATTTAGATGACGAACAACTTAAACCATACTTTAAACTAGAAAACGTAATTGAAGGTGCTTTTACTATTGCTAATAAATTGTTTGGTTTACAATTTGAAGAAATTCATACAATAGACAAATACCATGAAGATGTATTAACCTATAAAGTAAAAGATGATAATGGCGAATTAGTTTCTATTTTCTATGCCGATTTCTTTCCTAGAAAAGGAAAAAGAAATGGTGCCTGGATGACAAGCTACAAATCACAAAGCATTAAAAACGGAGTAAACGACAGACCACATGTTTCTATTGTTTGTAACTTCACCAAACCTACAAAAAGCAAGCCTTCACTTTTAACGTTTAATGAAGTGACTACATTATTTCACGAGTTTGGTCATGCATTACATGGTATGCTTGCTAACACAACTTACCCAAGTTTATCTGGTACTAGTGTTTACTGGGATTTTGTAGAACTACCTAGTCAAGTTTTAGAAAACTGGTGTTATGAAAAACAAGCTCTAGAACTTTTTGCAAAACACTATGAAACTGGTGAAGTGATTCCTATGGAATTGGTAGACAAAATAAAAGAATCTGCAACTTTTCATGAAGGTATGCAAACACTACGACAAATTAGTTTTGGCTTGTTAGACATGTCTTGGCATGCTATAAACCCTTCTAATATTAAAAATGTAAAAGCACATGAAAAAGATGCTTTTGTCGACACGCAATTGTATCCAGATGTAGCAGAAAACTGCATGAGTACTGCATTTTCACACATTTTTCAAGGAGGTTATTCTTCCGGATATTACAGTTACAAATGGGCTGAAGTATTAGATGCTGATGCTTTTGAGTATTTTAAAGAAGAAGGTATCTTCAATAAAGCTGTAGCAAACAAATTTAAAGACAACGTTTTAAGTCAAGGAGGTACAGAAAATCCAATGACACTTTACAAGCGCTTTAGAGGACAAGAACCAAAACCAGAAGCCTTATTAAAAAGAGCTGGATTGATTAAGTAATTCAGTAAGAAACTAAATATTCTATGCAGAATATTTAGTTTCTTCTTTTACATTTTAGTATTTTCATTTTACAGCATCACCAAACAAAAACTTATATGAAAACAATACTAATAGCAGGAGGAACCGGATTTATTGGTAAAACCTTAGAAAAGCATTTTTCTAAAAAAGGCTTTTATGTTAAAATATTAAGCAGAAATCCAAAACGGGATAACGAAATCCTTTGGGATGCAAAAACCTTAGAAGGCTCTTGGGTTTCGCATCTAGAAAACTTAGATGTACTTATAAACCTTACCGGAAAAACAATCAACTGCAGATTTACAGATGCTAACAAAAAAGCAATAAAAGAATCGAGAGTTATTGCTACAGAATTACTTGGTAAAGCTATAGATTCTTGCAAAAACCCACCAAAACTATGGATGAACTCCTCCACTACCTCTATCTACAAAGAAGCTTTTACAGAAGAACAAACAGAAGACAGTACTGTATTTGGCAATGATTTTGAAGCAGAAGTAGCAACCGTTTGGGAAAAAGCTTTCTATAAAACAAAAAACCCTAAAACAAGAAAAATAGTAATACGTACTTCTATTGTTTTTGGCAATGATGATGGTGCATTTGTACCATTAAAAAAACTAACACAATTTGGCTTAGGAGGAAAACAAGGTAACGGAAAACAAATGGTTAGCTGGATTCATGAAACAGATTTTGCCAGAGCTGTAGATTTTTTAATACATAAAGAAGACACAAAAGGAGCTTTTAATTTTTGTGTACCAAAACCAACAGACAATGCAACCATGATGAAAGATTTTAGAAAAGCAATGCAAGTTCCTGTTGGTATTCCTAGTCCAAAATTCATATTAAAAATTGGTGCTTTTTTTATGCAAACAGAACCTGAGCTTATTTTAAATAGCAGAAATGTAGTTCCTAAAAAACTTTTAGAAAATGGTTTTAAATTTCAATTCCCAACAATTAAAGCTGCTGTAAAAGATTTAATAGATTAGATATAAATACTTTTCATTACTTTTGCTTAAACTAGCTATAAAAGTATATGCCAAATCATCAAATAGATCCTAATAAATGGATCGATTTATATTCCGATTACCTCTTTAACTACACCATTTCTCGTGTTAACGATAGAGATCTGGCTAAAGACTTGGTACAAGACACTTTTTTTGCTGGTTTAAAGTCAATGAAAAATTTTAAAGGAGAAGCTAGTGAACGTACCTGGCTAATCTCTATTTTAAAACGTAAAGTTATAGACCATTATCGGAAAATAAATTCTAACAAAGGAAAAGCAGAAGTACGAATGAGCTATAATAGCGATTCTGAAACCGAAGGAGATTGGCTAGAAGAACGCGTTGCAGACCCTTTTGATAAAACAGCAGAAGACACTCTTGAAAATGAAGAACTTGGTGACGCTATCTACAGTTGCTTAGACAAACTTCCTAAAAAACAAGCAACGGTTTTTAAAATGAAAACTATAGAAGGAATAGATACCGAAACTATTTGTAATGAACTGAATATTACAGCGTCTAATCTTTGGGTTATCATTCATAGAGCAAGAACAACTATGGCATCTTGTATGGAGAAAAACTGGTTTTA
The DNA here is from genome assembly GCF_018860825.1 of Lacinutrix sp. C3R15. GTDB lineage: Bacteria > Bacteroidota > Bacteroidia > Flavobacteriales > Flavobacteriaceae > Oceanihabitans. Next base: position 417,959 of record NZ_JAHKPZ010000015.1, on the reverse strand, counting down.
ATATGCGTACAAAAATGAAAATACATAAAGCTTGTGAAAAAGCAAATCATGTTTGCGACAAATCACAATACAATGAAGCAACTTTTTTAGAAAAACTGAAGCTTATGCTACACTTATTATTTTGTAGCGCTTGCAGGAAATACTCAAATAACAACAAAAAACTTACAGCAACACTAGAAAACTCAAAGGTTGATTGTATGCATAAAAAAGAAAAAGAAGCTTTAAAAGAAAACCTAGAAAAAGCCATACATAAGCAACAACACTAACCATAAAATTGGTAATCCCTCTACAAAAAAAGAACTATAGTATTGGGCTTGATTCTTTTTAGAGAATAAAACAAATAAGCATGTAATTAGTGCAAACAAGGCTAATACAAATACGTTTACACTACTAGTTTGATCTTTAAAAAATTCTAAAAAGAAAAAAACAACCAATAAAACAAAACCAATAACCTTTGTTTTACGTATTCCAATACTTTGAGGTATTGTTGACAGTTTTAAACTATCAAATTGCAAATCTCTTATTTCAAAAGGAATCATTAATACTAGCACAAGAATAAATCGTTGTAAAACAGTTATAAATACATCTGCATTTAACAAAAAAGCATTATCTACTAACGGAAGCAATACAGTAGCAACAGACCAAACCAAAGCAATTACATATATCTTCAATCCGCTTATTTGTCTTAAATTCTGATTATTATCTACAAAAACATTTCTAGGCAAAAAAGGAATAGCATAAAAAAAGGTAATAACTCCAAGTATTAAAATATACACCCAAGTTTTAATTTCTAACTGAAAGGCATAATAACACAGCGCAAGAAAACAGAAAAAAGAAAACACCTGTATTACTTTTAACTTATTAGCTAAACTTCTATGATGAAACTTAGCCAAGCCAAAGTATTTCACAAAATTATAGCCTGTTATTGTTGCAAAAAAATTAAAATATAAAACTGTGGTTTCCTGAGAAATATCAAACTCAAAAAGCGTAATCCATGTTAAAGCACATACACTTAAAGCCACATGAATACTAGCATTTATATAAAAATCGAAAAAGTCTTTTACAATTCGCATAAAACAAAAATACACAATCCCTTTTACCAATAGAATATGATAAAAAAGAAAAATCAAACCTAGTAATAACAAGTACATTATCACACACTAACAAACCCTCTAAAAACCAGTGTTTTTCAGCCTATTTAATTGATAAAAAGCGTGTTCTGTTAATAACCATTTAATTTGGTTAAAAACTTTCAAATTTCAAAACTAAAAACCTTTATTATTTGCGTATTTTTGCGCCACAAAACACAACTTTTTTTTAAGAATGAATACAAACACTTTTGCACTTCGCCATATTGGTCCTAGAGAAGAAGACCAAGAACAAATGCTAAAAACCATAGGTGTAGATAATTTAGACCAACTTATTTACGAAACGATTCCAGATGACATCCGTTTAAAAAAAGACCTGGATCTAGAAAAAGCTATGAGTGAGCAAGAATACTTAGTTTACCTAAATGAGGTTGCTAAAAAAAACAAAGTATATAAAACATATATTGGTTTAGGGTATCACCCAACCATTATACCTGCAGTAATACAACGTAACATTTTAGAAAACCCAGGTTGGTACACAGCCTATACGCCATATCAAGCAGAAATTGCACAAGGTCGTTTAGAAGCACTTCTAAACTACCAAACCATGATTACAGATCTTACAGGAATGGAACTTGCAAATGCATCACTTTTAGACGAAAGTACTGCTGCCGCAGAAGCCATGAGTTTACTCTTTGCTGTTAGAGATAGAGCACAAAAAAAAGCTGGAATAAATAAGTTTTTTGTTTCAGATAACATTTTACCTCAAACCCTTTCTTTATTACAAACAAGATCTAAACCTATTGGTGTAGAGCTTGTTGTTGCAAATGAAAACACTTTTGATTTTTCTTCTGAATACTTTGGAGCAATACTTCAATACCCTGGGAAAAACGGACAAGTTACAGACATACAAGCTTTTATTAGCAAAGCAAAAGAAGCACAAATTAAAGTAGCTATTGCTGCAGACCTTTTAAGCTTAGTAAAATTAGAAGCTCCTGGTAAATTTGGAGCAGATATAGTACTAGGTACCACACAACGTTTTGGTATACCAATGGGTTATGGAGGTCCACATGCTGCATATTTTGCTACTAAAGAAACTTACAAACGCGATATTCCTGGACGTATAATTGGTATCACTAAAGACGCTAATGGAAACAGAGCTTTACGTATGGCTTTACAAACCAGAGAGCAACATATAAAACGTGATAGAGCAACATCTAACATTTGTACTGCACAAGTATTGTTAGCTGTTATGGCAGGAATGTACGCTGTATATCACGGACCAAAAGGCTTACAATTTATTGCCAATAAAGTACACAATGCAGCCGCTACTTTAGCTACATCTTTAGAAAAATTAGGATTTAAACAAACTAATACTTCTTATTTTGATACGCTTCAAATTAAAACAAAAGCCAAAAAAGTACACAAAGTCGCTAAAGACAAAAAGGTAAACTTCTTTTATCCAGATGATGAAACCGTTACTATTTCTATAAACGAAACCACTTCTGTTAAAGATATAAATACTATCATTTCTATTTTTGCTAAAGTAGCAGACAAAAAAGCATTTACAATTTCGTCTTTTACCGAAGCAAACCATATAGACAACCATTTACAAAGAACTACAGCGTTTTTAAACCTTGATGTTTTTAATTCGTACCATTCTGAAACCGAATTAATGCGTTACATAAAAAAACTAGAACGTAAAGATTTATCTTTAAATCACTCTATGATTTCTCTTGGTTCTTGCACAATGAAATTAAATGCTGCTGCAGAAATGCTACCTTTAAGCCAACCAGAATGGGGAAACATTCATCCTTTTGCTCCTTTAAAACAAGCTAAAGGATATACTACTATTTTAAAAGAACTAGAAGACCAACTTACAGAAATCACTGGTTTTGCTGCAACATCCTTACAACCTAATTCTGGTGCCCAAGGAGAGTTTGCAGGTTTAATGGTTATCAAGGCATACCACGAATCTAGAAATGACCACCATAGAAATATTTGTTTAATTCCTAGCTCTGCACATGGTACAAATCCTGCAAGTGCTGTAATGGCAGGAATGAAGGTAGTAGTTACAAAATCTACAGACGAAGGTAATATAGATGTTGAGGATTTACGTGAAAAAGCAATTTTACACAAAGATAACCTAGCCTGTTTAATGGTTACTTACCCATCAACACATGGTGTATATGAGGCTTCTATTAAAGAAATCATCAAAATTATTCATGAAAACGGTGGTCAGGTATATATGGATGGAGCAAACATGAATGCCCAAGTAGGATTAACTAATCCTGGAAATATTGGTGCAGATGTTTGCCATTTAAATCTACACAAAACCTTTGCTATTCCTCATGGTGGCGGAGGTCCTGGTGTTGGACCAATTTGTGTTGCAAAACAACTAGCTCCTTTTTTACCTGGAAACCCAATAGTAAAAACAGGAGGAAAAGACGCTATAACAGCTATTTCTGCAGCTCCTTTTGGCTCGGCTTTAGTTTGTTTAATTTCTTATGGCTATATAAAAATGCTTGGTGCAAAAGGCTTAACAGCTTCTACCAAAATTGCAATCTTAAACGCAAACTACATCAAAACCAGATTAGAAGGTCATTTTGATACTTTATACTCTGGTGAACGTGGTCGTGCAGCGCATGAAATGATTGTTGATTGTCGTGCTTTTAAAGCTAACGGAATTGAAGTAACAGATATAGCAAAACGTTTAATGGATTATGGTTTTCATGCTCCAACAGTATCTTTTCCTGTAGCAGGAACTTTAATGATAGAACCTACAGAAAGTGAAAGTAAACAAGAAATAGATCGTTTTTGTGATGCTTTAATTTCTATTAAAAAAGAAATTGATACCGCAAGCAAAGAAGACGCTAATAACGTACTTAAAAACGCACCACACACTTTAGCAATGGTAACTGCTAACGACTGGAATTTCCCGTACTCTCGTGAAACAGCTGCATACCCTTTAGATTATGTGCAAGACAATAAATTCTGGCCTAGCGTAAGACGTGTTGACGATGCGTTTGGTGACAGAAATTTAATCTGTACATGTGCTCCTATTGAGGAGTATATGGAAGTAAATTAACGGTTGAACATCGTAAATTATTGCTTTTTTAAAATTGCCTTTAATTTTTTACTGCTTATCTTAGCAGTCAAACAATTAAAGGCAATCCTTTTTTTTATGAATATTAAGATTACAGGTACAGGTAGTTACATACCTAGTACTATAGAAAAAAACGAAGATTTTTATAATCACGAATTTTTAAATGCAAATGGCTCAAAAATAAACAGTACAAATGAAGTTATTGTTAGAAAATTTAAAGCTATAACTGGTATTCAAGAAAGGCGGTATATAGAGCCTGAATTATCAAATTCAGACATTGCTTTTTATGCTGCAGAAAATGCTATAAAAGATGCTAAAATTGACAAAGAAACCTTAGACTATATTATTGTAGCTCATAACTATGGTGATATAAAATATAACACAGAACAAAGTGATACTGTACCAAGTATAGCATCACGTGTAAAACATTTATTGCAGATTAAAAACCCAAAATGTGTTGGTTATGATTTGCTTTTTGGATGTCCTGGTTGGATTGAAGGAGTTATTCAAGCCAAAGCATTTATTGCCTCAGGAGTAGCAAAACGTTGTTTGGTTATCGGTTCTGAAACACTTTCTCGTGTTATAGATAAACACGATAGAGATTCTATGATATATAGTGATGGCTCTGGTGCTGTTATTGTTGAAGCAACTACTGAAGAAGGTGGTATTATTAGTCATGAATCTGCCACTTTTGCTTTAGACGAAGCTCATTTTATTTATTTTGGCGAAACCAACAACCAAGACAGCTCAAGCAAACGAAAGTACATTAAAATGTATGGACGAAAAATATATGAATTTGCTTTAAAAAACGTGCCTTTAGCACTAAAATCGTGTTTAGAAAAAAGTGGTTACTCCATAAATGATGTTAAAAAAATACTGATACATCAGGCTAATGAAAAAATGGACGAAGCTATAATAGAACGTTTTTACAAACTTTATGATATGAAAATGCCAGAAGGCATTATGCCAATGTCTATAAACATGCTTGGTAATTCTAGTGTAGCAACGGTTCCTACCTTATATGACCTAATTTTAAAAGGGAAACTTGAAAATCAAGAAATAAAAAAAGGAGACCTTATTATGTTTGCTAGTGTTGGTGCTGGTATGAATATTAACGCTATAGTTTACAAACACTAGTTGTAAAATTATTGCCTTTAAAAAGTTTCCGCTTTCGCGGAAAATAAATATGTACGAACAATCATTTCCGCATAAAAGATATAAGCTTACCTATCAATTTTTAGAAAAACACATTTCTAAATCACAGTCTATTTTAGATTTAGGTGTAGAAAATCCGTTTACTAAAATTTTAAAAAGCAACAATTATTTGGTTACAAACACCAAAGGAGAAGATTTAGATTTAGATACTTCAACTATAAAAAATTCGGATGCTGAAGTAGTTACTGCTTTTGAAATTTTTGAGCACCTACTCTCTCCTTTTACCGTTTTACAAAGCATTAAAGCCAAAAAACTAGTAATTAGTGTTCCTCTTAGATTATGGTTTTCTTCGGCATACCGAAGCAAAACAGATCCATGGGATAGACACTATCACGAGTTTGAAGATTGGCAATTAGATTGGTTACTAGAAAAAACAGGGTGGAAAATTATAGACAGACAAAAATGGACCAATCCTACCAAAAAAATTGGCATTAGGCCTATTTTACGTTGGTTTACACCAAGGTATTATATAGTGTATGCTGAAAAAATTAATTAACCTATATCCTAATCCAAAAAAAGAAGAAAATTCCAAATTTTAAAACTTACTCGTATAGTTTTGGAATTTGGAATTTGGAATTTTAATATTGTAATTTGTTTTATGAATATTTCTATTGTCATTCCTGCGCATAACGAAGAAAAGTATATTGCACAAACCTTACACTCTTTAGTAAAACAAACCTTACAACCTAAAGAAATTGTGGTTGTTAATGACAACTCATCAGACAACACTAAAAGTATTGTTGAAGACTTTCAGAAAAAACACCATTATATAAAATTAATAAACACCACCTCATCTAATAAACATTTACCAGGAACTAAAATTATTAATGCATTCTACAAAGGCTACACTATTATAGATACTAATTATGATGTAATTTGTAAGTTTGATGCAGATTTAATCTTTCCTAAAAACTATTTAGAACAATTAGCAAAACACTTTCAAGCAAACCCTAAGTTAGGAATGGCTGCAGGATTTTGTTATATAGAAAAAAACAAGCAATGGGTTTTAGAAAACCTAACTAGAAAAGACCATATTAGAGGTGCTTTAAAAGCCTATAAAAAAGAGTGCTTTGAGCAAATAGGAAAACTTAAACCCTCTATGGGTTGGGACACTGTAGACGAGCTATTATCTAAATATTACGATTGGCAAATACTTACCGATAAAACCCTGCATGTAAAACATTTAAAGCCCACAGGTATTAGCTACAATAAAGCCTCTAAACACATGCAAGGTGAAGCTATGTATAAAATGCGTTATGGCTTTACCATCACCCTGATTTCTGCATTAAAATTGGCCTACAAAAAAGGAAGTTTTACTTTATTTAAAGATTATATGTCTGGCTATTTTAAAGCAAAAAACAACAAAACAGAATATCTGGTAACCAAAGACCAAGGTGCATTTATTAGAAAACTGCGTTGGAATGGAATGCTAAGCAAGTTAAAATAAAGAGGTTTAGACAGCACTCAGCATAATAGATGAATTATTAAAAACTCCAATTATTATATACCGCTGAAGCTTCTAACCTATCTTCAATAGTATCTTCTAATTGAGAAAAGAAATCAATTCCTGTACGTTTTTCAATTTCATCAACAGAAACCACAAACTTGTATAAAGGCTCCTTAGATTCCTTATGATCTAACAAAAACGCAAGCATTTTAGCTTCGCCTGAGTTAACATCTATCAATACTTTATAAAACTGGTTTGGTACAGATACTTTTTCTTCACCAATAGTTTTTAAATTTCCTTTTAATATTCCGCCAGAAACTACAAATACGCCATCATATTTACTTGCCCAATAGCGTGTTTTTTGTTCTAATCGGTTCCACACACCAGCATTAAAATCATGTTTTTGTGGAGTAATATTACTCGTTAAAAAAGTTTCGTCATGTGCTTCTTGACTATATTTTCTATCTCCTGCAGGACAAAGATGCCCTCGATCATAGCCAGATTGTTTATAATTTCTCCAATGTGCAGCTCCTGTTTTTACAGCCTTATCTATTTCAAAATAGGGTCTTTTAAAGTTAGTATTGGATAAGTGTGTTTTTTTTAACTCATAAGCAACCCATTCTGGTTGTTCATGGCTTTCACTATAACTTAAACTGTAACCTTCATGATGTACAACCTGCCCTGTTGTACTGGTTGGTAAAAAATACTCGTTGGTATTGCTTTTTGCAGTTGCTCCTTGCGCAATGGTTTTTTCTGCTACTTGCTGATCAAAGTAGGCGTCATACCCATAAACAGCAACCAGAATTACAATAGCAATTATGGAGTATATTTTTTTGTTCATTTAAATACAAACCTACAAGGTTTGGTATACCTTGTAGGTTATTGTTTTTTATTTTAAACTAGCTAAGCTGCTTTTTAAGGTTTCAATCTTAGCCAAAGCATCTGCTTCTTTTTTCTTTTCTGCTGCAACTACTTGCTCTGGAGCTCCTGCAACAAAACGCTCATTTGAAAGTTTCTTTTGTACTGATTTTAAGAATCCTTCGGTATAATTTAACTCTTCTGTTAGTTTTTTAATTTCTGCTTCTACATCAATAGCTCCTTCCATTGGAATAAAGTACTCGTTAGATTTTACTCTAAAAGTTAAAGCTCCATCTACAGGCTCAGACACATACTCTATAGCTTCTAAGTTTCCTAATTTTGCTATTACTGCATCAAATGCTGTATTTGAATTTTCATTATTTATAACCGAAAAACCTATAGCGTCTTTAAAAGCAATATTCTTTTCTTTTCTAACGGTTCTAATTCCTGAAATAACTTCTGCTGCAAACTCAAATTGGGTAATAATTTCTGTGTTTACAGGTTTTACTTCTGGCCATTTTGCTATAATCAATGCTTCTTCTGGAGTTCTTTCAGAAATATATTGCCAGATATCTTCAGTTAAGAAAGGCATAAATGGATGTAATATTTTTAAGTTATCCTCAAAAATAGCCATTACCTTATTATAGGTAACAGCATCTATTGGTTGTTGGTATGCTGGTTTTACAATTTCTAATAGCCAACCACAAAAATCATCATAAATTAATTTATAGATTGCCATTAACGCATCACTTAAACGGTATTTACTAAAGTGATCTTCAATTTCTACTAAAGCAGTACTAAACTTCGCTTCATACCACTCTAAAGCTATTTTGCTTGATTCTGGCTGCTCGATACTATCACTAACTTCCCACAAATTAGTTAAGTTAAAGGCATTCCATATTTTATTACCAAAACCTTTTCCTTGTTGGCAAAGTGCCTCATCAAACATTAAGTCGTTTCCTGCTGCACTGCTTAATAACAACCCAACACGAACACCATCTGCACTGTAATCTTCAATAAGTTTTAGGGCGTCTGGAGAATTCCCCAAAGATTTAGACATTTTTCGGCGTTGTTTATCACGTACCAACCCCGTTAAATACACATTGTTAAATGGTTTTTGGTCTTTGTACTCATAGCCAGCAATAATCATACGTGCTACCCAAAAGAATAAAATATCTGGTCCTGTTACTAAATCATTAGTTGGATAGTAGTATTTTATTTCTTCGTTTTCTGGGTTACGTATACCATCAAAAACAGACATTGGCCATAACCAAGAACTAAACCAGGTATCTAATGCGTCGGTATCCTGACGTAAGTCTGTTAATTTTAATGTGGTATTATTCGTTTTAGCCTTGGCTTTTTCTAGTGCTTTCTCAATGGTTTCAGCAACAACAAAATCTTCTTTTCCGTCGCCATAGAAATAAGCAGGAATTTGTTGTCCCCAAAGTAATTGACGTGAGATATTCCAATCGCGAATATTCTCCATCCAATGACGATAGGTATTTTCGAATTTCTTTGGAAATAATTTAATCTCGGCATCTTCACCTAAAACAGCTTCAATAGCTGGTTTTACAAGGTCTTCCATTTTTAAGAACCATTGGTCACTTAATCTTGGCTCAATAACTGCTTTGGTACGTTCAGAAGTACCAACTTTATTTAAATGTGTTTCGGTTTTAACCAAAGCACCAATAGCTTCTAATTCTTTAGCCACTGTTTTTCTTGCTACAAAGCGATCTTGTCCTTCAAATTGCAATCCAAAGCTATTTAAAGTAGCATCTTCATTAAAGATATCAATAACTTCTAATTGATGTTTATCACCAAGATTCTTATCATTTTCATCATGAGCAGGAGTTACTTTTAAGCAACCTGTACCAAATTCTACATCTACATATTCGTCTTCAATAATTGGAATAACGCGATTACAAATAGGCACAATGGCTTTTTTTCCGCGTAAGTGAGCAAAACGCTCATCTTCTGGATTAATACAAATTGCGGTATCTCCAAAAATAGTTTCAGGACGTGTGGTTGCAATGGTTAGCGTGTCCTCACTTCCTTCAATTTTATAATTGATATAGTATAAGTTTCCTTGTCGTTCTTCATGAATTACTTCTTCATCAGAAAGTGTTGTTTTCGCCTCAGGATCCCAGTTTACCATTCGGTACCCTCTATATATCAATCCTTTTTCATGTAAATCAACAAACACTTTAATTACAGCTTCAGACATATCGTCATCCATCGTAAACTTTGTTCGGTCCCAATCACAAGAACATCCTAACTTTTTAAGTTGGTCTAAGATTACACCTCCATATTCTTCTGTCCATTCCCAAGCGTGCTCTAAAAACTCTTCTCTTGTTAGGTCGTTTTTATCTATTCCTTGCTCCTTCAATTTAGCAACAACTTTAGCTTCTGTTGCAATAGATGCATGGTCTGTTCCAGGCACCCAACAAGCATTTTTACCTAACAAACGCGCACGACGTATAAGAACATCTTGTATAGTATTGTTAAGCATATGTCCCATGTGCAAAACTCCTGTTACGTTTGGTGGAGGAATTACAATGGTATATGGTTCTCTTTCATCTGGTGTGGAATGAAAATAATTATGCGCTGTCCAGTAGCTGTACCACTTATTTTCTACACTAGTTGCATCATATTTTGATGGAATGTTCATACTTTGGAATAGTTTTTGAATAATATCATGCAAAAGTACTTATAATTTATATTTTGAAAAATATTAATGCTGTTTAATGTACCTATAACCACAATGTTTTTATTAAGTTTAGGTATTACAACTAATATTTTTGCAGAATGCATTAAAAGTAATTAGATTTACAATAACAATAAAAACTAAAACCACACAAACAACTACTCTACAGTTGTTTATAAACTTAACAATAAGAATCATTTAAATTATAAAAAGATGAAACAGTTAATTACAATTTTATTTATCGGAATATTTAGCTTTTCAATGACTGCACAAGAAAAAGTAGCAAAAATTGAATTTAAAGAAACGACAGTAGACTATGGTACCATAGAGAAAGGAGCTAATGGTGTTAGAACATTTGAATTTACTAATACTGGAGATGCACCTCTTATTATCTCTAAAGTATCTTCTAGTTGTGGTTGTACTGTACCAAAAAAACCAGACGGACCAATTTTACCTGGTGAAACCGGAGAAATACAAGTAAAGTATGATACCAAACGTGTAATGCCAATTAGAAAAACAATTACTGTACTTTCTAACGCAGAAACACCAACAGTAGCTTTAAAAATTAAAGGAGAGGTTATTGATCCTGGTAAAACAAGTGTTCTTGAAAAAAGACAAAAAAGTGTTATGGAAAATTAATTTACTCATAACCATTTAATACAAAGGGTTGTTTACGTTATTGTAAACAACCCTTTTTTATTAAAATAAACTTTCTAAAGTAAATTTAAAATCTAGTATTTTTCCTAACCTATCTATTTTTAGTTTAATTATTTTTCCTTCTTTTTCATAAAAATACTGTGTGCTTTTTTGAAGTGTTAAGTTATACGTTTCTTTACCGTTTATTTTTAAAACAATATCACCTACTTGCAAACCTGCTTTTTCTGCAGGAGAGTTTTTGCGCAATTCTACAATGGTATAAGCAGGTTTTACAGATAGTTTATAATTAGCGTTATAAACCACTCTTGTTTCTTCATTATTGATTGCATTAGCATCATCTAAAGTGGTAATTCTTCTTGAGTTATCTTTTTCACGCACCAACCTAATGCCATTTTGCTCTAACTCAATTCCGCTTTTATTATAAGTAAAATCATCATTAAAAAATTTACTTTTTTTAAGTAGAATAGAAGATTTTTTATAGTTAAAAACAATACGAAATCTTTTTAAAACATTACCTGCAAGACTTCCGTTTCTATCTTTATGGTTTCTTGCAAAAGAAATAGATGTAGAATCAGGAAAAGCAACATTTGCATTATGCAAGGTAAAATCACGTATTGTAAAGGCATCTACTTTAGAGCGTTTTCCGTAAACGCTCCCGCTTAATCCATGCCCTAAAAAATCGGTAAAATATCTTTCATTTGCATGTATACCCAAAGAAGTATTTTCAAACAACCAAATAGAATCACTCCCTCCAGAATCTATCAATAATTTAACAGGTATTGGTTTATCATCAATGGTTACCTCTGCATTTATATAAGGTTTTTTATTGTAAAAATACAAAGGTAAAATTTCACATTTTTTGCATTTTTTTTGCTTGTAAATTTCGTTTTCAAAAATCTTAATAAATTTTGAAGAATAATTTATTTCAACAACTAAATCTTTAAAAAAATCATACCCAATAATACCATGAATAGGGATTCCTAACTTTGGTGCAAAATTTAATTTAGAATTATACACTACAAATAAATCTTGGTTAATATTAACTGCTTCACCAATTTCTATTATGTTCTTTTTAGATCGTAATGCTTCAACAGGCTCTCCTTCTCCTAAACCACGAATTACAATCTTTTGCGCATTATTAATCTTTAACGTTTCATTGATATTAAAAATATTAAACAAAATGGGTTTACTTACTCCTGTATCTAAAATAAAAGATAATTCTACACCATTAATTTTAACAGGAATTACAACTAAATTATTAATTAATTTAAACTTTATCTTATCGGTTTTCTTTTTATTTTGAATAACAAAAGTGCCTTGAGATAAACAATAAAAGCAAATCCCAAATAACAATATAAAAGTAAAAACGATTCTTTTCATATTAAAAAAATAACGTCACTATCAATTTACGAATCTTTCTTCTTAAAACCGTATTTAGTATTACTTTTTAAAAACAATTTGATTTAATTTTCGCAACTTTGCACTTTAATACATATAAGATGCCAGCAATTTCAAAAAAAGGGCAATTAATGCCACAATCGCCAATTAGAAAGCTAGTTCCTTTTGCAGAGGAAGCTACTAAAAATGGAAAGACTATATACTATTTAAATATTGGGCAACCAGATATCAAGACACCTCAAATAGCCTTAGATGCTGTTAAAGTACACTCTCTTGAAGTCTTAGCCTATACAAGATCTGAAGGTTCTGAAGAATACAGAAAAAAAATAGCTAACTATTATTCTAATAAAGATATTGATGTAAATCATGAAGACATTATTGTAACCACAGGAGGAAGTGAAGCCTTGCTTTTTGCCTTTGGAAGCATTATGGATGTGGACGATGAAATTATTATTCCAGAACCTTTTTATGCAAATTACAATGGTTTTTCAACTTCTTCTGGAATACAAGTAGTTCCTGTAATATCTAAAATTGAAGATAATTTTGCATTACCAGCAATTGAAGAATTTGAAAAACTGATAACACCAAAAACCAAAGCCATACTTATCTGTAACCCAGGAAACCCTACAGGTTACCTATACTCTAAAGAAGAAATTAAAAAACTTGCAGCAATTGTAAAAAAGCATGATTTGTTTTTAATTGCCGATGAAGTATATAGAGAATTTACTTATGATGGTAATACGCACTACTCTATCATGCAAGAAGAAGGATTAGAAGAACATGCAATAATGATTGATTCTGTTTCTAAAAGATATAGCATGTGTGGTGCTAGAATTGGATGTTTAGTTTCTAAAAACAAAGCCGTAATACAAACAGCTTTAAAATTTGCACAAGCAAGACTAAGCCCACCTACCTTAGCACAAATTGCTAGTGAAGCAGCTTTAAACACACCACAAAGTTATTTTGATGATGTTATTGAAGAATACGTAGAAAGACGTAACATATTAATAGAAGAGTTACAAAAAATAGAAGGTGTACAAGTAGCAACACCTAAAGGAGCTTTTTATTGTATTGCACAACTACCTGTAAAAAACAGCGATGCATTTGCCCAATGGCTTCTAGAAAATTTTGACGTAGATGGAGAAACCGTTATGGTAGCACCTGCTGGTGGTTTTTACTCTACTCCTGGAGTTGGCTTAAACCAAATACGTATTGCTTATGTACTTAAAAAGGAAAGCTTAATTAAAGCTGTACACATTATAAAAGAAGCTCTTAAAGTTTACAAAGACTAGTGCAAATACAACATAACATATCTTTAAAAAAGCACAATACTTTTGGTATTGATGCTAAAGCGAAGCATTTTGTTGCTATAAGCTCTATTGAGAGCTTAAAAAACGTACTTCAACTACCAGAATATACTAAAAGGTTTATTCTTGGTGGTGGAAGTAATATGCTACTAACCAAAGATATTGATGCTTTAGTTATGCACATTCAATTAAAAGGAAAAACAATTGTTAGCCAAGAGGAAACATCGGTTTTAGTAAAAGCCCAAGCTGGCGAAAACTGGCATGAGTTTGTACTATGGTGTTTACAAAATGATTTTGGAGGATTAGAAAATCTATCCTTAATCCCTGGAAATGTTGGCACAGCTCCTATACAAAATATTGGCGCTTATGGTATAGAGCTAAAAGATACTTTTGTTTCTTGTGAAGCTTTAGAAATTGCAAGTCAAAAAACCAAGACATTTACCAATATAGATTGTAATTTTGACTATAGAAATTCTATTTTCAAACAAGAGTTAAAAGGAAAATATATAATTACAAGCGTTACTTTTAAACTCACTAAAAACAACCATACATTACACACTAATTATGGTGCAATTACAAATGAATTAGAAAGAATGAATGTAAAAAAACCTACCATTCAAGACGTTTCTAAAGCAGTAATTGCAATTCGTGAAAGTAAATTACCAAACCCAAAAGAAATAGGAAATAGCGGAAGTTTTTTTAAAAACCCTGTAATTTCTTTAAACGATTTTAAAAAATTAAAAGAAAATTTTCCTGAAATTCCCAACTATCCAGTTTCCAGCACAACTGTAAAAATACCTGCTGGTTGGCTTATAGAAAAAGCAGGTTTTAAAGGAAAACGTTTTGGTAATTATGGCGTACATAAAAAACAAGCTTTAGTATTAGTAAATTACAAAGATGCAAAAGGAATAGAGATACTAAAACTATCTCAATTAATACAACAAACAATTAATCGTATCTTTAATATAAATATAGAAGCAGAAGTAAATATTATTTAATTATCAAATAAATATATAACTTTGGTTTATATAAGTTAGTTAAACACTAAACAAGAGACCTTTTGAGCACACCAATAGAACAACAAATAGTTAGCTTACTAAAAGAAGGCGACAAAAAAGCCATTACTTTGTTGTACCAAAATTACTCAGATACGCTATTTGGTGTTATATCAAAAATCATTTCTGATAGCGATTTAGCACAAGACGCATTACAAGAAACTTTTATTAAGGTTTGGAAAAAAGCACATACCTATGATGCTAAAAAAGCAAAACTCTTTACCTGGTTATATAGAATTGCATACAATACAGCAATAGATAAAGTAAGATCTGTATCTAATAAACAAAGTAAAGAAATCCAAATAGAAAGTTCTAACGTATATAAACTAACAAGCAATAGTTTAAATCAAGACGTAATTGATATAAAAAAACATCTAAAATCAATAGATGAAAAATATCAAATAGTAATAAACGCCCTCTTTTTTGAAGGTATGACACAACAAGAAGCAAGTGACGAATTAAATATTCCGCTTGGTACAATTAAATCAAGATTAAAAATAGGATTACGTGAATTAAAAAAGATTTACAATCCAGAAATAAAAAAGTCATGAATGATAAAATAATTACATTTTTAAATTCAGATCTATTAGATAAATACCTAGTAGGCAATACCAGCAAAGAAGAAACTGCAAAGGTAGAAGCTTACATTTCTAAATATCCAGAAGTTAAAGATGCATACAATACTTTGCAAAACAATCTAGAAATTGTTGCTAAAAGTAACGCTATAGAAGCTCCAGAACACCTATTAAACAATATCCTTTCTGAGCTCGACGAAAAACCAGTTGCAACACTACGCGCAATACCAAATCAAAGAACTTGGTATAAATTTAGTATAGCTGCAAGTATAGCTGCTTTAGTTTTTGCAGGATCTACACTTATGTTTTACTTAAACAATCAAGATTTACTTCAAGAAAATGAAGTAATAGCAGATGAAATTTTTGACCTACGTAGCGATATAGATAAAAACAATAAATTGTTAAGTGATATTATGCAACAATTTAAACAGCTTAACAATCCTGAAACCCAAAAATATATTATAAAAGGAAACGCTAGAGCTAAAAACTTAAAAACCGTTGCATATATAAACCCTATTGAAAAAACTTCAATGATAGATGTGGTTTCTTTACCGCAACTACCAGAAGAACAATGCTACCAAATTTGGGCAGAAGTACAAGATAAAATGGTAAGCTTAGGTATATTAAATGAATCAGACAGCCAACTAATACCTTTACCATATACAGAAAACGCATTAGGTTTAAACATAACCATAGAACCTAAAGGAGGAAATAAAAATGCATCTGTAGAAAAATCTGTAGCAGAAATTAGTTTAAAAAAGTAAATTACTTTTTTCCAAAAATTCAAAAAGCCTCGTTTTAAAAAGCGAGGCTTTTTTAATGTATCCATTTCTTAAAAAGTAGTATCTTTGTAAAAAATAATTTATAACATTACACACATGAAACTACTAGCAATAACATTAGTACTTTTAGGTATAGCAATAGCAGGAATAGCAATTAAAATCTGGGCAAAAAAAGATGGTAAATTTGCAGGTACATGTGCTAGCCAAAACCCTATGTTAAATAAAGAAGGAGAATCTTGTGGTTTTTGCGGTAAAACTCCAGAACAATACAAAGACTGTAGTGAACCTCAACATTCTTAATACTGCATGATTATACTGAATATTATCTTCTACGCATTTATTGCAGTAGTAAGTATTCAACTAATATATTATCTTTTCTTATTTTCAAAATTCGCTTTTTTAAGTCCGCAGAAAGAAACTCCAAAACATATTGGAGTCTCTGTTATTATTTGCGCTAAAAATGAAGCCGAAAATTTAAAGAAATTTCTTCCGTATATATTAAACCAAGAATATCCAGAATTTGAAATTGTTTTAATAAACGACAACTCTCATGATGAAACACTAAGCATCATGGAAGATTTTGCGGCCAATAACAACAATATCAAAATAGTAAACATTGTACCTACTGAAGCTTTTTTTGGCAACAAAAAGTACGCTTTAACTCTAGGTATAAAAGCATCTAAAAACGATTATTTACTATTTACAGATGCAGACTGTATACCAAACTCAAAATACTGGATAAAAGAAATAACTTCGCATTTTAACACCTCAAAAAGCATTGTGCTTGGTTATGGAGCGTATGCAAAAACAAACAAGTCCTTTTTAAATAAGTTAATTAGGTTTGAAACCCTTTTAACGGCTTTACAATATTTTTCTTTTGCTAAATCAGGAATTCCTTTTATGGGTGTTGGCAGAAATTTAGCCTACAAAAAAGAAGAGTTTTTTAAAGCAAACGGATTTATTAACCACATAAAAGTACGCTCTGGTGATGATGATTTATTCATAAACCAAATTGCTACAAACAAAAACACAAGCATTTGTTTTACTAAAGATAGCTTTACTATTTCTAACCCTAAAACCACATTTAAAGACTGGATTTTACAAAAAAGAAGACACGTTTCTACTGCTAAGTACTACAAACCACTACATAAATCTTTACTTGCTCTTTTTTACATTTCACAATTTTTATTTTGGACCTTAGCATTAATATTACTTATCACAACCTTTGCTTGGCAAGTAGTTTTACCTTTATTTATTTTAAGAATACTTGTTTTTTATATTGTATTTGGTAAAACTTCAAAAAAACTAGAAGAAAGAGACCTTCTTTTTTTTCTCCCTTTTTTAGAGATTTTTTTAATTGCCATGCAATTAACTATATTTATAACCAATCTTATTGCAAAACCTAAATATTGGAAATAGAAGAAGCGATACAACAAGCTAAAAAGAACAAGCAAAAAGCATTTAATTTTTTATTAAATACCTTTTGGGATGACGTATATGGTTTTCAGTTAAAACGTATTCAAAATGAAAACGATGCAGAAGATATAACCATTCAAACTTTCTCTAAAGCCTTTGACAAAATTGAAACCTATAACACAGATTTTAAATTTAAAACCTGGCTTATTACTATTTCTAAAAACATTCATATAGATATTTTAAGAAAAGAAAAACGATCTATTTCTACCCAAATATCTAAAGATGACGAAGACTCTGTATTTCAAATTCTAGACGAAACCCCTTCTGTTGAAGACAAACTTATTACAGAGCAAAACTTAGCAAAATTACTTCGCGATATAAAAAAGTTAAAACCGCATTATCAAGAAGTTATTAATCTTAGGTACTTTCAAGAATTAAGCTACAAAGAGATTTCTACCAAACTAGAAGAACCTATTAATAATGTTAAGGTAAAACTCTTAAGAGCTAAAAAATTATTAGCAGAAATCATTCAAAAAAATTAATGTCAAAATTTTTAAAAAAGCTTGGTCCAGGGTTATTATTTGCTGGAGCTGCAATTGGTGTTTCGCATTTAGTACAATCTACAAGAGCTGGAGCAGATTTTGGCCTTGGTTTACTTTGGGCTTTACTGGTGGTTAATTTATTTAAATATCCTTTTTTTCAATTCGGACCTCGTTATGCTTCGGCAACAGGAGAAAGTCTTTTAAATGGTTATAAAAAACTAGGTAAAGGCGTTTTAGTTTTTTACTTTATACTTAACATAGCAACTATGTTTACCATACAAGCTGCTGTTACTATTGTTACTGCTGGCTTAGCCACCACACTTTTTGGAGATTTTATTGACATTAAAACCTGGACCATTATAATTTTATGTATTTGCTTAGTCATACTGTTTATAGGTAAATACAAATTATTAGATAGAGTAATGAAAATTATCATTATCACACTTACCTTAAGCACCTTAATTGCGGTAGCTTTTGCTTTTTATAAACAAGACGCAAGTGTATCTTTTACACAAATACTTCCAAAAAACAGTATTGAAATTGCATTTCTTATTGCTTTTATGGGTTGGATGCCTGCACCTTTAGATGTAGCTGTTTGGCAATCTTTATGGACTATAGAAAAACAAAAAGAAGAAAAAGAATACACACCAAAATCTGCTTTATTAGATTATAACATTGGCTATGTGGTAGCCATATTTTTAGGTATTAGTTTTCTTTTACTAGGCTATTTAGTCATGCATAATAGTGGCAATACGTTTAGTACCTCTGCTGCTGCTTTTTCAAATCAGTTAATACTAATGTACACAAAAAGTCTTGGTAGCTGGGCGTATATTTTAATTGGCATTGCTGCTTTTACAACCATGTTTAGCACTACGCTAACTACATTAGATGCTTCTCCAAGAGCAATGAACAAAACTATGGAACTACTAACAGATAAGACTTTTAACAAAGGCTATTTAGCCTGGATTATCTTTCTAGTTATTGGTAGTATCCTAATCTTTTTTTATTTTAATTCAGAAATGGGTTTACTTATAAAAATAGCAACTATTTTATCTTTTTTAACGGCTCCTTTTTACGCCATTATAAACTACACACTTATTAGTGGTAAACATACTCCTAAAGAATGGCATCCTTCAAAAGCGCTTCATGTTTTAAGTATATTAGGTATTATATTTTTAATAGCATTTAGTATTTGGTATATCACTATTCTATAAAGTCTTTTTTTATAGAATACTTTGTATCTTTGCACTTAGAAATTACAAAGTAAATGGATACAAAAACTGCTTCAAATATATTACCAGAACGTCAACCAAAACCAAAATGGCTTCGTGTAAAGTTACCTACAGGTAAAAAATACACAGAACTTCGTGGTTTAGTAGACAAGTATAAACTAAATACCATTTGCGCTTCAGGAAGTTGCCCAAATATGGGAGAATGTTGGGGAGAAGGTACTGCTACATTTATGATTCTTGGAAACGTTTGTACACGTTCTTGCGGTTTTTGTGGTGTAAAAACAGGAAGACCAGAAACAGTAGATTGGGACGAACCAGAAAAAGTAGCGCGTTCTATTAAGTTAATGAACATTAAACACGCGGTTTTAACAAGTGTAGATCGTGACGATTTAAAAGATATGGGAAGCATCATGTGGAGCGAAACCGTAAAATCTGTTCGAAGAATGAATCCGGAAACTACCCTTGAAACACTTATACCAGATTTTCAAGGAGTAGAACTACATATAGATAGAATTATTGATGTTGCTCCAGAAGTTGTTTCTCATAATATTGAAACAGTAAGACGCTTAACTCGAGAAGTACGCATTCAAGCAAAATACGACAGAAGTTTAGGGGTTTTAAAATACCTAAAACAACAAGGGCAAAGACGTACAAAGTCTGGAATTATGCTAGGACTAGGTGAAACTAGAGAAGAAGTTATAGAAACGTTACATGATTTAAAAGCTAATGATGTAGATGTAGTTACCATTGGCCAATATTTACAACCTAGTAAAAAACACTTACCAGTAAAGCAGTTTATTAATCCAGATCAATTTGAAGAATATAAAGAGATAGGTTTATCTCTTGGTTTTCGTCATGTAGAAAGTAGCGCTTTAGTGCGTTCTTCATACAAAGCCCAAAAACATATTAACTAATGGTTAATGTTGCAATAAACGGTTTTGGAAGAATTGGTAGACGCGTTTTTAGATTACTACAAAACAACCCAAATATTCAAGTTGTTGCTATAAATGATTTAGCAGACGCAAAAACCCTAAGTCATTTACTAAAATATGATAGTATTCATGGTATTTTTCATGAAGACATTTCTTTTAATAAAGAGCATATTCTTGTTAACGGTAAAAATATTCCGCTATTAAACAACCAACAAATAGAAACTATTAATTGGAAACCCTTTCAGGTAGATTTTGTTATTGAAGCTACAGGAAAATTTAAAACCGAAGCTTCTTTACTACATCATATTAAAAACGGAGCAAAACGCGTTATTTTAAGCGTTCCTCCAATTGATGACTCTATTAAAACAGTAGTTTTAGGTGTCAATGAATCTATTTTAGATGGTAATGAAAAAATAATCTCTAACGCTTCTTGTACTACCAACAATGCTGCGCCAATGATTGCCATTATGAAAGAACTTTGTGGCATTAAACAAGCATACATTACAACAGTACACTCCTATACTACAGACCAAAGTTTACATGACCAACCACATCGCGATTTACGTCGTGCAAGAGCTGCTGGCCAATCTATAGTACCAACTACCACTGGAGCTGCAAAAGCACTAACCAAAATATTTCCAGACTTATCTAATGTTATTGGTGGCTGTGGTATTAGAGTTCCTGTAGCAAATGGTTCACTTACAGACATTACTTTTAATGTAGAAAAAAAAGTAAGTATAGAACAAATTAATAACGCATTTAAAACAGCAGCACAAAACAAGTATAAGGGCATTTTAGAATATACTGAAGACCCAATAGTATCCATAGATATAGTAGGTAATACACATTCTTGTATTTTTGATGCGCAAATGACATCTACCATAGGAAACATGGTAAAAATTATTGGCTGGTACGATAATGAAACAGGCTATTCTAGTAGAATTATTGATTTAATTAGCAATTTATCGGTAAATAATTAACTTTTATCGAATATATAATTATATTTGTTACTATTACAGTTTAAACATGTTCCGAATCAACTGCTATATATGTGCTATTATAATGTTGTTGAGTTACAGTGGTTTTACACAAGAAGCCACTACTCAAGAAGAAGAATCTATACAA
Source organism: Lacinutrix sp. C3R15 (assembly GCF_018860825.1). Classification (GTDB taxonomy): domain Bacteria; phylum Bacteroidota; class Bacteroidia; order Flavobacteriales; family Flavobacteriaceae; genus Oceanihabitans. The sequence goes on along the minus strand of NZ_JAHKPZ010000015.1, from coordinate 396,520 downwards.
CATAATGTAGAGAATCTTATTAGGTTAGCCCAAAAAGACTTAGAAAACGCAAACTATTTTGATGCGCAGAAAGAACTTGAAAATGCACTTGTTTATGCCACTACTATTAGCGACAAAAAAAGTATAGGAATAATACATTCTAAACTTGGAAAAATTCAATATATCTTAGAAGAACCCAATGAAGCAATCAAGCATTTAACAAAAGCCGTTGCTACTCAACGCATTGCCTCAGACAAAATTAACCTTGCAGAATCTTATAAAACTTTTGGTAATGTTTATGTTGCTAAAAAAGAATATAGTACTGCCTTAGATTATTACAAATCTTCAAAAAACCTTTTTGAACAAGAAGGATTAAATGAGTTTGTTGCAGAAGTAGAACTTAATGAAGGCCAAACCTACCTAGCTTTAAAAGATTACAAAAAAGCAAAAATATTTTTTGAAAACGCTTTGGCATTATCTAGTAGGTTTAATTTAAAAAAAATACATAGTAGTGCTCAAATTAACCTAGGCATAATACACGCTAAACTTAATAACACAGGTAAAGCCATAGAAATTGTTAACAACGGAGTTAATGAAGCTAAGAACAATGATTTTGATAATATTTTAAGTGAAGGATATCTGGTTTTAAGCGACTTAAACCAACAAACAGAAAACTACAAACTTGCAAATGAATATTTAAAAAAACACATTCAAATATCAGATTCTCTTTTAAATGTTAAAAGACAAAACGTATCTCCAGAAAAACGTGTAGAGTTTCTATTAAAAAACCAAACAGAATACCACAGACAACAAGCTGCAGATCTTGAAGAACTCCAAAACTCAAAAAATCTAAGCAAGCTAACTGCCATTTTAAGTGTAGCATTAATTACCATATTGTCTTTATTAACTTTATCCTTATACAAAAACAACAGGATTAGGTTAAAAACAAACAATATGTTACATAAAAAAAATGGCGAATTAATTCTAGCTAAAGAAAAAGCAGAATTAGCATCAAAAACCAAAGCCAACTTTTTATCTACAGTAACACATGAGTTAAGAACACCTTTATATGCTGTAACCGGTTTAAGCAATATGCTGCTAGATGAAAACCCTAAACCAGAACAAATTCAACATTTAAAATCTTTAAAATTTTCTGGAGACTACTTGTTAACTTTTATAAATGACATTCTTCAAATTAATAAAATAGAAGCCAATAAAGTAGAGATTGAACCTGAAATTTTTAATTTAAAAAAGAAAGTAGCTAACGTAATTGCAGCATTAAACAACTCTGCTATTGATAATGACATAAAAATACACTTTGAGTACGACAAAAACTTACCTGAAAACTTTAATGCAGATCAATTAAAAATATCACAAATACTAATTAACCTCATTGGTAACTCAATTAAATTCACAAAAGATGGAGATATTTGGGTTAGAGTATATATGATTAATAAAACAGAGGAAAGTTACTTTGTAAGGTTTGAAATAGAAGACAACGGAATTGGTATAAGTAAAGAGAAACAAGAAAACATGTTTGAAAGCTTCTCTCAAGGATCTATTCAAATTAACAGAAAATATGGTGGTACTGGTTTAGGTCTTTCTATTGTAAAAGGTTTAATAGATATATTAAAAGGAAAAATTTACCTAAAGAGTGAACTAGGTAAAGGCTCTAACTTTATTTTTGAAATTCCGTTAAACCATACAGACGAAGTAATTGAAGAAGAAGATAGCAAAAAGAATTATTTTAAAAACATAAGTGAAATAGAATTGAGTACAATAAAAATTTTAGTAGTTGAAGACAACAAAATAAACCAAATGATTACTAAAAAAATTCTTAACAAAATGAATCTTAATTGTGACATTGTTGATAATGGAGAAGATGCAGTAGAACAAGTAAAAACCACAAATTACGATGTTGTTTTAATGGATATTCATATGCCAGGAATTAGTGGTCTTGAAGCTACAAAAATAATTAAAGGCTTTAATAAAGAACTTACCATATTTGCTTTAACAGCTGTTACTCTTGAAGATAAAATGCAGGAATTTGAAGACGCAGGATTTGATGACATCATATCTAAACCCTTTAAACAAGAAGACTTTGAAAAAAAGCTATACCAAGCATTAATTAAAGAAGAAACAACTACTAAGTAAGTATAAAATCTAAAACACTAGTATTAAAAGCTTCTGTTTTATCTATATGTATTTCTATAGGCAAATAAAACACCTTGTCCTGCAAGTCAAAAGGCAACAACCTAACGTAATCTTTTTCTGTAGTTACTATTAAAGACTGCTCTCTAAACAATGCTATATCTGCATCTGTAAAGTCATAATGATCTTTATAATGTAAATGCTTAAATTTTAATTCTTTTGCTTTTAAATAATCTACCAAAGGTGTAGCATTTGCAATACCTGTTACTAATGTAAAATCTTGTAAGGTTTCTAGATTAAGTTTTTTATTTTCAGATAAAACATAATTTGAATAACGTATCGTACTAAAAAAAACTTGTTGGCTTGCCTTTGGTTGTATTTGTTTTATGATCTTATCTTTTTCTAATGCATTTAAATTTTCAGGACATTTAGTTACCACAATACAATTTGCTCGTTTTGCTCCTGCTCTAGGTTCGCGCAAATTACCAGTTGGCAAAACCCAATCTTTAGTAAATAAATCATGATAAGTAGTTAATAAAATATAAAATCCAGCTTGTACTTTTCTGTGCTGGTAAGCATCATCTAACAAAATAACCTCAGGAGCTTTTTCTTGTTGCATTAAATGCGCTATACCATTTTGTCTATCTGCATCGACAGCTACATCAATTTCATTTTTAAACTTTCTATAAAACTGAAATGGCTCATCTCCTAAAGTTTTAGCAGAGGCATTTTTATCTGCCAAATAAAAACCCTCAGTACTTCTTTTATATCCTCTACTTAAAGTAGCAATGTGTTTTTTATCTTTTAGAAACCCAATTAAATACTCTACCATTGGCGTTTTCCCGGTTCCTCCAACACTTAAATTACCAACTGCTATTACAGGAAAATGATAGCTTTTAGATTTAAAAACACCAATATCATAAAAATAATTACGCAACCAAGTTACAGCATAGTAAATGGGTACAATAGGAAATAAAATATATCGTAAAAATTTCATTAATGTAAAATCACAAGTGGTTATATTTAAAATACAAAGAAAAGATTTTTTTTATGTAGTAACCTGTGACAATAAACAAAAAATAAAAACTATCCGCTTAAAGTAATTTTTTATATTTGAACTTAAACATATTTTTTTTTATGATAGTACAAGATGTTATACATTATTTAGAAGAATTTTCGCCTTTAGCTTACGCAGAAGATTTTGATAATGTTGGTCTACTTGTAGGAAACAAAAACACAAAAATAACAGGTGTTTTAGTTACCTTAGATACTTTAGAAGAAGTTGTTGACGAAGCGATTGAAACAAATTGCAACCTTATAGTAAGTTTTCACCCAATAATTTTTAAAGGACTAAAAAATATTACAGGAAAAACTTACGTAGAGCGTGTTGTAATTAAAGCCATAAAAAATGATATTGCTATCTATTCTATGCACACAGCACTAGACAATGCATGGCAAGGCGTAAACAGCATGATATGCAAACAATTACAACTAAACAACACAAGTATTTTAATTCCGCAAGCCAAAACCATAAAAAAGCTAACCACTTTTGCTCCAACAAAACAGGCCGAAAATATTAGAAAAGCACTCTTTAAAGCTGGAGCAGGAAATATTGGCAACTACAGTAACTGTAGTTTTAATTCTGAAGGAATTGGCACCTTTCAAGGCAATGAGCAAACAAATCCTGTTGTAGGAAACAAAGGAGAGTTACATACTGAAGCAGAAACACAAATTTCTGTAACCTTTGCTAAACATGCAGAATCTACAGTTTTACAAGCTCTTTTTAAAGCGCATCCTTATGAAGAAGTAGCCTATGAAATTATAACACTAGAAAACAAAAACCAACACATAGGAATGGGAATGATTGGCGAACTTGAAAACGCCATGTCTGAATCCGATTTTTTAGCCTATTTAAAAGCTAAAATGAAGGCTTCCTGTATAAGACACTCAAAATTATTAAATAAACCAATAAAAAAAATAGCTGTTCTTGGTGGCTCTGGTAGTTTTGCTATTCAGGCTGCAAAACACTCAAAAGCAGATATTTTAGTGACTTCAGATTTAAAATATCACGACTTTTTTTCTGCTGAAAACAGCATTATATTGGCAGATATCGGACATTATGAAAGCGAACAGTACACAAAAAACGGTTTAGTAGCACATCTTACAAAAAAAATTACTAATTTTGCAGTCGTTTTATCAAAGACAAACACCAATCCTGTTCAATATTTTTAAAGTATGGCAAAAAAGAAAGAAGTAACTGTAGAAGAGCGCTTAAGAGCATTGTATGATTTACAACTAATAGACTCTCGCATAGACGAAATAAGAAACGTACGCGGAGAACTTCCATTAGAAGTTCGCGATTTAGAAGATGAAGTTGCTGGTTTAAATACAAGATTAGATAAACTTGAATTAAGTTTAGAAACTATCAATAATGACATTGGCTCAAAAAAGAATTTAATTGAAGAAGCAAAATCTTTAATTAAAAAATACGCTGAGCAACAAAAAAATGTTAGAAATAACAGAGAATTTAACTCGCTTACTAAAGAGGTTGAATTTCAAGAATTAGAAATTCAATTAGCAGAAAAACACATTAAAGAGTTTAAAGCACAAATTGAGCAAAAGAAAGAAGTAATTTCTCAAACTAAAGACCGTTTAAAAGCACGTCAAACACATTTAAAACACAAACAAGGTGAATTAAATGCTATTTTGGCCGAAACGGAAAAAGAAGAAAAAGCACTTATCAAAAAATCGGATGATTATAAAGAATCTATTGAAGATCGTTTAGTTGCTGCTTACACAAGAATTAGAGTTAATGTAAAAAACGGATTAGCTGTTGTGCCTATTGAAAGAGGTGCTGCTGGTGGTTCTTACTTTACTATTCCACCTCAAGTACAAGTTGAAATTGCTAGTCGTAAAAAAATTATTACAGATGAGCACAGTGGACGTATTTTAGTAGATGCTACTTTAGCGGAAGAACAAAAAGAAAAAATGGATAAATTGTTTGCTAAACTATAATCCATTTTTACATCATATTTAAAAGCCTTTACTTTTTGTAAAGGCTTTTTTTTATATTTTTTTTTAAGGAATAGAACCTGTTTACGACTTACATATAAAATATACACTCAATGAAATTGCAAAAAAGTTTTTTATTCTCTTTTATACTTATTGCTTTATTTAGCTGTAATAACACAGCACAAGTTAAGAAAGAACAGCAAGCTATAATAAATGCAGAACCAATAGAAATTGCTTTAGAAAACGGAAAAGCAAAAGCGTATTTTGCTAGCGGATGCTTTTGGTGTGTAGAAGCTATTTTTGAAAGTGTAAATGGTGTTGAAGAATCTATTTCAGGATACGCAGGAGGCCATACAGAAAACCCAACTTATGAGGATAGCAATACAGGAAAAACTGGACATGCCGAAGCTGTTGAAATAATTTATGACCCAGAAATTATAAGCTTTGCTACTTTAGTAGATGTTTATTTTGCATCGCAAAACCCTACACAAGTAAATGGGCAAGGTCCTGATCATGGTTCACAATATCGTTCTATTATTTTTTATCAAAACCAAGAACAAAAGCAAATTATATTAAATAAAAAAGAAGCCTTAGCAGAAAAATTAAAAAAGCCAGTTGCAGCAGAAGTATACCCTTTTCAAAAATTTTGGATTGCAGAAGACTACCATCAAAACTATGAGAGGCTTCACCCTGAAAACAGATACATTCAAGGTGTATCTATACCAAGGTTAAAACGTTTTCAAGCTAAAATGCCTGAGGTTTTAAAAAAAGTACATTAATAAAAAATACAACCTGTAAGGTTTTTACCTTGCAGGTTGCTATATTATAACTTTGTTGCTTTTAATGTAAAAATTAAAGGATACAATTTATCTCTACTAACATACATTCCAGATGTTGTTTCTTCTAAATTTGGCAATACATCATAAGGAGATGCATCATACTCGTTTAAATACTCAATATGCAACCCTGCTTCTGTTAAAGCGTTTATTACTTCGCTTAAACCATGATTCCAACCATACTCTTTGCTTACTATTGTAGAGTCTTGATTAGCATAAGTACCTTCGTATTCTTCATAAATCACTTCCTCTTGCATATAACCATACTTCATAATAGGCTTCGCTTCTAAATAATCAAACATCCACACAATAGGATGAAATTCTGCTATAAAAAACACACCTCCTGTATTTAGTTTTTCAGCAATCATTTTTCCCCATGGTTTTAAATCTGGCAACCAACCTATCACACCATAACTGGTAAATACAATATCAAAGGTTTCTTTTACATGTGCAGAAGTTTCTAAAACATTACAACAAACAAATTCTGCATCAAGTTGCAGCTCTGCATTTAAATCTTTTGCCAAAGCAATTCCTGCATCGCTTAAATCAACACCAACGCATTTTGCACCTAACCTACTCCAACTTAAGGTATCTTGCCCAAAGTGACATTGTAAATGTAAAAGCCTTTTTCCAGATACGTCACCAAGCGCTTCTAATTCATAAGGCATTAAAGAACTTTTTCCTTTTTTAAAGTCCTCTAAATGGTACATATCACTTGCTGCATGTACTTTTACCTTATCATTCCATGTGGCTTTATTTACTTTAAAATAATCTGGTTTAGCATCCATAATTGTGGTTTTAAACATCTAAAATAACACATAAAAACGAAACGTATTTATAGCGCATCTAATTCATAAGGCATTAAGTGGCTTTTTTTTTATTTAAAAACTTCTAAAACATACTTACCTCCACCTTATCGTTTCATGTGGTTTTATTTGTATTAAAACAGTTTTTTTTTGATTTACCATGTTCCATTTCCTCTTTAAATCTTCGCTATCTTTGATAAAAATTAGAAATCATGAAAAACACCTATTTTTTAGCATGTATACTATTTGTCTTAATTTCTTGTAACAAGGAAGAAAAAAAAGGGATAGAAAAAGAACTTTCTATAGCAGAAAAAATAGCCAATGCTCATGGGTTTAAAAATTGGAATAAAGTTTCAAAAATAGATTTCACTTTTAATGTAGATAAAGACAGTACGCTTTTTGAAAGATCCTGGAGCTGGAAACCTAAAACAAATGATATCACTTTAATTAGCAACAAAGACACTATTAATTTCAACCGAAAAACATTAGACAGTACTTCACGTAAAGCAGATCAAAGTTTTATAAATGATAAATTTTGGTTATTAACTCCTTTTCAATTGGTTTGGGATAGTAACACAACCATAACAAAACCTTCACAAGAAAAAGCTCCTATAAGCAACTCATTACTAAACAAAATCACACTAACATACTCTAATAAAGGAGGCTACACTCCTGGTGATGCTTATGATTTTTATTATGATAACAACTATTTTATTAAAGAATGGATTTACAGAAAAGGCAATGCTAAAACACCTACATTAATAACTACTTTTGAAAACTATAAAGGTTTTAATGGCATTTTCATTGCTACAGATCACATTAAAAAAGGAGAAAACTGGAATCTTAATTTTTCAAAAATTCAAATTAATTCAAATTAATTTGAAAATAAAACATCCAAAGCACCTCTTTGTTACGTATATAAAATACCCTCCGCAATATTTATTGCGTCTATATAAATTGAAAAACGCCTTGTATTATTTTTTACAAAGCGTTTTTTTTATGCTTAAATTACTTTTAACCTATAAAGCTTGTTTGGTATGCGCACCATCACAAATAGCAGAATGCATACATTTTTCAGCCTCCCAAACTACTGTAAATTCTCCGTTTGTATATCTTTTAACTTTATTCATAACCTATTGCTTTAATCTTAAAGATACCAAAAAATCACAGATTTAATAATGCTATTTTTTGTACTTCATTCCTAAAATAATAATTCTTATTTTTGTTGGAAACCGAAAAACAACGCACATTGTCTAACTACAAACAAGGTCTAGATTACGCCAAAGAGCAAGACCAAAACGACCAAATTTCGCACTATAGAGACCAATTTCATATACCTAAAGATACAGATGGAAAAGACTGGCTATATTTTACTGGTAACTCATTAGGCTTACAACCAAAGAGCACACAAGAATATATTCAACAAGAACTAAAAGATTGGGCCAATTTTGGTGTTGAAGGTCATTTTGAAGCTAAAAACCCTTGGATGCCTTACCATGAATTCTTAACAGAATCCATGGCAAAAATTGTAGGTGCAAAACCAATTGAGGTTGTTATCATGAATACCTTAACAACCAACTTACATTTGTTAATGGTAAGCTTTTACCAACCAACAAAAACAAAATATAAAATTGTAATTGAAAGTGATGCTTTCCCTAGTGATAGATACGCAGTACAAACACAATTAGAATTTCATGGTTTTGATGCTAGTGAAGGTGTAATAGAATGGAAACCTCGTGAAGGAGAAGAACTTCTACATATAGAAGATTTAGAAACCATTCTTGAAGAACAAGGAGAGGAAATAGCATTACTACTTATTGGAGGTGTAAATTATTATACAGGACAATATTTAGACATAAAGAAAATAGCCGATTTAGGTCATGCTAAAAACTGTATGGTTGGTATAGATTTAGCGCATGGAGCAGGAAATATAAAACCAGACTTTCACAATTCTGGAGTAGATTTTGCCGCTTGGTGTACTTACAAATATTTAAATGCTGGACCAGGAAGTTTAGGCGGACTTTTTGTGCATGAAAAACATGCGCATAATAAAGATTTAAAACGATTTGCTGGTTGGTGGAGCCATAATAAATCTACACGATTTAACATGCGTCAACCTCTAGACGTTATTCCTGGAGCCGAAGGTTGGCAACTTAGTAATCCGCCAATATTATCTATGGCAGCAATTAAAGCATCTTTAGATATGTTTCATGAAGTTGGAATGGATGCACTTCGTGAAAAATCGATAAAACTAACTGGATATTTTGAGTTTTTAATTAACAATTTGAATAACGAAAAAATAAAAATAATCACACCTTCAAACCCAAAAGAACGTGGTTGCCAATTATCTATTCAAGTAAAAGATGCCGATAAAAGTTTACATAAAAAACTAACCGAAGCACATATTATTACAGACTGGAGAGAGCCAGATGTTATACGTTGTGCTCCTGTGCCTTTATACAACACCTTTGAAGATGTGTATAGAATGGTGGAAAAGTTGAAAGAAATACTGAGTTAATTTGTCATTCCTGTATAAGCAGGAATCCATTATTAATGAAAACTAAAAGAAAATTCCTGCCTTCGCAGGAATGACAATTATGAGCAAAAAAGAAAACATATTAATCATAGGAGCAGGACTTTGTGGTTCACTCCTAGCCTTGCGTTTAGCACAACGTGGTTACACAGTAAACGTATATGAAAGCAGACCAGATTTACGTACTACAGATATTTCTGCAGGACGTTCTATAAATCTTGCACTTTCTGACAGAGGTTTAAAAGCCATGCGACTTGCAGGTGTAGAAGACAAGGTAAAACCGCTTTGCATACCAATGTATGGACGTTTAATACATGATGCAGAAGGCAATACCTTTCCTTCAAACTATTCAGGAAGAGATAATGAATACATTAACTCTATTTCTAGAGGTGAATTAAACGGTTTGCTTTTAACCGAAGCAGATTTGTACGAGAATCTTACCATTCATTTTAATAAAAAATGTACTGGAGTAGACATTGAAAATAACACCGCTAGTTTTTACGATTATAAAACCAAAGAAGAATTTACTGCCAAAGGAGATGTTGTTTTTGGTACAGATGGTGCTGGTTCTTCTTTAAGAAAAAGCTATTATTTAGAACGTAAGTTTTTATTTAGCTATTCGCAAAACTATCTAACCCATGGTTATAAAGAATTAGAAATTCCTGCTGCTGCAGAAGGAAAACACCTTATAAGTAAAGATTATTTACACATTTGGCCAAGAGGTGATTATATGTTAATTGCACTACCAAATTTAGACGGAAGCTTTACAGTAACACTATTCTTAAGTTACGAGGAAGGAAAATACAATTTCAATAATCTAACAACAGAAGAAAGTATAAAAGACTTCTTTACCACGCAATTTCCGGATGCTTTAGCATTAATTCCAAACATAGCTGAGGAGTTTTTTAATAACCCAACAGGAGCTTTAGGAACCGTAAAATGTTCGCCTTGGCATTATCAAAATAAAAACGTGTTATTAGGTGATGCTGCACATGCCATTGTTCCTTTTTACGGACAAGGAATGAATGCTTCTTTTGAAGATGTTACCGTTTTTGACGCTATTTTAGAACAACACGAAGGCGATTGGGAAACCATTTTTAAAATCTACGAAAAAACCAGAAAAGCAGATACAGATGCTATTGCAGATTTGGCTATTGATAATTATTACGAAATGCGTGACCACGTTGCCAATCCTATTTTCAAAGAAAAACGAGCAATAGAAATGGCTTTAGAAAAAGAATTTCCAAATGCTTATTTTTCCAAATATTCTATGGTTACCTTTAAGGAAGATATTCCGTATTACACAGCAATGACAAAAGGAAGAGCGCAAGACAAAGCCATTTTAAATCTATTAGTTGACAAAAAAATTACAACAACTCAAGATTTAAATAGTATATTAAAGAAAGTACAACAAGAAACCGAAGCTATTTTAGAAGATGATAAAATTGCTGGATTAAAATAGTTAGCAGTTAGCAGTTAGCAGTTAGCAGTTAGCAAAAATGAAAACAACTTGGAACAAACAAGATTATATTAAAAATGAAAGCCCCAAATCAATTTGTAAGAATTGAAACATCAAGACGAAGAATAGATGAAGAAAAGCTCCGAAACAGGAGTGCAGACATTTTAGGCTGGACGACGCGGAGTTTTCAAATCGGTTTCAGTTTGCAAAACTGAAAATTCCTTGGCTTGATTGTGATTTTTTGGTTCGTTTTGCATCAAGGCAAAATGAATATAAGTAAAAAAGAAAAAATGAGTAATAAAAAAACGAGATTCCTGCTTTCGCAGGAATAACAAATATGGAAGGAACAAAGGTAACACCAAGAGGAGCATATCCACACGTAAAACAAGTAGGCGATTTTATTTTCGTTTCAGGAACCAGTTCTCGTAGAGCAGATAATAGTATTGCTGGAGTAGATATTATTGACGAAATGGGAACTAAAAAATTAAACGCTTATACACAAACACAAGAGGTATTAAAAAACATAGATACCAATCTTAAAAAAGTTGGTGCTAGCTTAAAAGATGTTGTTGATGTTACTTCCTTTTTAGTAAACATGAATGACTTTGCAGATTACAACAAAGCATACGCAGAATTTTTTAGCAAAGAAACAGGACCAACAAGAACAACAGTTGCTGTTCACCAATTGCCGCATCCTGACTTGGTGGTAGAGATTAAGGTTATGGCTTATAAAAAATTGTAACTGCTATTCCTGCAAAAACAGGAATTCATAATAAATGATAATTAAAAAGTAGATTCCTGCCTACGCAGGAATGACAAAAATGGAAAACATTCAAAACTACATAAACGGAAATTTCCACAATCCAATGCAAGCCCATTGGATAGACAACTATAATCCTAGTAATGGAGAAGTTTACGGCCAAATACCTAACTCCTCTAAAGAAGATGTAGAAAACGCATATATAGCTGCAAAATCTGCTTTTCCTGTTTGGTCACAAACAACGCTAGAAGAACGCAGCAGAATATTAATAAAAATAGCAGACTTACTAGAAGCTAATTTACAGCACTTTGCAGAAGCAGAAAGTAAAGACAACGGAAAACCTATAAGCCTGGCAAAAACGGTAGATATACCAAGAGCTGCAAGTAATTTTAGATTCTTTGGAAACGCCATCACACAATTTGCAAGCGAAAGTCACGAAAGTATTGCAGAAGCTATAAACTACACACTACGGCAACCAATAGGTGTTGTAGCTTGTATTTCACCATGGAACCTTCCACTCTATCTTTTTACCTGGAAAATTGCTCCAGCAATTGCCGCAGGAAACTGTGTAGTTGCTAAACCAAGCGAAGTAACACCAATGACAGCTTATTTATTAGGTAAAATTTGCACAGAAGCAGGTTTACCTAAAGGTGTATTAAATATTGTGCATGGTTTAGGAAGCTCAACAGGACAAGCCATTATAGAGCATGAAGATATAAAAGCGATTAGTTTTACAGGAGGAACAGCAACAGGAGCTCATATAGCAAGAGTAGCAGCTCCTATGTTTAAAAAACTGTCTTTAGAGCTGGGTGGAAAAAACCCAAACATCATTTTTGCAGATTGTGATTATAAGGATATGCTAGATACAACAGTACGCTCTTCTTTTGCCAATCAAGGTCAAATATGTTTATGCGGAAGCCGAATTTTTGTAGAAGCTTCTATTTATGAAAAATTTAAAAAAGACTTTGTTGAAAGAATTAAAGCATTAAAAGTTGGTCATCCATCAGAAGAAACAACCAATATTGGCGCATTAGTATCTAAACCACATTTAGAAAAAGTAAAAGAATATATAGAAATTGCAAAAACCGAAAACGGAAAAATTCTTTGCGGAGGAAATGAAGTAACGGTTAAAGGTTATGAAAACGGTTACTATTTAGAGCCAACGGTTATTGAAGTACAAAGTGATGACTGCAGAGTAAATCAAGAAGAAATTTTTGGTCCTGTGGTGACTATTATGCCTTTTAAAACTGAAGATGAAGTGTTACTAATGGCTAATAAAGTAAAATACGGCTTGTCTGCAACATTATGGACCAACAACTTAAAGCGTACCATGCGTATGAGCAACCAATTACAAGCTGGAATTGTTTGGGTAAATACTTGGATGATGCGTGATTTACGCACTCCTTTTGGTGGTGTAAAAGCATCTGGAGTAGGACGTGAAGGTGGTTTTGAAGCCTTACGCTTTTTTACAGAAGCTAAAAATGTTTGTATAAAATACTAGTTCCTACAAAAGTGGGAATCTTATAAATTAAAACGAAATGTCTCCTCGAACGCAGTCTAGAGCTTAATTAAAATAAGATCTCAACTACAATCAACCAGACATAAAACTTATAATATGAATTTAAACTTAAACAACAAATACGCATTAGTTTGCGGAAGCACAGCAGGAATAGGAAAAGCAACTGCTTTAGCATTAGCTGAAGAAGGTGTGCAAGTAACACTTATTGCAAGAAATGAAGAGAAACTAAAAGCCGTTTTAAAAGAATTACCACAACATAGAAATCACGACTATATCGTTGCCGATTTTTCAAACCCTAAAGCGTTACAAGAAAAAGTAGCCACTTATATTAAAGACAAGCATGGTTTTCATGTACTAGTAAATAATACTGGTGGACCAAAAGGAGGACCTGTATTTTCTGCAGACATTGAAGAATTTGAAAGCGCTTTTACACAACATTTAAAATGCAACCACGTGTTGGCACAAGCGGTTGTTCCGTTTATGAAAAGTGAAGGTTTTGGTAGAATTATAAACGTTATCTCTACATCTGTAAAACAACCTTTAGATGGTCTTGGTGTTAGTAATACCATTCGTGGTGCTGTTGCTAACTGGAGTAAAACCTTAGCCAATGAGCTTGGTCAATTTGGTATTACAGTAAACAATGTATTACCAGGAGCTACAGGAACCGATCGTTTGGCTGAAATTATTAAAAACAAATCGGCTAAAACAGGAAAAACAGAAGAAGCGTCTGCCAATGCTATGAAAAGTACTGTACCTGCAAAGCGTTTTGCAAAACCAGAAGAATTAGCAGATGCTATTACGTTTTTAGCAAGCGAAAGAGCTAGTTATATTAACGGAATTAATCTTCCGGTAGATGGCGGAAGAACAAAATCTTTATAACTGCTTCTTAAATACTTAGCTAAGCGAAGGACTTTTTTAAGCAATAAATTCGTTTTTTATTGCTAATTTTATTGCATTGATGAATCTGCGTTAAGGATTGAAAGGTTTGTTTGAGCTCCTCGCAGAGAGCGAGCCTTGAAAGCCTGACGCTACAAAGCTTTTTGCGAAGTAGCGTAACGCCCAAAATATAAAACCATGAGTACATTATTTCCGCCTATAAATTTTAAAGATTGGATTGAAGAAAATAGACATCTTTTAAAACCACCTGTTGGTAATAAAGTGGTATGGAAGGATGGCGATTTTATTGTTATGGTTGTTGGTGGACCAAATAGCAGAAAAGATTATCATTACAACGAAACACCAGAGTTTTTCTATCAAGTAGAAGGTGATATTATTTTAAAAGTAATTGATAAAGGCACACCAAAAGATATTCATATTAAGGAAGGTGAAATATTTTTATTACCTCCTAAGGTGCCGCATTCTCCGCAAAGAGGTGCCAATACGGTTGGTTTAGTAATTGAATATCCTAGAGAAAAAGGTGTTCAAGATGCATTACTTTGGTTCTGCGAAAATTGTACCACCAAATTGTATGAAGAAGATTTTACGCTAGATAATATAGAAACAGATATGCCTAAGATTTTTGACGCCTATTATGGTGACAAAGAAAAACGCACTTGCCCTAATTGTGGTGAAGTGATGCAACCTCCTAAAAAAGTTAAGCTAGAAGAGTAAAAAGGTATACCTTATTACTAAAAATAACATTAGCTTAATTGAAAGCCCAAAATCAATTTGTAAAATTGAACATTGAAATGCTGAAATAATATATGTAGCAATAAAACTGCTTACCAAATAATTAGGAGAAGTAATATGCTGCAAAAATTTACTCATTTCAATTAGATTTTTTGATTTGTTTTGCTTCCAGGCAAAATGAATAGAATAAATAATTTAAGACAAAGATTGCCAGGTCTAAAGACTAGCAACAACAAAATGTATGGAAAAACGTAAACTTAGAATTAACGGTCACTCACATCTATTGCCATATCCCGAAGAAATCCCTCAGTTTATGAAAGACAAAGAGATTTTTTGGGTAGATAAGGACCGAAAATTTATGCTTCAAAAGGATTGGAACAGACCTATTACAGACTCTAGTTTCTTTTTAGATGAAAAACTAGCCTGGATGGAACGTTTTAAAATTGATCATGCTGTAGTTTTAAACTTATCGCAATTGTATGGTAATGGATTGCGTGTAGAAGAAATGAAGCAAGCGCTTAAATTTCAGAATGATTTTAATGCCAAAGTACAGCATGAAAACCCAAGTAAATTTACTTGTGGTTTTGTTGTGCATCCTGGTTTTGTACGTGGTGCTTGCTGGGAAATTGAACGTTGTGTTGAAGAATTAGGCTTACAACTACTTTGCCTGCCAACCCATTATATGGATACTATTGGTACTTGGCGTTGTATTTTTGATGAAGAAAATGAGCCGATTTTTGAATTGGCTAATAAATATAATCTAGCAGTAGAAATACACCCTTATGATGGTGAAAAATTTATAAAACTAGAAAATACTTCTTGGCGTTTTCACCTAATATGGATGCTTGCACAATGTGCAGATGCATATCACTTTTTAACCTTAAATGGTTACCAAGATAAATATCCAAATATGCGAACTTGTTTTGCGCATGGCGGGCAATTAGCACAAATAAACTTAGGACGACGTATTCAAGGTTTTGATGGTAGACCCGATTTATTTGAAGGCAAAAGCCACCCAAGAAAAGCGGTAGGACATAAAAATATCTTTTTTGACACACTAGTACATGATACTGGAGGTCTTGATTTGTTATTAAAAAACCAAGGCTCTAAACAGGTTTTAATGGGATTAGATGACCCTTATCCTTTAGGTGAAATGGAAAGCGAAAAACAAAGCTCTTATCCTGGAAAAATTTTAGATTTAGCAATAGATAGAAAAATTATTACAGAAGCAGAACGTGATGCTATTTGGGAAGACAATGTAATACAATGGTTATGTGGAGATGACCAAGCTGCTAAAGACAAATTAGTAAAACGTATTTTAGGATAAAAACAAGGTCTCCTCGAGCGCAGTCGAGAGGTTTATTATTTAGATTATATTAAAAAATGGCTCGACTGCGCTCGACCAAATAAAGCAATGTACTTTTTACCTGAAAAATTAGACGAATACGTGGTTGCACACAGCCAAGAAGAACCTGAATTGTTACAACAACTTACACGTGAAACCTACCAAAAAATACTACAACCTATTATGCTTTCTGGACCTTACCAAGGTCGTGTATTGAGTATGATTTCTAAATTAATAAGACCAAAATCTATTTTAGAATTAGGAACTTTTACAGGCTATGCTACATTGTGTTTAGCAGAAGGTTTACAGGCAGCAGGTGAAATTCATACTATTGACATAAATGAAGAGTTAGAAGATTTTCAGCGTAAGTATTTTGACAAATCTGGTTATGGAACACAAATTCATCAACACCTAGGAAGTGCTATAGATATACTACCAAAATTAGATAAAACTTTTGATCTAGTATTTATTGATGCAGACAAGCCTAATTATGTCAATTATTTTCATTTAATTATAAATAAGCTAAAACCTGGCGGCATTATACTTTCTGATAACGTATTATGGCACGGAAAAGTGATAGAGCCCTTAAATGATAAAGATACCTCAACCAAAGCTGTTTTAGAGTTTAATACGCTTTTAAAAAATGATGATAGAATAGAAACGGTATTATTACCTATTAGAGATGGATTAACTATTAGTAGAAAGAAATAACACTTAAGCTAAAGCTTTTTCAGGAATTGACTGACTAATGTTTTTTATAATGCTTTGAAAAAATTCATAATCGTCATAAGGTTTCATAATAATATCATTAAAACCAGAAGCAAATACATTTTCTTTTACCTCTTCTATATTTGATGCTGTTAAAGCAATTATTGGTATTGTTTTATTCGATTTTCTTATTTCTTTAGTTGCCTGAAAACCATCCATAACAGGCATATTTAAATCCATAAGTATTAAATCATATTCATTTTCTTCAATAGCAACTAATGCTAAATGTCCGTTATCAACCACATCACTAATAAAGCTTTCTTTTTTAAGAATGTTTTGGGTTACAATTTGATTAATTTTATTATCCTCTACTATTAAGATTCTTTTTCCTTGATTTTCTACTAACCTTTGTTTGTAAGACTTTTTAGCTACTTTAGCTTTAGCGTCTTTATCTACTTTAAAGGTGATATTAAAGGAAAATTTAGAACCTAAACCTTCATCACTTTTTAACTCTATTTTACTTTTAAATAAACCTACTAAGTTTTTTGCTATAGAGAGTCCTAATCCTGTACCTTGATAGTTTTCGTTATGATTTCTATCTAATTGCGAAAAATTATCGAAAATTATTTTCTGTTTTTCTTGTGGTATTCCTGGTCCATCATCAATAATCTCAAAGCGTATACTGGCTAAGTCTTTATTTTGTTTTAATAAAATTAATTTAAGCCATACATTACCTTTATTTGTAAACTTCAAGCTGTTACCTAATAGATTAATAAGTATTTGGCTTAAGCGAATATTATCTGCAAAAATGTATTCTGGTATTTTATTGTCGTATTCTAAGTGCAATCTGTTTGCTGTTTCTTCTAATTGATATTCAAAAGAATCGGTTATATTAATAACCATTTGCTTTAAGTTTAAAGAATGATCTTGTAACTCAATTTTTTTAGATTCAATTTTACCTATTTGTAATACGTCATTAATTAAATTTAAAAGATAGTCTCCAGAATATTTTAAGGACTTTAAATATTTTTGATCTTGAATATTTAAGTCATTATTTTCTAGTAATAAAGAAGTTAAACCAACCACACCATACAAAGGAGTCCTTAACTCATGGCTTACGTTAGAGATAAAACCAGATTTTAACTTAGACACCTTTTCTGCTTCATTTTTAGCTTTTTCTAATTGTTGATTTCTTACTTGTAAGATAGAACTTAACTCTCTCTTGGACAGATAATTTATAAATAACGCTACTAAGCTAATTACTAAAAACACTAATGCAACCAAAAAAATAGTATTTGCTTTTTGTGTTTTTTCTGTTACTTTAACTAGTACGTCTTTTTCTTTGTTAGCTTCTGTAGCATTGCGTTTGTAATCTTCTATATCAAAAATTACTTTAGCATGATTAGATTGCTTTATTTTCTCTTCATTAATTACTTTTTCTCTATACTCATTGTGTTTTAATAAGGCAGCATATGCTTTATCATTTTTATTTAAGCTTGCTAAAGAAGTAGCATATTCTTTGTATATATTAGAAATCAATAAATTTCTTTGACTACTATTTTGGTTTAACTTATTTAAAATCAATAAAGCTTTATCAAAGTTTATAATAGAGTTATAATATGCCTTTTTTTGCGAATAATATTTACCAAACATAAATATCATTTGGCTTTCTACCAATGGAGAAATCACTACAGCTTCTTGCAAGGTTTTAGCTCTTAACATTAATGTAAAAGCCTCATCTGGTTTGTTATAATCTAAATAAATAGAACTTATATTTAAAAGAGCACTTGAAAGTATATGTGTTTTTTCTTTTTCAGAAGTATTTGTTATTACATCTATATTTTCTGCAAATTGTAACGCTTTTTGAAAATATTTCATGGCCTCATCTCTTTTATGATAGCCTTTTGAATACACTTCACCTATATTTAGATAAACACTTGCTATTAAGTAGTTTTCATTAATTTGTTTTGCTGCTTCTAATGCTTTTAAAAAAGATTTCTCTGCATCTGAATTTTCATTCATCTTTCTACTAATACTACCAACAGTAATATTAGCCATAGCTTTACCATAATTATCACCTATAGAGTCTGATAATTTTATAGCTTCATTTAAATAACTCATGGATTGCATGATTTTATTTGTATCAAACAATTCTATTCCAATAGTATTTAAACTGTCAATTTTGCTAATAATATCTCTTTCATTCTGACTGAATAAATTAGATATAACTAAAAAGTAGAAAAATATATGTAGGTAATTTTTCAATTTTTGATAATTTGGGTTGTTCAAATATAGCAAAATGAAAGTAAGAACAAAATATTAACGCCACAAATAGTTTAAAACCAACTATTTAAATACATGTTTTTACATATAAAAAATATAAAAACTGTTAAAATAAAAACAAAAAAACACCACAAGTAAAGGGCTTACTTGTATATTACAGCTATGAGTATTGAAATTATTTTTAATTATAAAAAACAGGAGTATTTGATACTATTTTTTATAGTATTAACTTAATTAATAAGTGTTTAGGCCTATTACTACTTGCCACAAAGTTTTTGAAACATTGATTTCTGTGCCTTTTTAGGTATGAGAGAGATATTATACCTATTTTTTTGGTTAGGCTTTTAACCTATAACTTTCGGCGTACAGAACCAGTAAAGTCTTCTAAATCGTCTTTTACTTTTTTAAGTTCTTCATCTACATCTTTAGTTATACTGCTATCTATGCCATGACTTTCTGCACTTTTGGTTATTTCATGCTTAATATCATTGGTTGCATTTTTAAGCGTACGCATACCTTTACCTAAACCTTTGGCTATTTCTGGTATTTTGTCTGCGCCAAATACCATAACCACCACAAATAGTATCAATACAATTTCTGGGCTACTTATAAATAAAAATGTTGTTTTTAGTATCACAATGCAAATATAGTGAGTTGTTTAATACAAATTAAAAAAGCCGACTATTAATAGTCGGCTTTTTTAAAATATTTTTTTAAAAACTAGTTTTTAACTTCTTTTTTAAAGTTGTCAAACTGGCTTTCTTTTACTTCTTTAGGCCAAGCATTATTTGATGTATCTACATCTGCTGTCTCTAAATTAGGATCTACTTGAATAGATACTAGTTCTTTTTCTGAAGCTAGAACTTTACTAACTTCCTTATCATTTAATCGCCATATTTGTGCAGGATATGTAATTGTATCTGAAGTACCATCGGCATAGGTATATTCAACAATAATAGGCATTACAAGTCCTCCTGGTTTTTCAAATGTTATGTTGTAAAAATATTTTGGTTCTTTAATTTTAGCTCTTTCTTCAGGAGTAAAATTATCCATAATATATTCATTTAATGTTGCAGAATTTTCTAAAGCAGATTTTCCTTTTAGGTTTTCATTAAAATCTTCGCTTCCTTCTTCTACAAAAAACACTAAAGGTGGTAAATCACTTAATTTCATACCTCTTTGCTCAGCAATTTTTTTAACTTCTGCATTTGGCTCATTAGAAACGTAGTACTTTTTCACTTCTTTAACACCTATATCAACATAATCTGTGGTATAGAACCATCCTCTCCAGTACCAATCTAAATCAAATGCAGAGGCATCTTCCATGGTTCTAAAGAAATCTTCTGGTGTTGGGTGTTTAAACATCCAACGGTTTGCGTATTCTTTAAAAGCATAATCAAATAATTCTGGTCCCATTACTGTTTCTCTTAATATATTAAGTGCAGTTCCTGGTTTACCATAAGCATTGTTTCCAAATTGGTAGGTATTTAATCCTTTGGTCATGATTGGAGCAATAAAATCTTGATTTCCTCCCATATAATTTACAATTTTTGCTGCAGGACCACGACGTGAAGGGTATGCTGTTTGCCCTTCTGATAATGCGTCTGGATACCATTTTCCAAAATCTTGTTCTGCTACATATTGTACAAAGGTATTTAAACCTTCGTCCATCCATGTCCATTGTCTTTCATCACTATTTACAATCATAGGAAAGAAGTTATGTCCAACTTCATGAATAATTACAGACATCATTCCAAATTTAGTTCTATCGCTATAATTACCTTCTGCATCTGGACGACCATAGTTCCAGCAAATCATTGGGTATTCCATACCTTGTTGTTTGGCATGAACAGAAATTGCTTTGTGGTATGGGTAATCAAAAGTCATACGTGAATAAGATTTTAAGGTACTTGCTACCGCTTTTGTAGACCAATCTTCCCAAAGTGGGTTTCCTTCTTTTCCGTACATAGAAACAGCCATAACATCTTTATCTCCAATCTTAACACTCATCATGTCCCAGATATATCTTCTTGAAGTTGCAAAACCAAAATCACGTACGTTTTCTGCGTATAATTTCCACGTTTTAGTTTGGGTAGATTTTGTTTTTAATTTAGCTATTGCTTCGTCTTGCGTTACAATTACAACAGGCTCATCATAAGATTTTTTAGCTTGTTCATAACGTTTCAACATTTCTTTAGTATAAACTTCTTTTCTGTTTGTAAGTTTCCCAGTACCATCTAATATATGGTCTGCAGGAACAGTAATGTTTACTTCAAAGTTTCCGAAAGGAAGTGCAAACTCGTCTCTTCCCCAGAATTGTGAGTTTTGCCAACCTTCTACATCATTATACACAGCCATTCTTGGGTAAAACTGTGCTATTACATAAGCTCTGTTATCGTCTTCAGGAAAATATTCATAACCAGATCTTCCTCTTCCGTTTACGTGGTCATTAATATTGTACCACCATTTTATAGAAAAAGAGAATTTTTCTCCTGTTGCTAATGGTTTTGGTAGTTCTACACGCATCATGGTACGATTTATCATGTGTTGTAAATCACGACCATTAGTGTCTTTTACTTCTTGAATATTAAAACCACCATCAAAAGGTTCTGTTAAATAGCTATTTGCAAAACTACCTGGAGTGTCTGCTGGTTGTGAAGCATCATTTTGTATTAAAGGTGTTTTAGAGTCTTTAGCTCTCATATTTTGATCTAACTGTACCCAAAGATATTTTAGCACATCTGGTGAATTGTTAGTGTATGTAATGGTTTCAAAACCTGAAAGTTTTGCATTAGTATCATCTAATACTAGATCCATTTTATAATCTGCTTGTTGTTGGTAATACGCAGATCCTGGTGCTCCAGATGCAGTTCTATACATGTTTGGTGTAGAAAACTCATCATAGAGTTGTTTAAATTTATTGTTGTTGGTGTGGCCTTGTTGTCTTTCTGTACTTTCTTGTTCTTGAGCAAAAGCACCAGCTGAAAGGAAAACAGCCGAAAGGAATAGATATTTTAATTTAATCATTGAATAAAAATTTGTTAGAAAATCTTGCCTAAATTAGTAAAATTTTAAAGGTATTTAACATTTTTTAATTAAAGTTTAACAAGCGGCTAAGGTTTCCTTCTCTTAAAAGAAAGCTTTTGTTTTTACCGTTTATTTTGCATCTAATTATATTCTCTTGTTCTGGAAACAAATCCAGCAATACTTTATTGCTAATTTCTATACTATTAATTGCTTTAACATCTTCTATTTCTAAATAACATAACATCACATCATCTTCATATTCTTTTCCTATAAAATTAAGTTTTGCAGGTTTTCCATTAATTGCTATTTGAAATTTTTCTTTAAGGTAACGTTCTGTGTACATGTTTACGGTAGGTAGTTCTTGCTGAATAGCTAGCGTGATTTTTTCATCATAACGTTTACGAAGCAGGTTTTCAAAATCATCTATAAAAATTCTAGAAATGATTTGAACAGATTCTTTTTCTTTAACATATGCAATTTTTGTAACACTAACATAATATTTGTGTGCTACTGTAAATGCGAATGCTGGTATAACCAAAAGTAAAATGGCTATTTTTAAATTTTTCATTTGTAAATAATTGTATGTAAAAGTAGTGCTTTTATGGTTTTCAAAAAAAACATTATATAAACACCTTCTTTTAATGAGTTAAAAAAGCAAGTAAAAGGTTTTTAATTATTTTTTAAAAACTGTTTGCTTTGCGCAAGTAAAAACTCTAATAATTCTACCTCGTTTTCTTTTTGAAGCAAGGTATAATCATATGATGTTGTTTGTAAAAAAGCATAAAAAGATTCTATTGATGCTAAAGGAATTTTAAAATTGTCATGAATAAATGCGCGAGAGTACACCTCTGTAATATCTTTAATTGGAGTAAAGTCGCGTTCTAAAACTATTTGATTTTTTTTCTTTTTCTTTTTAAAATTCACCCCAAAAAGCTTTAGCATTTCAATTGGATCAAAACCGTTATAAAGCTGTCCTTTTTTAAGAAAAACATTATCTGGTTTATTCATTCTAATATCATCAAACTCTAAGTTATCTATAGTACCAAAATCTATAGGTATTGGCTTAAAATAATCTGCATTTTCAACATCTACAACTAATTCTCCTGTTAAATTATGTGTAAGTACAACAACCTCATCCAGTGTATTAACCTCTTCTTTTACTAAAATAGTAAGTGCTTTACTTTTAATTATTTCGTCATTAATAATTACGGTTACTTCTTTAAAGAAAAGTGCAGAAATTTTTATAACATCTTTTAGTTTGGCTTGAATAACAAATTCGCCATTTACATTTGTAATGGTTCCTTTTTTAGAAGTAGTATTAAAGACATTAATATTTTCTAAATCTAAAGCATCTGAAACTATTTTACCATGAATCTCTACGGTTTGTGCTAAAGTGGTTTGTAAACCAATAAATAAAAGAAAAAGAAGTTTAATTTTTGTTGCTGTCTTCATTTAAAAACAATTGACTTTGGGTTACTAAATATTCTATTAATTCTATATCTTTTCCAGTATCTAAAAGGCTTGCATCTGTATTATTTTTTTCGGCATAAACAATAAAGGCTTCTACTTTTTCTTTAGGTATTTCAAAATTTGTACTTATAAAGTCTTGTGTATAAGCAGTCATTAAAGTATTAAAATTAGAAAACTTTTGCTCTTGTACTTCAGCTTTATTTTTAGATTTAAATCTTGGTTTTATTAACCAATTAGTAATTTTTACAAAATCTACACCATTGTAAAACCTATCTTTTATAAGTATCATATTTTCAACTGCAGCGTATTGTGGTTCTGTATATTGAAATTCTTCTATATTTTCAACATCAGAATACATAGCATTCAGGTCTAAGTTAAACGTTTTTAGCTTATTTAAATCTGTAGCCAAGTTACCAGAAAGACCGAAAGGTAAAATAACCACCTCATCTAGGTTATTAATACGTTCTACCAAAAAAGCTGTAAGTTGTCTAGAGGAGATAATATCTGGAGTAATAGTTACCATAAATGTTTTAAACTGTAAAGCAGATATTTCTATTTCATCATTTACAGCAACATTTATTTTAAATGCACCACTGCTATCTGTTAAAGTACGCATGTTTGCCGTTTTATTGTAAACCACCAAACCTTCTACCTCATTAATTTCAACAATAACCTTTCCGTTAATTTCAATTCTATCTATGGCTTGACCCAATGCGGTATAAGAAATAGAAAATAAAAAAGTAAATATTAGTAGTATATGCTTCATATTATAGGGTTTTATTAAGTTAAAGAAAAGAATTCAAATCTTAAAGAGCATACAAGAGCCAATTAAACTTTTGTTAAAACTCTTTATTACTTAAATTTACAACAAATTAATTGAATTAAAAAGATTTCTAGGCCTAGAAAAACTACCATGAAAAACATTATTATAGCGAGTACTTCTACCATATACGGAAGCGAATATTTAGAATATCTTTTAAAAGATCTAGCTCTTTTTTTTGAAAAAGCATCTACTATACTATTTATTCCTTATGCAAGGCCAAGTGGCATATCGCATGACGAGTACACACTAAAAGCAAGAGAAGCTTTTTATAAAATAGACAAGAAGGTAATAGGAATTCACACTGTTAAAAATCCTGTAGAAGCTATTGAAAAAGCAGAAGCTATTTTTGTTGGAGGAGGTAATACGTTTGTTTTAGTTAATCAGCTTTACAAAAATAAGTTGTTTACTGCCATGAAAGAGGTAGTAGAAAATGGCACACCTTATTTAGGCACAAGCGCAGGAAGTAATATTTGTGGTTTAACTATGAATACCACTAATGACATGCCAATTGTACAACCACCAAGTTTTAAAACTATTGGTTTAGTACCTTTTAACATCAATCCGCATTATCTAGATCCAGACCCAAACTCTACACACAAAGGAGAGACCAGAGAAACTAGAATTAAAGAATTTCATGCCTATAACTCACAACCTGTAATTGGTTTACGTGAAGGAAGCTGGTTATTAGTAAAAGGAAGTACCATTGTATTAAAAGGAAAACATACCGCAAGAATTTTTAAACACAACCAAGAACCTTTTGAAGTTAATCCAGAAACAACACTTGACGATTTAAAATAAACCTTAAAAGCTATAAATAAGAAAGTTTTTTATAAAAGAATACTAAAACAAAAAAGCCTCATCTGTTAAGATAAGGCTTTTGAGCGAGAGACCAGGTTCGAACTGGCGACATTCAGCTTGGAAGGCTGACGCTCTACCAACTGAGCTACTCTCGCATTCGGATGGCAAATATATAAAATACTTTAATTTAAAAAAGAAAAATTTAAAACTTTTTTAAAAAATGATAGCCTAAAATTTTAAACCCTTCATTAAAATAAAATTTATGTGATGCAAAATTTTGAACATAGGTATTTAACTCTATGGTTTCTACATTTTTAGACAAAGCATAGTCATTAATCCAAGACATAAACTTTTTTCCTAGCCCTTGGTTTCTATAAGCTTCATTTATATAAACATGGTCTAATTCCATACTTTTTCCCGAATAATGTCTCGTAAAAAACCACATTCCGGCAACACCAACAAGCAAATCGGCATCATAAACACCTGCACATTGATAATTTTGCACTTGCATTTCTTTAAAACGCTGCATTAAAATAGTTTTAGAAATTTTTTCTTCGTTTAATTTATAAACTAACGGAATTACATCTGCTAAATTTTCTTTTTCAATAATTTTAAACGATAAAGACATAACAATAATTTTATTGTAAATTTAGTTAATTTTGATGCATCAATCGTACTTATAAAATTATATTGAAAAGAAGAAAATTCATAAAGACAACAGCTTTATCTACATTAACCTTAGCAACCATACCTAATATTACTTTTGCTAAAAACACAATCGCTATACAAGAACTTATTGGTAAAGGAAACCCAAAACTTTTTGGTGATGGTTATGCATTAAGAGAAGCTGCACATTTTGCCTTTATAAAAATGAAAAACGAAGCTTTAAAAGAAGGAATTAGCATTCAAATCGTTTCAAGCTACAGAAGTTTTAACCATCAAAAAAGTATTTGGGAGCGCAAATACAAACGCTATAAAAACCAAGGTTTAACCCAAGTGCAAAGCATTAAAAAAATAATTAATTATTCAACCATACCAGGAACCTCAAGACACCATTGGGCAACAGATATAGATATTATTGATGCTAATGTGCGTTCTCCTAAATATGTGCTTCGCGAAGAAAATTTTCACAATAATGGTGCTTACATACATTTAAAAAAATGGATGGATAAACACGCTAATTCTTTTGGTTTCTATTTAGTATATACCAAAGATGCAGGTAGAAAAGGATTTAAATATGAACCTTGGCATTATAGCTACAAGCCACTTTCGCAAAACTTCTTAAAAACATACAAGAAGATAAACATTCAAGAAATGCTAGAAAAAGAACAACTGCTAGGAAATGAATATTTAACCCAGGCATTTTTAAAAACCTACCTAAACGAAAACATATTAGATATTAATCCTGACCTTTTGTAAATCACTAAGCGTTTCAAAACTTACAAATTATATAAAAAAGCATCCATATATAATACAATAGCATAAAAAAACAGAATCTATACCTAAGTTCCTGAAACGTCGGCATTCTTTTTTTTATATTTGGTTCACAAAATTACATCACATGCATAAGAAAGTTATTTTAATGATTTTAGATGGCTGGGGAAAATCTCCAGACCCAAAAGTTTCTGCAATAGATAATGCAGACACCCATTTTATAGATTCTCTATATACCAAATACCCTAATGCTTCTTTACGTACAGATGGTTTACATGTTGGTTTACCGGAAGGGCAAATGGGAAATTCTGAAGTTGGACATATGAATCTTGGTGCAGGACGCATTGTATATCAAGATTTAGTAAAAATAAATTTAGCTGTAAAAAACAAAACCTTAGCTCAAGAAAAAGCACTTGTTGATGCTTTTAACTATGCTAAAGAAAACAATAAAGCAGTACATTTTTTAGGTTTAGTTAGTGATGGAGGTGTACATTCTCACATTAAACACCTACTAGGTTTAGTTGATGCGGTTGAAAAATATGATATTAAAAAATCTTATATCCATGCCTTTACAGATGGTCGTGATGTAGACCCAAAATCTGGTTATGGTTTTATTACAGAGCTGGAAGAATATCTTGAAAATAAAAACACCAAAATAGCTTCTGTAACGGGAAGATACTATGCCATGGATAGAGATAAACGTTGGGAACGTGTTAAACTTGCCTATGACGCTATGGTTAATGGTAAAGGAAAACTTTCTAGTAATATCTTAAAATCTATTCGAGAAAATTATGATGAAGATATTACCGATGAATTTATAAAACCAATTATTGCTGTAGATGCCAATAACCAACCTATTGCAAAAATTCAAGAAGATGATGTAGTTGTGTTTTTTAATTTTAGAACAGATCGAGGCAGACAATTAACCGAAGCTTTATCTCAAAAAGATTTTCATGAGCAAAACATGCATAAATTAAATTTGCATTATGTAACCATGACTAATTATGATGATTCTTTTAAAGGAATACACGTAATATATGATAAAGACAATTTAACAGAAACACTTGGTGAAGTATTAGAAAAAAACAACAAAAAGCAAATACGTATTGCAGAAACAGAGAAATATCCGCATGTTACCTTTTTCTTTTCTGGTGGAAGAGAAGAACCTTTTAAAGGAGAAAGCAGAATATTAAAAAACTCGCCTAAAGTTGCTACCTATGATTTAAAACCAGAAATGAGTGCCTTTGAGCTTACCGATGCTTTAGTTCCTGAACTAGAAAAAGGCGAAGCAGATTTTGTATGCTTAAACTTTGCTAATGGAGATATGGTTGGCCACACAGGAGTGATGAAAGCAGCTATAAAAGCATGCGAAGCTGTAGATACTTGTGTTGAAAAAGTAGTAACTACAGCATTAAAAAACAACTATACAACCATACTAATTGCAGATCATGGTAATTGTGAAACCATGATAAATCCTGACGGATCACCAAATACTGCGCATACTACTAACCCTGTTCCTATTATTTTAATAGACAAAGACATTAAGCACATTCATGATGGAATTTTAGGAGACATTGCTCCTACTGTTTTAAAACTAATTGGTGTAGAACAACCAGAAGCTATGACACAAAAATCTTTAGTTTAAAAATAAGAACACCTCTCTGCTGGTAAAAACAGAGAGGTGTTCTTTATTAAAACAAAGAAAACCGTAACACAAATACAACCCTAAAGTTTCTATTTTTACAAACTATTTAATACAATAATGAATTTTAACGACAAACTTATTCTTGCCATTGATTTTGATGGAACTATTGTAGATGATGCCTACCCTAAAATTGGAAAGCCAAAATTATTTGCCATAGACACTCTTAAACAATTACAAGCAGATGGGCATCGTTTAATTTTATGGACCTACAGAAGTGGGCAACAACTAGACGAAGCTGTTGCTTTTTGTAAAAGTAAAGGCATAGAGTTTTATGCAGTAAATAAAAGTTTTCCTGAAGAAGTATTTGATGCATCTAAAAGCAGAAAAATTCATGCAGATTTATTTATTGACGACAGAAATATTGGAGGTTTTTTAGGTTGGGGAGAAGTATACCAATATCTATCTAACCCAAAATACAACCAAAAAACACCCAAAAAAAAGAAAGGCTTCTTTTCCTTTTTTAAAAAGAATAGTTAATCTTAATTTCTTTTTCAGCACCATAAATAGACTTATAACAACACTGTCATAAGCAGTTAATAAACAGATACTGTTTAAGCATTTCACTTATAAAAACATTTCTATTTATTCTTATATACAGGTTGCTTTAAAAAAAAGTATCCAACTGCAAAATATCCTCTTTCAATAAAAAAGCATGCCTTGTAATTTTTAGTATCTTTGCACAATATTTTTTATGCCTTATGATTATAGTAAAAACAAGAGAAGAAATAGAATTAATGCGTGAAGCTGCATTAGTAGTATCTAAAACTTTAGGAGAAATAGCTAAAGCTGTAAAACCAGGAGTTACTACTTTAGAACTAGATAAACTTGCAGAAACTTGTATTAGAGATCAAGGAGCAATACCTGGCTTTTTAGGTTTGTATGATTTTCCAAACACCCTTTGTATGAGTCCTAATGAACAAGTAGTTCATGGTATACCTAATAATACCCCTTTAGTAGAAGGAGATATCATTTCTATAGATTGTGGTGCCATTAAAGACGGTTTTTATGGAGATCATGCCTACACTTTTGCTGTTGGTGAAATCGCTCCTGAAACCAAAAAATTACTACAAGTTACTAAAGAGTCTTTATATGTTGGTATTCGTGAGTTTAAAGTAAACAACCGTGTTGGTGATGTTGGTTTTGCAATTCAAAAATATTGTGAAGACCATGGTTATGGTGTGGTAAGAGAGTTAGTAGGTCATGGTTTAGGACGAAAAATGCATGAAGATCCAGAAATGCCAAATTATGGTAAACGCGGACGCGGAAAGAAATTTATTGAAGGTATGGTTGTAGCTATTGAACCAATGATTAACCTTGGTACACAACGCATAAAACAACATAGAGATGGTTGGACTATTACTACTCTAGACAAAAAACCATCTGCCCATTTTGAGCATGATGTAGCCATAGTAGATGGTAAACCAGAACTACTTTCTACCTTTGCCTATATCTATGATGCCTTAGGTATTACCAGTGATGAAGAACTAGAGTTTAGACAACAACCTCTTGTACTTTAATACTTTATAATGAATAATATTACATATATAGAAAATGAGTTAACCGCATTAAGAGAAGCACTTAACTCACATCAATTATATCGTGCTTTATCTTCGGTTGAAGATATAAAGTCTTTTATGGAGCAACATGTATTTGCTGTTTGGGATTTTATGTCTTTATTAAAAGCGCTTCAAAATCATTTAACCACAACTTCTGTGCCTTGGGTACCTGTTGCAAATCCTGCTACTTCTCGTTTTATTAATGAAATTGTATTAGGCGAAGAAAGCGATGTCAATGAATTAGGAATACCTAAAAGTCATTACGAAATGTATTTAGATGCCATGCACCAAATTGATGCAAACACTAACCAAATAACGTTATTTATTGGTTGTATACAAGATGGCCTTTCTATAGATGAAGCTGCTATTAAGGCTAATTTAAATACAGAAACACTACAATTTGTACAATTTACATTTGATGTAATTGCCACTAACGCTCCTCATAAAATAGCTTCTGCCTTTACTTTTGGACGTGAAGATGTGATACCTGATATGTTTTTTCAAATTATTGACAAATCTAAAACCAGCGATAATTCTTATAGTAAATTAACGTATTACTTGAATCGTCATATAGAATTAGATGGCGATGAGCATGGACCATTATCTTTAAAAATGATTGAAGAGTTATGTGGTGATGACAACCAAAAATGGAAAGACGTTTTAGAAGTTGCAAAAAAAGCCTTACAACAACGCATTGCTCTTTGGGATGGTATTTATAATTTAATTAGCAATACAGCTGTTGAAGCATAATACTTTTGAAAAAAATATTCAAACTCATACTAAACATTATTCCAAGGCCTTTGTTAATTAGGCTAAGTTATATTGCGCGTCCTATTTTAGCCTACTTTTTAAAAGGAAATACTTACACAGATCCTATTGACGGCAAAAGCTTTAAAAGCTTTCTATCTTATGGTTATGAAAAGCAACGAGACAATGTACTTTCTCCTTCTACTCTATCTTTAGAAAGACACCGATTACTTTGGTTATATCTACAAAACGAAACCGATTTTTTTACTGCTAAAAAAAGCGTGCTTCATTTTGCTCCAGAACAATGTTTTTTAGATCGTTTTAGAAAACTTAAAAACTTAGAATATACTACCACAGATTTACTATCTCCTATTGCAGATGTAAAGGCAGATATATGCAACCTTCCGTTTGCAGATAATAGCTATGACATTATTTTATGTAATCATGTTTTAGAACATATTCCAGACGACACCAAGGCCATGCAAGAATTATTTCGTGTTTTAAAACCTGGTGGATATGGTATATTTCAAATTCCGCAAGATTTAAGTAGACAAACTACTTTTGAAGATAATTCGATTACTGACAAGAAAGAGCGTGCTAAAATTTTTGGGCAATACGATCATGTTCGTGTATATGGCTACGATTATTTTAACAAGCTAAGAGAGATAGGTTTTATGGTTAATGAAGAAGATTATACCGCAAGACTTACTAAAGAAGAAATTGAAAAATACTGTTTAGCCAAAGGCGAAATTATTCCTGTGGTTTACAAAACCAAAACAACCGTTTAAAACGTACTGTAATGACACAACAAATGATACTTATTACTGCTGCTCTTTTTGGAATGTTATCTGTAATTTTTGGTGCTTTTGGTGCACATGCTTTAAAGAAAATTTTATCTACAGAACAATTACAAAGTTTTGAAGTTGGCGTAAAATATCAAATGTATCATGCTATAGTATTATTAGTATTAGGTTTTAATTTTAACACCATAACCTCAGCTATTTATTGGTGTTTTACTCTAGGAATTATATTGTTTTCCTTTAGTATTTACGGATTGGTTTTATCGGATGCTAAAGGTAAAAAGCTTCGTTTTTTAGGGCCAATTACTCCAATTGGTGGCTTGCTTTTAGTTATTGGTTGGTTGTTAGTATTGATTCATTTCTTCTAAGAAAGAAATTAGATTCCATATATCAAAATTGCAATCGCAGTATAAAGAGCTATTAAAAACAACTCTAACTTTTTTTGTTTTAAGTAATTCATAATTTAGATAATAACTTAAAAAAAAGCTGAGCTACCGAAATAGCCCAACTTTTAAAAACGGATTAATAGCGTCTTTAATTTTTTATAAACCTTTTTGTATTTTGGTTTCCTGCTGTATCTTCTATTTGCAATAAATACATTCCGTTAGCAAGGTTAGTAACTTCTATTTTTTTGTTGCTACTCTCTAGCACTTTTTGGCCTTGTATATTAAATATTTCTGCTTTAAATAAGTCTTGAGTCATTTTAATATATACCATATTAGATGTTGGGTTTGGGTAGATTACAAAATCATTTTTAGTTTCAACATCTTCTATATCTAAAGTAGAGCCATATTCATAAGCTCCCATATCTACAGTAGTGTTAAATATTCTGTCTTTACCTAATAAATCTGTCATTATTCCTGCTTGTATTTTACTATTATCTCCAGAGTCTATAGCAGGAGACCCCATTTGTAGTGTAAAATCGTTATTAGCGGCATCTGTAAATAATGGGTTTGTTGTGCTAGTATTTGTTTTACTTGAAACCATTCCATAATTAAAATCTAAAGCATCAATGGAATTATATATATTTAAAGAGTTTGGTTGCACTTCATTTTGATAAGAAAACGCACGAGAAGTTGTACCTCCAGTTGTTTCATTGTCCCAAAAAACACAATTTGAAGCTTCCGAAAAAATATCGCTTACCACTCCAGAAGATTTTGTTATAACTACTACTCCTTTTAAGGTTGTGGTTAATCCTTGATCTGTTCCTGTATCTATATTTTTTGCATAGGTATTGTTTACTAAATTAATATTAAGCTCAGAATTATTTTGTATCACTTTAAACCAAGATGCACTACCACTTCTACCTTTTAATGAAGAAGAGAGATCTGCTGCAATATTATTTTCAAACAAACTATTTGCTACCACAACGTCTACTGTAGTGTTAAACCATAAATAAGAATAAATAGCACTTCCGAAACGTGACATATTATTGGCAAATACACTATTTTCGATTATTAACGCACCATTAGGTCCATTATTAGTATTAAATAATCTAAACTCAGCAAATAAACCTGCATTATCATTTCTACTTACATTATTTTTAATGATGCAATTCCTAATGGTTAATTTTGGCACATTTACATTTTTAAGTATAGCACCACCTTTTTCTGTACTACTTAAATTATTATGTACATCACTTATTGTTAAACCATTTAATTCTAAATTGATTCCAGATTGACCAATATTTATTAAATGGTAACTATTATCTGTATTACGAGTAGCGTTTGCATAATTGCTTACAAAATCTGCAGTATTTACATCGTTATTTTGTAAATCACCAGACAAAATAGTTTCGTTAGCACCTACAACTCTTTCTGAAATTTGTGCTTCAGTACCAGCAAAACCACCATAAATAATTATGTTAGCTTTATTAATTTCATAATAAACCGTTCTATCTGAAGCATCTGGATTGTACGTTCCTTCAGCTATCCAAATTTCTGATCCAGATTCAGTACTTAAAATAGCATCTTGTAAATTAGTATAAGCATCTGTCCATGAAGAACCATCATTGTTTCCTGTTGCATTTATATTTACAAATGCAATATTTTCTATAATTGAAGAAGTGTAAGCACTTTCAAAAGCACCCATATCTACAGTAGTTTGTTGAATTCTAGCATTATTAGCTAAATCTTTAGTTATACCAACAGGAACTTTAGTATTATCTCCAGTTCCGATTGCAGGAGAACCTGGTAGTAATGTATAATCTTCATTTACAGCATCTGTAAAATAAGGGTATTTAAAGCTTGTATTTGTTTTACTAGTAATACTGAAATCATTAAACCCTAACTCATCTAAAGAATTGTAAATGTTAAGGTTAGCTGGTTCTAGGTGTAAATCTGAAATGGCTCTTGTTATATTATTATCTGTTGTTTTATTATTCCAAAAAATACAGTTAGACACATTAGCATTGAACGTTATATCTGTACTGGTTATTTCTTCACTTATACCAACAGTAGATCTGTTTAGGTTATTTAAACTATTTCCTGTACCCAAATCTATATTATTAATATAAGTATTATTAACTAAATCTAAATTTAAACCTGCGTGTGCTTCTAATGCTCTAAACCAAGATGCACTTCCTGACAATCCTGTGTCGGTTGTATTTAAATCTGCTGTAATATTTTTATCGAACAAGCAATTTACAATACTTATGTCTACATTAGAATTAGCTCTTACAAAAGAATAAATACCACTTCCCCAACGTGACATGTTACTTATAAATTTTGTGTTTTCAATAACTAAAGTGCCTCTAGCACCTGAGTTAGCATTGTTCATATCATACTCTGCATGCAATCCCGCATTGTCATTTCTACCGACATTATTTTTTATTATACAATTTTTGATTGTTAAATCTGATATGGTTTTCTCCTTTAATATGGCACCACCTCTTTCTGAGCTACTTCTATTATTATGTGCATCACTAATTGTTAAACCATCTAATAACAAATTATTACCAGAGGATAAAATATTAATAATATGGTAGCTATTATCTGTATTTCGAGTGCTATTAGAATAATTCGAAGTAAACGTTGCTGTATTAACATCATTATCTTGCAAGTCTCCAGATAGAATAGTTTCATTTGTACCAAAAACTCTATCGGTTAATTGTAATTCTGTTCCAGCAAAACCACCATAAATCTTTAAATCGTTTTTATTTATTATAAAATATACTGTTCTATTGGTTGCATGCGGTTTATATGTACCAGATGCAATCCAAATTTCTTCTCCTATACTGGAATTAGACAAAGCAGTCTGTAGTGATGTATATGCATCTGTCCAGGATGTTCCATCATTATTTCCTACAGCATTAATATTAACATAAGTTTGCGCAAAGGTTGCACTCCCAATTAAAAGTAGGATTAAAAGTAATCTTGTTTTCATAATATAAATTGATTAATAATTATGAAACAAATATGCTATAGTAACAGAGGAATTTATGTAGCCAATTTCTGAAATGTTGTTTTGAGTTGCTAAACAGCTTTTTATTTAATAACTCTTTAAGATATTGGTATTTTGAGAATTACCTTTGTACCAATAGGTTGTTTTGTTGCAGATATTAAATCGATGATTTGTACACCTACTTTTTTACTTTTACCATAGTTTAAAAGACCTAAACGCTCGTTTGTTGCTTTTAATGCAAAAGATTTATGTTGCTGTGATCG
Source organism: Lacinutrix sp. C3R15 (assembly GCF_018860825.1). GTDB lineage: Bacteria > Bacteroidota > Bacteroidia > Flavobacteriales > Flavobacteriaceae > Oceanihabitans. The sequence goes on along the minus strand of NZ_JAHKPZ010000015.1, from coordinate 361,475 downwards.
CATTCTGTTTAATTGTTTTGATTTTTCTCTACCAACACCATTGTCTTCTATAATACACTGTATGATGCCTTCTGAAAATTGAGAAAAGCTTACACTTAATTTTCTATCATTCTTTTTGTGTAACAAGCCATGTTTTAAAGCATTTTCAACATATGGCTGAATTAACATTGTTGGAATACTTATAAGTTCTGGGTTTATATCTTTTGTTTTTTCAATGGTATATTGTAAACTGTCTTCAAAACGTAATTTCTCTAATTCTAAATACATGTTTAACGTACCTATTTCTTCTTCTAATGTTAATTTACCTTTGGTGCTATGCTCTAAATAAGTTCTAATTAAATCGGCAAATTTACCAAGGTAATCTCCTGCTAAGTCTTTTTTGTTACTTAAAATATAATCTTGAATGGAGTTTAATGCATTAAACACAAAATGCGGATTCATTTGCGAACGTAAATTCTCTAATCTTAAATTAATAAGCTCATTATTAATCTCTAATTGTTTTAATAATTTATTCTTTTCGGCATCATTAGCTTTCATTTTTTGTCTATAAAACAACACTATTATTGTTATAAATAGCAAACTTAATAAAGCATAAAACCATATTTTTTCCCAAAAGGGTTTCGTTACTTTAAATTGAATTTCTTTTGTCACAGCCTCTTCTTTGTTATCTGTAACATTACGTATTTGAAAAGTATAATCTCCTTCCAAAAGTGTATTGTATTGTACATTAGAGATACCTGCAATACTTTCTGTCCAATTATTTTGTAAACCAATTAATCTGTATTCAAATTTTCCACTTGTACTCGATTTGTATCCTATGGCATTAAAATGAATATCTACTGCACTTGCTTTTTCTTGAATTGAATATTCTGATTTTAAAGGTTGTTTTATATTGGCAATATTTAGGCTTGTAATATTAACTTCTGGCGTATTATATGGTTTAAAAACGTCTTTTTCATTGAAATATATAATTTGTTCTGGACTACCTATAAACACATTGTCTTTTATAATTTCTAGCCCATTATAATTATAAGAGTTTATACCTTCTCTTTTTGTTAAATTTTGAAAACTCCCTGTTTTAGTATTAAAATTTTGGACTCCATTTTCTCCAGCAATCCACAAGTTATTTTCTTTGGCTTTTAAATAAGAATTACTGTTAGACAACAATCCGTTTTCAACTGTAAAATGTTTTATTACGTTATTATTTTTAATAGCAAATAACCCGTTTTTAAAAGAACTACACCATAAAATACCATCTTGGGTTTCTTCCATTTTATTAATATAAATGGTTTTTCCTTTATACTTTATTTCTTGTTCATGATATGCTTTATCTAAAAAAAACAAACCATCGATTGTAGCAAAATAACTATGCTTGTTTTTAGTATTATAATGTACTGCATAGCCTCTTGTACTTTTTTTATATAAATCTTTTTGGTTTTTTGAAAAACTATTTACAGATTTAACTGCACTTCTAAAAGCTACTAAAGTCGTGTCTAAACTAATATGGTAAATATCTTTTAACGTACCTCCTCCTTCAAAATCTTTTTCTTTTTCTAAGTTAGAATTAAACACAAAAGTATTTAAGTTTGTGTTGCTATAGTATTTCTTTGTATATGGATTATAATCTACAAAATGAACATCTAGTTTGCTTGTAAAAGTATAAGACTGTTGCGTTTTAGAATTTACATTGTATTTATGTAACTTATTTCCAATAGTAGTAATTAACAACTCGTTAGGTTTTCCTAAATTTACTGTCTTAATTTTATCGTTTTTCACATCTACCGCAACATTGTTAACAGCTAAATTAGGCACAACAAATAACGCATTATTAAGTGTTGTAAACCAATAATTAGTATGCTTATCTACTATTACATTTGTTATAAATTGGTTTGGGAACAAATGCTTTTTTACTATTAATGTATTCTCTATAACTTCACAAATAAAAACACCATTTTCTGTACAATACCAAGTTTGGTTGTTGATTGTTTTTACATTTATAATTTTAATATTTGGAAAATCATGATTTAAAGGTTCTATTTTGGATTTGAAATCCTTCGGAATTTTATAAAAATTTAATCCTTCCTTTACACTTCTTGTAAAGAAGACTAAAGTGTTTTGGTTTATTTCTGAAATAAATGAACGTTGAATATATCTTGAAAAAACAGCTGTAATTGGCACCTTTTCTTCTATTTCTAAACTTTTTAAATCTCTTTTAATTACATTATCTTGTGTACTATAAAACATAGCGTTATTAAAAACATTAGGCTCTATTAGGCCATAGTTTACTTTAAAGCTTGTATTAAATATCTCTTTTTTTGATTTTACACTTAAGACAAACAACTTAGATGGCATAAAAAGAATTACACAATTATTTGAGACTTTTAAGTTAGGTAACTCACCTTTAAAAGCTTCTTTATAGTCACCAAAGAGTACTACTTCTTCATTTTCAATATAAAAAATTTGTCCAGAAATATTAACAAACCAAATGGTTCCGTTTTCATCTTTGTTTAGACTAAACACAGACAATCCACGTTGTTCTGGGTGTTGAAATTTTTTATAGTTTACACCATCAAAACGAAACAAACCTTTATCTGCAGCTAACCAAATGTAGCCATCATTGTCTTCAATAATATCGTAAAACTCGTTGTCTGGAACACCATCCTTTTCTGTAAGATGTATGGATACTGGTTGTTGTGCAAACAATAATTGCATGCCAAACAAAAAACAAAGTATATATAATGTATAGGTTTTCAGATTAATAGATTGTGTTGATAAACAAAGTTACATTATTATTGTTTCTTATTACTATTTTAAGAATTACTATCCTATACTGCTAACTATGGTTAAAAACTCGTCTTTTTTGTCTTTAGAAATTGAAACCGTTTTGTTATTATCCATCACTATATAACCTCCATCTTTTTTAATATATTCTTTAATAAACGATAGGTTTATTAAAAAGGAACGATGTGGTCTATAAAACATATTCTGATTTTTAAGTAATTCTATGAAATGTTTTAGAGGTTTGCTTATTAATATTTCGGAGTCGTTGATGGTTGTAATTTTAGAGTACATACCATCTGCTTCAAACATAATAATTTCATTAAAGTTTACAAACTTTATTCCATCTGCTACAGGCAACCCTATTTTACTAAAATTAGCCTGACTGAGGCTGGTTTTTAATTCGGCTAAACGTTTGTTTATTTGTGTATTTCCAAGAAATGCAATGGTTTTGTTTACCGCTTCTTTAACTTGACTTGGTCTTACTGGCTTTAATAAGTAATCTATGGCTGCTAATTGGAAGGCTTGAATAGCATATTCGCTGTAAGCAGTTGTAAATATTATTTCGAAATTGTGGTTTTCTTTTTCTATAAAATTTAATATTTCTAATCCCGAATGTTCTGGCATTTCAATATCTAGAAAGACTATACTTGGCTCTTGACTTTTAATAAGCTCAACTCCTGAAAGCAAATCTTCTGCTTCAAAAATTTGTGTAATTTTTGGGCAGTTTTCTTCAACCAAAATACGTAAAACGTGTCTTGCTTTTTTTTCATCGTCTATTATTAATGCCTTCATATTATTTGTTAAAACTACTTTATAACCAGTTAATAGGTTTATTTTATGTTGTAACAAATTTGAGATAGTTTAAACTTAATTAAGGTAGTAAACTTCTAAAAATTGCTTTTGAACTTCTAAGATAGAAAATTCCTATTATTCTGGAAATCCGTTAAGGTTTAAGGTTTCCAATTCTTTTTTATTATTTTCAAAAACAATAAAAACTTTAAACTCTGGGTGATTTTTTAAAAAAGCTTTCGTTTTTTCCATTCCCATAGCTTGAAATGCAGTAGCAAAAGCATCAGCAGTCATACAATTTGGTGCTATTACAGAAACACTTAACAGATGAGTTTTGCTTGAATATCCTGTTTTAGCATCAATGATATGCGCATAACGCTTTCCGTTTTCATCTAATTTAAATTTTCTATAGGTTCCTGAAGTTGCCATGGCTGCATCCTGTAACGGAATTGCTTTTAAAACAGATTGTGTGCCTTCAAAATTTGGTTTATCAATACCTACAGTCCATGAAGTATCTTTTTCAATATTAATACCTTTGGTGCGTATTTCGCCTCCAATTTCTACTAAATAGTTTTTTATTTTTTTGCTCTCTAAAAAATCTGCAACCACATCTACAGCGTATCCTTTTGCTATTGCATTAAAATCTAAAAATGTTTCTGGGTATTTTTTAAATATTAAATTACCTGCTTGATAGGTTTTATCTAAACCAACAAAGTGCATTAAGCTATCTATTTTAAGACTATCTAACTGCTTTATTTTTTTTTCTGGCCCAAAACCTAATGCATTTACAACAGTTCCTATAGTTGGGTCAAAAACACTATCTGTTTGTGTGTAAAATTGTCTTGAAGCAGTATATACTTTTATAAAATGTGCATCTACTTCTTTGGCTTCATTTCTATTAATTTTAGAAATATCTGAATTCTCTTGATAGGTAGAAAGTGATTTATTAATTACATAAAACAAACTATCTATCTGCTTTTGGTAATTACTTTCTGCATCATATAGTATTGAGTAACTTGTACCAAAAACAGCATCTGTTAATTTAATATTCTTTTTTTCTTTAGTACAAGAAAACAAACTAGTTACTAGTACTAGTAGCATGGCAGATTTTTTCATTTTAAAAAAATATTTTGTTTGCATTTTAAGATTTGCAGGTAAGTAACCTACATAAAAACCGTTTAATTTAGGTTCGTTTCAATAACTTGAATACCATTATATTCTATTAGATATTCTTGATTTAAATATACTGGTAAATGTTCTCCATCAGGATTACCTAAACCCACTCCTGCATATAATACTTTGGCATTTTTATCTGAGGCATGCTTTTTAAAAGACTCCATCCAAATGACATCATAGTTATTAGGGTTTTCTGGCAGCAAAACAGCACGTACAATGACAAAAAAGTACTGACTATTTTTATCTATACATACAAATTGTGGGTGTTTTTTTAAAGTACTATTAATAGCCACAAACTCAAAACCACGTTTTTCTAAATCTTTGCCAACATGGTTCATTGCTAAATTATGTAATTCTTGTTTTGAAAGAGGTTTGCTCATGTTACAAAAGTACTACAATTACTTTTTAAAATAAAAAAACCCAATACTTTCGTATTGGGTTTTTAATAGATATAAAACGGTTTATTGTTTTACAATCTTTTTAGTGGTTTGTTTAGATCCACTTACAACTTTTAATAAGTACATACCAGAAGACATAGTATCTAAATTAATAGTTTTAGTAAATGTGTTTGCATTATTTTTATAAGTATTAGCAAAAACTTTACGTCCTCTAATATCATATAATACAATACTTACATCTTCATTAGCACTTAATTGTATAGACACTTCTCCTGTAGTAGGATTAGGATATAAACTAAATGTTTCAAAACTAGATTCGTTTACACTTAAACTAGTTGAAGTACCAAAATAATAATCTCCTTCTACACCTGTAAATTCACCTGTAATGGTAACGTGATCACCAAAGGCACCAATAGTTACAGGTACAGATTCTACTGCAGAACCAGCAACTTCTCTTATAATATAGAAATCTGCTCTATCATTACCTGTTGCAGTTTCCCATCCAGCTACTTCAGCTTCAGTAAAGTAGAATGTATTTGTAGCATCACCTGAATTAGTTGTATTAGCTGTAGTTATACTAAATACTTTATCAGTAACAAAATTTGCTGTTACAGAACCATTATAGGTTTGCGCAGATAAACCTGATCTAGATACAGATATATTAGTACAACCATAATCAAAACTAGTGTTGTTTTGAAGTTGTGCCATAACAAAACCTGTCGCTGCATCAAATGCAGGAGCAGCACCCATAGCGTTTAATAATAAAGTCTCTGCTGTTGCTGTGTTTACATCTGTTTGCACATCTGTACCAGATACTGCATTAACATCAATAGTATCTAATAATAATATTCCATCACCAGTTGCAGAATTATGATGTCTAAATACTAAGCTACCTGTCATTCCTATATAAGCAGACATATCATATGTTCTAACTTCTGTGGTTCCCTCAGCTGTATTTGCATGATCATTTTCTATAACAAATTCTTCTAAATCTGTATCAGAATCTGTTGTAAAATACACTGAATAGTGATCTTGTGCACCTGTAGTTTGACTAAGGCCACCTATAACAAAACTAAGTGAAGATTCACTCATACCTGCAGGTATAGTAAACTCTGGACTAATTAAATAATTATCTGGGTCATAAGTACTAAATCCTCCAATAGCTGCATCGTTAGTTGTAGAAAATGCTGCAGTTCCCATAATATCACCAATACCTTCTGCACCAGTTACAGAACCCCAATTTTCATCATCACCATCAGAATCTACAATAAACCATCCTGTTAAATCTTCAAAATCTTCATCATAAACATCTACAGAAGTTGAATTACTAGGTACAAAGTCATCGTCATTAATTGTAATAGTTATAGTATCAAAGTTAGGGTCTAACAATGCGTCACTACTACCAGATAAACTCATAGAAACAACGATAGTTTCATCTCCTTCAATAATACCATCATTAAATACACGTAAAGTTAAATTTTGTGAATCTGTTGCTCCGTTAGCAAAACTCACTGTATTGTTAACTAATTGATAATCTAAATTGTTAGTTGCAGAACCTGAATCTACATTAAAAGTAACCGTTGCAGCTCCTGTTGGTGCTAACTGAATATCTACATCAAAATCGTAATCTGTATATGCACAATCTGTTCCTTCAGTTGCATTTCCTGTAGTACTACCAAATTTAATATATGGAGCAGCTGCTTGACATGCATTAGAAGTATTTAATTCCATTCTTCTAGGAGAATTTTGCATCACTGTTATAATTCTTGTTTTTTGGTCTTCCGTAAAAGTATCCATACAGTAATCAAAAGAATAATCCATATAATTTTGATATTGATCTGCAGTAAAACAACTTGTAACTGCTGTACAATCATAATTTGCAGAATCTGATGTTGGAGTATCATCACAATAATCATCTACTCCACAACCACCATCACCCCAAATATGGCGTAATCCTAACCAGTGACCTACTTCATGTGTCATAGTTCTTCCTAAATTGTAAGAACTGTTTATAATAAAACTTCCGTCATTTAAATCTTCTGTTCCAAAAGAGTCATAACCCGCTACAACACCATCTGTATCAGCATCACCTCCATTAGTTTGTAAGCCACCTAGCCCAGAATTACTTGGAAATTGTGCATAACCTAACAAACCGCTTAAACCTGGATTAGTAGCATGATTTAAACTATTACCTCCTGGTTTAATACACCACATATTCATGTATTGTGTAGGATCCCATTGGGTATTAGCTTTTAATAGCTCTACATCTGCATTTGTTTCCCAATCATCTGTAACAAAGGTTGTTTGTGTATTAGAGTAAGGTGTAATATCATGACGTACAACTCCTGTTGTTGGGTTACCATCTGGATCTGTAACTGCTAAACAAAAGTTTATTTCTACATCTACAGCAGCTCCTGTACTATTAACACCACCATTAGTACCAGAAATTCTTCTATAATCTTCATTTAACACTTGAATTTGCGAAATTGCTTGTGCATAAGATATATTTTCATTGTTAGCTTCTCCAGTAGTGTTTATACTTTTACCATCATGTACAACATGTACTACAACTGGTATATTGTATACTACACGTCTACCAGCAGCTAATTGTGATTTTGTAATCTCTAACTTAGGTGCTAACCAAGCTTCAAATTCTTCAGTTGAAAGACGGTTAGGGTTTTGTGCTTTTAATATTTCTTCATTCTCTACAGTTAAACATCTAACATAGCCTGTTTCATTAAGTCCTCTAAGGTTTTCAGGAGTTAATTGAAAAGCAGGTTGTTGTTGTTGTTCCTGTCTATTTGAAAAGTTTACAGTCTTTGCAGACTTAGTAATAGGTTGTTTGTTTAGTTTTTGTGCTTGGACACCTAAAATGCTGAAAAAGGCAAATCCAAAACATAAAACATTAAAGTTTTTTTGTTTCATTATTTTTACTATTATTTTATGCCTACAAGATAAATAAAATTTAAAATCAATTTAACTTTAAGGTGATAATAAAACTGTTAAAATTTATAAGAAAAGTAATACGAATTAATTTTTATCACTATACGCTATAAATAGTCACAGGAAACACTACTAAAACATAAGACATCTACATGAAAGCTATTAATAGTTGTAATCTTATGTATTAAAAAAAATCTAATATGCATAAAAAAACCCAACACAAATGTGTTGGGTTTTATAGTATAACTTTGTAGACTTGACTAAATTAATAACATTAATGGTTAATTTATTTTAACCTCCAAAGTCATCAAAACGGATATTTTCATCATCCATACCAAAATCTTCTCCCATTTTTTGAACCGCTTGGTTCATTAATGGTGGACCACAGAAATATAATTCTAAATCTTCTGGTGCTTCATGTTTAGATAAATATTGATCTATTACTACTTGGTGAATAAATCCTACAAACCCGTCTCCTTCTTCATCATTAATATCCTTTTTAACTTTCCAATTATCTGCTTCAGTTGGATCAGATAATGCAATAAAGAATTTGAAGTTAGGGAAATCTTTTTCTAATGCTCTAAAGTAGTGAATATAGAATAATTCTGCTTTAGAACGTCCTCCATACCAATAAGTAACTTTTCTTCCTGTTTTAATGGTTCTGAATAATTGATATAAATGTGAACGCATTGGTGCCATACCTGCTCCACCACCTACATATAACATTTCGGCATCAGACTCATTAATAAAGAACTCACCATAAGGACCTGAAATAGTTACTTTATCTCCTACTTTTTGGTTAAATATATAAGAAGATGCTACTCCTGGATTTACATCCATCCAGCCACCTTTAGCTCTATCAAAAGGAGGTGTTGCTACACGCACATTAAGCATAATTCTTCTTCCTTCTGCAGGGTAAGAAGCCATAGAGTAGGCTCTTTCTACAAGTTCATCATTTTTCATAACCAAAGGTCTTAAACCAAACTTGTCCCAATCTGCTTCAAATTTATTTGGTTCTCCTGGATGATCATCTGGATGTGCAGTAATATCCATATCTGCATATTTTACTTCACAGTTAGGGATTTCAATTTGAATATACCCTCCAGCTTTGTAATCCATATCCTCAGGAATTTCAACTACAAACTCTTTAATAAAAGTTGCTACATTGTAGTTAGAAACTACTGTTGCTTCCCATTTTTTAATTCCGAAAACTTCTTCAGGAATAGTAATTTCCATGTCTTGTTTCACTTTTACCTGACAAGATAAACGCGCTCCATGTGCTAATTCTTTTCTTGAAAAGTGAGGAGTTTCAGTAGGTAATGCTTCTCCTCCACCAGAAAGTACGTGGCATTCACATTGAATACATGTACCACCACCACCACATGCTGATGGTAAAAATATTTTTTGAGATCCTAAAGTAGATAATAAACTATCTCCAGAAGCTACTTCTATTTCACGTTCTCCGTTAATCTTAATCTTTACAGGACCAGATGGAGACAATTTTTGTTTTACAAATAATAACAGAGTTACTAATAATAAAATTACTAGTAAAAAAGCTGCTACAGTTGCTAATATGGTTCCTAATGTACTTGCTGCTAATATCATGTTAGTCATTTGTTATTGTATTGTTAGCTAACTCTTTTGTGCTTTCTTGATCTACAGTTTCAATTTGTGCGGTAGTATCCTCTTTAGCTTCTTCGTCTCCTCCTGTTAACATTCCACCAAAACTCATAAAACCAATAGCCATTAAACCTGTAATGATAAATGTAATTCCTAAACCTCTTAATGCAGGAGGTACGTTAGAATATCTAATTTTTTCACGAATAGCTGCAATTGCTAAAATAGCTAAAAACCATCCTATTCCAGAACCTATACCGTAAACGGTAGCTAAGCTTAATGTTGGAATTTCACGAGATTGCATAAATAAAGAACCACCTAAAATGGCACAGTTTACCGCAATTAATGGTAAGAAAATACCTAATGAATTATATAGTGATGGTGAAAACTTTTCAACCACAATTTCTACTAATTGTACCATGGTTGCAATGGTTGCAATAAACATGATAAAAGAAAGAAAACTTAAATCATAGTCTGCATATTCTGCACCTAACCACTGTAATGCTCCTGGTTGTAACACATACTGATCTAATAACCAGTTTAAAGGTACTGTTATAGCAAGTACAAAAATTACCGCTGCACCTAAACCAACAGCTGTGCTTACTTTTTTAGATACTGCAAGGTATGAACACATTCCTAAGAATACGGAAAATACCATGTTATCTATAAATATCGATTTTAAAAATAATTCTAAATGTTCCATTTTTTTATAGTTTGTGAGTAGTTACTAGCTTAATCTTCAATTAATGCTTTGTTTCTACTACGTTGTACCCAAATAATAATTCCTACAACAATTAATGCCATTGGAGGCATAATCATAAAACCATTATTTTCGTAACCTAATGCGTATAATCCTGTTTTTTCAATAGGATCTCCTAATACAGGAATACCTAATAAAGTACCTGCTCCTAGAAGTTCTCTAAAAAATGCTACGATTATTAAAATAACACCATATCCTAAAGCGTTACCAATTCCGTCAAGAAAAGATTTCCAAGGTCCGTTTGCTAAAGCAAAAGCTTCAAAACGCCCCATAATGATACAGTTTGTAATAATTAATCCTACAAATACCGAAAGGGTTTTACTTAGCTCGTAAGCAAAAGCTTTTAGTACTTGATCTACTATAATTACTAATGCAGCAACTACAATTAGTTGTACAATAATTCTAATTTTTGAAGGTATAATGTTTCTCATTAAAGAGATAACCACGTTACCAATTCCTAATACAAATAATACCGAAACAGACATTACAATTGCAGCTTCTAATTCTGCAGTAATTGCTAATGCGGAACATATACCTAGTACTTGTATAGTAATTGGGTTATTATCTGCTAATGGATCTGTAATTAATGCTGCGTCTTTTTTTGATAAAAGTCCCATAAATTAATTGTTTTTTAAGTTATCAAAATAAGGTACATATTGTTTAAGCTCTGATTTAATCATTGCAGAAACACCATCTCCAGTAATTGTTGCACCAGCTATTGCATCTACCTCATTATCTGTTTTATCTAAATTTTTAGGATCGTTATTACTTTTAGAGATATTAATACCTTTAAAGCTTCCGTTAGACTTTAGGTGTTCTCCTATAAAGTCATCCATAAAGAAACGTTGTTTAATGTTTGCACCTAAACCTGCTGTTTCTCCTTTATGATCAAAATAAGCACCTTGTACAACCATGTTTTCATCCATTGCTATATAAGCCCAAACTGCATCCCAAAGTCCTTTTCCTCTAATAGGAGCTATATAAAATGTTTGACCATCTTTTTCTCCAACAAATAAAGGAAGTTTTCTTACGTTACCAGCTTTTGCGCTTGTTTGTTCTTTTTTTACATCAATTAAATATGCTTTATCGTTTTCAGATACTTTATCTCCTTCAATTACTAATTGTTTTTTTATGTATTGATTAAACAATTCTGGAGCTTTATCTGTAGAAACAAAAATGGCAGAATTTCCTTCATTTTCGTTAATACCCATAGCATACAAGATATTTTGTTGCTTTTCTAATCTTTGGTTACTATCAATTTTAGGTCTTAATGCAGAAGCCGTAAAAGCTAGCAAACCTCCTACTACAATTACCATGGCAATGGCAAAAATAATAGTATATGAATTTTTGTCTGTTTTATTTTCCATCGTTATGCGATTTTTGCTTTTAGACGTTTCATTCTTTTCTTAACATTTGCTTGAACCACATAATGGTCAATAGTTGGAGCAAATACATTCATTAATAGAATGGCTAACATTACTCCTTCTGGATAAGCAGGATTAAATACTCTAATTAATATAGAGATGAAACCTATTAAGAATCCGTATATCCATTTTCCTTTATTGGTTTGTGATGCTGTAACAGGATCTGTTGCCATAAACACAGTACCAAAGGCAAAACCACCAATAAGTAAGTGATGCCAAAATTCTGTACTCATTAAGCCATAAAACTTGCTTGTTTCGGTTATCCAACCAGAACTAACAACACCATTAAATATTAAGCCCATTACTAAAGCACCAACACAAGAAGATAACATAATTCTCCAGCTTCCTATTTTAGAGAAGATTAAGAATAATGCTCCTAATAAAATTAAAAGTGTCGATGTTTCACCAACAGAACCAGGAATAAATCCTAAAAACATATCTGCTACAGAGTGAGTAACATCATGATTTTGTGCTAGTGTTCCTAAAATGGTTTCTCCTGAAATAGCGTCTGGAGTACCTGCTAATTCTTTAGCACCTTCCACCCAAACTTTATCTCCAGACATCCAAGTAGGATATGCAAAGAATAAAAATGCACGAATGGTTAATGCTGGATTAAGAATATTCATTCCTGTACCACCAAAAACTTCTTTACCAATAACAACTCCAAAGGCTACTGCTACTGCAAGCATCCATAATGGAATATCAATTGGAACAATAAGAGGTACTAACATTCCTGTTACTAAATACCCTTCTTCTACTTCGTGTCCTTTAATTACTGCAAAAATAAATTCGATAAGTAAACCAACTCCGTAAGAAACAATAACAAGTGGTAACACTTTTACAAGTCCTATTACTAAGTTATCCCAAGCCCAAAAAGAACTGCTAAAAAACCCGTTAGCAGCTTCAATTGCTCCTGAAGCTAAGTGGTGTTGGTAACCAGCGTTAAACATACCAAATATTAAACATGGTATAAGTGCCATGATTACCGTATTCATGGTACGTTTTAAATCATCTGCTGCTTTTATATGAGTTCCATTATGTGTGGTCTCATTTGGCAAGTATAAAAAAGTATGTATTGCGTTAAACGCAGGGGCCATTTTGGTGCCTTTATACTTTTCTTTTAAGTTATGTAAACTACTTTTTAAACCCATTATCCTATCTCTTTTAGCATTAAGTCTAAACCTTTTCTAATAATATCTTGATGTGGTTGTTTAGATACACATACAAACTCTGTTAAAGCAAAATCTTCAGGAGCAACTTCGTACATTCCTAAAGCTTCCATTTCGTCTAAATCTTTATACATACATGCTTTTAAAATTTGCATTGGGTATATATCTAGAGGAAAAACTTCTTCATAGGTTCCTGTTGTAACAAAGGCACGATGCTCACCATTAGTATTGGTAGTTAAATCGTATTCTTTATTAGGTGTTAACCATGAAAATGTAAATGCTCTTGAGGTAGACACCTTATTAAAAACAGGCTTGTTCCAACCAAAGAACTCATAATCATCACCTTCTGGTATTACAGTAATAGTATTGCTATAATAATCTAAAAAGCCATCTGGTTGTACTTGCTTACCGCTTAATACATTTCCTGAAATGATTCTAATACTCTGGTTTTTATCTACACCATTATCATAAATCATGGAAGCAACTTCGGCTCCTAATTTAGTAACAAAATATCTTGGTTTTTTAACAGAAGAACCTGCAAGAGCGACAATACGTTCTGCATTAAATTTTCCAGTTAACAATAATTCACCAATAATAACAAGGTCTTGTGCATTTACTGTCCAAACAACCTCACCTTTATTAACAGGATCTATTTTGTTTATTTGTGTACCTACATTTCCTGAAGGATGCGGACCTGAAACAGTATGAATAGTAGCACCAGAAACTTTTGCTAATGGTGAGTTACCATTTTTACCTACAGACACATGCACTTGGCCTTCTGTTAACTTTGTTAAAGCAGTAATTGCTGCTTGTAGTTCTGCTTCTTTACCTTGTAGGGTAAAATCTAAATCTGCCACCAAAGGTGCAGATGCATAAGCAGAAATAAAAATAGCTTTCGGTGCTTTTTCTGGGTTTGCAATCACATCATAGGGACGTTGCCTAATAAAAGGCCAACATCCTGAAGCTAACAAATGTGCTTTAACGTCTTCTGCTTTTGCGGCATCCACATTAAACTTACCATTATCTTGGTAAGACTGCTCTTTGTCTGCTTGAATTTTAACTGCTAAAATTTTACGTTTTGCTCCACGAGGAATGTCTATTATCTCACCAGAAACTGGAGAAACAAATTTCAATGCTTCATTAGCTTTACTGTAAAAAACAGGTTCTCCTGCTTTTACTTTAGTTCCAACTTTAGCAATTAATTTTGGTATAACACTGTGGAAGTCTTCTGGTCTTATAGAATAGAAATTACTGACAATGGCATTTTCTTTTGCCTTCTCTGCAGTTCCTTTTAACTTAATATCTAGACCTTTTTTAATCTTAATGTCGTTTGACATATTATTAATCTATTTGTTAATAGTTATAGTGTTTATAATTCTTAAGTCACTTAAAAATCGAGGCAAATTTACAAATAACTAATCCGTTTTCACAATAATTTAAAAAGAAATTTAATCAGAACCGTATTACGGCTTTTTAAGGCATAAAATTTGCTTATATTTACTGCAAAACATTAAATATATGCTTGTGAACTTCAAACATTTAATCGTCTCTTTTTTATTTTCAACTACACTTTTTGCACAAGTTGCCCAAGAAATTGCTCCGCCTGATTATATAAAAACCATAACTTTTAAGAGCAATACTACAGAAAGCCAACTCCCTGTTTTAAAACTTGGCGAATACTTAAATCTAGAGTTTGATGCTTTAAATGGGTATGAAGAAGATTATTATTATGAGATTGAACATTATAATTATGACTGGACGCCTTCGGTTTTATTTAAAATGGAATACTTAGAAGGTTTTGACAAACAACGCATAAGAACTTATGAAAATTCTTTTAATACACTACAAATATATTCTAACTACCAACTTACAATTCCTAATGAGCAAACACGTAGCTTAAAAGTTTCTGGAAACTATATGCTTAAAATTTACAACGACTATGACGAGCTTGTTTTTTCAAGAAAATTTATGATTTATGAAGACAAGGTTAATGTTGGTGTTGCTGTAAAACGTTCTCGTGATGTAAGAGATATAGAAAACAAACAAACTGTTGACATTACCATATCTTCTGGTAGCACGCAAATTAACAACCCTAAACAAAACATTAAAACAGTTATAGTACAAAACAACAATTTAAATACTGCTATTTCTGGCATACAGCCAATGTACACACTTGGTAATGAACTTATTTATAAGTACACTAAAGAAACTAGCTTTTGGGCTGGAAATGAATATTTATGGTTTGAAAATAAAGATGTAAGAGCTGCCAATACAGGAGTACAATTTATAAATTTAAAAGACCTGTATGAAAATTTCTTATTCACCAATACCACAAGATACGATAAAGCTTATACCTACAACCCAGATATTAATGGTAATTACTTAGTAACTGCTATAGATGCTACCAACTCAAGTATTGAGGCAGACTATGTATGGATGTATTTCTCTTTATTAATAGACGAACTACCTCAAGACAAAAACGTATATGTGTATGGTAATTTTAATAATTACACTTTAGATGAGAGTACCAAAATGATTTTTAATCCAGAACGAGGAGTGTATCAAAACAAAATGCTTTTAAAACAAGGGTTTTATAATTACAAATATGTAGTTGTAGATAAAAACGGAAATATTGATGAAGGCGCTATTAGCGGAAATTTTTGGCAAACTGAAAACGATTACAAAGTACTTGTATATTATAGAGATTTAGGTGCACGATATGATAAAATTATTGGTTTAGGCGAAGCTAGTTCTGTTAATATTACTAATTAATTAAAAAAAATTACTATCTTCATACAAAATCAAGATAATTCCATTCCTTTTTTTAGTATTTTTAACAAGTACAACCCTAGATTATTAAGAAACTTACAATGGTTCAACAAGTAACAAAAGGCATAAAAATTTCGGTAGATACTACTTTTGAAGGCACTTTTTATAAAAATTATAAAATACAGTTTGCCTTTGGATATGAGATTACTATTGAAAACCAGAGCAAAGACTCTGTGCAACTTAATGCAAGACATTGGACCATTTTAGATGCACTAAACCATGTTGTAATTGTTTCGGGTGAAGGGGTTATTGGCAAAAAACCTGTTTTAAAACCAGGAGAATCGCACACCTATAATTCTGGCTGCTTACTTACCTCTCCTTTTGGAGCCATGAAAGGGTATTATGAAATGGTAAATTTTAGTAATACTACAAAATTTCATGTTGCAATACCTACTTTTAAATTAAGTGCTCCTTTTGCTTTAAATTAAAAAACACTACCTGCATTGAAGTAATTAGTTAGCCCCTGGCAATTTTAAAATTAAAAGCGAGTAAAATATATTCAGCCGTAAAACATTGACAGTTTCCCTATAAATTTGTGTTGAATATTACACTTTTAAAACACAGGAACTAACAAAAAATAAGACAGCCTCTAAAAACAGGTGGCATATAAACGTATATTTATAATCTAAAAGAAATAACGTTTACTCCTTTATTTCAAACCTATAAACTGTTCCTTTTTGTTCTACATGAAAAAATTTACAATTAGAATAATGAATAAAACTAAAGGTTTCCTGATAATTAAACCCTGTTTCACTCACTTCATATAAAGCGTGCACATCTACATTTCCGTGAGGCGAAATACGCTTATACCAATACTCTAAACTATTTTCTGTAGCATGCAATTCATACCAAGCTCCTGCAGCAATACCAGAAAGCCATTGTGCTTTTTCATGTAAATTAGCAACAGGTTTAGGGTGCAATGTACCTACAAAATTTGGTGTGTGATTTTTTAATCTATCTAAAAAATACAATCTATTATCTTTACTTACTGTAGAAGCATAATCTGCAATTTCTCCTGTTTCAGACACCTCATACACTTTGTTTTTAGTATCTGCAAGTACTACATTGCCAATAGTACTAGGCGTAAACCATTTCGATTTTTGTAGCTTTTTATGTATCACCTCATCTGTAACAGAAGCGATTAAAGTATCGGTTACAAAACGCGCACAATTACATGCATCTTTGGCAAAAGCAGCATAACGTATAAAATGGCGTTCTTGCATTTTTGTAATATGTGCTCTAGCCAATGTATAGTCTACAGAATCACAAACCGAAGCTATTAATTTACCGTCGCCATGTGTTAGTTTTGGGTGTGTAGCTAGAAATTGTAAAATTTCATTTAAATTTTGTATTTCTCCATTTTTAATAGAAGCTTTAATAGCAAAATCTAATTCATGGTCTGTATCTCTACCTCGCACTCTTCCGCTAGGTTCTGGCGTAATATATCTTCCAAAATCATGGTACTCTAAAACTCCCGTAGCTTTATCAATTAATACCAAAGCGGCATGACCTGCTCTTAAATAATTCTTTTTCCCTATACCAAAAAAACGCAAAAAAGGCGAATACCACTCGTCTGCAACCATAACTATAGTTTCAGGATACGCAAGCGTTAGTATAAATGCTGTATTATTCATGTACGGTTTCTGTAAATAAAAAAGTGCTTAAAGATTTCGTGTTTTTGGCAAGGTTTTCAAAACACATAGACACTACACCCTTCGTTTTTTCAACTTGTGTAATACTAGTCGTTTTTACAAAACCTCTATCCATAACCACACCATACTCCTTGTTATTTATATGTGTGTTTTTATGAAATTGTAACGCTTTCGCGGAATTTAATTTATTTCCCTTTTTAAAATCATCAAACCATTGCGTCCTTTCATCTTTCATTGCTTTAGAATACAATGTGGAAGAAGACCATATTTTAGCTTCTTTAGGTAAGTTTTTAAAATGTTTTTGATCTCCATCCCAAACCAATTCGTAAAATTGTAGATTAGTATTCCAGTCTGCAATCACCAAAGTAAAAGGTTCTATATCTTGAAAATTATAAGCCTCTATTGCTGTAACAATTTCTTTTGAAGCTAATAAATCTTTCACCACAACACCTCTACTCAACCTGTAGCTTTCTTTTCTTTTATGATGCTTAAAACCTCCATTTAATAAACATATTAATCGGTTTTTATCACTTACACCAATCCATGTTCCTCCCGCTTTTTTATCTTTAGGAAACAACAATTTAGCAGCATCTACCTCATAAAAATCAGGCACTAGAGACACTCGATTTGGCGCTTCATCTCTGTTAGAGGTAAGCACAAAATCATTTTCACCTGTAGGAAAAATAGTTACTGTACACATGTTTGTATAGTCTTTAAACGAAAGAGCAACTTACAAAAAAATATCTTATAATTTAACTTGTCTTTAGTATTACTAGCCCTTACTTATCTATAAAAATATCGTAACTTTGTACCTCAAAAATTTTCGAATCACAAAACCAATAAACAATCATGGGAAAAGGATTTTTTAACGTACCAATTGCCATTAATGAGCCTGTTAAATCTTATGCTCCAGGATCTCCTGAAAGAGAAGCTGTATTAAAAGCATACAAAGAAATGTTTAACAGTAAGGTAGATGTACCAATGTATATTAACGGAAAAGACGTAACTACTGGAAACACCAGAACCATGTCTCCTCCTCACGATCATAAACATGTAGTTGGAACCTACCATGTAGCAGAACAAAAAAATATTGACGAAGCAATTTCTACGGCTTTAGAAGCTAGAACTGCTTGGGCTAATACACCTTGGGAACAACGTGCTGCCATATTTTTAAAAGCTGCCGAATTAATTGCTGGACCATACAGAGCTAAAATTAATGCTGCAACAATGATTGCACAATCTAAAAACATACACCAAGCAGAAATTGATGCTTCTTGTGAGTTAATAGACTTTTTACGTTTTAATGTTCAGTTCATGACAGACATTTATCATGAACAACCAGAAAGTACAAGCGATGCTTGGAACCGAGTAGAATACAGACCACTTGAAGGTTTTACATACGCTGTAACCCCTTTTAACTTTACAGCTATTGCAGGAAACTTACCTGCTTGTATGGCCTTAATGGGAAATGTTGTTGTTTGGAAACCTAGTGACAGCCAAGTATATTCTGCTAAAGTAATCATGGATGTTTTTAAAGAAGCAGGTGTACCAGATGGTGTTATTAATGTTGTTTTTGGTGATCCTGTAATGATTACAAATACCGTATTAGCAAGTCCAGATTTTTCTGGTTTACACTTTACAGGTTCTACTTTTGTCTTTAAAGAATTATGGAAACAAATAGGAACCAACATTCATAACTATAAAACCTACCCAAGAATTGTAGGTGAAACTGGTGGTAAAGATTTTATTGTTGCTCATAAAACAGCAAATGCAAAACAAGTAGCTACTGCTATTGTTAGAGGTGCTTTTGAGTTTCAAGGACAAAAATGTAGTGCAGCATCTAGAGCGTATATACCAAAAAGTTTATGGGCAGATGTAAAAGATTTTGTTATTGAAGATATGAAATCTTTAAAAATGGGATCTCCAGAAGACATGAGTAACTTTATTACTGCAGTAATTCATGAAGGTTCTTTTGATAAGCTAGCTAAATATATTGATGGAGCAAAAGCAGATGCTGATGCAGAAATTATTGCTGGTGGAAACTATGATAAGAGTAAAGGATACTTTATTGAGCCTACAGTTATTCTTGCTAAAGACCCAAAATACACAACCATGTGTACCGAGTTATTTGGCCCTGTAATTACAATATATGTATATGAAGATGATGCTTACTCTGAAACTTTAAAACTAGTAGACCAAACTAGCGAATATGCATTAACTGGAGCAATATTAGCAACTTGTAGATACGCAATTACAGAAGCTACAGAAGCTTTACAAAACTGTGCCGGAAACTTCTATATTAACGATAAGCCAACAGGAGCAGTAGTTGGGCAACAACCGTTTGGAGGAGCTAGAGCTTCTGGAACAAATGACAAAGCTGGATCTGCACAAAACTTATTACGTTGGGTTTCTCCTAGAATGGTAAAAGAAACCTTTGTAACTCCTACAGATTACAGATATCCATTTTTAGGATAGTATATAAAAACTATTAAACACAAAAAAAAAACCGAAGCTTTCGCTTCGGTTTTTTTATTTTCTTAATATAAATACTTTCTAGTTTTCTTCAAAAGTTTGGTCTTCACCAAAATCTCCACCTCTAGAGTTTAACGCTGCATTGCTGTCATCAACAACAAAAGCAACTACATGTATGTTTGAGTCATCACTAACATTAGAAGGAATACCTACATTAAAAGTAGCAGTATAAACACTTTCTTTAGTAGTCTCTGCACTTGGTATTTCATCTCCTAATAAATCTGTTAAAGAAGCTCTTAAAACATGATTATGCTCAAAATCACTAATAACAGAAGTTCCTCCGTAATAAGTAGTATAATTTGTTTGATCATAAATTAAACCATCTTCTAAAACATAAACAACAAGCTTTAAATTGCTAGAAGAAAAATCTTCTCCAAATTTTACATTCACATCAATTTCCATATCAGATCCATTAATAGTAGAACTTAAAGCCAAACCTAATGCTGCATCATCTCCAGTTAAATTAACAACTTGTCCTGAATTAATTGGTTCTGGATAACTCCAAGAAGTAGTTCTGTTTAACATTGCTGTTGGATAACCAGTTAAACCAACTAAATCTTCCAAATCACCTGCAGGAAAATTATAAGGATCAACACTACTACCTGAAGAATTACCTCTATGTATTGCTACAACCACTGCCTGATCTGTACTCGCTTGTACACGTTCTATACCATAAGCAACTCTTGGGCAATAACCACACCAAGCTCCTGTATAATCTTCAATTAAAACATTTTTATTAAACACAATTGGAGGTGTATCTACTGTAATTACAGTACTATTAGTAAATGTATTATAAGTAGCTACCGCATTAAAAGTACCAGCTACTGCAGATGAAAAAGTATTACTTGCTAAAGTTGTACCATCAACAACAATATCTGCTAAAGCAGTTAAGTCTGAACCATCATTTCCAGTTACTGTAAAAGTAACAGTCTCACCAACATAAACACTTGCTATATTAGCACTAATAGTAATACTAGTTAAAGTCACTACGTTTCCACCTCCATCATCATCAGCCCCAGTAGAACCAGAGTCATCACTGCTGCTACTACAGCCAAAAGTAAAAGCTAATAAACATAAAAAGAATGCGCGTAAAAATAAATTTGTCTTCATAAAAAATTATTTCATTGTTAAAATATTTCGCTAAATATAGTACATTTTCATAGTTTTGTTGTTAATATTGTTTTTTTTTCACCATTAATCTTATTTTACAATTAAAAATCTATTATGAAAAACACTACTATTCTATTAACATTACTTTTATTTTCATCTGTATTATTTTCTCAAAACTTACCTAATATTGATTTAAAGTCTCTAGACGGAGACACTGTTAACGTAACTGAAATTTCTAATACAGATACTGTTAAAGTATTTAGTTTTTGGGCTACATGGTGCGTACCTTGTGTTAATGAGTTAGATGCTATAAGTGAAGTATATGACGAATGGCAAGAAGAAACACAAGTAGAAATTATTGCGGTTTCTACAGATGATTCTCGTACACAAAAAAGAGTAAAACCAATGGTTAACGGAAAAGGATGGGAATACCAAATTTTACTAGACGAAAATCAAGAATTAAAAAGAGCACTAAACATATCTACTATTCCACATATAGTAATTGTAAAAAACGGCGAAATAATTTACAGACATAGTGGTTATACTCCTGGAGCTGAAGATGAGTTATATGAAATTATTCAAGAGCACTCAAAGTAAAAATAACCCTAACTAAAAATATATAATCACCACAAACTAACCTAATGAAAAAAATAATTCTGGTCCTATTTCTCAGCTTTTCAGGACAACTTATATTTGCACAATTAATTGACAATTTAGCTATTGGTATAGAAAGTAATGGAGCTTGGTATAACGATGATAAAAAAACCGGACCTTTTCAAGATGACGTTAATAACGATAGTGATGAACACTTAAGATTTAATAACTATTTAAAAATAGATTATAAGTTTTTAAAAAACTTTACAGCTTCTGTTCAAGTAGAATCTTATGAGCCTTTTGCTTTACTAAACTACTCGCCAAATTTAAAAGGCACCAATCTTGGTACTTATTCTCTTAATTATAAAAACGCTAAACTAGATGTTACTGCTGGTCATTATTACGCTCAGTTTGGTAGTGGACTCATTTTAAGAAACTGGGAAGACAGACAATTGGGTATTAACAATGCACTTTTTGGTGGTAAAGCCGAATATAGCCCTACAGACTACCTTTCGCTTACAGCTTTATATGGTAAACAACGTGTAGGTTTTGATCTTTCTGATGGTGAATTTTTTGGATTTAATACAGAATTTAATGTATCTAATGCTTTGCAATTTGAAAAATCAAATATTAGCCTTGGGTTTAGTTATGTTGGAAGAAAAGAAGCAACAGATATTATAGATGCAGAATTTAACGAGCTAACCAATGCTTTTTCTGGTAGAATAGATTTTAGTCATAATAATTTTTATTCTAGTATGGAATATGTAGCTAAAGGAGAGGATGCAGTAGTACAAAACATTAATGATAATAATATTTTTCCTGATGATTTTATTAAACCAGGTAATGCGCTTTTATTAAATGCTGGTTATTCAAAATCTGGTTTTGGTCTTGACGCCACTTTTAGACGTCTAGAAAACATGAGTTTTTATTCTGATAGAAATACTGCTGGAAATGTATATTTTGAAAATATTGCAAACTTTATTCCTGCGTTAACAAAACAACACGATTACTTATTAACCAATATTTTTGTGTACCAACCTCAAGGCATAGTAAACTTTACGTATGACGCTGGAATATTTAAAGTTGGAGAAATTGGCGGACAAGTAGACCTGTACTATAAAATAAAAAAAGACACCCCTTTAGGAGGTAAATATGGTACTAAAATTGCCGTAAACGCATCCTATTGGTCAGGCCTTAAAGGAGATGTTTCTACAGATTTTGAAAACATAGATTATGATATGGATTTTTTAGGATTTGGATCTAAATATTTTTCAGATGTAAGTTTAGAAGTACGTAAAAAATGGAACAAAAAATTAAGCTCTATTTTTTATTACGTAAACCAATATGCTAACCAAAAAGAAATGCTAAGTATTTTTTCTGCTGAAACTATTAAAACTAATATTTTAGTTGCAGAATCCACCTATAAACTTGGTAAAGGAAGATCTTTTAGAATAGAAGCTCAAAAACTATGGTCTAATTCAGAGGACCATAACTGGATAGGTGGAACTCTTGAATATAACTTTAATTCAAAATTTTCAATCTATGTAAATGACATTTATAATAGTGGTTCTGACAAAGACACAGAAAAAACACATTATTACAACTTAGGTGGAAGCTTTACAAAAGGAGCAACACGTTTAGGCCTTAATTATGGTCGCCAACGTGCTGGACTTGTTTGTGTTGGTGGTGTTTGTCGTTTTGTACCTGAAGCAACAGGATTAACTATGAATTTAACAACTACTTTTTAAAGAAAACAAACACATTCTTAAAAAAGCCCTTAAAATTTTGTCATTTTAAGGGCTTTTTTATGCTTTTTATCCGAATTATACTACAAAAATAAAATACTACCAAGAGAAGTTTATATATTTAAATCAATTAATCAATCCTTAAATATATTATGAAAAATTTCTATTTCCTTTTATTATCCCTCTTAAGCATTTCCTCATTTGCGCAAAACAAGGAAGCTTTTACAAAGTTTGACACCTCAGGAATGCAAACGCAAATTCTAACACAAAACGCTTTAACAGAAGACATTACCAACTACAACCATAAAAAAGTAAACCATTTACATTTTTACCAAGCCTATAAAACCATTGCTCAAGGAGATTTACAAGAACGCCTTTTACCATTACAAAACCTTAAAGAACAAAGCAAACAAAGTTACTTTACCAAAGTAATTCCTTTAGCAATTTTACATACAGAGTTTGAATCTGTAACAGATACTGCATTTCAAAACAACAAAGTTACTGTTGATGCACAAGGCTATATATTAAGAGCAGATACAGAAACACCAATTTTTGAAAAAAGCAGCTTAACCATTGCTGCTCCTCTTAGAAAAAAAACAAAAGGACTACAAACTACTTTTCGCTTAGATGCTTCAAATGTATTTAATACAACTAATAATAGCATAGATAAAATTACTGCAGATTTTAATGATGGAGAAGGTTTTAGAGTCATTAATACAAATCAAAACATTACAGTATTGTATACCGAGGAAGGAAAAAAAACAATACATTTTAATATAACCTTAAATACTGGTGAGATCGTTTCTAGAACTTCTACTATTGAAATTAAATATTCAAACCAAGATTTAAGCAATTTGTTCAATAGAGAAGTTGCAACCTTTACATCAAGCATTACTCCTAATCTTTCTGCTTATGGCGAAACCACTTCTTATCCTGGAGTTGGAGAATATGAAATATTTTTAAGCGACGACAACGTTTTAGACAAACCCATTTTTTTAGTAGACGGTTTTGATCCTGGTGATGGTAGAGATATTACCGGTTTACAAGAATTGTTAAATTTTGATGACAATGGCACAACCTCAAACCTTGAAACATTAGTTAAAGAAGAAGACTTTGATGTAGTGTACTTAAATTTTCCTGTGTATACGAGAGCTACAGACAATCAAGTTATTGATGGAGGTTCAGACTTTATAGAACGAAACGCGATGCTTCTAGTAGAATTAATTAACCTAATAAACATGCAAAAAGTAGGTAGTGCACAAAATGTGGTGATAGGACCAAGTATGGGAGGATTAATTTCAAGATATGCATTAAACTATATGGAAAATGCAAATATAAATCACGAAACAAGATTATGGATTTCTTTTGATGCACCACATCATGGAGCTAACGTACCTATTGGATTTCAACATCAGTTTAACTTTCTTGCTTTTGGTTTAGATGATTTTTGGATACTAGGAGACCAAAACGTAGAAGAACTACAACCTATTATTGATGGCATGTTAACCTCTGCTGCTGCCAGACAAATGCTAACCGATCAATTTGAACCACATATTACCAATAGCGATGGTGTTTCTTTTAATAATAGTTTAGCAACACCAAGAGCGCATCCTTTTAAAAACACTTTTTTTAATAGCATGAATAGCCTTACTACTTCTGGCTTTCCAGAATTAACAAGAAATGTATCTATTATAAATGGAAGCGGAAATAATAGTCGTTATCCTGATAATACTACAAATATGAATAATTTGGTTCCTGGTAGTAAAATTCTAGATGCAGATATTGATGTAATGACTGGAGCAGATATGAAGATAGAAACGCATTTTACACCTTATGCAGGAACGCAAATTCAAACCAGTAAAGTGCATTTAGATTTTTCTTGGTGGTTTCCGTTAGCTAATGACAGACATAACAATGCAAATTCTACTGCCTTTACCTATACTAACGGAATAGATGCTGCTTCAGGAGGATTGTTTGACATTTTAAAGTTAACCGATGACTTAGCAACAGATGGTTTGGTTGGTGATTTTTTAGGTGCATTAAACACAGATTACTTTAATTTTATACCAAGTGTAAGCGCTATGGCTTTTGAAATTACTAATAATGAAATAAACTGGTTTCATACACCCTCAAGTGTTACTACAGGAAGATCTACAACAAACACCACGCCTTTTGATGCTTGGTATATGCCTACATTAAATGAACCTCATGTTACCTTAACCCAAGAAAATGTAGCATTTGCTTTATATGAAATATTTCAAGAAACGCTTTCAACAGATGTTACCTTGCAAAACAATATTAAACTAGAGCAAAACCCTATTAGTAATGGTTTAAATATTGTAAGTACACAAACCTATGAAAATACTAAAATTACAATTGTAGATGTAACAGGAAAAATGGTTTACAACACACAAATTACTTTAAACGAAAGAACAAACATACCTTTACAAATTGCCTCTGGTTTATATATTTTAAATATAGAAACTACAGAAAACAAAAACCTAAAAACAAAGTTTGTAGTGCGCTAAAACTAGCTTACCTAATAAAAAAAGCTTCTTTAGAGAAGCTTTTTTTATTATTATTTAACCTTTAAATTTTAAAGGTAAGTGTACCACTTTTTTTGTTTCAAAAAAGTCTTCGGTATAAAAATCTGAAATGTTATAAATAGTGGCTTTAGGGTAATCTTGAAGCTCTTCCGATAAATCACCACCTTTTAAATAGATAATACCATTTTTAAGTGCATGGTTTTGTTTTTTTGCTACTCTACCTTTTACCCAATGCACAAAAGTAGGCATTGCAGCAACGGCTCTACTTACAATAAAATCATAAGTATCTTTAATTTCTTCTACTCTACAATGTGTAGTTTTCACGTTTTCTAAACCTAATCCTTCAACAACCTCTCTAACTACATTCAGCTTTTTATTAATACTATCCACCAAATGAAAAGAACATTCTGGAAACAGAATAGCCAAAGGTATTCCTGGAAAACCACCACCTGTACCAACATCCATTATTTTGGTGTTAGGTTTAAAATCTATCACTTTGGCAATAGCTAAAGAATGAAGAACATGACGTAAATACAGTTCATCAATATCTTTTCTTGAAACTACATTAATTTTTAAATTCCAATCTTGGTACAAAGCTTCTAACTTGGTAAACTTATCTATCTGATCTTCTGTAAGGTTTGGAAAATACTTAAGAATTAGCTGCATATTATTTTAATTTTGCACAAAAGTAGAGAAATTATCGTGCATTTTTATGAAAATTTTATTAAGATGCATATCAATATTAATTATCTTTGGTGCAATAATTGATACTTATATTTTAAAGTTTCAATACAGTAAAAAGTAACAGCATGACAAAACAAACAATATCCTTTTCAAGAACAGACTCTGCAAAATTTTTCAGGACACTAAACAAGCGTGTTAACAACTATTTTAAAGAAAATAACATAAAAAAAACAGGAAACTGGAAGTTATACATTAAGACCATTATAATGTTTACATTACTACTTGGTCCTTTAGTACTATTATTAACTATTGACATGCCAACTTGGCTGCAAATTATATCTATGATGGTTATAGGTATAGGTATGGCAGGAGTAGGAATGAATGTTATGCACGATGCAAATCATGGATCATTTTCAAGTAAAAAATGGGTAAATAAACTAATGGGAAGCAGCATACATATTCTTGCTGGTAATGACTATAACTGGAAAGTACAACACAATGTTCTACACCATACCTACACAAATATTCAAGGACACGATGAAGACATTGATGCAGGAAGAATTATTCGTTTTTCAAAGCATTCTAAATGGCTAAAAATTCATCAATACCAAAAGTATTATGCCTTTTTCTTATACGGTTTACTAACGGTAAACTGGGCAATTACAACAGATTTTAAACAAACCTACGTGTATTTAAAAAGAAAATTATCTTATGGCGATTTTCCTAAACCTGCTACACAATGGACTAAACTAATTATTGGTAAAATAATATACTATTCTATCTGGGTAGTTTTACCTTTATCTTTAGGCTACACATGGTGGCAAGTATTAATAGGCTTTTTAATTATGCATTATACAGCAGGAATTATTCTTAGTGTTATTTTTCAATTAGCACACGTAATGCCTAATACAGAAATGCCTGTGCCTGACGAAAACGGTAACATGAAAAATACTTGGGCTATTCACCAATTATTTACTACTTCAAATTTTTCTCCTAAAAGTTGGTTGGTAGAGTTTTACACAGGAGGATTAAACAGACAGGTAGAGCACCATTTATTTTCTCATATTAGCCATGTTCATTACAAAAACATAGCAAAAATTGTTAAAGAAACAGCTCATGAATTTAGCTTACCATATAATGAGTACAACACCATCTGGAAAGCAATTGCAGAACATTATGAACAACTAAAAGTATTAGGTCAAAAACCTAGTATGGCATAATTAATATTAGTACTATAAATAACAATTTACAATGAGCCTACTTTCAGAAAGGATAATTAACATGTCTACATCTGCCACTTTAGCTATGGCAGCAAAAGCAAGAGAATTAAAAGCAGAAGGAAAAGACATTATTGGTTTAAGTCTTGGTGAACCAGATTTTAACACACCAGATTTTATTAAAGAAGCAGCTATACAAGCTATTAATGAAAATTATAGCTCATACACTCCTGTTGATGGATATGCAGAGTTAAAACAAGCGGTTATCACTAAGTTTAAAAGAGATAACAACTTAACCTATACCTTACCTCAAATTGTGGTTTCTACTGGAGCAAAACAATGTTTATATAACGTAGCAATGGTAATGCTTAACTCTGGTGACGAGGTTATTTTACCTTGTCCGTATTGGGTAAGCTATAGTGATATAGTAAAAGTTGCTGAAGGTGTTCCTGTAGAAGTAGAAACTTCTATTGAAAACGACTTTAAAATGACAGCTGCACAATTAGAAGCTGCTATTACACCAAAAACTAAAATGATTTGGTTTTCCTCTCCTTGCAATCCTAGTGGATCTGTATATAGTAGAGAAGAATTAGAAGCTTTAGCTGTAGTTTTAAGAAAACACCCAAACATTTATGTTGTTTCTGATGAAATTTACGAACACATAAACTTTATTGGTGGTCATGTAAGTATGGCTGAAATAGATGGTATGTATGACAAAACCATTACTATTAACGGTGTATCAAAAGCATTTGCAATGACTGGTTGGAGAATTGGTTATTTAGGAGCTCCAGAAGCTATTGCTCGTGCTTGTAACAAAATACAAGGTCAAGTAACAAGTGGAGCGAACTGTATAGCACAACGCGCTGTTATTACAGCTTTAAACGAGTCTCCTAGCAGAGTACAATTCATGATTGATGAATTTAAAGTACGAAGAGATTTAGTACTAGATTTATTAAATGATGTAGATGGTTTTACCACTAACACACCAGAAGGTGCATTTTATGTATTTCCTAATATTTCTTCTTTCTTTGGAAAAACCTTAAGAGGAAAAAAAATAAACAATGCTACAGATTTTTCTTTATACCTATTAGAAGAAGCCTTAGTTGCAACTGTAACTGGTGAAGCTTTTGGTAACCCTAACTGTATTCGTATTTCTTATGCAGCTAGTCAAGATCAAATTATTGAAGCTATAAAAAGAATTAAAGAAGCGGTTAGTTAGTAACCTTTATTTTAATAAAATAGTAAAAGCCATGAATACTTAATTCATGGCTTTTTTTTTATAAAACTATTATTACAAATAATAGCAAAATAATTACTAAACTTATTAAATAACGAATCGTCTCTTCTTTATTTTGAATAGCCATTTGTAAACGTATTCTTTCTAACACTTCTGGTGTTGCATCAGGAAAAGTATATAAAGAGTCTACCTTTCCTTTTTTATTAAAAATTGAATTGAAAATTTTATTTTTTAAACCTCTAAGCTTTTCATTTTTCTTGAACCCAAACAACATAAAATCTATTAAAGCCATAGTTATATATACATAATTACTAGTGTTATTAGAATGCTAAAAACAAACCCAAAAACAAGCATTTGTTTTACTTGTAATTGTTTTTGTTCACTTTGTATGTTTTTTTTAATCTTCTTTAAATCTTGCTTAGTAGCAGTATTTGGAAATTGCAACTTCACACTAGAACAGCTTCCTTTAAAAGTTTTTCTATTACGCTTAGAGCGCATTTTTTCGTTATTTTTAAGAATAGTAATCATTGATTGTACAGAACCACCAAACCCCATAATTTTTAGATTTTAAAATTGAAATATTACATTTTAGACAATAGAAATCTATTACAAGAATTTAGATTCTTGATTTCCATATTACACACTATAAAAGATTATTTTGAGGTTAGCTCAAAAGATCATCAGTTAACAATCTACTATAAAGCTGCTTTATACAATATAAGTAGTAAATTGTACTAAAATGTTACATGTTAAAATAAAATTGAAGTAATTGACATGCAAAAAAACCGCAAAATAAAAGTTTATTAAAATGCAGCAAACAGCAAAAGATAAGGGAGTGTATATTTTAAAAGCTTACCTATTTCTCCAAAAGAAAGGTGTAAATAAAATAAGTACAGTAAACAGTTCTAGCCTTCCTATAAGCATTAAAAAACTACACCACCATTTTCCTAAACCAGGCAATGCAGCATAATTATTTACAGGACCAAAGTTACCCAATGCAGGACCAACATTACCAAGACTAGAAGCAGCTAAACCTATAGAAGATTCAAAATTTATTCCCATCATAGAAAACACTAAAGCTCCTACAATAAAAGACAACATATAAAGAATAAAAAAGGCTAGAATATTAAATACAATTTCACCTGAAATTGCTTTTTTATTATACCTAACAGGAACAATTGCATTTGGGTGTAAAGTACGTTTAAACTCTAAAAAACCATTTTTTATCAATACCAAATGGCGTACTACTTTTACACCTCCCGAAGTACTTCCTGCAGAACCACCAAGAAACATAATACCAAAAAAGAAAACCACCAAAAAGGGAGTCCATAAGGTATAATCTGCTGTTACAAAACCTGTTGTTGTAATAACCGACAACACTTGAAATAAAGCATGACGAAAAGCACTTTCGCCTTCTCCCCAAACCATAGGATGCGCAATAGTAGATTCTGTAAGATCTGCTCTAAAATAAATTATCAATGCTACTATAGCTGTAAAAATGGCAATAAACTTAAAATAGAGTTTAAATTCTTCATCGTGTATAACTTTTTGCACTTTGCCTTTAAAAGCAAAGTAACTTAATACAAAATTGGTTCCTGCTAAAAACATAAACACAATAATAATATATTGTATTATAGGTTTATTATTCCAATACGCTACACTTGCGTTTTTAGTAGAAAAACCTCCTGTAGATAAAGTACATAACGAATGATTAATAGCATCAAAAAAAGACATTCCTGCTACCTGCAATAAGATAGTTTCTGCAATAGTATAACCAAAATAAATTAACCATAAACGCTTTGCAGTATCTGTAATTCTAGGATGCAGTTTATCTGTACTTGGCCCTGGAGCTTCTGCTGCAAAAAGCTGCATCCCTCCAATTCCTAACAAAGGCAAAATAGCTATTGCTAATACAATAATACCCATACCACCAATCCAATGCGTTAGACTTCGCCAAAACAATACACCTTCTGGTACAGCTTCAATATCATTTAAAATAGAAGCTCCTGTAGTTGTAAAACCAGACATGGTTTCAAAAAAAGCATCTGTAAATTGCGGAATACTTTCTGTAAAAACATAAGGTAAAGTTCCTGAAAGTGACATGACAATCCATCCAAAAGTTACAACAATATAACCTTCACGTTTGTTCATTTCTTTACTGTGCTTTCTAGTAGCAACCATTGCTATAACACCAATAAATAGAGTTACAATACCAGAAAGAAACAATTTAAAAGTAACGCCATCTTGATAAATATAACTTATTAGTGAAGATAGAAGCATGAAGCCTCCATTAAACAATAGTAGCAATCCCAAAAAATGGAAAATAATTTTGTAGTTAAGCTTTATTGCTCTCATTTACAAGAATATTTTTTCAACACGTTTAATAGATCTTGGTAAACAACATACAACAACATTATCTCCTTTTTGAATTTTAAAGTTCCCTAATGCTATATAGCCTTTACCATCTCTAATAACACCTCCAATTATAGCAGATCTTGGAAAATCTACGTCTTTAATATACTTTTTATTAATCTTTGAAGTTTCTTTAACCTTAAACTCTAACAACTCTGCATTCATGTTGTTTAGTTTAGTCATTGCTACAACTTCTCCTTTACGTATATATCTAAAAATATTATTTGCAGCAAGTAGTTTTTTATTAATAAGAGTATCAATACCTATAGATTGTGACAACTCAAAGTAATCCATGTTTTCTACAAGAGCAATAGTTTTTTTCACTCCTTTAGATTTTGCTACCAGGCAAGACATGATATTGGTTTCAGAGTTTCCTGTTACAGAAATAAAGGCATCCATGTCTGCTATATTTTCTTCGTCAAGCAAATCTACATTTCTACCATCGCCATTAATAACTAAAACTTTCTCTAGTTCATCGGCAAGTTCAAAAGCGATGTCTTTATCTTTTTCAATAAGTTTTACATTAAAGTTTTTACTACACAAACCTCTTGAGGTTTTGTAACCAATTTTACTACCACCAAGTACCATGACATTTTTAATTTCGGCATTACTTTTACCTGTCATTTTACAAAGCTCTTCTCCTCCTCCTTCACTAGTAATAAACACTACATTATCTCCTTCTTTAAACTCTGTATCTCCTCTTGGTATAATAGTAAACTGCGTACCAAAACGCTGTATTGCAATTGGCACAAAATGAATTTCATTAAATAACTCGGCTGCTTCCTTTACTGTTTTACCAACAAACGAAGCTGTTCTAGACAAGCTTAAACCAACCATAGTTAATGCACCTTCTTCAAACTCATAACTATCGCTAAATGCAGACTGATTAAGCAAAAGCTTTATCTCTGCTGCTGCTAAAGATTCTGGCGAAATTAATTCGTCTATACCTAATTCTGTAAACCCAACTTCTTCTTTATTTTGTATAAACTCGGTATTAGATATTCTAGCAATAGTACGTTTGGCACCAAGCTGTTTGGCTAATACACAAGCTGTAATATTTGTAGTTTCAGAAGCGGTTACAGCAATAAACAAATCTATTTGATTTACATTAGCTTCCTTTAATATAGAAATAGAAGTAGCATCTCCTTTAATAACCTTTATGTCTAAATGATTATCTGCATAAGACAGACTTTCTTTATTGATATCGATTAAAGTTATTTCCTGCGACTCATAAGACAATAATTTTGCTAAATGAAATCCTACTTCACCAGCTCCAGCAATAATTATTTTCATCTGTTAATATGCGTTATTTTAAATAGGTAAGATGTTATATGCATTCTTTAAATATACAAAACATTACACAACTTGTAATTTAGACTTTATTAGTTTATAGTATAAAACGTATGCAAATATACAGCAAATTATTTTAGAACATAAATTAACTGCAAGTGTTTGATTTGGCTACTCTAGAACTATTTAAAGAAAAAAAATATGTAAGTTTGCAAAAAAAATAAATTTGTCAAAAATAAAACCATACAAGGATAGCGATTTAGGTAAGAAAGAGCAAGTTACCAAAATGTTTGATACTATTTCAAAAGATTACGATGGCTTAAATAGAGTTATTTCTTTTGGAATTGATGTTTCATGGCGAAAAAAAGTAGTTACAATGGTTAATGAAGCAAAACCAAAAACCATTTTAGATATTGCTACAGGTACAGGAGATCTTGCCATTAATCTAGCTAAAACCAATGCCGATAAAATTGTAGGCTTAGACATAAGTAGTGGTATGCTTGAAATTGGTAAAACCAAAATAAAAAAACGTGGATTAGAAAACACGATTGAAATGGTTTTAGGAGATAGCGAAAACATGCCTTTTGAAGACAATTCTTTTGATGCTATAACCGTTGCTTTTGGTGTAAGAAATTTTGAAACCCTTGAAAAAGGATTAAAAGAAATCTATAGAGTTTTAAAACCTCAAGGTACTTTTGTAATACTAGAAACTTCTATGCCTACAAAAACACCTTTTAAACAAGGCTATAATTTCTACACAAAAAACATTCTGCCTTTAATAGGTAAAATCTTTTCTAAAGATAGAAGTGCTTATAAATATTTATGCGAATCTGCTTCTGTTTTTCCTTTTGGCGAAGCTTTAAACAATATTTTAAGAGAAACGGGGTTTATTAATGTTAAAGATTTCCCGCAAACATTTGGTGTGGCAACAATATATAAATCATCAAAATAATTTATGAAAAATATACTTACTATAGTAATCACTCTTTTTGTTTTTCAAACCTCTTCTGCTCAGTTATTTAGCAAAGAACGTATAAAAAACAATGAAAACGTAGATAAAGCACGTTTAAGCTATGGTTACTTTCTTGGGTTTAATAGCTATAATTTTAATTTTGATTATTACGAAAATAAAAAAGATATTCAAGTAGAAACAAGTACAGGTTTTAACGTTGGTCTTGTTGGTAATTTAAGAGTTAATGATTATATAGATGTAAGATTAGAACCAGGTTTATTTATAACTTCTAGAAATTTAATTTATGACGAAAGTTATTTTGAAGGAATAGCGTTTACAGATGCAGATTTAATAAGAGAAGTTAAATCTACATACATACACATACCATTACTTTTAAAATTTTCTACAAAACGTATTAACAACTTTAAACCATTTATTGTTGGTGGTATTTCTACCGCTTTAAACCTTTCAAGTAACCAAGACAATCCTGATGACAATAGTGCTGGAGAGTTTAGAATGAAAAAAAACAACATGTATTATGAAGTTGGTTTTGGTATTGATTTCTATTTATTCTTCTTTAAATTCACTCCTTCTGTTCGTGGTATTTTTGCTTTAAATGAAGAAATTGTGCCTGATGAAGACCCAAACAGCCCATGGACAGGAAACATTTCAAGCATGAAAACCAGAGGATTATTTATAAACTTAACTTTTCAATAAAACAAGCCACTTTTTAGTAAGCTAAAACCAAACTTAAAAGTGTTCAAAAAAATTTCTAAACACTTTCTCTTTTAAACTCACTTAATAAAATAGCGGTTGCAGTTGCAACGTTTAAACTTTCTGTTGCTTGTAATTGCCCAAATCTAGGAATACTTATTCTTTTACTTGCTAATGCTTCAATAGATGCAGAAATGCCATTAGCTTCGTTTCCTAAAACTAAAACACCTTTATTTGGTAACTGGCTTTTATATACATTTTCGCCATCCATAAAAGTACCAAAAACTGCTGTTGTAGTTTCTTTTAAAAAGTTTTCTAGATGCAAATAACTAATATTAACTCTAGTTATAGACCCCATAGTGGCTTGTATTACTTTTGGATTATAACAATCTACAGTAGCATTGCTGCAAACCAAATCTCTAATACCAAACCAATCGCATAACCTAATTATAGTTCCTAAATTACCAGGATCTCTAACATCATCTAAAGCAACAATAAGTGAATTGGTATTTACCTCTTGAGTTTTTGGTATTTTAAATACAGCTAGAGCCTTGTTAGGTGTAGTTAAAAAACTAATTTTCTTTAACTCTTTTTCTGTTATAATCGTTTCTGCTTCGCCAGTAATGTGAAAAGACTCTATTGTAAATACATGATACAACTCTAAAGAAGAGTTTAATAATTCTTTAATTGTTTTTAATCCCTCTGCAACAAACAAACCTTCCTGCTGTCTATACTTTTTTTGCTTTAAACTAGTTATTAATTTTATTTGGCTTTTGGTTAACATGTAAATAATGTATTTTTGAAACTATAAAAAAGATTTTATTGGCTAAAGATGAAACCTTAAATTCATTAAAACAAAATTAGTATTAATTTATCACATAACATTCTTGAATCCACAACCCTTTAATACCAATTTAATAATACTTGTATTACTTACTGTGTTTTTCACTTCGTGTGATTCAGTTAAAAGAGTTGCAGATAATAAACACCTATTGGTTAATAACAGTATAGTTGTAAATAACAAAAAAGTAAACTCAGAACGCATAAACAACCTGCTATTTCAAAGTCCAAACCGAAAACTTTTAGGAATACCTTTACGCCTTCACATATACAATACAGCAAGACCTAATATAGATTCTATTGTAAACGAACAAATCAATAGAAATCCTAAACGAAAAAAACGTTTAGAAAATTTTCTTTCAAAAAAACAACTAGACAAATACTTAGAATCTAAAGTAAACTTTAATGCTTGGCTAAAAAAAACAGGAGAAGCTCCGGTAATTATTGACGAATCTAAAACCAATAAATCCATTAATCTTTTAGAAGCCTACTATATTAATAACGGCTGGTTTAATGCCAAAGCAACCGCTTCAACAGATACTTTATCCAACAAAAAAGCGGCTGTAAAATACACGGTAAATACAGGAAAACTTTATAAAGTAGACTCCCTAATAACCTCTATAGAAACACCTATTTTAGACTCTCTATATCAAGCAGAAAAAAACAAATCCCTCATTAAAAAAGAACAGTATAAGTCTGTTAATTTTGAGCTAGAAAGACAACGTATTACAGATCTATTTTTAAATTCTGGTATCTATCATTTTAGCCAAGATTATGTGTTTTTTGAAATGGACTCTATTAATAACGACCAAAAAGTAATTGTAGATTTACAAATTAAAAACAGAGTATTAAGAAAACAAGACTCTAACTACACTAGTCCTTTTAAAAAATACACCGTTAAAGATGTTAATATATATACCAACAGCTCTTATGAAAACAGAAACAAAACAATAAGTGACACTTTAACCTACAACAATTACAATTTATTTAGTATCGGTAAAATGCGATATAACCCTAAAGCATTAACAGACGCCGTTTTTATTACTCCTCACAGTATTTTTAAAGACATAAACAGAACACGCACTTACAGACATATAAGTAATTTAAAAACCTTTAAATATCCAGATATTGAATATATAGAAAATAGAGATACTACTCTTACTGCAAACATTTACTTAACCCCTTTAAAGAAATTTAACCTTGGTTTTAGTGCAGAAGTTTCGCAAAGCAATATACAAACCATTGGTTTTGCCTTAAACCCTAGTATATTTATGCGTAATGTATTTAAAGGTGCAGAAACCTTAGAACTTTCTGCTATAGGTTCTATTGGTGCTTCAAAAGATGCAGCAAATGATAGCGACCAATTTTTTGACATCAATGAAATTGGTGCAAACCTAAGACTTACTATTCCTAGATTATTTTCTCCGTTTAATACCGAAAAAATAATACCTAAATACATGTTTCCTAGTACCATTATATCCTTAGCAATGACAAGCCAAACTAATATAGGTTTAGACAAACAAACGGTTACAGGTGCTTTTAATTACAAGTGGTACCCAAACAACATGGTAACTAACAGATTAGATGTTTTTAACGCACAATACGTAAGAAACTTAAATACAGACAATTATTTTAACGTATACCAAACCTCTTATGATAATTTAAATGATATTGCCCAAGATCTTGAGTACACCACAGATAGCGCTGATTTATCCATTCCAGATGAAGCAGATTTATTTATTACAGACGTACTAAACGAAAACACTTCCTTAACTTCTAGTGATGATGATTACCAAACCATTTCTGCTATTAGTGAACGTAAAGACAGGTTAACAGAAAACAACCTTATCTTCTCTTCTAATTACTATTACACAAAAGACAAACGTGAAAATTTATTTGATGAAACCTTTTCTATTTTTAGATTTAAATTAGAATTAGCAGGAAACATATTCTCTACAGCATCTAAAGTATTTGGTCTAGAAAAAAACAGCAACGATCAATACGAATTTTTTAATGTCGCATTCTCGCAATATGTAAAAACAGAATTTGATTATATA
Source organism: Lacinutrix sp. C3R15 (assembly GCF_018860825.1). GTDB lineage: Bacteria > Bacteroidota > Bacteroidia > Flavobacteriales > Flavobacteriaceae > Oceanihabitans. The sequence goes on along the minus strand of NZ_JAHKPZ010000015.1, from coordinate 324,007 downwards.
CGTCATTGGGATTTAGGCAATAAAAATGTACTTGCTGCACGAGGGTTTTTAGGTATAGCCATACCTTATGGCAACTCTACAAACATCCCTTTCTCTAAAAGTTTCTTTGCTGGAGGAACCAATGACAATCGCGCATGGACTGCTTATAGCTTAGGCCCAGGAAGCTCAGAATCTAACAATGAGTTTAATGAAGCTAATCTAAAACTAGCATTTAGTATTGAAAACAGATTTAATGTATTTGGCAATGTTAACGCTGCTCTATTTATAGACGTTGGTAACATCTGGAATGTACTTGATGATGTAGAAAACGACGAAGCTACTTTTTCAAGTTTTTCCTCGTTAAAAGACATAGCCATTGGCTCTGGTTTTGGTATTAGGTATGATTTTGGTTTTGCAGTAGCAAGGCTAGATATAGGCTTTAAAACCTACAACCCTGCCCTAGATAACAACCGTTGGTTTTACAACTACAACTTTAATAAAGCCGTATACAATATAGGTATAAACTACCCTTTTTAGAAGCATTCATACGAAAACGTTATAGCATATTTTCTGGTTAAGATTACGTTTATTCTACTATAATTATTTAAAAATTACGTACTTTTGGTTAAACAAACTTATAACTAAAAACCAAAAAATAATATGGCACATAATATAAAACCAGGAGTAGCAACAGGTCGTGAAGTACAAGAAATCTTTAAACTTGCTAAAGAAAAAGGCTTTGCACTGCCTGCAGTAAACGTTATTGGCTCTAATACTATCAATGGTGTTTTAGAAACTGCAGCTGCTTTAAACGCACCAGTTATTATTCAATTCTCTAATGGTGGCGCACAATTTAACGCTGGAAAAGGCCTTAGCAATGAAAACCAAAAAGCAGCTGTTGCAGGAAGTGTAGCAGGCGCTAAACATATACACTTAATGGCAGAAGCCTATGGTGTTCCTGTAATTTTACATACAGACCACTGCGCTAAAAAATTATTACCATGGATTGACGGTTTATTAGATGCAAGTGAGCAACACTTTAAAGAAACAGGTAAGCCATTATACAGCTCACACATGATTGATTTAAGCGAAGAACCTCTTGAAGAAAACATAGAAATATGTAAAGAATACCTAGCAAGAATGAGCAAAATGGGCATGACTCTAGAAATAGAATTAGGTATCACAGGAGGAGAAGAAGATGGTGTAGACAATAGTGATGTAGACGAGTCTAAACTATACACACAACCAGAAGAAGTAGCCTACGCATACGAAGAATTAAGTAAAGTAAGCGACCAATTTACTATTGCAGCAGCATTTGGTAACGTACATGGTGTATACAAACCAGGAAACGTAAAACTAACTCCAAAAATTCTTAAAAACTCACAAGAATTCCTTTCTAAAAAACACAATTTACCACACAACCATATTGACTTTGTATTTCATGGTGGATCAGGATCTACACTAGAAGAAATTAGAGAAGCAATAGGTTACGGTGTAATTAAAATGAATATTGACACAGATATGCAATACGCATTCATGTCAGGAGTAAGAGACTATATGGCTGAAAAAACCGAATACTTACAATCACAAATAGGTAGTCCAGACGGTCCAGAATCTCCAAACAAAAAACATTACGACCCTCGCGTTTGGTTACGTAAAGGAGAACAAACATTTGTAGAACGTCTTAAAAAAGCATTCGAAGATTTAAATAATGTAAATACACTTTAAAATTATTTTGGCGTTACCCAAGGGTCGGGCTCTCGCAAGTCGCAATCCAAGATGTGCTCCAACAATTGCTCCATCCCTAACGCAAACCGAGATAATTACATAAAATAAAATTCCGTTTAAACTAAACAGAACCAGCACTTAAACGGAATTTTTTATACAGAAAAAACGCTAGAAAACAAGATAGCCTCTTCTATTTTTCAGTTGTATTAATAAAATCAGTAATTTTGTACACTTATCTTATTTTAAATAAGAACGAACTAAATTAATTTTAGAAAACTAAAATCGTAAATCTATATGGCTTGGTTTAAAAGAAAAGAAAAAGGTATCACTACCTCAACACAAGAAAAAAAAGACACTCCAAAAGGCCTTTGGTACAAATCACCAACAGGTAAAATAGTAGACGCAAAAGAACTAGAAAAAAACTTTTACGTAAGTCCAGAAGACGGTTACCACGTAAGAATTGGTAGTAATGAATATTTTGAAATACTTTTTGACGACAATAAATACAAAGAATTAGATGCTAAACTAGAATCTAAAGACCCTTTAAAGTTTGAAGACACCAAAAAATATCCAGAACGTTTAAAAGCAGCCCAAGAAAAAACAAAACTAAAAGACGCAGTACGTACTGCAGTTGGTAAATCAAAAGGTAATGATTTAGTAATTGCCTGTATGGACTTTAGTTTTATTGGAGGTTCTATGGGAAGCGTAGTAGGAGAAAAAATAGCTCGTGCAGCAGACTACTCCTTAAAAAAGAAAATACCATTCATGATTATCTCTAAATCTGGAGGAGCGCGTATGATGGAAGCAGCATTATCCTTAATGCAATTAGCAAAAACTTCTGTAAAACTAGCACAACTAGCAGACGCAGGAATACCATACATCTCTTTATGCACAGACCCAACAACAGGAGGAACAACAGCATCCTTTGCCATGCTAGGAGACATTAACATTAGTGAACCTGGAGCTTTAATTGGCTTTGCAGGACCAAGAATTGTTAGAGATACTACCGGAAAAGAATTACCAGAAGGCTTTCAAACCTCTGAGTTTTTATTAGAACATGGTTTCTTAGACTTTATTACGCACAGAAACGAATTAAAAAACAGAGTAAACCAATATATTGACCTGGTACTCAACCAACCTTTAAGAGCCTAAAAAGCAACAACATAAACAAAAAGACCTTTTCTTTTTAAATTGAAAAGGTCTTTTTTTGTTTTTATATATTTATGTAAATAAAAATACTTATATTTGCCGCTCGAAAGAAGAGCTTTCGTGTACATAAAAATCATTTACAATAATATTAGCATGTATTTAGATCAAAAAGGAAAAGAGGAAATCTTTACAAAACATGGTGGTAACGCCAAAAACACAGGTTCTGCAGAAGGACAAATTGCATTATTCACTGCAAGAATTAATCACTTAACAGAACACTTAAAACAAAATCGTAAAGATTATAATACAGAGCGTTCATTAGTAAAGTTAGTAGGTAAGCGTCGTGCATTACTAGACTACTTAACAAAGAAAGATATCTTAAGATATCGTGCAATTATTAAAGAATTAGGATTAAGAAAATAATCTCAATAAAAAGACCACGCTTTTCAGCGTGGTTTTTTGTTTTAAACTAACTCTATTTGAAAGAGTATAAATTTCAAAATTGAAGAAGCTAATTACAGTTTTTCATTGGTCACACAACAACTACACAACACAACTACCAATGTTTAATTAGAATTAAAAAATTTATGATTCCAAAAGTTTTTAAAGAGGTCATAGACCTAGGAGATGGTAGAGAAATCTCTATCGAAACCGGAAAATTAGCAAAACAAGCGCATGGTAGCGTTGTTGTGCAATCTGGAAAATGTATGTTATTATGTACAGTGGTTTCCAACTACAAACAATCAGACGTTGACTTTTTACCACTAACGGTAGATTACAGAGAAAAGTTTGCTGCTGCAGGTCGTTATCCTGGAGGTTTCTTTAAAAGAGAAGCAAGACCAAGTGATGGTGAAGTATTAACAATGCGTTTAGTAGACCGTGTTTTACGTCCATTATTCCCAAAAGATTATCACTCAGAAACACAAGTGATGATTCAATTAATGTCTCATGATGATGATGTTATGCCAGATGCTATGGCAGGTTTAGCCGCTTCTGCTGCTATTCAATTATCCGATTTTCCTTTTGAATGTCCTATCTCTGAAGCTCGAGTTGGTCGTGTAAACGGTGAATTCATAATCAACCCAACAAGAGCACAATTAGCAGAATCTGATATCGATATGATGATTGGTGCTTCTGCCGATTCTGTAATGATGGTAGAAGGTGAAATGGACGAGATTTCTGAAGAAGAAATGACTGAAGCTATTAAGTTTGCACACGAAGCTATTAAAGTACAATGTGCTGCTCAAGTAAAATTAGCCGAAGCATTTGGTAAAAAAGAAGTTCGTGAATACGAACCAGAAAGAACAGACGAAGACTTAGCTAAAAAAATTCACGACATGGCATACGATAAAGTGTATGCTGTTGCTAAAGCAGGTTCTTCTAAACATGAAAGAGGTGCTGCTTTTGCAGAAATAAAAGAAGAAATTAAAGCTTCTTTTTCTGAAGAAGAACAAGAAGATTTTGGTAGCTTAATTTCAAAATATTACTCTAAAGCAGAAAAAGCTGCTGTTAGAGATTTAACATTAAACGAAGGTTTACGTTTAGATGGTCGTAAAACTACAGACATTAGACCAATTTGGTGTGAGGTAGATTATTTACCATCTACACATGGTTCTTCTATTTTTACTCGTGGAGAAACACAAGCTTTAGCTACAGTTACTTTAGGTACAAGTAGAGAAGCTAACCAAATAGATATGCCATCTTATGAAGGTGAAGAGCGTTTCTATTTACACTATAACTTCCCTCCTTTTTCAACGGGAGAAGCTAGACCTATTCGTGGAACATCTCGTCGTGAGGTAGGACATGGTAACTTAGCACAACGCGCTTTAAAAGGTATGGTTCCTGAGGATTGTCCTTACACGGTACGTGTGGTTTCAGAAATTTTAGAATCTAACGGTTCTTCTTCTATGGCAACTGTATGTGCTGGTACTATGGCAATGATGGATGCTGGTGTACAATTAAAGAAACCTGTTTCTGGTATTGCAATGGGATTAATTTCTGATGCTGATTCTGGAAAATACGCGGTATTATCTGATATTTTAGGTGATGAAGATCACTTAGGAGATATGGATTTTAAAGTAACTGGTACTGCAGACGGTATTACAGCTTGTCAAATGGATATTAAAGTAAAAGGATTATCTTACGAAATTCTTGTAAACGCTTTAAAACAAGCTCGTGAAGGTCGTTTACACATCTTAGGTAAAATCACAGACACTATTGATACGCCTAACGAAGAAGTTAAAGACCATGCTCCAACGATGGTTTCAAGACGTATTCCTAACGAATTTATTGGTGCTTTAATTGGTCCTGGTGGAAAAGTAATTCAGGAAATGCAAAAAGAAACAGAAACTACTATTGTTATTAACGAAGATCCAGTGACCGAAGAAGGTATTGTTGAAATCTTAGGTGTTGGTAAAAAAGGTATTGATGCTGTAATGGCTAAAATTGATTCTTTATTATTTAAGCCTCAAGTTGGTAGCATTTATGAAGTTAAAGTAATTAAAATGCTTGACTTTGGTGCTGTTGTTGAATATACAGAAGCTCCTGGTAACGAAGTATTATTACACGTATCTGAATTAGCTTGGGAACGTACAGAAAATGTATCTGATGTTGTAAACATGGGTGATGTTTTTGACGTAAAATACTTTGGTATAGATTCTAGAACTAGAAAAGAAAAAGTTTCTAGAAAAGCTATCTTACCAAAACCAGAAGGTTATGTTGCAAGACCACCAAGAGATGATAAACGTTCTGGTGGACGTGATAATAAAGGTAGAGATAATCGCGGACGTGACGACAGAAAACCTAGAGGAGATAAATAAGAAAATTATTTTCTTTAATTATAAAAACAAACCCAAGTAGATGTATTTCTATTTGGGTTTGTTATTTTCTACAACTTATTTTTTATAAAAAAACAAAATTACAAATACTGCATTTTCAACCACTTAATATTTTAAAAACATAATATTTTCTTAAAAAAGAAAACACAAACATCTAAACAAACAATTAACACGTAAATCCTATTGTAAGTAAAAACTTAACAACAAGATTTATGCAAACAAAACTACACGAAGCCACTAAATTAAAATCTAAAACTAAAAAATCCAACAAGCTTTTAAGTTCTATATTACATACTAACGGAAAAACACAAAACCCACAAAACAGAATTGTACTATTAAGCACCTTCTTCTTTATTTTAATAGGTGTTTATTTTTTCTCTATTTTTCACAATGACTTTGAAAAATTCAATGCATTCTTAAAAGAGTCTACATTAGGCTTCACCTTTATAGCTATTGCTACTACTTTATTTGCATACAAGGTCTTATTTTTTATTTACACAGCATATAACTATATAAAATACAAACCTGTTGCATCTGTAACAGACAATAAATTACCAACATGTACCGTAATTGTTCCTGCATATAATGAAGGAAAACAAGTATGGCATACATTAATGAGCTTAGCAAAAAGTAATTATCCAGAACATAAATTACAACTTTTAGCCATAGATGATGGCAGTTTAGATGATACCTGGAAATGGATGCTAGACGCTAAAGAAAAACTGGGCAACAGATTAGAAATACTTAAACAACCAAAAAACAAAGGCAAGCGTCATGCTTTATACAGAGGTTTTAATATTGGCACAGGAGAGATCTTTATTACAGTAGACAGTGACTCTATAGTTACAGAAGACACACTTAGAAATTTAGTTAGCCCATTTGTAAACAACCCACAATGTGGTGCTGTTGCAGGAAACATTAGAGTTTTAAATAATAAAAAAGAAATGCTTCCTAAAATGCTAGATGTAAGTTTTGTAATGAGTTTTGAATTTGTACGCTCTGCAGAAAGCAATTTAAACTCTGTACTATGCACACCTGGAGCACTAGCAGCTTACAGAAGTACTGCAGTTGCTAAATGTTTACCACAATGGATAAACCAAACCTTTATGGGAACTCCTTCAGATATTGGTGAAGATCGAGCCATGACCAATATGATTTTAAAACAAGGAGAACATGTGCTGTTTCAAAAAAATGCAGTTGCCTATACCAATGTACCTGAAGAGTATTTAGGCTTATACAAAATGTTTATACGTTGGGGACGTAGTAATGTGCGTGAAAATCTAGAAATGGCAAAATATGTTTTCACCAACTTTAGATCTGGTAAAAAAATAGGAACTCGCCTATTATTTATTAGCCACTCTGCTCGATTAATTATGAGCTATCCCTTTTTATTTTTTATGTTATTCTTTGTATTAACACATCCCTTACTTTTCTTAGGTTCTACTTTAGTTAGCATATTAATACTTTCTACTTTTTCATTAGCATTCTTTACAAATCGCTATAAATCAACACAAGGTTTTTGGGCATACCCTTACAGTATTTTATATACTTTTGGTCTATTCTGGATTACACCTTATGCAATTGCAACAGCTAGTAGAAGTGGTTGGTTAACTCGTGGTTTGCCTGAAAAAAAATAAACTCCTTTCCTTTTTAAGAATTTAAGACTTCAATATTTAACTACTACAATTGTGTATAGTATGTAATTTTGAAGTCTTTTTTTATGCAAATCCCCCAAATTGTCACCGACAGCATGTCAGCTCTCTAATTATGTGCTTTTTTTAAATTTTCACTTTCACAAACAAATAGCTATATACCTATTATATCTCAATATTTTACGCATTTTTATTTAGAATCTCGCAATTCTTTAAATCCATACTTCGTTTTGGCACTTATGTATAGTCCTTGTGGTAATTAAGACCAAACAATATATATAAAACATGAAAGTATTAGTAATTGGAGCTGGAAATATGGGTTTAACGTATTCTGAAGGAATGGCAAAATCGCCATTATTAGGAAGCCAAAACTTAATGATATTTGATACAGATCCTGAAAAGATTACAACATTAAGCAAACAACCACAATTTACTGTTTTTGATAACTTAGAAAATTGTTTACCAAAGGCAGACATCATTTTTATAGCTGTAAAACCATACCACAGCGAAGCACTATTTAAAAACATGAAACCGTTTATTAACGAGCAACAATTATTTGTATCGTTAATGGCTGGTGTTACTATTCAAACTATTGCACAACAACTTGGAGCAAAAAAAATAGTAAGAGCAATGCCTAATTTACCTGCAAAGGTTGGTAAAGGGGTTACCTCTTACACAGATTCTGAAGCGGTTTCTAAAGTAGAACTTATTATGGTTAGAAACCTATTAAGTACTACAGGAACTTCTATATATGTAAAAACCGAAAAATTCATTGATGCTTCTACAGGAATTTCTGGAAGCGGACCAGCATACGTGTTTTACTTTATGCAATCTATGATGGATGCTGCTCTAAAAATGGGCTTTTCAGACTACGACTCTAAAGTATTAGTAAGTAATACTTTTGAAGGTGCTATTGAACTGTTTAACCAATCGGATATTTCACCAGAATCATGGATAAACCGAGTAGCCTCTAAAGGAGGAACTACACAGGCAGCAATAGACTCCATGGATGATAATAATGTAAAACAGCTTATTCAAGACGCCGCTTATGCCGCATTTGATAGAGCTGTAGAATTAGGAGAAGAAAAATAATTTATGGATAACGATATAAAACGAATAGTAGTAAAAGTAGGTACCAATGTACTTACCAATAAAGATAATAGAATTTTAGGACCTGTTCTTAGAGAGTTAGTTAGGCAAATTGCAGAATTATACGAACGTGACATTCAGGTAATCTTAGTATCCTCTGGTGCTGCAATTGCAGGAAAAGAAGTACTTGGAGAAACAGATATAAAAGACATAGCTGTTCGTAGACAAGTATACTCTTCTGTAGGGCAACCACGTATGATGCGTCATTATTATAGTATTTTTTACGATTATGGTATGCGCTGCGGACAAGTATTGGCTACAAAAAGAGATTTTGACGAAGGAAAACATCGTGAAAACATGATTAATTGCTATGAAGGTTTACTCGCTGAAGGAGTAGTACCTATTGCCAATGAAGATGATGCAGTATCTCTTACCATGTCTATGTTTTCAGATAACGATGAGCTAGCTAGTTTGGTTGCTAAATTATTAGATGCCGACCGATTAATCATTTTATCAGATACAGACGGTCTGTATACTGGACACCCAGATGATGAAAATTCTAAAAAGCTTACAGAAGTAACCGTAGACCAAAATGTAGAACAATACGTGCAAGCTAATAACAAAAAAGAAGGCGAAGGACGTGGAGGTATGGCTTCAAAGCTTAAAATTGCCAAAGGCACAGCAAAAAGAGATATTCCTACTTACATTGCCAATGGTAAACGTAAAAATGTTATTGTTGATATTATTGACAATAAAAAAGTGGGAACAAAATTTATTCACTAAAAAATTATTATGAAATTATTAAATACCGAAATTAAAAATAAAGTACTGCAATCGATGATGAAAATTATTAAAAGAGAACGCAGTAACATTATAACAGCAAACAAAAAAGATTTAGATGCTTTTAGTAAAGACGACAAAGCATTATACGACAGGCTTATTGTTGATGAAGCTAAAGTTAATGGCATGATTAACGCTATTGAAGAGGTTAAAAATCAAGAAGACCCTGTGCAACAGGTTATTTCAAGTATCACACTAGATAGTGGTTTAAAAATTGAAAACAAAAGCGCTCCTTTTGGTACCATCATGATTATTTATGAATCTAGACCAGATGTAACTATTGAAGCTGCTGTTTTAGCCTTTAAAGCCAATAATAAAATATTACTAAAAGGTGGTAAAGAAGCCATAAACAGTAATCTTATTCTTGAAAAATGCTGGCACGAAGCATTAGAAGAAAACGGCCTTTCTAAAGATTGGATAAAACTATTACATTTACAACGTGAAGAAACACAAGAATTCTTAAAAAACCCACCAGAGAAAATAGATTTAATAGTACCTAGAGGAGGTGAGCGTTTAATAAAATTTGTTAAAGATCACGCTTCTTGTGCTGTATTAATAAGCGGACGAGGAAATAACTTTTTATACGTTGCTCCTGATGCCGATTGGTTAAAAACCATAAAGGTTATTGTTAACGCAAAAACCGATAAAATTTCTGGATGTAATGCTTTAGATAAAGTATTAATAGACAAAGCTATTCCTGATTACGAAAAGAAAGTTAAAGAACTGCAGACTATTTTAAAAAAACTACATGTTGATTTAGTGGTAGATGAAAAAATAAGCAACATTCTTCCTGATGAAAATAAAATGGAAACTGAAGATATTTGGTATGAAGAGTTTTTAGCAATGAAACTATTAATTGCCGAAGTTGCTAATGAAGATATTGCTATAAATATGATTAATACATACTCTGGAGGTCATTCGGCAGCTATTTTAACGGAAGACACCAAGCAAGCAGAAAAATTTATGCAACAGGTAGATAGTGCTGCTGTATACCACAATGCCTCTACCAGATTTACAGATGGTGGACAAATGGGAGTTGGTGCAGAATTAGCCATAAGTACCGATAAATTACACCATCGTGGACCATTAGGTTTAAAACAATTGGTGACAAACAAATATTATGTATTTGGCGATGGCCATATTAGAACCAATATCTAATTTAAAAAAAATGTTATTAGTTAGGCTTTAGCTATTAAAACGCCTGTGTTTACATTTTGAGTAAGCCAACCGAGTAAGCGCGTTAAGGATGGAACGACATGTTTGAGCTCCTCAAAGAGAGCGAGTAGTGAGAGCCTGACTTTTTGCTACTTATAAGGTTTTGTACACTACTTTATTCTAATGCTATAACTTAGCAGATACATGCAAAAAGTAACGCAAAAAAAATAAAGTAAAGTTTTTTGTAACATTTTCTTCTCTTTCTACGTATAACTATATAGAACGTTTTATTCACACAAATTTTACACGAGAACATTAGATGAGACAACTTAAAATTACCAAGCAGGTTACCAATAGAGAAACCGCTTCATTAGACAAATATTTACAAGAAATTGGTAAAGTTGACTTAATTACAGCAGACGAAGAAGTAGAATTAGCACAACGTATTAAAGCAGGTGATCAAGTTGCTTTAGAGAAATTGACAAAGGCTAATTTACGTTTCGTTGTATCTGTAGCTAAGCAATACCAAAACCAAGGTTTAACATTACCAGATTTAATTAATGAAGGAAATTTAGGTCTTATTAAAGCAGCACAGCGTTTTGATGAAACTCGTGGTTTTAAATTTATATCTTATGCTGTTTGGTGGATTAGACAATCTATTTTACAGGCATTAGCAGAACAATCTAGAATTGTACGTTTACCTTTAAACAAAATTGGTTCTATTAACAAAATTAATAAAACGTTTGCCTTTTTAGAACAAGCACATGAAAGACCACCAAGTGCAGAGGAAATTGCAAAAGAATTAGACATGACTATTAACGATGTTAAGGAGTCTATGAAAAATTCTGGTCGTCACGTAAGTATGGATGCGCCTTTAGTAGAAGGTGAAGATTCTAACTTATATGATGTATTAAACTCTGGTGAGTCACCAAATCCTGATAAAGATTTATTACACGAGTCTTTACGTACAGAGATTGAACGTGCCTTAGAAACACTAACACCTCGTGAAGCAGACGTTATTAGATTATACTTTGGTTTAGGAAACCAACACCCTATGACTTTAGAAGAAATTGGAGAAACCTTTGATTTAACTCGTGAGCGTGTAAGACAAATTAAAGAAAAAGCAATACGTAGATTAAAACATACGTCTAGAAGTAAAATATTAAAAACTTATTTAGGATAGTAGTTTATTATAATTACAACTAAATTACAGTAACAAACAGTTTATACTTAAGAGATTGAGTATTTCATAACTGTTCGTTTTTTGATTGATGAAAGAACCCAGAGCTGATTACTCTGGGTTCATTCATTTATACCCTTTTCTACTACTTGATGAATGTTTTAAAAAATAGTATTACATTGAAACATGTTAAAAACTATATCGTATAAAAGCAAGATCAAATCCACACTAAAAATAATGGATTTTGAAATATTATTTAACCAAACACAAACCAACAATAATAGCAAAAACATTACAGGTGTTTTAGTTAAAAAAAAGGATACATTTTTTCAAATTTTAGAAGGCGAAGCTATTCTTTTAGATATGCTTTTTGAAAAAATAAAAAAAGACTCTAGGCACTCTAACATTGTAGAACTTTTAAACAAACCTATTTCTGCCCTAAGCTTTAAAGGCTTTGATACTGGTTATGCGGTTATAGATCATATAGATGCGCTTTATGGTTTACAAACTTACGTTGCTAATTTAGAACACAATGAAATAGAAAACAGCTCCTTATTTTCGCAAATTATTGAAGAGCTATTAAGCCCTAAATAATAAAAAACACTAGCTTTGCGCAAACAACACAAAAACAATTAAAAATGGCTACTAAATTAATAGCACCTTCAATGCTTGCCGCAGATTTTGGCAACTTACAACGCGATACAGAAATGGTTAATAATAGTGATGCCGATTGGTTTCATATTGACGTAATGGATGGTCATTTTGTACCTAACATATCTTACGGAATGCCTGTAATTGCAGCTATTAAAAAACATGCAACAAAACCTTTAGACGTGCATTTAATGATTGAAAAACCAGAGCGTTATATTGAAGAATTTGCTAAAGTAGGTGCAGATATTATTACCGTGCATCATGAATCTACAGTGCATTTACATAGAACGCTTACACAAATTGAAGATGCTGGTTGTAAAGCTGGTGTGGTTTTAAACTTAACTACTCCTGTTTCGGTTCTAGAAGACATTTTACCTAAATGCTATATGGTTTTATTAATGTCTATAAACCCAGGGTTTGGTGGCCAGAAATTTGAAGAAATGACCTACGCCAGAGTTAAGAAACTCAGAAAAATGATTGACGACCAAGGTTTAGATACCAGAATTGAAATTGATGGAGGTGTAACAGACAAAAACATAGAAAAACTAGTAAAAGCTGGTGCAGATGTTTTTGTTGCAGGAAGTCATGTTTTTAAAAGCGAAAACCAAACTGCTACTATTGCTAATTTAAAGAAACTTGCTAATTCTTAATAGCCAGTAAAATTAAAGTTCAGCATTTGCTTTACATGCCTATAAACATTAGGAAATTGGGCTTTAAATTCATTTGGAGTTTCAATAAAATTCTCGATGATTACTGCTGTAAATTCAAAATCATTTTTAAAAGCATAGCTTCTAAAATACTTTGAATTTTCCATCTTTAATCTAAGATTTACTTTTGATTGTATATAGGCATGTAACGCTTCTAAACTACTAGTAAAAATATGTGCACTAATATCATTATTATTTTTAGAGCTTAGATAGCTTAAATGTAGTGCATGTACAAATTCATGAATGCCAAGATTTAAGTTATCGTCTTTTATTTTGTGTCCATGTACAAAATCTTCCCAGGATAATATTACAGCTCTGTATCCTGGATTAAAATGCCCTTTATGATAGTTTTTATCTAGATTAGAATAAAAAACAGTGGGATAAATTAATATTTTGTCTACCAAGTTAATGGCATAATCACGATACCCAAAAGTAAGCATTATAGCAGTTGCTGCTACTAGTGTTTTCTTTTCATCATTTATTTCTAGACCTTCCTTTCCGGTAAATTCTACATGAGATATAAATTTATAGACACGATGCCTAAAATACTTTTGTTGCTTACTATCTAAGCGCGTATAAAAATTAAATTGCTTTTCTAATATTCTTTTTTGATTTGAATTCAGGTCATTAGTAAACAAATACAAATGCCTAAACAAAGGCTTTTTAGCAATAAAATCTACATAAAAACCTTCTACAAATTTAAATAAGCCTCTACCAATTACTAAAACGCCAAATACAATAAAAAAAACGGTAAATATTTTTATAGACGCAGGATTTTCAGTGCTTGTTTGTAGTAGAAATAAAAAGTTGGTCATAAAGTACAAGTAGGCTTTAATTAATTTTATCTAAAAAATTAATACTCCCAATGTACGTGTAATGGTTTACATCTACAAGAAAATAATAGCTTAGAAAACAAAACTGCATCTATTAAAGAATACTTATTCTGTACTGTATACGTTTATAGCACAATGTAAACAAACCATCTAGATAGGCACTCCCTTTTTTACACCTATACTATTAATGCTTAACTACTTTGTGCCATTTTCTGTTGAAATGAAAAAATAATAAATTCAGCAGGACGTACCACAGACACTCCAACATTTACAATCATAATATGATTTAAAATATCGTGATTAGTCATGGTTTCATTTAAACCACATCTTACAAAAAAAGCATCTTCCGGTTTTGCACCTTGTAAGCCACCTTGCCTCCATATAGAATATAGAAAATTACTTATCATTTCTTTTACAACTAGCCAAGTACTGCTATTATTGGGTTCAAAAACAAAAGCTTTTGTAGCAAGTGTACAAGACTGTTCTAAAAAAATAAGTGTTCTACGAACTGGTATATACCTCCATTCATTACTGTTACCATCTAATGTTCTTGCTCCCCAAATTAAAATTCCTAATCCGTTAAATAATCGAATCGCATTAATAGATTTACCCGAAACCGCATCTACATTTAAATATTCCTGATTAGCACTTGTAAGATTAATAGGCAAGGAAACAGCACCAACTATAGATGTATTTGCTGGTGCTTTCCATACACCTACTTGATTATCTGTTGTTGTAATAACGCCAGCTATTGCTCCACTTGGCGGAAGCATATTCACCGCTGCTAACACCTTTTTTATAATTGCGGCATAGGTATTACTTGCAGCTAATAATGCTGTGTTAAGTTGCGCAATAGTTAAGTCTGATTCGTTAATATTCTGAATTGTTTTTAAAATTTCTGCTGCAATTTCATTTGGAGCTGATGGCGAATTTAACAATGCTTCTAAACATGTAATGTCTCCACCAAATAAATTGGTAAAATCAATATCCTGCTGTAGCATTGTGGCGGTTGCTATAAAAGGATAATACGCACAACCAAAGCTTAATCCTTTTGCACCAGTATTGTTTCTAAAAACTTCAATATCTTCAGTAAAAAGAATAGGATCTGGTTTGTCTCCTCCAATAATATCAAAAACACTAATTGCTGTTTGCATTTCTGAATTTTGAAATAACATAGACTGCATAAGTGTTCCATTATTTGCTACAGAAAGTAAAGTAGCTTCTGGACAGATATACATGGTTGGCTCCTGTTCTTTTTTTAACAAAGCAATGCCGTTTTGTAAGTCGTCTAATTTTACATTAGCATTTACAATTTTCTCCTCTGGATGCATTGGTTTTTTTGAAGGTGAACCATAGGTTCCAACAGAAACAATATAAGCATCTCCTCCTCCATTTTCGTAAAACAACTGGATGCTATTATACATATAATATATAGTATTAGGATCTGGCACTATAGCATAGAACTCACCAGCAATTGTTATGTAGCTACCTTTATTTGGTTTATGTTTTTGCTTTACTAGATAATATTCTGGATTATATTGTTTTATTGGAGTTGCTGGTTCTGGTGCATCAGGATAACAAAATATTGCTTTAAAATCGGCAAAGGATGTAATTTTTTTAGGTACATTATAATACGATTTTCCTTCAAAGGAAGCCTGAGGAGTGTAACCAACAAATGCAGGAATAGCTGTTGGTACAGGAAGTATAGAATTATGAAAAGCCTTTACTTCTTCTACATAAACTCCTGGTATTTTATATTTTGCTGTCATTCTCTTGTATATTATTAGTTTGACATCTTATAGATAAATATATATTGGTGCTATTTTTTTTTGGATTTCATTTTCGGTAATAACACGAATATGCGCAGAGCTTAGAGCAGGTAAGCTTAAAATTTTCTTAGACATTTCATGTTGTACATCAACCAAATCAAATTGATATTTTGATAATGCAAGTAGCTTTAAAGGCGCTTTGTAAGTAAGGACTATTGCATGCTCCCCATTTTGCAGAGTCACCTTTTTTGATTCATGAAAAGACTCATTTACATCTCCTTTAATAAATGGTTTAGATAAGGTTATTTGGCTTGTATTAATAATATCATATAGATTTATTAATTGTTTTGTTACTTTTCTTAAAGTTAGATAAACACTCTTATCTAGTCTATAATTAAAGTATTCATGTTTTATTTTACAGGAAACAGCACTCATAATTAATCACTATAGTTTTTAGAATAATGACTATTGATTTAATTAAAAAACAGGAAAGTTTAATTACAAGAAACGGAGTAATAATTTACAACAATTTTTTTTCTGTTTTTGCTAAAAAAAATCAATAATAATCTATGACAGTATACATATACCATCCTGCTATTTTGTTGTTTTATTCAGTATCAACAAAATTAATGCTGATGCCTTTGGGAGAACTTAAATGTACAAAATTATTTGATGTTAAGCAGCTTAGATAAAAATAAGTTGTATTGATCTGGATTCGATATAAGACAAAGTGTAAACTGCTCTTTGCTTGTTTTTACTCTAAAGCTCCGCTTTGAAAACAAAAACCGCAAACTTTAAATCAAGGGTACTTGAATTTATAAGTTTGCGGTTTTTGTTTATTCGTGACCTCGAGAGGGTTCGAACCTCCAACCCTCAGAGCCGAAATCTGATATTCTATCCAGTTGAACTACGAGGCCATAATTCCTGTGAAAGCAGGAATCAAATTTATTTAATTGCAGTTAATAATTAACCTTAGCATTCTACTAAACATATTGCTTTGTCGTTTTACTCCTCGCAATGCCATTTTTTAAGACAATTTAGCCTTAACAATAGTAGAAATTGTTTTACCATCTGCTTGACCTGCAAGTTTTTGGTTAACCATTCCCATAACTTTCCCCATATCTTTCATTCCTGCTGCTCCTGTTGCTGCAATGGTTTCTACAACTACCTTTTCAATTTCTGCTTCGCTTAATTGTGCTGGTAAGAATTGGCTAATAACTTCTGCTTGTGCTAATTCTGATTCTGCTAAATCTGCTCTATTTTGTTCTGTAAAAATAGCAGCACTATCCTTACGCTGTTTTACTAGTTTAGATAAGATTTTTATTTCTTGATCTTCTGTTATTTCTTCTTTAGATCCACTTTCTGTTTGTGCTAAAAGTATTTCAGATTTTACTGCTCTTAAAGCAGCTAATGCTGTTTGATCTTTAGATTTCATTGCAGCTTTCATAGCTGTCATTATATCTTGTTGTAAGCTCATAACCTATTTTAAATTTTGAATTGCAAAGGTATAAAAAAGTGCGCAGTTGCGTGTAGGAAGCTAAAGGATTAAACTAAAAAACCCGAAAATTCTTTAAAAGATTTTTTCGGGTTAGTTGCTATTAATCACTTTTATTTTATGAGATTGCGTTATAAAAACGGAATTAATTAAGCTACTCCGTTTTTAATCATCTGCTTTTTTAAAATAAAGTTTCATTAATCTACATTATCATGTAAGAATGAATTATTACTTCTTAGTAACATATCATCATTATCATCTATACTCAAACTTGTACTAGACATACTTGTTTTTTCTGATGAATGTTGTGCATCATGTAAGTCTACTCCTTGACGTTTGTATGCTGGCACTTTTTCTATATCGTCAATTTTTGAATTATTGAATTTATAGTTAAAGTCTTTCATTTTACGTCTGCGTTCTTCTGCTCTGTCTTTTAGCGCATCTGAAATTGGACTATTCATTGGGTCAATTTCTTCTACCTCTTCTTTTACCACAACCTTTGTTACTTCTTTCTTTTCAAAAAAAACTTCTTGGTCTAGTTCTTTATCTACTATTTCTACTTGTGGTTCTTTTTTCTTAGACTCATCAGTAGATTCAAAATCTAAATAATCATCTAAAGCATAACGTATTTCTCCATCTTTATTTGTTTCTGTAACAGATACAAGCTCTACATAATCATTTACAGGAACATTTTTAATTTCTTCATTATTTAAATTATGAACAACTTTGTTATCTTCCTCAATTACTTCTTCTTTAGTATCTTCAATTTCTGGCACAGCAGGAGTTACAGGCGCACTTAAGGGCATATCAAAAGTTAATGTTATCTGTTTCTCTTCTTCAAAGTCTGTAATTGTTTCAGCTTCTGGTGTTGCATTTGTTATTACAAAATCATCTTCTTGTAAGGTATCTTCAAAAGTATCTTCTTTAAATTGAGTTTCTGTAATACCTTTCTCTTCTGTAACTTTAGGTACAACTACTTCATCATGTACTACATGAATATTTTTAATTTTTTCTGTAGTTGGAATTAAATTTTCCGGTTTTGACACTTCCTTTTTAGGAGTTTCATAAACGTCTTCTAAGTCGTTTAAATCTAAAGTATGCTTCACAATTGGAGGCGCTACTTTTTTCTCTAACTCAATATTAGGTTTTAGTATTACTGGATTATTTCCTTTATTAGGAATTTCTTTTTCTAAGTTTTTTTCTTCTTCAAGCGTATGAATTACTTTTTTAGTTTCGGTATTCGAGATTTCATCTTGCTGCTCGATATCAAAACCCGTAGCTATAATAGTTACAGCAATAGACTCATCTAAAGACTCATCTTCACCAACACCCATAATAATATTTGCACCATGACCTGCTTCGTTTTGAATATGATCATTGATTTCTCCTATTTCATCAATAGTAATTTCTTGAGCTCCTGAAACAATTAGCAACAATACGTTTTTAGCTCCAATAATTTTATTATCATTAAGTAAAGGCGAATCTAAAGCTTTACGTATTGCTTCATGCGCACGATTTTGACCAGAAGAACTAGCAGAACCCATAATAGCTGTTCCGCTGCTACTTAAAACGGTTTTAGCATCACGTAAATCAATATTTTGTGTGTAGTGGTGAGTTATAACTTCTGCTATACCACGAGCAGCAGTAGATAGCACTTCATCTGCTTTAGAGAACCCAGCTTTAAAGCCCAGATTACCATATACATCACGAAGTTTATTATTGTTTATTACAATTAAAGAGTCTACTACGTTTCTTAATTTTTCAATACCTTCTTGAGCTTGTTCATTACGCATTTTTCCTTCAAACTGAAAAGGCATTGTAACAATACCTACTGTTAAAATGTCTAAATCTTTAGCCATTTTAGCAATAATAGGCGCTGCACCAGTACCAGTTCCTCCTCCCATTCCTGCGGTAATGAAAATCATTTTAGTATTGGTATCTAGCATGCGTTGTAGATCTTCAAAACTTTCAATTGCAGATTGTTCTCCTACATCTGGATTTGCACCTGCACCTAACCCTTCAGTAAGGTTAAGACCTAATTGAATTTTGTTTGGTACACCGCTGTTTTGAAGTGCTTGCGCATCTGTATTACAGATTACGAAGTCTACTCCTTTAATGCCTTGTTGAAACATGTGGTTGATAGCGTTGCTACCTCCACCACCTACTCCTATAACTTTAATTACATTGGATTGATTTTTTGGTAAATCAAATGCTATGTTGGTTTCGAATTCTTTGTTGCTGCTCATGAATTTCGGTTTTATTTTCTTACTTATTACTTTACTCTATGTTATCTAAAAAATCTTTTAAACGCTCTCCTAATTTGTCTAAAAACGAACGTCTTTCTTTTATTGGTTGTTTTTCTATTACTTCTTTTTCATCTTTGTTTTCATTTTCTTCTTCTCCTTCAATATTTTCAATTTCTTCTGCAATAGATTCGGCTTTTTTTCTTTCGTTTCTTTTTAAGCCATCCATAACCAATCCTACAGCTGTAGCAAACAACGGACTTGTAATCTCATCATCACTATTACCTGCAAGATGCTCATTAGGAAATCCTATTCTAGTATCCATTCCTGTTATAAACTCTACCAATTGCTTTAAATGTTTTAATTGTGAGCCTCCTCCTGTTAAAACTATTCCTGCAATAAGTTTCTTTTTTTGTTCTTCGTGACCATAATTTTTAATCTCTACATATACTTGCTCAATAATTTCAACGACTCTAGCATGTATTATTTTAGAGAGATTTTTTAATGTAATTTCTTTTGGCTCTCTACCTCTTAATCCTGGTATTGAAACAATTTCATTGTCTTTATTTTCTCCTGGCCAGGCAGATCCAAATTTTATTTTTAAAAGCTCTGCTTGCTTTTCTATAATAGAACAACCTTCTTTTATATCTTCTGTTATCACATTACCTCCAAAAGGAATTACAGCAGTATGACGAATAATGCCATCTCTAAAAATAGCTAAGTCTGTTGTTCCTCCTCCTATATCAATAAGTGCAACTCCAGCTTCTTTTTCTTCTTGACTTAATACAGCGTTAGAAGATGCTAAAGGTTCTAGTGTTACGCCTTCTAATTTTAGTCCTGCACTTTGTATACATCTACCTACATTTCTAATAGAAGAAACTTGACCAACTACTACATGAAAATTAGCTTCTAATCTTCCGCCATACATACCTACTGGCTCTTTTATTTCGGCTTGACCATCTACTTTATATTCTTGAGGTAGTACATGTATAATTTCTTCACCTGGAAGCATTACCAACTTATGCACTTGATTAATTAGTCTATCTATATCCTCTTCATCTATAACCTGATCTGAATTTGCTCTTGTTATATAATCACTATGTTGCAAGCTTCTTATATGTTGTCCTGCAATACCAACAGTTACTCCTTCTATTTTTGTTGCAGCAGCAGTTTCTGCTTCTTGTACTGCCAATTGAATAGACTGAATAGTTTGTGTAATATTATTTACTACACCACGATGTACACCAAGGCTTTTAGATTTACCTATACCTAAAATCTCTACCTTTCCATATTCATTTTTTCGACCAATCATAGCCACAATTTTTGTGGTTCCAATGTCAAGTCCTACTGCTATATTATTTTCCATAGTTTACGTTTTGGTGCACACTACTTGGTTATCAAACTGTAAATTAACTTTACTGTAATTATTAAGTGTCTTTTCTTTTAATGCTTGTTGATAAAATGCCTTAAGGTTATTTATCTTTTTATCTAGTTGATTTAATTTACCTAAATGCACTACAAAGGTAGCTTGTCTTAACTTTAAATAAATACTATTATCTTCATTTTGATGAATCTCTATCACATATTTATTTAAAAAAGCATCTTTATTTATTTTTTCTGCAATTTTAAACACATTTGCAAGCGCTTCTTTTTTCACAAAACCGGTTACCAAAGGTACTCTTGCGGCATGATTTTTAGATAGTGGCATATAACTGCCTTGATCATCTATATAATAGGACGTATTAGCACTTACTCTTGCTATAGGTTTTTTTTGCTTCACTTCTGCTTTAAGTTCACCATTTACAGAAAGATACACTTGCGCAGACTTTATCATTGGATTAGAATTTAGGACAGATTCTAATTTATTCAAATCTAAAATTTCTTTAGATGCATTTGTAACAGTTTCTTGATTTTGTATTAACAACTTACTAACATTGGCCTGCGTTATAAACAGGTTATTATCACCAAGAAATTGCACCTGTGGCTGAGATACTTTTCTAACCTTATTTTTTGTTGTTGAAAAAGCATACAGAAACACTACTAACACTAGCAGTACAACCATTTTTATATAGTTCCAATTAACTCGCAACGCTTAATCCTTTTTTAATATGTTCTACTTCGGCTCCTATATCTCCTGCACCAATAGTTAAAATTATTTGTGCTTTACTGTCTTTTATTTTTGTAACCAACTCATTTTTAGCAACAAGTTGTTTGTTTTTGTTTTGTATTTTTTGCAATAACCAGTTAGAAGTAACTCCTTCAATTGGCAATTCTCTTGCTGGATAAATATCTAACAACATCACTTCATCAAACTGTGCTAAACTTGTAGCAAAATCATCTACAAAATCTTTTGTTCTTGAAAACAAATGAGGTTGAAATATTGCCAATACTCTCTTGTTTGGATACATTTCACGAACTGCTTGATGCACTGCATTTATTTCTTCTGGATGATGTGCATAGTCATCTATAAAAACCAATTCTTCGGTTTTAATTTGATAGGTAAACCTTCGTTTAACGCCTTTGTAAGATGCTAATGCTTTGGCGAGCTGCTGGTGAGGGCAACCATATTCTGCAGCCATCGCCAAGGCTATTAATGCATTCGACAAGTTATGTCTACCAGGTAGGTTAAATTGAACTTTTTCTAGTGTTGCATTTGGCATTTTTACATCAAACACATAAACACCATTTTGAATTTTTATATTTTGTATAGAATAATCTGCATCATCTTCAATTCCGTAGGTAATTCCTTGTAAAGGCAAACCGTTTTTAACAAAGAGTTTTCCGCTTGGTTTTATTTTTTCTGTAAAATCTTTAAATGATTTTATCAATTCGGAAGCATCGCCATAAATATCTAAGTGATCTGCATCCATAGAAGTTATGCATGCCAAATCTGGTGACAATGTTAAGAATGATCTATCAAACTCATCTGCTTCAACTACAGAAACTTTGTTTCCGTTTAGTATTAAATTAGAATTATAATTTTCACTTATTCCTCCTAAAAAAGCAGTTAACTCTACATTACATTGGTACAACAAATGACCTAAAATACTTGTTGTTGTTGTTTTACCATGCGTACCTGCTACTGCCAAACAAAAAGTGTTTTTAGTAATTAGCCCTAAAATTTCAGATCGTTTTAAAACAGTAAAGTTTTTATCGTTTTTAAAATAAGCAAGCTCTTTATGGTCTTTAGGAACCGCTGGAGTATACACTACCAAAGTGGTATCATAGTTTAAAAAAGCATCATCAACTTGTGATATAGAATCTTCAAAATGTATTTTTACACCTAAATCTACCAAACTGTCTGTAACTGCAGTTTGGGTTTTATCATAACCAGCTACATTTTTACCACTAGCTTTAAAATAACGCGCAAGCGCACTCATGCCAATGCCACCAATGCCAACAAAATAGATGTTATGTATATTTTTTAAATTCATTTTGTCATTCCTACAAAGGCAGGAATCTATTTTTTTTACGAGTGATTTCCTGCTTACGCAGGAATACCAACTCCGTTTAATTTAATTATTTATTTAAAAGTTTTTCAACCTCGTCTGCAATTTCTTTTGTTGCATTCACTAATGCTAGTTTCTTAATATTTTCTCCTAATTCTTTTTGTTTTTCTGGAGAAGCTATTAGTTGTGTAAATTTGTTTTCAAAATCTACAACCAGATCACTTTCTTTAATTAACATAGCTGCATTTTCATTAACAATTGCCATGGCATTTTTTGTTTGATGATCTTCTGCTACATTTGGTGATGGAATAAAAATTACAGGCTTACCAACAATACAAAGCTCACTTACAGAACTTGCTCCTGCACGTGAAATAATTACATCTGCTGCTGCATAAGCTAAATCCATATTATTTATAAATTCATGAAGCTGTACATGTTTTTCGTTTCCTTCAATTTTATATGTTTTATAATACAATTTTCCACATTGCCAAATCACTTGTATATTTAACGTATTAAAATAATCTAACTCTTCTTTTATCAACTCATTAATACGTCTTGCTCCTAAACTACCTCCAATAACCAAAAGTGTTTTTTTACCTTCAATTAAGTTGAAATATTTTTTTGCTTCGGCTACTTTAGAGTCTATATCTAACAAGTCTTGACGAACAGGGTTTCCTGTTTTAATCATTTTTGTTTTTGGAAAAAAACGCTCTAAACCATCATAAGCAACACAAATTCGCTGTACTTTTTTTGCTAATAATTTATTGGTAATACCTGGAAAAGAATTTTGCTCTTGTATTAAAGCAGGAACACCTTTTGCTGTTGCCATTTGCAATAAAGGTCCGCTTGCAAATCCTCCTGTACCAATAGCTATATCTGGTTTAAATTGTTTTATAATTTTTTTAGCGTGATACAAACTACTTATTAGCTTGAATGGAAACATTACATTTTTTAATGTTAGTTTACGCTGAATACCAGAAATCCAAAGTCCTTTTATAGCATAACCAGCTTGCGGCACTTTTTCCATTTCCATTCTATCTTTTGCACCAACAAACAAAAACTCAGCATCAGAAAAACGCGACTTTAATTCATTTGCAATTGCAATTGCAGGATAAATATGCCCTCCTGTTCCTCCTCCTGAAAGGATAATTCTATATGTTTTTTTCTTAGTATTCACTTTTATTTTCTGCAGCACTTAGACAAGCTCAGCGTGCCATTTTATTTATTTTTTTTAATTTATATTGCTTCCGAAAGAATTTCTAACGGATTATCTTCTTTATTTTCTTGACTCTCTTTGTTTTTATCTTCTTCTCTTTTTGCACTTACACTCAACACAATACCAATAGCAAGGCAGGTCATCCAAATAGAAGTACCACCACTACTAACCAATGGTAAGGTTTGCCCTGTTACAGGAAACAACTCAACAGCTACAGCCATATTAATTAATGCTTGAAAAACAATTGGCAAACCAACACCAAGCACTAAAAGCTTACCAAAAACGGTATCTGATTTCTGGGCCACAATAAGGATTCTAAAAAGCAGCCACATATATAATATCATTAGTAAAAAACCACCAATTAAACCGTACTCTTCTATTATAATTGCAAAAATAAAATCGGAAGAGGATTGTGGCAAAAAGTTTTTCTGAATACTTTTACCCGGACCTACACCTTGAACACCACCTGAAGCAATTGCAATTTTCGCTTTTTCTATTTGGTAATCTGCCTCTGTATCTTCACCATTAGAGAAACTTTCTATTCTACTCATCCAGGTATCTACCCTGTTAGGCATAGCTTCTGGAAATGCTTTTGCTACCAAAACAAAAAGTACTAGAGCTAATATTCCTGAACCAATAATTACTGCTAAGTAGCGTATTGGATACCCTCCTAAAAACACCAACATTACAGCCATAACAAACATAATTGCTGCTGTTGAAAAATTAGCAGGAAGTATAAGTATTAACACTAAAAAAACAGGTACCCAAAGCGGCAAAATAGTTTCTACAAAAGTAAATTCTTTTTCATGTATTTTAGACATATACCTAGCTACATACACCATAAGTACCACAGCTGCGAGTGTAGACGTTTGAAAAGACATATTAACTATTGGAATTTGAATCCATCTACTTGCATTAGCGCCTTCAATAGTGGTTCCTTGCAGCATGGTTACAACCAATAAAACCAATACTACAGGAATCATAATCATAGACAAACCTCTAAAATATCTATACGGAATTTTATGAATTCCAAACATAATTACAAAACCTAAAAACAGATGCATGAAATGTTTTATAAAAAACGAAAAGGTATTACCTGTACCACCAACATAAGCTAAATTGCTTGCTGCACTATACACAGGTAAGAACGAAAAAATAGCCAACAGCGCTGCTATTGCCCAAATTAACCGATCTCCTTTTATATTTTTAAATAGTTCTTGCATTTTTTACTTTTAAGTAATCTAGAATGACTTTTTAATTAATTACTCCTACTTTATATCGACGTTTTTTTTTAAAATTATTTATAGATTTCTTACAGCTTCTTTAAACTGTCTTCCTCTGTCTTCATAATTTTCAAACAAATCAAAACTTGCACAAGCAGGTGACAACAACACATTATCTCCAGACTCTGCAACTTTATATGCTATTTTAATAGCCTCATTCATATATTGTGTTTCAACAATAACATCTACCATACCACCAAAGGTGCGCATTAGTTTTTCATTATCTACACCAAGACAAATAATTGCTTTTACTTTTTCATTAACAAAAGGAAAAAGTTCTTCATAATTATTTCCTTTATCTACACCACCAACAATCCAGATTGTTGGCGCATCCATACTTTCTAATGCATAATAGGTTGCATTTACATTAGTTGCTTTAGAATCGTTTATGTATTGTACTTTGTTAATTTTTAACACGTGCTCTAAACGATGCTCTACTCCCTGAAAGTTTTCTAGACTTTCACGTATCGTTTGTTTTCTTATTTTTAATAAATGCGCCACAGTAGATGCAGCCATTGCATTTTTTAAATTGTGTTTACCTTCTAATGCTAGTTTGCTTGTTGGCATAATTATTTGGTTGTTATCTATTGTTATTATTATATTTTCTTGTTCTAAATACGCACCATTTTTTATAGTTTTCACTAATGAAAACGGTAATAATTTAGATTGAACTGGATGTGCTTTTAACCAATTAGTAATTACTTCATCATCTGCATCATAAATCAAATAATCCTCTTTGGTTTGATTTTTAGCAATACTAAATTTAGAAGCGATATAGTTTTCAAATTGATAATTATATCTATCTAAATGATCTGGAGTAATATTAGTTATTACAGCTATTTGAGGTTTAAAATCTACAATACCATCTAACTGAAAACTACTTATTTCTAAAACATAGTTTTTATAATCTTTTTCTAAAACTTGTTTTGCAAAACTGTCTCCAATATTACCAGCTAAACCAACGTTTAACTCTTGTTTTAAAATATGGTTTGTTAGCGTAGCTGTTGTAGTTTTACCATTGCTTCCCGTAATACCAACTATAGTTGCTTTGGTATATTTTGAAGCAAATTCTATTTCTGAAATAACAGGAATCTCTTTATTAATTAGCTGTTGTACTAAAGCTACTTTTTCGGGAATTCCTGGGCTTTTCATTACTACATAAGCATTAAGAATTTTAGATTCTGTATGCTTCTGCTCCTCCCATTCAATCTCATTATGTATAAGAACTTTTTTATATTTTTCTTTTATTATTCCTTTATCTGAAACAAAAACTTCATATCCTTTAGCCTTTGCTAAAAGCGCTGTACCCACACCGCTTTCTCCTCCTCCTAATATGACTAATCGTTTCTTTTTCATTTTTACTCCTATCTACTCCCACAACAGTAGGAATGACAAATTATTTATCTAATTTTCAAGGTTACTATAGAAAGTATTGCCAATAAAATTCCAACAATCCAGAATCTGGTTACAATTTTACTTTCGTGATATCCTGATTTTTGATAGTGATGATGCAAAGGCGACATTTTAAAAATGCGTCGGCCTTCGCCATATTTTTTCTTGGTATATTTAAACCAACTTACCTGCATTACTACAGATAAATTTTCTGCTAAGAAGATTCCGCATAAAACAGGAATCAACCATTCTTTTCTAACTGCAATTGCAATCACAGCAATAATTCCGCCTATGGTTAAACTTCCTGTATCTCCCATAAAAACTTGCGCAGGATATGTATTGTACCACAGAAACCCTATGAGTGCACCCACAAAAGCAGCTATATAAATAGTAATTTCTTCTATTCTTGGTATGTACATAATGTTTAAATAATCTGAAAACACAATGTGCCCAGAAACAAAAGCAAAAATACCTAGCGTTAATACTATAATGGCCGAAGTTCCTGCTGCAAGACCATCTATTCCATCTGTAAGATTTGCTCCATTAGAAACTGCAGTAATAATAAATATAGATGCTAGAATAAAAATAATCCATGCATATTTTGCCCAAGCTGGATTAATCCAGGTAATTAAATCTGCATAATCAAACTCGTTTCCTTTTACAAAAGGAATTGTAGTTTTGGTAGACTGCTCTTCTGCTGCAAAAAACTTACTAGGTAAAGCATTCGGATTTTCAGCTAAAATTTCTTGTTGCTGTGCTACTGGAAGCTTTTCTTTTATAGTTACATTAGGATTAAAGTATAATGTAGCACCTACAATAACACCTAAACCTACTTGCCCTAATATTTTAAACCTTCCTTTTAAACCTTCTTTATCGTTTTTAAACTTTTTAATATAATCATCTATAAAACCAATAGCTCCCATCCATAAAGTAGTTACTATTAATAAAATAATGTAAGTATTCTCTAATTTTGCCAGCAATAGCACAGGAATTAATGTAGCAAGAATAATAATAATTCCTCCCATTGTTGGTGTACCTGATTTTTCTGCCTGACCTTCTAAACCTAAATCTCTAATAGTTTCACCTACTTGTTGTTTTTGTAAAAAACGAATAATACGTTTACCAAATATTGTAGAAAACAACAAAGATATTATAATGGCAACAGCAGCTCTAAAGGTGATAAACCCAAAGAGTGATGCTCCCGGAAATTGGTATTGTTTTTCTAAATATTCAAATAAGTAATACAGCATTCTTTATTGTTTATTTTTGTCATGCTTCAACAAGCTCAGCACAACATTCTTCTCTTATTTTATCTTTTTATTTTTGCAATTGTTTTAAAAGCTCCTGCACTATTTTATAATCATCAAAATCATGGCGCTTGCCATTAATTTCCTGATAAGCTTCATGCCCTTTTCCTGCTATTAATATGATATCATTTGCATTTGCAAGTTGACACGCTGTTTTAATAGCCTGTTTTCTATCTACAATTGCGAGTACTTTTTTATAATTTAAAGGATCTACTCCTTTTTCAATTTCTTCAATAATTGTTTCTGGCACTTCACTTCTAGGATTATCACTAGTAAAAATCACTTTAGTACTTAAAGAAGAAGCAATGTTCCCCATTTTTGGTCTTTTGGTTTTATCTCTATCACCACCACAACCAACAACGGTTATTAGTTGTTCGTTTTTAGTACGTATGCTATTTATAGTTTCCAAGACATTTTGCAAGGCATCTGGTGTATGTGCATAATCTACTATTGCAGTAATTTTATCGTCTGAAATTAAATATTGAAAACGACCACT
The DNA here is from genome assembly GCF_018860825.1 of Lacinutrix sp. C3R15. Taxonomy (GTDB): domain Bacteria; phylum Bacteroidota; class Bacteroidia; order Flavobacteriales; family Flavobacteriaceae; genus Oceanihabitans. Next base: position 295,557 of record NZ_JAHKPZ010000015.1, on the reverse strand, counting down.
AACACTTTCTAGTTCGCTTATTAACCTAAGTATTTCTACTTTTTCAAGACCTAGTAATTCTGCAGTAGCATAAATTGCTAATACATTGTAGGCGTTAAATTTTCCGATAAGTTTGGTCCAAACTTCTGCATCTTCTACCTTAAGCAACAAACCGCTAAATTGGTTTTCTAAAATTTGCGCTTTATAATCCGCATAGCTTTTTAAAGCATAGGTACATTTTCTTGCTTTTGTATTTTGAAGCATCACCATGCCATTTTTATCATCTGTATTTACAAGTGCAAAAGCGTTTGATGGAAGACTATCAAAAAATGCTTTTTTAACATCTCGATACTCCGCAAATGATTTGTGATAATCTAAGTGATCATGCGATAGATTGGTAAAAATTCCTCCTTCAAAATAAAGCGCTTCGGTTCTATTTTGATGAATACCATGCGAGCTAACTTCCATAAAACAAAACTCTACACCTTCGTCATTCATTTCTTTTAAATAACGATTAATTGTTAAAGAATCTGGCGTAGTGTGTGTTGCCTTATACTCTTTAGCATCTACCATTATTTTTACGGTAGAAAGCAAACCTACTTTATAACCAGCATTTTTAAATAGCTGATACAAAAGAGTTGCAATAGTTGTTTTACCATTAGTTCCTGTAACACCAACAAGTTTTAGATTTTTTGAAGGAGAACCATAATAATTTGAAGCCATAATAGCCAATGCTTTAGTAGCATTCTCTACTTCTACATAGGTAACTTTAGGATTTAAATTATGCGGTAAATTTTCACAAACCACAGCCATTGCTCCTTGCTGAATGGCTTGTTTTATATAATCATGACCATCTACAACAGCACCTTTTACAGCAACAAAAACATCATTAATAGCAATTTTACGCGAATCGAAATCAATATTTCTAATATACACGTTTGTACTACCAACAACAGCATTGATGTTTACCTTATATAATATGTCTTTAAAATTTGTCACGACGCTTCTAAAACTATTGTTTGTTTATTTTTAAGTTTTGTATTTTTATCTATAGATTGTTTTTTAACAGTACCAGAACCCAAAATTTTCACCTGCACATCTACATCCATATTTTCTAATAAGGAAACAGCATCCATTGCAGGTAAACCAACCACACTTGGCATTATTGTTTTATAGGTTTGCGCTGTATTGTAATAACTTTCAAATTCCTTTTCTACAGATGGATTTTGCACCTCTAAAGACACCACTTCATCTACAATTGGTGTGTCTGTAAATATTTTTTGAGCAATACGTTTAAACACAGGACCTGTTACATCTGCTCCATAATACCCAACCTTTATACTTGGCTTATGTATTACTACAATACAAGAATACTTAGGTTTTTCCGCTGGAAAATACCCTGCAAAAGAAGAAATGTACTTTGGGTTTTTATTCCATTCTTCATTATTTGCATAATCTGTTCTAGCTGTTCCTGTTTTTCCTGCCATAGAAAACGTTTCAGAATACAACTTTTTACCAGTTCCTCTTACTACTATATTTTTAAGAATGTCTTTTATTTTAGAAAGTGTTTCGTCTGAACAAATTTTATCGACAATCACCTCTTTTTTAAACGTTTCTACATTTCTATCAAACTCTTTAACCGCTTTTAAAAACCTTGGCTTAATTAGCTCTCCATTATTAGCAATAGCATTGTAAAAAGCTAATGTTTGTAAAGGAGTTAATTGCATATTATACCCATAAGCCATAGATGGCAATGCATTTTTACTCCAAATTTTATCTCCTGGCTTAGGAATCACAGGATTACCTTCACCAATAATAGAAACACCCAATGGCTGATCTAATTTCCATTTTCTTAATGTTTTAAGAAATTTTTCTGGTTTTTTAGAATAATGCTCATCTACAATAGTTGCTAAACCTATATTAGAAGAAACCTCTAAAGCTCTTGCTGCTGAAACTTTACCAAATCCGCCACGATGCGAATCACTAATGGTTCTTCCGTAAAACCGTTTTCTTCCGTTTCCTGTATCTACAACCGTAGACGTATCTATAACTCTATCTTCTAAAGCAGCCATTAAAGCCATTACTTTAAACGTAGATCCTGGTTCATGAGACTCACCAACAGCATAGTTTAGTTTTTCATAATAACCACCTTTACTTGTTCTACCAAGATTAGAAATTGCTCTAATCTCACCAGTTTCTACCTCCATTACTACTACACAACCATGTTCTGCCTCATAATATTCTAACTGTTTTAAAAGTGCATGATGTGCTATATCTTGAATATTTACATCAATTGTTGTATACACATCATAACCATCTTTAGCTTCTACCTGATCATAATCTACAATAGGTTTCCACTGTCCTTTTCCTATTTTTTGTTTTAAACGCAAACCATCTGTACCACGCAAATACTTAACACCAAAAGCACCATCTATTCCTGGCCTTGTAACATTACCAGCATCATCAGTACGCTCATAACCAATAGTACGCTCTGCAATGCCACCCATTGGATGCTCCCGTTTTGTAGTTTGCTCTACAATTAAACCTCCTTTAAAAGCGCCAAGCTTTAACATTGGAAAATTGCGAAACTTAATATAATCTGAATACCCAATATTTCTAGCTAGTAAATAATATCTATTTCTATTTACTCTTGCTTTACGTAATTCTTTTTGATAATACGAAACAGGTCTTCCTGAATATTTGGAAAGCGCTTCACTTAAAGGTTTTAAATTTTCTTCAAAGGTTTTAGCAGAAGGTGTAACCGCATCAATTCTAATATCATATTTAGGAATAGATGTCGCCAACAAATTACCGTTAACAGAATACACATTTCCTCGGTTTGCAGGAATTGGAACTTCTTTAATAGTTCTGCTATGTGCCAACTCTTTATACTTATCCCCTTGCACAAACTGAATGCTCAAAAGTTTAAACACCACTGCTAGAGCAAAGATGAACATACATCCTGCTATGAAATACAATCGGTTTAATATGTTCTTTTCGCTTGTTGCCAAAGTTGAACTATTCTTTTTGTGATTTAACTTTTATTTTTTTTGGCGGAACCTCTGAAATAGCGATTCCTTTTTCTGCCATTTTATTTTCTAAAAAAGATTCCTTTTTCAGTTTCATTAACCTTCCTCTACCATCTATCATGGCAGAACGAAGCTCTTTAACTTGATTATTTAATTTTGCAATTTCATGCACTTTTTTATCTGCACTATGCGAACTTGCAATCATTACTATAGCTAAACCAGAAATAAAAAAAATCATTTTCCAGTTTTTAAACGCATCGTCACTTACTAGAAACCTTCCTTTTAATATGCCATAGATACTTTTCTTCATTTCATTAAGCTTTTAGCGATTAACCTTTAAGCTCTAACTTTTCTGCAACACGAAGCTTTGCACTTCTTGCCCTGTTATTCTTTCTTATCTCTTCTTTGTCTGGCACAATTAAACCTCCAACTTTTTTAAGAGGCACTTCAAAATTACCAAACACATCACGCTCTGGTTCTCCCTCAAACAAACCATTTCTTATAAAGCGTTTTACCAACCTATCTTCTAAAGAATGGTACGATATAAAACTCAAACGACCTTTAGGCTTTAATACCTCTGGCGTTTGTAGCAAAAATTCTTTTAACGCTTCAATTTCCTGATTTACCTCAATACGAATAGCTTGATAAATTTGCGCTAATACTTTATTTTCTTTTTTATGTTGCAAAAAGCGTTTTAATACTTTTTTTAGTTGATCACTTGTTTTTATCGGCTCATTTTTTCTTTGCTCTACAATTTCTCTAGCCATTGCAGGAGCCTGTCTTAATTCACCATACTGCAAAAGCACTTGCTTTAATTGCTCTTCATCATACTCATTAACCACATGATATGCAGAAACCTCATTTTGCTGATTCATTCGCATATCTAAATCTGCCTCAAACCTTGTTGAAAAACCACGTTCTGCAACATCAAATTGATGAGATGAAACACCAAAATCTGCCAAAATACCATCTACCTGCTTTACACCATAAAACCTTAAAAAACGCTTTATATACCTAAAGTTTTCATGTATTAATGTAAATCTCTCATCATCTATAGCATTTTCAAGAGCATCTGTATCCTGGTCAAACGCATACAATTTACCGTTAGCACCAAGTCTTTTTAAAATCTCTCGACTATGCCCACCACCACCAAAAGTAACATCTACATAAATGCCATCTTCTACAATGTTTAAACCATCAACGGTTTCTTTTAATAAAACTGGGTTATGATATTCCATGCTCTTCTTCGTCTTGTCCCATTACTTCCTCTGCCAAATCCGCAAAATCTACAGCAGCATCATCAATAGCTTGTTCGTACTTATTTTTATCCCAAATTTCAACAATGTTAATTGCCGATGAAACAACAATCTCTTTTGAAATATCTGCAAAAACCACAAGGTCTTTTGGTATCAACAATCTTCCTGTTGCATCTACTTCAATCATTTTTACACCTGCCGTAAAACGACGAATAAAATCATTGTTTTTTTTCTTAAAACGATTCAAAGTATTCATCTTAGCCATTAAAGCTTGCCACTCATGCATTGGGTACAACTCTAAGCAAGGCTGAAAAACAGCTCGTTTAAGCACAAACCCATCTTGTAACACAGGAGACAACTGCTTTTTAAGCGCAGCAGGAAGCATAAGCCTTCCTTTAGCATCTACCTTGCATTCGTATGTTCCTATTAATGAGTTCAATGTATCTTTTATATGTAAAAACGATTAAGATTCAAATATATTGAAAATTCTACCACTTTTTACCACTATTTACCACATTGTTAATAAATTTTCGACTAAATGATATTTTATTTCGATTACAAAATTCTGAAAAGCGCGCTAAACACTACAAACCAACAACTTAAAACCTACAGAAAATGATTTATAAGGATTGTTAACATCTCATTAAAGAAACTCTCATAGTGTTTTTATTTAAATAGTTATAATTTGAATGATTTACCTATATTTGTTTTTAATAGAAATGACTATTTATACATGACGCATCGCTTAAAAAAAGAAAAAGATTACAACTACATTGAGGTTGGAGAAGGCAAGCCAATTATTGTTCTTCATGGTCTTATGGGAGGACTTAGTAATTTTGATGCTGTTACGAAACATTTTAGCAATAAAGGATATAAAGTTATTATCCCAGTGCTACCTATTTACAGCATGTCTTTACTAAAAACTAATGTTAAATCTTTTGCAACTTACCTGCACAGTTTCATTGAATTTAAAGAATTAAATGATGTTATTTTACTAGGTAATTCATTAGGTGGACATATTGGTTTATACCATACCAAACTGTATCCTGAAAAAGTTAAAGCCCTAGTTATTACAGGAAGCTCTGGCTTATATGAAAGTGCAATGGGTGGAGGTTATACCAAACGTAGTGACTATGAAGTAATAAAAAAGAAAGCACAAGACGTTTTTTATGATCCTGCTGTTGCTACTAAAGAAATTGTAGATGAAGTTTATGAAACCGTAAACAACAGAAACAAACTTATAAAAACCCTAGCAATTGCTAAAAGTGCTATTAGACATAATATGGCTAATGATTTACCACAAATGCAAGTACCTACTTGCATTATTTGGGGAAAAAACGATACTGTAACACCACCTGAAGTTGCTGTTGAGTTTAACGAATTATTGCCAGATTCTGAATTATTTTGGATTGACAAATGTGGTCATGCTGCAATGATGGAACATCCTGACACCTTTAACCAGATACTTGATAAATGGTTAGTAAGTAGAAATCTATAAAAAAATTAAAAGAATACACAATAAGTGCTAATCTGTCTTTTAGTGCTACTCTTTTGGTAACTTACTCTTATGTCTTTACCTTTGATTTTTTAGTATTAATTTAATGAGATTTCCCTATTCACGGAAACACAATAGCAATGAAAATAAAATCTGCAGAATTTGTAATGAGCAACTCTAATGTTGCAAAATGTCCGAAAAACAATATTCCGGAATATGCTTTTATTGGTAGAAGTAACGTAGGTAAATCATCACTTATAAACATGCTTACCAGCAGAAAAAGCCTTGCTAAAACCTCTGGTAGACCAGGAAAAACACAACTTATAAACCATTTTTTAATTAATAAAGAATGGTATCTGGTAGATTTACCTGGTTATGGTTACGCTCGTGTATCTAAATCTGCAAAAAAGACATTTCAAAAATTTATCACCCAATATTTTGCTTCAAGAGAACAACTAGTTACTGGTTTTGTTTTAGTAGACATAAGACACAAACCACAGCCTATAGATTTAGAGTTTATGCAGTGGCTGGGTGAAAACGGAATACCTTTTTCTATTATATTTACTAAAGCAGATAAGCTTAAACCTAAGGCTATTGAAAACCATGTGGAAGATTACAAAAAAGTACTTTTAGAAACTTGGGAAGAAGTACCAAACTACTTTATTACGTCTTCATCTAAAGACATTGGTAAAGAAGATGTATTAGAATATATAGACTCTTTAAACACGAATATGGAGTTAGAATAAATACAACTCTAATATTACTGCAACTTAAAAACAAGATGGTATTAACTTTTTACATCTAAGGCATCACGAAGCGCATTACCTATTAGCATAAATGCCATTACCAAAGTCATAATACACAAACCAGGAATTAAGGCTAAATATGGTTTTCCTAAAATGATGTAATTATAATGATCTTTTATCATTGCTCCCCAACTTGCCATTGGAGGTTGCGCACCAATACCAAGAAAACTTAAACCGCTTTCTACTAAAATAGCTGCTGCAAAATTTGCTGCAGAAATTACAATTACTGGCGCCATAATATTTGGTAAAATATGCTTGGTAATAATTCTAAAATCTGTAAAACCTAGGGCTTTTGCCGCAGTAACATATTGCATTTCTTTTGCACTAATTATTTGCCCTCTAACCACTCTTGCTACTTCTACCCACATAGTTAAGCCAACAGCAATAAAAACTTGCCAAAACCCCTTACCTAAAGCTAAGGTAATTGCTATAACCAGTAACAATGTTGGTATAGACCATGTAATATTAATAATCCACATAATAAAAGCATCTAGTTTACCACCACAATATCCTGCAACGCTTCCCATAAAAACACCAATTAGTAAGGATATAAAAACAGCTACAAAACCAATAAAAAATGAAATTCTTGCTCCTACCAATATTCTACTTAAAAGGTCTCTTCCATATTTATCTGTACCAAAAAGAAAGGTTTTAGTGGTGATTAATGCGTTTAACGCTGCTTCTGATAAGTTGTTGTTTTCTATAGTTTTGCTTTCACCTTGCAATCCATCAGAAGCATATTCTGTATAAATTATTTTGTTTCTTTGAACAATATAGCTAGAAATAGGAATTTCGGTATCTGTATTTTTTCTTCCGAAGAAAAGCTTTTCAAAAAAATTTTGCTTGTTTTTTATTGTAGAAGGCATGGTTAGCATTTGCACTTTAAATCCTGGTTTTTTGGAGTGTATAGACAAATGCATTTGGTTTGCATACTGCGAATTATCTGGCGCTATTGCATAAGCAAATACCGAAATTAAACCAATACATACAATAAACCAAAAACTAAAAACGCCCCAAAAATTGTTTTTAAATTTTTGGAGCGCTAATGCACTTAATGAGTTGGTATTACTACTCATGAATAGTTTATTCTTTTACTGTTGCAGCTACATTTTTAACTGTGTAAGACATTTTTAAATCTTCTAACACATGTAAAGCTTCTTCCATATATACGTCTTGACTAAGACTTTGATGCCATCTATCACGTTTTTCTTTTAAAATAGAATCTGTTGCAAAAAGCTGACTTTCATAAGGTAAAGACTCAAAAGTTAAATTTGTTTGGTATTCTGCTATTTTATCAAAGCGTTTTGCTTCTTCTTCATTTAATTCTATCTTTTGTTTAAAAGCATTATAATTTAAAGGATGTGTATTTTCATCCATTCTAGATTTAACCCATTTTGCATTTTCTTCAATTAACTTTAATTGCTCATTATTACTCATACGTTCTTGACTTTTTTGTATGGTAGTATCGTAATCAAAGTAGCTATCCCAATAAGTATAATCTACAGCTTCAATTTTATCCCAAGGCAGTGGATTTTCCTGATCTTTTTCACCTACATTAATAAAACTATATCTGTCTGGTACAACAACATCACTTTTTACCCCTTCTAATTGTGTAGAACCACCATTAATTCTATAAAACTTTTGCGTTGTTAATTTTAAAGCTCCTAAATCTCCTTGAGAGTTATTACGTACCATCCTGTTTAAATCTAAAACGTTTTGTACTGTACCTTTTCCGTAGGTTTGCTTGCTTCCTATAATAATTGCTCTTTTATAATCCTGCATAGCTGCTGCTAATATTTCGGATGCAGAAGCGGAGAGTTCGTTTACTAAAATTACTAAAGGTCCATCCCAAACTATAGATTTATCTTTATCTTTTAAAACCTCTTTTGGTTCTCCTGTAGATTTTACTTGTACAATTGGCCCATCTTTAATAAACAAACCAGCCATATCTACAACTGTTTGTAAAGAACCACCACCATTGTTACGAAGATCTAAAACAAGACCTTCCATTCCTTCTGCTTTTAAGCGTTCAATTTCTAGTTTAATATCACTTGCAGCGTTACGTTTTCTGTAGTCTTCAAAATCTACATAAAATTTAGGTAAATTTATTACACCAAAACGCTTATCGTTATTTTTAACTATAGAAGATTTAGCGTAGGTTTCTTCTAGCTCTACAATATCTCTTGTAATAGAAATTTCTTCAATACTACCATCTACTTTTTTAACAGTAAGGTTTACTTGCGTTCCTTTTGGACCTTTAATAAGCTTTATAGCATCATCTAAACGCATACCTATAATATTTACTGCTTCTTCTTCATCTTCTTGACGTACTTTCTGGATGATATCACCAACCTCTAACTCATTTCCTCTCCAAGCAGGACCACCAGAAATTAGCTCTACTATTTTAGTGTTATCCATTCTTTTAGATAGTCTAGCTCCAATCCCTTCTAATTTACCTGACATTTGTTGGTCAAAACGATCTTTATCTTCTGGTGCGAAATAAAAAGTATGTGGATCAAATTCTTCTACAATAGCATTTACATATACAGAAAACCAATCTTTACGTTGTTGATCATCTATATAATCATTGTAATAATTATCAATAGATTTTAAGGTTTCTTCGCGAGATTCTTTTTCTAATTCTGCTAGTGATTTTTTTTCTTTTTCACTTTTTTCATTTTCTACAACTAACTCATCATAATTAGAAATAGTAGTAAATTTAAGTTGTTGTCTCCAACGTTCTTTCATTTGCTTTTTATTCTTTACATATTCTAATTTTTCATAATCTGAATTATAACTTTCATTTAAAGAATAATTGAAAGGCTTACTTAAAATATCTTTATAAATAGCTTTAGTTTCTTCTATACGTTTAAGTAAACGCTCATGTGTTAAATTAAAGAAAGTAATATCATATGTTTTTAGTTGATCATCAATTTGAGTTTTATATTTTTCAAAATCCTCTAAATCAGACTTATAGAAATAGCGTTTTAAAGGGTCTAGCTGTTCTAAGTAATCTGTATAAACAGCAACCGAAAAGTCGTCATTCAAATCTTTAGGATCAAAGTGGCCACGTTCTAAAACATAAGTAATTACCTGTATCAACAGTTTATCTTTATCTGGATCATCAAAAGTTTTACTTGTAAAACTACAAGACCCAAAGGCCAATAAAAGCAACAGAATTAGTATATTATATTTGTTTTTCATTTTTAATTACATTAATTAATTTAAACCTATAACAGATTCAAGTTAGGGATTTAAGTGAATTTACTAAATTAAAGAAAAAACCATGCCGATAAAAGGTATTTGCTACTAATTTTTTGTTAAACCTATTTAATTAAGTATATCCTATATAAAAAACGTATTTTAGCGTAGCTAAAAACCTGCACTACATGACAAAAAAACCACTTATTTTAGTAACCAATGACGATGGTATTACTGCTCCAGGCATTAGAGCATTAATTGAAGTTATGAAAACCATTGGTGAAGTTGTTGTTGTAGCACCAGACAGTCCGCAAAGCGGAATGGGTCATGCTGTTACATTAGACTCTACCTTGCATTTAGAACAAGTATCTATTGATGAGGGAAACCAAAAAGAATACAGCTGTTCTGGCACACCTGTAGATTGTGTAAAAATTGCAAAAAGTGAAATTTTAGACCGAAAACCAGATTTATGTGTTTCTGGTATTAACCATGGCTCTAATTCATCAATTAATGTAATTTATTCTGGAACAATGAGTGCTGCATTAGAAGCAGGTATTGAAGGGATTCCTTCTATAGGATTTTCATTGTTAGATTATAATTGGAATGCTAATTTTGAAGCAGCCAAAGTCTACGCAAAAAGCATTGCCTTAAATGTTCTTAAAAATGGACTACCAGAAGGTGTGGTTTTAAATGTAAACATTCCTAAACTAGAAAAAAAAGATATTAAAGGAGTAAGAATTTGTAGGCAAGCAAAGGCTAACTGGAAAGAAGAGTTTGACAAAAGAATTAGTCCGCAAGGCAAAGAATATTATTGGCTTACCGGAAAATTTATTAATTTAGATAAAGGAGAAGACACAGATGAATGGGCATTACAAAACGGGTATGTTTCTGTAGTACCTGTAAAATTTGATTTAACGGCTCATCATTGTGTACAAAAATTAAACACCTGGGATTTTTAAATCTATAATTTTAAAAAAATGAATTCCACTAAGGTGGAAAACAAATATGAAAAAAGACATTACCATTGGTTTAGTAGTTGGTTTAATAGCAAACATTATTGGTTTATTTATAGCCACTAAAGTATTAGGAAAAGGAGAAGGTTTTATACTTGGTTTAGAAACAGCAAAAGCACAAGGTTTTCTTAACCAGCTAATAAGTTTAGGAGCCATTTTAAATTTAATTGCATTCTTTTTCTTTATAAGCAAAAGACAAGACAACAAAGCAAAAGGAGTACTTATAATTACTATTTTTATTGCAATATTAACCTTTGCGTTTAAATTTTTATAAATGAAATATTACATTATTGCAGGAGAAGCTTCGGGTGATTTACACGGCTCTAATTTAATGAAAGCATTACAAAAACAAGACGTTCATGCTACATTTAGATTTTGGGGAGGAGACCTTATGCAAAGTGTTGGTGGTACTTTAGTAAAACATTATAAAGAAAGAGCCTTTATGGGTTTTGCAGAAGTGCTTTTAAATATAAATGCTATTTTTAAAGCTATTTCTTTATGTAAAAAAGACATAGCCTCTTACCAACCAGATGTGGTCATTTTTATAGATAATTCTGGCTTTAACTTACGTATTGCGAAGTGGGCAAAAGAGCACAATTACAAAACGCATTATTATATATCTCCTCAAGTTTGGGCATCTAGAGCAAATCGAGTTGAAAAAATAAAAAAGTATGTAGATGCCATGTATGTTATTCTTCCCTTTGTTGAAGACTTTTACAAGAAATACAATTACAAAGTACATTTTGTTGGGCATCCGTTAATTGATGCTATTGCAAACAGATCACAGGTTGATGAATACACATTTAGAAAAGAATACCAATTAAATGAAAAACCAATAATTGCAGTGCTTCCGGGTAGCAGAAAACAAGAAATTAAAAAAATGTTAGCTGTTATGCTTAGTGTTGTTAAAGATTATCCTAATTACCAGTTTGTAATTGCTGGAGCACCAAGCCAAGATTACAGTTTTTATTCGCAATTTATAAAAACAAAAAACGTTGCTTTTATTTCTAACAAAACCTACGATTTACTTAGTGTTTCTACGGCTGCCTTAGTAACCTCTGGTACGGCTACTTTAGAAACAGCCCTTTTTAAAGTGCCACAAGTAGTATGCTATAAAGGGAGTTGGTTATCTTATCAAATTGGCAAACGCATAATCACTCTTAAATTTATTTCTTTGGTCAATTTAATTATGAACAAAGAAGTGGTTACTGAGTTGATTCAAAATGACTTTAACACCAAAAGGTTAAAAGAAGAATTAGATATTATTTTAGACGAGTACCAAAGAACCAAGTTTTTTATAAACTATTATGAATTAGAAAAAAAGCTAGGAGGAAGAGGTGCTAGCAAAAAAACAGCAAAACTTATTTATAATTCTATAACAACAAACACTTAAATATGAGTATTAAAAAAACAGCCTTAATTCTTATACTTTTAATCTCTTTTTCAGCTTGTAAATCTAGTAAAAACAAACGTGTGGTTACCAAAAAAGTTAGAACGACTAAAACGGTTGCTAACAAAACTACTTCAAAAACGAGTGCTAATGTAAAGAGCATTGTAGATTACGCTAAAACTTTTGAAGGTGTAAAATACAAATATGGTGGTACTACTAAAAAAGGGATGGATTGTTCTGGATTAATTTATACTTCGTTTAAAAAAGAAGCAATAAGCTTACCAAGAACTACTAATGACCTATCTAAAACCGGAAACTGGATTGACCTAAAAGAGGTAAAAGTAGGCGATTTATTGTTTTTTGCAACCAAAAAAAATAGTAGAAAAGTAAACCATGTTGGTATTGTAACAACCTCAAGAACGGGTTATGTTGAATTTATACATGCATCTACAAGTAGAGGTGTCATGATTTCTAACCTTGCAGAACGCTATTGGTATTTGGCTTATGTGCAAGCTAGAAGAGTAATGTAAGAAAATATCTTTTATTTTTGTAAGTAATTGACTATCTTCATGTTATGAAGGTGGTTAATTTTAACATAATAAAACTTACATTCTTTTTAATTTTAGGAATATTAATTGGTTTCTATTATTACATTCCTTTACACCTAAGTGTATATATAACCTTATGTTTAATTTTCTTATTAATTATAAGTTATTTAATTAGCAAAAACCAATTCAAAAAAACCATTTGGTTTGGTATAGTAACCTTTATTACAGCGGTTTCCATAGGAATATTAACTACAAATATTCACAACGAAAAAAATTACAAAAACCACTATACCAAGTTTTTTTCTGTTTCTAAAAAAACAACTAGCACCATTACTTTTAAGATTAATGAAGTTTTAAAACCAGGTAATTATCATGATAAATATATAATAGACATACTAAAGGTTGACGACAAAACGGTTTCCGGAACGTCATTACTCAACATAGCAAAAGATAGTCTTCAAAAACAACTAGAGGTAGATGAAATTTTGATTACAACCGAGAGTTTTACTGCTATTTCTCCTCCTATTAATCCGAATCAATTTAATTATAAAAAGTATTTAGAGAAGCGCTACATCTACCATCAAATATATTCTACAAACAAAAATCTATTCCGCGTAAGTAATAACACACATACCTTTTTTGGATATGCTGCACAATTAAGAAAAAACATAAATTTAAAACTTAATAAATATCACTTTAAAACAGACGAATTAGCTATTATTAATGCCTTAATTTTAGGGCAAAGACAACATATTAGAAAAGAAGTTTATACCCATTATGTAAATGCAGGAGCCATACATATTCTTGCTGTATCTGGCTTGCATGTTGGTATATTACTACTACTATTAAATATTTTTTTTAAGCCTTTAGAGCAACTAAAAAACGGCAGAATACTAAAAATGATTGTTGTTATACTTTTACTTTGGTGCTATACAATTATTGCAGGAGCTACTGCCTCTATTGTTAGAGCTGCAACTATGTTTAGCATTATTGCTTATGCCATGCATTTAAAAAGGCCTAGCAATATTTACAACACTTTAGCTATTTCGGTATTTTTTATCCTGATTTTTAAACCACTATTTTTATTTGATGTTGGTTTTCAATTAAGTTATTTGGCTGTTATTGCCATTGTATCTATACAACCTATACTTTATAAAATCTGGAAACCCAAATATTGGTTAGTAAATAAATTATGGGAAATAACCACTGTAACTCTTGCTGCTCAGTTTGGCGTTTTACCAATTAGCCTGTATTATTTCCATCAAATTCCAGGCTTGTTTTGGTTATCTAATATTGTAATTATACCGTTACTAGGCACAATACTTGTAAGCGGTATTTTAATTATAACACTAGCTTTAACAAATGTATTACCACAATTTTTAGCAGATAGTTTTGGATTTATTATTGGACTAATGAATACTTTTTTTGAATGGATTGCTAGTAAAGAAGAATTCCTCTTTCAAGACATTGCATTCAACATCTTTTATGTGCTTAGCACCTATTTAATTATTATTGCATTGGTAAGGCTGTATGTAAAGAAAAACCACAATGCAGTAGCACTTTTATGCCTTTCTGTAATAAGTTGTCAAATTGCAACAATGTATACAAAATATAAAAACAGTAAAAATGCATTTATTATTTTTCATAAAAGCAGAAATACTGTTATAGCATTGAAAAAGAAAAACACTTTGCAGGTTTTTCACAATGTAGATACCTTAACAAAAAACAAAACCATTAGTACTTTTGCTGTTGCAAATTTTATTAAATCAATAAATGAAGATACTTTACAAGATTTGTATATATACCAAAACAAAAAAGTTTTAATAGTAGACAGCTTAAGCATTTACATGGTTAAAAGCATACAACCAGATTATGTTTTATTACGTAACTCCCCTAAAATAAATATAGAAAGACTGATAGATACATTAAGTCCTAAAACAATTATTGCTGATGGCAGTAATTATAAATCTTATGTATCTAGATGGGAAAAAACATGTAAAAAAAGAAAGCTCCCTTTTCACTATACAGGTAAAAAGGGAGCTTTTGTATTAAAGGAATAAAGCTAAACTAAAACAACTGCTTACCCTTTAAATTCTGGCTTAAATGCTAAATAATACTCATTAAAAGCATCTTGTGTTGTTAACTCTTTATAATCATTATTAGCAAACATTTTTAAGTATAACTCTATTTGCTTTGGCGTTTGATATCCTTTAATAGGAGCAATTAATTCTGCATTTTCATCTAAATATACAATTGTAGGATAGGCATTTATTTGAAAATATCTTGATAACTGATGAGAACTGTTACGTCTTGAAGCTTTAGCAGGATCATAACTTGGGTTAGAGTATTCTTTACCTTTAAAACTTACCACATCATTACCTTCTGCATTAAACTTTACAGCATAAAAATTTTCATTTACATAAGCTGCAACCTCTTTATTTTGAAAGGTATTTTTATCTAACATTTTACATGGTCCACACCAAACGGTATACATGTCTATCATAATTTTTTTTGGCTTTTTCTTTTGAAGCTCTAAGGCTTCTTCAAACGTGAGCCAATTAATTTCTTGTGCAGTAACAGAACCAATTGTAAGAACTGCTAATAAAAGTGTAAGTGTTAAATTTTTCATATTATATATGCTTTATTTATGTTTTCATTTAATTTTAGAAGAATAGTCTCAATTACTATTCCAAAATTACATATTACCTAACGTTATGCATTAATCGTTTTAAAATAGGATTTAAAATTATGGAAACAATACCAACAGCAATAGGAACTAATGTAAATATTAAAAAGAAGGTACTCAAAGAGTATTCTTCTGTAATTTTATCAATCATACCACCCATTGTTCCTGCCGCTTTTTGACCAATAGCAATTGCTAAGTACCAAATACCAAACATAAAACCAATCATTCTTCCTGGCACTAATTTACTTAAATAAGACAAACCTACTGGCGAAATACAAAGCTCTCCCATGGTATGAAACAAGTAAGCAAATATTAAGAAAAACATACTAACAGAAGCTGTTTTTGCTCCTTGCTCTATTCCCATTGTTCCCATTACTAAAACCCCAAATCCTAAACCTAAAAGAATAAGACCTAGACCATATTTCATTGCTGCACTAGGATTGTATTTGCTTTCCCACCATTTTGAAAATAATGGAGCAAGCGTAATAATAAAGAAGGAGTTTAAAATACCAAACCAAGAAGCACCTACTTCTGTAGCATCTTTACTAAACTCTCTATTTACTTTCCAAATTACTATTCCCCAAAGTGAAATAAAAGCTAAGGCTAAAACAATATTAGAATACGGAATTTTAGAGTATGTTTTTTTAAATAACAAATATAAAACCCAAGTAATAATTGCTAATGGACCTACAGTTAATATTAAATCAATAATTTTAAAAACCATTGCGGAAGATCCAGACAATGCTCTTCCTGTATAATCTCTAGCAAAAATTGTCATAGAACCTAAAGATTGCTCAAAAGCAGCAAAGAAAAAAACCGTAAAAACACCAAAAACAGAAACTGCAATAATTTTATCTCTTATGATTTTAGAGTATCTTGAAATTCTGGTTATTATCAAATAAAGAAATAACACTAATGCAGTAAGAATGGTAACATTAGAACCCTCAACACCACCAATATTAAAATTCAATATATTCACATCACCAATTTTAGACATTGGATCATTGAATAAGTATAAAACACCTCCTAAAGCAGAAAGCACTATTAATATTTTATCTATACCAGTAAAAGGATTTAGCTTTTCTTCTAATTTGTCATCCTCTGCAGGGCTAACCTCATTAATGTTTTGTGGTAGTTCTACTTCATGAATTTTTGTAGGTTTTTCACCTATGCTTCCAAATAAATCTTTAGCTAACCAAAATTGTAACATTCCTAAAAACATAAATATTCCTGCAAGACCAAATCCCCATGACCATCCAATATTTTCAGCTAAGTAACCACAAAGCATCATACCAAAAAAGGCTCCAGCATTAACTCCCATATAAAATATGGTATATGCTCCATCTTTTTTAGACTCTTTGCCTTTATACATTTCAGATATCATAGAAGTTACGTTAGGTTTAAAAAAACCTGTACCAATAACCAATAAAGCCAATCCTAAATACAGTGTAAATTGTGTTTCAAAAACCATTGCTGCATGACCAAGCATCATGATAAAACAACCAATAATTACTGCCCATTTATAACCAGTAATCTTATCTGCAACCCAACCACCAACAATTGGTGTTAAATATAAAAGAGATGCATAAGTACCAATTAATGCTAAAGCGTGTTCTCTAGGCCATTCCCATCCTGGGTTTTCACCTATTAAAGGAGCCGTTAAAAATAACACTAAAAGTATACGCATTCCGTAAAATGAAAAACGCTCCCACATTTCAGTAAAAAACAATACAAACAATCCTGCTGGATGGCCTATTACCTTGTCTTTAAATAGATTTTCAATATCTGTATTCATTAATAATTAAGAGATTAGTTAGTTACCTTTTTTATAAAAAAGAATATATTATTCAATTCCGTGCATTTTTCTTTTAAGCATTGGGTTTAATAAAAACATTATTACAGCTGCTGCTATTGGAATAATAGTAAATATTAAAAAGAAAGTAGTTAAGCCATGTTCTTCCATAATTGGATCCATATAACTTCCTGTAAAACCACCTAAAAGGTTTGCAAAGAAATTAGCTGTAAACCAAATACCAAACATCATACTCACTAATTTAATAGGCGCTAATTTACTCACGTAAGATAATCCTACTGGTGAAACGCAAAGTTCTCCCATAGTATGCAAGAAATAAGCAACTACCAAATACATTAAACTAACAGAAGCTGTTTTTGCTCCATCAGGAATACCTGCAGAACCATAAGCTAAAGCTGCAAAACCTAATCCTACAAACAGTAATCCTATAGCAAACTTTATAGGACCTGAAGGATTTAATTTACTTTCCCAAATTTTAGAAAAAAGTGGAGCAAATAAGATAATAAATAAAGAGTTTAATACAGAGAACCAGGATGCAGGAACTTCTGTTGCGTCTGATTGAAATTCTCTAGCTAGCATCCAGATTACAATTCCCCAAATAATAACAAAACTTAAGGCCAGCAATATATTAGCTAGTGAATATTTAGCAAAAGTTTGTTTAAATAACATGGCTAAAACCCAAGTGATTACAACCATTGGCACCACTGTTATAATGGCATTAATTATTTTAAAAGTAAGAGCTGCGCTACCAACTAAAGATCGATCTGTATAATCTGCAGCAAATATAGTCATAGAACCACCTGCTTGCTCAAATGCCCACCAAAAGAAAACAACAAACAGAGAAAATATACCTATAACAAATAATCTATCTCTTACTACTTTAGAGTTTTCTGCTTCTTCAATAACCTCTTCAACATTATCTTCTAATTTTTCAACACTATCTTCAATTACATCATCAAAATCTTCGGTTTGTTTTGGTGATAAACCAATTTTACCAAATATAGTTTGCGTAAAATAGAATTGTAGCATTCCTAAAAACATAAAGATTCCAGCAAGTCCAAAACCAAAATGCCATCCTATATTTTCACCTATATAACCACATAATAAAATTCCTAAGAAAGCACCAGCATTAATTCCCATATAAAATATAGTATAACCAGCATCTTTTTCTTTTCCTTGTGATTTATATAATTGTCCTACCATAGAAGAAATATTTGGCTTAAAAAAACCATTTCCTATGATTAAAAAGGATAAACCAGCATAGAAAAACATAGGTGTAATTCCTTCTAATGCCATAGAGGCATGCCCTAAAGTCATAATAAAGGCTCCAAGTACAACAGCTCTTCTATAACCCATAAATTTATCGGCAATAAAACCTCCAATAATAGGTGTTATATAGACTAAACCTGTATACCATCCATAAAGCACTAAAGCATCAGCTCTACTCCATTCCCATCCACCATCAATAATGGTTGAAACTAAAAAGAGTACTAGTAAAGCTCTCATACCATAGTATGAAAATCGTTCCCACATTTCTGTAAAGAAAAGCACGAACAATCCAGCAGGATGCCCTAAAACTGTTTTTTGATTCTCTGCAGAACCTCCAAATTTAAATTCCATATGTATATATTTTAGTTAGTTAGTTAGTTAGTTTTTTATCCTTTTATTTCTACTTTATTTTCTTGCTTAGCTTCTGCTTTAGGTAATTTGTCACCAAGCTTTGCATCAATAAAGCTTGTCATTTTTTTATACAAGTGCAATCTTGTATTCCCTCCATAAATACCATGGTTTTTGTCTGGATATACCATCCATTCAAATTGCTTATCTGCTTGTATTAAAGCTTCTACCATGCGCATGGTGTTTTGCAGGTGCACATTATCATCACCTGAACCATGAATTAAAAGGTAATCTCCTTTTAATTTATCTACATGATTTATAGGAGAATTATCATCATAACCACTTGCATTTTCTTGTGGTGTAGTCATGTAACGTTCTGTATAAATAGAATCATAAAATCTCCAGCTGGTTACAGGAGCAACAGCTATAGCCATTTTAAAAACGTCGTTTCCTTTTAATAATGCATTACTACTCATAAAGCCACCATAACTCCAACCCCAAATACCTATTCTAGATGCATCAATATAACTTCTATTTCCTAATAATTTTGCTGCTTCAATTTGGTCTTCTACTTCATATTTACCCAATTCGTTTTGGGTTACTTTTTTAAAGTCTGCTCCTTTAAATCCTGTTCCTCTACCATCTATACAAACTACAATATATCCTTTTTGTGCTAAATGTTGGTACCAATAATCATTGGCACTGTTCCAGCGGTTTGCCACTTGTTGCGAACCTGGACCAGAATATTGGTACATAAATAAAGGATATTGTTTACTAGCATCAAAATCTGCCGGTTTAATCATCCACATATTTAAATCATTACCATTTACATTAATAGTAGAAAACTCTTTATTTGAAGTCTTATAGTCTAAAAGTTTTTTAGAAAGTTCATCATTATCTTTAATACTCTTTACTAAATTTCCTGAAGAAGCATCGTTAAGTGTATATTCTGGAGGTGTTGTAGTATTAGAAAAAGTATTTATAAAATAAGTAAAGTCTGCACTAAAAGAAGCATTGTTGGTTCCTGTACTTTTTGTTAAACGCGTTTTATTGGTTCCGTTTAAATCAATTTTATATACATCACGATTTATAGAACCGTTTTCTACAGATTGGTAATAAATTGCATTTGTTTTTTCATCAAAACCATAGTAATTAGTAACTTCCCAATTTCCTTTTGTGATTTGATTGATTAGTTTTCCATTTTCATCATAATGATAAATGTGGTTATACCCATCTTTCTCACTTGTCCAAATAAAGCTATCATCCTTTAAAAAGGTAAGATTATCAGTTACATCTACATAGGCTTTATCTGTTTCGGCTAATACCAAATTTGCTTTTCCTTTTTTAGCATTAATCATCCACAGATCTAATTCATTTTGATGTCTGTTCATGTACTGTGCGCTTAAAACATCTGGATTATTAGTCCATTTAATTCTAGGAATATAAAAGTCATGATATGCTTTATCTAATGTAACTGGTATAGAGGTATCTGATTCTAAATTGTATAAGTGTAAAGAAACAACAGCGTTTTTTTCACCTGCTTTTGGGTATTTAAAAACCTGTTGTGTTTGGTATAAAGCAGAACCATACACATCCATGGAGAATTCTGGCACATCGGTTTCGTCAAATCTTATAAATGCTAATCTATCACTAGAAGCATTCCACTCAAAAGCGCGAACAAAACCAAATTCTTCTTCGTAAACCCAGTCTGTAATACCGTTAATAATTTTATTTTTCTCACCATCAAAAGTAATTTGTTTAGTTTCACCAGAAACTAAATCCTTTACATATAAATTATTATTTAACCCATAAGCTACTTTTGTAGCATCTGGAGAAAATGTTGGCTCTTGAATTTTATCTTCGGCAATTAAAGTAACTGAAGCATCACTAGTATTATATACATAAAAATGCCCTAAAGTAGAGCGTCTAAAAATAGACTCTACATCTGTAGCTAAAATAATTTTACTTTCATCTGCACTAAAAGTATAATCTGTAAAATAAGGTATAGCTTTAATATCTGCAGAGTTTACTAAGGTTTTTACCTTGCTTAAAGTTTTATAATCATACACATCAACAGTGGTAGATTTTGAAACTCTATCATAATTTAGAACAGAATATTGCTGTCCGTTTTTCATAGAATGCAGCGCATCCATTCTTTGGGTTCTAAAAGTACCATTCCAAATGTCTTCTAAAGATATGTTTTGTGTTTGTGCTGAAGTTTGAATTGCTGTTAAGAAAAAGCAGCTTAATAAGAAGAATCTAAAAGTTCGCATTAAAAAAAATGATTATATTAAAATGATGTCAAGTTTACTAAAAAATAAGCAAAAAACCCTAAATATTAACAGTAATTTGGGCTTACAAAAACCCAAAATACGATTCCTTTTATTTATTACAAACATAAATTAGTTAAATGAAAACCATTAAAAATGGGTATACTATCTTTGTGTTTTAAAAAACAAGTACATGAGTGCAACTATTTCTGGTTTTTCAAAACTTTCTAAATCTAAAAAAATAGATTGGATTGTTGAAACCTATTTTTCTAATAAAGAGGAAGCTAAAAAAATTATTAAACAATATTGGAACACCAATTTGTCTCTACAAAACTTACATGATGAGTTTATAGAAAATACCATTACCAATTATTATTTGCCATTTGGCGTTGCTCCAAATTTTTCAATAAACGGAAAAATGCATACCATACCAATGGCCATTGAAGAAAGCTCTGTGGTTGCAGCCGCGAGTAAATCTGCTAAATTTTGGTTAGCACGAGGAGGATTTAAAACCCAAGTAATTTCTACCACAAAAATTGGCCAAGTACACTTTATGTATGCTGGTGATTTTAAAACGCTAGAAAACTTTTTTAACGCTGTAAAAAAACAACTAATAGCAGATGCTAAGCCAATTACCAAAAACATGGAAAAACGTGGTGGTGGTATTTTAGATATTGTTTTAAAAAATAAAAGCAAAGCTATTTCTGGCTACTACCAACTGCATGCTACATTTGAAACCCAAGATGCTATGGGAGCAAATTTTATAAATTCTTGTTTAGAACAGTTTGCCAAAACCTTTAAAGCTGAAGCAGAAAAACAATTACAAGAAACTATAGAAATTGTAATGAGTATCTTGTCTAACTATGTACCTGATTGTTTGGTTCGTGCAGAAGTAAGTTGCCAATTAGAAGATTTACCTAAAGACGATTTTAATGCTGAAAAATTTGTACAAGCAGTTGCTATTGCAGAAGTAGAACCTTACCGAGCTGTTACACACAACAAAGGTATTATGAATGGTATTGACGCAGTAGTTTTAGCAACAGGAAATGATTTTAGAGCAGTTGAAGCTGGAGTACATGCTTACGCCTCTAGAAATGGTTCATACAGCAGCCTAACGCATGCTAAAATTGAAAATGGGGTATTTCATTTTTGGATGGAAATACCACTAGCATTAGGAACCGTTGGAGGCTTAACCAATTTACATCCTTTAGTAAAATTAGCTTTAGAACTACTACACCAACCTAGCGCAAAAGAGTTAATGCAAATAGTTGCAGTTGCAGGTTTAGCACAAAACTTTGCTGCTTTACGCTCTTTAACCACAACAGGAATTCAAGAAGGGCACATGAAAATGCACTTAATGAATATCTTGAACCAAATGGAAGCTACCGAAAAAGAAAAAGAAACACTTGTAAATTATTTTAAAACTAATACAGTAACACACAGTGCTGTTGTAAAAGCTTTTAATGATTTAAGAAAAAAGAATAATTAACAACACATGCAGCAATTTTATAGCAGCGGAAAATTATTACTTACAGGAGAATACGTGGTTCTTGATGGCGCCTTAGCGCTAGCTGTACCAACAAAATTTGGGCAACGTTTAGTTGTAGAGGAAATAGAAGCATCTAA
Source organism: Lacinutrix sp. C3R15 (assembly GCF_018860825.1). Taxonomy (GTDB): domain Bacteria; phylum Bacteroidota; class Bacteroidia; order Flavobacteriales; family Flavobacteriaceae; genus Oceanihabitans. The sequence goes on along the minus strand of NZ_JAHKPZ010000015.1, from coordinate 272,828 downwards.
ACTAATTTGGGTTAGCTTAGATGAACAAGGAAATACTTGGTTTAAAACAGAATTAAAATTTGAAAACCACAGCATTTCTTTGCAAGCACAAAATGATATTGAAATATCTAATAGACTGTTAGATATTTTTCATGCTGCAAAAGAACTTAATCCCGAATTTTTAAAAGACCAAAAAGGATTTAAAATAACCACAACCTTAGAGTTTCCTAAAAATTGGGGACTTGGCACATCTTCTACTTTAATAAACAACATTGCTACTTGGGCTAATGTTGATGCTTACCAACTGCTAGAAAAAACTTTTGGAGGTAGTGGTTATGATATTGCATGTGCACAAAATGCTTTAGCAATTACGTATCAATTAAAAAGACCTTCCGACTGCACTCCAGTTGAGAAAAGAATAGTAAATGAAGTGCTTTTTAATCCTGCCTTTAAAGAACATTTATATTTTGTGCATTTAAACAAAAAACAGAATAGCAGAGAAGGTATTACACATTACAAAAAGAACACTAATAACATAGGAAACGCGATTACTGAAATAAATAAAATAACCCAAAACATTATTACCTGTAAAACTATTGAAGCTTTTAATCTGCTTATAGAAAAGCATGAGCAAATCATTGCTGAAGTAACACAGTTACAACCTGTAAAAGAAGTATTATTTAATGACTTTAACGGAAGCATTAAAAGCCTAGGAGCTTGGGGAGGAGATTTTGTTTTGGTAAGCACTAAAACGAATCCTACTACCTATTTTAAAAATAAAGGATACACTACCATTTTAAAGTATGAGGATATGATTACAACTGTTTATTAAATTTAGTTTATAATAGGCATACTATTGTTTTAATACTAAATAGTAGAAATAAAAAAAAGCTTCACCTCCTTACATCAAAATAATTATTTGCATACAGATTGTGTTTCTCCTATATTTAAAGCTAATAATGTTTCAAATTAGTAAAAAAACCTAATGGTTTTATTCCTGCATAAGACTCATCATCACGGTAAGTATTAATTACATCGCCTTTAAAAAGATTATCTTGAACTTCTTTTATGAACTCAATTTTTTACAGCATATCCTTACTAATCAATCTTCAGTATCTGTTCTAAAAGGATACGCTGGTAGTTCTGCACCATTTATCAAATTCACTTTTGGTTTACCTGAAAAGGCATAACGTATGTATAGCGGTTTTTTAATTTCATTAGAACGTAAAACTACAGTCTGTCCTTTAATTTTTGCTTTGGCAGGTTTCCACTGCATAGTATCATCTGCTACCCAAAATCCTGAAGGTGCTTTACCGTCTTTTGTTTTTAATCCTTCCGCATGATTATAAGTCACTATTAATTCTCGATTTTGCACCTCAACATTTTTCATTATAGGTCCTTCTGCAACAACAGCTTCTCCTAAGGTTTCTTTTGCCGCTACGAGCGCCAAACGTTTTCCAATAGGACGTTTGTCTTTTGGATGAATATTTTTTAAATCCCCCAAATCAATGGTATTGATGACACTTGTATGTGGAAGTTGCAATACTTTGAGTTGTGATTCTCGCATCCAAGCCCAAGATTCTTCAGTTGGGTCTTGTGCATCTATAATAAGCTTTTTTTCAGTTCCTTTTCCATAACCAGGCAGCATAACGACCATAAAACGCATGTCGTCTTTATGCCATTTTTTTCTATAGTTTTTCACCCACGCTTTCAGTATCTCGCCGTATTCTTTCATGCCAGCTACTCTATGAAACCAATTGGCTTCCGTAACTTCAGGCACACCCGATATATATCTAGCATTGCGTTCTCCTTGATACCAAACCAATCCTCTAACGGCAAAAGGCGCCAAAGGTTTCATCATGGCGTTGTACAAAATATTAGGTTGTCTTCTTATAAAAATATCTTCTTTAATGCTTCTGTTCTCTTCTTTTTCTATAATGCTTTTTATACGATTTTGAGTTAACGAATCTGCATCAAAATCGCGCATAATGGTTTTAAAATAATCGAATTCTTCAGTCATATCTCGTGGCATCCATGCCTCAATAGAAGAGCTTCCCCAAGACGAATGAATAATACCGATAGGCACATTGCTCAGGTCTTCCAAATAATAGGCGAAGGTAAAAGCAACAGCACTTACAGGTATTTCTTTTGACCAAGTACCTTTAACCTCTTCTTCTTCCTGTAAGGAAACAGTTTTAGTCACCTCGAAACTTCTTATGTTTTTTGCTTTATCTACCAAAGCCTGAATATCTGGAACCGCCTTAACATTCATTTGCATATTTGATTGTCCGGAACAAATCCAAACTTCGCCCACTAAAACATCAGAAATAACAAGGTCTTTTTTTCCGCTTACAATTAAATTACTGCCTGTTTTTGAAGTTTTTAAGGTATCTAATTGAATTTTCCATTTACCAAATGCATCTGCGGTTGTGGTTTTAAGTTGTCCTGCAAACGCTACACTAATTTTTTGACCAACTTCAGCAGTTCCCCAAACAGGCACTTGCATACCACGTTGTAACACCATGTGATTACCAAAAACAGATGATATTTTTACTTCTGAATTACTAAACCTAGCTTTTAAAAACGCATAGCTTTTTTCCATTAATTCGCTATAGACAATTTTATCCGCTTTTTCACCACGGAAAAATGAGCCATTAAAAAAGCCATGCCCTTTCCCTTCATAAGATTCTAACTGGCAAACATTTCCTGCTTCTTTCATTAATACATGGAAACGTTCGGCATTTTCAAAAGGCACTGTTTTATCTGCTTTTCCGTGAAAAATCAACGTAGGAACAACTCCTTTCTTAATATGATGATTGGGTGAAATATCCGTTTTACGTTCTTCACCTACTTTCTCCATTCCATAACCTTTTTCCGTTGTATCAAGAACAGGATTATACAGTATCAATGCATTAGGCTTAGAACTGACTAACGTATCTTCGCCAACGTCTTCATAGCCTTCAATAACTTCTGTACACAAGGCTAGATGTCCTCCTGCAGAAGCCCCTGAAGCCACTATTTGATTAGGATTAACACCTAATGTTTTAGCTTGCTCACGAACCCATCTAATAACCGATTTTGCATCTGTTACAGCATCAAAAGGTGTGGTGCCATGTGTTTTGTTCACTCTATATTCTGCTGCAATGGCCACCATTCCTTTTTGAGCAAAATAGCGTGATTGCTCATAAAATTGTCTAGGTGTACCACCAGACCAACCACCACCATAGAAAAACACAATAACCGGAACTTGGTCTTTTTTTTGATGTCCTTTCGGATTAAAAATATGAAGCGATAACTCTACATTATCCACAGTTTTGTAAACAGCAGATGTATCAGGTGCGATTGTGTTTTTAACTGCAATTGATTCTGCATTGGTTACCATGGTTGAAACCAATAGAAATAATGTAGTAAGTAATAACTTCATGTATTTTAATTATATGTTTATATTTAGTAGGTTGTGTTTAATTCTCTAAATAAGGAATTTTAACATTTTTTATGTTTTTGTAATTAATTACAATACCAATTATACACATCCAACTTGACAATTATGACGCTTACTAATTTAGTATCGCTTCAATTTGGGTCCAACCTTCCATACCTTCATTTTGCTGAATGGCTCCAGGGGTACTTCTACCATCTAAAATAATTTTTTTAAGGGCTGCTTTTAGTTCCGCAGCTATCTCTGGATGTTCATCGATTAGGTTTTTAGTTTCGCCTATATCATCTTTCAAATTGTATAATTGCATGGCTGGCAACTCTAATTTTTCTGCTCTTATATTTCTTATTGATGGATAACTCCAACCACCAGAACCTTCACATAAATTTAATTTCCAATCCCCTTTTCTTATTGCAAAAGCGCCATCAATAGAATGATGCACCGTGTATTCCCTAATATCCGAACCGTTTTCATTATTAAGGAGTGGAAACATACTATAACTATCCTCGGCTTCGTTATCCTTTAGTTTATACCCTACTATTTCGGCACAGGTAGCAAAAAAATCTGTTGTACAAATTGTTTTATCTGAACTTAAATTTTTCAATGCCTTTTTTGGCCATTCAACCACAAATGGTACACGATGGCCACCTTCATAGATATCAGCTTTCGCACCACGAAACACATAACTTGGATCATGTTTTACATTAGCAAGTTCGTCAAAATTCGCTCTTGGTGAACAGCCATTATCACTTGTAAAAACCAAAAGTGTATTTTCTGAAATACCTTGTTTTTTAAGAACTTCTCTTATTTGCCCCACAACATCATCAACCTGCATCACAAAATCCCCATACATATTGGTGTTACTTTTACCCATAAATTCTGTAGTTGGTAAAATTGGTGTATGTGGTGCTGGTAAAGGGAAGTATAAAAAGAAAGGAGTTTCTTTTTTGGAATTTTTAGTAATATAATCAACAGCTTTATCTGTTAAGTCTTGCAATACAGTTGCATGAACAAAATCATCGGAGGTCAATCCTTCTCTCCAAAAGCCTTTTCTATCGCGTGAAATTGTAGTTTTGGTAGGCACCATTGTCGGCATATCATTTTCAACATACACATAAGGTGACATATCCAACGACCCACAAAAACCGTAAGAATAATCAAATCCGTGGGTTGATGGTCCGTTTTTAATTGGTGCACTAAAGTCTATTTCGGCTTTTGCTTTGTAACTATCAAGGTTCATTTCTTCGTTCTCATTTGTAATTTTCCAATCCCAACCCAAATGCCATTTTCCAACATAAGCCGTGTTATATCCTTGACTCTTTAACATATCTGCAATGGTTGTACGATCTTGTTTTATTAGCGACTTTGACGTACCACTTAAAACACCATTTTTTAATGAGGTTCGCCAATTGTACCTTCCTGTTAAAATACCATAGCGTGTAGGTGTACAAACCGCTGATGATGTATGCGCATCGGTAAATTTCACACCATTACTAGCCATGTCATCAAGATTCGGTGTTGGAATTTTCCCTTCAGGATTAAAAGACTGTACATCGCCATAGCCTAAATCATCCGCTAGAATATAGATGATGTTTGGTGTTAGTTTTGCAATATCTTTGTCTGATTGGCCTGTCATTAAAAAAGGTAACAACAGAAATGCCACTAAGATTTTTTTCTTCATTGGTTTTATTTTTAATATTTATAATTTAGAACATCATGAAAGTACTTATTACATTTTGAGTTCTTATCAACACCAATTATTTAGTTTGCCTTTCTATTGAAAATAGCTTTTCATTAGGACTTTTAGGCAATTCAAGTTGCCATTGTTGTATTTCTTTTAGTAATCGTTTTGCTACACCTGAATTGGCATCTTTTAGATCATTTTTTTCACTTATATCTAGTGCAATATCATACAATTCATAATAACTCAAATCTTTGTTTGCAACCAATTTCCAATTTTGGTTAACAACCGCATAAGACACCCAATGGTTTGGTGTATTTGTCTTTGCAGGCCAACGCGATTCATATTTCCAAAAAAGCGGTTTTTTTCGTAAGGGATACGTTTTTCCTTGAAGGGTTGATACTTGGCTAATTCCATCTAGATTATAGACTTCAGGTAAATTCACATTTGCTATTTCACAAAACGTTGGTAGTAAATCTACTGCCGACATTAAAGAGGTATCATCAATAACTCCTGCTTTAATTTTACCTGGCCAACGAGCAATAAATGGCACTCCTATTCCACCTTCAAATAGTGATGCTTTATACCCTTTTCTTCCTCCTGTTATGCCTTTTGATGCACTTGTATCATAACCAGCACCAGTGGCAGAATCATATTTAAGTTTTAATTCCTTCACTTCAACGGCAGCTCTTGCAGGTCCATTATCTGAACTAAATATTACAAGTGTGTTATCGGTTATTTCTAAGCGATCAAGAGCATCTAATAACTCACCAATGCGATCATCTGCATGAGATATTATAGCTGCATAAATATTATCATCTTCTGCTAATTCTGGAAAACGCTGTTGGTATTTTGGAATGACATGATGCGGTGTATGCGGTTCATGTATCCATAAATTAATAAAAAATGGTTTGTTTGCTTTATTAGATTTTTCGATAAAAGCAATTGTATTATTAACGTCTTCATGAACTGGCATTTGTGTTCCCGAACAGTTAAATGCTCCATATTCATCGTAACCATATTCACCAGGTGAAGGAGAATCTGCAATCATATTATTTGAAAGATGCCATTTTCCAAAATGTGCGGTAGCATAACCACTTTCTTGTAATAATCTTGGTAATACTATGGCATCTTGGTCTAACCAATCTGGCATGTTACGTCGCGCATTATCTTCTACCCATGCAAAGTGACCATCAATGTTATGTCTCGCCGGAAATTGCCCTGTCATCACTGCAACTCTACTTGGAGAACACACACCACTTGCTACAGTAAATCGTTGAAAATCGGTACCCTCATGTACCAAACGATCTATATTTGGTGTTTTAATATAAGGATGACCATGTGCACTTAAATCTCCCCAACCCCAGTCATCGGCAAAAATAAATACAATATTAGGTCTGGTTTCTTCTACTGTTTTCTGGTCATTAGAATTTACATTTGTGCCATTTTTACACCCATAAATACATACAAGAACAATAAAGCTTAGAGTTATTAATTTTAAAATTCGCATTGTACTATTTTTTATTATTTCTCTAACATCTTAGGAGTGGCAACAGTTCTAAATCCTAAATGTTCTAAAGACGAATCTCTACTGGTTCCCATTCTAGCCGAAATTCTATAACTCGCACAATAAGAATCGCTGCATAAAAAAGACCCTCCTTTAGTTATTTTCTCTTGCACATATGGGTTATTGGGATTATAGGCTTTAGCCGCTCCTTTTGGATTCACAGCAGGCTGTTTTGAAGATGCTAATTCATTGTAATAATTAATATTATACCAATCAGCAGTCCATTCCCAAACATTCCCTGCCATATCGAACAATCCATAACCATTTGCTGGATATGATTTTACAGGTGCTCGCAATTCGTAACCATCTTCTTTGGAGTTATTAAGTGGAAACTCCCCCTCCCAACTATTCGCCATTTTAGAAAGTTGAGACCGATCATCTCCCCAAAAATAAATGGTATTTTCTTTACCACCTTTTGCAGCATATTCCCATTCAGCTTCAGTTGGTAGTCGTCTATTTGCCCATTCACAATAAGCAACAGCATCTTCATGAGACACTTGAACTACAGGGTAATTTTCCTTTCCTTCTATACTACTTCCTTTACCGTTAGGATGTTTCCAGTTTGCACCAATAGACCAATACCACCATTGTGAAAAATCATATAAATTTGGTACCGAAGATTTTGTTTTCTTGAAGGTCATGGATCCTGCTTGTAAAATAGAATCGTGAGGTTTTGGCGTACCTGCAGGGACTTGCTTTTTCATTTCTTCCCAATCTACATCTTTTTCAGCCGTTGTAACATAGCCTGTAGCTTTTACAAATGCTGCAAACTGCGCATTGGTTACTTCTGTGATATCCATAAAAAACCCATCTACCTTAACCTTATGACTAGGTTTTTCGTGTTCCATAGCCATTTTATCTTGAGTAACAGCACCTTGTGTAAATGTTCCTCTTGGAATCCAAACCATACCCTCTGGAATAGAATCAGGAATTTTTTCGGGTTCTTGAGCTGCTACAATTTCATTTACTTTATTGCTTGTTTCTGTATTTTTAACTTTTGTTTCCTTTTTACAGGAAACAATAAGTAAGAAAGCTATTATGACTTGAAATAAAATGACTTTTGAATTCATTAAAATGAAATTATATGATGTAAAAAAATTATAAATAGGAGTGTAATTTAGTAAAAGATTTATTCAATTTAACTTTAAAGATTTGATCTTCTAAAATAATTTGATTTGCTTTTCAAACAAAAAAACTACACCGAAAAACCAATTCAACTAAATAGCTTTGGCTTGAATTAAACCCTATAAAAACCAGAACTATCGCTATTCGAATTGAAGTATTATTACTAAAAATAGAATTATTTTTATGGCTACTCTTCGCGTAATCCCACTTTAGATAAATCGAGAGGTACAATCCCCATGTCTAATGCTGGCGAACCTAGTTTTAATCTAAAATCACCATTTTCAGGATCCACAAACATTGGGTCTACAGCTTTACTATGTAAGTCTACACCATTCTTTTGATTCTTTTTAATAAGGTCTAATCCTTTGCTCACTTCTGGTTTACAGAAATAAATATTATAATCGGTATCTGCATCCATAGCACGTGCCAATGCTCGTCCTCTACGATCTTCAGAACTTCCAGCTTTTCCTGGAGGTAATTCGTCTATAAATGTATCTGATGCGGATAAGGAATAAAAAATGTTTCGCTTAATTGAGCCACCTGTCAATGGCCCTTCTCTAACCGATAAATAATAACCTCTAGGTGGTGCAATAATATTATATACCACATTATTTTCCACTTTATTATCTAATTTGGTGAGAATGCCTTGTGAGGTGGCATTATAAATTAGGTTTTCTGAAATCAGTGTCCCTGTTTGTCCACCATCTGTTCTAATTGCGGCTTGCATAATCATATCGGCAACCATATCATGTATATAGTTACGTCGAATGATGTTACCTTTTCCAGCACCACGAATATAAATAGCATTACCATCACCAAGTCTTTGCATACCATGATGTATTTCGTTTAATTCTACGATATTATCGTGCGTATGTAAGTAAGGCAAAACGTCTTCTAATGTCACATCTTTAGAAAATTCTGGTAGTTCATTTCTACGCAGCGTTCTCATCAGTTCGCGTCCATTGCCTTTTTTAGCAAAGAAATGCGTCATAAAACCCGACATAATAATAGCGGTATAATCTAAATGATGTATAAGGTTATTGGCGATATGATTTTCACCACTTTGCCAAACTAAAATTCCAGGTGAATGCCAATAAATTTCACCGACATGATGAATATGATTGTTATAAACGGTATTCTTTTTGTTCACGTCCTTAGTTCCTGGTCCATAACCCGCAAGTAAAACGCCGCCACCGCCCATGTGCTCTATATGGTTGCCTGAAATGGTAGTATTCATGCCATGTAAATCCACACGAATCGCTCCACTTCCACTATGTAAAAAATGATTTTGTTCGATAACGCAATTTTCGGTTCCTCTAAAACGTACCAAGGCATTACCTTTATCAAACATATCCCAATCGTGTTGGAAACCAGCATCATCTGGTGTTAAAGTATAACGTTCACCATGTTTAAAAGTTAAACCTTTAAAATGAAGATTACGAACAGGAATATCCTTTGCCTTCTTTTCATTGATTTTCCCTTCTACACGGATAAATTCCAAAAGTTGTGGGGCATATACTGTAGACTCATTACGTGGCCACAGATATACCTTACCTTCTTTGGTGTTTAAAACCCATTCACCAGGTTCATCTAAAGCCTCAACCACATTTTCTACCCAAGCATTCTCTGTGTCCTTTAAAAAATGAAGCACATTCATAGCATAGGTAGCATCAATTGTAGTGGTAACTGTTTGCTTTTTTGCATTGTAAGATTCAACAGGCAGCATATTGGTAATCCAAGCATGATGTGGTCTTACTTTTATTTCAGCATCATCCATATTTTTGTAATCATGAAATACACCATCAGGGAAATGGAGTCTATTTCTACCATTTGTTTTTTCTTCTGTAATAAAACCTTCAGATTGTGCTCTTGGCAGCATGCCTTCTTCATCATAAAGCGTCAAGAATGTATCTGAAATATTAGCAACCATAATATTACCTTTTGCTTTGTTTGGTAATCCAGGAAGTTCTGTTGTTACTTTTTGCCAGCCATTAATTTGTTTTCCAGAACTGAATACTGGTTTTTCTCCAGGATACGCCGCATAAGTAATGGTATTTGTTCCTTCACCTGAATCTTCTAAACCAAATACAACTGTTTTAGTTAATTGGTAAAAACCATCACGAATAAGCACTACAATGTTTTTCGGATTACTTTTTTTCAACTCACGAACCGCATTTCTGGCTTGTACTAATGTTGCAAAAGGTCCGTCTGTACCTTCGGCATTTGGACTCTCTAATGTACCAGACCAGCTATCTGATCCATTTACAGATACATAAAAGTCTGCTTTCTCCTTTCCTGTATTTTGAGCCTTACAACTAGTAAATCCGATGATTAATGTAAGTACTATTATTAATTGTTTTTTCATATTTTTTTTTATCAATCCGTTAGTTTTTTGAAATATCTAAAGCGAAGGCTGCTTGCTGCCATGGAAACGCAATAGTATCATTCTTTTGCGCTTCACCTGGCGTACTTCTGCCTTCGTTAATTTGCTTTATCAATAGTTGTTTTAGTTCTTTAACTTTTTCTGGATATTTCTCTGCGACATTTACATGCTCTTCAATATCTAATTTTAGATTATACAGAATATTTTCAGGGAGTTCCTTATCTAATTTTTCTGGTTTCCCATTCGCGTTTAGCCCCGAATTTGGAGATACAATGAGTTTCCAATCGCCTTTTCTAATGGCAAAAATTCCCGTTTTACTGTGATGAATCGTTGCTTCACGCTGATAGCCTTCTTCTTGAAGTAACAAAGGCAACATCGTATAACTATCTTCAGCTTCATTATCTTTTAAATCATAATCAACAATATCCGCACAAGTAGCCATAAAATCTGTGGTACATATTGTAGCTTCTGAAATAGTATTGGCTTTAATTTTTGCTGGCCATTTCACTAAAAAAGGCACACGATGACCTCCTTCTAAATAACTTCCTTTAGAACCACTATAGATGTAGTTTGGGTTATGGCCTTTTTCTTTTAAAACCGAAAAATTTGCATTTGTTGCACAACCGTTATCACTAGTAAAAATGACTAGTGTATTTTGTTCTATGCCACTCTCTTTAATGGTTTTAAAGAGTTCTCCCATTAAATCATCAATCATTAGTACAAAATCGGCATAGGGATTAATGTTACTTTTTCCTTTCCATGGTTCTATAGGTACAATAGGATTATGAGGTGCAGGCAAAGGAAGGTAAAGAAAGAATGGATTTTTATCCTTGGCTTTTTCTTTGATGTAATTGTTGGCCTTATCTACCAAAACTGGTAATACTTGTTCGTGTTTAAAATCATCAGAAATAGCACCTTTTATCCAATGACTGTAAGGATTGGTTTTTCTTTTCTGCACAGAAATAGCATTAGGTAATTGTACTACTTCATCATTTTCAAGATATACATATGGAGGCATATTTAAGGATGCAGAAATAGCAAATGAATAATCAAAACCTAAATCTAAAACACCTTTTTTTAATGGTTTTGTATAGTCTATGTTATCTAAATCATATTTATCATGGATATCTGAAAAACTTTCAAATTCTTGCGCACCATTTTTCATGGCCCAGTTTAACCCTAAATGCCATTTACCAATGTTTGCTGTTTGATAGCCTTTCTCTTTCAATAATTGCGCAACTGTTAGTCTGTTTTCTTTTATCAACATTGGCGAATTTCCCCAAAGCACAAATTGTTTTAATGGTGTTCTCCAATTATAGCGTCCGGTAATTATTCCATATCTGGTAGGAGTACAAACCGAAGATGATGTATGCGCATCTGTAAATTGCATACCTTCTCTGCCCATTTGATCTAAATACAGCGTATTTATTTTACTGTTTTCATTGTAAATACTCAAATCACCTATTCCTAAATCATCTGCTAAAATGTAGATAATATTTGGAGGGTTACTTTTTGAAGTATTGGATTGCGAAAATCCGTTAAACACACAAATACTAAGCAATAAAAAAGTGATTCTGTTTTTTAAATGAAATCTGTGGTATTTTATGGTATTTTGAAACATAATTACAACGGATTAATTATTAGTATTTGAAGTCATTATTTTAAAACCATTAACGATACTACCAGGCAAGTTTTTTGGAAGTTTAATAGTAAGCGCTTCCTTATTACGAGTCCATTTTATTTTCTCGTTGCTACCCATTAGTTCAACACTAGTAATTTCTGTATCTAGCACACCGTTTTTAGCCAAAGTTTTTATAACAATATCATTAGTAGGCACAGCCAGAACAAAAGCATAAAGAATGCCGTCTTTAGTTGTAAAACGTATATCCTCCTGAGCATAATCACTATGGTTTTCGCCTTGACGACCATCTTTAACCTCTAAAGGTCCTTCGCCAAAGGTTTTCCATGGACGAGAACTATAAATTCCTTCGCCATTAATTTTTAAAAAATCTCCAAACGCCGTAAGGTAGCCTAACTGTTTTTCAGGAATGGTTCCATCTCCTTTAAGTGCCACATTTAGCATTACAATTCCGTTTTTACTTATAGCATCTACAGCATTCGCCACCATGACAGGAACGCTCATTTTATTGACCGCATTTTTTCTATAAAACCAGTTTCCAGAAAGGTCTGTTGCCCATAACCAAGGTTCTGATTTAATTTCAGCAGCTCCACCTCTTTCCAGATTATAAGTCATCGCAGATCGGTCTACCGTTTTATCTTTAAGCGAAAGCACAACGGTTTGTTTTCCATCATTCTCCTTTAAATCTCGATTTAAATAATCTGAAAACAGTTTTACGCCTAACCCTTTTCCTGGGCCAATTTTTGGAAAAGGCGCATCGTTATTAAACATATCTGGATCATATTTTTCAATAATTTCCCAACAACGCGCATACCAATGTTCATTCCAACTATCTTGACTAGCATAATTCTTAGCATCATAATCCATATTAAAAAGCTTCCACTCTAGTGTGCCTTCTTTCTGATATTTTCTGGCAGGTCGCCACCAACCTGGAGACCAATATAGATGTGTTGAAATACCAAACTTAAGGCCATGATTGGCTGCTGCTTCTTTCCATTCTTTAAGAACATCGCGATGTGGCCCCATATTTACAGCATTCCATGGATTTGAAGAATCATACATATCAAAATTATCATGATGTGTTGCCACAGGCATAATAAAACGCGCTCCATTATCTTTAACAAAAGCAACTAGCGCATTTGGATCCCAATTTTCACCTTTAAACAATGGAATTAACTTTTCGTAACCAAATTCTGCAGGTGAACCGTAGCGTTCTGTATGCCAAGCAGACAATACTTGTGCTTGTTTTTTTCCTCCACCATACATATTTCTACCATACCAAGACCCGTCATTAGGACGATCATCATCTACTGCTGAAGGAATTCCCCAATGAAACCATACTCCTAATTTACCATCTTCTAACCATTGAGGCACCTGATAATTTGCAGACATAGATTCCCAGTTGGGTTCTATTGCATTACCCTTATATGATGCCTTATCAACTACCTTTACCTCTAACTCTTGCCCATATACTTTAAGTTGAAACAAGACGCATATAAGCACTAAAGAATGATATATATATTTCATAAACTATGTGTAATTTGTTGTATTTGACGTCAAAATCCTAAAACCAGTAACTATTTTACCAGTATGATTTTTGTTAGCTCAATAGTATGAGTATTATTATTACGTATTCAATTTATATTTTTGTTGCTGCCAATTCATTCTACACTATCAATTTAAGTACTGAAACAATCCTCATTTATCGAGATTTTTCTCACAACAACTTATTTATCTCAATTTCCTGTCCATACCAATACCAAATAATACCATTAATTTGATAGCATTTCTTCTTTTCTTATTTTTTTTATTTTGATGCTTATTAAAACGTTTTATAGCTATGGTAAAGTAACACCCGCAGACTTAATAGCGCTAAGGATGTTACTTTTTGTATTATAAATAGTAACCATTAAAAAGCGAAACACCCTAATACAGGTAATTGATCTTCAGTTAATGCTGAGTTGAGGTCAAAATCAGTACAATCACTAACTAAACTCGTATCCCAACCTGATAAATCTTGACTAAAACTTGTAGCACTACTGAACATAGTAGCCATATCTGTAGCAGAAGAAACGGTCCAACCCGAAATATCTTGATTAAAGGTTGTTGCCTGATAAAAACTTTGGGTAAAACTACTAACATTAGAAACATCCCAACTACTTATATCTCCATTAAAAGCACTTGCTTGTCTAAATGTTTGCCCCATACTAGTAACACTAGAAACATCCCAACTGCTTATATCTCCATTAAAAACATCTGCCCTTCTAAACATTTGCCCTATATTCTCTACACTAGAAACATCCCAATTATTAAGATCTTGATTAAAAGCTTGAGCATTAAAAAACATTCTATACATAGTAGTAACTGAAGAAACATCCCAATCATTAATATTTCCATTAAAAGCAAAACAATTTCTAAAAGTTGAATGCATAGATGTAACTTGAGAAACATTCCAACCACTTAAATCTCCATTAAAAGATTGCGCGTTATAAAACATTAGTTCCATATTGGTTGTACTTCCAATTAAAGGATTATCTGTTGCTGTAAACGCTACTAAATTAGTACATCCTGAAAACACTCCTGGTTGACTTCCAAAATACATATAACCCCATTTTTGTACATCGACAAACTTAGTGGCACTAGCTGGATTTTGGTCAAAATTAAACCCTTTAATCAATCCTTTGATTGTAATGGTTTTTAAACCAGCGTCTGCATAGGTATAAATTGCATCTGGATCATCAAAAGAAGTTACTGCTACATCATCTGCTGTATTGCCAGTATTCTCCCAATTTACTGTAAAATTATAGTCTGTATCATCACCATCATATAAAGGTAATTCAATGGTATCTCCAGCTTCAACGTCCCATACAATTGTAAATTCAGAATCAGATGTATCTATAATAATATCTATAAAAAAAGTACCTTCTTTAGAGATGTCTTCGAGATAAGCTATATAATTTACAGTAATACGGTCGTATCTAGAAGCATCAAAAGCACTAACATCATTTATTGTAATAACACCTGTACTACTTATCTCAACAGCATTGTCTACAGATTGATCTATAAGTTCAAAAGTAAATCCGTCCTGACTTGCTTCTTCTATCGTCGGGTCTTCTAGGTTTTCTTCTGCGAGTAAATCAAACACGCCTTCTTCTAGTTGATCTGAAGCAATTCTTCTTATAACACCTATATGATCTCCCTGAGTAGCTATTCCTGTTTGTGTGTAAATAGCATCACTATCAAGAATAATAGAATTTGCTATAGGTATTTCTAGTTCGCAAGCCGTTATAACTAAACAAAAAAGCGAAAATATTATTTTTTTAAGCATTTCTTTATCTTTTTAATTCGTAAATAAATTTCTATTTAATAGTTTTATAATCTGAAGGTTACACCCAATGTATATACAGGTTGTACTGCAAAATATGCCGATAAGTTCTGTGGATCGTTATCTACATATCTTCGAGTATCTGTCCCTGTTAAATTAGTAACACTAGCATTTAGATTTAGGTTTTTACTAAAATTATATTGCCCACTTAAACCAAATACTGCTTGTCCAACCGTATAATGCGTCTGATCTTGAGCTATTAAACCAAGACCTGCAAGACGGCTTAAATAATTACTTCTATAAGACCCCGTAGCTCTAAAGGTAAACCCATATTTTTCGTAATATAAAATTGCTTTAGCACTATATTTTGATGTTCCTGGTAAACCTAGGTCATAATCTATTCCATCTGCTGATACGAATTTACTTTCTGTATAGGTAAAGTTTGAAGAGAAACCGAAACCACTAGCAAAACCTGGTAAAAAAGTAAAATGTTGATTAAACCCAACTTCAAATCCGTATACCTGTGCATTGGAGGCATTATTAACAGGTTGTCTAATATCAAACAAGCTATCTTCTAAACCTGGAGGTAAGTTAATACCTATTTCTTCTATACCAGGAAATGGTTGCTGATACTGCCATAGTACACCTGCATAATTTCTAATATCTCTATAAAATCCACCTATTGTAAAAATACCTCCATTTTTACTAAAATAACTTAACGAGTTATTAAAGGACCAAGCTGTTCTAGGAACTAAATCAGCGTTTCCTGATATAATGGTGTTAAAATACTCATTAGGTGCATAGCTTTCAGAAGCTGGGTTGAATACTTCTGAATCTGGGTCTATAAATCTAATTGTATTATTAGGTAATAAATTTCTAACTCTAGGTCTTGTTAATTTTTTACTAGCAGTTATTCTATATTTTAATCTTTCACTTAGATCTATTGTTCCATTAAAACTTGGTAAAAAGTTTAATGTAGAATTATCTGTTACAAGGTATTGAGAAAAACCAGTATCTTCCGTTTCTGTATCATCTACAGGGTCATAATATGTAATGGTTGAAAATCCTGAAGATGCATTATTATATTTAACAATTGATCCTGAAAACCTAAAAACAGCTTTACAACCAAAAACCTCAGTATTCAACCTTACATTTAAATAGGCTTTAAGGTTACTTTCTAAAATCTTATACGATCTACTTGGGTTAAAACCAATGCTATTCTCGTCTCCTGGTATTTGCGAAAGCGGTTTGTCAAAATTAAAAATTTCGCCTCCATCATAAGAAGAAAACTCAGGATCTGCATTCCAAAGTGCTAAACCCGAACTAGCTAGCCAGTTATCTAAACCAGTACCTCCTTCTAAGAGCGTTACATCAGTTAAATTACCTTGAGAAATAAAATCTGCATAAACGTCTAGTTGTTGAGCAGTAAGTCCAACAGAACCATTTTCTCTTACATAAGTATTGGTGTTTACCGTAAAACGTCTAGACTCCGTATCGCTATAATCATAACTTAAACCAGCAGATACTCTAATTTTTTTACTTAATCGATAATCTGCATCTATTTTAGCCTGATATTTATATCCTAAATTTTTTGTAACATTATATCCTATGTTTGGTGCTGCTCCAGTTAAGACATTACTATCGTATATATTAGGAAATCCATACGAGAATTTTTCTCCTGTTAAATCTAAAGTTAAATCTTCAGGATAAAACTCATCAAAATCCTGATTATATACTATAGTTCCACTATTTATGGTTTCACCAACAAAATTAATATCAGAATAAGATATATCTGCTGATAAGTTTAATTTTTTATTTGCTTTGTAATTAATATTTAAACCACCCAAGCCACTTTTTGTATTATTCTTAATTTGAGTTGTTCTACTTCTTAAAGTATAACTAGCATCTGTAGCACCTCCTACGTCGAAATATGATAACTGCCCTCCATTAAACCCAATGGCATCTGGTGACCATAATACGTGGCTTGTAACATCAGCACTATTAGTAGTTGTATAAAGACCACTGTATATGGTTTGTAAAACATCTCTTTGAGAATCAGCTATAAGATTAGTGTAAGTATAATCCAGCATAAGGTCTAATTTCTTATTTGGTTTATATTGAATTCCAATTGACGCTGCTGTTCTTGTATTTATTCTTTTATTAATAGTATTACTATTTGTACCAGGTCCATAATATAGACTATCTGTATCAGCATAATAAGCATCAATTCCTTCATCATATACGCCATTTTCATTTGTATCAATTGTAATACCTCTAAGCTGGTAATTTCCTAAAGCAGCTGAATTCTGAACATTTATTTCTTCGGATTTTAAAAAAGTACCAAATGCTCCAAATTTTTCATTTATTTTACCCCCAAATGCCATTGAAGCTCTACTTCCTAATTCTGGTTTTTGGCCATTGGCTGTAGTTCTAGAAGAGACTACACCAAAATAATTTTTCCCTCTTTTGTAACGCATATCTAAAGGTCTAATAGTAGTAAAGTTTACATTTCCTCCAATACCACCAGTACTTCCTGCGTCACCAGTTTTACTAATAGTAGCACCACTAATAATTTCTGTTGGTAAAACATCTAAATTAAACTGTCTTAAATCACTATACCCATCCGTTCCTGCTGAAAGTGGAGACCTTCCATTAATGGTTACCTCTACAAATTCTGGTCCTAAACCTTGAACCGAAATTCTATCACCAGTAGTTCCATCTACATTTCTTTCTATTTGAACACCAGCAACTCGCTCTAAAGCATCTGCAGTATTATTATCTGAAAAACTACCGATATCTTCGGATGTAATAGATTCTATGATATCATCTGAGTCTCTTTTATCTTTAATAGATTTTAATTGCGATGCTCTTAAACCTATTGCAAGAATAACTTCATCTAATACTTCATTTGATTGTTTTAAAGCTACTTTTATAGTATCAGAATTTGAGACAGTAATATCTTTTGATTCTACACCCAAATAAGAAAATGATATAACGTCACCTGTTGCTGCTTTAATTGTGAAATTTCCATCAAAATCGGTTACTGTACCGCTACTTTTTGCTTTAACAAATACGGTAGCTCCTATTAAAGGAACACCAAATTCATCAGTCACTGTACCAGTAATCGTTCTTTCCTGAGAAAAGGCAGATATAGATAGCATGACAATAAATGCTGTTAAAATTTGTTTCATAATTGTTGGTTTTAATATACTTAGTTTAGTTAGTCTGTTTTCTTTTAAAAATAGAAGCGTATTCTTCATACCCATTGTATTTCACTCCTTCGTTTTTCCAATGATTTAATTGTTCATCGTATAATTTTCTTAACTTATCTAGTTGTGGTTTATATTCCGATTGCGTAGCAATGTTTACCAATTCATATGGATCGTTAACGATATCAAATAATTCCTCAGTAGGTTTAATTCCAAGCTTTTCATCTTCATAATACCAGTACACATATTTATATTGGTCATCCATAACCGTTAAGCAGTGTGTAGCTTTAGGTCCCCAAACCTGTACAATTGGAAGTGATGTTCTGACTTGTGTATTTGGATTTTCAACAACAGGACGTAAACTTTTACCATCGTAATTAGAAGGAATTTCTACTCCAGCATAATCTAGAATGGTTGCAGTGATATCTACGTTCCCTGATAATGACGCGGTTTTAACTCCAATCTTAATTTTATCATTACGAGGGTCTACAATAATTAAAGGTGTTCTTGCTCCTTCTTCATAAGGCAATACTTTAGAACCTAAGCCATGAGAACCATTGAAATAGCCGTTATCTGAAGAAAACACAATAATGGTATTGTCATCTATTTTTAATTTTTTCAACGCTTCTAATACCATTCCTATAGAATAATCAACACCATAAATTAGTTGATGGTATTTGCGTAAAGCTTCTTGGTAGGTTTCTTCTTTATCATAACCCCATTCTTCAAATCTTGGGTATTGTCTTCCCATTCTAGATTGTTCTGCCAGATGCTTTCCTGCTTCACGACCATAATTAGGTAGTTTATCAAAAACAACATCTTTATAGATATCATCAAACATTGGATCTGGCTCTACAGGTCTATGCGGTGCTTTAAAATAGACACTCATACAAAATGGCGCTTTGCTTTCTACAGATTGATTTATAAAATCTATAGTTGCAGCGCCATAGGCACGTGTGCTGTGCGGATATTGTGCGGCATATTTTGCCATCGACTTATTTTCAATGGTTTTATACGATGTTTGATGCGGACTTCCTGCCCAGAAATCGAAGTCTTTTTTAGCCACTTCTCCTTCTTGTTTCCAACCTCCATTGGTATCGGAAACCGAAAAGCCAAACTTACCTGCAAATCCTACTTTATAGCCTGCTTCCCTAAGCAATACAGGATAAGACGTTGCCCATTGTTTTGTTCCTAAAGAGCCATGATCAAAATTACAGCCTGTTTTATATTCATACAGACCCGTCATTACATTAGCTCTACTTGCCATACAAATAGCTGTAGTATTATAATGGCGTTGAAACAACACACCTTTCTCTGCCAAACCATCAATATTTGGTGTTTTCACAACATTGTTTCCATAGCTTTTATGTGAATCATAAGATTGATCATCTGTAAAAAAGAAAATAATATTAGGCTTTTTCTCTTCAACTTTTACTGCTGCTTTTGCTGCTGCTTTTTCTTTTTTCCCATTGCAGGATTGCAGCGTAAAAAGACCAAGCATTAATGATAAGCCTAAAACATATTTATATCTCATTTTTTTATTATCTTTTAGATTCATATTCTTTAAATTTAGCAGTGATTACTTCTGCCGAAGGACATTCTACTGGTGTTATATTAATGGCATTAGCAATCTTATTGGCGACTTCAATACCTTGTAATCTGGACCCTTCTGGTTTATAGTGAACATCTCCTGGTTTATTGGCAAATTCCTTTAAAACAGGAATAGAAAATGTATATAAATCGTTCACTATAATTTCTGGGTACTCACGCATCACCTTTAAGGCTACTGCATTGTATGTAACAGCATCACCTGCAACTCTTCCTGGTTCACCTTCGGGAACAGGTGTTGTTGTAGCAAAAATTAATTTTGCCTTTGGATAGGTGTTTTTTAAATACTGAATGATAGCTCTAAGATTCTTTTCATACAGATCTAAAGTTGACACTTGTGTTCCTTCTTTTTTATTCAGTTTTTTCTCATGTAAATATTTTAAATCATGTAAGCCAACGTTAAAATGAATGACATCCCATTTAAAATTCCAACCCGCTTTTAAAAATGGCTGAAACATGGTGTGCCTTAATTTCTCAAAGCGTTCTACAAACTCATTACTAGACTGACCATTAGTGTGCAAGCGATACACACAAGCCTTACCTTTTAATGATGCTCTAACATATTCGGTATAACCAATAGAAATAGAATCGCCATAGATAAAAACTTTTGGCAATGCTGCCACAGGCTCTATATATCTAAACTGATATCTTGTTTTATTAAATCTCCCTAAGCTGTTCCATGCTTTTTTACAAACATCACAACTTGTAGTAAGCACCTGACTTAATAGCTGTGTTGGAACCATAGCTGCTAAGCCAAAAGCCGAAAGCATTTTAATGGATTGTCTTCTACTAATTGTTTTCATACCCTTACTTTAAAGTAATTTTAAGTGCATAACCATTTTTATTAACCTGCTGACCATTTAAGTCCACCTCTAAACCTTCCTCGGTTTGTTTCCATACAACATCTGAACCTGCGCCCAACATTTCTACATCCTTCACTTCGATATCGTTTTCGTTACTTAAACTTTTAATTAATACGTTGCTTTTTGGATATTGAAAAGCAATTGCATAAATGCTATTTTCTTTTTGAGTAAACCAAAAATCCTCTGAAGTAAACGCTGCTACAAAACCATGCTTTTCTCTATCTCCTGTACCATCCATATTTAATTTGGTTGGTCCTTCATGTGTTACCTTCCATTTACGTGTATTGTAAATCGCTTCTCCGTTTACATTTAACCACTCACCAACTACCAATAAATTTTCTATAGATTCCTTAGGCACTTCACCTGAAGCTTTTGGGCCTATATTTAACATATAGTTTCCACCTTTACTCACTATTTCGGTTAACCAAAACAAGAGTTCTTTTGGTGATTTCCAATCGTTATCATAAGACTTGTAACCCCAAGAATTATTGGTAGTACCAACCGTTTGCCAAGGCTTTGTTATGGCTAAATGATCTTTAGGAATTTTATTATCACCTGGAATATCAAAGTCTCCTAGGTCATTACCTACTCTAGAATTCACCAACATATTAGGTTGCAAATCATAGGCTAATTTGTAAAACTTATGACTTTGCTCTGGTGTTACATAATGTGGATAATCGTACCATAAAGTTGTCATATTTGGGAATTTTGTTAAGATTTCCTCTACCTGTGGATACGCTTTATTATTTAAATATTCTGTAAACGTATTTGGGCTTGGATCCCAAGTATTGACACCAGCTTTACGTTTAACTCTAGCATGCTCTTCTCCTCCAGATGCTAAATATTCTGAAAGCCCACAGTCATTGCCATCCATCCAATCGATATTATGAGAATAGTATAAACCAAAATCGATATTATATTTTTGACAAGCATCATATAATTCTTGCACAATATCTTTTGGGTACGGACTTGCATCAATGATATCATATTCGCTTACTTTAGAATCATACATAGCAAAACCATCATGATGCTTAGAAGTAATTACTAAATATTTCATACCAGCATCTTTAGCTAATTTAGCTATAGCATCGGCATCAAAATCGGTTGGATTAAATTGCGGTGCTAATGCTGCATATTCCTCTCTTGGTATTTGCGCTCCAAATTGAATCCACTCGGCCACTTTAGGACCTCTTAGCTCTTCCATTTTTTTGCCTTTCCAAATACCACCTGGAATGGAATACAAACCCCAATGAATAAACATGCCATATTTAGCATCATTAAAAGCCTCTTTTGAGTCTTTTTTAGACTCGGTCATTTGCTCATAAGTAAGCGGAAGTGTTTGTTCTACACTTTTGGTTTCTTTTTGTTTACAAGATATAAACCCAAAAACCACTGCAAGTAGTCCTATTTTTATGCTTTGTGTCATGATACTTTTCTCTATTTTGTTGTTTAGGTTCGGATGAAATTCGTCTTAAACCCCTTAGTTATTTTGTTTTTTATTCCCTTTTTGTTTGTTCTTTTTCTTAGCAGACTTACCTGTTTTATTTCTTACTATAGACAAACAGTTTTCTTGTGGCTCTGTAGGTAATGACGCCTTCCAATTATTAACAAGCGTCAATAATTCTTTAGCTTTTTCAGGATTTTTTTCGGCAAGATTGTTATCTTCTTTCCAATCGTTTTTAATGTTGAACAATTCATATTTATCGCCTGATACATCAACAACCAATTTATAATCGCCATCCTGAACTCCTAATGTAGGCCAGGTATAATCTTTATTATTACCACCTCTCCATTCCCAAAAAATAGGCTTGGTTCTTTCTAATCCTTTTCCTTTAAAGGCTGACATCATACTTTCACCATCTGGTTGATAATCTGTAGGCATTTGAATACCTGCAGCTTCAAAAAAAGTAGGCAGTAAGTCTACTGCAGTTACTGCTGATGTTTTGTCTTCTACACCAGCTGGTATGACTTTTGGCCATTTGGCAACAAAAGGCACTCTAATTCCGCCTGAAAACAAGGATCTTTTTTGTCCTTTTAATCCTCCTGTTTCTCCTACAGAATAGTACTTTCCAAGACCTTCTACCCCGTTTTCTACATCACCTTTATGCAGTTTTTCTTTTTCAGAACCTTCCCATTCTGGACCATTATCTGTAGAAAAAACCACTAAAGTATTTTCATCGAGATCGAGGTCTTCTAATAATTTCATAATTCTTCCAACAGCCTCATCACCTTCAGCAATTATAGAAGCATATACTTGTTTCTGCTCATCTAGATTACCAAACTGATCCATAAATCGTTCTTGAGGATAATGGGCTGTATGTGCTTCATGCAACCATAGGTTAATAAAGAAAGGCTTGTCTTTATGTCTTTTAATGAAGTCTTCGGCATAATCAACACCAACTGAGCCACCTTTAGGTATATTTATGGTTTTAGAGCCATTAAACGTAGCAAACTCATCGTACCCATAATCCGATTCAATTGGCGCGTCTTTTGCTCTCCATCCTAAATGCCATTTTCCAAAATGCCCCGTTACGTAGCCTGCTTTTTGAAACTCTCTTGGAAAAGACATTCCGTTAGGATCCATCCAGTCTGGCATGCCTCGTTTTTTATGCGCTTTCCATCCTTGAAAATGTTGATGAATACTTTGTCTTGCCGGAAATTGTCCTGTCATAACCGCAACACGACTAGGAGAGCACACCGGGCTATTTACTGTAAAGTCAGCAAAATCCATCCCTTCGCTAATCATTTTATCAATATGTGGTGTCTCAATCCACGTACTTCCATGCGCACTGATATCACCATAGCCCCAATCATCAGCAAATATGAAAATAATGTTTGGCTTTTCGGTTTTTTGCTGTGCTTTAGATGCAACACAACTTACGGTTAACAAAATGTATATTAATGTGCTTAATTTTGCTTTCATAATGTATATTATTTATCTTTTTATAAATTTTTTAAAAAACACATTGCCTGATATGGTTTTTATTTTTAATATGTATACTCCTTGATTTAAAGCAGATATATTCAGCTCTTTTTTTCCTTCGTTATCTACTTTAACCAACTTACCCGCTATATCAAAAACTTGTGTCATTGCTGGTTTTTTGTTTAATGAAATTTTATTTTTTGCTGGATTAGGAAACAACCTAAAAGACTCCTCATTATCACTATCTGGATTTACAACAGACAAACTGTTTTCATGAAAAAGCACAGTAACTGTTACACCTTCAACAGACCATTTATCATTAGTAGCTGTTGATCCATTTTTAATTGTAAAACTTTCTATTTGGGTATCTGCCGCCTCTACAACTAAATCAACAACCTTAGTTGGCTCATTATTAAACCTACCAAGTTCAAAATCTACCGATTCGTCTGCCGAAAAGGTAAACCGATCTCCAACGCTCTGCGCATTTACAATGGTAATAGACTTAAAAGTTTCTATGGTGATATCATCAGAGGTTAACCCACTTGTACCTGTGATATTACCTACAGTTGCATTATTTATGGTCGCTGAAAATTGTTGATCTCCAGCAAATATTCTATCATTAGAGGCATCATTGGTGCCATCATCACTAATACCCCAACTTTTTGTACTAGAATTGCCAACATTATCACTAGTTCCAGAAACTATTACTGCGTTTGGATATGTTGTAAAATCTCCGTTTGGCGTGACGGTTATATTAATTTCAAAAGTAGTATCATATTCAGGGATTGAACCAATACCTGTCATTATCACTGCACCAGAGGGATAAGTTGTGTTTTCTGTAGCTTGAATTTGTACATCTATTCTGGTTGGTTCTGATATATTTTCTTCAAAAACCTTTAACTCTACTGTTCTATCGGACGCTCCTGTAGCATCACTAACTCTTAGATCAAATTCATAATCTGTATCTACGGTTTCAAAAGGAGTACCACTCAAGGTCCAAACACCAGGTGTTGTTTCTGTAATAGTTAACCAAGAAGGAAAACTATCTAGCGCTATAAGGGAAGTGATAGCATCACCTTCTGGATCCCAAAAATCAAAGCCTTCAGTTAATGTATGAGAATAAGGAATTCCGCTATAAGCAGGTGGTAAAATAGTATATTGTCTGGACCAATTTGGTGCTCCAGGATATTGAAATTCTTTTAGATAGGTATCTGTAAGTTCAAACTGCGTTAGTGCATAAGGTTGTAATGTAAGAACGGGATTATTTTCTAAATTCGTTCTAACTAAAGGTGTTCCCCAAGTAATAGCTCCTCCACCAATAAGTCCAGTAGTTGTCCATTCTACAAATTCCTCATCTGTTAAGCAAGGTGTATTTCCTGCGTTCCAAGATGTAGTGCTTTGCTTTGGAAAGAAATGTGAAATTACATTATCATTCCAAGTTCTCGTATCATCTGTGAAAGCATAGCCATTATAAGCTTCCATCCATTCAATGATACCAAAATTATAGCCATATAAAGGATCTCTAGGCTCAACCATATTTCCTGCTCCACCAAAAGGATGTCCAAAAGTATAATCATCAAAATAAGTAGCTGTAGTAAATGGGTTTGCGTCTCTATCTCCAACGCTGTTATTAAAAGCAATTGCAGCATTTGGGTTTCCTGCATGGCAAGCATCTGCAAAGGCTTGATAAATTCTCTGATCATTCAAAACGTCAGAAGCAGGATCATCTCCACATTCATCTTCCATAATATTATCGGCCGAATCAAAACACCAAGCATCAATTAAATCGCCATAACGCATCGCATATTCTTTAAGAATAAACTCTGCATAGCAAAACATATATTTTCGTCTGCCATCACCATCGTAGTAAGCTTGACTATTAATGAAAGTTTGCGCCTGTGTATTGGTATCACACCATTCCTTCCAGCGATCGGATACGTCTGGATAATCCTCTTGAACATCCTCTGGAAATCTTGCTAGTAAATTATAAGAATTTACATATATCTCTGTTCTTAATCCAGCTGCTCTTACTGCTTGAAGCCAATTTAAAAGCGGATCTTCTGCTGATGCTCGTGGTACCACCAAGTTAATTGGGTTGCCATTTGTATCTGTATCTCCTTCCCATAGACTTTCAATTATAGGATGTGGACCTACATGTACAGGTGAAAAAATATTTGGACTTGTTAAAGGAAGTTGTACATAATCAATAGTTCTAAGATCATTTATTTGCGTGATAAAATCATCTATAGAAACCCCTTCAATATTTCCGTTATAGTTACGTTCTGGCAACCATAATAAACCTAAAGCACCTCGCATCCATTCTGCTCTTAATCCTAGTTCTGAATCTGGAACCTGAGCTTTTAGATTAAAAAAAGAAAGTAAAAAGCATACCATAATAAACCACAAAGTAGTCGGTCTATTTGCAATATGTTTTGATTGTAACTTTTTCATAATCGTGATTATTAGGTGCCTATGGTAGATTTGGAATTAAAAAAAATAATTACTACTTAATAAGCAACTTACTAGTAGCTGTACCACCTGTTTCAGATTGCATTTTAACAATATATAATCCTGAATTTATTCCGGATACGTTTAAGGCATCAGACGCACGAAAAGTTTTTACTATTTTACCTGTAATATCAAAAAGTTGTAATGTTTTGAATTCTTTGTTTACGGAAAAAGTATTTTCAACTACAGTTGGATAAATAGAGAATGAGTTATCTAATTCGTTATCTTTTACAGATAGATTAGGATCTGTTGTAAATGTATAGGATATGTTAGTTCCTATAATTTGCCAAGTATTTTGAAAATTTGCAGGTGCAGTTAAAGTAATGCTGCTAACATTATCTGGATCTCCAACGGTAAAAGTAGTTCCTGCAAGGTTAGAGAACTCTACACCAAACTCAAAAGTAGTGGTAGTTGCACTTAATTGTCCTAATTCTGAAGTACCAGGATTTGTACCATCAACAGTAATACTTGGATTATCTGCACTACCTTGTGCTCCTCTAATAGTAAGTGCATCAAAATGTAAATTTGAAATAGCTCCTTGCGTATAACCTGTTTCATTATCATTAAAATCTACAATACTTATGTTGCTTATTGTTGCAGATTCATCCTCATCACCTTCAAAAAGAGTTTCCGTGTTTCCTGCATCTGCGCTATCACCAATTCCCCATCTTCTATTAGCTCCTGTTGTACCAACATATGTACCAGTTCCGGCTGGAGTTACTGTCATTTGAATTTTAAAGGTTACTCCTTCGTGAGTAAGTTCTTCTGAAATCATGTTAGCTGGACCGTCTGGGTATGCTGTAATTGCAGCATCTGATCTTATGTTTGCACTGTAATCTGTTGCTACTTGCGCTGTGGCAAATGCAGACCCTAAAGCAATAGCTAAAACAGCTAAAGTATTTCTAACTACTTTAATTTTGTAATTTGTTTTCATAATATAAAATTTATTTAGTTAATAAAAATTTGTTATTTGTACTTCTTTATAAAGTCAACTGTTGTTTTGGTTATAACATCCAGACTTGGGTCTATTTCTCCTCCTGCTTTTCTCCAGTTATGACCTGCGTTTTTAACGATAAACATTTCGACATTTGCACCAATGCTATCGGCATGTTTTTTCATGTGATACGCATGGGCTACAGGAATAGTAGTATCGTTATCTGCTGCCATCATAAATAAAGGCGGACTATTTTTGGTTACATAAAAAATGGGACTCATTTCTTTATACATAGCTTCTATCTTAGAAGTATTAGATTCTTTTTTGGTTATTCTAGAGCTAAATCTATCAGCATTTTTTGTTGGGTCATCCGTTTTAAATAATTCTGTTATTGTAAAATCAGATGGTCCATACCAAGAAACTCCAGCAATGACTTTATAGGTATTATTGTAGAGTTTTTTATCTCCTTTAAAAACATCAGGATCTGCAAGTGTTATCATTTGCGCGATATGCCCTCCAGCGGAATCTCCCATAACATAAACCTGATTTGCATCTACTTGTAATGCATCGCTATTTTTAGAAAGGTAACGTAGTGCATCTATAGCATCTATTACACAGTCTCGCATAAGAACAGACTTGTGTCTTGTAAGACGATAATTAACAGAAACCACGGCAAACCCTTGTTTTACGAATTCTAAAAAAGGAGCTTCCATTGGTGTTTTAACAATATTTTCTTTACTCCCGTTAAACCAGCCACCTCCATGTGTATATAGCATAATTGGATATTTTTCTCCTTTTGCTTTTTTGGTTGGATAATAAATATCTAAGTATAAATCTTCTTCTTTTGTTGTTTTATACTTTATGTTTAATTGTATATCGCCATTGGTTTTTAGGTGGGGAATTTCAAAATTTGAAAATTCTTCTAAAGTAAGTTCCTTATTATTGTCGGTATCATGCTTTCTAATAAGTTTCCATATTTGGTTTACCTCTGTTATTTCAAGTACGTTATTTTTATTACTATCTAATTTTAAAAATTCACACTTAGCATTTACTTCAGAACTGGTTTGTTCTACTTGCGCAGAGAGTTTCCCTAGTAATAAAAAGCTAGAGACCAGCATTAGGTATGCTCGATGATTTTTTATATGAAAAAATTTAGTACACATTTTTTTTTGAAATAATTTAGATAAACTGAAATTTGTTAACCGTTACTAATTACACTTCTTTTTAGTTTCTTTTTCAAAACTCATGATCTCTTTTTTAGGCGTTCCTGTTAAATCAGCAAAACTTTTAAAATAGGTTTGATTAATTGCTTTTATTTCTGTTTTTCCTTCTTCTTTAGAAATCTCTGACTTTTTAATTTTTCTTCTAACGGAAGCACGTTGCTTTAATCGCTCTGCTAAAAGATCACTAAGTTTCGCTTTGTCATCTTGAGATAACTCAAAAGTATTTATAGCAGTTTCTATATAACAATCGTTATTATTGTTGTTTCTCTTTGCTTTTTTATTTTGTGATGTTGCCGAAAAGGTGATCAACATAATGGCAAGTAGTGTTATTATTTTCTTCATTTTATTATTTTTTAATTGTTATTCTTTTTAACGTTTACATAAAAAGCATTTGTTAGTTCTCCATTTTCCATTTCAAACCATGCTAATAATTCTGTTTTCCCTTGTTCAACAGCTACTTCTATATCTGCAGATTGGGTGGTATTATCGACAGCAACATCTATAATTTCTTTATCTCCAATTTTCACAAAAGCCTTTTTAAATTTCATTGCCTTTCCTCTAATTCTTGGGTCTGTTGTTGCTGTTGCTGGAATTTCGTCTAAAATCGCCGCACCTAAAGACATACCGCTTTCTGAAGGCCAACGTCTTAATTGGAATGTATAATTTCCAGGTTTTACAAAATTGACAAAGAATGAAGCTGGTTTCATTGGCTTTCCGGCTCTAATCATTGTTTGATTCCAAGGCGGATAATAATCTACAGTTCTCGCATCATGACAAGTAATCACCTCTTCTTCATCTACACCTAAATCAATTGTTGAATATTTAACTTCTTTAATCACACTTTGCCACCATGACTCATAAAAAGCATTCATATCTGCTACTCTTTCTGAATGTTGCGCTGCTATATTATTAGTTTGCCCTGGATCGTTAGCTACATTGTATAATTCATTACCATTTACCAATCGCCAATCGCCATCCATAACACAACTATTTTTTCCTTTTTCTGGCCAGGCAATGCGTTGGGTATCTGTTACTAAGTACCTGTTTTTTAAAGATGTATTATCTGTTAAATAAGCACTAATATCGGTTCCATCCATTATTTTATCTGAAGTGTAAGGTATGTTAGCTAAAGTAGTTAAGGTTGGTAACATATCTACATGAGCCGTTAAATCTGACAATGACTTACCTGTGTTTAATTTTCCGTTTGGCCATCTAATAATAAATGGAACGCGGTGTCCACCATCATACTCACTTGCTTTTGTACCACGCATATTTGCATTGTACCCATGAACAACACCTGTTTCTTTATCTGTTTTATAACCATTTGAGGTTCCGTTATCTGTAGTAAAAATAACAATAGTGTTATCTGCTATTTTTAATTCCTCTAGCTTGTTCAATAGTTTAGCAAAATTATCATCTATATTGGTTATCATGCCATAAAAACGTTTTTGTGTTTCTAACAAGCTTTCTTCATCTTTATACATGTCGTAATATTCTTGTGGCACATTAAACGGCGAGTGTGGTGCGTTTAAGCTTAAATAGCACAAAAATGGACTATCTTTTTTCTCTTCAACAAACTTTATAGCTTCGTCAAACCAAACATCTGTACAATAACCTTCTGTTTTTTCAGGTTTTCCATTTCTTAAATAAGTACCATCAAAATAATCGTTGTTCCAATAATCTGGAGTTTGACCAATACCACCACCACCATGATAAAATGCTTCTTCAAACCCTCTATCATTTGGAGTAAAAGGATGATTATCTCCTAAATGCCATTTTCCAAACATTCCGGTTTTATAACCGTTATTTTTAAAAACATCGGCTAGCGTTACTTCTTCTCGATTTAACATAGACGCTCCCATAATGGTATGCCATACCCCATTTCGGTTACAATTTCTTCCTGTAAGTAAACCTGCTCTAGTAGGAGCACATGTAGTACCTACATGGTAATTTGTTAAACGCACTCCTTGTGTTGCAAAATCATCGATAGCAGGGGTTTTAATAATGGTATTTCCATTAAAACCTACATCACCATAACCTTGATCATCTGTAATTACAATGATGACATTTGGCTGTTTTGGGGTTGCATGTTCTTCTTCTTGCGTTTTCGATTTACAAGAAACCAAAACAGAAAACAATGCAATCAATCCTATGTATTTATAATTTTTTTTCATTCTTGTTGGTTTTCCTTTTTATAATGTTAGGTACTTTTATTGAATTGGTTTAATACTAATTGACTTTAAACTAGAGGTTTCAGCATCTCCTCTTACTAACGATACGGTAACCGTATGTTTCCCTGCTGTTTTAAATTCTAATATTCCCATTGGGTATGCAACGTATTTTTCTGTAGCTGCCTGTTCGTTTTGCACCATGATGCCTTCATCTGTTGTTGTCTTCCAAACCAAACGATCTTCTCCTTTATAATTCAACTCTAAATAATAAAAACCAGGTTCTAACACATCCACTTCCCATTCCACTATTCCGTTCTTTTCCCATTTTGAGACTTGGGTTGTTTTTTTCCATTCTCCAAACTTCTCCATCCAACGGATTGATTTTTTTTCAGCACTAGTAACTTTAGCAAAATCGGTTAATATTGTGGTTTCAATATTTGGGTAAACACCATGTGTTTGATCTGCTTTTGGTTCCTTTTTCAATACAACTTCAATAACAGCAACTGGAGCATCTGGTTTTTTATATGGAACTTCAAAAATAGTCCAATCGTTTTTCGTTGTATATTTTAAAGCCACTGCTTTATTACCTCCAATAATATGAACTGAAGCTATATCACTCTGTAATCCTGGCATATACAATTTTCCATCTTGTGGCCAATCGAACACAGAAAGGAACAATGAATTTCCTTGTGTAGTTACATCTCCCCAAGGTAGTGCGTGTCCCCAAGGTGAACTTCCTGCACCATAAACAACTTGTGGATATTTCTTAATCCATTCTCCTGCTTGCTCAAGAAAACCAGCACCAATTTCTGGAACGACACCAGCTCCATTTGGTCCAACATTAAACATGTATGTGCCACCCCTAGCTACAGTTGAAATTAATCTGTGTAAAATTTGTTTAGGACTTTTAAAGTTGTTATCGTACCAAGCAAAAGACCATGAATCATTGTTGGTATCAACACTTTCCCATAAAACATCTAAATTTTCAGGTGGTACTTCCATGTCTCCATGTGTTACATAGTCACCCATACCATGTCCTATTCTACTGCTCATCATAGCATTTGGCTGTAATTTTCTTACTGTATTTGCCAACTCTATAACTAATTCTTTAGGCATTCCTCCTGGTGTATCAAACCATACAAAATCAATATCTCCATAATTTGAACATATTTCCTCTACTTGTGGTTTACATTTATTATAGAAATAATCTTTAAAAGATGCTTCACTTCCATCAGCATTGGTTGTTGGTCCGTTTGCACCTCCTGGAGCTGTCCAATCTTGGTAATGTGAATAATAAAATCCAAATCCTAAGCCTAACTCATGACAAGCTGCAGACAACTCTTTCATTGGATCACGACCAAACGGTGTTGCATCTACAATATCAAAATCGCTTACTTTGGAGTCGAACATTGCAAAACCTTCATGATGTTTACTAGTAATAACAATATATTTCATCCCAGCATCTTTAGCTAATTGCGCGATAGCTTTAGCATCAAATTTTGTTGGGTTAAAATCTTTTGCAACTCCCATATAGTCTATAGGTCTAATATTTGCTACTTTAGGATTCATCAACCACTCACCAATACCATAATAGGTTTTACCATTCCACTCTCCTGCTAAGTCAGAATATAATCCCCAATGAATAAACATTCCGAAATTGCTTTCATCAAAAAACTTACCTTTACCTTCTCTAATATCAGCATCAACTGTAGAAGCTTCCCCCCACATCTCGTCCATGCCTTCTTGATTTTTCTTTGGCTCTTGTGAGAAACTATAAATTACAAATAGCATAGAAGCTAATATGGACAAAAATTGAGTTCTATTTCTTAACATAAAGGTTTTGTTTAAAATAATAAGTACATCATGTACTTTTTGAATTTTACTTGTATTAAAAAAATTTGATTTTAACTTTTTAAAACTAACGACAAATGAAGTCTTAAACTTTTAAAAAAATCAATTGAATAAAATTTAGCACTAATTAATATGAATTAAGTAATAAAAGACTTTTAAAAATGCGAAATTCCAAACAATTGGTGATATACAAATATGCAAAGGGAAAACAATAATAGACTTGCTCGTATCATGTTTTTATATTGCTGAGTTCACCCAAGTTGATTTGAGCAACACACAATCCTTGTTTTTAAAGGGTTTCAAAAACATTAGTTACTCAAATCAATCAATAATTTCATGATAAATTCTAAGTTTTTAGTCCTTTTTTTTGAGACTAAAAGAAAATTAGAATACAACTATCTATTAATTCTTACAAATTAAGGAGTGATTTTATGAATTTCATTTATTAATTAAACTTTACTTTTAAGTGAAGTATTTGTTAAATATTAGGTATTTTACATTAAGATTTAATCAACATTACGCAAACCAATTTTAGATATATCTATTGGTAAAATTCCCATTTGAATTGCAGGAGAATCTGGTTTAAATCTAAAATCCCCATTTTCTAGATCTACAAATAATGGATTTGTAGCCAAGCTATTCTTATCTGAATTATCTTTTTCCTGAAGATCTTTTAATGTTTTTTCTGCTATTGCGTTGTCCGATTTACAGAAATATATATTAAAATCTGAATCTACATCTTTCATAGTAGCACGTACACGCCCACGGCTATCTTCACCGAATAGGCCTTTTCCTGGTGACGGTTGTGCAATAAATGTGCTCTTATCTGAAATCGAGTAGAAAATATTGTGTTTATTAGTAGCCCCTTGCATAGGCCCTTCTACGATTTTCATATACACAAGTCGTGGTTCAAAGATATCAGCAATGATATTATTTTCGAATCGGTTGTTCAATTTCAGAATCATGCCTTGTGAGGTACATTTATAAATGATGTTTTCGGAAATTAACACATCCATTTGGCCACCGTCGGTACGAATACCACTTTGTTTTCCGGTTTCGGCTACGAGATGATGTATATAATTGCGACGAATAATATTTCCTGCACCAGCTGCTCTTATATAAATACCGTTGCCATCACCCAATTTTTTCATGACATGGTGGATTTCATTGTTTTCTATGATATTATTTTTACTATGCCAATAGAGACGCACATCATCTGGTGTTAATTCAGAAACTTTTGGCAGGTTTCCTATTTCATGCCAACGAATCGCTCTACCTTGTTCACGTCTGTTTGATTTTTTAAAAAAACGAATAACACAACCTGAAACAATTAAGCCACAGTAATTAGTATCGTGAATTAGATTGTTCGCTACGCGATTATCACCACTATTCCATAGAAAAATGCCTGGTGATTGCCAATAAATCTCACCTACATGATGAATATTATTATTATAAACGGTATTCTTTTTATTGACATCTTTTGTTCCAGGACCATAACCACACAGTAGGATTCCTCCACCTCCCATGTATTCAATATGGTTGTTAGAAATAGTATTGTTAATGCCATGTAAATCTACTCGGATAGCTCCGCTTCCACTATATAAAAAATGACACTTATCGATGACACAATTTTCCGCACCTCTAAAACGCAACAAAGCATTATCCTTATCGAGCATGTCCCAATCGTGTTGTAAACCAGTATCGTCTTTGGTTAAGGTATAACGTTCGCCATGTTTAAAGGTGAGTCCACGAAAATGAAGGTTTTTTACAGGAATATCAGTTGATCCTTTTACATCTATTTTTCCTTCAACTTTAATAAATTCAATCAATGTTGGTGCCACGACTTTAGAATCGTTACGAGGCCAGAGATACACTTTTCTTTCTTTAGTATTAAGTACCCATTCACCTTGCTCATCAAGCTCTTCTATTACATTCTCTACCCAAAACCCTTTTTTCGTCATGGCATAAGTGGCATCAACTGCCGTATGGGCAATGCCTTTTTTTTCATCGACCGAAGCTAGTGGTAACATGTTTACAATCCAGTCTCTTGTAGGCCGTACTAATATTTCTACATCTTCAATATTCGACCAGTTTTTTAACGTTCCTTCAGGAAAATAGAGTTTATCCTTTTTGCTTCCTTTTAAAGGCATAAAACGTTCCGATTGTGCACGCGGCAACAAACCTTCGTCATCAAATAAGGTTAAAAATTTATGAGACACATCTGCCACCATAATATTTCCAATAGCTGCTTTAGGCAATCCTGGAATATCTTCTGTTACTTTTTTCCAACCATTAATCTCTTGGCCTGAGCTAAATACGGGTGTTTCGCCTGGATACGCTTCATACGTAATAGAGAGGTTATCTTCTCCTGAATCTTTCAAATCAAATACGACAGTCTCTCTAAGTGGGTAAATACCACCTCTTATAAGCACGATGATATCTTCAGATTTGCTTTTTTTCAATTTTCGCACGGCATCACGTGCACGTTCTAGAGTGGCGAAAGGACCATCTGTTCCTTCTAAATTTGGAGTTTCTAATGTCCCAGACCAATCGTCTGATCCTTGAGTCGACACATAAAAATCTGCATTGTTTTGTGCGCTAATATCTGAACTATTGCATGCAAAGCTGATGATAAGCGTTAGCAATAAAATAAATTGTCGTTTCATAGTTTTTCTTTTAGTTGTTTTTAGTTACGTTCAAATAAAAAATTAAGTATTAGTTTACTTTAATAGTTTTAAGGATTTTATTACAGTTTCTCAGTTAGTTACTATTTAGTCTAGCTTCTTGACTCTAACAGCGCAGCATTCTTTCGTCTTTTATAACCTTGTTTAGATTAAATTAATGCCACGTAATCTTAGCCTTTCTGTTTTCTGTATCTACCCAAACGCTGGCATGTTCAAACTCGCGAGTGAACTCCCAGCCTTCGGGTGTTGTTCTTTTATAAGCTCCTTTTGGTGCTCCTAATGGTTTTTGTAATTCTGGATAGTTTACCAAAGATCCCGTAGCTAAGGTCCATCCCCAACTATACATAAAATACGAATAAGGTTGCGCACCAATTAAGTAGCAAGCAAGCGAAAATTCTACTTGCTTTTGAGAAAATTTTGGCATCTCACCTCTTGGTTTCAGATTGCCACGACCTGCTCCTTCAACACCCAAACGAAATACAGATATCTTTCCGTTTTGGGCATTTTTTAGCATATCCTGCCATTCGCTTAACAAATTCTCTTTTTTAGATCTAACCGTAGCATAATTCTCAAACATCACAGCATCACAAACAGGATACACATATTTTGCATCTTCGTTATTGGCATTATTACCTAACAAGATTTTGTCTGCACCCATTCTGTTTTTGAGTGCCGCCATCATCTCTCCCATGGCTATTGCAATCTCTTCTTTCTTCTCACTACGAAATCTACTATTGCCGTGCATTTGGTCAATAAACACACCATCGCATCCTGACTCTTTTACTCCTTTTACAACGGTATTGACCCACCATTCACGGAAATCAGGATTTAAGAGATTAAAACAGAACGCACCATAATGCTCGTACAGCTTACCCGTTTCTGGATTGGTTAATAGAAATTTTTTCAGTTCAGGATGATCTTCAATTTTTTCTTTGGTGAAGTTCTTACTGTAAGACGTATACGGCCAAGCATATGCGGAATTGAAATAAAACAAGACTTTGGCATCTGGCTTCACTTCTTTAAATGCTGCGGACTCATACTTGGCACCCAATTCTGCAGCACCTAGTTCTACTTTTCCATGTGACTTTTCAATGCATAAAAAATCTGATCGTTCTGCTATAAATTCTACTTCTTCTGGCTTTAACAAGCGTTTCTTGTGCTGAAACATATAATACATAGGAGTGGTATCCCAACTAAATTTTGGAAAGAAATCCTTTGGTGTAAAGGTGGTACCATCACTTATCATTAAAGATTGCTCTTTAGCTGCTTTGTCTTGTGCGTGCAATACGCTTACAGTAATTACTAATATAAATAGAAGTGTTTTTTTCATAATTTTATTTTTTTGATGTCACTTTTAGCACAACGTTATCCCAATTTGCTGTTCCTTTAAAATCTTTAGAAACCAAACAACGTAACGTAACTTTTGATACACTGCCACTATTAAATTCATGTTTAAATTCTACCCATTCATCAGCCTTTTTAGTCGTATCTAACTCAAATCTGCAGGTATCATCAAAGCTACCATTGGTATCGAAAATCACTTTACCATTAGTACCAGCTTCAACTTTGAGTTTCACGCTGAGTTCGTAATTGGTATTTGGAGTCAGTTCTACATTTTGTGTCATTGGCTGCACATCTCCATTTCCTTTATATTGCATGGCATAATAACCTTTTCCTGTAGGGTCTAAAGCTCTTTTGTATAGTTGTGACGAACGACGACTTAACCAATGTTTTATTTGCTCTTGTGTGGCCAATTCAAAAGAGGCGTTTTTAACAAGATTGTCATCTTTATATTCTGAAACTTTTATTGATGATATAATATCATTACAGCCAATGGCGTTCAAGTCAATTCTATTTTCTTGAAAAACCCATGATTTTCCAGTGAAATTATCTTTTTCGAAGCCTTCCACTTTATAACCTTTTGGGATTTCAATCGAAGAAATAGTATTAGGTTCAATGCCTAGTTTTTCTAAAGCTCTTTGATTATAATTTCCAACGGACAATGTCCCCAACATCCTATTAAAATTAATATCTTTATGAAAGGTTGGTAATGCAACACCTAAAGTTTGTTTTACCATTTGAATGGTGCCATCTTCATTAAAATATATAGGATCAAAGCAGATTGAACGATTTGGCCCTATACCACCTGATAAGTTTCCATTATGATAAAACAAGTACCACTGACCATTGTATTCCACTACAGAACCATGCGTTGTAATCACATCGGTACTCCCTAAAAAGACTTCGTTGTTTTCCCAAGGTCCTAAAGGGCTTTTGCTCATGGCATAGCGCATTTTATTGAATTTTGGAAAATCATCTGGATAAATCATGTAATACATGTCGTTACGTTTGAACACAAAAGGGCCTTCACGAAAACCATCAAGCCCTGTTTGTTGCATTAATTCCCCATCGATTTCCATCATGTTTTCTTTGAGCTTAACTCCATAACATTGGTTATGTCCTGCTATGTAAAGGTAGGCCTCACCATCATCATCAATAAATACACAAGGATCAATATAGGCTTCCAATCCTTTAATATAACCTTGCTCTTTAAAATCTGAAGCTGGTTTGCTGCTTGTTGCTACGCCAATCTTCCATGTTTTTCTAAAATCGGTTCCTGTTGGATGCGGAAAATAATAGTAATAAGTACCATCTTTATACACGCAATCTGGTGCCCACATAAAACCCCCTTCTTTTCTTCCCCATTCTACTTGACTTGAATGAAGAATTTCGCCATGATCTGTCCAAGTAATCATATCATCAGTAGAAAAAACATGATAACCATCCATGGTTTTATAACCTCTAGGCGGCGTATTGTCTGTGGAAGGATACACATATAAACGACCATCCTCCCAAACATGTGCTGATGGATCTGCGGTAAACATGTGGCTTACAATTGGATTAGAACGTCTCTCTTGAGCATTACTTTGAAATACTCCAAAAACTAAAAAGACTATAGATACAATGCTATTTTTTAACTTCATAGTGTTATTTTTAATTCCATTTCTTTCTGTTCTCTTACCACTTTTAAAGTAACTTCTGAAGCTCTATTTTTTTTAATACATCGGAAAAACTGTTTCAGAGTAACTGTTTTTTGGTTATTTACAGCTAAAATTAAATCGCCTTCTAACAGTCCGGTTTTAGCTGCTTTAGAATTTTTAGGCACTTTTGTTAAGGCAATACCTCCATCTTCTTTAGAAACGCCGTAAGCCGAAAACTCCATCCCTGATAAACCACTAACAGTGGCTCCTAACCATGTCTGTTTTGCCCCTTTTTTTGCTGCCCGTTTATTCTTAAGATCTTCTGAAACGCCTAAGACCGGTATTATTGGTGTTCTTGTAATGGCTTTTAAAGCAGGTTTTTTTACACCAAACTGATCCATAGGAAAGTTTTTAAAACCAATATCAAAAGCTGGAGATCCTTCTTTTACTCTAAAATCGCCATTGGCAGGATCTATAAATTGTGGATCGGCTACAATAGAGTTTTTATCCCATCCAAACTCTTGTGTTAATTCTGAATTATAAATAAGATTTCTATCGACTAACTTTCCTGGATTTTTTGCCGTTGGTACTTTTACACCTTGATACACAAACATAAAAATATTTGAAAACACTTCATCTCCACTATTTTCATACCACACATGTGGATGAAAAGTATTATTTACTGTAATATTATTCCAAGCACGTCTTCTATACCCTTCACGAAGTTTTAAACCACCTGAAAGCATTAGGTTATTATAAATATCGTAGTTGGTAGAACCATCATCTAAATCGATATCCCAACCATGATCGCAACGCCAACGACTGTTTCTAATTACTGTTGTTTTTATAGCATCAGCAAATGGTAATTCTGGGTATTTGCTTAAATCTGAATTTTTAAGTCGCCAGAAGCGATCTCGTCCCCAAGAATTAAACGACCCATGATCGTGCGTTTCTAACACGGTATTAAATACATCACAACGTTCAATGAGATGGCCACCGAAAGCACCATCACCAACATTAATTCCTGAACGCGCACAATCATAAATAGAACAATCTCTAACCGTTATGTCCATAGCCATAGTAATTTGTACTCCTGCAGGCTGACGTTCTACGGTTCCAATATTGTGAATTAAACAATCTTCAACTATTCCTAAAGCCGGATAATTTTCGGTTTTAGGTCCAGGTGTTTTATCTACAGTTAGCATATCATTTTTCTCGCCATATTCAAACAACGGATCGCGCAAGGCATTTGGATCTCCTACAAAACAAACACCACTAGCTCCTGTATGATGAATGTAGCAGCCTTTGACTAAGGTATTTCTATTGTAAGTGTTTACAAAAATGGCATTTCCACCTACTTGATCGAATTCACAATCTAATATTTGAATGTCTTCTGTCCCTGTTAACATAAACGCACCTCCTCTAAAAATAGTCCAATCTGAACGCACCATAGGTTCTTTGGTTTCCATAAATGTTCTGGCTGCGTGTTTTACTACAAAACCCTGTAAAGTGATATGTTTTATTGGTTTCTCTAAAGACCCTTGAAAATCTATTAATTGCTGTAATTGAACGACTTCAATGGTTGCTTTATTTAAATTTGTAGCTTCTTCAGGCTTGTAGTATAATGTTTGTGTGTTTTCATCATAAAACCATTCTCCAACAGCATCCAATTCTTCAAATATATTTTCAACCATACGGTATTCTGGGTGCATTCCCATTTGCCTGTTGTTTTGCCAACCGCCTTCATAGGTTACGTCTCCATCTTTATTTTTACCAGTTATGATATAATGGTAGCCGCCCCATTCCTTAGAATGCATAGCATGAATATAGCCACCTTTGGGATTACTCCATGTAGCTGCGCGTTCTTTAGAAAACGCATCGGCTGCATAGCCCTGATAAGCATCCGTTTTTTTACTAGCATCATAATTAGGATATCTTGCCATACGTTGATTTAATCCGTTTACAAAAATCTGATCGATTTTGATGCCTTTTGGCGTTTTTGCTTGAAATATACCATCGCGAAACGGTTTCCATTCTAAATTGAGTTTCATTCCACCACTTAGTACTGCACCTCCTTCATTTTGCGCACGATAAACAATAGGAAGCTTTTCCGTACCTGAATCTTCTGGTTTAAAAATGATAGTTTCATCTAAATAATAGACACCATCAGCAAAAAAGATAGTAACCGCCTCTTTCCCTACATAGGTTCTTGCCATTTGTTGCGCAGCGGCAAAGGTTGCTAATGGTTTATTTACAGTTCCATTATTAGCATCTGACCCCTCAGGACTAACATATATTTCCATGGCTTCTACTGAAAACAGTAAACTTCCTAATAAAAGATAAATTAAAATAAAAAGAGGCCGTTTCATAGATTATTATGCTTTTTTTTAAATGATAAAACTTGATTTTCAATTATGATCTTCTCAGATGTTTTTTAGATCTGCAGACTTTACAGCTTCCAGAAAAAGTAATTATCGTAAGAGTTTAAAAGTGTTATAATTATTAAAGTTACACCCCTAAAGTCCCCTCAAGGGGACAATCGTCCTATTTAACTGAGTGAATTGTCCCCTTAAGTGGACTTTAGGAGTGTTTTTTTGTTATTTATATGTTTTATTTTTCTATTGGTAAAAGTTGTACGCTTATAATATTAGGCGTAGCATCTGTAAAACCGGAAGTAACTTCAAGTGTTAGCGTATTCATACCAACGGTATTAATTTCAATAGTTCCTAAAACAGCTACGGAGCACTTCATTTCTGTTGCCATTCTTTCATTGTTGTAACGTTCCTGTTCTATTAATTTGTTTTCAATAGATTCTCCAGCGACAGTAACACGCATTTTGCCATCTGCTTTCCATGGATGTTCCTCTTTTACACTACTTACAACAGCAACTTTATATTTTCCTGATTTTAGCATTCTAAAATCCCAACGCAATGCTTGACCTTCTTTATCTAAACCAACTGACATACCACGTGTTGGCATAATGCCTTTTCCCTTTTTCATGACGGTGAATATTCTTTGATCTAAAGGGCGTTGTGGTTTGTTTGGAACAAATTCTTCATCGTGAATGGTAGAGCGAAATGCATCTAAAACGACCGAACCATCTTGTTGTTGTAAAAATGTTTGATCCATCTTTGCTTCTCCTTTAATTGTTAAAGCAATTACAGATACATAAGGATCTGGTGCTGACTTTGGCACTTTAATCGAAATGACATTAGCTCCTGCATCGGGATTAAATTCAGACTCATGAGAAAGTTCATCTCCACTTGCTAAAAGTGACGCTTTTTCGATACTATTGTTGAGTCCGTATACTTTAAAAACACCTTCTTTTGGCCAGTCAATCACATTTAAATATAATGTTGTTTGGTTTTCTTCTATGCGCTGTGTGATGGAACCCCAAGTA
The DNA here is from genome assembly GCF_018860825.1 of Lacinutrix sp. C3R15. Taxonomy (GTDB): domain Bacteria; phylum Bacteroidota; class Bacteroidia; order Flavobacteriales; family Flavobacteriaceae; genus Oceanihabitans. Next base: position 231,338 of record NZ_JAHKPZ010000015.1, on the reverse strand, counting down.
AACTCATAAGGATAAGGACCTGCTGTTGTTCCGTAGATGGCTTCTCCATTTTTTTGAAGCCATTCTCCCATAATTTTAAGTCGTGATTGTGATTCCTTTGGAATGATTCCTTTACTATTTGGACCAACATTCAGCAAATAATTTCCACCATTACCTGCAATATCAATCAATTTCCCTAGCATGGTTTTAGCCGATTTCCAATTATCATCGCCTTTTTTAAAATGCCAATTATCGTTCATGGTTTGCGCAGATTCAAAATCGGCACCAATGTTTCCTGAAGGCGTCATATTATCGCCCATAGAAAGGTAATTGACATACTCTAAAGTATCATCATCACCCAAGCGACTATTAGAAATGGCTCCATAAGAATTAAGTAAATCGACCATTTCTTGTTGTCCTAACAATCGCTTTTTATTTGGGTTTCTGAATCCTGCCGAACCATCAAACCAAAATAATTTAGGTTGATAATTTTCGCACAATTCCTTTATTTGACCGTACATATAATCCATGTACTTGGTAATATCGGCCTCTGGATTTGGGTTAAAATGAAAGCCTTGTCGGTTGCTATACGTAGCGTCATACTCTGGATGATGCCAATCGGCAATAGAATAATAAAACCCTAATTCAATATTTTCTTCTTTACAAGCCTCTGCTAATTCACCTACGATATCGCGTTTGAAAGGCGTTGCGTCCATAACATCCCAATCGGTTAGTTTTGAATCCCATTTACAGAAACCATCATGGTGCTTGGTGGTGAACACAATATATTTCATACCAGCATTTTTAGCGATGCGCACCCACTCTTTGGCATCAAAATCAACAGGATTAAAATTCTTTACAGACTTTTCATAGCGTTCTGTTTTATTGAGTCCTTCTTCTAAAAAGTCTTCTGATGTAGATGCTCCAAAATGAATGAACATGCCAAATCGTGCATCACGAAACCAACCCATTAATTCTTCATCTGAAGTTGTTTTTTCTGTTTGCGCTGACAACAAGCTTCCTGAAAGCAATAAGGCAGCTGATAAAATAAATACTATTCCTTTTTTCATTATTTATATTTTACAATTGAACCAATTTTGATGATATAATTAAACCTCTTTCATCCTTCAAATTCACATAATACGTTTTTATTCCTTTAGGAAGTTTAGCCTTAACCGTATGTTTTTTAGCATTAATTGTAGCCGCCATCTTTTGCCAATCACTTGGTTGCGGATGTTTTGCATCTTTAGGTATTTTTCTATAGGTTAATTCTTCATTGAGATAATATACCGTGGCTTCGGTCAATGGTACTTCCGAAGTATATTTCATTTTGATTTTTCTACCTGTTGGTTGCTTGATTATTTGTCCTAATGGAAATCCTTTCCCTTTCAACATATAATCTGCAAAAGCATAAATTTCTGGCACTTCATTAGGTTTCCATCCTGGTGGATGGCCGTGCCTCATACTTGGATGAACACTCATAAAAGCATGATCTTCTGTAACCTCAAATGAATGCGATGTAATATTCAAAGAAAAATGAGCGTCACTATCACCATTTACCCAAAGGGTAGGCACAGAACCACCTGTAAACTGATGCGCTGGATCCCAGAACTTTTTCTTCTCTTCTAATTCAGGATTATTTCCTGAGTATTCCCCAAAATGACCTTTTGATTCATACAGAAATCCTGCCCCATAAACTGGTATAGCACATTTTAACCGATCGTCTATTCCTGATACCAAACTACTTAATACACCTCCCCAAGAAATTCCCGTTATTCCGATAGCATTCGCATCTATTTCTGGCATGTCTTCCAAAAGAGAATGCGCTAATAGAATATCTGAAACGGCATGATACATCCATTGTTCTTTTAATGGTAATTCAATATCATCAAATCGGCCAACACGTTGCGGACCACTATACTCATGGGTAAATTTTCCGCTTCCTGTTTCATCTGGTCTATAACCTTCCAAACTCATTGCAATGGCGGCATAACCTTTGTCATTCCAAATTTTCACCCATTCCTGAAATGCCCTACCACCACCTCCGTGAACCAAAACCATTGCAGGTACCGGTTCATCACTCTTAGGAATTCCTAAATATGCAAAAGCTCGTGTTGGCTTTCCTTTAAAGTCCAGTGTTTCATAGAACAAAGCTTTTATATCTCCCTGATCTTTTGACGGTTCCCAATACATCTTTGGGGCTTCCAATACTTTTGGGTCTAATAATTCGACTAAGTTTTTCGGATTACTCTGTGCTACCATTAAAAAACCAACAGCAGAAAACAAAACCAAAAACATAGATTTTATATATTTCAATTTTATATGTATAGAAAAACTTAACATCGGCAAATATTAAAATGATTTAGGCGACCAATTAGGAATTCCAGATTCTTTTAATTGTTTGTAATAGCGTTTTGCAAGTGGCTGATCTTCTGGCTGTACTTTTGGCAAGCCCTCATTGACCATTAACGGTTTTGTGTTTTCCCACCATTGGTTATACGCTTCTTGTAATTGCGCAATAACTTCGGGATGGTTTTCAGAAACATCCTTTTTTTCCGACGGATCATTAGGAATATTATATAATTGTGTATTATTAATAAAACGCCACTGCGGTGTTCTAACCGCTGATTTTTGGTGTTTTGCATCTTCACGTTTACCTTCCGCCCAACGACCACAATGAATGAATAATTCTCTGTCCTCCCAATCTGCAATCGGATTTTCTAAAAGTGGTACTAAAGAACGACCACTTAAATCTTGCATTTTTTCAGGTAGTGTAACTCCTGCAATGTCACAAAACGTTTGATACAAATCGATATGTGATGTGAGTTGATTTATGTCAACTCCTGCTCCTAATTTCCCTTTCCAATACCAAAAAGCAGGTACATGTGTACCACCTTCATAAGGTGAATTTTTACCACCTTTTAAGTTAGCATTAAAATGCGTAATTTTTTCTCCGTTAAGACTTCCTTTTAAATGGGTTGCACCATTGTCTGTCATAAAAATAACCAGCGTATTTTCTAAAGCATTCCACGATTCCAGTTTCGCCATCATTTTTCCAAAATTGTCATCGATGTTTTCAATCATGCCGTAACGTCCTGCTGTTCCTTTATCATAACCTAAGTCTAAAAAGCGCTTTTTATATTGTTCTGGTGCCACCAATGGTGCATGTGGTGCGTTTAAAGCAACATAAGCAAAGTACGGTTGATTTGCTCTATTTTTATCTTTAATCCAAGCTAGTGCAGCATCAAAAAACACATCGGTACAAAAACCTTCGGTTTGTACAACAGTATCATTGTGAAGTAAAATATTATCGAAATACAAGTTGTCTTCATTTGGAGGAAAATCGCCATATCTCGTTTGACCAATACCACCTGCTCCATGCATTAACACTTCATTAAAACCACGGTTTACAGGAAGATATTCTTCTTCATCTCCTAAATGCCATTTCCCAAAAAGACCGGTTTCATAGCCCGCTGACTGTAACGCTTGCGGCATAGTGTAAACATCCAATGCCATACGTTCGCGTTGTAAAATGGTGTGTGTTACACCAACTTCAAACGGACGATTTCCACTCATTAAGGCAGCTCTTGTTGGTGCACACGTTGGACTAACTTGAAAATCGGTAAATCGTGTAGATTTCTCGTAAAATTCGTCTATATGAGGTGTTTTTAGGACTTCATTTCCCATACACGCTAAGTCTCCCATACCTTGGTCATCCGTCATGACTAGAATGATATTAGGTCTGGTGTTTTTAATGGACTTATTTTGAGCACCTACTATTTTTGGAAACACGAATAAAAGCAGCGTTAGCATTAATAATGACTTCTCTACAATTTTCATTTTTATAAATTATTTTAATTCTTATTTTCCTGATAGCCATCGTTAACGCTACAGAATTTTGTACTATTACCTACTAAATATTTATTTTAAAATTAGAATAGATAAATACGTTGGCTTTATAATTTACCAACCTATTTATCTATTCAAAAATTAGAAGACCATTAATTCTTTGACATGGTCTAAATAAATTAATCCCATAGAGGATTTTGCGTTAGAGCACCACCAATATCCTGGCTTTTTAAGATTTCATTAAGTGGAATAGGCCATACTTGAAATTTACCAACAGGTCCACTAGAAATATTATCTGCTTCATCCTGCACGTAGCTTATTGCTACTGAATATGCTCCTGCAGCAGTTTCAGCAGCTGGTAATGCCTGAACCGTAGATTCTAATATACCCCAACGTATAAGATCTACTTTTCTTCCCCAATATCCTTCTGCAGTTAACTCCCAAGCACGTTCGTTACGAATATCTTGAATTGTTAATGTGGTTAAATCTGGTAAATTAGCTCTTTCTCTTACTTTATTGATTGCTGCAAGTGCTGCAGTTGATGAACCACCAATCATAAACTCTGCTTCCGCCAGTAATAAATAAGCATCTGAAAGCACAAATAAACGAATAGGCTGACTAGATTGATTATTAGGATCTGCATTTTGCATTAAAGGGTCGCTAACAGGTATATTAGCTCGCATCATTTTAGGAATATAGATCCAATTGAATGTAGCAGTGCTTCCATCCTCTAAAACATGACTATCCCATACATTGTAAAGTTTTCTTACATCATTATCGTCATAAGTATCTGCAAAACTTTTTCTTAGGGTTATTGAAGCTGCTCTTGAAAACACACCTGTCTCTGTCATTGCTTGTCTGGTTGGTCCATTTTCAGAATTTGAATTATAGTGAAATTGATTATGATACGTATTGTTGTCTGCACCAATAAGATATTGTCTTCCAAAAATAATTTCAGGATGTAATTCATTTCCTTCACGATACATATCTGCGTATGGTCCTAGATCTGGTCCATGCGGCGAGTTAGTTGTTATTTCTATAAGTTCTGTACGTGCCTCTTGCCATTGCTTAAGCCAAATATGACAGTAGGCCTTTAACATTCTAACTGCCCATACTGTAGGTCTTCCTTCATTTTGATCCCATCTAGATGTTGGCAAATAACCCGATGCAATTGCGGTATCTAGATCTTCAATCATTTCTGAAATAATTACTTCACCATCTGTTTTTCCTAATAAAGAAACCTCTTCAATGATTAGTTCATCTCTCCAATAAGGAACATCACCATAGGTGTAAACAAGAAATAAATATTTATTTGCTCTATAAAAAAGAGCCTGAGCAATTGCACGTCCTTTCACCTCATCTGATAAAGAAGATTTTTCAAGACCTGCTAATACTAAATTGGCATTTCTAATATTTGTGTAAGCATTAGACCAACGCGTTAATACTGGAGCAGCATCAACAGAAGTATCATACACAGAAGGAAGCCATCCTGCTGCAATTGGCACTCTACCTGCTACACCAACATCTGTTCCAATATGTCCCTGAATTTCAGGATGATCAATTCCATTTTGCAACCCATTTAGTGCCAAGTTAGCCTCATCTTCATTTTGAAAAAATGTATCTGGTGTTACTAACCCTTTTGGGTCTTCTTCTAAAAATTCCTCACAGCTAGTTGTAATAAAAAGTACGCCTGTTAAGATGGATAAAATTATATATTTAGTTTTCATTTTGTAAATTTTTAATAATTAAACGATAATTAAAAGGTTAAATCAAGGCCAAAAAGTAATGATCTGTTTTGAGGATAACCAATATTATCAAATCCTCTTAAAGCACTACTATATGTATTTGTACTATTAGACGAAGTATTCACGTCTGGATCATAACCCAAATAATCTTTAGATTTGATTAAGAATAAGTTAGTACCTGTAAAATACACTCTTAATTTAGAAAATCCTTTAACACTATCAGTAGGTAGTGAATACCCAAATTGCAAGGTACCTAGTCTAAAATAGCTAGCATCCTGCACATATAAACTACTAGAAACATTCCAAGAATTACTTCCTGCTCTAGGGTAAAGCGCGTTATCTGGATCTGCATAAGACCACATATTATCACGAATTGCAGCAAAGGAATTTAGTTGTGTTTCACTAGCAAGAAACATTTCTTCATTATAATTTTCATTTCCTACGCTGAATGGAAAAAATGCCATTAAATCAAAATTCTTGTATCTAAAACTAGTTTGAAAACCTCCGTAAAAGTCAGGATTAGCACTTCCTATAATAGTCTTATCGTATTCTGGATCATAAACACCATCTGGAACTCCATCTGGTCCACTTATATCTTTATAAATTGCATCACCTGTTGCAGGGTCTACACCTTCATAAATAGCACCCCAAAATGTTCCTACTGGTTCACCAACAATTAAACGGCTATTTGTATCGTTTGCAGGAGCAGCTAAATTACTAGTATCTATAAATGAATTAACACCTAATTCTAACACTTTATTTTTAAATGTAGAAACGTTTAAAGTTGTAGTCCATCCAAAATCTTCATTGTCTATGATTTTTCCAACTAAAGTTAAATCAAAACCTCGGTTTTCTAGAGAACCAGCATTTTGTAATGTATTTTCATAACCTGTTATAGCAGGAACTCCTGCATACAATAATAAATCATTTGTTTTTTTATAGTAGTAGTCTAACTCTGCAGAAAATCTTGAGTTGAACATAGAAAGCTCCATACCTAAATCAAATTGCGAGGTTGTTTCCCATTTAAGATCTGGGTTTGATAAATTTCCTTGCACTACACCTGCTACAATTACACCATCTACAACAGTTGCTGTATTTAATGTTGTAAATGTTGACAAAGTACTAAACGGGTTTACCCCTTGATTTCCTGTAATACCAAAACTTGCTCTAATTTTAAGATTATTTATGGATTCTATGTTGTCCATAAATGGCTCTTGAGAAATTTTCCAAGCAAGTGCCATAGACGGAAAATTTTCGTACCTGTTGTTAGCTCCTAATCTTGAAGATCCATCTCTTCTTATACTTGCTGTTAAAAGGTATTTATCTTTAAAGGAGTAATTAACTCTTCCTAGGAAACCTACTAAATGCGCTTCAGAATAATTAGAATTTATGGATACGTTTTCTGAAGGCGCAAGTTCAATTGCATTTACACCTACACCATCACTTGGAATTTCGTTAGCAACAATAACAACGGTTTCTCTGTTTTGGGTTTGAAAAGTAGCTCCTGCCAAAACACCTAGCGTATGGTCTCCAAAGGTTTCATTATAGTTTATTGTATTTTCATTAAGAAGTTCTATATCATTAAAGCGAGTAATTGCTGCTTGCCCAAGTAAGCCTTGACGAATACTGGCAGGATTTGAAGATGGAATAAACTGGTGATTTTTGTTATAAATAAAATCGCCACCAAAGGTTGATTTTAATGTAAACTTATCAGACAATTCTGCTTGAATGTAAGTATTAATTAAGGCTCTATCTCTAAAGGTATCATTTTGATTTAATTTGGCATTTGCTAATAAATGGTCTGTTTGATTACTTACTCCAAAATTACCAATAGTATAATTACCCTCACTATCATAAACAGGTTTTAAAGGATCTTCTCTTATTAATAAACGAAAATTACCTATATCATCATTATCTGTTTCTGTTCTAGAAAGCGACAAGTTAACACCTGCTTTAAACACTTTTGACAATTTAGTATCTACATTAGTTCGTAAACTATATCTTTTAAATCCGGATCCTATTACAATACCTTCTTGATTTAAATACCCAGCAGACACGTAATATTGTGCATTATCAGATCCTCCGCTAACAGATAATTGATAATCTGAAATTTGGGCAGTTCTTGTTAATACATCTTGCCAATTTGTTTCTTCACCAGGAAGGTTATTTAAATCGAAAGGCAAATCCATTTGGTCTGGGTCTGTACCATTAATAAATTCTGCAAACTCCCTACCTGTTTGCACATCAATTTGTTGTGGTAAACTTTGAAATCCTGTAGAAGCTTTAAAGTTTACGGTAAGCTTACCTTTCTTACCTTTTTTAGTTGTTACCAAAATAACACCGTTGGTACCTCTTGCTCCATATATTGCTGTAGAAGAAGCATCTTTTAATATTTGGATGGATTCAATGTCATTAGGATTTAGAGTTGAAATATCTCCAGCTCCCACAAATCCATCGATTACATATAGAGGCTCATTTCCTCCAGTAATAGAATTACCACCACGAATTATAATGGAAGCAGAACTTCCCGGAGTTCCGTTAGAAGACGTAACCTGAACACCAGTTGCTCTTCCTTGAAGCGCATTATCTAAACTTGCCGTTGGTGCTACATAAGCATCTTTTGCATCTACACTTGAAACCGCTCCTGTTAAATCTTTTTTCTTGACCTTTCCATAACCAATAATAACGACTTCATCCAGAGCAGCAAGGTCTTCTTCCAATGTTATACTAAATACCTCTTTGCCTTCCACAGAAATTTCTTGGCTGGTAAAACCAATATAAGATATTTGTAATATGGCTGTTTCACTACTAACCTCTATAGAGAAAACTCCATCGAAATCGGATTGCACCCCATTACTTGTCCCTTTTTCCACGATGCTTGCACTAGGAAGAGGTTGTCCTGAATTATCTGTTATGGTACCTGTTATCGTTTTATTTTGAGAAAATGCGAAAACGGATATCATAAAAACAATTGTTGTTAAAATTTGTTTCATAATAAATTGTTGTTTGTTGTTAGTTTTGATTGTTGGTTAGTTTAAAATGTTGTTCGTTTTGATTATTTGTTTATCAGATTTACCCCTTTCTAATTATATAATTAATATTTATTACTTATTATATTATTAATTCAATCGATAAAATCGATAATTTTTAAATTTTTCCGATTCCAAAGTACATAAACAGATAACAATAGGCTTACTCAAATCATGCTAATTACTTGCATGATTTGAGCAACACCTATGTCTATGTAAAACACTGTATTACAGCACAATAAACAAACAAAGAAGATCTATTAATTAGTTTTTTTGGTGAATTCTGAAGGAGAAACACCATGTATTTTTTTGAAAGTAGACGAAAAATAAGATTTTGACTCTATCCCAATTTCAAACATAATGTCTGCAGCAGTTAAATTTTTATTTGCAGCTAACAATTGTGCAGCTTTTTGCAAGCGAAAATTTCTAAGATATACGTTAGGAGCTTGCCCAGTAAGTTCTTTTAATTTTCTATAAAAATGAGAAGTACTCATGCCAATATCTGTAGCTAATTCTTCTACACCAAATGCTGAATTAGACATATTTTTCTCTATAGAAATATTTATTTTTTGTAAAAACTGTTTATCTCTTGAAGAAGTCATTAATGAATCTTTAGGAATGGAACTGTTTCTAGAAAAATGAGCAAATATGCGTTGTTTATTTTCTATTAGTGTTTTCACCCTAACCTCTAAATACTTAATAGAAAACGGCTTAACAACATAATCATCAGCACCTAATTCTAGTCCCTTAATTTCCTTTAAGTCATCACCCATTGCTGTTAATAAAATCACTGGAATATGACAAAATTCTATACTAGACTTTATCTTTTCGCAAAAGTCATAACCGTTTAGTTTTGGCATCATTACATCACTAATAACAAGTTGTGGAGGATTTTCTTGTATTTTTTCTAATCCTTCTTCACCATCAGACGCTACTAAAACATTGTATTTGCTTTTAAAAGATTCATATAAAAAAGAACGCACATCTTGCTCATCATCCACCACCAAAATGGTAGGCCTCAGAACATCTAGTGTTTCGTCTTGAGCACTCTCTAATTCTGCAGGCAACCAATCTGTTACCAGTTTTTGGTATTTATTTAGTTCTCCTTCTTCTAAATACTCTCCTTTATCTACTACAGGAAGTTCAATTCTAAAGGATGTCTTTTTACCCACCTCACTTGTAACTTCTATAGAACCATGCATCAATTCTATCAACGATTTACAAAGTGCCAGACCAATACCAGTACCACTCCAATCATTTTTTTCATCTACACAACGATAAAAACGATCAAAGACTCTATCGACTTTATCGACAGGAATACCATCACTAGTATTTGTTACTTGAATAAAAAGACACTCATTCCCATTGTTTTCTATAAATCCTGCTTCAATATTTACTTCTCTGTTTAAATTGGAATATTTAACAGCATTAGAAAACAAGTTTAAAAGCACACGTTCTGTTTTATTGATATCTAACGAAATAAGCTTGTTTGGCTCATCTATTTTATAATAAAAATTTAGAAGTGTTTTTTGTGAATATTCTTCAAAAGCTTCCATTAAAGGGTAAATAAAATTACCCAAAGTAATTTTTGAATAGTTTAATTCTAGATGTCCTGTTTCTGCTTTTCTATAGGATATAAGCTGATCGATTAATCGTTGTAATCTTGAAATATTATTTTCAATAATTGAAAAGTACTTTTGGGTTCCTTGATTATTATTTTGTTCCGCTATTTTTTCTAAAGGGCCAATAATTAAAGAAAGTGGTGTTTTAAAATCATGAGAAATATTAGTAAAAAATCGCAATTTTGCTTGGTTCATATCTCGAACTCTTTCTTTATCTAATTGTTCGAACTTTAGTTTTTGGTTTAATTTTTCTACTTTAACCAAGTACTTAAAAACACCATAAGTAATTAGTATTACCAAAATTATAGCGAGTGCAATACTCCACCAACGTGCATACCATGGTGCTAAAACGTCTATGGTAAAACTTTCGGTATTTGCAGTCCATACACCATCTCCATTCGCTCCTTTATATAAAAAATTATAAATTCCTGGACTTAAGTTAGTATATGTAGCTGTTGCCTTGCCTGCATCAATCTCAATCCAATCTGTATTAACTCCCTCTAATTTATAAGCTAATTTATTTTTATTAGGTGTAGCACTATGCTGTACAATAATATCTAGGGATAGATTTCTACTATCATTACCAACAACTAATTCTTTTGTATCAGAAATGGAACGTTCAAGAACCACTTTATTATTGACTTTTTGCCCAACGACTATTGGTTGATTATTTATTTTTAATCGTGAGATTAATATTTTTGGAGTGATTTCATTTTTATTTATTTGATTCGGATTAAAAATGGTTAAACCATTAACACCTCCCATTAACATGGTACCACTTTTAGTTTTTAGATAGGCTGATTGTCTAAAATTATTACTTAAAATCCCATTATTTACATCATAAAAATCGAATGTTTCATTTACCGGATCAAAATGACCAATTCCCATGTCTGTGCTTAGCCACAATTGTTCTTTATCATCTTCTAAAATTCCATAAATCGCTTCATCACGAAGTCCATCTTTTTTATGATAGCCTTTAATTAAAACTGGTTCCCCTAAGGCATTTAACTGAATTTTCATTAATCCGCCTCCAAATGTTCCTAACCAAATATTTTTATTAAGGTCTTTATGTATTGAAAACACACGATTATTACTAAGTTTTAATGCCTCATTATCAGCACTTGAAGTTAAATGGTTTTTCACCAACCATTGGTCATTATTATTAGTGACTCTATAAACACCATTAATTGTTGCAAACCAAAAATTCCCAAAATCATCTTTTAGATATTCATTAATTTGATTGTTATCACCTATATCAAATAAAAGCTGAACTGTTTCAATAGGTTTGTTATTTAAAATTGATTTCCAAGGATTATCAAGCATCAAAATTTTAGATCCTCCTAAAATAATTTGGTCGGCATTCATTTGTTCGATAAGACGATAAAAAATAGGATTGACGAGTTCTCCTTCTATTCTAATTTGTATTTTTTTTAGAATATCTTTTTTTTCATCATACAAGTAGATTCCTTCGCTGGTACTAATCCACCAATATCCTTTATTATCCTGATAAATACGTAAAACCCATTGATCCTTTAACTCACTCAATTGCTCTTCAAGTCGATTAAAATGAATCTGATTAACTTTTTCAATATTTAATTTCTTTTCTGTTCGGCAAATAGTACTTTCGAAAAAAGACATCCAAATTCTGCCATCAGAAGCTTCTGTTATATCTGTAATTAAGTTCCCTGATAACGATGTATCATCATAAGGATTATGCCAATAATTTTGGAAAGGTTTTTGGTTTTTATCTAATTTATTCAATCCTCCTTGTGCAGTACCTATCCATAATACACCAAAAGCATCTTCAAAAAAACAATTAATTCGGTTACTTGTTAAACCGTTATTATACCTAGAATCAAATTTAAAGGATTTAAATTCCGTTTTATTTGTATCATAATATACAATCCCATTTTTTCTTGTACCAATCCATAATTTTTTCTCTTTATCTAGATATAGGGATAGCACATCATATTGTTGCCCGGAATTCTCTGGATTATCGGTAAAATGTGAACCAACAGTAATTAGTCGGCTATTTTCATGAAACATTTGGTAAAGTCCTGAATTTGTCCCTACCCATAAGGAGTTATCTACCTTTATTATTTTTTTAATATTATCTATACTTTCATCTAATTCTAGCTCTAAAATCCCAATTGCATAATTGGTATTTTCATTAAAATCTACTTTGTAAATTTTATTACTGGTAGCTACAATCAACTCTGTATCTGAATAAAATTCTATATCTGTAATGACATTGTTTCCTAATACCTTTTCTAAATTAATCTCTGTGATTTTATCAATTCTGTCTAAGTCTTCGTGCCCTGAATAATAAACTTCTATCTTTTTATCACCACCTACAAAAACTCTATTATTAGAATCTTCTTTAATACAAATCGCTTTTTTAGTAGTTTTTTTTATGGATAGAAATTGCTCCTTATCTGTTAAGTATATATTTATTCCTTCACTTGTTACTACCCATACTCTACCCTTAGAATCACTTAAAAGATGTGATACATAATTATTAGTTAAAGATTGTTCATTTTCATGGTCGTGATAGTAATATTCAAAAGAATAACCATCATATCGTACTAATCCATTTGGAGTAGCTACCCATAAATACCCTTTAGAATCGGAAATAATAGCACTTACCGTGTTTTGATTAAACCCTTTTTCACTATTAAATGACTCTATTCTTTGGGTACTAGGCTGTACCTTTTTTATTTGAGCATAACTAAAACTCACTGATAAAAATGCCAAGAGATATATTAGACTCCTTTTCATATCATAGTACGCTTTACGATTTTAATTTGACACATAATTTTTAACGCATTTAGCTGTAATAACCAAAAGACGAAAAGAATAATTGATTATTGCTAATTCTTATTTTCACTCTAATTCCTTCTTTAAATATAACCTTTCCTTTTAAGATTCCTACTGAAAAGGAATGTACACATTATCTAAGCGATTAACAATCTAAAATTCAAAACGTAAAAATTTATTACCCTTAGTTTTAATCCTACTTTGATTTTATAATACAAAATGGTTAGAAAAACAACCAAATTTCTCACAACAAATTTGTTCTATAACTTACTATAAGTTTGTTTTTAAAAGTAAAATAATATGATTTTTACCTGTCTTTCTAAAGAGAATACTCAAAAATAAAAAACCGCCATAAATGCAAAATAATTTATAGACCGATGGCTATGGTCTGGAATACACTTTTTCAACAATTATACGTGTTATTTTATGTAAACAACTAACACTTTTGGCCATCTAAATTGTTTAACTAAATATTGAGCTGCTTTTGCCGCTTAAAAGACCTTATTCGCAACAAAAATAGAACATGTAATTAATGTTTGTGAACAAAGAAAAAACGTTCCTTTACAAATTTGATAAATAAATAAAAAAACTATTTATCCATTATACGCTACTTTATGTACAATTTAAACATTGACAAACTATATAAGATCGTTAACCACTAATGTTTAAACAAAAAAACACGTTCTTTTACGTGATTTAGAGAGTAACTAACACATACCATTATTACAATCCTACCAATAGGAAAACCTATAAGACAATATAAAAACGCACTTTTTCTTTAATTGTTTTGATAAGTAAATTCCAAATAAAAAAAGACTTTCTGTTTATGATTTTCTTTTTTTAAATTCATAACAAACAGCAGTTTATAATAGGCATACTATTGTTTTAATACTAAATAGTAGACATAAAAAAAGCGACCAAAAGGTCGCTTTTTTATTATATATACATTGTGTAAACAAACTTATAGTTTATTGTACTGTATTTGCTCTGTTATCTTCAATCTCAGCAGCTTCTTTTAAAGCTGTAAATAATCTTGAATCTACTGCAGATTGTTTTTGTTGTGCTACCTGGTTAGCAAAAGCTTGGTAGTTTGCTAATTCAACAGCAGGAGTTACTTTACTAACTTGAACCATATATACTCCGTTTTCACCAACAATTAAATTTGAAGTTTCTCCTTCTTTTAAACCAAATGCAGCACCAACTACTTTAGGCTCTCTACCAACACCTGTAACTGTAGGTGTTTTCATATTAATTGCTAAAGCTGTTCTTACAGTTTGACTTTCTGCACTTGCTACACCTTCTAAGGTTGTTGCAGAGATTCTATTTTTAATTATATCTGCTTTTTTAGCTTTACGTATTGCAGGTAATGCAGTAACAGATGCGTCTTGCGTATTCATCATACCTGCTTTATTTTTAGCAGTTAATTGAGCAATAACAAAACCATTAGTAATAGCAAATTTCTTAACATCTCCTACTTCTGCATCTTCTTCAAAAGCCCAACGAACAATTGGTCTTTGGCTGTTTAAACCAGGAATATTTTCATCTAAAACTTTAATAGAGTTTACAGGACGTACTGTATAGTTATTTTCTTTTGCTACACCTTCAAAGTCTCCTTTTGCTACAGCATTTTCAAAACTAGCTGCATCTCTAAAAACTTTAGAAACAGTAGCTTCACTTGGCTCAATTTTTCTAGCAATAGTACCTACTTTAATAGTACGTTGTAAATTCTTTTGATCTAAAATTTCAATGACATGGAACCCAAAAACAGTTTCTACTACACCAAAGTCTCCTTTTTTATTTTCAAAAGTAAAGTCTCTAAATTCTGGCACCATAGCGTTATATGTAAACCAATCTAAAACTCCTTCTTTTTCATTACTTACTGTATCTGCAGAAAAGTCTAGTAAGCTAACAAATTTTGAAGGCGTAGCTTTAACTACACGCATGATACTATCTGCAGTTGCTTTAGCTTGTTCTTTTGTTTGTACAGTTTCTGCTGTTGCAGAACGAGAACCTACAAATGGTAATAAAATGTGTCTTGCTTTTACAGAATCTGGCATTTGTGTTACAGCAACTACTTTAGATATTTTAAAGTGATTAGCGTCTTTATAAGGCCCAAACACTTCACCAACATTTAAACTATAAATAGTATCTGCTACAGCTGTTGGCAATTCTGATTTTTTAATAAAACGATCATCAAATTTAATATCAGAATTTGCATTAATAAAAGACGCGTTGTCTTTTACATTTAAGAAACTAGAAATAGTGTCATTTCTTTTAGTTACTTCATTATATACAACTTGATCTTTTAAAAGATTATTTAAGTTTTGTTTTATTGCGTTTTCATCTTCTAAAGAAGCAACTTCATTAAACTGCACATATTGTATGTTTCTAGAAGCTTCTACTGTGTATTGCTTTTTATGCTTGTTTATATAGTTTGTAATATCACTATTAGAAACTGTAATTGTACTATCTGCAATAGAAGAAAAAGGTACTTGAACAAATTTAATATCTACTTGCTCTCCTTCTAATTTATGTTGTAATTCTCCTTCTGCAAGAGTACCAACCATACCAGCCTTAACCATATTAGTATAGTTTTGACTTAGTGCGTTTGCTGCTATTCCTTCTTCATAATCAATCCACTGTTGGTATGCTACAGCAGAAGTTTCTTTTAAATTAGCAATATATTCATTCATTTTATTTTCATCAAAAAGGCCTGCTTCGTTTTGAAAATCTGTATTACCAGCTAAACTTGTTTTTAATAGGTCACGCATTTGGTCTTTTTCAACAGTAAAACCTAAAGCATCAAATTGTGTTTGCATAACCGCTTGACGTACTTCTTGGTTCCAAACGTTGTTCATAGCTTGTGTGCTTGTTCCGTTTGCTCCCATTTGACGTTGCATTAACTCTACTTTCTGCATAAAATCTTCACGCGTAATGTCTTTGCCATTTATGGTAGCTACCACATTTTGTGATTTTGCTGTAAGTGCATCACTGTTTCTAAACAAATCTGCTAATACAAATGAGAATAACGCTAAAGCAATTACTGCTATTAGTACTAATGATTGTTTTCTTATGTTATTTAAAATTGCCATTTTTGGTATAAATTTTATTCAATATAGTGCGCGAAAATACCATTTTCTATTTAATAATGAAAGGGTTATTTTGATAAAATGTAATTGTAGTTGAAATTGCTGCTAAAAATTAATATTTAGACTACTACCTAATCACGAAAGGTATGTGTAAATAAAACTAATCTTGCTCTAAAACTCTTAATGCTACAAGATCTATTTTAGTATTAGATACTTCTAGAATAGTAAACTCAAAGTTTTCAATAGTTACTATTTCTTCTTTTTGCGGAATTTCTTCAGTATGCGCAACAATTAAACCTCCTAAAGTTTCATAATTTTCTTCTTCTGGAAGGTTTATTTTAAAGGTTTCATTTATATAATCTACCTCTAATCTTGCTGAAAACTTATAGTTATTTTCGTCAAGTTTTTCTTCAATTAAAACTACTGTATCGTGCTCATCTTCAATTTCACCAAAGAGTTCTTCAACAATATCTTCAACAGTCATAATACCAGAAGTGCCTCCATATTCATCTAACACCACTGCTATACTTTTACGTTTTTTAATAAGCACATTAAGCACATCATTAATTAGCATGGTTTCTGGAACAAAACCAACAGGAAGAATAATAGATTTTATTGTTTTTGGTTTTTTAAAAAGCTCAAAAGAGTGTACATAACCCAAAATATCATCTATATTATCTTTGTATACGATAACTTTAGAACAGCCTGTTTCTGTAAAAATAGTGTTTAAGTTTTTAATAGATTCATTGATTTCTACAGCTATAATTTCGGTTCTAGGCACCATGACTTCTCTAGATTTTACTTCGGCAAATTCTAGTGCATTTTGAAAAATTTGTATTTCGGTATCTATATCATCATCCTCTTCAACAGACTCCATTTGCTCACTAATATAATTACCAAGTTCTACTTTGGTAAAGGCTAACTGTACTTGATCTCCTTCGGTTTTAAAGAATTTTTTTAGTACAAAATCTGAAATCCAGAGTACAAAATCTGAAATAAAAGTAAATAGCACATAAAAGATATATGCAGGAAATGCCAATATTTTTAATAAGGAATTAGCATAGATTTGAAAGAATACTTTAGGTAAAAACTCTGCGGTAATTAATATTACAATTGTTGAAATTATAGTTTGTGTTAACAGACTAAAATCTACAAACACGTAGTTTACTAAACGGTTAGTAGATGGTAACATAGCTTGAAACCAATTTACTAACAAATCTCCCATAAAAAAACCATAAACTACTAATGCTATATTGTTACCAATAAGCATTGTTGCAATAAATTTTGATGGTTTTACGGTAAGCTTAGATAGTATTTTTGCTAAAAATCCTTCCTGTTTTTTTTCTATTTCTATATGTATTTTATTAGAAGACACATAGGCAATTTCCATACCTGAAAAAAAGGCGGAAAGAATTAAACAAACAATGATAATAACAATGTAAACACTCATTACTTAGCGTTATTGTTGTCTTTATATTTATTATTAAATTTTCTTCTAAAGAAAAACATAAATATAGCTAAAGCCGTAAATGCTAAAGAGACATAAGCCCTGTTGCCTTCTGCATTCCAATTACTTACAGCATCATATAAAAATAGTGCTGCAAAAAACAGGTATATGTATTGAAAAAACTTAGCAATTTTCATTTGTCATATTTTGGTTGAAAGTTATTTGTATCAAATATAAGTATTATTCTTCTAGTGTGATAATACCATCAATTTCTAAAACCTCTGCTTTTTTAAATTCTGAGTCAGAATCAAATCCGTTTCCATTGATAAGGTCACGACCTTGCCTAAAAGTAACTGGCTGGTTTGTAAACAACCACTCGTTACTTTGGTCATAATACAACTGCTCTGCAAATAAGGTGTCTTTTTTGTGTGATGTAACCACCACATTGCCTTGCAGATCAATTAGATTAGTTTCCTTATAAGAAATAGCATAATCTGCAATTACTGTATTTTTTTGGTTTAACTCATCATACATATGCAAGATAATGCCTTCAGGAAACTCATTATACCCAAAATCTCTATTGGTAAAGTCTAGCATTTTAGGGCTAATAAGATTTGCTGTTACTCTACCAGAATCTGTGTATTTTAAATTAATATCTTCTGCAATACCAATAGGTTGATCTTCTGAAACACCAATTTTTTGCACTTCGTTGAAGTTGCTTTTACATGAAAAAAACAAAGTCACAGTAAATACTGTGACTAAGCTTTTTATATATAAATTATGGGTTTTCATTATAGGTTTGGTACAGTTACACTTCTACCAATCCAACATCCAATACTAATAGTTTGTCCTGCTTTTCCTGCAGAGAAAATTTCAGATTTACTTGGTGCTTTTGCCTCATAATTAGCTGCTAAACTAGAGCTACCAGCTTTTCTTGCTTCTGCAGCTGCTAACCAAAATACAGCTCTTTTATTAAAGTTAGTATCACCACAACTGTTTGCACTTGCTGCATACATTCTAGCAATTTGCTCGTATGGTTTTTTATCAGATGGGTTTGCAGACAGAGCTTTCATAAAGTATTCTCTTGCTTTACCATAGCTTCCTTTTTGTTTAAAGTCTCTACCAATAGTATTGTAAAGTTTTGCTTTTCTAAAAGGATCTGTTTCTAACTGTAACGTTTGGTCAAAATATTGTTGTTCCCCTGTAATTAAGTATAGGTAGTATGATGTTTTTGCGTTAGGCTCTATGCTGTTTTTTTGTTTTACCACTTTAACAAACATAGGATCTTCTTTACAACCTTTTTCGTACAATTTATTCATTGCTCTTTGTAACCAAACACCATCGTTTTTGTTTTCTTCGTAATCTTTTTGGTATAAAGGAATAAGGTTTGTACAGTTTGCTCTATCTCCTAATTTAGAATCTACACTACCAGAAATTTGATCAAAAGCTTTTAATGAGCTTTCATAATATCTTTTGTATTGTCCTTCTTTTTTAGTTAAAGCAGTTCCTGCTTCTTCTTTAGCGATAAGTTTATTTAATCCTTCAGAACTACTTTTTACTTCTGTTTCAATTTTGTCTACAACATCATCATACTTATTAAAAAGCTCTTGGTCTGTTTTTTTACCAGCATCATATAAATCTACCATTAAAGAAAAGTAAGTATATAAAGACTTTGCATTTTTAAATGTTTTTAAATCTGTTGTATAAGCTTTATCAAAAGCATTGTAAACATCATCATCTGTTAAACCTAATTCGGTTTTATAATCATACATCAACTGTGCTTTGTCTGATAATAAATCACCAACTTTAGTTTTACTAGGATAGTTTTCTAATTTTTCATCCCAAAGTTTTAAAAGGTCTTCAATAAAAGCCACTTTTTCTGCTCCAGTAGAATTATCAATTTTATGTTTTAATATTTTTTCACCATCTACAGGAATCGCGTTGTTAAATTTAGGCCATTTAGTACGAACTTCCATCCAAGGTTCATATGCTGCATCATAATTTTTAGCTTTCACATATTCATGAAAAATAGAAAGCTTAGTCATCGCTTCTTCATTTTGAGCAAACCCAAAACCTAGTCCTAGAAATAAGATTGCTAATAGTGTAATTTTCGTTTTCATCGTCTTCATAATTTTTGATGTTAATCGTATTTGCTTTTTTGGAACCATCTATCGTTCAAAGATAAACTTAATTGGAAATTAACGAAATTCTCTTGTATTAAATTTTGGTTAGTTGTACCACGTTTTCCGACTTCAAAACCTAAGTTTGCATTAGAGAATAAATTGCCAACTGGTAATCCTACTCCAAAAGATATGCCAAACTCATCTATAGACTCTCCATTGATAACTAATCCGGTCTTTTCTGCTCTAAATCCTGCACGATACACCATTCTTTTTAAGTAAGACCTATAGGCATTATAATCTGGAATATAAAAACCACCTAACGAAAAAGTATTACTGTTTTCATACGTTGTTACAGTATTTGCTGATGTATACAATTCATTATTAAACTTACTTGTTTCTTGAAAAATACTTTCTACACCTACAAACCATTTTCTTGGGTCTCCAATACCTACACCAAAAGTAAATTTTGCTGGCATTACTAAGTCTGTTTCTTTTAAGCCTTGCGCTTCTAAATCTCCTTCTAAAGTATATAAAACAGATTCTAATCCTGTTGCGCTATTTATTACAATGGTATTTAAAGATCTTTGGTTTTTAGATTTTAAATCACTTTTAGGAGAATAAGTTGCTCCAGTAACTAACTCTAACTTTCCATTAATTTTTGTTTTGTAAGAAAGCCCAAGGTTATATGTTAAGCCACTAATATCTGATCTGTTATTTTCTCTTGTTTGGTATTGCAATAAGCTACCATCATCATAAAGGTACTCAATACTGCTTCCTTCAATATTTCCAAAGTTATACTGCACATCAACACCAAAACTTAAATCATTGGTTAATTGGTATCCTGCAGACAAATAAGTTCTGTTAACACCTCCATTTCCTTTAAATCTATTGGTAATACCATCATCACCATAACGTTCTAGCTTATAACCTACAGAAGTATAAGGCATTAAACCAAAACCAATACCTAATTTACCTAGTGGTAATGAAACTGCTATATAATCAAAAGTAGAAGCTGAAGTACGATCATTATTAGAATCACTTTTCAGTTTTGTAGAGCTGTGACTTCCACCAACAGTAAATATCATTGGTCTACCTTCGTTATTGTACAAACCTAAATCGCTACCTCCATAAGATGCAGGATTTCTTAGATTTACATGTATACTATCTGTATAAATACTTAGTCCTCCCATGCTTCTGTTTTCTACAGTACCTTTAAATTTAAGGCTACCCATTCCGTAAAAAGAATATGGTGAAGTAGTACCTTCTTGAGCGAAACTTTGAATTGCAAAAAATGCAATAAAAACTATTACCAGTTTTTTTATCATTAGTGTGTATTATATTGTAAAATAAAATTCAATCCCTCTAAAAGGAAATTAGAGTTGGCAAATATGCTACTTTTTAATTGTTTAGACAAAAATTTAGTGTCTCCTCCTGTTAAAATAACTGTTAAATCAGGATATTTTGACTTATATTCTTGAATAGCACCATCAATTTCATGTAAAACTCCTTTTATAACTCCAGAATGCATAGCGCTAGTTGTGCTGTCTCCAATAATGTTTTTTGGCATCTCTGTTTTTAATAACGGTAAATTTGCTGTAAAATGATGCAAAGCATCATAACGCATTCTTATTCCTGGTGAAATTGCACCACCTACATACTGATTTTTATTAGTAATAAAATCAAAAGTTATACAGGTTCCTGCATCAATAATTAAAACATTTTTATTGGAATATTGTTGCACAGACGCACTAACCAGAGCAATTCTATCTATACCTAAAGTTTTAGGAGTACCATACAAATTCTTAAAAGGCACTTTGGTTTCATGACTTAAAATAATTGTTTTATAATATTTTTCTAAATAAGTTAAATCTGTTTTTTTTAATTTTCCAACAGAAGAAAATATTGTTTTATCAATGTTTTTATATTCTTTTCTTATTAATCTTAACGTTTTTAGCACATCTTTACTACGTACTTTATAGCTATCAATAATCTTATCTTGCTTAAAAACAGCTAGTTTTACAAAAGAATTACCTACATCAATTATTAGATTCATATTACTTATAAAAGCATCAAATTTACAAAACGAGTTATTTTAAACTCCCTTTTTTTTCAATTAAAAAATAAATATTAAATATTTTTCATTTTTTTCTTTGCGAATACCAAAAAGGTACATATATTTGCACTCGCAATTTTATGCTACTGGTGCCTTAGCTCAGTTGGTAGAGCAAAGGACTGAAAATCCTTGTGTCCCTGGTTCGATTCCTGGAGGCACCACCACTTAAAACCCGATTCAATGAATCGGGTTTTTTGTTTTTAATAACCTACATTATGTTTTCTTAATTTTATATAAAATTCTGTTTTAAACCATAATGTATTTTTTTGATTTGGGACTTTTAATCAAAATCTGGAAATTTAAAAACCGCTTCTTTTTTTTACTACTACGCTACCGTAACTTTTTTAAATGTAAAATTAAATCTTAGGCTTGCAATACTTTAAAAAAATTTTTTTAGGGTTTTTGAATTTATATTTAATGCTTAATGAACATTACAAAATAAATACTGGGCTTAAAATTGTAAAAACAAAGGCCGTTTTTTCTCAAGCACATGTTTGGTACACACTGTTTGTAAGGCATTTACACTAGCGCATAACTACGATATAAACTGCTTTAATACACATAAGAATTTACCTTAAACACCTAATTATAAATGCTACAAAAAAAAAAACACTAAACCAAACCATTTCAAGCGTTATTTAAGACCTAAAAACAAAAAACCCGATTCAAGAATCGGGCTTTTCGGTTACATAGGGAAAGGGTATTATAACAGCTATTAACAACCATTATTACTATTTAGGTATAGACTTAACTACTTTTTACTAAGCTATAGCCTTTATTTATTATCTTTAAAAAAGAAGCATACATTCTACTAAAACAGCATCTTACAAACACTATTTAGAAGTTACTAGCCTCCTTATTTTAAACTAACATCTTCTGCCTCAGAATCAAACCTATTAAGATATGATTTTAACGCTATTGTGTTGTTTTCTAAATCATTAGTTACAAATAACTTATTAGAACAACTTGAAAAAGAGGTTTTCTTTTTCTCTTTATTATTGTCCTGAGAACTAGCAGATGAAGCTTGCATATATTTCAATGTTTTTAATTAATCTTACTTAACTTTTTAAATTCTTTTAAGAATTGAAACCATCCATTTCCAGCATATTACCTTACAAGAAGACACTATCTAGAACAAACATTGTTTTGTAGAAGGTTTTTATTTTAACAACACATTCTACTTTTATTTTTTTTTAAATTAAATCACAACAACTATTTACACACATTTTAAACACTTTCATTTTGTTATGAAATTTTATTCTTTTGCCTCAATAACGACTTCTAGCATCTAAACAATATTCTTTTGCAGATTCTAAATCATTAAATACCACAAAAGGTGTTGTAGGTTCATAAATCCTTTTATAACTATTTATTACAAGTCTTACACCAATACTATTTATTAAATAAGCTTCAGAAATCCTTAATTTTTTTAATATTGGCGAGTTAGACAATAAATTAGCAGACTCTCTTGTAAGCGCTCCTTGAGCGTTTCTTAAATCAATTAAAAAAGGCATTGGTTTACCATTACACAACCTGTCAATTACCTTTATAAATAACTCTATTTTATCTACGTCTATTTTATAATTAACTTCTCTACTTCTAAATTGACAGTAAAGAATATTATTGTCTGTCCAAAATTTGGAATTTCCAACTATAACCATGTTCTCCATATTAAATCTCACAGCTAATGGAGTTAAAGACATCATAATATTGATGACTATAACGCTCTGCTAAACCAGAATCTATAAAAATTGAATTTGGCACTTTAGAATCGCTAAACATCACATAATAAGAAAGCAAGATTTTTTGTTTAAAGTTTTTTACTAAAAACACTTTTGACAGAACACAACTTCTAATCTTACAATTGTTTGATAAAAACTTAAACAACTTTACAGAAACAGAACGACTAACCTCTTTAAGATCAAAAATCACTGGTAAATAGGATCCGTCTGACAATATTGAAATAGCTTTACAAAATAACCTCTCATATTCTTGACAAGAAAAATCTACAACAGAATCATTATACAACTTACAATAGATAATATTTTGGTCTACCCAAAACTTAATATTATTAATAAGTATCTCTTCTTTCATTATTATTACTTTATTTGAAAATTTGTATTCAACAGAAGTGCCAAAAAATATTTTTTAAAAGAATTAATACGTAAACCACTGAAAACAAACGGATTATTTTTTATATTTTATTTTAACCAAAATATAGCACTATCGATATTCCGTAAATTTTTAGACTAAAACGGAACAATTAACGGTATTCCGTTAATTTTAACATGATTAAAAGTTACTTAATAACACAGTATTAAATTAGTTTTAGCATTTTAACGAGCAAATAATATGTGCATAGCTAGAATAAAAACAAATGTTTTAAAAAGATGCATACTCCCTAAATTAAAGCCTTTAAAACACAACAACCCTTTTATTTAACAAGGAGATATAATTGCTTTTATAGATTAAAACCAACTTTATAGCAGATAGCCACTAAAAAAACACCTCCAGTTTAAAACAAATAAAACTGGAGGTAATTTCTATCACTTTATACTCACCAAACTTTTTTAGCAACTATTTTATTTGATATTAATATTTAATGAAAATACGGTTATTGATGAAGTACCAGAACTATTTAATCGTTGTCCCCAAATTTCTATATAGTCATTTGGAGCTAACTCAACAGTTCCTGAAATAGAAATACTTGAAATGTCTGAAGTATTATTAACACGCATTAAAGTATTTGTTTCGGTTAAAGTTTCTATTCCTTTTTTTCTTATAAAAAAAGCGTAATAATTACCAACGCTTGTATTTCCTCTAACAGACAGCGCTGCATTTATTTGAAATGTTCTTGTTTTTTGCCCTAAATAAGTTAACCTATTATCTTGAGGGGAAGACATTCTTAAAAGGTTAACAGAAGCTGTAGAGTTTGAATTACTATTCCCTCTTAAATTTAACGGACTTCCATTTGTTACACTTTGAACAAAACCTGTTGTAATGGTTCCGTCATAATAAATATTACCTGTTGCAACTTGATCTGACTCTACCGGAAGACCTGGACAATCTACCGTCCATGCATTATTAAAATTAAACCCTGGATAGGATCCCGTAGCATATTTATTTACATACTGTGTACTAGAACCACTAAAGCTAACTCCAGTAAGAACACCACTTTGAACTACAGGACTACTACTTACATCTACACCTATAGTAGTACCATTTAATTCTGAGAATCCGCCTTGTTTTTCAATAATACCAAAATTTCCTGTAAACGTTTCATATGTTCCTGAATTATTAGAAAACCACCCCATATTACTCAATAATAAATTGGCTATGTTACTATACGTTACTCCTGTTGTATTTCCTGAAAATTGAACAATACTTAAAAACACCAAGCCATAACCATCAATAGTACCTACAGATGCAGAGCTAGCAACAATAGAATCTCTAAAAACAAAACTTTCTGCACTTGATCCTGTTAAATTAAAAACAGTTCCACCTGGAGCACTTAGTGTTAGGTTTCTTATACTTCCTCCTGTAGAACCAACAAACATTGTTCCTCCAGATTTACTTAACTTATCTTCATTAGTATCTAAACCAATTAAATACGCATTATTTAAATCTATAGATTGCGCTAAAGTAATCTCTCCATTTATTTCATATAATGTATTTGAAGTTAGCAAATACTTACTACCTCCTCCTGCTGCAAGTTCATCACTTAAATCTGCAGCTGAAGTTATTATTTTATGATTACTTCTAACACTTGATTCTGACTCCATCTTTGTCCAAGTACCTGATTTAAAAAAGTAAAATGCATTTTCTGTTATATCATACACTAACAAACCATTTGCTGGACTTGAAATTGCGGTTCTTTCTGCAGATGTCATTCTTGGTGCTAACATTCCTTTTTCTGTAGAACTTAGATCTAACATAGAAGAAGCATCTGGTGTTAAGGTACCTATACCTACTTGAGATAAGGCACTATAATTAAAGCTAATAAAGGCTGTTAACGTTAATATGGCTATTTTAAAGTTTAATTTTTTCATAATAATTAGTTTAATATTTTTTTAGTTAATTTACCCTCTTTGGTTTCTACATTTACCAAATAGATTCCCTGGCTATGATTGAATGGTATTTGTAATCTATCTTTATTGTTTAAGTCTGTATTTGCTTTAAAAACTTCTTGCCCTAAAACATTATATATTTTGATGCTTTTTATTGTAATTCTTTCTGTGTTATTCACTACAATATTGTTATTTCCATCATAAAAAACATCCACATTTAAAGCATTTACATCTGTATTAGATAAAGACTCTTGTGGCAAAAACACTAAAGAGTATCTATCTAAATATTCGCCAGCAGGTAAATTGATATTAAAATTAGAAGCTGTTAAATTGTGTGTAGTATTTAAAATATTATCTTTTAAATAAATGGTGTTTTCAAAATTGTCTATTTCATCAATCATAATTTCATGCAAACCTGCTTCTGAAATTATAATCCCTAATGGCAGCTCTAAGGCTTCACTAAAAGAGTTTACCCCTTGAATTGCAAACTTTTTATCTAATTCATCATCAACTATAAAGAAAAGATCATCCTCTCTACTATCTATCAATAAGGCGTCATAACCAAGGTTATAATGTATATCTGCAGGTGAGTTGGGCAAAAAAGCTAAAAGTAATTGTCTATGAAACCCTTCGGGATCTTGATAACCTATTCGTATGTATTTATTATCGATATCACGTTCTAGGTCATCACCTAAACCAGTACTAACATCAGAATCTGTATTATCTGCATTTGATGTTCTATAAAAAACAGCATCTCCTGAAGATTCTGTTTTAAAATCTCTTTGTGAATTATTAAAAACTATAGATCCGCTTGCGTAAGCATTAACAAAAAAACCCTGAGCCACTGGCACATAACGTTTAGGAGCTTCTGCACTACCTGCCGTACCAATACCTCCTATTAAAGATGCAGATACAGAAGGCGCTGTTCCTCCTGATAAATTACGTATAGCATAACCACCTAAATAATCTGTGGTACCATGTGAATTTGACCCTCCATCTACCCAAAAGTAAAGCGCATCAAACAATGCTAAATTATCTGTAATAAATGCATCTGTATCTAATGCTGAAGGATACGGATTACCTAATAAAGATTCTTCTCCAGAATTAATAAGCATTAAATACTCCCCATTATTTGGCGCTCCATAAAAGACATAATTTTGGTTAGCTAAAGCAGTATTTGTTCCTTTCATAGTATACCCTTCACCAGGATTTAACATACTATTTTGGTTTAAACTAACCCAATCTCCATACGCTCCTGCACCTTGTAAGTATTTATAGATCCACCTTGTATTAATGGTCAAGGCAGTTGTAACATTATCACTACCATCTAAAACAGAAGGCACACCGTTATAAGGCGAACCAGAATTAAACAACATTGTTTGTGGATTAAACGGATTTACGCTTGCATCTGTACCATCAAACTTACCGCTTAATAAGGAAAAGACACCACTATTATTTACTGGTGATGACCAATAATTGTATTTATAAGCAGAAGCATAACCTTGTTGGTCTATCAGTATTTTTCCAGAACCTATAGTATTAACATCTGTACCTAAATGTTTTTGTATAAGCTGCGCTTCACCAGTTAAACGAATATCACCACTCACTAAACTAAGAGAGTTCTCTATTTGCAAAGCAAAACCATCTACTACAGACACACCTTTTTTGCTTACTGCAGTAATATCGATTTCTAAATTATTAAAATTAACAGCATTTGAAGTTCCCGAAATACTTACTAACGGGTTCGCTGAACTTTTAAAATAGGTAGTTCCTGATGTAGACGAAGTATTTCCGTTATTTATAAAACTATCATTTAAATAAAGGTTTCCGTTGCTTGCATGACTTCCTGTGCTTTTATTAGTGTATTCGTTTTCAAAATACACATTTGTTGTAGGTTCAATTTGTAATATGCCTTCATTCACAATTTGCGAATAACAACACAGAAAGTTGCAAATAATGAGGCAATTAAAAAAAAAGTATTTCTTTCTCATAAGTTAATTGTTTAAGGTTTGTATTAGTTATATATAATTTAAAGGGAAAATTATTTTAGGTAGAAACTAGCTAAGCGCGTTATACATTTTATTGTTTTCATCACAATAGCGAAATGCAGATTTAAAACTTTTAAAAACCGCATCTGGAATAACAGTTATGCGTATAAAATTTTGAAAACTTAAAAGGACTTTTAAACAGTAAGAATTAACTAGGAAAGTTTCTGAGAGAACTATCGACTTAATTTTGGAATTATTCGATAAAAATTTAAACACCTTAATAGAGGTATAAAAATTAAGGTTTTCCATATCAACTAATATAGGTAAATGTTCACCACTTGATAAATTAGAAATAGAAACAGAAAATAAATCCTCTAGGTCTTTACTTATATATTTTTCATTAAAACCACGAACTACGTTACAAAAGATTACGTTTTGATCTACACTAAAATTAAAAAAGTCTGTTAAGTTATTGTTTTCCATTGGTATTAGTTTAGAAAACGTATTCCAATACAGGTGCCAAACATTATTTAAAAACAAAAAAAAATCACAAAACACTGTAAATCAGTATTTTATGATTTTATTACGCTTTCTAGCAAATCAGCAAAACATCGTTATACCGCTAATTTCATAGACGAAATACATCAATTAACGGTATACCGTTAATTTATTATGGTTTTGCTATTTTTAATTTAGTCATTCTATCACGTAATGTACTCGGTTTTAATTTAAGCACATCTGCCGCTCCATTAGGTCCACTAATTTTCCAATTACATTGTTCTAATACTTGCACAATATGATTGCGTTGTACTGCATCTAGACTTAAATCTTTATTATTAATTGGTTTTGCCTTTTGTGCAGAAGATTCAAAACCTGGAACTATTAAAGTATCTGTATTAGACAAAATAGAAGCTCGCTCAATTAAGTTCTCTAACTCTCTAATATTTCCTGGCCAATTATAAGCTTTTAGCTTATTCATTGCATCATCTGTAATATACTGGATGCTTTTTCCGTAAGCTTTATTAAATTTATCTACAAAATGCTCTACCAATAAAGGTATATCTTCTTTTCTATCTCTTAAAGGAGGGACTTCTATAGGAAATACATTTAAACGAAAATACAAATCTTCTCTAAACTCCTTTTTTTGAATAGCATCTTTTAAATTTCTGTTGGTAGCAGCAATTACTCGAACATCTAATTTTTTTAAGCCAGTAGCACCTCCAACAACCTCAATTTCTCCTTCTTGCAAAAACCTTAATATTTTTGGTTGCATATCTAATGGCAACTCACCAATTTCATC
Organism: Lacinutrix sp. C3R15; assembly: GCF_018860825.1. Classification (GTDB taxonomy): domain Bacteria; phylum Bacteroidota; class Bacteroidia; order Flavobacteriales; family Flavobacteriaceae; genus Oceanihabitans. The sequence goes on along the minus strand of NZ_JAHKPZ010000015.1, from coordinate 202,170 downwards.
TAAAAACAAGGTGCCTTTATCTGCTAGCTCAAATTTTCCTATTTTATCATTAACTGCTCCAGTAAAAGAACCCTTTTTATGACCAAACAACTCACTTTCTATCAACTCTCTTGGTATTGCAGAACAATTCACTTTAATTAATGGTTTATTATTACGCAAACTAGTATTGTGTATTGCTCTTGCCAATAATTCTTTTCCTGTTCCAGATTCTCCTAACAACAAAACAGTAGCATTTGTAGGTGCTACTTTTTCAACCTCTGTTAAAACATTGCTAAACGCTTCACTACCATAAACCATTTCTTCATAATTAAACACCAGTTCTAGCTCATTTCTTAGATAGACATTTTCTTGCTCTAATTGATTTCTTAATTGGTTTAACTCTTTATTTGCTACTGTTAATTTTTGGTTGGTTATTGTAATTTTATTTTCGGCTATTTTACGCTCTGTACTCTCTACCATAAGAGACACTACATTGGCTATTGAGGTTGCAAACTCTAAATCTTCGGCTGTCCATTCTCTTAAAGAATCGCCAACATGTTCAAAACAAATAATACCATAATAACCAATTGCACTGTTAATAAAAACATCCATAAGAGATGTTATGTTATTGGGTTTTAAATAGGAATTAAAAAACGACTTGGTAATAGTACTATTTTTGGCATCTTTAACAAGTAATGCTTTTTTTTCGTTTAAAGCTTTAAAGTAATTTGGATGTTCTGAATACGCTAGTTTATTTCCTTTTTCAATGCTATTTGTCTTTAAATTGAACAGGTTTTCACAGTGTAATTTTTTTTCATCTTCATTAAATTTCCAGACACTTACTCTATCTACATTTAAGGTTTTAGCAGCTAACTCTGTAATTTTATTTAGCGAAGAATTAAAGTCTTGCCCCACTAAATTGGCTAATTTTAAAATGACATCTTTCTTTTCGTTAGATTTTTTTGCTCTATCTATTAATAGTTGTTTTACTCTTAACTCTTCAGTAACATCTTTAACAGTAGCATACAATGCAAAAACCTCTTGTTTGTCATTTTTTATGGTACCTGTAAAAAAAGATGCTGTCACTTTTTCACCATTTTTTTTAATGATTTCGAAATAAAATTCGTTTACTTCGTTTTTAGCAACTTCTTCATAGCTATTTAAAACAGCATCATAGTCTGCTTTTTGCCAAAAGGGATAAGGATGTGAATGCCCTGTTAGCTCTTCTTTAGAATAACCCGTTATTTTACACAAAGAATCATTAACCATAATAATTTTAGTGTCTAAACCAGTAATAAGCAAACCTTCTTGCATAGACATGATAAGCTTATCTCTAAATTCTTTGGCTAACTGTAAAGCTAATTCTGCTTTTTTTCGTTCTGTTATATCTTGTATTGTAGAAAAATTTGCAGTTTTTACTCCATTTTCATCATAAATACTAGAAATAGATACATACACAGGAAATCGTTCTCCATTTTTACGCATGTATGTATTTTCATATTCTTTTTTATTTTTATTTTCTATTAATAACTTATAACGTGCATCATTTCCTTCTTTTAATTCTGGTGGCGAATATGGAAATGGGCGTTTTACACCTATTAATTCTTTTTCTGTAAAACCAGTCATTGCGCAAAAAGCTGGATTTACACGAATAATTTCTGACTCTAAATTTATAGCCACTAAGCCTTCATGCATAGAGTTTAAAAGACTGGATGAAAACTCTTTTGCTTCTCTTATTTCTTTTAAATTATTTTGCCATTCTGTTATATCACGAGCAATAGCCAATACTTTTCCATCTTTTTGAAGTTTTGCAGATACTTCAACTTCTAATACAGAATTATCTTTACGTCTATACTTTCTAGGAAACAAAATAGATTTACCGTTTAGCAACTCTTGATGTTTAATTGGGTCTTGAATTAAATCACCTACATAAAAATCTTGTAGTTTTAGTTTTGAAAACTCTTTTTTAGTGTACCCTAAACTAAGGTTTGCCGCTTTATTAAAAGAATAAATTGTTCCGTCTAAAGCATAGATAATAATAATATCACTAGCTTGACTAACTAAAGATTTATAAGACTCTTCTTGTTTTTTTACTTCTGCTTTAATATTGAATTTCACAATAGCCATTTGTGCTAATCTAACAGCTGAATTCAACTCTTTAATATCTTCTAAAGATGGAGCGTTAATTGTGCTACTATAAATTGCAAAAGTACCTAATACCTCATCTTTATCTGTAAGGATAGGAATAGACCAACAAGATTTTAAATTATACTTTAAGGCTATATCTTTATAATCTTGCCATAACTTACTTGTACTAATATCTGAAACAATAACAGGCTTTTTAGTAAACACAGCAGTACCACAAGAGCCAACTGCTTTACCTACAACTACGCTTTTAACAGCTTCTATATACTTTTTTGGTAAAGATGGTGCAGAAACAAGATTAAGGTGAACACCATCTTCTTGCACCACACTAATAGAACCATAATATTCTGGGTGCAGCGACTCATAATTAGAAAGCATATGGTTAAATATTTTATGAAGCGATGTGTTTTTAGCTATTAAATCTAAAACCAGATTTTCATTAACTAATGTTTGTTGTGCTTTTTTTCGCTTTAATACCTCCTGTTCTAAGTCTAAATTTTTTTGTTCCAGTTTACTAATAAGTCTTTTACTATATAGCTTTAAAGCTTCTTGCTCTGTAAACTGTACTTCTTCGGCAGATTTTTTTTCAGGTGTTACCTCCTTAAAAATATCTAAAATTAACTGGATAATTTCATCTGGTTCTGTAGGTTTTCGTAAAAAATGTGTTGCTCCTAGTTTTATAGCAAAATCTTCATCTAACTTATCTGTATATGTAGAGGTGTAAAAAACAAAAGGAATATTCATTAATGATGGATCTTTTTTACATGCTTGGCATAGCATATACCCATCCATCACTGGCATTAAAATATCTGAAATGATTAGATCTATAGCATTTTCTTTAAGCTTCTGTAATCCTTCTCTTCCATCATTAGCTTCAATGACATTAAAATTAGCCTGCTCAAGAATTATCTTTAACAAATAAAGATTTTCATATACATCGTCTACTATTAAAATAGTTTTCTTTTTCACTATTTACATCATTTGGTATTACAAAAACTTTTCATTTGATTTACAAAAGTGTCTGGATTGATAGGCTTTTCAATATAACCATTAGCTCCTGCTTCAATAGCTCTCTCTTTATCTCCTCCCATTGCATACGATGTAACTGCTATAATTACAGTTTCTTTTGGAAGCCCGTTATGCCTTAATTTAGCACATATTTCATGTCCATCCATATCAGGCAACTGAATATCTATTAAAATAATTTCTGGATGATTTTCATGTGCTAATTTTAACCCATCAACACCATTATACGCCTTTAATATATTAAAATTATTTTTTAAAAGTAAGTAAGATAACATGTACATGTTTTGTTCGTTATCTTCTATTATTAAAATAGTTGGTTTCATTTTTTATTGTAAATTTAATATCGGCACATAAAACTTTAAATATACACAATTGAATATAAAACGTTACTTACAATTGTATTAATTATCAAGAGTATAGTCTAAAGGTAATTTAAAAGTAAAATTACTTCCTTTTCCTAATTCACTTTCAACCTCAATGGTTCCGCCTAATTTATCAATTAAGTTTTTACAAATAGCTAAACCAAGACCTGTTCCTTCATGGTTTCTACTTAAACCTGCTTCTAACTGAATAAAAGGCATAAATAACTTAACAAGATTTTTTTTACTAATACCAATTCCTTGATCTATTACTTGTGTTATTAATACATTATCTTGTATAGCTACTTTTACTAATATGTCTCCTTTTTTTGAAAATTTAATAGCGTTTGAAAGTAAGTTTAACAGAATTTGCTCAACACGTCTTTCATCACTTACAAGCGTTATTTTCATTTCTGAAATTTCTGTTTTAAAACCTAGCCCTTTAGCAGAAGCTTGTGGTTTTAAAAAATCAAGTGTATTTTTTAAGGATAATAAATAATCAAAAGGATAAAAAGACACTTTTAATTTACCAGCTTCTATTTTAGAAATATCTAAAACATCATTAATTAACCTCAACAAATGCTCTCCACTATTTTTAACCATAGTTAGTTGCTTTTTTTGTTCGTCATTTAATGGTCCTGCTAATTCTTTTAATAAAATACCTGTAAAGCCAATAATAGAATTCATTGGTGTTCTAAGTTCATGAGACATGGTAGCTAGAAATGCAGATTTCATTAAATCTGCAGACTGGGCTTTTACTTTTTCTTTTTCTAACTCCATAGACTGAATATTCATATCCTCTAATAGGTTCAATAAAGCTTCTTTACTATCATGAAGTTCTTCGGTTCTTAAGTTTACTAATTTTTCAAGGTTATTTTTATAGCCTAACAATTCTTTTTCATTATTAATTCTTTCGGTAATATCTGAAGCTATACCAATAAACCCATACTTTTTATTATTTGTATCAATAAGTTTAACAGCTTTAACTTGTAGCCAAGTAATTTTACCGTTTTTATCTTGAAATCTAAGTTCAGATTTAAATTCGGTATCATTCATGATTGTGTTTTGCCATTCATTTAAAACTCTTTCTTTATCCTCAGGATGTATAGCTTTTTGCCAAGCCGATCCTAAAGATTTTTGAAGACTCATACCAGAATATTTAACCCACTGTTCATTTACATAGGTAAACGCACCTGCTTCATTGGTATTAAATATAGCAACTGGCGCATTTGAAGTAAGACTACGATATAATATCTCACTTTTCTCAATTTTCTCTTTAGATGACTCATAAATTTGCTTGAGTTGCTTTTCTTGTTCTACCAGTTTACTATTCACCAGTTTTTTAAATCGTTGTGACTGCCCTTTTAAATACCAAACACTCCAACCTCCTAAAAAAGAAATTATAAAACCAAATACCATATAACCTATTGCTGTGTTCAATGGTTTTTTTGATGGTACCACATATAGTTTCCATTCTCCAGAAGACATCTTTATAGGCACAGCATATGATTGGTAGGAAGACATGTCTTTTTCTAAAAAAAACTCTTCCTTTCCTGTATTAAAATTAACTCTTGATAATTGATAAATAAAGCGATTATCTTCTTTATTATCTATATTTAAGTCTTTTAAAAAAGTAGACAACGTAGTAACAACAGCAGAGAACCCAGAGAATTTGTTATCAATAAAAATAGGCTGCCTACTTACCATGCCTATCCCTCCTTGTTTTAAATGAACTGGGCCAGCAATAAAAAAATCTTTTCGTTTTATTGTTGCTAAGGCACCACTAGCAGCCTCAATACTTTTTATAATATTAAAACCAATTACATCATTATCTTTTAATGGATATACGTGTGTAATAAAACCATTAGCATCTACTAATTCTACAACGTCAAAATATTTGTTTCGTTCTAATAACTCCATGGCTATGTTATTAAAATCTTCTGGAACTCCATTTCTTTCAACAATGTAGGCTAGTGTTTTTGTTGCTGAATAACTGTACATTACCAATGTTTGCAGTTTTTCTTTAATTAAAGCTACTTGATTATTTAATTCTTTTTTATCCTCATTTTCGTTTATTAAATATTTTTGATAGGCAATAAACTGAGTGATAACAAGTAATATTATTAAAGTTGCTAAACCCGAAACAAATGGTTTTTTAAGCAAAGGATAAAAAGCACTTTGTTTCATATAAAGCAAACATTAAATGGTTTTATATTCTTTTTAATTATCATTTTTCAATTTCAATTCTTTAATAATACCTTTTAATTCTTTCATTTTCAACTCTCTTCCTATAAACAAATTATTCATTCGTTGTAATTCTTTATTTTTAGAATTCACTTCCTCTGTTCTAATTTTAACTAACTCTTCTAAGTTATTTCTATGTTTTTCTAATTCTATTTCTGTTTTTTTACGTTCTGTAACATCTCTTATAATTCCAATTAAAAATCTAGAACCATTAGCATCAATAAATCTTGTTTTTTTTGTAGAAATTATTCTAGACTCTTTTCCTTTTATTGTTAACGTTTCCTCATTTACATTTTCAACACCTGTTTCTATAACCTCTTTATCAATTTTTAAGAAAACTTCTTGTTCTTCAGCTGAAACGTGTTCTACTAAAGTCTTGCCAATTACTGCTTCTTTTTTTAAATTAAAAATGGTACAAAAAGCATCGTTTACAATTAATAATTTACTTTCATCATCTTTTACAAAAACAGGATCACCTATATTGTTTATTATATTTTCAAGATATACTTGACTTCTTTTAATTTCTGCTTCTGCCTTTTTTCTATCTGTAATATCTAAAGCCATACCAATATAGCCATACAAATTATTGTTTATATCAGAGGTTCCTACAGCTTTAACAGAAAGCCATGTTGTCTTTTCTTTACTTACAAATCTAAGTTCAGATATAAATTCTTTTTCTGCTGCTGCACATTCTGTCCATTCTTGATCAACTCTTTCTTTGTCTTCAGGGTGAATAGCATTAGTCCAACCAAAACCTACTGCTTCATTAAAAGACATTCCTGCATATTCTAACCATTCTTGATTTACATAATTACAAAAACCATCTTTATCTGATTGAAAAACACCTACTGGTACGTTAGATGTTAATCGTCTAAACAGCAGCTCACTATTTTTTAATTTCTCTTCAGACTCCTTACGTTGTGTAATATCTTTAGCTACAATACCTAATGCTATTGGAGTATTTTTTTGACTATCTTTAATTAAAAACCCAGACATTTCAATTGGTATTAAATCTCCCGTTTTAAAGTTTTTAAAGGTTACTTCACCTCTCCATTTATTTGTTTTAAATATACTGGTTAGATGTTCTTTTTGTATTGTTTCCTGATAGTCTTCTGAAAAGAAATCGGTAATAGAATCTGGCATTGCCTCCTCTTTATCTAATGCTACTAATTTTCTTCCATTAGCATTCAAATAAATAGGCTTTCCTTCTAAGCTTGCTAAACCAATAAACTCATCACTTGTTTCTATTAAAGACAGTAGCTTTTGATTTTTTTCCTCTGCTTTTTTCTTTTCTGTAATATCTGTAAAATAAATAAGTAAGCCTTCAGGAGATGGATATATTTTGTTTTCAAACCATTTGTCAAATGGTTTATAATAATCTTCAAAGTATACAGTTTCTTGAGTTTCTGCCGCTTTATAATATGCCTTATAAAACGGAAGTTCTATTCCTTCAGGAAACTCGGTCCAAATATGTTTCCCTATTAAACTTTCTGGTGATTTCCCTAAAATATCTGCCGCTTTTTTATTAATAAAGGTGTAGCACCAATTTGCATCTAAGGAAACAAAACCATCAGAAATATTATTTAATGTATTCTCCATTTTAGAAGTTAACTTTTCCTTAATCTGGTTTTTTTCAATCGCAAGTTCTTCGTACTTCTTCTTATACTGAATTATAGAAAGCACATCTAAATCTTTGTTGGCTATAAAAGTTGTTGTTGTCCTTGCATTATCTACATACTTTAAATACACATAAAGTAGTACTGAAAAGATAAATGCCGAAGTAGATTTTCCTATAAGGTGCCCTATTAAAGAGGTTTTAAACACCGAGCCTCCAGAAAACATAGCGATATTAAATGCAATAGAATCAAAAGTTAATACAATTAAAAGAGAACTAAAAAGAACTAAAAAGAAAGGAAGTTTTTTAACCCTTGAAATTAAATATTGATATATTATTACTAATAACAAAAAGTCTATTAGTAATAAAAATGTACCTGTTAAAAAGAACTTGAAATTTATATTAAAAACAGAATTAGGATAAAGTGACGTGTTATTAATTTCACTATTTATTATTTGTTGTAAATAGGTAATTTCAAACATTAATGTCATTATAATATTCGAAATAATAATTCCAAAGATAAGTGTCCTAGCACTTGCTGCTCCTTCTTTTATATAAATTAATAAAACCGCAAATAAAACACCACTAAATAAAATAATAGAACCAGGATAAATAGAATAATCCTCAAAAACAACAAAACTAACAGAACTACCTACATTGGCTTGTAAATATTGTACAGACCCTAAAAGAATATATAGAGGGGCTAAACCAAGCTTAGTTCTAAATTTAAATAATAAAAGAATACTTGAAGACAGAAGCAATAGCTCTAAAAGTATTATTGTATAAACATTCATATAACATTTTATTTAGTCTAATTGAAAAAAATACAATTTTCTCTTTTAAATTAAAAACAAATAACTGTAAAACAGCCAATATGGCAACAAATTAGCAAAAGCTACACTTCCTTTTGTACAAAAACACAAATATAGCACTATAATGCAAATGGAATTAGCATTAACAAAGAAACACGTTTAAAAATGAAATGCATTTTCTTAGCATTAAAATTTGAATTTCTTTCCTTTAAATCACTATTTAAAAGTAGTATATTAGCTTGTTAAGACATTATTAAAAAACATCTAAATTAAAAAATGAATACACCTGAAAAAGAACAATTTATGAAAGAAGCTGTAAACGCAGCTCTTAAAGGAATGAACAACAATGAAGGCGGACCATTTGGTTGCGTAGTTGTTAAAGACGGAAAAATTGTAGGACGCGGCAACAATAAAGTAACCTCAACTAACGACCCAACTGCACATGCAGAGGTTACTGCCATTAGAGACGCGTGTAAAAACTTAGATTCTTTTCAATTAGATGGTTGCGAAATTTACACCTCTTGCGAACCTTGCCCAATGTGCTTAGGTGCTATTTATTGGGCAAGACCAGATAAAGTATATTACGGAAGCAACCAAGTAGATGCTGCAAATATTGGTTTTGATGACGAATTTATTTACAAAGAAATACCATTACCTTACGAAAAACGAAGCATACCTTTTGAGCAATTAGCAAGAGAAATTGCTTTAGAACCTTTTCAAGAATGGACTAAAAAAGTGGACAAAACAGAATATTAATATATGATTACCTTCATCCTAAATAACAAAACCATAAGTACTACAGAGCATTCTGGAATGACCTTATTAGATTTTGTACGTTACCAACAACGGCTTACAGGAACCAAAATTGGTTGTCGCGAAGGCGATTGTGGCGCCTGTACACTACTAGTTGGAACACCTAATGGTGACACTATAAAATACCAAAGTATCACTTCCTGTATTTCTCCTTTAGGAAATGCACATGGTAAACACGTAGTAACGGTTGAAGGTACAAACCTACAAGACAAATTAACTACAGCACAAGAAGCCATGAAAGCAAATTACGCGACACAATGCGGCTTTTGCACTCCTGGCTTTGTAGTTTCCCTTACTGGTTTTGCATTGTCTGATTCTGAAAAAAATTATAAAAATGCCATTGATGCTATAAGCGGAAATATTTGTAGGTGCACAGGATATAAGTCTATTGAAAAAGCAGCACAGCAACTGGTTGACAAACTAAAAACTCAAGAAAACAATTCTTTAGATTGGTTAATTAAAAATGAATTTATTCCTGCCTATTTTGAAACTATTCCAAAACGTTTAAAAGACATTGAGGCTAATGATTTAAACCAGCCAAAAGGAAAATATATTTCTGGTGGAACCGATTTATATGTACAACAAGCCGATCATTTAGCAGATAATGAAGTACATCTTATTGCAGAAAAAGACTATTTAAAAGGCATTACCATTAAAAATGGAATATGCACTATTGGAACCAACGCAACAGTTTCAGACCTATGGAATCATACTGAAATTAACAGCTATTTTCCAAACCTTAAAAAACACCTAAAACTCGTTTCTTCTGAGCAAATTAGAAACATGGCTTCCTTAGGCGGAAACTTAGTTAACGCATCTCCTATTGGAGACATGACCATATTTTTATTATCTCTTAATAGTACTATTACGATATTAAATACTGAAGAAAAAGAAAGAACCATTGCTCTTAAAAACTTTTACCAAGGCTATAAAACATTCGATTTAAAAGAAGGAGAACTTTTAAAAGCTGTTTCTTTTAAACTACCAACTAAAGATAGCTTTTTTAATTTTGAAAAAGTGTGCAAACGAACCCATTTAGATATTGCTAGTGTCAATGCTGCTATACATCTTTCAATAGAAAATAAAACCATTTCTGAAGCGCATATTTCTATTGGTGGCGTTGCTGCAATTCCAAAATATTTGCACGAAACCTCAGCCTTTTTAACAGGAAAACCATTGACTACAGAAACTATAATTGAAGCTAACGACATCCTTCAAAAGGAAATCACTCCTATTAGTGATGTTCGTGGCACAAACGATTATAAACGCTTGCTAGCAAGACAATTATTTTTTGCACATTTTACAACCTTATTTCCGAAGCAATTCACTTTAAAAGACTTTCTTCAGCATGCATAAAAACAAAACAAATATTAAACTAGACACTAAATTAGAAGCGGTTTCTATTGCGCTAAAAAAAAGCATTAAAAACCTCGATTCTTACACACATGTTCGTGGAGAATCTTTGTATGTTGACGATGTGAATATTAGACAAGGCACCTTTCACGCTGTGGTTTTTGACGCACCAAAAGCACACGGAAAAATAAAAAGCATCGATTATACAAAAGCGGAAGCTTTACAAGGTGTAGAACGTATTTTTACCTACAAAGATGTTCCTGGAAAAAATGAAATTGGTGGCATTATAGCAGACGAACCTTTGTTTGCTGAAGATGAAGTGCATTTTTGGGGCATGCCAATTGCGCTAATTGTTGCAGAATCTGAGTTTATTGCACGAAAAGCAAGAGATTTAATCGAAATAAATATTGAAGATTTACCAGTAATTACAACTGCAAAAGAAGCAAAAGCAAAAGGTAGTTTTATAAACGCACCTCGATCTTTTAGCTTAGGAAACACAGAAAAAGCATTTGCCGATTGCGACTATATTTTTGAAGGCGAAACCTTTTCCAACGGACAAGAACATTTATATATTGAAGCGCAAGGTGCTTATGCAGAGCCTTTAGAAAATGGAAATATTAAAATTACCTCCTCAACACAAGGACCAACAGCTGTACAAAAAACAGTAGCACAAGTTTTAGGTGTAGCAATGCATAAAATAGAAGTCGATGTTACGCGCCTTGGTGGTGGTTTTGGTGGTAAAGAAGACCAAGCAACACCTTGGGCAGTTATGGCTGCTTTGGCAACGTATCATTTAAATCAGTCGGTAAAATTAATCCTTAATCGCCATGACGATTTACGTATGACTGGAAAACGTCATCCATATGAAAGCACCTATAAAATCGGACTTTCAAAAGACTTAAAAATCCTAGCGTACCAAACCGAGTTTTTACAAAATTCTGGAGCTGCTGCAGATTTATCTCCTGCCATTGCTGAGCGTACCTTATTTCACGCAACCAATAGTTATTACGTGCCAAACGTAACCACTAAAGTATTAAGTTGTAAAACCAATTTACCACCAAACACAGCGTTTCGTGGTTTTGGAGGACCACAAGGTATGTTTGTTATTGAGTCTGCTATTGCGAAAGCGGCTCACGAAATTGGTGTTCCAACAAGAAAAATTCAAGAAGCGAATTTACTAGATGAAAACGACACATTTTCGTACGGACAAATTGCTAAAAAAGTAGAAGCTAAAAACACATGGCATACTGCTAAAAACATATTCAATATTGATGCTTTAGAACAAGAGGTTGCAGATTTCAATAAAAACAATACGGCTTTTAAAAAAGGGATTTCGTTTATGCCTATTACCTTTGGTATTTCGTTTACCAATACACCAATGAATCATGCACGTGCATTGGTGCATATTTATTTAGATGGAAGTATTGGTATTAGCACAGCTGCTGTAGAAATGGGTCAAGGTGTAAACACCAAAATGATGCAAATTGCTGCTGCTATTTTTTCCATTCCTATTGAAAAAATCAAGATAGAAAGCACCAATACAACTAGAGTTGCAAACACCTCTCCTTCTGCTGCAAGCTCAACAGCAGATTTAAACGGAAAAGCAACGTTAATGGCTTGCAAATCGCTTTTAGAACGTTTAAAAACGGTAGCTTCAGAGGCATTACATACTTCAGAAAAAAGCATCACTTTAAAAGAGGAAACAGTTTATGTTAATGGTGAAAAGTCTAATTTAACTTGGACACAACTCATTAGTAAAGCCATGTTACAACGTGTTGCTTTAACCGAAAATGCACACTATGCAACACCAGAAATTCACTTTGATAAAACCAAAGAAAAAGGACATCCTTTTGCCTATCATGTTTACGGAACAGCAATCACCACAACAACCATAGATTGTACGCGTGGCACTTATGAATTTGACAGCGTAAAGATTGTACACGATTATGGGAAAAGCATGAGTGAAGGCATTGACCTAGGACAAGCAGAAGGTGCTTTAATTCAAGGTATTGGATGGATGACACTAGAAGAAATTGCCTATAATAAAGACGGAAGATTATTATCTAATGCATTATCCACCTATAAAGTTCCAGATATTTTTTCTGTACCAAAAACGGTAGAAGTGATCCCTGTAGAAACGGAAGGAAATGATATGGCTATTTTAAAATCGAAAGCTGTTGGCGAGCCTCCTTTAATGTATGGTATTGGCGCTTATTTTGCACTTCAAAATGCCATTAAAGCGTTTAACCCCAATTATGATGTAAAGTTTCATGCACCAATGACGCCCGAAAAGGTTTTAACTGGTCTATACCAAAAACAATAAAGCCTTATCGCACTGCACTACAAAAAACAAAACATCCTTAAAGGCGCTCTAATTTATAGTGCTGGCGATTCTATTGCAGCACTTTTATTAGGTGAATTTTCGTGGTTTCGACTATTAGGAATAATGTTTATTGGCGCCACATTTTACGCTTTTGAAATCCCTAATTATTTTGATTGGATTGTAAAAAAGACGCAATTTTTAAAAGGAATTAAAGCAACAGTAACCAAGACCATTTTAGCTATAGCCTATTTTAATCCTTTATGGATTGCTAGACATTTGTTATTTATCAAATTGTTTTCTGGTCAGTTTGAAGCGATTGGCTTTAACTTAGTTGCAATTGCCTTTTGGTCATTTTTAGTGAATATCCCCATTTCATTTATTGCAAATTATATTATTCAAAACCGATTTAAACTAAAATGGCGATTTTTAGGAAGTGCTATTTTCTCTGCAATTATGGCAATTTATTACGCGTTGAGTGAGACGCTTTTTAGTTAAGAAACGGATGATGCATTAACTGCGGAATGACAAAGTCTTACCATTATTTTAAGTCCTCTTTTTTCAAAAGCGAATATTCAGTTATATTATAATGTATCAAAATATCCTCTAATAAATAATCACGAATTACAAGAATTAGATGTTGTATTGTATTGCTTTTGAATGAAGAAATTAAGGCTTCCGCAGAACGATGCAAACCTTCATTTTTTAATTCTAGTTTTCCTAATTCATCTATAATTACATATTTACATTTTGTTTTTGAAGCAACAGAAATCAAATAATCATTTGCTTTTACAAAAGCACTTTCTAAAAAAATATAACTACCAATTTTAATTACATTTTCCGTTTCCAATTCTGCTTCCGTTTCCAATTTAAATGTTTCGTTAGCTTTAATTTTAAAAAAATAGCGTTTTCCATCTTCACCATCTGGACACAACAATCCATCCACATCGCTTCTATTGCTAATCCAATCTAGTAACGTTGTTGTTTTTCCGGTTCTAATTTTACCTGTTAGAATAAATATCATTCTGAAGCAATTTTAAAATGAATACAATTAGAAATACTATTGGCAATAAAATATTTAAATCGCGTAAAGCCGTTTAAGTGTTTTGTCTCTTTCCAAGTTAAGCTAAGAATTTGCCTGAAATACGGAAACAAATCCAAAGCACTGGTAATTTCTTCTTGGTATTTAGATTCTTTTTTGGTGAGATATTTTCGAATTATTTTTAAAACAAAAGGTCCTAAAACCAAATACCAAAGTATTAAAAACAAGAAACTTCTAGCAATAATATATATTGCTTTTTGCCACCCAAATAAAGCTCCACCAAAAAAAGTAAATGCCAAAACAATTACTGTAACAGTAGAAAACCAAATCCAAATTACCTTGAATCTTATGGCTTTATTTGTTTTCTTCTCTTCGGAAGTTACATGCATAGGCTTCAAATAAAAAGCGGTTGCTTCTTTTTTAGAAATAATTACTATTACACTTTTAATGAATAATCCTGCTAAAAGGCCACCAACACCATACACCAAAAGGTAAATGCTAATTAAAACCGATGTTGTAGAAGTGTCTGTTATAAAATTGATTTTTTCTTGAATCCAAGTACCATAAATATTGATGGCTTCCCAAAAATCTGTACCATAAATAATGGTGAGTTTTAATAATTTTTGAAGTGCAGATTGCAAAAAGGTTACTATTCCTAAAGCTACTAATGTTCCCCCTTTCCAGGAAAAGTTAGAAAATAAAAAGGCTCCCAAAACAGCTTGAAAACTCACAGAAATGTATGCTGTAAATGGCGAATACGGACTCACTGCCATTTTTATAATCAATACAATTACTAAAGCTTTTAAAATGGCTTGCCATTTATTTTTAGCATAAAAAGCAATTAAACTAATTAACAGAATAGCAATTCCACCAACAATCAACCCTGTAAATGGCGAGTTAAAAACATGTAAAAAACCACCTAATCCAGACTCATTTAAAGCCCAAAGTGCAGTGAGTTTATCAATGATAGACTTATTATTTTGTTTTAAAAGATTCTTTGTTTCCTTCTGAATGACATTACTCATTTTTGTAATGTGTTTGTAGTAATTGTGCAACAACGCTAATAGCAATTTCTTTTGGTGTATCTCCTCCTATATCTAAGCCTATTGGGCAAACTACATTGGTCATCCCTTCAGGAATATGCATTTCTTTAATAAGCATATTATGAAAGCGCACTTTTTTAGTTTTACTACCTATTAAGCCTAGAAATTTAGTTTCGTTTTGTAAAGCCATAGCTATAATATCAAAATCGATTACATGATTATGTGTTAAAACCAAAACATAACAATTGCTTCCCCATTGTACAGCATCTTTAAAGGTTTTAAAATCTGTTTCACTGGTTTGATGTGTAGTTATACTTTCATCTAATTCTAAATTAGCAAACCAATTGTCACGAGAGTCTATAAGATGCACTTTAAAAGGTGTATCTATTAAGAGCTTGCAAATTTCCATTCCAATATGTCCTGCTCCAAATAAAAATAATTTTGGAGATTGATGCATAGGCTCAATAATAAATTCCACTTTTCCGCCACAGCATTGTTCAAATTCTGGACCTAATGTGTAACTTGATTCGATAATTCTATTTTCGTTTAATGCAATAATCGCTTCGTCTATGGCTTTAAATTCTAGTTTTCCTCCTCCAACAGTACCATGAATTTGTTTATCTGCAGTTACCAACATTCTAGACCCAACAACGCAAGGTGTTGAACCTAAACATTTGGTTACTGTTACTAAAGCAACGGGAATTTGCTTTTCTTTAAATTTTGCTAAAAGAGAAATCCAGTTTTGCATACACTTATTTTACTTCAACTTTTTTTACCAATTTACCAACAGTCATTCCTTGTACTAGTATAGAAAACACAACAACGACATAAGTAATCACTAAAAACAAATCACGCTCCATAACTTGTGTAAGTCCTAAAGCTAATGCTATTGAAATTCCGCCACGTAATCCTCCCCAAGTCATAATTAAATTGGTTTTTGGCACAAAGTCTAATTTCTTTTCAAAGAATTTTATTGGCGCTAGTAACGAGATATATCTACATAATAATACTAAAGGAATAGCAATTAAACCAGCTAATAAATATTCCATTTCAAAAGTTAAAACAAGCATTTCCATACCAATTAAAACAAATAAAACAGTATTTAAAAGTATATCTATTAACTCCCAAAATTTATCTACATACGTTTCTGTAGTTTCAGACATTGCAGAATCTCTAACGGTATCATTACCAACAACCAACCCAGCAGTAACCATTGCTAAAGGTGCAGAAATATGTAGTTTTTGTGCTAAAACCGTTCCTGCCATTACTGCTGCAAGTGTTATAATGACTTCAATATCATAATCATCAATAGATCGCATTAATCGATACGTAACCCATCCTAAAATCAACCCTAAAACAATACCTCCAATAACTTCTACACCAAACAACTCTACCACCTCTAAAACGGTAACATTTTCAATTCCTAAGTCTGCAATTTTAAAAATGGTTAAAAATACAACTACACCTACTCCATCATTAAATAAAGATTCACCAACAATCTTTGTTTCTAATTTTTTAGGTGCTCCTGCTTTTTTTAGAATTCCTAAAACAGCAATAGGGTCTGTAGGTGAAATTAAAGAACCAAATAACAAACAGTAAATAAAATCTACATGCAAACCAACAATTGGTAATGCTAAAAACATAATTAAACCAACCAGAAAAGTAGAGATTACAACACCAAAAGTAGCAAAAACTAAAACTGGCCAACGCTGTACTTTAAGCTGTTCAAAATTAGTATGTAATGCGCCAGCAAAAAGCAAGAAACTAAGCATAACATCTAATAATACAGCTTTAAAATCTATGTGAGTTATTATAAATCGTTCGGCATTTAGCAAGGTATCGTCAAAATAACTCAATGCAAATACAGCTAGAGTAAACACTATGGTTATTAACATTAAGCCAATAGTATTTGGCATTTTTAAAAATCGTACATTTATATATCCAAAAATTGCAGATATAAGCACTAATACAGAAGCGATTACAAAATAATCCATAAAAAATATTTTTACTGCTAAATTAAAAATTTATATCTTTTAACTACCATTAATTCGCTATTATGAAAAGGGCATATATAGATTTACATTGTCATCCTGCATTAAAACCTTATGGTAAGAGTTTTAAATACGAACCTACCAAACAAAACCATTTAAACGCTGGAAGAAAAAATTCTATTTGGCATTATAGTCCGCCAAACTTTTTAGAACGTCAAGTAAACAAAATACTTACCTTAACAAAGTTTACACAAACAGACTTAACTGCGTTAGCTAAAGCAAATTGTCAAGTTGTTGTAATTTCTTTATATCCTTTTGAAAAACATTTTTTAAAAAGAAGAATGTTAGGCTTTAAGTTTATTTCTGATATTCTGGTAAATCTTGCAGCAGGAGTTAGCCATTCAAGAATTGATAACATAAGGAGTCATAATAGTTATTTTCAAGACCTATTGGATGAATATAATTACTACCTACAATTACATAACTTTGCACAAAAAATTAATGATATAAACTACACCTATAGGCTAACGAATAGCTTTACTGAAGTAGAAGAAAACATAGCAAAATCTACAAACACCAGAAAAATCATTAGCCTAATACCAACTATTGAAGGCGCTCATGCTTTTGAAACCGGCTTATTAAAAGACGTAAACACAGCAAATGAGCAAACCGTTTTAGATAATATTGACACAGTAAAAAAATGGGCACACAAACCCCTTTTTATAACCTTAGCACATCACTTTTACAATGAAATTTGCGGACACGCAAGAAGTATTAATATTGGTGCTATAAAAGACAACCAAAACAGAGGACTTAATACAGACATTACAGCGCTAGGTTTTAAAGTAATAGACAAACTTTTAGACAACACAAATAACAAACGCATACTCATAGACGTAAAACACATGAGTACGCCTGCCAGAAAAACCTATTACAAGTTATTAGAAACCAAATATGCAGACCAAAACATTCCTATAATTGTTAGTCATGGTGCGGTAAACGGAAAACGATCTATTGAAGCATGGACAGAAAAAGACTCCCCTTTAAGCGAAGCATTTAGTGATGTAGATATTAATTTTTATGATGCAGAAATACTTCGCATTGCTAAATCTAAAGGAATTTTTGGTCTCCAATTAGACGAAAGAAGAATTGCAAGTAGAAAAGCTATTAGAAGTTCTAGAATCTATATACCTAACAAAAAAAGCAGACTAAAAAACAAATCAGAATTAGTATGGAACCAAATACAACACTGTGCAGAAATACTAAACAAAAACCTGCTTTTTTGCTGGGAAACAATAGCAATAGGATCTGATTTTGATGGCATTGTAAACCCTATTAAAGGACTATGGACTAGTGAAAACATCCAAGACATAGAACCCTATTTGGTAGAAAAAGCAGAACAATATCTAGAAAAAAACACCCAAAACTTAATTGCTATAAATCAAATTTCAGCGCAAGAAATAATAGATCGTGTACTCTTTTTAAATGCCGAAACCTTTTTAAAAACAAACTTTAAATAAACCTATTTTTTTGTTAAGTTTTCTATTTCTTAACGACAGAAACAGTATATTCATTTTTTAGAATCCCTTTTATAACTACAAAATGCAAAAAACATATTATGATCCTGCAGATCTAAAAAAATTTGGAAAAATCACAGAATGGAGTGAAGAACTAGGAAACAAATTCTTTGATTATTACGCAAAAGTTTTTGAAGAAGGAGCATTAACTGCTCGTGAAAAATCACTCATAGCATTAGCTGTAGCACACACAGAACAATGCCCTTATTGCATTGATGCATACACCAAAGATGGCTTACAACGTGGTATTACCAAAGATGAAATGATGGAAGCCATTCATGTTGGAGCTGCTATTAAAAGCGGAGCCACCTTAGTGCATGGCGTACAAATGATGAATAAAGTGAATAAATTAGATGGTTAATAGTAATTATATGACCAAATTAAAAACACAATCTCTTCATAAAAAAGACAGCGACTTAGCTCAGGCTAAAAAACAACTAGAAATACTTTCTAACGGAATATTTAAAACTGGCGAGTTACCGACTTTTGCAAAAAAAATAAGAGAAACCAATCTTGTTCCTTTACGTGCTAAAAAACTAGAAATACTTCAAATTAACGTTGGTTATATGTGCAATCAAGTATGCACACATTGCCACGTAGATGCTGGTCCAGACAGAAAAGAAATAATGACTGTAGAAACCATGCAACAATGCTTAGAGGTTATAAAAACTACGGAAGCACACACCTTAGATTTAACAGGTGGAGCTCCAGAAATGAATCCTAATTTTAAATGGTTTGTAGAAGAAGCTTCTAAAGCTGGAATTAAAGATTTTATTGTTCGTTCTAACCTTACTATTATTCGCGCAAACAAAAAATACTACGATCTACCAGAGTTTTTTAAAAAATATAATGTTCATGTCGTTTCCTCTATGCCACATTGGACCAAAGGAAAAACAGACAAACAGCGTGGTGATGGTGTTTTTAACCAATCTATACAAGCATTGCAAGAATTAAACGCTGTTGGTTATGGCATGCCAGGTAGCGATTTAAAATTAGATTTGGTTTACAATCCATCAGGAGCCTTTTTACCTGGAGATCAAGCTGCTCTGGAACGTGACTTTAAAAAAGCACTGGCACAAGATTTTAACATACAATTTCACAACTTATTTGCAATCACAAATTTACCAATTAGCAGATTTTTAGACTACCTTATAGCTTCAGAAAATTACGAAGATTACATGTATTCTTTAGTAGAGGCATACAACCCTTCTGCTGTTGCAAACGTGATGTGTACCAATACCATTTCTGTAAGTTGGGATGGTTATTTATACGATTGTGATTTTAACCAAATGTTAGAATTGCCTGTAAATAGTAAATCTAAACATATTTCAGATTTTAACGAAGAGTTGCTACAAGGTCGTGACATTATAATATCACAACATTGTTACGGTTGTACTGCTGGTGCAGGAAGTAGTTGTCAAGGAACAGTAGCCTAAGTATGAAATATAAATTAATAAGCATACTACTCTTTTATTTGGCAACATTACCAAGTACTGCACAAGAAAGTCTTTCGCAGTTATTAAACAAATACAACACTAAAAGTGTTCCTTATATTTCGGTTCAAGAATTAGCAATGCCTAAAACAGAAGCGATTGTTTTAGATGCACGTGAATGGCAAGAATACCAAGTAAGTCATATAAAAAATGCTATATATGTTGGTTATACGCATTTCAATTTACAAGAAACAACAAAACAAATACAAAACAAACAACAGCAAATTGTGGTGTATTGCTCTTTAGGTATTCGGTCTGAAAAAATTGCCCAACAACTAAAAGACGCTGGTTACACCAATATTTTTAATTTATATGGAGGTATTTTTGAATGGAAAAACAACAACTTCTCTGTATATAATCTAGAAAATAAGCAAACCGAAAACATACATACCTTTTCTAAAGCATGGAGTACATGGCTTTTAAAAGGAAATAAAATTTATAATGATTAATAACAGTAAGCAAGCGTGAAAAACCAAAACCTCATCATTATATTTACTCGCAACCCAGAACTAGGGAAGGTAAAAACACGTTTAGCAAAAACTATTGGTAACGCTTCCGCTTTAAAAATCTACACTTTTTTATTAAAGCATACAGAAAAAACAATTAGAAACATAGCAAGTGACAAAGCGGTTTACTACTCGGTAAAAGTGCGTGATCAAGACATTTGGGATAATGCCATCTACCAAAAACACCAACAAAAAGGCGATGATTTAGGCTATAGAATGCTTCATGCTTTTCAAGATGCATTCCACAACAATTATGAAAAAGTAGTAATTGTTGGTAGTGATTTATTCGATTTAAAAGAAAAACACATTCAGGAAGCATTTAAAAAACTGGAAAACCGAGATGTTGTTATTGGCCCAGCAAAAGATGGTGGTTATTATTTATTAGGTATGAAAACTTTACACGCTGCTGTTTTTAAAAACAAAGCATGGGGAACTTCCTCTGTTTTTAAAGACACCATGAAAGATTTACAAAAATTTAAGATTCACCAACTAGAAAAGTTAAATGATATTGATACTTTTGAAGATATGGAGCACAATTCCGTATTAAAAAAACTTATAAATCAAAATGATTAAATATATAAACGAAACCGTAGAATACCTACAAGAAAAAGGGTTTGAAAAACCAGAAATAGGAATCATTCTAGGCACAGGACTTGGAAAACTTTTAGATGAAATAACCATTATAAAAGAAGTAAGTTATAACCACATACCAAATTTTCCTACAGCAACAGTTGAGTTTCACAGAGGAAAACTTATATATGGTGAATTAGCAAATAAAAAAGTAATAGTCATGCAAGGTCGTTTTCACGTATATGAAGGCTATACCTTACAAGACGTCACCTACCCTGTTCGTATTATGGAAAAATTAGGAATTAAAACCCTTTTAGTTTCTAACGCTTCTGGAGCGATAAATACAGACTTTAAAAAAGGCGAATTAATGCTAATTGAAGACCATATAAATCTTCAAGGAAGCTCTCCTTTAGCATTTAAAGGGGTTTCAGAATTAGGAGAACGTTTTGTGGATATGAGTGCTCCTTATGATGCTGAAATTAACAACACTTTTAAAAGTATTGCCAAAGCAAACAACATAAAACTTCACGAAGGTGTTTACGTAAGCGTAGTTGGCCCACAATTAGAAACCAGAGCAGAGTACAAAATGCTTAAAATTATTGGTGCAGATGCGGTTGGTATGAGTACCGTTCCTGAGATTATTGTTGCTAATCATTTAAAATTAAAAGTAGCTGCTGTATCCGTTTTAACCGATGAATGCGACCCAAATAATCTAAAACCTGTAAATATTGATGAAATTATTGCTATGGCTGCAAAAGCAGAGCCAGACATGATTACATTATTTAAAGAATTAATATCAAAATTATAGAACCAAGATTTGAGACAAAAGAACCAAGATAAACTCTTGTATAAACGTTGATTCTTTTCTCTTATTTTTTTGTCTTAAAAAAGAAAATGAGCTACCTAAAAACCACACACAACGTATACAAAGAAGCAGCATTAACTCCAGACGTAGGGCTATGTTGTACCACAAACCCTATTTGGGAATTACCAGGATTAAAAATCCCTAAAATAATGCAAGAAATGAATTACGGCTGTGGCTCTACGGTACATGCACGTGATTTAACTAACAATCCAAAAACACTATATGTTGGTGTGGGCGGAGGCATGGAACTTCTACAATTTGCTTATTTTAATCGTGAAAAAGGTGGTGTGATTGGTGTGGATGTTGTAGATGAAATGTTAGAAGCTTCCAGAAAAAACTTTGTAGAAGCAGAAGCACAAAACCCTTGGTTTACATCGGAATTTGTTACCCTTAAAAAAGGAGACGCTATGCATCTTCCTGTTGCAGATAATACTATTGATGTAGCTGCTCAAAATTGTTTGTTTAATATTTTTAAAGCCGAAGATTTAAAGAAGGCTATAGCTGAAATGTATCGTGTTTTAAAACCACACGGAAGACTGGTTATGAGTGATCCTACTTGCGAACAACCCATGAATGACGAATTACGTAACGATGAAAGATTAAGAGCACTTTGCCTAAGCGGAAGCTTACCTATTGCAGATTACATAAAAGCATTAACAGATGCAGGTTTTGGAACCATAGAAATAAGAGCTAGAAAACCCTATAGAATTCTAGATCCTAAAAACTATCCTACAGAAGAATTAATCTATATTGAATCTATTGAAGTCGCAGCTATTAAAGACCCTATGCCTAGTGATGGACCATGCATATTTACAGGAAAAGCCGCTATTTATTTTGGTGATCAAGATTATTTTGACGACAAAGCAGGTCATATTTTATTAAAAAATCAACCATTGGCAATTTGCGATAAAACCGCAAACATATTAGCTAATTTAAATAGAGAAGACATTTTTATTAGCGAATCTACTTTCCATTATGATGGTGGAGGCTGTTGCTAGGTATCTAAAGTTACATAACTAAAAATCTAATTGTTTTACTTTTACTCCTATGCAAAAATACATAGACATCATTAAAAACTCCTATTCTGGGTATTGGAATTACCTTAAAAACGAGTTAATTACACTAAACCATTGGGACAACTATTTTTATGGTTTAATTATTATTTCATTATTAGTTTGGGGATTAGAAATAGCTTTTCCTTGGCGTAAAAATCAATCTGTTTTTAGAAAAGATTTTTGGCTAGATACTTTTTATATGTTTTTCAATTTCTTTTTGTTAAACCTCATCGTATTGATAGCCTTATCTAATACTGCTGCCCAATTTTTTAATGATATTTTAGCTACTATTGGTCTTTCTATATCCAGTTTTCAACTCTTTGATGTAGATAATTTACCAAAAGCACTAGGTCTATTTATCTTCTTTATTATTAGTGATTTTGTACAATGGAACACGCATCGCTTACTACACAAAGTTCCACTATTTTGGAACTTTCATAAAGTACACCATTCTGTAAAAGAAATGGGGTTTGCTGCGCATTTACGCTACCATTGGATGGAACCAGTAATCTATAAATCTATGCTATACATTCCATTAGCAATAATTGGTGGTTTTGATGCACAAGACGTGGCAATTGTACACTTTTTTGCTATAACTGTTGGCCATTTAAACCATGCTAATTTAGGCTGGGATTACGGTATTTTAAAATACGTATTTAACAACCCAAAAATGCACATTTGGCACCATGTAAAAGAACTTCCAGAAGATAAAACAGATGGGATTAATTACGGAATTACACTAAGCATTTGGGATTATCTCTTTAAAACAGATCATGTACCATATGATGGTAGAGATATAGAACTGGGTTTTGAAGGTGATGAAAATTTTCCTAAAGATTTTATTAGCCAAGAATTATATCCTTTAAATAAAAACACCAAAAATAAACCTTCTGCTTTGTAAGGTAGTGCGTCTTGAATTGACGAAAAAGAAAACAAATTACATGAAACATTTTAGTCTTATTCTTTTTACAATTCTCGTTACCACTTCTTGTGTTTTTGCCAAACAAGTAACACCTGGTAACCAAATTAAAAAAACAGAAACCACTACTGTAAAACCGCAAGAAGTCCTTACTAAAAACAAAATTCCTGAAGCTTTTAATCACGATGCATGGAATACATTATTACAAAAAAATGTTTCTAAAACAGGCCATGTAAACTACATCGCTTTTAAAAACAACCCAACAGAATTGCATGCTTACATTACCTCTTTAGGTAAAAACATGCCAACCAAAACTTGGACTAAAAAAGACAAACTTGCGTATTGGATTAACGCATACAATGCATTAACAGTAGATTTAATAATTAAAAATTACCCTGTAAAAAGCATCAAAGACATTAAAGACCCTTGGGATCAAAAACTATGGAAACTAGGTGAAAAATGGTACAATTTAAATGAAATCGAGCATGAAATTTTACGTAAAATGAACGAACCTAGAATTCATTTTGCTATTGTATGCGCTTCTTTTTCTTGTCCGAAATTACAAAACCAAGCCTTTACTGCTACAAAACTAGAAGAACAGCTCACTGCTGCTACAAAAGCTTTTTTAGCAGATAAAAACAGAAACGAAATAGCTTCAGATAGCATTAAAATTTCAAAAATATTTCAATGGTTTTCTAAAGATTTTAAACAGAACGGAAGCCTTATTGATTTTTTAAACACCTATGCTGAAGTACAAATTTCTTCCAACGCAAAAAAAAGCTATAAAGATTACAATTGGAGCTTAAATGAGTAACTTTACTGTTATTCCTGAGAAAGCAGGAATCCACAATCAAGCAATAAATTAAGTAGACTCCTATTTTCACTTTAAGTGACCAACTATGAAAAACTCCATTTCGATAATAATTCCAATGTTGAACGAAGCGGAGAATATTGAAAAACTGCTGCTTCATTTAACTAACAATGCATCTTTACAAAACCTAAAAGAAATTATTGTTGTAGATGGAGGAAGCACAGATGGATCTCAAGAAATTGTAACTAATTTAGATTTAAAAATTCACCTTTTACATGCTAAAAAAGGTAGAGCCAAACAAATGAATATTGGAGCTAAAGCTGCTTCTGGTTCTATTTTATATTTTTTACATGCCGATTCTTTTCCGCCAAAAAACTTTGACCAACTAATACTTAATGAAGTAAAAAAAAAGCATCTTGCTGGTTGCTTTAGGCTACAATTTAATAGCAGCCATTGGTGGTTACAGCTAGCAAGTTGGTTTACTAAATTTAATTGGAAAGCTTGTCGAGGAGGTGACCAAAGTCAGTTTATAACAAAAGCTTTATTTTACGAAATTGGTGGTTTTAATGAAGATTATATTATTTACGAAGACTATATTTTAATTAGCGAGCTCTATAAGCGCAACCAATTTGTTGTTATTAATAAAAAGATTAAAACCTCAGCTAGATTGTATGAAAAACATGGCGTATGGAAACTACAATATCACTTCTGGGCTATTTATATAAAAAAGTGGCTTGGTGCTTCTCCAGATAGTTTGCATGCCTATTACAAAAAGCATATTTATTAGCATAAAACAGAATAACCTTTTAAATTAGGCTACTTATTTCTGCCTAGTTCGTTTAGGTAAAAGGTGTATACTTCATCACTTTGATAGATTTCTTTAGTATCAATATCTATTGCAGATAGTTTTCCTTTAAATGCAGCTCCTGTATCTACATTCCAAATATTTACCGCCTTAGTAGGTGTGTGCTTATTAAAATTAGTGGTTGGTGTATGACCAATATAAATCTCATGGTAATGCTTTAATCGATTTGGGTAAATTATGGAATCTTTAGGAATACTTTTATCCATAGTTAAAGCCATCTCCCAAAGGGTTCTATCATAATAAAGACTTTCCGGACTTACTTCTCTTTCAACACCATGCATAGAGGTAAATCCTGCATGTAAAAACAATCTGTTTTTAGCATCTAACAGATAAAGCTCTGTAGCTTTAAAAAACTGAAGATGTTCTTTTTTTTCCGCATTGGTAATGGTTTTATAACTGGCTATAGTTTCTTTTCCTCCATGTAAGTACCAAGAGTCATTTACGCTTCCTGTTTCCAGCCATTGCATACACCAAACATCATGATTTCCTCTTATAAACGTACAATCATATTGTTTTGAAAAATCTATCAAAAACGCAATTACTTGGGCAGAATCACTCCAACCATCAACATAATCACCAAGAAAAATAAAGTTATCTTTTGGGGTTACCGCTATACGTTGAAGCAACTGTTTTAAAGCTTTTAATCCGCCATGAATATCTCCTATTACCAGTGTTCTACTATGTTTCATGTGTTCTCTTTACAGTATTCGTTTTATGTATTACTTACCTACTAGTAAATAACCTATTTTTAGTAATTAAATAACCTATTTGTGCATTACTAAATTATTAACTTAAAATGCCTTATACACTTCTTTAATTACTTTTTCTACAGGTTTATTTTGTGGTGTAAATCGGTTGTTTGTTTCCCCTCCTACTTCATGGTGATTATGAAACCATTTCCAAATAAAACCACCAGCAAACCAATCTTCTTTCCAAAAGGTTTGCAGCAACGCTTGGGTAGTATTGGTTTGTGCTTCAAGGTTTACACTAGTCATACTCCTATCACTTCGCCATGGTTCTTTTGCTGCATAGTCTACACTCCTGTAACCAAACTCGGTAAATAAAATGGGTTTTTTATAGTTTTTATAAAAAAACTCTATAGTGGCTACGTGTGGTTTCCAACCTTCTAAACAAGATTCCAGGCTTGGTGTTTTTTCTTCGCTCACAGGAAAATAAGCATCAATACCAATAAAATCTAAATCGCTCCAAAAAGGTGTTCTTTTAAATTCATCCCAATTGGCAGCATAGGTAAGCTTTCCTTTATATACTTTTCTTATTTCCACAATTAATTGCTTCCAGAAATCGGGTCTGTTAATAACAAACTGTTCTAACTCTGTACCAATACATAAAATTTCTGCCTTTGTTTCTTCCGCTAAAGCGGCATAATCTAAAATAAACCTGGTGTAAGAAGTTTCTAATCGCTTCCAGTCTTCTTCGTTTTGCATTTTTATATAACCTGTGAACTCCCCTTTTCTAACCCAAATTTGAGGTTTCAGCATGATTTTTATATTTTTCTTTTGTAACGCTTCAATATATTGTTTTGCTCCTAAAACAGTTTCGCCAAACCACTGCCTGTTTTTATTATATACCACTTCTGGATCTTGTAATTCTTGTATAAAACCAAATGGCATTATTGCGGCATAATTGGCATGAATATTAACTACTGGAGCAATATGCGTATCTTTAACAAGCGTTCTGGAGGCCACAAAACTCACACCATTAATTTTTTCCTTTCGTATTGGAGACATAGAACAGGAAAACAAAAACACAAAAAAAACAACCTTTAATAGTAAACGCATACTTGTTAATTTAAACCCAAAATTAAACAAAATGAAATTATTGCCTTAAGGTTTTAACTTAACTTTCGACAAAGCGGATAACTAAACCAACTTTATGGAACATATTGTAATTATAGGAAACGGAATTTCTGGAGTAACAGCTGCCAGGCACATTAGAAAAAACTCGGATAAAAAAATCACTATAATCTCAGCAGAAACAAAACATTTCTTTTCTAGAACAGCGCTTATGTATATATACATGGGACACATGAAATATGAACACACAAAACCCTATGAAGATTGGTTTTGGGAGAAAAATAGAATAGCACTAAAACAAGGTTTTGTAAAAACGGTAGATACCGATAATAAAACACTTCATTTTCAAGAAGGAGACAGCGTAACCTATGATAAACTCATTATTGCAACAGGAAGTAAACCTAACAAATTTGGTTGGCCAGGACAAGACTTAAAAGGTGCTCAAGGTTTATATAGCAAACAAGATGTAGACAATCTGGAAATCTATGCACCCAACAATAAAGTATGTAAAAGAGCTGTAATTGTTGGAGGAGGTTTAATAGGAATTGAACTTGCCGAAATGCTGAATTCGCGTAACATTCCTGTTACTTTTTTAGTTAGAGAAACCAGTTTCTGGAATGGTGTTTTACCAGAAGGTGAAAGCCAAATGATTAACAGACACATTAAAAACCATCATATAGATTTACGCTTAAACACCAATTTAAAAGAAATTGTTGCCGATGAAAATGGTAACGTAAAATCTATTATTATTGAAGAAACAGGCGAAGAAATTGCATGCAACGTGGTTGGTTTAACAGCTGGTGTTACACCAAACATCGACTTTTTAAAAACTTCTAAAATTGAATTAGGAAGAGGTGTTTTGGTAAACCGTTTTTTAGAAACCAACATTCCAGATGTGTATGCTATTGGTGATTGTGCAGAACAACACAAAGCCATTGGCAATAGAAGACCCATTGAAGCGGTTTGGTACACAGGACGCATGATGGGAGAAACACTTGCTCAAACAATTTGTGGCAATAAAAGAGAATACAAACCAGGACATTGGTTTAATTCGGCCAAATTTTTAGATATAGAATACCAAACCTATGGTTGGGTTTTTGGAAGCAGAGGAAAACCAGAATACGAAAAACACTTTCATTGGAAACATGAAGACGACACCAAATGCATTACAGTTGCCTACCATAAAGACACCAACCTGTTTTTAGGTATAAATACTTTTGGCATACGAATGCGTCATGAAACCTTTGATACCTGGTTAACCCAAAAACGCGATGTAGCTTATGTAATAAACCACTTAGCTGAAGCTAATTTTGACCCAGAATTATATAGCCATTATGAAACAGCAATTCAAACTGCTTTTAACAACCAATTTCAAACCGCCTAATTATGAGTAATAAATTAAATCACAGCATGTCTTTAGCAAAACCGGATGCTTTAGATATTTCTAACAAGCAAAAAATAGCCTTAGCTATAGGAGTAATAGGACTATTTATTCTTGCATTAGCCCTTTTAAATACTAATTTTCCTAACAAAGCTCTATTTTTAACTCTTGCTTTAGGCTGTATTTCTTTAGGAATAATTGGGTATGCCAGAGGTGCTTATCTTAATAAACTAGAAGGTATAAAAAATGATGGTGTTTGGTTTAAATCTATTTCTTCTCGCGGTGTTTGGGGATGGATTGTTGGTGTTATTCTTACCACATTCTATATTGTACTATACTTTTTTCCTAAATATTTAGGTTTAGCCACAGATGGCGAAGCAAACACTGGTTTAATTAGTTTGTTTGATCCCTTAAGCAAATTGCTTTCTGGCAGAGCAGCAAGCCAATGGTTTGTTTATGGTACCTTATATACAGTTGCTATTTTAGCCTTTGGATACAAATTTATACTAAAATACAGACACAATCGCTACCAACAAGTACGTACCGTTTCGGTGATGTTTTTTCAATTAGGTTTCGCCTTTTTGATTCCTGAATTTATGTATGTAATGAATAACGATTTGCCATACTACGATTTAAAATCTATGTGGCCACTTAACTATTATATTTTTGATGAATGGTCTGTGAACGGCTTTTTATCTAACGGAACTATTGGTTTAGCATTGCTTCTTTTTGGTATTATTTCCATCTTTGTTATTTCACCTATTTTAACCTACAAATATGGAAAACGCTGGTACTGCTCATGGGTTTGTGGTTGTGGTGGTTTAGCAGAAACAGCTGGAGATTCTTTTAGACAATTATCCTCAAAAAAAATGTCTGCTTGGAAACTAGAACGTTGGTTAATACACACCGTTTTAGTGTTTTCTGTGGTCATGACAACCGCTATGATTTACACCTATTTAGGATATGACAGTAATGACTTTTGGTTAACAAGAGGCGTATTTATCGCCTTAGTAATTGGCTTCTTAACCTTACTTTTTACTGCTGTATTATACTTTAAAGGCAAAGAATTTGGTAAGGATGCAAAATATGGAGCAATCGGTTTTTTTGCCACTATTGCCTTATTACTAATTCTTCATTTTACAGGAACTACAGATAATGTGTTTTTTATAAAAGCAGGAACACTAAGGTCTACCTACGGTATATACATAGGCTCTATTTTTTCAGGAGTTATTGGCACAGGTTTTTACCCTATTTTAGGTAACAGATCCTGGTGTAGATTTGGTTGCCCAATGGCTGCCGTTTTAGGCTTTCAACAGCGTTTATTTTCTAAATTTAGAATTACTACCAATGGCGGACAATGTATTTCTTGTGGTAACTGTTCTAACAGTTGCGAAATGGGAATAGACGTTAGAGCTTATGCACAAAAAGGAGAAAATATTGTACGTTCTAGCTGTGTTGGTTGTGGTATCTGTTCAGCTGTTTGCCCTAGAGGTGTTTTAAAACTAGAAAACGATTCTATGCAAGGCCGTATCAATCCTACAGAAATCCTTTTAGGTAACGATGTAGATTTAATGGATTATGTGAACAAAAATTAGACTTAGCTCACCCCCTTTAACTTTATACCCAAAACAACTATTTTTTATTGTTATAGGAATCTAAACTAGTAACCAAATTACTAATTCATGAACATCTTGCCTAAAAATCAAAATGCAATGAAAAGCATTCTTGTACAAGCGCAGGTAAAAAAAGATACATTAATTACACTTAAAACTAAAAAAGTGTAGCATTTTGTCATGCTAACTCCACAAAACCAAAAAATATGTTAAAGAAACAGCAGCAATTATTACTAATTATGAATATTAGTATTGTACTTTTGCATTTCCTAAGTAAAAATTAATGCCTCTAATAAAAGTAATTATTCCTGCTTATAACGAAGCAGACGCTATATCTCAAGTAATTCATGACATTCCGGAAACGGTTTCTGAAATTATTGTAGTAAGCAACAACTCTACAGATGCTACAGAAAAAAATGCTGAAAATGCAGGTGCAACCGTTTTAACCGAAAATCAAAAAGGATATGGTTATGCTTGTTTAAAAGGAATGCATTACATTGCACAGCAAGAAACAAAACCAGACATTATTGTATTTCTAGATGGTGATTATAGTGATTACCCAGAAGAATTAACAAAATTAGTAGCCCCAATTATAGAAAACAATACCGATTTTGTAGTTGGATCTAGAGTTAAAGAGTTACGCGAATTAGGTGCTATGACTCCGCAACAAATTTTTGGTAATTGGCTAGCCACATTTTTAATGAAACTCTTTTTTGGAGCAAGATTTACAGATCTTGGTCCTTTTCGTGCCATTAAATACAAAAAGCTTTTAGCCTTAAACATGGAAGATAAAACCTATGGTTGGACCGTAGAGATGCAATTAAAAGTACTTAAGCAAAAATTATCTTATATTGAAATTCCTGTACATTACAGAAACAGAATTGGTGTTTCTAAAGTTTCAGGAACCGTAAAAGGAAGTATTTTTGCAGGAATTAAAATATTAGGTTGGATCTTTAAATACAGCTTTAAAAAATGATTTTAGAAACAATCATCATCACCATTTACACTATTTCATTATTGCTAATTTTCTTTTATGCATTAGCGCAACTAAACCTACTGTTTAATTATATTGCTGCACAGAAAAAAGAAGACCATTCGCCAAAATTCAATTTAAAAAATACGGCAGAAATACCCTATGTAACTATACAACTTCCGGTGTATAATGAGTTGTATGTTATGGAGCGTTTGTTAGATAATATTGCAGAAATAGAATACCCAAAAGACAAATTAGAAATTCAGGTTTTAGATGACTCTACAGATGAGACTGTAGCCAGCACAGCTTTACAAATAGAAAAACTAAAAGCACAAGGTTTAGACATTAAGCACATTTGCAGAACCAACAGACAAGGTTTTAAAGCAGGTGCATTAAAAGAAGGATTAAAAATTGCTAAAGGAGAATTCATTGCTATTTTTGATGCCGATTTTCTTCCAAATAAAAATTGGTTATTACAAACCATTCCACATTTTAAAGACGCACAAGTTGGTGTAGTACAAACACGTTGGGCACATATTAACAGAAACTATTCTACCTTAACAAAAATTCAAGCCTTTGCCTTAGATGCACATTTTACCTTAGAGCAAGTTGGTAGAAACAGTAAAGGACACTTTATTAATTTTAATGGTACCGCAGGTGTTTGGCGTAAAACCTGTATTATAGATGCAGGAAACTGGGAAGGAGACACACTAACCGAAGACCTAGATTTAAGCTACAGAGCACAATTAAAAAACTGGAAATTTAAGTATCTAGAAAACGTAGAAACTCCTGCCGAATTACCAGTGGTAATTAGTGCAGCACGCTCACAACAATTTAGATGGAACAAAGGTGGCGCAGAAAACTTTAGAAAAATGCTATTTAAAGTACTTAAAAGCAATAATATTTCTGCTAAAACCAAAATGCATGGTCTTTTACACCTACTAAACTCTACCATGTTTTTAAATGTACTTATTGTAGCTATTTTAAGCATACCAATGCTATATATTAAAAATGAATATGCACACTTAAAGCCATACTTTTATGTCATGAGCTTTTTTGTAATAAGCACTATTATTTTCTTTGTATGTTATTGGTATATGTACAAAAACACCTATGGTAGCACAGTAAAAAACTTTATACAATACATTGTACTTTTCTTTACCTTTTTCTCTATTGCCATGGGCTTTTCACTACACAATTCTATTGCTGTTTTAGAAGGGCATTTTGGTAAACGAAGTGAATTTGTACGTACACCAAAATTTAATATTAATAGCCTTACAGATAGCTGGAAAGGCAATAAATATTTAAAGAAAAATATTTCTGCAAATGTAATTATAGAAGGTATACTTATGCTTTATTTTGCATTTGGTATGTACAGTGCTTTTGTAGTTGGAGATCAAGGAGGAGACTTTGGTTTATTCCCTTTTCACCTAATGCTTTTTGTAGGTTTTGGTTTTGTGTTTTTTAAATCCTTAACTTCAAAAGCATAGTTTTTTATTTTGGGTGTTCCTTTTTACAAACACCTGCAAAGTCAAGATACCAAAACAAATTTGGCACTTTACTTTTCGGTTTTATAAAAAGTCGCGCTTTCCGCTATATCTTTTTTGCTTTTCATGGCAAAAAAGGATGCCGCATCAATCGCTAACACAGGCTTACCCAATGGGTGTTTCTTAAAAAAAGTGTTTTATTACTGCCTTTGTAGGTAAACAAGCCAGCTCCAGCAAAACCAACCTTTTATTTAATTAATTTAAGAGCTTCCCTTTTTGCTTCGTGTGCTACACTTTTTTGATTCCAATAAGGCTCTTTTAAACTTGATTTTAATGTTGCTGTTGTAAGTAAACCATCACCATCACCTTCTGTCCATTCTAAAATTTTATAAGGAAATTCTTTTTCTACTTGAATACTAAGACTTCTATCTATATCTAAATACCTAATGGTATAAAGCAAGGCAGTTTCTGTTTCGGTTTTACTAATTTTTGCTTTATGCGCTTGCATTTTTTTATAGTTAAATCTACTATATATGGTAGAAGGAATCAATTGTAATTCACCAACAGGTAATTGTCCAGATTGTATACGAATGCGTGCCATTAAATCTTCTTCTAATAAGGCAGCATTAAATTTTCGGGAGGCATCACCATCTGCTTCAAAATAGGAAAACTGCTTGAAGTTATATTGCGTATCGTCTAGATTTAATTGGGTAAAGGTATGTCCGCACCACTCTTGTATGCTTGTTGTTGCTTTAAGTGTTAACGGATGATTTTTAAAGTCTATAGGTGTAAAAGTTGAAGTAACAATAGAATAATCATAAATACCAGTATTAAATTTTCGTACTTGGTTTAATTTCATGACAGTTACTTTATCTTCTCCTGCTTGTTTTGCATTATCTAATTTTACTTGCTTGCTTAAAGAAAAAGGCTCTGTAACAAAAATTAATACTACTTCTCCTGTTCTAATTTCATTATACCTAGACTGTTTTAGTTCATAACTACTAAGTTCAGCTTTTCCTGAGTACCAATACGTATTAAATTCCTTTTTTTCTGCAAGGTCTTCGTTTACAGCAACAACTAATTTATCTTCTGTGCTAGTATTTGTTGTACTTACAGGTATTGCATTGTTTTTTTCTTGCTTACAAGAAAGTATAAAAAAGAGAATGAAATAAAGAGGTATTAAATAGCTTTTCATAAAAGATAGATTGTGCTTAACTGTTATACAAAATTAAAGTAAAACAACCACAACCATAGTTAACCCTTAGTTAAAACAGCATTTAGTATTTATTCCACAGGTAAGGCTACCTTATTTAAAGTAAAGACCATTGTAGAAATATCGCCATTAATTTCATTAATTCTAGAATTTGTAAAATACAAGTGCTCATTATAAATACTAAAAGTATCTGCCCACTTCACTTCTTCACCTTCTACAAGTGTATGTATACTAGCGTCTGGTTTTCTATACTGTATTTTGTTATGCTCTAAATCTGCATAATACAAATTACCATTAGCATCTAAAATCATGCCGTCTGGAGCAGCTGTTTTTGCTACAAAATGTACTTGATCTTGTATTTTATTTTCATCTTCATCATCAAAAGCATGGGTTGGTATAGAAAACAAACTATATCCTGTTAAAGCATGATAATAAAGTATATTGTTTTTAGTATCTAAAGCAATACCATCAGAATGAATAGCTCTTTCCCATTTTTTATCCCCAAAAGTTAAATGCGTCATTTCTGCACTTGTAGATGTATGCTCATTTAAAACTCTTTTTGAAATACCCGAATTCATATCTAACACCACCAATCCTGCATGACCAGAATCTGTAAAATAGATTTTATTTTTCTTTTTATCCACACGCAGATCATTAATATAAGAATCTGGATGGTAACTGTTTTTGCTAAGCTTAAACGTTTTACTTAAAGTGTTAGTAGTTAAATTAAAAACAAAAACACGAGGAGCATCTAAAACCTCCTGAAACAACTGACTTCTGGTATCTAAAACATATAAAGCATCTTCAAAAGCAACCACAGATTGTACACCAACAAACTTATCTTCTACAACAGGATCTCCTATTTTCCAGGAGTTCCATCTTGCATTTGGGTAACTTTTTTGTTGCTTATCTGCTGTGATTTCAACTACCGAATTAGCTACAGCATCTCGCCATCTTGGAAAATTTACAAACACACGACCTGCATTAGAAACTGAAACTCCTGTTACTTGTTGCCCTTTAAAACTAGCTACTTCTATTATTTGTACTTCTGAGCTTTGGTCTTGGGTTTTAGTAACTGTTTCTACTTCTGTTTTATTGGCTTGCTTACACGAAGTAAGACAAAATAAGAGCAAGGAGAGAGATATTATATTTTTCATAAGAATAGTTGTTTTTCAATACTCAAAAATAACAAAGATTATTTGTTTTACAGAACATAAACAAGCTTTAAAAAGTAAGGAAAACCTTAAAAAAGACACTTAGTTAAAAATATGCTTAAGCGTACATTTTTGCTTTTAAAGTATTCAATTAACATTACATACAAATTCAACAAACAAATAATATTTATATTTGGCCTATGCTTTACAATACCTTTTTTTTAAAATTAAAAAAACCTTCTCTTTTATTGGCATTAGCATGTATACTGTTTTACTTTTCTTTTGCTTATAATTTAGTAAGAACAGATTACATCAAGCTAATTACCTTGTATGTTGCATTGTTTTTTTTGTTTTATAAACTGGTAAATAATAACAAAAACAATCTTTCGTTTTTAACTTGGATTGCCTTTCTATTTCGAGCTATTTTTATACTTGCTATTCCTAATCTATCCCAAGATTTTTATCGTTTTATTTGGGATGGACGCATGATTCTAGAAGGCTTTAATCCGTATTTATACACACCAGAATCCTTTTTAACAAACAACCAATTTCCTGTAGCACAAGCCGAAACATTATATGCAGGAATGGGAACCTTAAACGGAAGCCATTTTACTAATTATCCTCCTTTAAACCAGTTTTGTTTTGTGCTTGCTGGTATTTTTGCAGGAAAAAGCATTTTAGGCTCTGCCATAGTTTTAAGAATTTTAATTATTGCAGCAGATTTTGGAACCCTTTACTTTGGAAAAAAACTACTTGAAAAATTAAAGCTTCCAGGCCACAACATATTTTGGTATTTATTAAATCCATTTATCATTATTGAACTTACAGGAAATCTTCATTTTGAAGGTGTCATGATATTTTTTCTAGTGTGGAGTGTATATTTACTACATATTGGTAAATGGAAACAAGCTGCAGTAGTTTTTGCTGCCTCGGTTTCTGTAAAATTAATTCCGTTGTTGTTTTTGCCGCTATTATTTAAATACTTTAAAAAACCTACTAGTTCTTCTATTGCAGTAGAAAAATCTTACTTTTCAAAAGAAACTTCCTCAAAAATTAACCTAACTAAATTAGCAGCATTTTATGCTTTAATTGGTGGTACAACACTTCTTTTATTTCTTCCATTTTATGCTTCTACTTTTATAACCAATTATACACAAACCGTAGCTTTATGGTTTCAAAATTTCGAGTTTAACGCCAGTATATACTACCTAGCAAGAGCAATTGGTTATTGGTTTACTGGTTATAATGAAATTGCTATTATTGGTAAAATACTTCCTGTATTGGTAATCCTTTTTGTTTTGTATATGGCATTTTTAAAAAAGAACACCACTACAACACAACTTATACATAGCATGCTTTTTGTATTTGCATTTTATTTATTTATGAGCACCACTATTCACCCTTGGTACATATCTACGTTATTAGTACTATCGGTTTTTACCAATTACAAATTCCCTTTAGTTTGGAGCTGTGCAATCATACTTAGCTATTTAGCATATATACAGATAGACAAAGCAGACAAGTCTGAAAATCTTTATATTATTGCTTTAGAATATATTATCATTTTTAGTGTATTTTTATACGAACTAGTAAAAAGAAAATCTATTGAAAATTAATTTTAAAAAAATAGGAAGACGATTAAAGAAAATTACCATAGCACTTATTTTACTATATGTATTCTCTTTGGTGTTTTTATATTTTAAACAAGAACGCTTCTTTTTTAATCCGAAACATTTAGAAAAAGCCTATGTTTTTCAGTTTAAAGAGCCTTTTGAAGAAGTAAATATTGAAGTTGAAGAAGACATTTACTTAAATGCTGTACATTTTAAAGCACCAGATTCTAAAGGTGTTATTTTATATTTTCATGGTAATGCAGGAGCTATTCATGAATGGGGAACACGAGCTTCTTTATTTTTAAACAACAAATACGATGTGCTTTTTGTAGATTATAGAGACTATGGTAAAAGCGATGGTGCTTATTCTAATAGTGAAGAAATATTTCAAGATGCACAAAAAGTGTATGATTATACTAAGGCTAGGTATAACGAGGACAATATTATTGTTTTAGGTTTCTCTCTAGGTACCGGAATTGCTAGTTATGTAGCAGCTAACAACAACCCCAAAAAGCTCATATTAAATGCGCCTTATTATTCCTGGAAAACCTTGATAGCAGATGAAATAGCACCACCAATTCCTAAATTTTTAATTCGTTACCACATACCTACTTACCAATTTGTAAAAAAAGTAAGCTGCCCCATTCATATTTGTTATGGTACACGAGATTTTTTAATTCAACCAGAAACAAATACTAAAAAACTAAAAGCTATAAACCCTGAAAACATTACGCTGCATCCTATTAAAGATGCAGGACATAATGGTTTACATATTACCAAAGAGTATTATGATTTATTGAAGGTAATCCTTTAAAAGAAAATTTTAGCAATAAACATATCTACCACTTCTATAACAATTAGAATAATGATAATCCACTCTAATTTGCTACTTTCTTTATGGTCCATAATATCTTTAAAGAGTTCTAAATTCTCTTTAATAATTTCAATTCTGTCATGAATCAATCGGTATCTATCTTTTAAGTCGAAAGCTATTTTTAGTTCCTGATTGAGTTTGTTTAGTTGTTCGTTTTCCCAGGTACTATCTGGCGAATCAAAAATATACAGGTTTTCTGAAATTTTATTTTTTATATTTAATACTTTGCCAATAAAGCGTTTTAATTTATTTCCAGAGATATCTAGTTTTCCTTTATTTTCCAGGTATTTAGTATGTTCATGGGTTTCAATAAGTAATTCCTGA
This sequence comes from Lacinutrix sp. C3R15, assembly GCF_018860825.1. Lineage (GTDB taxonomy): Bacteria > Bacteroidota > Bacteroidia > Flavobacteriales > Flavobacteriaceae > Oceanihabitans. The sequence goes on along the minus strand of NZ_JAHKPZ010000015.1, from coordinate 164,321 downwards.
GTAATATCTGCATACCGATCTAGGGCTACAGATTGTGAAGCATTAAGCATGACCAAACGAATCATTTCATCATTTAATTCTGGCAAAATCACTTTATCAAACTCTACTTGCAAAGAGTTTTCTTTTACCTCTATTTGCATATCTTCTGAAATTTTTTCAGAAATATAAGTATCACAAAATGGCTTTAATCGTTCTAACACATAAGCTATTTCACTAGCATTCATATTAAAAAAACTTACCATTCCGTATTGAAAAATATAGATGTATTTGTTTTCTGTGCTTTTATAAAAAAGCTCGTCACTATCTTGAAACAGCAACTGCCATTGCAGTTGCTGTTTACTAGCTTTTATATGGATAGTGTTTGCTACTTGATAAGCAACAACCGTGTACATTAGGATGCAAACATTTTATTGGAATCTTTAAAACTTTTAAACTCTAACATATAGTCGTTTGGGTCTTTTACAAAAAACGAAACATGCTCTCCTGGCTTATCTTTTAAAAATGTGGTTTGGGTAACTACCTCTAAATTTTGATCTTTTAATTTTTTATAAATCTTTTCCCAAGTTTGTAGATTTACAATAACACCAAAGTGAAAAGCGGGTAATATTTTACCCTCAAATACATAATTAGGCGTATTAAAATTAAATTTCTCTGCTTTAATAAACGTTAATTGGTGATTGTACAGATTAATATCTATCCAATTTTTTGTCATTCTACCTAAAGAGGCACCAATATTTGTTGTGTAAAAATCTTTAGTTTTTGTTACACTTAAACATGGTAATGACATGTGAAATGACGTTTCCATACGCTTGATTTTTAAAAGTTATAACTTGTATTAAATTACAAAATAAAATCACGCGATTTTGATTTTTAATCTAAATCTTCAGCGTCTTCATCTGTAATTTCTGGATCTTGAATAGCTTCTGGATCTGTATCTTCAAAGTTCTCATAATCATCTTCGTCATAATTCTCCATAGTTACTGCAAGTTTCGTACTTACCTTTACTAGATATTTGGTGTCTTCTGTGGTAACCTCAACAGCTTCCACTATTTCATTTTTAATGTTTCTAAATGAAATGATTTGATCTTCATCATAACCGTCAGGATATTTTTCTACCAATAGCGCCAAAATCTCTGGTGTTAGTTTTTTAAAATCTACAATTACTCGTTTTAGGTTGTCTCTTTTATTTGCCATTGAAAATTTATTTTCATTTTCAAAATCCTATCTATTTGATCAACAGGACTGAAAATCTAATCTTATAATGAATGTTTTTATAGTTTAAATATATTATTTATTGTTGTTAATTCTAACAACATTGTAAAAATCTTTTCGTCTATCTTTTAAATTTTTTACTGCGCCAAAAGAGTGTAACTCTTTTAACAAACTTAAATCTACATCTGCTACCAAAATCATTTCTGTATTGGTTGTTGCTTCGGCTTTAATACCATTACTAGGAAACGAAAAATCACATGGTGTAAACACCGCAGACTGCGCGTATTGAATATCCATATTATTTACATTTGGCAAATTACCAACGCTTCCTGAAATAGCCACATAGCATTCGTTTTCTATAGCACGAGCTTGTGCACATAAACGTACACGAGAATAGCCATTTTGTGTATCTGTTAAAAAAGGAACAAAAAGAATATCCATACCTTCTTCTGCTAATAAGCGCGAAAGTTCTGGAAACTCAGAATCATAACAAATTAAAATGCCAATTTTACCAGCATCTGTTTCAAAAGTTTGCAATTTGTTTCCTTTTTGCATTCCCCAAACTTTAGCTTCATCTGGTGTTACATGTATTTTCTCATAACGTTCTGCGCTACCGTCTCTTCTACATAAGTAACCTACATTATACAGCTTATCGTTTACAACTTCTGGCATGCTACCTGTAATAATATTAATATTATAGGAAATAGAAAGTTGGTGCATTTTCTTTACAATAACTTCGGTAAACTTTGCTAGTTCTCTAATAGCGTCTGGTTCATGCATATGATTAAACTCTGCCATTAAAGGTGCATTAAAAAACTCTGGAAACACAGCAAAATCTGATCTGTAGGCAGCAACGCTGTCTATAAAATATTCTACTTGCTCCATTAAGTCATCTAAGCCCTTATAAGGACGCATTTGCCATTGTATAAGACCTAGCCTAACTACTGTTTTTACTGTGCTTGCCTTTTTATTAGGCTTGGTATAATAAATATTATCCCACTCCATTAAAACAGCATATTCATTAGATGCAGTATCTCCTTCTAAATATCCTTTTAATACACGAACAGGGTGAAAATCATTAGAAATTTGAAAGTTTAAAACAGGATCATGAATTTCTTTACGCTTTACTTTTTCAATGTATTGTTTTGGTGTTAAGTTAGGATGTTTATGAAAATTTGGCATTCTTCCACCAAAAACAATTCCTTTAAGGTTTAAGTTTTCACAAACTTCTTTTCTGTAATCATACAACCTTCTGCCCAAACGCAAACCTCTATATTGTGGTTTTATAAATACATCTATACCATAAAGCACATCTCCTTCTGGATCGTGGTTTTTAAAAGACTTTCCTCCAATAATGTCTTCATAGGTATGTTCATCATCAATAGCATCATAATCTACAATAAGCGATAAGGCACAACCTGCAATATCACCATCTATCTTTATAACCACCTGTCCTTCTGGAAACATAGAAGTTAATTCTTCTATATGGTGTTTTTTCCAATACGAATTAAGCACACCAGCATAAGACTCTAAAGTTGCTTCTTTAAGCGCTTCAAAATCATTAACTGTTAAATACTTTAGTTCTATATTGTCAATATTATTAGATTCCATTACTGTCCTAACAAATAAGCAAAAATTAACGGCGCAACGATTGTTGCATCACTTTCAATGATAAATTTTGGTGTGTCTATATCTAGTTTTCCCCAAGTAATTTTTTCGTTTGGCACTGCTCCTGAATACGATCCATAACTTGTTGTTGAGTCACTAATCTGACAGAAATAACTCCAAAATGGTGTTTCTGGTCTTTCCATATCTTGGTATAACATAGGTACTACACAGATAGGAAAATCTCCTGCTATACCACCTCCTATTTGAAAGAAACCAATACCGTTTTCTGAATTATCTGTATACCAATCTGCTAAAAAGGTCATGTACTCAATACCAGATTTCATGGTACTTGCTTTTAGCTCTCCTTTAAGCACGTAGCTTGCAAAGATATTCCCCATGGTACTGTCTTCCCAACCTGGGCAAACAATTGGCAGGTTTTTTTCGGCAGCAGCATACATCCAAGAATCTTTTAAATCAATTTCATAATACTGCTCTAACACTCCAGAAAGCAACATTTTATACATGTATTCATGTGGTAAATAGCGCTCTCCATTAGCTTCTGCCTCTTTCCATATTTTTACAATATGCGCTTGTAAACGTCTAAAAGCTTCTTCTTCTGGAATACAAGTATCTGTAACTCTATTTAATCCTTTTTCTAATAAATCCCATTCATCTTGAGGAGTTAAATCACGATAGTTTGGCACACGCTTATAATGTGAATGCGCTACTAGGTTCATGATATCTTCTTCTAAGTTTGCTCCTGTACAAGAAATGATTTGTACTTTATCCTGACGAATCATTTCTGCAAAACTCTTACCAAGTTCTGCGGTACTCATTGCTCCTGCAAGAGATACTAACATTTTTGCACCACTTTCTAGTTGTGCTTCATACCCTTTTGCTGCATCTACTAAAGCAGCTGCATTAAAGTGTAAATAGTGTTTTTCTATAAACTGCGAAATTGGCCCTTTAGTACTCATCTTGGTCTTGAAATTTAGTGTTGTTATTTTTATTTACGTTAGAACTGTCAAAAGAGTTGTCGTAATCATCTTCTGACGCTTCATTTTGAAACTTATAGCTTAGCATTTTATAGTATAATTTTGCTGCAAGAAAATCGGATGATTTATCTATTTTATTAGGGCAAAGTTCTACTATATCAAAACCTACTACATTTTTCTCTTGAAATACTTCTTTTAAAAACTCTAGGGTTTCATACCATAATAAACCTCCAGGTTCTGGTGTACCAGTGCTTGGCATTATAGAAGGATCAAAAGCATCTAAATCTATAGTGATAAAAACATTTTCTGTCATTTGATCAATAGCAGCATCCATCCAAGTATCATCAACAGCCATTTCATGTGCAAAGTATGTTTTTTCTTCATCCATTACTGTTTTTTCCATCACATCCATAGAGCGAATACCAACTTGAATTAAATTGGTTGTTTGGCTAGCTTCATACATTGCACAAGCATGGTTACAAGCAGAACCTTCGTATTCTTTACGTAAATCTGCATGTGCATCTAGTTGTAAAACAGTTAAACTTGGGTACATTTCATTAAAAGCACGAACTGTACCAATAGACACCGAATGTTCACCACCAAAAATAGTTACAAACTTGTTCTTTTTAATGTACTTCTTTGTTACTTGGTGTACAGCATCTACCATTGTTTCTGGCGAGCTATTTTCTGTAACAGCATCTGCTAAAAACACACCTTGTTGGTATACTTCTGTTTCTGTTTCAATATCATAAAGCTCCATATTTTCTGATGCATGTAAAAATGCTTCAGGACCTTTATCTGCTCCTTTTTGCCAAGTACTTGTACCATCATAAGGTACAGGAATTAACACAATTTTTGATGTTTCAAGTTTCGAAAATTCTTCCGAAATACCTGCATAAGTTTTAGTTTGCATAACCTAAAATTTTAAGTAAGTCTTCACTTTTTTGTTGTTCACTAAATAGTTTGGTAGAGATCTTTCCGTCTGCATCTCTATCAATTAATATATGTTTTGGTGACGGAATTAAACAGTGTTGTAAACCACCAAATCCACCAATAGTTTCCTGGTAGGCTCCTGTATTAAAAAAGCCAATATATAGTGGTTTATCTTTATTATATTTTGGTAAATAAATGGCATTCATGTGTTGCTCGCTATTGTAATAATCATCGCTATCACAAGTTAAGCCACCAAGTAAAACACGTTCATAACTTTGCTCCCAACGGTTTAATGGCAACATGATAAAACGTTTGTTAATTGCCCAAGTATCTGGTAATGTTGTAATGAAAGAAGAATTAATCATATTCCATTTTTCACGGTCGTTTTGCTGTTTTTGGTATAAAACTTCATAAACTGCTCCACCACTTTCACCAACGGTAAAGCTCCCAAATTCTGTAAAAATGTTTGGTACGTCTACCCCTTCTTCCTCACAAGTAATTTTTATTTGATTAATGATTTCATCTACCATATAGGCATAATCAAAATCAAAAGCCAAAGAGTTTTTTATAGGGAAACCTCCTCCTATATTTAAACTATCTAACGTAGGACAAATCTTTTTCAAGTTCGTGTATACTTTTAAACACTTTTGTAACTCGTTCCAGTAATACGCATTATCTCTAATACCAGTATTAATAAAAAAGTGCAACATTTTAAGGCTGACTTTTTTGTTATTGGCTATTTGGTTTTTATAAAATGGCACTATGTTTTTATACCCAATTCCTAGACGAGAAGTATAGAACTCAAACTTTGGCTCTTCTTCAGAAGCAATACGTATACCAACATTAAATTTGCCTTCTATTTCTTGAGAAAGCAAATCTATTTCCTCATAATTATCTATAATAGGAATAGCGTTTTTATGGCCTTCATTAATAAGTCTTGCTATATTTGTAACGTATTGTGAACGCTTAAAACCATTACTAATTACAAAAGTATCATTTGTTATTTTTCCTTCTTTTTTAAGGTTTTCAACAATATCTATATCGAAAGCCGAAGAGGTTTCAATATGAATATCATTTTGTAAAGCTTCATGCAAAATATGCTTAAAGTGTGAACTTTTTGTACAATAGCAATAGTTGTATTTACCTTTATAATCATGTTTTTCAATCGCTTCTGCAAACCATTTTTTTGCACGTTGAATATTGTTAGATATTTGTGGTAAATAGGTAAATTTTAAAGGCGCTCCATATTCTTCAACCAATTGCATTAGGTTAATATCATGAAAGCGTAGTTTGTTATCCTCAAGTGTAAATTCTTCTTGTGGAAAATCGAAAGTTTGATCAATTAGATCAATATATTTTGTGTTCATTATTATTTTTAAAAGATAAATGTAAAAGACATAGATTAACCTGACGTTAAGCTAATAAAAAATTATACGCTAAATAATTGTATATAAATTACTTAAAGATATTAATACTTTAACATTAAAAATAATCAAACTTGAATTTTAAGCTCAGTAGTAGGTACAAAAGCGTACTCATGCTGACTAGCAAAGATGGTAGAATACTCGGAAGTTAGCTTTAAAATTCGGTCGCTTAATCTGTAAGCTGCTTTTGAATATGACTTCCTAATTTCCAAAAGCCCGAACATAGAAACAGTGTTCAATTTGTTCAGCTAAATGCAATGCAAATGAAATACTTTTTTTTGAATTGCAATCTTTTTTTTTTTAAATTTTTACATTTTAAAAAAAATGCATAAAAAAAAGTACGTACTTAACAAGCACGTACTTTTATATGGTATAACAACTAAAAAATTATAACATTTTTAAGGTATTCACTTCTTGTTCTGTTAGGTGTTTCCAGTGCCCACGAGGAATATCTTTTTTAGTAAGATGCCCAATTGCTACACAATCTACACTAATTACATCATATTTTAAATAATCAAAAATAGTACGAATAATAGTATTACCTGTATTTTTAATTTTAAGACCTATTTCTTTTTTAGAACCTCCATCTATATAACTAATTTCTTCAACAGTAATCAGTTTACCTTCTACTTTAAAGCCTTCTCTAATTTTTTTAAGATCTTCTACTTTAAGGTTTTTATCTAATTCTATTTGAAATAAACGTGGTACGCCATTTTTAGAGTTCGTGAATTTTTTAGCTACTAAATCATCATTGGTAAAAAACAATAACCCTTTACTGTTTCTTCCTAATCTACCTATTGGTTTAATTCTTGAATTGGTTGCGTTGGCAACTAAATCCATAACAGTACGACCTTTACCTTCACTTGTAGTGGTTGCAAAACCTTTTGGTTTATTAAGTAAAACGTATGCTTTCTTTTCTGGGTTTATTCTTGCTCCATCAAAACGCACCTCATCTTCTAGTTTTACTTTGTAACCCATTTCTGTTACAATTTTTCCGTTTACAGAAACCAAACCTGTTGCTATATGCATATCTGCATCTCTACGAGAACAAATACCAGAATTTGCTACATATTTATTTAAACGTATTGCATCTGGATTAGATGGTTTTTGTGCTTTTTTTGGCGCTACTTGCTTTTTTATTGGAGCATTTCCTCTTGCATTGCTTTGGTTACGTGTGTTATTATGTCCACGTCCTGAAGGCTTCCCTTTGCTTTTATTTTCTCTTGGCTTACTCATAATTTTTCCCCATATACATGGGAATTTTTTAATTTATTATGCTACAAAGATATAGTATATATTACTATTTATGATTGTTGTGTAATTATTTTTACTGGTAGTAGTTTTACATCCTTTTTATGCATAGAAAAGTGAGTGCTAGTATTTGCTATTAAAACTTCATCTATTAAAAAAAATAGCTCTTTAATTTATATAATTTTATTTAAAAGGAGGTTTACATCTATTAGTAGAATACTAAAAACTCCAGATACAATTATAAATTTTAAAATATTATGCAAAATTAAATATTGTGTTTTTGTGTTCGATTTAAAGAGTAATACCAAAAATACAGCTAATAGAATTGTGCTTAAATAGAAGAAATACATCATTTTACCAACAGGATATCTATATATTAACAAATACGCAGGAACTAATGTTAATATACTTAAAATGCTAAGCATTATTTTAGAAGCCTTTTCACCATAAACAATTGGTATGGTTTTATAATTAAGTGCTAAATCTCCTTTTATGTTTTCTAAATCTTTTACTAATTCTCGCATAGAAACTATTAAAAACAAAAATGCTGCATGAACAAAAATTACCTGTTCAAAATTTTTATAATACATAAAAATGGCAAAAAAAGGTGTAATAGTTAATATTGCTGAAGTAATATTGCCAATAATTGGTGTTTTTTTTAGTTTATGCGAATAAAACCAAATAGCAAAAATATATACCGAAAAGAATAAGACTGCTTTAAACGAAACAGCACTAACCATAATTACAGCAAGAAAATTAAGCACAAAATAAAAAGATAGCTTGGTGTTTTGACTTACCAATTTATCAAGCATTGATTTTTGTGGCCTGTTGATTAGGTCTTTTTCAGAGTCGTAAAAATTATTAATGATATAGCCTCCAGCAATAGTTGCTGCAGAAGCCAAGACAAGCATTAGTAAATTAATATCAAAAACCACTTCGCGAAGCGTTTTATCATGTGCTAAAATAAAAATGGATGTTAGATATTGAGCAAGTATAACAATTAAAATATTGTATCCTCTAACTACAGAAAACATGCTGAAAAACTTTAATAATATGTGTTTTTGTTTTCTAGAAAGCATAGAGTAATTAAATGAGACCTAAACTTACTGAATTTTTAAGACAGAAGTACTGCCTAATTTTAGAAGTTATACACTACTTCTAATTTATACGCATTAAGCGATTTTTTTGCTTTTTCAAAATTTTCTGTAAAGCCTAAAATATAGCCTCCACCACCAGAACCACAAAGTTTTAAGTAGTACTCATTGGTTTCAATTCCTTTTTTCCAAAGTTCATGAAACTGATTTGGTATCATAGGTTTAAAGTTGTTTAAAACTACTTTAGAAAGTTGCTTGGTATTTTTAAATAAGGATTTTATATCGCCTTTTAAAAAATCGTCTACACAAGCATCTGTATGCTTTATAAATTGGTCTTTTAGCATGCTACGAAAACCTTCTTGTTTCATGTTTTCCATAAAAATACTAACCATTGGTGCCGTTTCTCCTGTAATGCCGCTATCTAATAAAAACACAGCTCCTTTACCATCTGTAGTTTGTGAAGGAATTCCTGTTGCTTCGATATTATCTTTAGAATGGATTAAAATAGGAATACTTAAATAACTATTTAAAGGATCTAAACCAGAAGATTTACCATGGAAAAAAGATTCCATTTGAGAAAAAATACTTTTTAATTTTAGCAATTTTTCTCGTGTTAGGTTTTCTAGAACTGTTATTTTATTTTTAGCATACTTATCATAAATAGCTGCTACTAAAGCACCAGAACTACCAACACCATATCCTTGAGGTATTGAAGAATCAAAATACATACCTGAATCTACATCTTTTTGTAATGCTTCAAGATTAAAAAGTACCACTTCTTCATTCATTTGTTTTAAATGTAAAACAAAGTTTTTTAAACTTGCGTTAGATTTTATTGCTTCGGCAGAAGGGTTTTCATCCTTTTTTAGGGCACCATTATAAAAACTATAAGGAATAGATAATCCTTTAGAGTCTTTAATGATTCCGTATTCACCAAAGAGTAAAATTTTCGAGTAAAAAAGAGGTCCTTTCATAGATATTTTTAGCTAGCAGTGTTATCGTTTACAGTAACTTATACCAAATATACGCAATTAATATTAGTTTGGTTTAGCACCAAAGCCAATTGTGTCGCAAATATAATGCCCATTTTGGCAATACGCAACTAATTCATTTTTAATAAATTCAATGCATTTTGCTTTTTCTGCTTCTGGATAAAGCACATGTACATTTGCACCAGCATCAAGTGTAAAGCTAATATGCAAACCAGATTGTTTTCTAAATGCCCAAATAGCATTTATTATTTTTAAGGTATTAGGCTTCATTAAAATAAAATAAGGCATGCTAGTCATCATCATAGCATGTAGTGTAAGTGCTTCGCTTTCTACTATATCTATAAATGCAGTTAAGTCACCAGTCTTAAAAACAGCCATAAGCTTAGTCATATTTTCACTAGCTTGATTAAAACGCTGTTTTGCAAAAGGATGGTTATGCATTAAGTTGTGACCAACAGTACTGCTTACTTGTTTTTCACCTTTATCTACCAACAGAATAGTGTCTTGGTAATTTTTAAAATTATCGTGAACAGTATATGGGTATTTTATTGCAAAAAGATTAGAACTTCCTTCAATATTAGCATGTGTTCCCCAAACAATTAAATCGCCTTCAATACTTCTACAGGCACTACCAGAACCTAATCTAGCTAAAAAAGAAGCTTTTTGATTAAAATATTCTTGTGTAATTTCTGGATGCATTTGTTTTTCCATACTCATTAAACAAAGTGCCAAAGCACTCATGCCAGAAGCAGAAGATGCAATTCCTGAACTATGCGGAAAGGTGTTTTGGGTTTCAATAGTAAAATGATAGTCTTTTAAAAAAGGTAAATACGCTTCAATACGCTTAAAAAAAGTTTCAATTTTAGGTTTAAAATCTTGGTTCTTTTTTCCTTCAAAAATCACATCAAAAGAAAACGAACCTTTATTTTCCTTTTTAGCAAAATTCACACTAGTTATTGTTTTACAAGCATCTAAAGTAAAACTTATAGATGGGTTTTCTGGTATTTGATTTTCCTTTTTTCCCCAGTATTTAACTAAAGCAATGTTGCTTGGTGATGACCAGGAAACAGAACCTTCATCTATTTTTTTTATTGCTAACTTAAATTTGAAATCCAATATATATTTTTTTTCAAAGATACCTTTTTTGAATTATTTTTAGAAACTTAAAAATGACATTAAATTACTCTTTATCTATTACATCTTCTTCATTAATTTCTTGAGAAAATTTAACGCTCTCTTTAGAATTAGGAAGACTCACTATTGCCCTACCATTAGCATTAAAATTAGTAATACCTCTGTACATATTTAAAACTTCGTTAGATTCTATCTAAAAACATAGATAAAACCTACCCTAACCACATGTAAACACCTAAAAAACAATACACAAAAAGTATTATTATTATTTTAAAACAGATAAAAAGGTTGCTTCTTTTGTAGTAAAATAAAAATTTTAGCATGGATAATTTATAAACCCATTCTATTATTCACTATTTTTGATACTATTAGCATTGCTTAATTAAAAATACGAATGGAAAAAGAAAAACGTATTATATTAACCACCTTAGAACTTGTTGTAAAACAAGGTTTTCACGCTACACCTATGTCTCAAATTGCCAGAGAAGCCAATGTTGCTGTAGGTACTATTTACCATTATTTTAAAAACAAAGAGCATATTATTGAAAAAATATTCTTGATGATTTATAAAGACTTTGGTACAGTGATGCTAACAAACATTAGACCTGTTGACGATTACAAAACAAAATTTTCTACCATGTGGCGTAATTTATACAACTATTTTTTAAGTAATCCTTTAGCTTTTTATTTTGTAGAATATGTTGGTGTTCCGCCACTTATCACACCTGAAATTGCTAAAAAATCAAAACCTTTTTATGCAGAAGTAGTAGACTTTTGTATAGAAGGAGTACAAACAAAAAAACTAAAAAACATAGATGAAGTTCTTATCACTAATTTATGTTATGGCATTATATCTTCTGCTGTAAAGCTTAAAATTAAGAAAGAATTACCTATGAGTGAAAAACAAGTAAACCAAACCATTGAAGCTTGTTGGAATGCTGTAAAACATGAATAACTCCCTTTTATTGAATTAAATCTATTAGCTTTTTCATGGTTTTATAATTTCTTGCTGTTGCAGGTGTTTTTAATGTACGTTCAAAATAATTAGCATTAAATTTTGACTTTCCGTAACCAGCAGGATTATAAAAATAAATGCAGTTATTAACAATCTTAAACTCTTCCTCTTTATATTCTTTTTTAGAAGCTATTGCAACTGCATTTTTTTCTGGAGTTTCTTGTAATAATAAAAAATAACTTGCTACTTTTTTATCTTCTTCAAAAGGGCAACTCTTAAAAATTAGTTCTAGTTCTTGTTTTGTTTTTACTAAAACTGCCACCTCAAATTGAAAATAAGATGTAATGGCCTCACCAATAATAGCTTCGATAGTTTTAGTGTTTTTTTCTGAAGACTGTAAAACCACATTTCCGCTTTGTATATAGGTTTGCACATTTTGAAAACCTGTTTTTATTAACAGTTCGCGCAAAGCAGCCATTGGTATTTTTTTATGTCCACCAACATTAATCCCTCTTAATAAAGCTATATAAGTATTCATTTTATTTAGAAATATGTTGCGAAGCAATAAAAGCTCCTGTCCACGCATTTTGAAAATTAAAACCTCCTGTTATGGCATCTACATTAACAACTTCACCTGCAAAATATAGGTTTTTATGAAGTTTACTTTCAAAAGTTTTAAAATTTATTTCTTTTAAATCTATTCCTCCTGCAGTTACAAATTCATCTTTAAATGTACTTTTACCCTCTATATTAAACGCTGCTTTTGTTAATTGTGCAGCAAGTTCTTCCAGCTGTGTTTTATTTAAATCTGCCCAACGTGTTTCTTCCTGTATTTTTGATGCTATTACTAATTGCTGCCACAAACGTTTAGGCAAATCAAATTGTGGTGCTTTTAAAACCATCTTTTTTGCCAGATTCAATTTTAAGCCTTTTAAAACATCTAAACAGTCTAGAAAAGTCTTTTTAATAAAATTAACTTCAATAGTAAAATTATAATCCAGCTTAGCGAGCTCTAAAGCACCAAAAGCTGAGAGTTTTAAAATTGCAGGAGCACTAAAACCAACATGTGTAATTAGTAAAGGTCCTTCTGAAAACAAGGAAGTACCTACAACTTGTATTTCTACATTTTGCGCTACTACTCCAGGAATATTTTTTATACGTTTATCTTTACAATTAAAAGTAAATAACGAAGGTACAGGTTGTATTACAGTATGATCAAGTGTTTCAAGAAGTTTCCACATTTTAGGGCTACTTCCTGTTGCTACCAGTATTTTTTTTGCTAAAAACTCTTCTGATTGTGTAATAACACGCCAAGCAGCTTCTTCTTTTTCAATAGCTTTTACTGTTTGGCTATAAAACACTGCTACCTGATGCTTTTTAGTTTCGCTTAAAAAACAATCTATAATGGTTTGTGATGAGTTTGACTCTGGAAACATGCGACCATCTTCTTCTATCTTTAAAGCAACTCCGCGTTCTTCAAACCAAGCAATAGTATCCCCTGTCATAAATTGATGAAAAGGGCCAAGTAGTTCTTTTTCTCCTCTTGGGTAATTAAGTACTAATTCTTGAGGTATAAACTCGGCATGCGTAACATTACAGCGTCCTCCTCCAGAAATCTTAACCTTTTGTAAACCTTCTTTTCCTTTTTCAAGTATAGCAATAGATAGTTCTGGGTTTTGAACAGCAATATTAATTGCCGCAAAAAAACCTGCAGCTCCTCCTCCTATAATAATAACGTCTTTTTGTTTCATACTTTTTAAAAACCACGTAAATTTAGCATTAATAAATGAAAACTGCTTTGAATAAATTTCTAATCCTACTATTATTTTTTTACGGAAGCTGCAACACAAAAAACATTGTAAATATTACAAATTTACCTGCTGATTTAAATGAAGTATCCGGAACCGAGATTGCTACCAATTCTAATCTTATCTGGATGGTAAATGACAGTGGTAATAAACCTAAACTTTTTGGTCTTGATGCTAAAGGAAAAATTAAACAAGAATTAAAAATCAATGCCAAAAACCATGACTGGGAAGACTTAACAAGTGATGACCAAGGCAATCTTTATATTGGTGATTTTGGTAATAATGCTAGTAAACGCAAAAATTTAGCAATTTTAAAAGTACAAGCTTCTAGCTTAACAAATGATACTACTGTCATGGTAGAACGCATATTGTTTAGTTATCCAGATCAAAAAAAATTTCCACCAAAAAAGAAACAACTTTATTTTGACTGCGAAGCGTTTTTTTACTTCAATAATAATTTATACTTATTTACTAAAAGTCGAGTTAAAGGAGATTATGGTAAAACAAATGTATACAAAATCCCTGCAGAAGCAGGAACTCATGAAGCGCAACTTGTAGGTTCTTTTAATGGCTGTACCGATTCAAAATGCTGGATAACCTCAGCAGATATTAGTCCTGATAAAAAAACAATGGTGCTCTTAAGTCAGAAATCCATTTTACTTTTCTCTAATTTTAAAGGTGATGCTTTTTTTAATGGCACGATAAAAGAGTTTCCTTTTGAGCACATATCTCAAAAAGAAAGCATTTGCTTTAAAGATGAAACAACACTATATATCACTGATGAAAAAGCACATAATACAGGAGGTAATTTATATGAGTTTCACCTTAATTAACTCTAAAAGCACCTTTTTATATAAAATGAAAGTTTTACTATAATTTTAGACTAAACAGTCTGCATATTAAACTTTAATTAAATGTTTAGTATTTTTACTTAAAATCATATTTCTTTTATGAACAACCTAATAGCTGATGCAGAAAAACATGTTGTTAACTTATTAAACACGCATTTAAAAAATAGCTTTGTTTACCATAATATAACACATACACAAAATGTAGTACAAAAAGCTACCGAATTAGCAGATTTAGCGAAGCTAGATGAACATAGTAAAACACTTTTAATTGTAAGCGCTTGGTTTCATGATGTTGGTTTTATTAAAAATATTGATGCTCATGAAATGCACAGTGCTGCCTTAGCTACAGAATTTTTAAAAGAACATAATTGTACTACCGAAGACATTAAACTTGTTACTAGTTTAATTTTAGCAACAACAATGGGTTTTACACCAAAAACACAGCTAGAAAAATTTATTCGTGATGCAGATTGCGCGCATGTTGGAAGCAAAAATTTTGAAGATGTAACAGAACTTTTAAAAAAAGAGTTAGAGTTAACAAACCAAAAACAAATTACAGATTTAGAATGGCTAGACCAAAACATTAATTTTCTCACTCAAGACCACAAGTTTAATAGTGATTTAGCGATTTCATTATGGGAAAAAGGTAAAAGTAAAAACCTAGCAAAACTATTAAGAAACCAAAGCAAAATTAAAAAGGATACTTTAAAATTAAAACAGAAAAAAGACGAATTAAATTTTAAAAAAAATAAAATAGAAATTCCAGAACGCGGTATAGAAACCATGTTTAGAGTTACGCTTAAAAACCATATTACTTTAAGTAATATAGCAGATACAAAAGCAAACATTTTACTATCTGTAAATGCTATTATTGTGTCTTTAGTATTAGCAAATCTTTTACCTAAATTAGACAACCCATCTAATCAATATTTAATTTACCCAACTTTAGTTTTTGTTCTTTTTACAGTAGCTTCTATAATCTTGTCTGTTTTAGCAACTAGACCAAATATTACCAGAGGAAAATTTACTAAAGAAGATGTTGCTAACAAAAAAGTAAACTTACTCTTTTTTGGTAATTTTCATAAAATGAAGTTAGACGAATTTGAATGGGCAATGGGAGAAATGATGAAAGACAAAGACTACTTATATTCTACTATGAAAAAAGATTTGTATTTTCTAGGTTTGGTATTAAACAGAAAATACAAATTGTTACGTATTACTTACACCGTGTTTATGGTAGGTATTATTTGTAGTGTATTTGCCTTTTCTCTAGCTTTTAAATATGCTGGATACTAAGCTTTAATTTCTTTCATTAAATCATTATAGGTATAAAAAGCTTTATCCTCTTTATTAATATGATATAGCACACTAACTCTAATTGCTTTTAAACCGGTTACTGCTTGTAAATCTTGTAACTCTACAATTTCAATATCTGTATCTAGATAATGCTTCGCTTGTAAAAATTTAATATAACGTAAATACTCTATTTCGTCTTCTTTTTGCGAGTACACAATGGTTATCTTTCCTTTTTCTGTAACACGCTTACTAGTACCTTTTATATAGGCTTTATCTACGCGTTTTTTCACTATTTCATATCTAGCGTTATAGGTACCATCTACATCAAATTGCTTTTCATCCATTCTAAAACTTATAGATAATGGTTGATTAAAAACCAATATCATAGATGCAACATCTAATGCTAACGGAAAATTAGATTTCATTTGGTAATAGGCATTTTCCATTTCGCACATTACCTGCAACTGCCACAATCTTAAATTATATAAATAAATTGGATTAAAGCTATCTTCTTTAGTAATAGACTCACCAATGTACATATTATGTTCTACACCATCTGTTTTAAAACGCTCAAAATAATGTGGATACATTTTTTGTGCATCTTCTTGTTTTTCATCTAAAAGCGATGCCATTGCCTTATTAATTGCAGCTACAGTATCATCATATTGTTTTCTATGATTATAAACCACATTAATTGTAGAATCAATACTCTTATAATAATTTTCTATTTCTAGTTTTAATGATTCTTCTTGAGATAAATGCTCTAAAAATGGTTTTATATCTTCATTAAAAAACAAAGTGATTTGTTGCTCACTATCTACCTTAAAATGATCTTTTAAACCTTTTAAATATTCATTTATTTGAAAAACAAGTTGCTCATAAACAGGAAGATTTTCAAGTTTTAAAGCACTTTTAATAATAGATTTTACGGTATTTAATTGTACTATTAAATCTTGTTTGGTAGCTTTATTTCTAGCTTCCGAAGAACCTTTAATATCTATTTGCCCATATAATGGATAAATATTATCGAAAGCAATTTTATTAAAACTTGGCGATTTCCCTTCGGCTTGCGCTCTAATAAAATTCCTTGCTTCTTTTACAAATCGCCAATTTACACTAGAATGAATAGAGGTGCATTCTTGTTGAATTACAGCTTCAATTAAGTTTTCTTCTTCATTTTTTGAACGCTTTACAGCAGAAACTATAAAAGGCATTATATCTGCAAGTTTATTGGCATTTATGCTATTTAAAACCTGAGGTTTATATGAAATAATCTCAAGAATACCCATGACTTCATCATTTGTTGCAATAGGTGCTAAAATAGCGCTTTGTATTCCTTGATTATGCAGTGTCTTTATATGTGGTATTTTTCCTTTAGTATTTTCAAACATAAGGTTAACATTAGACACTGTAAAAAACTTTTTTTCATTTAAAAGCCTGTTGTACGACCAATTACACAAAGCATCAGAACATTTTGAAGTATCTAAATCATGTAGTAAAAAACTACCTATTCCTGCACCATAAACACGCTCAAAAACATCTTCTTCTTTATTGTAAAGAGAAAAACCTACCTCAATATCTTTTAAACTTAATAATGAACGAAAAATCTCTTGAAAACCTTCCATAAAAGTATGGTCTTTACGCTTGTTTTCA
Organism: Lacinutrix sp. C3R15; assembly: GCF_018860825.1. Classification (GTDB taxonomy): domain Bacteria; phylum Bacteroidota; class Bacteroidia; order Flavobacteriales; family Flavobacteriaceae; genus Oceanihabitans. Next base: position 147,115 of record NZ_JAHKPZ010000015.1, on the reverse strand, counting down.
CCTATTAAAGAAGACTTTATATTAGATATAGATTGATCATCTGTAACATCAAACATATTAGATATTACAAAGCCTTTAAACTCATAACTATTTGGTGGAAACTTTTCTTTCCACATGTCCATATTCTCAAAGTTATCTAATAACTCATCATAATCTTCTTGTGTTATTTTTGGTGCATTTTCGTTAGGAATAATTTCTGTAAAATCTGCATTATATAAAATTTTATAATAACGCATTACACCATTAACATCTGGTATTTCGTAATAAAAAGGTCTTTTAAAATCTAAAGAATAACCATAGTAAAAGTTTAAAATAACAGCACAAAAGCTAATATACCTATCGTCTTCTGGTAAGTTTTTTATTTTTAATTCAAAATTTTCACCTGCTGTTTTAACAATAGATTTAAATCTTTCAGAAGAGTTAAAAATAACATCTTCAAAAGGTATAGATGCTGTTTTTATTTCATTTTTAGTGAGCACAGGACTAAAAGAGTCTTGTAGTAAAATTTGAATTTCATTTTTGTATTTTTCAAGTAATTGGTAATCTGAAAACCCTTCACGAAGTACAGGATAAGGTGCTGCAGTTTCTAAAACTCGTTTTGCTTTGTTTGCAATAAACGCATCAGAATTAGTGGATAAATCTTCATATTGTTCTAATAGCTTATTAAAACTAATCTTAAAACGCATTGGGGATTCTGATGGGTAATTTTCTTTCATTTAAGACTATTTATACGTACAAAATTACAAATTATATTTATTAGTCGTACTACCTGTTAATCCTTAACAGTTTATTTCCTTACTCACACTATTCAACGTATTTAGAACTTTATGGTTCATTTTATAATTATATCTCTAAATTTAATTAAATTTACTGATTATCAAGCTATTATATCAATAAAAACTAACCAAATGAAACGTGCAACAAAAAAAAACACTTTATGTGTTTTACTATTACTTTTTTTAAGCTTTACGACAAAGTTAAAAGGGCAAAACTGGATAGAAACAAATGAAAATGAAAACTATATTGCAAGGCATGAATTTGGATTTGTACAAGCTGGTGATCAATTTTTTATTTTTGGAGGTAGAGAATCTCCTAAAATTGTAGAAGTATACAATTACACTTCTAACACTTGGTCTCAAGGAGGAATGGCTCCTGTAGATTTTAATCATTTTCAAGCCATTACTTATGAAGGTTTAATTTGGGTAATTGGTGCTTTTAAAACCAATGAACCCAACCCAGAGCTGTCTGCCGATTATATTTATATGTACAATCCAGTTAGTCAACAATGGATTCAAGGTATGGAATTACCCGCTGACAGAAAACGTGGATCTGGAGGCTTAGCCATGCATAATAACAAATTTTATCTAGTTGGCGGAAATGTATATGGACATAGTGGAGGTTATGTTCCTTACTTTGATGAGTTTGATCCTGCTACAGGAACATTTACCTCTTTAACCGACGCTCCACATGCAAGAGATCATTTTCAAGCAATTACATACAATAATAAACTTTATGCCGTAGGAGGCAGACTAACCGGAAGTACTGGAGGCCTATTTGCTCCTCAAGTACCTGAAGTAGATGTATATGATTTTAATACAAACACCTGGTCTACCTTAGATGCTAGTAGTAATATATTAACACCAAGAGCTGGTGCTGCTACTGTTTTGTTTCAAAATGAAATATATGTTATAGGAGGAGAAACTACTTATGGAAGTGCTACAGGAAACAATGGGCAACGTGATATTGTTGAAGCCTTTAATCCCTTAACAGAAAGCTGGACAACTAAAGATAATTTAAATTATGACAGACATGGTATTCAAGCCATAGTTTCTGGCGATGGCATTCATGTTATTAGTGGCTCTAGTGGTGGAACCTCTATGAGAAACATGGAATATTATAACATAAATAACCCAACCGGAAACCCAAATATAAATAGCGTATTTGCCGCAGACGAAAGCGTAAAAACTTTTGAATACGGAACCAATGATGGCACTGTAACTATACCTATAACACTATCTAATACTATAGGAACCACAGGAACGTATATAGATAACATTACGGTTTCTGGCACACATTACACCTTAAATGAAACCTATGCCAACATGCTTTTAGGTGCTAATAAACATTTAACTATTCAAGTAACTTTAAACAACACCATACTAAACCAAAACAATGGTAATGTGCAAGTAACCTATAATAACAACGCTACTTTAAACATAGCATTAGAAGGCACACTAAATCCTACTTTATCTGTTGCTAATTTCAATGATTTGGAAACTCTTAACATGTATCCAAATCCCGTAAAAGAAACTTTTACACTAAATAAAAACAGCACACAATTAAGCATATTAGATGTAACCGGAAAAATCATCAAAAAATTTATTGGTGATTTTGAATATCATCACGCTTTTAATATAGCAGAACTACCTCAAGGTATTTATTTTATAAAAGTTGAAAATGCACTACAGCAAACCGAAACAAGAAAAATTATTAAAATGTAAAAGAAAGATTTAGATATTTTTTAAACTTTCATCTAATATATTTAAAACAAAAAATCTCTTAAAGTATTGCTACTACAAGAGATTTTTTTTAAATAGAGAGACTCTATGTATTATTACTATCTAGTTACAACTAGAAGATAAGACTTATTGATGATTTTTACAAAAAATGTTTTAAAAACCAAAAGGTCCATAATTCCAATTTGATCCATCACTATAAAAAAGCATCGTTTTAGTATTTCCATCAAAAGTTATATTCGTAGAATTACTTGATGATGCTGAATTACTAGCATAAAACAATCCTCCAAAAGCATATAAAACCGCATTGGTTGTTGTTGATATATTTCTAAGAACATAAGTTCTTCCAGGAACAGTATTAGCTTCTGGTAAGATATATTCTATATCTGTACCATTTAAAACATTTAAATTAATATAATAACCATCTGTTATTCTCGTTGCATTCCCTCCTGGACCACCTTCTAAAGTCAACACTTTAAAAGACACATTTCCATTAACATCTAAAGTACTTAAAGGTGTTGTTGTACCAATTCCTACCTGTGAAAAACCAGCATTTACAAAGAACCCAAAAAAAGATATAAATAAAAACTTTTTCATGACTACGGCATTAGTATTTTATACTCCCAAGCTTGTAACTTAATTGTATCTTCTAAAATATCTTCTTTAGTATTACTCATGTAATTTATATAGGAGCCTTTTACTACATTATTAAAAGACTGTTCTTTACTTGACATGTTTGCAAGAAAAACAACTGTGCTTCCGTTTTTGCTGCGTTTAAATGCTAAAATATTTTTATTAGCAACATCTATTTTTTCAAAAGAGGCAGGTTTTTTACCTCCATGTAAAGCAGAACTAGTGTTTTTAAGTTTCCCTAGTTTTTCTAATACTTTCCAGGTATTTCCTTTAGTATGCGGAAAGCTATCTTTTTCAAAAAACAATAGTCTGTGATCTAAATCATATTCTTGACCAGAATAAATTAATGGCATTCCTGGCGTTAAAAAACTTAAAGCCGTCATGGTTTCACTAGCATCTCCCATGCGTTCTTTAATGGTTCCATTCCATGAATTTTCGTCATGATTTGTAACAAAATTCATTATAATATCATCTGCTTCATAACGCTCAAAATCGGTTTTTAACATCGTAGCATATTCGGTTGCATCCTTTTCTCCTTGTGCAATATGATTCATAGCATGGTGTCTATCCCAACCATAAGCCATATCAAACAACCCGTCTTTTAATAATTCTGGTTTCCAGGCTTCTGCTAGCATAAAAATGTCTTTTTTAGCACGTAGTTCTAGAATGGCTTGTTCCCAAAAATTAGTTGGTACAGAACCTGCAACATCACATCTTAACCCATCTACACCTTCTTCTGTTAACCAATAACTCATGTCTGCAATCATTTCTTTACGCATTTCTTGGTTGTCGTAATTTAAATCTGCAACGTCTGTCCAATCCGTATCCTCTGGATGTATCACTTCTCCTTTTTCATTTTGCGTGTAATATTCTGGATTGGTTTTTAACCAAGTATGATCCCATCCTGTGTGATTAGGTACCCAATCTAAAATCACATAAATCCCATTATCATGTGCTGTATTTACCAGGCTTCTAAAATCTTCAATGGTACCAAATTCTGGATTGATTTTTGTAAAATCGGAAACCGCATAATAGCTTCCTAAATATTTACTTTGTTCTGCTTCTGGAAATTCGGTTGCAAACTTACTATCTTCACCTCCTGTTGCTTTACGTTTTGTTTCTGATATAGGAAATACAGGCATTAACCAAATTACTTTAACTCCTAATTGTTTTAACTGCGGAATGTCTTTTGTAAATTGCTCAAAAGTTCCTTCTGGGGAATATTGTCTAATATTCGCTTCATAAATGACAGCCGTTTCTAAGTCGGAAGCCGAAATTGGTTCTATGCTTATTTGTTCTTCTGAAGCTGTTGCTACTTCTACTTGTTTCTTCTCTTCTTTACATGCTAAAATGCTAAGAAATGCTATGGATAAGATTAATTTTTTCATGCGTATATTTAGTTTAATTCTTCTAATAATAAAATATTTGACTCTACTTCAATTGTGATGTTTCCGTTTGCTACTTCTACTGTTTTTCCGGAATAAAAATCTTTCACTGTATCTCCATCGTTAAAAACAGAAGACACATCGATAGTATGTTTTCCTTTAGGAATATCGATACCAATAATGACGTCATCTTTAAAATCTCCTTTAGTATAGCTTCTACTAAAAAAGTAAGGTGCATTGCTAATCCTAGTATGTTTTCCCGCACCAACCGAAGGATGATTACGTCTAAACTGACCCAATTTTTGCCAATGGCTTAGTACATCTTGTTTTTGAGAAAGTTCTTCCCAATTCATGAAACTTCTTAAAGTAGCGTCTCCAACAGTACCTTCTATGGTTAAATCTCTTGCAGATTCGTCTCCATAATATACTTGTGAAGCTCCTGGAGACAACAATAATCGCGTAGCTGTTTCGTAGGTTTTCTCTCTATTTTTATCGAAAGGTTGTCCGTCGTCATGAGACGTTAAATAGTTTAATACTCCATAATCTTTAAGATTGGTATGTAAAAGACTATCGTATGTTTTGAATTGCTCTTCATAGGATTGCTTTGCAGCATTCCATTTAAATTCAAAATTGATTAGACTATTAAAAGCAGCATCAAAATAATTTACTTTTTTATCTCCAAAGTCGAATGCTTTTCCTGCTGAAATGCCGTAGTTATACACTTCTCCTACCAAGTAAAACGCATTATCGTCTAGAACTTTGTTTGGGTTTTGCTGCTTAAATTCCGCGAAAGCGTTATCACAAACAGCTTTAAACTCTTGCCATACAAAAGATTCGGTGTGTTTTACAGTATCTACTCGGTAACCATCAATACCAAAATCTGTAATGTAATCGCTTAACCATTTCATGATATAAAAACGAGGTGCACGCGGATAACCTGTAGCTTTAAAAAAGGCATCTAATTCTGTAACTTCCTGCTCATAACGACCTTCAGTTTTCCATTTTTCAATCAATTGTGGTGGTAATTCTACAGCTTCGTTACTTTCTGTTTTAATATCTGGCAGATTTTTTACCAAGGTACATGTTACGGTATTTTTGTAATTATCGTAACTACATTGTGGATCTGTTCTTACCCACTCATTTGGCCAAACAGGGTCTTGCTCTGTAACTGGACCTGTATGATTGATAACAGCATCCAATAAGACGCGAATGCCTTTTTTATGTGCTGCAGTAACCAATTTTTTTAAATCCGCTTTGGTTCCTAAATTAGCGTCAATGTTGGTCCAATCTTTTGTCCAATAGCCATGAAAACCATAGGTTACACCAGTACCTTCGTCTGTTCCTCCATGAATTTGTTCTACAATTGGAGACATCCAAATGGCATTAATACCAAGATTGGTAAAGTAACCATCTTCAATTTTTTGTGTAATTCCTTTTAAATCTCCTCCTTCAAAACCACGTAAAACACCTGTTTTTTTGGTTCTATTATAATTAACATCATTGCTTTTATCTCCATTATTAAAACGGTCTGTTAATAAAAAATAGACGTTTGCAGCTTCCCAAACAAAAGGAGTTTGAACTTCTTCTTTTTGTTGCTCTTGAGCAATATCTTGATTTGCTTTTTTTTCGGTTTTACAACTGAAAGCTAGCAAAGTTAATGCGATTAAAAGTATGTTCTTTTTCATGTTATACTTAGTATTTTATTTGTGTTTCAAGGCTATTTGAAGTGTTCCACATTAGATTAAAACGCAAAGTTTTTGAGTTTGCATCGTAATTGAAATCTAATTTTTCACCATTGCTTTTTATACGTTTTGGTGCTTTAGGAAAATGATGAATTACAACATCTAGGTTTTTAGTAGTTGTAACATATTTAGCACCTGTTTCTGCTTCAAATTCTAGTTCTAAATTGTTATTTGATGTTTCAGCTTCAAACTCTAAAATCTCATATTGACCTTTTTCAAAAGCGTTTTTTGTTGCCCCATCATCGTTATATAATGTACGCTCACTTTCTGCTACAGAGGCATCGAAATAGTAATGTAAGTAGAAAGTGTTTCCGTTATATTCTGCAGTGCTTTGCATTGGTTTTGCAGTTGCGATAAATGCACCACCACGAACATAGGTTGGAATGTAATTTTCTTCGGTTTTTACAGCAAGTGTTTGTCCGCCTGCTACTTTTTCATTGGTATAAAAATCAAACCAATTACTGTTTTTAGGAAAGTACACCTCAGCTTCTGTTTGATTTGCATTCACAATTGGTGTTACTAAAAAGTCATTTCCCCAAAGGTAGGTAGATGCATTGGTTTGTAAGTCTTTGTTGTCTTCCTCTTCAAAAAACAAGGCTCGCATTAAAGGCGCACCAGTTTGGTTATTTTCAAACACCAAATTGTAATTATAAGGTAGTAACTGGTAACGTAATTCGATAGACTCTTTTGCAAAGGCTTTCGCTTTATCACTTCTAAAAACAGGTTCTGCAGGCACTTCTTCTTGTGCATGTGGTCTGTAAATTGGTTGAAACACGCCATATTGTAACCATCGCGCATACAGCTCATCATCTAAATTATTACCTGCAAATCCGCCTAAATCGCTATGCATATATGCCAAACCTTGCAGTCCCATTTGCAGCGCAATTTCTGGCTGACTTTGCAATCCTCCCCAAGTTCTATTGACATCTCCAGACCAAGGTATCATCCCGAAACGTTGTGAGCCCGAACTTCCTGCACGCATTAAAATAAACGGTCTTGTATTTGGAAAATTTTGGGTGTACATCTCTTGTACTAGTTCTGCCCAATGGTGACCGTAAATATTATGCACCTCATCTGCTGTACCTTTGGCATGAATTAGATTTTCAGGATGCACTTCTGGCTCTCCTAAATCTCCCCAAACTCCAGAAACCCCTAAATCGGCTAAGTCTTTATAAATATTTTGAAACCATTGTTTTCCTTTTGGATTGAAAATATCTATCAATCCTGTGTTACCAAAATAGAAATCGTAAGTAAACGGATTTCCTATAGAGTCTTTAGCCAAAACATCTGCTTTTACCGCTTCGTCCCAACGGCTTGATGTGGTTAGTACAAAAGGTTCTGTGACTAAAACGGTTTTAACATTATTGTCTTTTAAACCTTTTAGCATTTGTTTTGGGTTTGGAAAAGAATCGCGATCAAAAGCAAGATTCCCCATAGTACCTTGAATGGTTTTTCCGAACCAGAAAATGTCAATAATTATCGCATCTAACGGGATGTTTTCCTCTCTAAATTTTTGAGCAGTAGCTGTTACTTCCTCTTGTGAATGATAACCAAATCGGCTAGAAAAATTACCTAAAGCCCAACGTGGTGGCATGGGTTGTCTTCCTGTAAGTTTTGTAAAATTTTTGGTTACATCTAACCAAGAATCACCAACTACAATTTGATAGGTTTTTCTTCCAGAAATAGTTTCATACGTTAGTGTGTTATCTGCTTTGCTATCTAAATCTAAAAAGCCAATTGGTGCATTATCAAAATGAATAAGATACTTGTTAGAAGACACCACAATTGGCATCGTGTAATTCATTAACTCACTTCTATCTTCGTAACCATAATGTGCTTTATTGTACAATTCTAAACGATTGCCACGTCGACTCATCCCTAACGCTCTTGCGCCTCCACCATATAACACTTCCTCTGGTTTTAGGTTAAAACTAATGGTTTCAAAATCGTCTGTTTTTTGAAAACTATTTTTCACAGAAGTCACTTCTTTTCCGTCTTTCCAATACGAAATATGAAAAGGTGTTTTCGTGATTTTTACTGTTAATTTTTCAGATTGAAAAGTAATTTCATTTTCTGTTTCCTTAAAAGAAACTTTAGAAAAAGCATTGTTTAAAATCACTGCATGCGACTTTTTATGAAGCGCTGTTTCACCTGTTGGTAAAAATGTAGTTTCTATAATTTCAGGACTGTAAAAATGCATGGAATAGCTTCCATCTGAAACTTGAATTTTTAGCTGATTATCTTTAAATTTAACGGATTGATATTCTCTTTTTTGAATCGCATCTTCAAACAACCAAGTAATGGATTCTTCAAAATTAGTACTCCAAAGTGCTTCGTTATGTTTTCCTTCAGGAACGACTTTAGATAGTATGTTTTTTTCTGGAAACCCATTATCTTTTAAAATAGAAATGATACTATTCATGCCTGTAACGGTTTGGCTTATTTCTGTTCGCGAAGTATTTGTTCCTTCTTTACCACCTGCCAAAAAGTACATTTTAGTATCGCTAATATTTGCATGCTGTTTAGTAAATGTATTTACTTGTGGAGCAAACCAAAACGCAGGAGAATACACACCTACTTTACCAAAAATTTCAGGATATTTTAAAGCGGCATAATGCGAAATTAATCCTCCCATAGAGCTACCAAAAATAGCAGTATTACTCTTATTTTTTTTGGTATTGAAATTAGCATCTATATACGGTTTTAATGTATTTACTATAAAATCTACGTAAGCTTCACCTTCGCCACCACCATATTCTGGATGTGTCCAAGGCGAATATTCATCCAGGCGTTTAGAGTCACCATGATCTATACCAACAACAATAAGTTTTAGGTTATCTTTAAATAGTTTATCTAAAATTTCATCTACTTGCCACTCGCCATAACCAGAAGTTTTAGTATCAAAAAGATTTTGCCCATCGTGCATATAAACCACAGGATAGCTTTCATTAGACGTTTTATAATCTGCTGGCAGATACATCCAAACGCGACGTTTTCTGTTTAGTTGTGGTATATGAAATGTTTTAGAAAGAACACTTACATTTTTAGAAGCAGTAGATGCTTCTTCAACAGCAAATAAATGGCTCCAACCTGCTATTTTTACTTTTAGTGTATCGTTTGGTTTATTAAATTTATAAATACGGTTGTCTATTTTTAACCCTTTGTTGGTACTTTCTGAAGTGTCCCAACTCCCTAAGGTAAACTTGAATAAAATACGTTGTTCTGTTTTAGGTAGCGTGATTTGATATTGGCCATTTACTTGTTGTAACTGGTAGTCTTTATTTCCTCCAGACCAACCTTCAAAATCACCTGAAATAAAAACGGAAGCGTCTTTTGGTGTGTCTTCTGGAAGTGCTTCAACAATTATTGTGACTTGTGCTGATAATTGAAAACCAATGAAGAAAATTAGTATATAGATTATGTTTTTCATTTAAAATTGTATTATTCAAAGTGGATTCCTGTTTACACAGGAATGACAATCTAATTTGTTTTCGTGGTTAATAGTAAGCTTCCTTTTTTAGGCAAAACAATCTTGTCTTGCCAAATAAAAGTTTCGCCTGTTATGATGTTTTTTAACGTTTTACCATTTAAACCAATTTCTTCATAGCGTTTTAAATCTATGGTAATTGGTTCTTTATTTTTATTAATAATATGAACAACGGTTTCGCCTTCAATAACTCTAAATAAGAAATACGTTCCCATAAATGGTGCAAAATGAATGGTTTTTCCATTGTGTATTGCATCACTTGATTTTCTATAATGCAATACTTTTTTAAGAAAGCTTTGCATATCTTTTTGCGCATCAGTTAAACCTTTACCAGAAAACGCATTAACAGTATCTCCTTGCCAACCTCCTGGAAAATCGGTACGAATTAAACCATGATCGCCAGGTTTTTTAAAGTCGTTCATTAGTATTTCTGTACCATAATATATTTGCGGAATTCTTGGTAATGCAAGCACATAACTAAGTGCCATTTTTGTGTTTATCACATCGCCTTTTAACTGTGTAAAAATGCGACTCATATCATGATTGTCTGGAAAAATCAAAATATCTTTTGGTGATGCATAAGCAAAATCATTTGCTAAACCTTCGTATATTTTTACAAGTCCTGCATCCCATTTTTCTTCTTCATTGAAAGCATCAACAATATTTTTTTGCATGGCAAAATCCATAGTCGATTTTAAATTAGATTGGTAACCACCCTTATTTTCATGTCCATTTTGCCAATACGCAATTAGCAACGGATTGGTACTCCATTCTTCACCAACAATACTAAAGTTAGGATATTCGTTCATGATGGCTCCAGCCCAATTAGACATGAATGTTTTATCAGGATAAGGATAGGTGTCTTGACGAATTCCGCTAAGATTTAACGTTTCCACCCACCAAATACTATTCTGTATAATATAGTTTGCCATAAACGGATTACGCTGATTTAAATCTGGCATTGCAGATACAAACCATCCTTCTGCCATTTCTTTTTTATCTCTCTTGGAAGCATACAAATCTTGATTGCTTGTACGTCTATGATTCGAGTTATTTAAAGGTGTATTATTCTCAAAACTTTCTTGTTGGTTCACCCAATTTTTAAAAGGTAAATCTTGCATCCACCAATGATTGCTTCCACAATGATTAGCCACTTGGTCCATGATTAAACCTATACCTTTTTCTTTCGCTTTTGTCGCTAATTCTTGGTATTCTTCTAAGCTTCCATAACGTGGATCTACTTGGTAAAAATCGGTCATAGCATAACCATGGTATGAAGATTCTGGCATGTTATTGGTTAATAAAGGACAAGGCCAAATTTGAGTAAATCCCATATCTTCAATATAATCTAAATGCTGAATAATGCCTCGTAAATCACCACCATGACGTGCATAATCATCTTCTCTGTTGATGATTTTTTCCTTTAAACTTTCGTTTATATCATTAAAAGTATCGCCATTTGCAAAACGATCTGGAGTGATTAGATAAATGGCATCTGTACTATCAAAACCTTGATAATCTGAAGCTTCTTTTACACGCGCTTTTACTTTGTAAGTTTGAACAAGGTCTTTTTCTTCATTAAATTTAAAATGAATATTGAATTGTCCTGCTTTAGTGTTTTCTGAAATATTAAGATCTAAAAACAAGTAGTTAGGACTATCTGCTTTATGCACTTTTGTAATAGAAACACCTTCATAATGAATACTTGGTTTGGCATCTGAAATATTTGGATGTTTCACCAACAATTGCACTTCTGTATTTTTAAAACCAACCCACCAGTTTGGCGGTTCAACTCTTTCAATATCGTTTTTTACTTTGGTAACAACCTCTGAAACTCTTGTTTTTGAATTTTCATTACAAGACACATTAATAATAATCCATGTGAAAATTAAAATGTGTTTTAGTTGTTTCATTTTTATTGATTTTTTAAAACTGTCAGGCTTAAAACCTGACAGTTTAAGATAGTTTGATTTAAACTTTTACCGAATTATTTGAAGAAACAGTTACTGTTTTTTCATTAACAACAATATCTAAATCGTTGTGCCCTTCTAACTCAAAAGTAGTTTCTGTTTGCGAAACATTTACCTTTAAAATTTGGTCTCTAAAATTCACTTTAAACGAATATGCTTGCCATTCTTTAGGAATACGAGGTTCAAAATGTAGCATATCATTTTTAACACGCATACCTCCAAAACCTTCTACAATACTCATCCAAGTTCCTGCCATAGAAGTAATATGTAAACCTTCTTCTACTTCTTTATTATAGTCGTCTAAATCTAAACGAGAAGTACGCAAGTAAAAGGTATACGCTTGCTCCATTTGATTTAATTTAGCGGCCTGAATACTGTGTACACATGGTGAAAGAGAACTTTCGTGAACTGTAAATGGTTCATAAAAATCAAAATGACGTTTTAATTCCTGAGTAGAAAACTGGTCTTCAAAAAAGTAAAATCCTTGTAAGGTATCTGCTTGTTTTATGTAAGGCGAACGCAAAATACGATCCCAACTCCATTTTTGGTTAATTGGTCTATCTTCTTTTGGTAAATCTGCAACCGTAATTAACTCTTTATCTAAAAAACCATCTTGTTGTAAGTACACTTGATGTTTTTCAGAATAAGGAAAATACATATTATCTGCTACTTTTTTCCAGTGATCTAGCTCTTCGTGTGAAATTTTTGTTTTGCCTGCAATTCGTAAATAATCATCGTGATGCCCTTCGTTTACTTTTTCAATATTTTCTAATGCATAATTAATACACCATTTTGCTAAATAGTTGGTATACCAATTGTTATTGATGTTATTTTCATATTCATTTGGACCAGTAACCCCTAAAATAACATATTTGTTTTTATCTGCTGAAAACGTTGCACGTTGCTGCCAAAATCTTGCTATACCAATAAGGACTTCTAATCCCATTTCTGGAATATAACTATAATCTCCTGTGTAACGATAGTAGTTAAATATAGCAAAAGCGATGGCTCCGTTTCTATGAATTTCTTCAAAAGTAATTTCCCACTCATTATGGCATTCTTCGCCATTCATGGTTACCATTGGGTATAATGCTGCGCCGTTTTTGAAGCCTAATTTCTGAGCATTTTCAATTGCTTTTTCTAAGTGATTATAGCGATATTCTAATAAGCTTCTTGCTACTTTTTGGTCTTTGGTAGCCATATAAAAAGGTATGCAATACGCTTCGGTATCCCAATAGGTACTTCCTCCGTATTTTTCGCCTGTAAAACCTTTTGGTCCAATATTTAAGGTTGAATCTTTTCCTAAATAGGTTTGGTTTAATTGAAAAATATTAAAACGAATACCTTGTTGTGCTTTTACATCACCATCTATGGTAATGTCTGACATTTCCCAGATTTTAGACCAGGCTTCTTTTTGGTTCTCTAAAAGTGCATCAAAACCTAATTGTAAAGCTGTATCTAAAGCTTTTTTAGCTGCAGAAACTAATTGATTTCTATCGTGGTTTCTGTCTACAGTATATCCTGCAAATTTATGAATGCTAGCTGTTTCACCTGACTTTACAGGAACTTTATAAGTAAAAGCAATAGCATTAGACTGTTTATCTACTTCTGGTTTTAACTCTTGTTTTTGGTTATTTATAAAAATTAAAGACTCCATAAAAGTACAGGTATGAAAACTTGTTTTCATGGTTTTAGCTTCAATAAATGCTTGTTCATTTTCTGAAGTCACTTGTAAAGTATCCCAAAACTGATCGTCCCAATTGGTATCTTCATTAGTAATACCAGCATCTAAATATGGTTGAAATTGAATAAGAGCATCACCATTTAAAGGTGTTACTTGGTAATTAATTGCACCAACCTCATCTAAATCTAAACTTAAAAAACGTGTGGTTTTGACCTTAACTTTCACTTTATTTTGAAGTGTTGCAGTAAATGATCTAGACAACCAACCTTCTTTCATATTAAGTTCTCTTCTAAAATTAGAAACCGAAATACAGGTATTTAAATCTAGTTGCTCTTCATTAATTTGTATGTTAATACCAATCCAATTGGGTGCGTTTAATACTTTAGCAAAATACTCTGGATAGCCATTTTTCCACCAACCTACTCTGGTTTTATCTGGATAATATACACCTGCAATATAGCTTCCTTGAAAAGTTGGTCCTGTATATTTCTCTTCAAAATTAGCACGTTGTCCCATGGCACCATTCCCGATACTAAATATACTTTCTGATGACTTCACATTATCTGCGTTAAAGCCTTCTTCAATAATGGACCAATTGTCTGGTTTTATATAATCTAAATTCATTGTAATCTTATATTGTCACTCCTTTTTTTAAAGGAAATATTATTATTTAAAATGAAAGTCACTTGTCAAGCTTTTGCTTAGCTATTACTTTAAAACATGGTTTTATGGTAATATTGTTTATCGTGACATTCTTATCTTATCTATTTATTAATTCTTCAATGAAGCTGTTTTCCATTTCTGTAAAATCTGAAAAAACATAATCTGCTTCTTGTAATACGTCTTTTTCTCCAACACCAATACTTATCATATTAGCTGCATTAGCTGCTTGAATTCCTGCTACAGAATCTTCAAAAACAATACAATCTTCTGGTTTGATTTTTAATAATTTTGCAGCTATTAAAAATACTTCTGGATCTGGTTTTGCTTTACTAACATCATTACCATCTACAATGGCATCAAATTGTTGGTAAAGGTTTACTTTTTTTAATATTTCTCTGGCGTTTTTACTTGCTGAACCCAAGGAAATAGGTTGTTTTTCTTTTATTAAATAGCTTAAAACTTTAGGTACATCTGGAAGTATTTCTGATGCGTCCATTTTTGCTATATAACTTAAATAGTCTTCGTTTTTTTTGGCCATTAGCTGGTTAAATTCCTCTTGTAAAATGGTCTTATTTCCCCAAGCTAAAATCTTTTCTAAAGACTTTACTCTACTTACGCCTTTAAGTTGTTCGTTTTGTGTTTCGGTAAAATCTACACCAATACCATTTGCTAGTTTTTTCCATGCTAAAAAGTGATATTTTGCGGTATCTACAATGACACCATCTAGGTCGAATATGAATCCTTTTTTACTCATTTTAAATGTCTTCGGTTTGATAAGTTATAGCGTTTTTATTTGTGATAAGTAAATTGCAAAGTCCTGCTATTATTAGACTTAATCCTGCAATTGTCATTGCATGTATTGCTTCATCACCTAATAAGCCTGAAACAAAATTAATTCCTCCCAGAGCTGCAATAATTTGAGGAATTACAATAAACATATTAAAGATTCCCATGAACATTCCCATTTTATTTGGGTCTACAGAACTAGATAACATGGCATAAGGCATAGAAAGAATGCTTCCCCAAGCAAAACCTATTAACACAAAACACCATTTTAGGTTTTCTGGTGATGTGTAATTCATTAATAAAAAGCCTAAGCCTCCTACAACCAAAGAAGCCATGTGTACAAACTTTCTGTTTATGCGTCTTTTGGAAGTATAAAAAGTTAATAGAAGGGCAAATGCCATAGAAGATAAGCCGTAGATTCCCATAGCAGAACCAACAGCGTTTGAAGATTCTTGAAATGCTGTATTAGCCACATTAAAAGCTTCTGCTTGTACTGCATTTGTCATATCGTAAGCACTTTCAACAGGAGCTGGCGTATTAAACACATGCTCTGTAAGGGCTGGATTTGCCATACTCCACATAGTAAAAAAAGCAAACCATGAGAAGAATTGAATGACACCTAATTTTTTCATGGTTAGTGGCATGTTACCAATATTGTTTAAAATATCTGGAATGAATTGGTTTTTCTTAGCCTTTTCTTTTTTGAAGGCTTCCATATCTTCTGGAGGATATTCTGTAGTAGTAAACACCGTATATAAAATACTTACTAAAAACACAAAAGCACCAATAGCAAAGGCTATTTTTACAGACATTGGCACAACACCTGATGCTGCTTCATTACTAACTCCTAATTGAGAAACCAACCAAGGCAAGTTACTAGCCACCCAAGTACCAATACCTATAATTAAGGTTTGAATAACAAAACCGTAAGAACGTTGTGACTCTGGCAGTTTATCTGCTACTAAGGCTCTAAATGGTTCCATAGACACATTTATAGATGCGTCAAGTATCCATAAAAATCCTGCGGCAACCCAAAGTGCTGGAGAATGTGGTACAAAAAACAAGGCTAGAGAGCTTAAAATGGCTCCTATTAGAAAATAAGGTCTTCTTCTTCCCCATTTAGCACTCCAAGTTTTATCACTTAAATAGCCAATTATTGGTTGTACCAATAAACCGGTTAAAGGTGCTGCAATCCATAGCAATGGAATGGCATCTTTTTCTGCTCCTAGGGTTTGAAATATTCGAGACATAAAGCCTCCTTGTAGTGCAAATCCGAATTGAATTCCTAAGAAACCGAAACTCATGTTCCAGATTTCCCAAAAACCTAATGCGCGCTTTTTCATTAATAGTATGTTTTAAAATGAATACTATTCTGATAAGCTATTTACTTATCAAAACTTATTGGTGAGAAATGAAAATATAAGTTTTGATTTGGGTGTAAAGATATAAAAGTTTTTAAATATTTAGTGTTATTTTTTTATTTGGTAGATTCTCGCTCTATTAATTCTGTTTCAATAACTACGGTTTCATAAACATCTTCTTCATCTTCTCTCTCTAAATTATTAATCAATAATTCAGCTGCTTTTTCACCTATTTTTTTACCATGCTGACTAACGGTTGTTAAAGCAGGAACAGCGTGTTTAGACAATACACCATCTGTAAAACCAATAACTTGAATATCCTCAGGAATTTTTAAACCAAGTTTTCTAGCTACCTTCATTGCCGTAATTGCATATAACTCATTTACAGCAAAAACACCATCCATATTTTTATTGTTTTTAAATAAATTCTCAATTTCTAATTCTAAAGAATCTAAATGATCTTCAGATAATAATTGGTCATGTACCTTTAAAATTAAACTAGATTTAGGACTAATTTTATGGTCTTCTAAAGCTTCTAAATAGCCTTGAGTTCTTAATTTACCTACACTAACATAATCTTTTGTAGTAACAATTGCTATGTTTTTACAACCACATTGAATTAGTTTATTTACTGCTAGCTTAGCACCATCAGCATCATCTACAATAACTTTATCACATTTTATTTCGTTTACAACTCTATCAAACATTACAATTGGCATGCCTTGATTAATGGTTTCAATGAAATGATGATAATCTTGCTGTTGTTGGGTTTCTTTAGCAATAGACAATATAAAGCCATCAATACTACCATTGGCTAGCATTTCCATATTTATAACTTCTTTAGAAAATGATTCATTTGACAACCCTACAATAACATTGTATCCTCTTTTATTAGCAACGGCTTCAATACCACTAATTACTTTTGAAAAAAAATGATGTACAATTTCTGGTATAATAATACCAATAGTCTGTGTTTTTCTGTTCTTTAAACTAAGAGCAATATTATTAGGCCTGTAATTATAAAGTTTAGCAAAAGCTTGTACTTTTTGACGTGTATCTTCGCTAATTTCAATACTATTTCTTAAAGCTTTTGATACTGTAGAAATTGATACATCTAACTCTCTTGCTATCTGTTTTAAGGTTACTTTTCGTTTCATAAGATTTATTAATTGCGCAATAAAGGTATTATTTAATTACCAAAGTAATAATTTTTACATGTTTTAAATACAAAACCCTCACTTTTAAAAAAGTTTTCAACACGAAAACGTTTGCGTAAATGTTTTCTTTTTTTCAATTTAAAACTTTACATAAAATTTACATAGTTTTAACATCGAGAAGTGAAAATATAACAAATTAAACTAATAATTAATTAAAATATTATATGAAAACAAAAGTAAATAGTTTACTGTTTTTCCTACTGGTTTTCCCTTTGTGTATGATAGCACAAAATACAGTAAAAGGAATAGTAAGTGAACAATCTTCTTCTTTACCACTTCCTAGTGTGAATGTGATTATAAAAAACACATCAACAGGAACTGCTACTGATTTTGATGGAAATTATGAGGTTAAGGTAAATACTGGTGATGTTATTGTATTTTCATACATAGGCTTTTTACCTCAAGAGGTTGTTTATAATGGACAACAAATAATTAATATTAGCCTAGTAGAAGATACTTCAAGCCTTGACGAAGTAGTTGTTATTGGTTATGGTACTGCTAAAAAATCTGACTTAACAGGAACAACAGATTTAGTAACAAGTGATGATTTTAACAAAGGCCCAATAGTATCTGCACAATCCTTAATTAGTGGTAAAGTAGCAGGTGTAAATGTAACTTCTGGAAGTGGAGCTCCTGGTGATGGACAAAATATTACTATTCGTGGCGCAGGATCTTTATCTTTAACTACAGAACCTTTATATGTAATAGACGGAGTTCCTTTAGATAATTCAGGAGTAGGTGGTTCTAGAAACCCTTTAAATTTTATTAACCCTAATGATATTGAAACTTTTGTAGTTTTAAAAGATGCGTCTTCATCTGCAATTTATGGTGCTAGAGCAGCTAATGGTGTTGTTTTAATTACTACCAAAAAAGGAAAAGACAAAGAGTTTAAATATAATTTTAGTGCACAAACAACTGTTTACACTCCTGTAGATGATATTGATGTACTTTCATCTGGACAATTTAGAGATTTAATAAATGAAATTGGTTCTGCATCTGAAATTGCATTATTAGGTAATGCAAACACCAATTGGCAAGATGAAATTTACACAACAGCTTTTGGTCAAGACTATAATTTTAGTGCAATAGGTAGCGCTTTTGGAGTACCAATGAGAGCTTCTTTAGGACATTCTGATCATGATGGTATTTTAGTAGGTGATAATTTACAACGTACAACAGGTTCTATAAGCTTAACCCCTTCTTTATTTGATGACCACTTAAAAGTGCAGTTAAATGCTAGAGCAGTATATACCGAAAACACTTTTGCTAATAGAGATGCTATTGGTAGTGCGGTAAGTTTTGACCCAACACAATCTATATATGATGCAAACTCACAATATGCTGGTTATTTTGCATGGTTAGACAACGGAACAGGAAACCAAAATAGTCTTGCTCCTGTAAACCCAGTTGCTTTATTAGATTTAGTAGACGATACATCTGAGGTTAGACGTTTTGTTGGTAGCGCAAAATTTGATTATAAAATTCATGGCTTTGAAGACTTAACAGCAACGGTTAACTTAGGATATGATACCTCTAATAGCCACGGAAGAAAAATAACTTCTGAGTTTTTACCAATTTCAGACGCAACCTTTAATGGTTCTAGAACAAGCTATATTCAAAACTCATATAACAAACTATTAGATGCTTACTTAACATATAATAAGTCTATTAAAGACGTACATAATATCACAGTAACAGCAGGACATGTATTTCAATCTTTTGAATATGATAACTATTCTTATGATAGTGAGAACGAAGAAGATGGTGTACAATATGAATTCTATGATCCATCTGAAAACGTATTATTATCTTATTTTGGAAGAGCAAATTACGATTATGATGGTAAATATTATGTTACTGCTTCTTTACGTGCAGATGCTTCTTCTAAATTAAACCCAGACGATCAATGGGGCTATTTCCCATCTGCTGCTGTAGCATGGAACATTCATAAAGAAGACTTTATGCAAGATTCGTTCTTAAACGAATTAAAACTTCGTGTTGGTTATGGAGAAATAGGAAACATCAACGGTTTAGGAGATTACCAGTTCTTAACAAGATACCAAGGGAGTACAGATACTGCAAATTACCAATTTGGTAGCAGCTTTTATCAAACCTACAGACCAGAACCTATTAATACAGATTTACGATGGGAAGTTGGTAAAACCTTAAACATAGGTATAGATTATGCGTTTTTAAACAGACGTATTTCGGGTTCTATTAATGCATACAAAAAAGAAACAACAGACCTTATTGCTAGTTCTCTTGTAGATCCATTTACCAACTTTGGAAATCGTATAGATGCTAATATTGGTAATATGGTAAATAAAGGTTTAGAATTTAATTTAAACCTAATACCTGTTAGAACAGAGGATTTTGAGTGGTCTGTTAATTACAATATCTCATTAAATGATAATGAAATTACCAAATTAAATGTAGACCAACCTCAAGGAGGTATATCTACAGGTGTAGGAAACAATGCTCAAGTACACAGAGAAGGTGAAACTGCTAATAGTTTTTATGTATTTGAACAAGTATATGATGAAAATGGAGCTCCTTTAGAAGGTGTATTTGTAGACAGAAATGGAGATGACGTGATTAATGATGAAGATAAATATATTAAAGAAGATCCTTTTGGAGATGTTTTAATGGGGCTTAACACTAATGTAAGCTACAAAAGTTGGGATCTATCTATACAATCTAGAGCTAGCTTAGGTAACTATATGTATAATGATGTTGCTGCTAACAGAGGAATTTTAGCAAACGCAACCAATAACAATATCTTATCTAACATTCACTCCGATTATTACAATACAGGATTTACTACTATAGATGGAGACACGGCTTTAAGTGATCATTTTGTAGAAGAAGCATCCTTCTTTAAATTAGACAATATTACCATTGGCTATACATTAAATAAGATAAAAAACACCACTTTTAGATTATATGGTTCTGTTCAAAACGTTTTAACCATAACAGATTATGACGGCTTAGATCCAGAAATAAACTTAGGTATAGATAATAATTTCTACCCTAGACCTAGATCTTTTGTAATGGGTGTAAACATTGATTTTTAATAAAAAATAGAAATAATGAAAATAGAATTTAAAAACTTAATTATAATCATGACTTTAGCGCTTGGACTAGTATCATGTCATGACGAATTAGACCAGTCACCAACAGATCCGGATAGTTTTACTGAAGAGGATGTGTTTGCAAATGCTACTGAAGCTAAGGGTGCACTAGCCAAGTTGTATGCCAGCTTAGCACTTACAGGACAAGACGGACCTGCTGGAGATGCAGATATATCTGATATTGACGAAGGATTTTCGCAATATTCAAGAATGCTTTTTAACTTAAACGAATTAACTACAGATCACGCAGTTGTTGGTTGGGGAGACGCAGGATTACCAGACTTACATGGTCAATACTGGTCGGGAAGTAATGACTTTACAGAAGCAATGTACTATAGATTAGCACAAGAAGTTTCTTTTTGTAATTCTTTTATTGCTAACGCAAGTGCTTTACCTGAAGACGAAGAAGTTACTAGTTTTATTGCAGAAGCACGTTTTTTAAGAGCATTTGCTTACTATAACCTAATTGATTTATATGGTAATGTGCCTTTAGTTACAGAAGTAACAACAGATTTACCAACACAAGCATCAAGAGCAGAATTATTTGATTTTGTAGAAACAGAATTATTAGAGATTCAAGACTACTTAAAACCTAGTAGATCTAATGAATACGGAAGAGTAGATCAAGTTGCTGCTTGGGCATTATTATCTAAATTATATTTAAATGCAGAGGTTTATACAGGTACACCTCGTTATACAGATTGTGTTACATACTCTAACAACGTAATTAATTCTACTTACGCTATTAATACTAATGATGCTAATGGAAATGGAACAGCATATGATGAATTATTTCTTGCAGATAATGATACTAATGGCGCACAAAACGAATTTATCTTCACATTAAATTTTGATGGATTATTTTCACAAACTTATGGTGGTACAACTTTTTTAGTTCATGCTGCAATAGGTGGATCTATGGATGCAACAGAATTTGGCGTTAATGGTGGCTGGGGAGGCTTAAGAACTACTAAAGCTTTAGTAGAAAAATTCCCAGAAATAAGCCTTGACGATTTAAATGCAGATTTAGGAACACAATCAGATTGGGGAATCGTTGGAGATGGAACACCTAATGGTTGGGAAGGTCCTGATACAGAAATGTATGAAACAGGTACAAACCAATTTACTTTGTATACTACACTTACCGATGGTTTCTTAAAATTTAGATTTAATGAAGATTGGGGTAATAACTATGGAGATAACGGAGCAGATGGTTCACTAGAAGTTGGTGGAGAAAATATTCCTGTTACCGCTGGAACCTACCAAATCACTCTTGATTTAGACGCTCTTACTTATTCTATTACACCTTTTACACCTACAAGTGATCAACGTGCTATGTTCTACACAGATGGTCAAAACCTAGAAATAGAAGACATTTCTGAATTTACAGATGGTTATGCCGTTACTAAATTTAAAAACATTGACAGCTTTGGTAACCAAGGTAGTGATGCTGCTGGAGATTTTGTAGATACCGATTTTCCTTTAATACGTTTAGCAGAAATATATTTTAACTATGCTGAAGCTGCTCTTAGAGGTGGTGGTGGTGATTTAAATTTGGCTGCAAACAAAATAAATGAATTAATAGAAAGAGCTACTGGCAGTACAAATGCAAACATATCTAGTAGCGATTTAACTTTAGATTTCATTATAGATGAAAGATCTAAGGAATTATATTGGGAAGGGCAAAGACGTACAGACTTAATACGTTACAATTATTTTACAACAGATACTTATGTGTGGCCTTTTAAAGGAAATGACCCTGTAGGAACTTCTGTTTCTGCCTTCAGAAATTTATTTCCTTTACCTACAAGTATTATAACAGTTAACCCTAACCTTTCTCAAAACGAAGGGTATTAATAACTATTAAAATGAAAAATATACTATACAAATCAATCCTTTTCTTATGCGTTACAAGCTTATTTATAAGTTGTGATGATACAGAAACTGTTGTACTAAACAGTACTAGTATTCCTGAAGTAACACTTTCAGAAAGTACTGTTGTTTTAAACGAAACCAATGCAGATTTAGATGCACTTACTGTAACTTGGTCAGAACCAGATTATGGTTTTGATGCAGCACCAGATGCATATAAAGTATTAATTGATACCATAGATGGAGATTTCTCAAGTGCAGAAAGCGTTACTGCTGCTATGCCTTTTGAAAAAACATTTACGGTACAAGAGTTGAACACGCCTTTAATTGGTCTAGAGCTTGCGCCTAATGAAGAATCTCAAGTACAAATTAAAGTAGAGATTGTTTTAAGTCCTTTTAAAAGTATTTATTCCGAAGCAGTGACACTAAATGTAACCCCTTACCCTGCGCTTTCAGACTTAAGTTCTCCTTGGGGAATTGTAGGAAGTGCTACCCCTAATGCTTGGGATGGACCAGATGTTCCTTTATATAAAACAGATGTAGAAGGTGTTTTTTCGGGATATGTATATCTATTAGATGGCTTAATAAAATTTAGAGAAAACAATGATTGGACTGTAAACTATGGTGATGATGGTGCAAATAACACATTAGAAGGCGGCGGAGCAGATATTCCTGTAACTGCTGGAACCTATTATGCAACGCTAAACTTAAACACACTAGAGTACACCTTAGAAACTACAACCGATGATATCTGGGGACTAGTTGGTGACGCTACACCTAATGGTTGGGATGGAACAGACTGGCCAATGTATCCTGCAGGTAATGACATCTATGTTTCCTATGTAACCTTAATTGATGGTGGTCAATTAAAATTTAGATTAAACAATGATTGGGCAAATAATTATGGGGATTCAGGAGCTGATGGTACTTTAGATAATGGTGGTGATAATATTATCATTACGAATACAAGTACTGGAAATTATAAAATTACTATGGACTTGTTTAATCAAACTTATATTTTAGAAGAATTAAATTAACTCCACCTATATAGTTGCCTTAATTATATGAATTCTAAAGCCTATTTAAGTTCTGTACCTAAATAGGCTTTTTTAACCAACTATACGTTATACCTATATTTTTTCACAACTTTAAAATTCAAAAAAATGAAAAAACTATTACTTTTAACCTTGCTCTTAAGTGTATTTAGCAGCTATGCTCAATTATCTTGGCAAGGAGGCACAACACCCGAAGACACAGATTCTGCAACACTACTTTTTGATAAAACAGGAACAGGTTTAGATACTTATACAGGTACTATATATGCACATACTGGTGTCACCATAGATGACAGTACAGATTGGCAAAACGTTATTGGTAGTTGGGGAGACAACGCCTCTCAACCAGCTTTAACTCTTGTATCTGGAAACATATACAAACTAGATTTAACTACTACCATTAGAAACTTTTATAGCTATAGTGATTCTGGCACTATAACTGCTATTAATATTGTTTTAAGAAGTGATGATGGTACACAACAAACCACAGATTTATCAATCGAAGTAGGTTCTTTTCAAGTGACTATGATAAATCCTAGTGATAGTAATAGTACTATTGTTGTAAATTCTGGTGCTAATACACAAATATTAGCTCAAAATACAAATGGAAACGCCGACTATGAACTAAAAGCAAACGGAACAACCATTAATACTTCAACTACTTCTTTCTATAATTATTTCATTTCAAATATTACAGAAAACCTGAATTGCGAATTAATAGTAACGCAAGGAAGTGCTACAGTTAGTAAGTACTTTAGCATTTTAGTAAATAATACACAAAACCAAGCAATACCTAGCGGATTAGAAAACGGAATAAACTACACAAGCAACACTACTGCAACACTGGTTTTAGAAGCACCTAACAAAGATTTTGTTTATGTAGCTGGTAGTTTTAATGACTGGAATCCAGATGCTAGTTATGCCATGAAAAAAGATACAGCTTCCGATAAGTTTTGGCTAGAATTAACAGGTTTAACTCCTAATGAAATAGAAACATATCAATATTGGGTTGTAGATCAATCTCCTATAACGAACTCTCCTACAATGGTAAAAACTGCAGACCCTTTTTCTACCTTAGTTTTATCTCCTTTTGATGATCCTTGGATTTCAGAGACAACTTACCCTAACTTACCAGCATACCCAGCAGGTCAAGAATTTGAAGTAACAGTTTTACAAACAGGTCAAGATGAATACAACTGGCTAGTAACAGATTTTGAAAAACCTAAAAAAGAAGATTTAGTAATTTATGAAGTTTTAATTAGAGATTTTGATGCAGATAGAAACTTTCAGGATTTAATTGATAAAATAGATTATTTTAAAAACCTAAATGTAAATGCAATTCAATTAATGCCTGTAATGGAATTTGAAGGCAATGAAAGTTGGGGATATAACACCTCTTTTCATTTAGCTTTAGATAAATTTTATGGCACTGAAGAAAAATTTAAAGAGTTTATAGATTTATGTCACCAAAACGGAATTGCTGTAATTTTAGACGTTGCATTAAACCATGCTTTTGGTAGAAACCCTATGAACAGAATGTGGATGGATGATGCAGATGGAGATGGTTGGGGAGAACCAAGTACAGAAAACCCATATTTTAACACAACAGCTATGCATAGTTATAGTGTAGGTTCAGATTTTAATCACCAATCTACCTATACGCAATATTACACAGAGCGTGTAATAAAACATTGGATAGAAGAGTTTAAAATTGATGGCTTACGTTGGGATTTAACCAAAGGATTTACGCAAAATGCAGAAGGTAGTGAAACAAACACCAATGCGTACCAAGCAGACCGTGTTGCCATACTAAAAGAATATGCAGATTATTCTTGGTCACTAGATGAAACCCATTATGTTATTTTTGAACATTTAGGATTTGGCGGAAGCGCACAAGAAGAAACAGAATGGGCAAATTACCGCCTTAATGAATCTGTAGCTAAAGGTATCATGCTTTGGGGAAAATTAACAGAACCATATAACCAATTAACAATGGGTTATAATTCTGATAATAACATTGATGCTATGGGACATGTTAATAGAGGTTTTGATGCTCCTAGATTAGTTGGTTATGCAGAAAGTCATGATGAAGAACGTTTAATGTACAAAAACCTACAATATGGTAATGCATCTAACAGCGCACATAATGTTACAGATTTAAATACTGCTTTATCTAGAATGTCTGCTTTAGGCGCTGTAAGTTTAACTATTCCTGGCCCTAAAATGATTTGGCATTTTGGTGAA
The DNA here is from genome assembly GCF_018860825.1 of Lacinutrix sp. C3R15. Lineage (GTDB taxonomy): Bacteria > Bacteroidota > Bacteroidia > Flavobacteriales > Flavobacteriaceae > Oceanihabitans. The sequence continues at coordinate 121,369 of NZ_JAHKPZ010000015.1, read as the reverse complement.
TTGGGTATGGAAAATTCCATTTTCACCTGTAACAACGGAACCGTAAATGATACCAGTGGCACAGATGGTGATTGTAAATTAGATACTAAACCACAACCGCAATGGGTAGAAAACTGGGAATCTGATGCTATTAGAAGTCAAATTTATAGCGATTGGTCAAGAATTAATGAATTAAAAATAAACGAACCGGTTTTTGAAGGTGATTACACCATTACTTCAGGAAATTTAACACCTCGTATCGATATTTATGATACCTCTATACCTACAACGGCATTAAGAAATGTTATAGTATTAGCAAACTTTGATGTGGTTTCTCAAACTATTAACACGAGCTTTCCTTCTGGTATTACAAACACTTGGTATGATTTAATGGACGAAACAGGAAACACTACAATTAGTAATGCAACAACAACTATTACTATTCCTGCAGGACAGTTTAGAATTTTTGGAAACCAAAGCTCTACATTAAGTACAGATGCTTTTGAATATGAATCTACCTTATCATTATACCCTAATCCTACAAGTAGTTCTTTTCAATTAAATAAAGACATAACAAGTCTAAAAATATTTGATGTATCAGGAAAACTAGTACAAGAGTATTATGGTTCGTATTCAAAAAATACCAGCTTTGATGTTTCTTCATTAGCTCAAGGTTTATATATAGTAAAAATTGAATCCAATACTGCTTCAGTATCTAAAAGACTTATTCTTAACTAAAAACATAAAATCATGAAAAAAATATACACTTTATTATTTTTATGTACAACACTGTACTTAAATGCACAAACAACAGTTAATTACTCACAAAGACAAGAAAACTATCAAATAGTTGCCAATGGTGCTGGAGTCTATGATGATGGCACAGAAAACCTTGGTATGTGGGCTAACTATGACGCTAAAGAAGTGGTAGGTTTTAGAAACTTTACAGAAACTGGATTACCAGGAGGAACTGCTTCAACTATGGCTATTGGTGATAGTTTTACCATTACACTAAGCGCTACTAGAGCTTATGGCCAAATAGGTGTTGCGCTTTTATCTAGCCCTACTTCTACTGCAACATGGTTAGACAGACACAATAACTATGCAGTACAAGTAAACATGAATGGTAATGGCGGTAGCTATGACCCTATTGAAGTGGTTTCAAATGCAGGAACTGTAAACGTTTCTACCATTAGCGGATCTACAACGTATGCAGATTTTAAATTTACATTTACCTTACAAACTGCAACAACAATGTTGGTATCTATTAATGATGGTGCTGATTCATTTGCTATAACTTTAAACAATACAAACATAACAGGGTATTCTATATATCTTGCAGATGATTGGAATGGTAGTGCAAACGCAAATATTTACTGGAAACCAACATCAGAATATGTGTATGCTACTACACTAAGTGCTTCAGAGTTTTCACAAGAGCAATTGGTTTCTCTAGCTCCAAACCCAACAAATAATTCCTTTAAAATAAATAAAGAAATTTCTAATCTTAAAATATTTGATATTACAGGAAAACTTGTAAAAACGTTTTCGGGTGATTATACACAAAACACAAATTTTTCAGTTTCAGATTTATCTAAAGGTATATATCTAGTAAAAATAAAAAATATGTCAGGACAAATAAGCACCACTAAACTAGTTAAAATTTAATTTTAAGTCTAAAATTAAAATAATGTTCTCACATTAAAAAAGCGCAACCAGTTTTTGGATTGCGCTTTTTTTTATTCTGTTACTATACTATTACTTTTTTCTAAAGATCTACAGCTATTGTTTTGGTTTGAAAAGTAGTGTTATCTTTACTTTTTATTCTTTCTAATAAAAGTTTTGCAGTCTCTTTACCTATTTCTTTAGCATTTTGGTTAATTACAATAAGTGAAGAGTCATACTTCGATTGTAAATCATTACAAAATCCAGCAATAGAAATCTTACAATTCTTTTTTTGTAACTTATTTGTTAAAACAATGGCGTTTAAAACACTTTTTTCATTTAGTCCAAAAACACCATCAATAGTAGGATCACTTTTTAATAAAGCTGCCAATTTTTGTTTTAACCCCTTAGATCTATCGTCTATTATAACCTTACATTTCACATCCGACTTGTATTTTTCAATTGCTTTTTCAAAGCCTTGTCTTCTTAAATCTAAATGCTGTAACGTATTCGTTTTACAGGTAATAACAATATGTTTACAATTTCTTTCTTTTATTAAATATTCAGTTGCATCAAAAGCAGCTTGATAATCATCTGTAATCACTTTATCACAAATTAACTCATCACAAATTCTATCAAAAAGCACTACTGGTGTACCATTATCAATTAATTGTTTTATATGAGCATACTCTTTTTTTTCTACTGCTTCTTTAGAAACGCAAATAATTAATCCGTCAACAAAACCACTAGACATAACAGACAAATTTTTGGTTTCCTTTTCTATAAAATCATTAGAAATAGAAGTAATTAATTTGTAACCATTATCATCTAAATAACTTTCTACACCTATTAATACTTTTGCGTAAAACGGATTCAATATGTTAGGTATAATTAAACCTATGGTACTAGTAGTTCCTTTTCTAAAACTAGAAGCAAAACTATTTGGTGTATAGTTATTTGCTTTAGCATATTCTAAAACTCTTTTTTTTGTTTCAACACCAATTTCTGGACTATTAGAAAGGGCTTTAGAAACTGTAGATACAGAAATCTCTAAAGCTTGGGCAATAGATGCTAAAGTTGTTCTTTTGGTTGGCATTTAACGGGAGTTTTAAAATTTAAATTATATTTTCAGTCTTAAAAAAAAGGCAATACTTAACAAAATTAATGCTTTTATTCCTTTTCTTTATCATTATCGCATTTTTTAAGATAAAAACCTACGTAATTTACATAAAAAAAGCTTCTCTAATTAGAGAAGCTTTTTAGTCTGTACAGGCGGAGAGACTCGAACTCTCACACCTCGCGGCACTAGATCCTAAGTCTAGCGTGTCTACCAATTCCACCACGCCTGCAACTTTTCCGATTATTTCGGACTGCAAATATAAACAATACTTTGAATATTCATAACATCTCAATAAAGAAAATTATTTACTTTTTGTACTTTTACAAAAACCGTAAATTTTATTATGCAAAATATTAAAAAATATATCGATCAACATAAAGACAGATTCTTAGACGAATTGACAGAACTACTTAAAATACCGTCAATTAGCGCAGATTCTGCATACAAAAACGATGTTTTAAAAACAGCAGACCACATAAAGGCTAGTTTAGAAAAAGCGGGTTGTGAAAATGTAGAAATTTGTGAAACTAAAGGATATCCTATTGTATATGGTGATAAAATTATAGATAAAAACTTACCAACAGTGCTTGTTTATGGTCATTATGATGTGCAACCACCAGATCCTATTAACTTATGGAACTCTCCTCCTTTTGAGCCTGTAATTAAAAAAACAGAACTACACCCAGAAGGTGCTATTTTTGCTCGTGGTGCTTGTGATGACAAGGGGCAAATGTACATGCATGTAAAAGCCATGGAGCTAATGACCCAAACCAACCAACTACCATGTAATGTAAAATTCATGATAGAAGGTGAAGAAGAAGTGGGTAGTTCTAGCCTTTCTGACTTTGTAAAAGAAAATCACGAAAAACTAAGTAATGATGTTATTTTAATCTCAGACACAGGAATGATTGCTCCAGATGTTCCTTCTATTACCACAGGATTACGTGGTTTAAGTTATGTTGAAGTAGAAATCACAGGACCAAACAGAGATTTACACTCTGGTTTATATGGTGGTGCCGTAGCAAATCCAATAAACGTGCTAACTAAAATGATTGCTTCTTTGCACGACGAAAACAACCACATTACTATTCCTGGTTTTTATGATAAGGTAGAAGAACTAAGTAAAGAAGAAAGAGCAGAAATGGCAAAAGCACCATTCTCTCTTGATAACTATAAAAAAGCATTAGATATAGACGCCGTTTATGGTGAAGCGGGCTACTCTACTAACGAGAGAAACTCTATAAGACCAACCCTAGACGTAAACGGAATTTGGGGAGGTTACACAGGTGAAGGCGCAAAAACAGTAATTGCAAGCCAAGCATTTGCAAAAATATCAATGCGTTTAGTACCAAACCAAGACTGGAAAGAAATTACAGAACTCTTTAAAAAACACTTTGAAAGTATTGCTCCAGAAGGTGTAAAAGTAAAAGTAACACCGCATCATGGAGGCCAAGGTTATGTAACACCAATTGACAGTGTTGGCTACCAAGCTGCTAGCAAAGCCTATGCAGATACTTTTGGAAAAACTCCAATTCCGCAACGTAGTGGAGGTAGTATTCCTATTGTTTCTCTTTTTGAGCAAGAATTAAAAAGCAAAACCATACTTATGGGCTTTGGTTTAGATAGTGATGCCATTCACTCACCAAACGAACACTTTGGCGTTTGGAACTACTTAAAAGGTATAGAAACCATTCCTTACTTCTATCACTATTTTACAGAACTAAATAAATAATATTTGGGTGTTACCACCTTTTGCTTTTTTAAGTAAGCAAAAGGTGGTCGCGCTTTCCATTATATCTTTTTTTGCCTTATATGGAAGCAAAAAAAGGATGTCATTTCAATCGCTAACACAAGAGCAACCCTAACCATTACATGAAAAACAATCACGTAAATCACCTATTAGAGCTCACGTTTGCAACACTACTTATTAGCACCTCTGGTGTATTAGGTAAATATATAGACATGCCAACAGAAGTAATCGTTTGGTGGCGAAGCGCTTTAGCGCTTATTATTCTTTTTATTTATTGTAAATACAAAAAAGTAAACCTAAAAATAAACTCTAAAAAAGACATGCTTACCTTTGTTATAAGCGCTTTTTTTATGGGAGGACATTGGATATCGTATTTTTATGCGCTTAAATTATCTAACGTTGCCTTAGGCATGCTTTCCTTGTTTACCTTTCCAATAATAATTGCTCTTTTAGAACCCTTGTTTATACAAGTAAAGTTCGACCCCATGCATATTGTTTTAGGAGCACTAGTACTATTAGGCCTTTATATTCTTTCGCCAGAATTTAATTTAGAAAACACACATGTAAAGGGAGTTTTATTAGGACTTCTTTCTGCATTTTGTTATGCCATTAGAACCCTAATTTTAAAACAGCACGTTGCAAAATATGATGGCACTGCATTAATGCTGTATCAAATTTTTATTCTTACCATTGTTCTTGCTCCTGTATTGTTTTTTATGGATACCAGCAACATCAAAACACAATACCCTTTTGTTATCATGCTTGCACTTATAACCACAGCAATAGGTCATACTTTATTTATTAAAAGTTTGAACTATTTTAAAGTAAGCACAGCAAGTATTATAAGTAGTACACAACCTGTTTTTGGTATACTATTGGCCTACATTTTTTTAAACGAAATACCTACTCTTAACACCTATATTGGTGGTTCTTTAATTATAGCTACCGTTTTAATAGAGAGTTTTAGATCGAAGCAGAAAAAAACTATTTAATCTTTAAGTATTTTAGCAAGACTAGATCTAGTACTTGTATTTGCTTTTAAAAAATAAACACCACTAGCTAAATCACTTAAATTTAAAATTGTTTTATTTTTTGAAGAAGTTTCACTTAGCACCAATTTTCCAGTAATATCATACAGTTCTAACACGACATCTTCTTGTTGGTTAAACATTTCTACAACCAAATTTTCTTGTACAGGGTTAGGATAAAATAAAATCTCTGCTGCATCAAATTCCTGTAAACCAAGAGAATCAAAAACAATACATTCACTTTTTTCAATACAAGAACCCGAAGTAATTTCTACAGCATAGGTACCATTTATGGTTGGTGTAAAACTTTGGTTTGTTGCTCCTGCAATAGCAGTATTTGTATCACAATTCACCCATTGGTAAGAAACAGCATCTTGATTAGCAACTAAAGTATTTGTACTCTGAGTAACGGTATTATCAACATTTACAAGTCCTGCTTTAGTTACCATATACCCCATTATAAGCTTAGAAAGCTCAAAATAATACGGAAAATTTAGTGTATTATAGGTATCACTTGAGCTATGGTAAAAAGGTGTTTGGTCATTTGTTTCCCAAGACTCACCAACCAATACCGCAGAATAATCTTGATTCCAAAAGCGAGAATGATCACTAGCAGTAGTACCAGGATTTACAACGTTAACCTCTAAAGTAAAACCGTATTCGGGAGTATTTAAAATAGAGATAATATCATCTTTCATGGTTAAAGAATTAGCAACATCTCTAACATCAATATCAAAGTTATTATCATTATTTCCATCATAACCCATCATGTCAATATTTAAAACACCTAAAATATTGTCATTATTTGTAGCAGCTTGATTGGCATAGTATCCAGCACCTACTAAACCTATTTCCTCTTCATCCCAAAGAGCATAAACAATAGTATTATCTAAACATTGTGTAGATAAAATTCTTGCTATCTCTAAAACAGTAGCTGTTCCTGATGCGTTATCATCTGCGCAATAATCTGCAACAGTATCATAATGTGCACAAATTATGTAAATGTTATCCGGATTTGTTTTCCCTAACTGTGTAGCAATAATGTTTCTTCTTCCTGTTTCCCCATTAATTAATTGGTTGGTAACAGTTATATTATTTAAGTTATTTAATTTCTGATATAAATAATCTGCAGCAAGTTCATTATTAGAATACACCCTATTGGTTATTGTAACCTCGTCTCCATTAATTGTAGTAGGTTGCTCTCCAGAAAACTCTCTTAAGGTAAGTTGCAAAGAATCTAAATCCATTTTATTTATAATTTCTGAAATAGATTGCGCCTGCACCAAAGAGCTTGCAAACAATAAGAATACCAAAATAAACGATAACTTTTTCATAAAATAAATAGCATAATTTAAGTGTAAAGGTAATACAATTATACTGTTTTATCTCCTCTACATTTGTAGAATTGATATTTTTATTCTACATTTGTAGAGAACAATCTAAATATGTAGAGATGCAATTATCAAAAACAGAAGAAGATTTAATGAACCATCTTTGGAAACTAGAAAAAGCTTTTATGAAAGATTTACTAGAAGCCTACCCAGAGCCAAAACCAGCTAACACAACCGTTGCAACGCTATTAAAACGTATGACAGATAAAGGTTTTATTGCCTACACCTTGTTTGGCAATTCTCGTGAATATTATCCTTTAGTAAAGAAAAAAGATTATTTCTCTAAACATGTTAACGGATTAATAAAGAATTTTTTTGACAATAGCAGTTCACAATTCGCTTCCTTTTTTACCAAAGAAACCAATCTATCTAAAAAAGAATTAGAAGATTTAAGAAGTATTATAGACCAAGAAATAAAAAATAAATAGTCATGGAAATCGCTCTATTAAAATCCAGTCTATGTTTACTTGCCTTTCTTACTTTTTATAAAGTATTTTTAGAAAGAACCAGTAACCATATATTTAAACGTTTCTACCTATTAGCAGTTATTGTAATTTCTATAGGCATTCCGTTTATAACAGTTATAGAGTATATAGAGCCTCAAAATACCATAGCCAATTTTCAAGAACTAACAGATTTTTCTAAAACCAAAAAACCAACCATTAAAGAAACAACAAACTATACACCTATGGTTTTATGGAGTATTTATGGTATAGGAGTACTTTTATTTTTAACACGATTTATTTACAATCTTACTTCTATTCTATTAAAAATAAAAAGAAACCCAAAACAAAAATCTACCAATTACACACATGTATTATTAAAAGAACTTGTAATTCCGCATACTTTTTTTAGTTATATTTTTTTAAATAAAACAACATTTAAAAATAAGAAAATACCTGAAGAAGTTTTGCTTCATGAACAAACACATGCACAACAAAAGCACAGTGCAGATATACTATTTATAGAGTTACTACAAATTATATTTTGGTTTCATCCTCTGGTTTACCTCTTAAAAAAACACATAAAATTAAACCATGAATTTTTAGCAGATCAAGCCGTTTTAAATCATGGTATAGAAAGTACAAATTATCTAAAAACCTTGCTATCGTTCTCATCAAACCAGCAAGAACTCACTTTAGAACACGCAATCAATTATTCATCCATCAAAAAACGATTTACAATTATGAAAACACAAACATCTAAACAAACATTTTGGCTTCGTAGTTTACTACTACTGCCTCTTTTAGGAATCCTTATTTTTAGTTTTAGCACTAAAAAACAGGTTGAGAAAGAAAAAGAACCTCTATTTTCAGAAATAACCAAGAAAACATTACCAACCATTAATGATCATAAAATTGGTTGTAATAACTGTAAGATAGAACTTTCTGAAAAAGATTTTACACAGTTAAAACTTAACACAACTACTGAAGATGAAGTTATTTATTTTGAAGTAAAATTTCCTGGCCAGCCAACACTATCGGTTCATAGTAATTTTTTAAACAAAAAAGCGATTACTTTTCTTAATGAAAACAAGTCAAATGAAGACATTCAAATCTTGAATATCAAAACAAAAAAAGAAACTTTAGATGCTTACATTTTAATACAATTAAAAAAGGGAGATATAAAGCAAGAAACATTGCCAACTATTAACGGTATTACATGTGATGGTAGTACATTAAACCTATCTAAAAAAGGAATTGAAAATCTAATATTAGGAACAACTACCAATCAAAAAATAGAAAGCTTTCTTTTTAAAATAGCAGGTAAATCAACTGTAAAAATAATAGGAAACAGTTTAAATGAAGAAGCTAAAAACCAATTAAATAATTTAAAAATTGGAACGATGGTTCAGTTATTCAATTTAAAAACGGAAACCGATAAATTACCACCAATTCTAATTAATTTAGTAGCTAAAAACGATAAGAATTATTCACAATCCCCTATGGTTAAAAAAGGTGAGGTAAGTGATATTCCTCCTCCTCCTGCAGCACCTAAAGTATTACAAGGCGAAATTTCTAATATTCCGCCACCACCACCTCCAAAATCTCCTCTAGATCATGTTATTGATATGGAAAAAAAAGGCGCTATTTTTTATTTTGAAGGAAAAAAAATAACTTCAGATGAAGCAATAGCAATTTTAAAAGCGAATAAAGAATTAAACATTTCAACCAAAACAAACAATGATATTTCTGTAGTTAATATAACAACAAAAGGAATAACTATAGATGATTAAAATTTGTAAAAACTATAATTAAAAATTAAAGCCTCGAAATTCGGAGGCTTTTTTTTTATTAAAACTGTAACAAAAAACCGCTTTTCGCGTTCTAATAGTCTAATCATCAATCAAATCAATCAATCATGTTAAAACAATTTTTCATTATCTGCTCTGGGGCAGACACCAACATTCTCAAAGACTGCTCTAATGGCGAGCAAAACAAATATGCAGGAATTGGTGCTACCGTTTTCTTCACAGCTGTTATGGCTTTTATAGCCTCAAGCTATGCTCTTTTTACCGTTTTTGACTCCTTGTATTCGGCACTGTTTTTTGGTGTTATTTGGGGATTACTTATTTTTAATTTAGATAGGTTTATTGTTTCTACCATAAAGAAAAGAGAGCGTTTTAAAGATGAATTTATCCAAGCATCACCAAGAATCATATTGGCAATTATTATTGCAATAGTGATTTCTAAACCATTAGAATTAAAGCTTTTTGAAAAGGAAATAAACCAGGTACTCTTAGAACAAAAAAACGAACTTACACTAGCAAATCAAGATCAAATTGCATTACAGTTTACTCCAAAAATGGAAGCACTTGAAAACAACATTACAGCCTTACAAACCGAAATAGAAACCAAAGAAACCGAAGTGAATGCTTTGTACGCTATTTACATTAATGAAGCCGAAGGAACTGCTGGAACAAAACTTTTAGGCAAAGGACCTGTTTACAAAGAAAAACGCGATAAGCACGATGCTGCTTTAGCAGAATTGCAAGAACTAAAAAACACGAATAAAGAAAAAATTACTGCAACCGAAAAAGAAATTGTACAACTTAAATTAGATTACCAAACAGAAGTTGCAAGCACACAACCTATTATTGATGGATTTGATGGCTTAATGGCAAGAATAAATGCCTTAAATAAACTACCTTGGTTACCTAGTCTGTTTATCTTTTTATTGTTTTTAGCTATTGAAACTTCGCCAATTATAGCAAAGCTATTAGCAAGTAAAGGAGAGTACGATTTTAAGTATGAAAACCAAGAACACAAAGTAAAAACCTGGACTACACAACAAATATATCAGGAAAAAAGGATGCTTGAAGCAGATAATGCTCTTAATGATAAAGTGTATAAAGACCTTGCTCAAGAAGAAGCTCTTTATGCATATAAAAAGAAAATGGCTCGCGAGTTAATACAAAAACAACAAGAAGCTTTTTATGCAAAACAGACTAAAATATTGTAAGTTACAATAGCTTAGTCTGTTTATATATAAGTTATAAAAAATTGTAAAAAGCAAACACTTTATACATCTGTATATCCAAAAGGATTGTCTATACTATGCATAGGCTCTGTAAACCATTTAGGACCCTCTTTAGTCATATAAATATGATCTTCTAATCGAATTCCAAATTGATCTGGAACACAAATCATAGGTTCATTACTAAAGGTCATACCTTCTTTTAAAACGGTCTTATCATTGCTTACAATATATGGCCACTCATGAATACCTAAGCCAATACCATGTCCTGTTCTGTGTGGTAATCCTGGTAATGTATAATCTGGTCCTAATCCATGAGATTCAAGAACCACTCTAGAAGCATTATCTATATCTGCACAAGTGTTTCCTAATTGCGCTGCATCAAAAGCTGCTTGTTGGGTTTCTTTTTCTATATTCCAAAAACGTTTTTGTTCTTCATTTGCTTCCCCAAAAACATAAGTTCTAGTAATATCTGAAATATAATCGTGTACCATACAACCAGTATCTACCAATACCACATCGTTTTCTTCTAAATTTTTAGGCGATTTTACACCATGTGGAAAAGAAGAATCTACACCAAACAGTACAATACAGAAATACGACCCAGCGGTTGCTCCGTATTTTTTATGTGCTTCATGAATAAAATTGGTTACTTCTTGTGCAGAAATACCTACGTATAATATTCTTGCTACTGCCTTATGTACCTCTAAAGTAATATTCATAGCATGTTGCATGATAGCAATTTCTGCTTCCGACTTTATCATTCTACATCCTGCAGAAATGGGCTTGGCATTTACTAACTCATAATTGTTTTGACAGTTTTTAATACCATCTATAATAAAAAAAGGAGTTGCTTCATCCATTGCTACATTACCAGAAGTTACACCATTTTCTTTTAAAATAGATACGAATAATTGGTGTGGAGACTCATGCTCTTCCCAGCCTTTAATATCGCCATCTATAAGCATAAATTCATAAATAGTTCCTTTTTCAAATTCTGGAGCGATATAAATTAGTGTTCCGTTAGCAAATAACACAGCACCAACCATACGTTCGCTAGCACTCCATTTCATTCCTGTAAAGTAAAACAAATTGGTGCCTGCATTTAAATACATTGCTGGTATGTTTTGCTCTTGCATAAGTTTACATGCCTTATCCATTCTTTGCTGAAACTCTTCTTTTTGTATTGGTGGCACTAAATGTGCTATTGGTTTAATTGCCGCTAATTCGGCTTCTATTGTTGACCCTCCTATTCCTATCATATTATTTTTTATTTTGTATTAAAGCTTCAATGTCTTCTATTTCAATAGGCATTGCTGCTGTTAAATTAATATTTCCGTTTTCTGTGATTAGATAATCATTTTCTAATCTGCAACCTATACCTTCTTCTGGAATATAAATTCCAGGCTCGCAGGTAAGCACCATTCCTATTTCAAAAGGACGAGAATAAAGCCCTACATCATGCACATCTAAGCCCATATGGTGTGCTGTACCATGCATAAAGTATTTTTTGTATAATGGTTTTTCTGGGTCTTGATTTTTTACTGCCTCCGCATCTAATAAACCTAATTTTATTAATTCGGCTTCTACTAAACTTGCTATACTTTTTTCGTAATCTGCAGGAAACACACCAGGTTGTATTAGTTTGCTTCCTTCTTTTAAACAATGCAAAACAGCATTATAGACTTCTTTTTGTCTTGGGCTAAATGTACCGTTTACAGGAAAACAACGCGTGGTATCACTATTATAGTTTGCATAACAAACACCAAAATCCATAAGAACCATTTCGCCATCTTTGCAAACAGCATCATTAGCGTTATAATGTAATGCACAGGCATTTTTACCGGAAGCTACAATAGGTTTAAACGCATGTCTTGTTGCACCAGACTTTATTAAATTATAGGTTAATTCTGCTTCTAGCGCATACTCTTTAATATTTGGTGCTACTGTTTGCAGAACCCTTTTAAAACCAGCAACACTTATGTCTGCTGCTTTTTGTATAAGCGCAACTTCTTCTTTAGCTTTTATTGGCCTTAAATCTCTGGTTATTTTTGCCGCTCTATAATATTGATGTAAGGGATATTTTTGTTTACACCATTGTATCATTCTGTCTTGTTGTGTTTCTTGGTCTTTTGTAACCCGTTTAAGGTGTTCATTATGCCCAAGATAAAAGCCATCTGCTTCAAAAGCCATGTATTGTAGCAGCATTTCAAAATCTGAAGTTGAAGCTACACGTTCTATTCCTGAAATTTGTGTTGCTTGTTGTTTACTTAATTTTTCGCCATCATAAATTTTTTCTTGCTCGGTGCTTTCTTTTATAAATAAAATGGCTTTATTTTCTTTTTTATATGCATCTGGATATAATACCAAAATGGTTTCTTCTTGGTCTATTCCTGATAGGTAAAACAAATCATTGTTTTGTGTAAATGCCATAATATCATCGGCATTGTTATGCTTGACATCATTTGAGGTAAGAATAGCAATGGTATTGGGTTTCATTTTTGAAGTAAAGCGACTTCTGTTTTCTTGAAATAAAGTATTGGGAATTGTTTGGTATCTCATATTAGATGCTTCTGTATAGATAAAAAAATTAAGTAGTTTTTGTATTGATACGTCTTTTAAGTCTTATTTGGTAAGACTAAATATAGTGTGCGTATGTTTAAATGTGTTGTTGGTTTTTAAGTAAAACTAACAACATCATGTAGACCTGTTTTTTTTGAACCTTTTAATAAATATGTAGTGTAAAGGCTAAAACGAAAGAACGAATTATAATTTCATTGACCTAATGGTCAACGCATAGTTAGGCTACTATGTTTACAAGTGTGTTGGTTTTGCAATTGCTTGTTTACTATGATACAGCTGCGTTAAGGATAGCAACGGCATCCTTTTTTATTTTTCTTAAAAAAGATATAGTGAATAGCCTGACCTTTTATAATTTTTTAAGGTTTTTTTATTCCTTAAAAAATTACAAAAGGAAACGCCAAAATATTATATTTTCTTTACGTATTCTGTAATAATAACTATTTGTGTTGGGCCAACTTTACCTTCAATATAGGTTTCGTTATCACGGTCTAAACGAATGTTTCTTACTGCTGTACCTTGTTTAGCAACCATACTAGACCCTTTTACTTTAAGGTCTTTTATAAGCACTACAGAATCTCCGGTTTCTAGCACCACACCATTTACATCTCTATGTACTAATTTATCTGCCTCGTCTTCACCTTCACCTGTAGCTTTTGCCCACTCTAAGGTATCTTCTTCAAGGTACATCATGTCTAAAAGATCTTGTGGCCAGCCTTCTGCTCGTAAACGAGAAAGCATACGCCAAGCTACAACCTTTACAGCGTCATGCTCACTCCACATACTATCATTTAAACACCTCCAATGATTTGCGTCTGTAGTATCTGGATTTTCTATTTGGTCAATACAGGTTTTACAAGCCATAAGGCTTTCTTCTAACCCTCCTTTTTTTGTAGGAAGTACTGTATAAACGCTAATATTTTCTGGATTAGCACACAACTCACATTGTGAGCCACTACGTTTTTGTAAATCTCTTTCTAAACTCATTATAAATATATTTTTGAAAAAACAAAAATACATTTATTATAACAGTGCAACAAGAAGAAACAGTATTAAGCTACTTGATTAGAATTAAAATGGTTAGATAATTGACCATTACCTAAACCTATAATAGATAATTTTTTGTTTTTTGTGAGTGCCTCGTTATGTAATTGTACAATAGCAACAACTCCCTGGTTATCTATATTACCAAGTTCTTGCAGGTTTAGCACAACATCATCTGCTTTACTAAAAGCATCTTTTAATTGTTTTTTAAAAAGAGACACGTTAGTCTTAACCAGACTTCCTTTTACTTTGTATGTATTATTATTTTTTGTAACAATGAGTTTCATAATTTTTCTTTTATTAATAAATGAATTGGTGCTATAGCCAATTATTTACTTTTAAGCTGCGTCAATAGTCCTTAAGTGGTCAAACATTTCTTTACTTCCTATTCCTGTAATAAAAAAAGCTTTGTGTGTTTTTAAAGATTGTTTGTATAACATTTCAAAAGCACATACACCTTCTTGATCTATACTTTTTAATTCGTCAATATTTATAACCAACTCATTGGTTTGATTAAAAATATTTTTAAAATGGGATTGAAATTTTTCTACGTTTGTTTTATTAAGTATTCCTTTTACTTGAAACGTGTTTAGTGAATTTGTGATTTCTAGTGCCATATTTTATTAGTATTAAAATTATAAAATGGAATGCGCTATTAATCACTATAAAGATGTGACTTATTATTAAACAAGCCTAATATGTTCGATAAAATGCTTTATAAATTGTTGAATGCAAGAAAACGTAATACTATTCATTCATTAAATTAAAGAGTCTCGCTGTTTCTTGGTTAACCCTCTTACTACCAAATCATAAGAATGATCAATAAGTTGAAAAATAAATTTTGAAGACAAGTCTCTTTGATATAATTGTACGGTGTTCCAGTGTTTTTTATTCATGTGGTAGCCTGGCGCTATACTTTTATATGTTGCACGAAGTTCTTGTGCATAATCGGGATTGCATTTTAAATTAATAGAAGGCGTACCTGATTCCCAATTTTTTAAGGAAGTTAAGGCGTACATTTTACCAAGTACTTTAAATACTAGCGTGTTTTCATCAAAAGGAAAATGCTCTGTAACTCCTTTTTTATGTAAACAATATTCGCGAAGCTGTTCTATATCCATATTCAATTGCAACAAAAATGAAAACCTACTCTTTAATTAGCTTGACTTTTTTTTCTTCTAATTTTAAAGCCGAATAATCTAATTTCCAACCAATGGTTTCTACAATATTTTCCATAAGTAAAATTGTTTCTAGGGCTTCTTTTTGTGCTACTTCTATTAAACCACTTTCTGGAACTTTGTCTAAAATATGTTGTTTGGCTTCTTGGTTTAATCCTGTTAAATCTGAAGCTTCAAATTTATTAAAATACCCATCTTTTTTATCGTAATAATTTAAGTTGGTTTCTACGGTAAGGACTTCTGGTTGCGGAAAATATTTGATTATAATTTTCTTGTTTTCTTTATCTGACTCTAGTTCTATTTTACTTAAGTCATAACCTACATGTGCTTTGGCATTAATTACTACCAAGGCCTTTTTTTTGCTGGTAACTAGTTTTAAAAAACGTTCTTTTACATCTTCATAATGGTAAATTTCTGCAAAATCTCCTTCTACAGTTATAAATTTACAAACGGTTTTAATTTTATCTAAAAGCAATAAAGATTGTGTGTTTACTAATTGCTTTTTTTTAATTGATTTAACATAAGTAACTACTCCTAAACTAGCTAAAACTCCTATGATAATTCCTAAAAATGCTTCCATTTATTTACTTGGTTTATTTTTTATTGAGCAAATTATATACCAAAACTTAATCGCTTAATAGCGCATATAAAATAGGCTTACTTGGCGAAGCATCATTTTCAAAAGGTGCTATTTGTAAATTTAGAAAATAGGTACCATCTTCCACCGTATTTGGCACAAAAATAAGTTCTGTAATGGTTGCATTAAGGCGTGTTTTTCCTTTTCCTTTTGTGTTCCAAAAAGCATTGTGTGCTAAAAGCGCTCCTTCATCTTTTTCTTTATCAACACTTGGTAAATCTATTAATAAGTGGTCTACGCCTTTTGTTTTTAAATACGTAGCAGCTTCTTCTAACAAATAAGGAGGGTTGGTATGTGAATATTGCCTAGATAATTTTTCATTTGTATTTGGCAAAGTTCTTATAACTACTGCTTTTCTTTTTTTGTTTCCTAAAGCAAATTGTATTTGTTTTTTAGAAATCACAAAATCTTCTCCTAGCTTTTCTGGAGCAACCGTTATTACCTCTGCTAAAAAGAAAAACTTTTTTAAATTTTTATTTAAAGAGTGTACTTTTTCTGTAATATGACCAACACATTCTGTATGTGTACCATGTGCATGCGGATTAAAAAAGATATTATTAAAATTGATACATGCTCCTTCTTTTACACTTGCTGTCCAGCCCTGATCTTGAAATGGTTCTATCGTTGGTTCTTTTAAATACCAAGCATTTACGTTGTTTTTTGATGCTATTAAAGGAATAGAAATATCTAAAGGTTTAGATAAATCTATTTTATATTTTTGAGAATTGGTTTCTATAGTTGCTATCATTAATACTGAATTTTTTCAGAGATTTTCTAAAATTCTATTATTTCAAATATAAGTAAAAGAAGTTGTTTATATAAGGCCTTAAAGCTTCAATTGCATGTAAAGACTCTTTATACACTAAAAAAACCAAGTGTTTTAAACAATAAACATTTCGGAAGCTATTCCGTCTACCAAAAATTTTCCTTTTTGGGTTGCTATTATAAAAGTTTCTTCAATAAGACCAGAAGTACAACTAGTGGTTTTTAATAAACCGCTTTCTATATATTTTTGAGATACTTTTAATATATGAGATTTATAATCTATACCAAAATTTGTTTCTATTTTTTGTAATGAAACTCCCCAAATGGTTCGTAAGCCTGTCATTACATACTCGTTATATTGATCTTGCGGGCTTAAAGTTTCTATAGTATTTGGCAACAGCTTATTTTGTATACTTTGTATGTATTTGGTATTGTTAGCTACATTCCAACTACGTTGTGTTTTACTAAACGAATGTGCCGAAGGACCAATACCAATATAGCTTTTACCTTGCCAGTAGCTTGTATTGTGTTTAGAGAAAAAGTTAGGTTTACCAAAATTTGAAATTTCATAATGTACAAAACCTTGCTTTTGGGTTTCTGCTACCAAATGATTAAAATGTTGCAATGCCAAATCTTCATCTATTGGCGGATAGTTTCCTTTTGCAATAAAAGTAGCCAAGGCTGTTTTAGGTTCTACAGTTAAAGCGTAGCTTGAAATATGATTTACACCAAAAGAAAATGCTTTTTCTAGGTTAGCCTGCCATTTTTTAAGCGACATATTAGGAATACCATAAATAAGATCTATAGTAATATTATTGTAATATTGCGATGCATATTCAAGACATTTTTCTGCCTCTTCTGCATGATGCGCTCTGTTCATGCTTTGCAAATCATCTTCAAAAAAAGATTGCACACCAATACTCAATCTGTTGATTGGTGTTTTAGACAATTGAACAATCCTGTCTTTGGTTAAATCGTCTGGATTTGCCTCAAGTGTAATCTCTGTATTTTTAGATACATTATAGTTTTGGTGCACTGTGTTAATTAATAATAACAGTTCATTATTGGTAAGTAACGATGGTGTTCCTCCTCCAAAATAAATAGTTTCTACTACTTGATTTTTCAGCTCATTTTTACGGAGTGCAAGCTCTGTAATTAATGCGTGTACCAACTCGTCTTTCTTTTTCATGGAAGTAGAAAAATGAAAATCGCAATAATGACATGCTTGCTTGCAAAATGGTATGTGAATGTAGATGCCTGAGATAATTGTTTGTTTTATGAATTATTAAACTTTTAATTTTCTTTTAAATGAAGTGTACTATAACTGCCTTGAAAATTGCAAGAATTTCTAAGCTCAAAACTATAAGTGTTTTGCTAAAAGGTGTTATATCACATTTATATTTTTTTTGAATTTTACTTTTATATTATTTTAAAGTAGATTTCTGCTTTTACAGCAATGACAAAAACACTATTTCTTAACCCGATCTGCATTCTGTTTCACAAAACTATCCCAACCAGAATAGCTTTTACCAACAGTTACTTTACCAGAATTATAAAAATGACAAACTGCAGCTGCCAAGCCATCTGTAGCATCTAAATTTTTAGGTATGGTTTTTAAACCCAGTAAACTTTGTAGCATTTTTGCAACCTGCTCTTTGCTGGCGTTTCCATTACCTGTAATTGCCATTTTTATCTTTTTTGGCAGGTATTCTGTAATTGGTATTTCTCTTGAAAGTCCTGCTGCCATAGCAACTCCTTGTGCTCTACCAAGCTTTAACATACTTTGCACGTTTTTACCAAAAAAAGGTGCTTCAATAGCAATTTCGTCTGGATGGTGTGTATCTATTAACTCGATAGTACGCTCAAAAATAAGTTTTAGTTTAAGATAATGGTCTGTATATTTTTTTAAATCTAACTCATTCAATTGCAAGAATTCCATCTTTTTGTTCTTCACTCTAATGAGTCCAAACCCCATAATGGTTGTTCCTGGATCTATTCCTAAAATAATTCTTTCTTCGCTCATTATTGGCAATAGTAACAACCGCTTAAAGAAATAGAAACACCTATGGTTGCTGTTAAAAGGTTTCCGTTAAAAGTACCAAATCCGTCAAAAGTGGTATCATAATCGCTACTAAAAGCATAAATATAAGAGGTGTCTAAAAACACCGAAAGCCCTTGCGAAATTCCGTAATGAAACTCTAATCCTGCCATCGCGTTTAAAAAGGATGTATTATTATCTGTATAAATCCCTAAAGGTTTTACAAAGGTATATCCTGGCCCTGCATGTGCTATGATTGCATAACTATTTGGCACGCTAATTAAACCACCAAGATCATATACAGCCTGTAAATTAATTCTAGAATAATTGACTTTAAATTCTGGAGAATCACTATTTGTTGCATTAGAAATTCGGTTATAGCCATAATCTAATTTTGCTCCAAAATTTCTGCTAAACATACGTTGTAAGCCAATATGAACCGTTGGAAAATTAATAGGTTTTGCCTCAAAATTAGTTACAAATGCGCTTTGACTAGGACTATTAATTCCTACCGCAAATTGCGCTTTCCATGTGCTAGTTTCGGTTTGCGAAAAACCAGAAAAAGACATAAAACTTAGTAGTAAAAAGCATAAGGAATACTTATTTTTTTTTATTCGCATAATCATATAGCAATATTGTTTTAATTTGCGCATTTTAACGCAAAATGTTTAGAGCACTACCTTACAAAACTAATCAATTCTTTTTTGTACTTATTAAATTAAGCATTGTAATTGGTGCTTTTTATTTTATCTACAATAAACTAACTACAAATAGCGATTTAAATTTTAATGAATTCATTGTTTTTTTAACCAAAAACCATGTTTTTTCATTAAAAAATGCACTTTTTTTAGTTTTTTTAAGCCTATTTAACTGGTTATTTGAAATTAAAAAATGGCAAATTTTAGTTTCTTCTATAAAAACAATATCCTTTTATGAAGCCTCAAAACAAAGCTTAGGAGCCTTAACAGCTTCGCTTTTAACACCAAACAGAATAGGTGATTATGGTGCAAAAGCTTTATATTTTACTTCTATTTACAGAAAACGCATTGTACTATTAAACCTTTTAGGTAACCTAATGCAAATGAGTATTACAACCCTATTTGGTATGGTTGGTTGGTATTTTTTTGTTGTAGAATACAATGTAGATGTTGCTAATTTTAAAGCATCCAGGTTTTTATTTATTATGGTTATAATTTCTATTTTATCGTTTATAGGATTAAAGCAAAAACACTTTACCATAAAAGGTTTTTCTGTAGAAAAAGTAATCCATTTCATTAAAAATATGGCTATAAAAATCAAGGTTTCCTCCTTTTTATTATCACTTGTAAGATACCTGGTTTTTTCATTTCAGTTTTACTTTTTACTAGACATTTTTGGTGTTGAAGTTTCTTATTTTCATGCCATGGTTGCAATTACAAGCATGTATTTACTCGCTTCTGTAATTCCTTCTATTTTTATTTTTGATGTAATTATAAAAGGAAGCGTAGCTGTGTATATTTTTACAACTGTTCAAGTAAACGAATTCACTATTTTAAGTATTGTAATGCTCATGTGGATTTTAAATTTTGTGTTACCAAGCCTAGTAGGAAGCTATTATGTACTTACCTTTACACCACAAAAAAACAAAACGGCATGATCTTATTAGTTTTTGTTACTATAATTATTAGTTACCTGGTTTTAATAGGAAGTTTAGCCTTTGGTTTTGAAAAAGTAAAGTCCTTTACATTAGAAGATGTAGAAGCTAAAACTGGCTTTTCTGTTATAATTCCGTTTAGAAACGAAGCCGAAAATTTACCCGAACTTCTAGCATCTATAGAAACGTTACAATACCCAAAACATTTGTTTGAAATTATTTTAGTAGATGATGCTTCTGAAGACGCTTCGGTTGCAATTATAAAAGATTATATTTCAACAAAAAAAACGGCATCTGCCTCAAGTAATATACGTATTATTAAAAACATACGTAACAGCCTTTCTCCAAAAAAAGATGCCATAACCTCTGCTATACAAGTTGCAAACCACAATTGGATAGTTACTACAGATGCAGACTGTGTACTACCTAAATTTTGGCTAGACAGTTTTGATGCTTTTATTCAAAAAACCGAAACCCATTTTATAGTTGCTCCAGTTACTTACAGCAAGGTAAACTCTTTTTTAAAACGCTTTCAATTACTAGATATTTTAAGTCTTCAAGGAGCTACCATTGGCGGTTTTGGCATACAAAAACCCTTTTTATGCAATGGTGCTAATCTAGCTTATAAAAAGGACTTATTTAACACAGTTAAAGGCTTTAAAGGCAATACAAATATTGCTAGTGGTGACGATATTTTTTTATTAGAAAAAGCATTAAAACAAGACGCTAAGAAAGTACACTATTTAAAATGCCAACACACTATTGTAACTACAGAAGCAGAGAAAACAATAAGCAATTTAATTGCGCAACGCGTACGCTGGGCATCTAAATCTACTAATTACAAAAACAGCTTTGCTAAAGTGGTTGGCTTGTTAGTTTTACTTACCAATGCTTCTATAATTTGCGCATTAATTTTAAGTATTACTGGTATTATTAACTTTAATTTTTTTATCTATCTTTTTTTAATAAAATGTAGTATAGACTTTTTATTAGTGTTTAAAACCGTTCGTTTTTATAAACAAGAAGCTTTTTTATCTTCTTTTTTATTTAGCTGTATTTTGTATCCATTTTTTAGTATTTATGTGGTTTTTGTTTCGGTGTTTACTAATTATAAATGGAAAGGAAGAGCATTTAAAAAATAATGGTAATTCCGTTTTAAATTTTGTAGTTTTACAAGAACCTTCTTAAAAATATAACATGAAAAAACTATTACTTTTACTTTGTATTATTTTCATGAGCACTTCTGCTATAGCTCAAAATACCTACACGATAAACAATGAAGAACTAACGCTTAAAACAGAAATAGAGGGTGATTTAGATTTACTTTGGAACACCATTGACAGCCAATTCAGGTATTTTGTTAAAACTACAGACAATACAATTATAGAACTTGTAAATACTAAAGATAGCAACAACAAATACCAAGAAGAATATAAAACGGTTTTAAACACAGTAAGCAACAATAGCATACCTACCAAAAAGGTAAACCTAACACTACCTAGTTTAAGATCTTTTTTTGATTTATACAATGCTTCACAAGACGCTAATTACAAGCAAACAGAAAGAGTAAAAATAAAGACCAGAATTGGTGTTTTTGGAGGTGTAACCAACAACCCTTTTGTAGAAAACCCTGACAATAAAACTACTGCTTTATTTGGTGCAGAACTCGAGTTTTTTGGTTCTAAAATCATGCCAAGACACGCAGGTTTTATTGGCGTAAGACATGCAGCAGAGCATAAAGATTTTAAATATGCTGCTACACAAATAGCACTAGGTTATAGGTATAGATTTATTAACCAATCTAATTTTAATATATATGCCAATGTGAAATTTGCAACCTATACCATTACCAATACAGAAAATGATAGTGGTGGTGTTTTTGATGCTCCTTTTATTTTTGGCTTAGGTACTGATATTAAAGTTTGTGAAAACGGCTTTATAACTTTTGCTTACAATGAATTATTCTCTATTTTTATTGATAACCAAGGCAATTTTCCAATAGATTTTGCTGTTGGTTATAAGATGAATTTATAATGCGGTTAAACAAAACTTCAAACCCAGCTTTTACAGATTATTTTTGGAATGACAGAAAATCATCTGCCGCAAAAATGACAGTTACAGGCATCATTTTTAAATCGCTTTTATGCATTGCTATAATTGCTGCAATTACTGTAGGCATCTGGAAACTATATAGCGTAGGATACGACATAGAATGGTTTTTATATGGAGGCATCATTTCTTCTATACTAATTAGCATAGTTATCTCTTACAAAAACAATTGGGCTCCTTTTTTAGTACCTGTTTACGCTATTGCTAAGGGCTGTTTTTTAGGTGGAATAAGTAGTTTTGCGCATGCCAAATTCCCCAATATGCCATACCAAGCCATTGGCGTTACTATTATTACCTTTTTTACGATACTTTTTTTGTACCAAACCAGAATTATAGTAGTAACACAAAAACTAAAAAGCATTATTATTACTGCTGCTGCCAGTATATTTTTAGTTTATATTATTTCCTGGATTTTAAGCTTTTTTGGAATTCAATCTTTTATTGGTGGAACCTCACTTATAGCCATTGCTTTTAATATTATTGCTGCAATTGTAGCCTCACTTACACTTCTTTTAGATTTTCAATATATAGAAAGACAAAAAAACAAAGCAACTAAAAACAAAGAATGGTTAGCCACTTGGGGACTTTTAGTTTCTTTGGTTTGGCTGTACGTAGAAATTTTACGATTAATGAAAAAATTCGCGATTAGATAGACTATTTAATCACTTTAAAACAAGTTTAAAAAACTTAAACAGACTAATTTACTTCAATACGTATAGGTAAAGTAAATTGCGTTTTTACTTGTTGCCCTCTTTTAATAGCTGGATATATTTTGGGCAAAAAAATTAAACCTTGATGTAGTAAGATTTCAAGATTTGGTATTTCTGCCATGGTAACAGAATCTATTTCTGCATCTACTAGTTGTAGTTCTCCTTTTTCTGAGATTTGAAAACGCACCTTAACCGTATCTTGAATGTCTTGAGTTACTACTATTTTTTCTGAAGACAAGGTTTTATAAATAGTATTGGTTATTGTGGTTTGAAAACACTTTTTCTTACCAGCATTATCTAATAACAAATCACAAGTTTCAAAACTTGGGTAAACATCTACTTCATTCCAATTAAATGCTTGTAGCTCTTCTTCAAGAATAGCTTCTGAAGATGTTTTCTTCACATTAAAATAGCTACACGAAGTGAAACTTATAAGAATAAAAAAAATAAAAATTCTATGCATACTATTATTAAGAAACCGAAATGTACAATTTTATATTTAAAATCCTTACTTGTTTATAACAAACAGATTAGAATACCTCTTATAAACTTATTAATCTTTTAAAAGCAACACTACTTTTTATCAATTTTAAAAATGAATGGATAAAAAAAAGGACTATTTATGGTTTTGGCTTCAAAGTTAAAAAAATGAATTTGGTTTAAGTTAAATATATAAAAAAGTGCTGTTTTTATACTGATTTAATAAATTTTGTTTGAGTTTTTTTGAGGTTTTACAAAGACATATAAAAACGAACAAAACACTAATTTGCAACTATTTAAAACAAAAACATTCTATTTTTATTTCTATTCGTTGAAATATACTTATAAAGCATTCTAGTAAAATTTAATTATTTAACTTCTATAGCATTTTGCGTTAAAAAATGTAACATTATGAAATGAGTTTCGTCTTATATTAAAAAATGTATGGATATATTTTTAGCTCTTTTAGGCTTCCTTTTTATAATTATTGGACTTATAGGTAGTTTTCTCCCTATACTTCCTGGCCCACCAATGAGCTGGGTTGGGCTTTTACTTTTATATCTCACCAAAGCTGTACCTAATGACACCTGGTTTTTAGTTGTTACTTTAGTAGTTGCTCTATTGGTTTTTGCTTTAGATTATATAATACCAGCACTTGGTACTAAAAAATTTGGTGGTAGCAAAATGGGTATGATTGGTACTACTGTAGGTTTATTAATTTCTATATTTTTTCCAATATTTGGTGCTTTTGGTATAATAATATGGCCTTTTATTGGAGCGCTAGTAGGGGAGTTAATTAATAAAGCAGATTCTCAAACTGCTATTAAAGCTGCTTTTGGTTCTTTTTTAGGCTTTTTAACAGGAACCTTTTTAAAGTTTATTGTAGCCATAGTTTATTTAGGTTTCTTCATCATGACTTTTTGGGAATATAAAGCATCTATTTTTGCTTTTTAAATACTATATAAAACAGAAAAAGCCTTATAGTTTCATAAAAAATGAAATAATAAGGCTTAATACATGCTATAAATCAACTTATTTTAATTTGAGGGGATTAATTAACTATGCTTTTGTTGATACCTCTAATATAGTTATAATCTATAAAACTCACTTACGGTTTTTCCGTAAAGAAACTTCCATAAAACTGTACTATTCAAGCTATTCAAGGGTTTAAAAGCTGTAAAAAAAAATGATTTTTTTTAAATCTACTATTTATAAAAACATAGACCACTCTTATTTTATAGAAATCCTTTTTTTCTAGCCTCATTTAATAGAGTTTCATCTTGACTATCTAAAACAGAAAAAACCTCTTTCAAATTCTTTTTTCTTTTTTCAATAGAGCTAGTAGAAACACCCAAATGATTAGTTAAACTTTTTGTTTTTACACCTTGAGATAAGAGGTATAAAATTTTTCTGTCTATATCATCAATTTCAATTTCAGATTCTAAAGTTACTCTTAAAAACCTACTCACAGTAGTACTATAAAATGGTGGATTATTAACTACTGCCTGAAACGCACTAGCAAGTTCTCTTGATGTTAAATCACTTTTAACAACAAAACCTTCAGGTTTAATTTCTTTAATGATATTATGTATTCTATAAGGCTCATTAAACATGGTAAGAATAACTATTTTTGCTTCTGGTAAAATTTCTCTTGCATATTTAGAAAGATCTTCGCCAGAAGTTATTGTTTCATCTGCTGAAGGTGGCAAGCTTATATCCATAAATAGCACATCATAAGGATTTTCTTCCTCAATAGACTTTTGCATTAATTGCATAGATTGGTCACAGGTATTTGCAATATCAATTTGTAATTCTTGTGTTTCCTTTTTTGTAGCTAATAATGTGTTTTGATACCCTTCAATAATCATAGGATGATCATCTGTCATTAATATTCTAATTGTTTCTTGCATTTTGTTAGGTCTTTTGGCTAGATTGGAATTTTAATGGTAATGTTTGTTCCTTTATTTATTTGTGATTTAATTTTTAATTCTCCAAAAATTTCTTTTACTCTTGAGGTAATGTTTTTAATACCAATTCCTTTTTTAGATTTGTTAATTTCAAAACCAGAACCATCATCTGTAATCGTTAGACAAATTACATTTTTTTTAATACTAAAACTAATTTCTACTTTGGAAGCTTTAGCATGCTTATATATATTTTGAAGCGATTCTTGCAGAATTCTATAAATATGAATTTTGGTTTTATTGGTTATAGCATCCCAATGTATAGAATCGTCATTTTTAAGCTTATACTCTAATTGATATGCTTTTGTTTGTGTTTCTAATAATGTTTTTACAATATCTATAAATCTAGAATTTGAAATAAAATCGGTATTTAACTCATGAGACACCTTTCTAATTTCCTGCTCTATAGCTTGTAGCTCATCAATATAACTTTCTCTAGATTGAATAGCTTCTTCAGTATTACTATTGTTTAAACTATCTAAACTTAATCTGGTACCAAAAAGCCTTCCTAAAATACCATCATGAAGTTCTTCAGAAATTCTTCTTTTTTCTGTACTTCTAGCTTCATCTATTTTGTTTTGCTGAGATAGCATCAAATTATAGATTTCTTCATTTGTCTCTTGTTGTTGCTGTTTAAAGGTTAATTCTTTGTTTTTAGAGATTTGCGTAAAAATTATATATATTAATGCTAGTGTAACAAACAAACCTATAGAAAGCAATAAAAACAAGAACCTTTCTTTAGATACTTTTTCTTTTTCTGCCCTTATTTGGTCTGTTTCATAATCAATTCTAGCAAACTTATTTCGTATAGATCGTTCTGCTTTTTGTAAACTATCGCTTAATTTAATGTAAGCATTTAAACTACTTGTTGCTTGTTCTCCTGTCTCTATTTTAGACTTTAGCAAAAGAGCTTCTAATATGGTTTCATTGGCTACTAAATCCTTTCCTATTGCATATGCCTTATCTACATAATGCCTAGCGCTATCTTTATTTTTGGTTTCAAAATAAAAATCTGCCATATCCATACTAATAGACAAAAGCCCTACCTCATCGTCTTCTTTTTCACTTATTTGGTAGGCTTTATTAAATAGTGATTTAATTTCAGGTGCACTAGCTGTATTATTTTTAAATTTTGCATGTGCCAATCCGGATAAAATAATAGAATATGAAGTTGGGTCAAAATCTAGAATAGACGCATCTTCATAAAGTTTTTTATAAAGTCGCTCTGCAGTAACATAATCTCCTTTTCTTCTATATAATGCAGCTATATTTATATTAGAAAACAATGTTTTTTCATAAGAGTCTTCCATTCTATTACAAATGTCAAGCGTCTTATCATAATACTCTAAAGCTTTATCATATTGTTCTAATTCTGCAGAAACAATGGCAATTAAATTATTAGCGTTCCATAAAGTTTCAAGATTATAATCATTTTCTGGCAGCTGCTCTATTAGTGCAATAGATTTGATAGCATTACTTTCACAGCCTATATAATCTCTTTCGGTTTCTTGTATATCTGCCATATTAGCTAATACTTCACCTTGACTTTTTATGTTTTGTAATACTTCAAACAATTTAACTGCTTTAAAATAGTAGAAGTAAGCACTATCGTGTGCTTCATAAATATGATGATATAGCCCTAGTATGTTCTCTGCATTAGCAATAGCAAAAGTGTCTTTAACTTTTTTTGCCAATTTTACATTTTCATGGTTAATTTTAAATACCGAGTCATAGTCTCCCTGAATAAGAAACAAATAAGAAAGCACTCTTTTACTAGCTAACAAAGTAGAATCTTGAGATAGCTTAGTAGACATTTTAATAGCCTTTCTAGCGTATTCAAAACGTTGTGCTAACTGGGTGTTATTATCATTAGCAAGACTACGTAAAGTAAGGATACTATCTAACGCTTTATTTTGCGCAAACAAACTAGAGCTAATAAGACAGAGTATTACTAAAGGAAGTAATTTATTTAATGATTTTATCATATTATAAATCAAATTTATAATTTTTCATTAAATATAATTTAAAAAAACTTAGATAAGTAAAATAAAAAAAAAGCGTTTCAATATTCTTGGAAACGCTTTTTTTATTATGGTATTTTTTAACCTTGTTGTGGTATTTTTATTCCTTTCTTTTCTTTTTTAAAGGTAACTTTCACAATGGTTTGATCATTCTTATCTTTTTCTTCAGTTGGATTTTGTTGTGGTGTTAAAGATGCAAATATTGCACATACTACAGCTACTAATAAGGTAATTTTTAGGGATTTCATTTTATTTAAATTTATAGTTAATATTATTTTTAGTTAAACTATTTACACGTATTTATGTTTATAGTAGAATAAATAGAAAATTTGCTATAATAACAAAACAGACTTTTAGCCTATTTTGAATTTATTGAGGGAATAAATAAAATGGATTAAAACTACAACCAATTGATTATCAACAACATAAATCCGAATCAACATATTAAAAAACACGATTAAACACGTTTTTTACCGATTAAAGGTATAATTTAAATACATAACTACCAAATATAAAGCACATTAGCTGTAAGAATACACTTCAAAAAAGGTCTAAAAACAAAAAAGCTTCACAATTTTCTTCACAGAAAAAAGGAAAGCTTTCCATCGGTTTAACTACTTAAACCATTGATAGACTTTAACATCTATCAAACAACACAACTAAATTTTATTGCCAAAAAAAGCTCCAATCTCTCGGAGCTTTTGCAATTTTAGCGGTCTGGACGGGACTCGAACCCGCGACCCCCTGCGTGACAGGCAGGTATTCTAACCAGCTGAACTACCAGACCGTTGCGTTATTGCGAGTGCAAATATACACACCTTATTTAATATCTCACAAGTTTTTTTGAGTTTTTTTTAAAATATTTTTGTTAAATAAATTTTTGCCGCTCTATCATATACGTTGTCAGTATATTATCAAAATTTTTATTTATGTCTGCTGCAACATATTTAATTCGGTATTGGCCACATTTTAATCGTAGTTGTTTAAAATAATCTGAAACGGCCTTTTCATAATTGTCTTTTACGGTTTCAGAATAGAGGTTTATATGTTCTCCTGTTTCTACATCTACAAAACGTTTTGGTTTATTATCAAAATTAAAGTCTAGTTCTTTGTTCTTATCATACACATGAAACAACACTACCTCATGTTTATTGTGTTTTAAATGCCTAAGTGCCTCAAAGAGTTTTTCTGCATCTTCACTGGCCTGAAACATATCTGTAAAAAGGAATATTAATGAGCGTCTGTGAATTTTTTCTGCTATAAGATGTAAATAGTCGTAGGTTTCTGTTTTTTTGTTTAATGCTTTTGTAATTACGGCATCACTTAATTGATGCAGTAACATTTGGTGGTGCCGTTCGCTTCCTTTTTCTGGTGCATAAAAATCATAGTTATCACTATAAATACTTAATCCTACAGCATCGCGTTGCTTTTTTAACATATGCATTAAAGAAGCAGATGCTAAAGCAGAGAATGCTATTTTATTTAAATGATCTATAGAAAAATTTTGCATTTCTGGATAGTGCATAGAGCTACTATTATCTAAAATAAGATGACAACGTAAATTGGTTTCGTCATCATAGCGTTTCGTATATAGCTTGTCTGTTTTTGCAAAAAGTTTCCAGTCTATATGTCTGGTGCTCTCTCCTTGGTTATAGATTTTATGTTCTGCAAATTCTGCTGAAAAGCCATGAAACGGACTTTTATGCATACCAGAAATAAAGCCTTCAACCACTTGTTTGGCAAGCAATTCAAGGTTTTTAAATCCTCCAGCTTTATTTAGTTCATCTCTTAAATTCAATGTTTATGTTTTGCTTAGAAGTGCGTTAAGGATTGCAGCGATATCCTTTTTTGTTTTTTTCAAAAAAGATTTAGCGGAAAGCCTGGTTTTATTTTGCTTTTTCTGCAAAATAAAAAACGCCCCAATTATAATAGCTCTAAACTAAAAAAGGTTTGCCATTACAGCAAACCTTTTATCTTTTCTTTTAGGTTTTATTTTACAAAAGCGCGTCTATTGCATCTGAATATGCTTTTTTAGGAGCAACTCCTACTTGACGTCCTACAACTTCTCCGTTTTGAAAAACTAAAACAGTAGGTATGTTACGCACACCGTATTTTGCTGCAAATTCTTGGTTAGCATCTACATCTAACTTACCAACTACAGCTTTACCATCGTAATCTGTGCTAATTTCGTCAATGATTGGTCCTACCATTCTACATGGTCCACACCAAGCTGCCCAAAAGTCTACCATTACTGGCTTGTCGCTTTTTAATACTGTTTCTTCAAAGTTTGCATCTGTGATTTCTAATGCCATAATTTTATGTTTTAATTGAATTTTACTTCTTGTTTATATGCAATATTAGTCAAAAATTTTGCCAAAGCTTACAAACTGCCAATTTGTTCTGTTTATTGACGTATTGTTTTAGTCTATTATATTAATTTAATTTATAAAAAACTTGCTGGTTATCTAGTTCATTTAGTAGTTCTTGGCTAACTTTTATTTTTTGCCTTCTACTTATCATTGGTAATTTTATTTGTTCTGCGTTATCGTAAACGATAAAGTTTAAAGCCTGACTTCCTGGATGCATATTAAACAATTGTTTTAGAGCATGAATTTTTTCTGCTTCAATTTCTTTAATGTTTAATTGTATGGATAATTTTTTAGCATAGGTATCCATCACGTCATGCAAGAGCTGAAAATTATTAAATTGCATTCTGGGATCGCTTTTCTTTCCTGTATCTTTGTTTACCCAACCTTCACGAATAAATATTTTGGTATACACAAAATTGTTTTTCATTAAAAAGTGTCTGAATTTTAAATATTCTTCACCAAAAATTCGAAACTCAAAACTATCTGTATAATCTTCCATAGTAAACATAGCCCAACCTTTACCTTGTTTACTTACTCTATGTTGTACATCTGTTACTACACCACCAAAAGTAAGCTCTCTATTTACATAGGTTTCTAAATCATTAAATAATGCAAGGTTTGCATTGCAAAAGGTTTTCATTTCGGTTTTAAAATCATCTAAAGGATGCCCAGAAATATAAACACCAACTACTTCTCTTTCTTGTGCAAGTTTTTCCATGGTTCCCCATTCTTCACAAGGTGGCACTATTGGTTCTTCAATTTGAACATCACTAGCTTCGCCAAAGAGACTTACTTGTGCCGAGTTTTCATTTTCTTGGTGTTTTGCTCCATATTTAACTGCTTTTTCAAGAAAGGTAACCCCATCACCTTCATCATGAAAATATTGTGCTCTGTGTGTATCTCCAAAACCATCAAATCCTCCTGCAAGTGCTAAGTTTTCGAATGCTTTTTTATTGGCTGCACGTAAATCTATTCGTTTTGCTAAGTCAAAAATAGATTTATAAGGTCCGTCTTTTCTATTTTCAACAATGGTTTTTACAGCACCATGACCAACACCTTTAATGGCTCCCATACCAAAACGTACTGCATAATCTTGGTTTACCGAAAATTTGTAAAAACTTTCATTTACGTCTGGACCAAGCACATTAAGTTTCATACGTTTACATTCTTCCATAAAGAAGGTAACCGATTTAATATCGTTCATATTATTAGAAAGTACAGCTGCCATATATTCTGCAGGATAGTGTGCTTTTAAATATGCGGTTTGATAGGCAATCCATGCATAACAGGTAGAGTGCGATTTATTAAAGGCATAACTAGCAAAGGCTTCCCAGTCTTTCCAGATTTTCTCTAATTTTTTAGCATCATGACCTTTAGCTTCTGCTTGGGCTATAAATTTTGGTTTCATTTTATCTAAAACCGCAATTTGTTTTTTACCCATAGCCTTACGTAGTACATCGGCTTCACCTTTGGTAAAATCTGCTAGTTTTTGCGACAGAAGCATTACCTGCTCTTGGTATACTGTAATACCGTAGGTTTCTTTTAAATATTCTTCCATTGCAGGAAGGTCATATTCTATTTCTTCGTCTCCATGTTTTCTTCTAACAAAACTTGGAATATACTCCATTGGTCCAGGACGATAGAGTGCATTCATTGCAATTAAATCTTCAAAAACCGTTGGCTTTAAATCTTTAAGGTGCTTTTGCATTCCTGGAGATTCATATTGAAACACTCCCACTGTTTCTCCTCTTTGAAAGAGCTCATATGTTTTTTCGTCATCTAGTGGAAAACTATCTGGATCTAAAAGAATATCGTGTTTTGCTTTTACAATTTTAACGGTATCTTTTATTAGAGTTAATGTTTTTAACCCTAAAAAGTCCATTTTTAACAGCCCAGCATCTTCAACAACCGAGTTATCAAACTGTGTAACATATAAATCGGAATCTTTTGCTACAGAAACAGGTACAAACTTAGTGATATCATCTGGTGTAATAATAACACCACATGCGTGAATTCCTGTATTACGAACAGAGCCCTCTAATGTTCTTGCTAGGTTTACCGTTTCTGCTTGTAAATCATCACCATCAGAAATATTTAAAAGCTCATTTACTTTTTCTAAATCTTCGGCTCTAAACTTCTTTCCTAACTCTTTTTCATCTAAACCAAAAATCTTGTTTAGTTTAGACATATTTGGAATTAGCTTAGCAATTCTATCTGCATCAAATAATGGTAAATCTAGTACACGAGCAGTATCGCGAATAGAAGATTTGGCAGCCATGGTACCATAAGTAATAATCTGTGCTACTTGATTGCTTCCGTATTTATCAATTACATAATCCATTACACGACCACGACCTTCATCATCAAAATCGATATCAATATCTGGCATACTAACACGATCAGGATTCAAGAAACGCTCAAAAAGCAGGTTGTACTTTAAAGGATCTATATTGGTGATTTTTAAACAATATGCTGCTACAGAACCTGCTGCAGAACCACGACCAGGACCTACAGAAACATCCATATTTCTGGCTTCGCGAATAAAATCTTCTACAATTAGAAAGTATCCAGGATATCCTGTTTTTTCAATAACACTAAGTTCAAAATCTAAACGATCTACTACTTCTTCTGAAAGTTCTTGACCATAACGTTCTTTAGCTCCTTCATACACTAAATGTCTAAGAAATTTATTTTCCCCACGTTTACCATTATCAACTTTGTCTTCTTCAAAAACAAACTCTTCAGGAATATCAAAGGCTGGCAATAATACATCACGAGCTAGTTGAAATGCTTCTACTTTATCTACAACTTCTTGAATGTTTGAAATAGCTTCAGGAACATCTTTAAACAAGGCTTTCATTTCATCAGGAGACTTAAAGTAGTATTCCTGATTTGGTAAACCGTATCTGTAGCCTCTTCCTCTTCCTATTGGTGTTGCTTGCTTTTCACCATCTTTTACACAAAGTAAAATATCATGAGCATTTGCATCTTCTTTTTTACAATAATAAGTATTGTTAGTGGCAACCAGTTTTACATCATGCTTTTTAGCAAAATCAATAAGTACAGGATTTACACGATTTTCATCTTCTTGATTATGACGCATTATCTCTACATAGAGGTCATCACCAAACAAATTTTTCCACCATAATAGCGCTTCTTCTGCTTGCGTTTCTCCTACGTTTAGTACTTTACTTGGTACTTCTCCATACAAGTTTCCTGTTAAGCAAATTAAGTCTTCTTTATATTCTTCAATTAGTTTTTTATCAATTCTAGGCAAATAGTAAAACCCATTTACAAAGGCATGTGAGGATAGTTTAGCTAAATTGTGGTATCCGTTTTTATTTTTTGCAATAAGTATAATTTGATACCCATTATCTTTTCTTGTTTTATCTAAATGGTTTTCACAAACAAAAAACTCACAACCAATAATAGGTTTCATTTCGTTTAATGTAGCAGGCTCTCCTTTTTCAATTGCTTCTGCGTTTTTAGCCTGTACTGTTTTATTATGGTTATTTACCGCTTTTACAAAGTGAAAAGCCCCCATCATATTAGCATGATCGGTTAGCGCTACTGCAGACATGTTATATTCTGCTGCAGAAGCCACTAATTTAGGTATGCTTATAGTAGACTGTAACACCGAAAATTGCGAGTGGTTATGCAAATGGGTAAATTCTACTGTTTCAAGACTTGCAATATTTTGCTTTATTTCTTGTGAAGAAAGGTCACTAGTTTGCTCTTCTTGTATTCTTTTACTAATCTTAGCACTCTCTTGCTTTAAATTAATATGCTTTAACCCTATTAACTGAATAGGTTTCGGGTTCTCTTTAGTAAAATTCTGAAAATAATCTGGCGCTACATCTAACTGTTCTTGGGTGTATTGCTCTCTTCTAATCAGTTCAAAAAAGCAACGCGTTGTAGCCTCAACATCTGCTGTTGCATTATGCGCTTCGCCAAAAGGCACATCAAACAAAAACTGGTGTAATTCTGTTAAGGTTGGCAATTTAAACTTACCATATCTACCTCCTGGAATTTGGCATAAGTTTGCTGTATCTTCAGTACAAGTATCTAAAACAGGTAGTTCTTGTAGCACATTACCTAGAGCTTGACGTTCAAACTCTGCTCCCATAATATTAAGGTCAAACTTTACATTTTGCCCAACTACAAATTTGGTTTTACCTAAAGCTTCATTAAATTTTTCAAGAACTTCAGCTAAAGGCACACCTTGTTCTTGTGCTAATTCTGTAGAAATTCCATGAATTTTTTCTGCATCATAAGGTATATTAAACCCTTCTGGCTGCACCAAATAATCCTGATGCTCAATACAGTTACCCATAGCATCGTGCAATTGCCAAGCTATTTGTATACATCGAGGCCAATTATCTGTATCCGTAATTGGAGCATCCCAACGTTTAGGTAAACCAGTAGTTTCAGTATCAAAAATTAAGTACATAAAGGTGTTTTATTCAGAATAAATGAGAGGGTTAAAATTAAGAAAAAAAGAGGGTTCAGCG
Source organism: Lacinutrix sp. C3R15 (assembly GCF_018860825.1). Lineage (GTDB taxonomy): Bacteria > Bacteroidota > Bacteroidia > Flavobacteriales > Flavobacteriaceae > Oceanihabitans. Next base: position 86,920 of record NZ_JAHKPZ010000015.1, on the reverse strand, counting down.
ATGGAAAGTTATAAACAGTTTTAAACAAAAAAAAGCGCAACCTGTAAGATTGCGCTTTTTTTAAAAAGAATATTTTTTTTAATTGCAGGTCATACCTGAAGTTTCTAATCCAGAAATATAATCTTCAAAAGAAACACCTTGTAAATCTACTGTGTTAGACGGAAAACCAGTAACGGTAACAGTCATTGTTCCGTCTTGATTATCACAATATTCTGTTTCTGGAACAACACTACTTGAACAAGTTTGGCAAGTTCCTGTTACCACAGTACCATCTGCACAATTAAGTCCATCAATAATACCTTGTAAAACACCAGTATCATCACCACAACTAGTAATTTGTTGTGTTAAAGCCGCTTCATACGCGCTACAAACAGAAGCATAATCTGAACTAGTAACATCTGTTGCTTGATAAACTAACAGAGCAGCAGCAGATGCAGCAACAGCATCATCACAAGAAACAACCACAGCACTAGAGCCACCACTAGAGATAGGTACTTCATAAAAAACACCTTGACTAAAATTCACTTTATTTAAACCTGATTCTGAAAAAGCATTAAACCAAAACGTTCCTGAAACCGCATTACCAGACTCACTATAATCCGTTATTACAATTTCACCATCTGCAGGATATATTTGTATAATTGGATCTGGTTCATTATTGGTAGAATAAGCTATATCTTGCGTACTAACAAAAGTAGCTTCACTAGAGCTACCTTCACCAAGCAAATAAGACCCAACACTTGCAGATTGCGTTTTTAAAACAATACTCTCACTTCCTCTTCCTCCACTAATAATTAATTGTCCACTACCATTAATTTCAGCAGTGTAATAATCTGCTCTCCAGAAGGCACTATCTTTTTTACCTTGTAATGCTGGTGTATTAAATTCTAGGTCTTCACCACAACCTACCATAAATAAAGCCGAAACAATAAATAGAAATAACTTTTTCATAATTTTTTATATAATTTGAGAGCCTAAAAATAGCATAAAAAAATGATTAACAATAGAAGATGAATATAAATTATTTATAGTATCTTTGCACACTTATTAATAACCAGAGGTCGAGAACCTCAATGAATTAATTATTATGCCTGTAAAAATTAGATTACAAAGACACGGTAAAAAAGGAAAACCTTATTACTGGATCGTAGCAGCAGATGCTCGCGCGAAAAGAGATGGTAAATACCTAGAAAAATTAGGTGCTTACAATCCAAACACTAACCCAGCAACTATTGATTTAAACGTTGATGGCGCTGTAACATGGTTAGAAAATGGTGCTCAACCAACAGATACAGCTAGAGCTATTTTATCTTACAAAGGTGTTTTATTAAAAAAACATTTAAAAGGTGGAGTAACTAAAGGCGCTTTAACAGAAGAGCAAGCAGAAGCTAAATTTACTGCTTGGTTAGAAGAAAAAGCAAGTAAAGTTGGAGCAAAAACAGATGGTTTAGCTAAAGCTGAAGAAGAAGCTAAAGCAAAAGCTTTTGCAGCTGAAAAAGCAGCAAACGAAGCTAGAATTGCAGCAAACACTCCAGTTGTAGAAGAAACTACTGAAGATGCTCCTGCAGAAGAAGCATCTAACGAAGAAGAATAGAAAATTATTTTTTTATACTTTTAAACTCCAATACTTTTGTGTTGGAGTTTTTTTTATTCCTTTGCCAAAGGGAATCCCATTAGGCTTTAAATAATTACAAATAAATTTTCGTTGATACGGAAATGAAAAATTATATTTTTCAATGAAAAAAGAAGATTGTTTTTTTCTAGGTAAAATTGTAAAAAAGTACAGTTTTAAAGGTGAAATTCTAGTAAAACTAGATACAGATGAACCAGAAATTTATGATGGGTTAGATTCTGTTTTTGTAGATTTAAGAGGTAACTTGGTTCCTTTTTTTATTGAAAATGCACAATTACATAAATCAGAACTACTGCGCATTAAATTTGAAGATGTAGATACAGAAGATGATGCAGATGCTATACTAAAAAGCAATTTATATTTGCCATTATCCTTTTTGCCAAAACTAGAGGATGACAAATTTTACTTTCATGAAATCATTGGTTTTACAGTAAAAGATATAAACTTTGGTGATGTAGGTACTATAACAGGAGTCAACGATACTACTGCACAAGCTCTTTTTGAAATAGATAGAGATGGTATTGAAATTTTAATACCAATGAATGATCACTTTATTAAAAAAGTAGATAAAAAAAACAAGGTAATTCTTGTAGAAACGCCTGAAGGATTGATTGATTTATACTTAGAAGAATAAGCCCATCTAACTCCTTCACAAAAGGAAGGACTTTTACTCTTATGAACAAACCCTTTCAATTTAAAGAATTTGAAGTAAATCAAGATCAATGTGCCATGAAAATTGGTACAGATGCTGTATTACTTGGCGCTTGGACATCTATACAACAAAACCCTTTTGCAATTCTGGATATTGGTGCAGGAACTGGTGTTTTGTCTCTTATGCTAGCACAACGTTGTTTTGCCCAAGTAGTAGATGCTTTAGAAATTGACGATGCCGCTTATGAGCAATGTGTAGATAATTTTGAAAATGCACCATGGAGTGACAGACTCTTTTGTTACCACGCGTCTTTAGAAGAGTTCACCGAAGAAATTGAAGACAAATACGATCTTATTATTTCAAATCCTCCTTTTTATTCTGAAGACTTTAAAACAGAAAGTAACCAACGTGATTTAGCAAGGTTTCAAGATGCCATGCCTTTGCAACATTTAATAGAAAGTGTAGCTACATTATTAGCTGAAGATGGTATCTTTTCTGTTATTATACCGTTTAAAGAAGAACATAAACTTATTGAATTAGCTTCAAAAGTAAAATTATTTCCAAATAAAATTTTACACGTAAAAGGAACACCTACTTCAGAAATAAAACGAAGCCTATTAGAATTTTCTTTCCGCGAAAGCGAAATAAAAAAAGAGGCTCTTATTATTGAAACAACAAGACACCAATATACAGAAGACTACATAAATTTAACCAAAGATTTTTATCTTAAAATGTGATATTTAAATTTGGCAATGAAAACGATTTCGTTACTTTTGTTAAACTTATAAAATAACGCCTTCTATTTTGATTAATTCTCAAAATTTAGAAGCCTTAAATATCATAATTAGAATGAAACCAGATTTATTCGAAGCACCAGATTATTATAACCTTGACGAATTACTTACCGAAGAACACAGATTAGTACGTGATGCAGCAAGAGAATGGGTAAAACGTGATGTTTCACCAATTATTGAAGAGTATGCTCAAAAAGCAGAATTTCCTACACAAATAGTTAAAGGTTTAGCAGAAATAGGTGCTTTTGGACCTTATATTCCGGTTGAATATGGTGGTGCTGGTTTAGACCAAATTTCTTATGGTTTAATCATGCAAGAGATAGAGCGAGGAGACTCTGGAGTACGTAGTACAGCTTCTGTACAATCTTCTTTAGTGATGTACCCAATCTGGAAATATGGAAACGAAGAACAACGCAATAAATACTTACCTAAACTAGCGTCTGGAGAATGGATTGGTAGTTTTGGACTAACAGAACCAGACCATGGTAGTAATCCTGGTGGCATGGTTACCAATTTTAAAGATATGGGAGATCATTATCTTTTAAATGGTGCAAAAATGTGGATTTCAAATGCTCCTTTTTGTAATGTGGCTGTAGTTTGGGCTAAAAATGAAGAAGGACGTATTCACGGTTTAGTGGTAGAACGCGGTATGGAAGGCTTTACCACACCAGAAACTCATAACAAATGGTCCCTTAGAGCTTCTGCTACTGGAGAATTAATTTTTGATAATGTAAAAGTACCTAAAGAAAACCTACTACCTAACAAATCGGGTCTTGGAGCTCCTTTAGGATGTTTAGATTCTGCTCGTTTTGGTATTGCTTGGGGAGCTATTGGTGCTGCTATGGATTGTTATGATACAGCTTTACGTTACAGTAAGGAACGTTTACAATTTGGAAAACCTATTGGGCAGTTTCAATTACAACAAAAGAAATTAGCCGAAATGATTACCGAAATTACCAAAGCCCAATTATTAGCTTGGCGACTTGGTGTAATGCGTGAAAACGGAACCGCTACTTCTGCACAAATATCTATGGCTAAAAGAAATAATGTAGATATGGCTTTAAAAATTGCACGTGATGCCAGACAAATGTTAGGAGGAATGGGAATTAGTGGCGAATATAGTATTATGAGACACATGATGAACCTGGAAAGTGTGGTTACTTATGAAGGTACTCACGACATACATTTACTTATTACAGGATTAGATGTTACTGGCTTAAACGCCTTTAAATAGTAACCAAAATTACTAAACAACGTTTGATTATTACAGCAGCGTGTAACCTATTTAAAATTAAAATTCACAAAAATGCTTCTCAATTATTGGGAAGCATTTTTTATTAAAAATTTGTTTACATTTACTATATGTTTTCAGCAAAAAAACGATTAGACAAAGCGTATAAAGAAGCTAAAGTTGTAGCTTTTGATAATGATTCTAAATATATTTTTTTTAGTGATTGCCATCGTGGTGATAATAGTTTTGCAGATGATTTTGCAAACAACAGAAACATTTATTTTCACGCCTTAAAACATTACTATGCCGAAGGTTTTACCTATGCCGAAATTGGAGATGGTGATGAACTTTGGGAAAACTTATCATTTACACCTATTTTAGAAGCTCATAAAAATGTGTATGAACTCATGAAACTTTTTCATGAACAAAACAGATTGCATATGATTTGGGGAAACCATGACATGGTATATCGAGACCCTGAATATGTAAAAAGAAACCTATCTACTTATTTTGACCCTAAAATTGGCGAAGAAGTTGCCTTATTTTGTGATTTAACCTACCATGAAGGTATTATTTTAAAACATACCAAAACCCAACAAGAAGTCTTTTTAACACATGGTCACCAAGCAGATTGGTGGAATTATACCTTTTGGAAATGGAGTAGGTTTTTAGTTCGAGTACTTTGGAAACCCTTAAACGTGATGGGAATTGCAGACCCTACAAGTCCTGCAAAAAATTACAAAGAATTAATAAAAGTAGAACGAAAAACTAAAAATTGGATTTCAGAGAATAATAACTTAATTACTATTGTTGGCCATACCCATAGACCACGTTTTCCCGAACCTGGTGACATCCCTTTTTTTAACGATGGTAGCTGCGTACACCCAAGAAGTATTACAGGTATTGAAATTGAAAAAGGTAAGATTTCATTAATTAAATGGCAAATTGCCACAACTGAAGATGGCACACTAAAAATAGTTCGTGTGTTATTAGAAGGTCCAAAAAAATTATTAGATTATAAAACCCTTTAAAGTTAAAGGGAGTTTACAAAATTTAGCAAGTCTTCACGTTGGTCTGTTGTTAAATCTTTAAACATACTCTTAGCGTTTTCAGCTTCTCCTCCATGCCACAATATAGCTTCTGTTATATTTTTTGCTCTTCCGTCATGTAAAAAATCGGTATGTCCATTTACTACTTGTGTTAAACCAATACCCCAAAGTGGTCTTGTTTTCCACTCACTACCATTTGCTAAATAATCAGGTCTGTTATCTGCTAAACCTTCTCCCATATCATGTAAAAGCATATCTGAATACGCATAAATAGTTTGGTTAGATATTGCTGAAATTGTATTACTAGAAGTAGTCATACTTGGCACATGACAAGAAGCACATTGTAAGTCTTCAAAAAGTTGTGCTCCTCTTCTAACAGAATCATCTTCTATATCTCTTGGAGCAGGAACTGCAAGTGTTTGACAATAAAAAACAACTTGATTTAAAATTTCTTCGGTCAATTCAGGATCATCTGCTAACCCATCACTTCCGTTTGTTTGCCCAAAGCCTGTTTCTTGTGAAAACAAAGAGTTTGTAATTCCCATATCATGTAGATAAGCTCCAGCACATTGTTCTAAAATAGTTGCCGTATTTGCTTTCCATCCAAAACGACCAATTTGTGTAGTACCAGAAACAACATCAAACACATAATTAGCTTTTCCTGAAATTCCATCTTGATCGATATCATCAACATCCTGATACATTAAAATTTCAGATTCTGGAATTGCCTCTAATAAACCTAATCCAAAAACAGGAGGTGCGAGTCTTGGAGATAACAATATGTTACTTGGTGCAGCAACATAGGTATCTATTAATGTATAATCTGGTTTTTGAAGTGTTATTTCTGTTCCGTCTGCCAAAGTTTCAACAATTGTAGTATAATTAACCTGAAACTTTGCTTCTGGTTCATAACCAAAAATAGCTTGATTTTGTATTTGCAACCCAAAACCAGGAGCAGGAACAGGTCCTCCGTTTACATCTTGACCAGGAATACTGGATCTTAGAAAAAAACCACTTAAACTATTTAAATTGTCTGGAAAAGGAGCTCTTCCGTCTTTAGGATGACAGCTTATACAAGATGTATTATTAAAAATAGGACCTATACCTTCATTAACATCTGCTGGAGCTGTTACAAACGCAGCTTCAAACTGAAAATCACCATCTAGATGCATATCTAAATCACTTCCGTTTAAATTAGCTGCAGGAGTACTAAATGCATTGCTAGAGGTTAAAAATATAGTAGTATCACCTCCTGCTAGCAAACGATTTTCTAAATCAGGTAAATCTACATAATCTTCAGAAACATCCTCTGAGCAAGATGTAAACAACGCTAAAACAAAAACAAATAATCCTACTTTATTAATACAACTTTTCAAAACTGAAATTTATTTATAAAAGAAGCATGTATACACATGCTTCTTTTTAATTGATAATCACTCTATAAACCAGTGATAAATGGTGTTAAATCTGACTCTAAAACAACTAGTAATTCTGCTACTTTAGTTTGTGCATTTTCTACTGCTGTTCTATTATTAACAATAGCATCTGTAAACGTACCAGGAATGGCTTCAATTGCTAAAATAGCAGCAGAGATAGCTGTTGTTATTTCGGTATCTAATGTTGTGTTTGTTAATGCTACAACATTAGTTATACCATTTCCATTATTGCCATTATAGTCTCCTAAATAGATATTTTGAATACTTCTAATATTATTTGCAAAATCTAATTTAGAATTGTTGCTAAATCTAGATTCTTCTGCTTCTGGTTTTGGTCCTCCATTATTACCATTTAAAGGTTCTTCAATTTTACCATTTGCAACCTCATCTGCAATAATTACTAAACCTTCAACAATTTCTTCTAATGCACCTTTTTGAGAGGTATAAATAGATCCTGATTCTCCAGCATTAACAAAGTTTGAAGCAAAATCACCTTCAGAGCTTAACCAACCATAATATAATTCTTGAGTTTTACTTTTTAAATTTTGTGTTGCAGCTACCAAATATTCAAGCTCTCTTGTTGTTAATTCTGAAGCTGTTTTATTTCCTTCTAATCCCCAAACAAAATACTCAATAGTATGAAACCCTCTAGCTTCGTTATTACTTTCTAATAAAGTAGAAGTAATTTCATTGTTACTGCTTAAAATATTATCAATAGCATTAACGTCTACAGGCCAAGAATCAATAGCTGGATCAATTCCGTCTGTATCTACAGGACCATATAAAAATCCTTCTGATTTCTCCCAAGGAGCTCTAGTATTTTGCCATGCTGTTTTTACAGCATCTAAAGCAGATTCATCTCCAATAGTTAAATTGCCAGCTGCAGTTTCTAAAGCTACAGCGTTTGTGTATAAACTATTATATGTTTCTGTAATTACGTCTATAGATAAGTCTGTTAATACTTCGGAATATACACTTGCGTTAGGGTCTGTTGTTTCTGAACTTGCATCATTATCGCTACAGCTAGTAAAACCTGCTAATGATAAAGTTATTAAACTTAAAAATAAGGTGCTTTTTTTCATTTTTATTAATGTTTATTGTATTAAAATTTAAATCCTATTCCAGCAGAAAAGGTTTTGTCGTGTTGTTTTTCTCCTGTATATTCTAAGGTTGATAAGTCGTAGTTTTCTGAACCTAATTGTCTATCTGCATATTGTGCTTTTACTACAATTTGAGGATGCACAAACCAATTTATTCCTCCTGTAATAGTACTGCGTTCCCAACGCGGATTATCTACAATGCTACCTTCTACGTCTTGCATGGTATCATAATAGTCATAGCGTACAAAAGGGAATAATTGTTGTGTAGTATTTTCTGTAATTAACGGTAAGATGTTATATCCTATTTCGGCAGAGACACCTAGTGCATTTTTACCCACTGGAGTTCTTTTTACACCTAAATTATTAGATAAATTTGCGTTGCGAGTAGAAACAATATTAGAATTTTCAAGGTTTCCGTATAAAGCGATTGCATTAAATCTTAAGTTATTTTCGTTATAAGTTACATGCCCTTCTACAATGGTAACATAAGCGCTCTCACTCATATCATCTTTAGGTCTATTTGCTGCTGCATCATTAATATAAGCTGCAACACCAACATAAGTATCTTTATGTGTACCAAATTTATAATCTAATCGTGCTGAAAAAGCTAAAGATTCTGCATTTGCCATTTCGAAACGTTGTTGGTACCCTTCTTTAATCCATCCTCTTGAAGAAAAACCAGAGGCATCTAACCCGCTAACAATATAAGCTCTATAGTTAAATCTTTTTGCAAAAGTACCATAAACCTCAATTCCTGTTTCATACCAACCTAAAGGCAAAATGGCATTTTCCATTTCTTGACGTGTAGTAGTAAAATATTGTACAGGTGTATCTAAACTTTGGTGTAAACCAAAATACATTTTCATTTTACCTGCACGCACATTAAAATAAGGTTTAATTTTAAAATTAATATGCACTTGTTCTAGCTTAACACCACCACCTGTTTCAATTTCTTGTTCAAACTCACCAAACTCTTCTTGAGTATCTAAATCAACAGCAGAGGCTGTACCACCATGCTCGTACTCAATCTCTGTTTTTAAGCTTATTTTGTCTGTAAATTTATATTCTAAATATAGGTTTAAGCGTTCTGCATCAAACTTATCTTTTAGTGTAGGATCGGTATCATAATCGTTATTGTAGTAGTTAATAACTCCGTAACCTCGTAGACTAAAGTTACTCCATCTTAGCAATGGTTCTTTTTTAGATTCTTCCTGAATTTTAAACTCTTCTCTAAGCTCTTGCTTAATTTCTTCTTTAAGCTGACTTAAAGTTATAGAATCCTGTTTTACTTGCGCATGCATTCTAGCAGTAAAAAATACTAGAAGAATTATGATACTCTTTTTCATTTTATTCTAAATATGAGTGCAAATCTATACTTATTTAGAATAAATAAAAATAAAAAAGGATTTTTTTTAATGTGTCTGAATAAAACTAAAATGAGTTACCATAAAAATAGGTACATGAATACGTTATACTAGTAAAAACGTATTAACTCTCTGGTGCTAACTCAACCTCTAAGCCTTCCATTTCTGGGGTTATTTGAATTTGACAACCTAAACGCGAATTCTCTTTAACATCAAAAGCTTCACTAAGCATTGCCTCTTCGTCATCTTGCATTTCTGGAAGCGCTGTATCGCTTAACACATAACATTGACAAGAAGCACACATAGCCATACCACCACAAATACCAATAGTTCCTTCTGGAGCAAGCTCATAAGAACGAACCACTTCCATTAAATTCATAGCCATATCTGTTGGTGCTAACACATCATGTGTAACACCATCTCTATCTGTTATTTTTATATTTATGTCTTGTTCCATCTTTAGTTTCCGCGAAAGCGGGAATCTTTTTAATTTTAACACTGATATTTTCTTAATTTACAAAGAGACTCACAGTGTTTGAATCGTTTATTAATTGGAGTAAGGATAGCTTATGTAGCTTACTCTATTTTCTTCACTACTGCTTTTGGTGCTTCTTTTCTGGTTCCATCAAAACCATTAACACCACTTACAGTTGTGTACTTTAATACAAATCTTTTACCAGGATTTATAATTTGATATGCAGATTGGCACATTAATGTTGCTTCGTGAAATCCGCAAAGAATTAATTTTAATTTTCCTGGATACGTATTTACATCACCAATAGCATAAATACCAGGTATATTGGTTTGGTAATCTAATGCATTATTTACTTTAATGGCATTTTTTTCTATTTCTAATCCCCAATTTGCTATTGGACCTAATTTTGGTGAAAGCCCAAAAAGCGGTATAAAATGGTCACATTGTATTTCAAATTCTTTTTCAATATGCTGTGCTTGTTTTACAACTACGGCTTTTACATTTTTATCTCCTACTATACCAATTACTTCAGCTGGTGTGATTAAGTTTATTTTTCCTGCATTTTTAAGTTCTTGAACTTTTTCTACAGAATCTAAATGACCACGAAACTCATTTCTTCTATGAATTAAGGTTACCTCACTAGCTATATCACTTAAATAAATACTCCAATCAAGAGCAGAATCTCCTCCACCAGCAATTACCACTTTTTTATTTCGGTACATTTCTGGTTCTTTAATCATGTATTCTACACCTTTATCTTCAAAGTGAGCAATGTTGTGTATTAATGGTTTACGTGGTTCAAAGCTACCTAATCCTCCTGCTATTGCTACCACAGGAGCTTGATGTTTTGTTCCTTTGTTAGTGGTTACAATAAAAGACCCATCTTCTTGTTTTTCTATGGTTTCTGCACGTTCACCAAGGGTAAATCCAGGCTCAAATTGCTTACATTGTTCCATTAATTTATGGGTTAAATCTCCTGCAAGAATTTCTGGATATGCTGGAATATCATAAATAGGTTTTTTAGGGTAAAGCTCTGAGCATTGTCCTCCTTGTTGTGGTAAGGCGTCAATTAAATGGCATTTTAATTTTAGTAAGCCAGCTTCAAAAACAGTAAATAATCCTGTTGGACCAGCACCTATAATAAGTATATCTGTTTTAATCATAATAATGCCCACGAAAGTGGGAATTTGTTTTAAATATAAACCTACAAGGTTTTAAGGTCTTGCAGGTTTTTTTTCTTTATTTTATTTGTTCAAAATTACGCAATAGAATGCCTATATTTTATGACATTTATCAGTTTGCGTGAAGGATTGAACGGCCTGTTTGAGCTCCTCGCAGAGAGCGAGTAGTGAAAGACTGACCCTTGTGGTCACGCCCTACTAAGCTTCTATATTAATAACTTGTTCTATTTGTGGTGCGTATTTTTTTATAGTCATTTCTACGCCAGATTTTAGCGTCATTTGATTAACACTACAACCAACGCAAGCGCCTTGTAATTGTACTTTTACAAGCTTATCATCTTCTATGGATAGTAGTGAAATATCGCCTCCATCACTTTGTAAAAAAGGGCGAATTTCTTCTAGCGCTTTTTCTACATTTAGTCTTAGTTCTTCTGTGCTCATTTGCTATTTTTTTACTGCTGAACAACCAGCCATTGTTGTAATTTTAATTGCTTCGGTTGGAGGTAAATTATCATTTCTTTTTACTACTTCCTGTACCATATTTTGCGTGATTTTTTCAAATTCTTGCTCTAATGGTGTTGCGGTTTGTAGTGCTGCTGGATGCCCAACATCTCCTGCTTCACGAATGCTTTGTACTAAAGGAAGCTCTCCTAAAAATGGTACTTTTAAGTCTTCGGCAAGGTTTTTTGCTCCTTGTTTACCAAAGATATAATATTTGTTTTCTGGCAATTCTGCTGGTGTAAAGTACGCCATATTTTCAACGATTCCTAAAACAGGAACGCTAATGCTTTCTTGTTGAAACATTGCTACTCCTTTTTTAGCATCTGCCAAGGCAACGTTTTGTGGTGTACTTACTACTACTGCGCCAGTTATTGGCAGCGATTGCATGATGCTTAAATGAATATCTCCTGTTCCTGGAGGTAAATCTAAAAGCAGGAAATCTAATTCTCCCCAAGCGGCATCAAAAATCATTTGGTTTAGTGCTTTTGCAGCCATTGGTCCACGCCATACTACTGCTTGGTCTGGTTTTGTAAAAAAGCCAATAGATAATACTTTTACGCCGTAATTTTCTACTGGTTTCATTTTAGATTTTCCCTCTACATTTACCGCTAGAGGTTTTTCATTAACCACATCAAACATAATTGGTATAGAAGGACCATAAATATCTGCATCTAGAATACCTACTTTAAAACCCATTTTTGCAAGGGTTACTGCAATATTTGCGGTAACTGTAGATTTACCTACACCACCTTTACCAGAAGCTATTGCTACTATATTTTGAATGCCAGGAATATTTTTTCCTTTGATTACATTAGGAGCAGATTTTGTTGGTGCTTCTACTTTTACATTCACTTTTATTTTAGCTTTTTCATAGACTAATTTATGAATGGTTTGCAGGATTTCTACTTCGGTTTTCTTTTTTGCTTGTAAACTTGGGTTTGTAATAGTAATATCTACAACTACCTCATCACCAAAAGTGATTACATTGGTTACTGCGCCACTTTCTACCATGTTTTGTCCTTCGCCAGGAGCTGAAATAGTTTCTAGTGCTTTTAATATGTCTTGCTTGTTGAGTTTCATGTTTTATATCTATTGAAAATATAGTCTGAAAATACAGGCTAAACTTTCAGATTCTATTAAGATTAATTCTAAACAGCAAATATAATTAATATTGCTGTAAGTGAGAAGATTGAAGCTGGAAGTTTTTTTATAGTATTATTGATGAAAACTATTATAGTTAACTTACAATTATTTATAAATTTTATACCAATTAGGAAGTAATAAAAGAGTTGCCAAAAATGAATTATAATTCTTTTTGAGGATCCCAAAACAAGGTTTCAAAATTTTGAATTTGGTTCTCTACCACCACCACACCTTCACTTTCTAATAACTGCTGCATGAGGTTGGTACCATCAAAGTGCATTTTACCCGTAAGCAATCCTTTTCTGTTTACCACGCGGTGTGCAGGAACGTCTTTACCTGAAGAACCATTCATGGCATAGCCAACCATTCTAGCACTTTTTGCTGCTCCTAAATATTTTGCAATAGCACCATAACTAGTTACACGACCATAAGGAATTAGCTTTGCTACAGCATACACTTTATCGAAAAAATTTAATGTTTCTTGTTGCATTATATTTCTTTAATAATCTGAAATAAAGTAATCATAGAAATTATTCCTGTGACTGTACCAATAAGATAATTCATACTTTTTTGAGAGGTAAGTGTTTTGCTTTTAATTTTATCGAAAAAGAAAATATAAAAATAAAAAACCACAAAACTTCCGGTTACTGCTCCTGCTACGTATGAGAAAATAATTGATTTTTCAAAATTCATCCAACCAAAGGAAACAATAGTAATACTCATATATGCTTGGTATGGAATTGGAAATACGTTTAAAGCCGAAAGCAGCATACCTTGAAAAAACCTACTCTTTTTACTTTTAACTTTAATTTCTGCTTTAGGCTTGTCTTCGGTTTTTGCTATAGCCAAAAAATAAATTGTAATAAGCACAAATAAAACAAAAGCAACACGCTGTAAAACCTCTACAACATCTTGGTGGTTGCTTAAATAACGTGCAAACAAAACACCAATATAGGTTTGAAATAAAATGACCACACAAGCACCTATAGAAAAAGTAATACCTCTAGAGTATCCATCTTTTAAACTAATTTTAGCAGCTGTCATATTTAATAATCCTGGTGGAATAACACCAATTAGCGCAACTAAAGCTCCTAAAAAAAAGGTAATGGTTATGCTCAAAACTATTTGATTTTAAAACGAATATACGTAATTGCCTTATCTTGACTAAGGTACTGACTCTCGTAAAAAGTTTGAATACTAGTCACCTCTTCTGGGCTACCTTCTTGCTTATACACGTTATGGTTTGCGTATAACACCTCATGACCTTCACCATGTAACAAACCTAGAGTATAACCGTGCATAAACTCACTATCTGTTTTAAGATTCATGATTCCTTCTGGCTTTAAAATGGTTTTATAACGTTTTAAAAACTGAGAATTTGTCATTCTATGCTTAGTACGCTTGTATTTTATTTGTGGGTCTGGAAAAGTAATCCAGATTTCATCTACTTCATTTTCTGCAAAAACATATTCTACCAACTCTATTTGTGTACGAATAAAAGCTACGTTTGGTATGTTTTCTTCAATAGCTGTTTTTGCTCCTCTCCAAAAACGCGCACCTTTAATATCTATACCTATAAAGTTTTTGTTTGGATATTTTTTTGCTAAAGCAACGCTATACTCGCCTTTACCACAACCTAGCTCTAAAACTAAAGGATTGTTATTTTTAAAAAATGTAGTATTCCAATTTCCTTTTAATTTATATTCTGCATCTACAAGCGCTTCTCTTGTTGGTTGAAATACGTTTTTAAAAGTTTCGTTTTCTCTAAAGCGTTTAAGTTTATTTTTACTTCCCACAATTATTTAATGTTTTGGCAAAATTAAGGAAATATAATGAGCATAGTTTATGCTTATCTTTGTTTTTTATGAATACAAAAAAACGAATCTTAATTGCACCTCTAAATTGGGGACTTGGTCACGCTACACGATGCATACCAATTATTCATGCTTTGTTAAAAAATAATTTTGAAGTAATTATAGCTAGTGATGGTGTTGCATTAATGTTATTAAAAAAAGAATTTCCTAAACTAGAAGCTATAGAACTGCCAACGTATAACATTGAATATGCTAAAAATGCAAAGCTGTTTAAATGGAAATTATTAAAAGATTCTCCAAAAGTTTTGAAAGCAATTAAAGCCGAAAAAAAAGCAATTAAAACCATTATTGAAACCCATTTTATAGATGGAGTTATTAGTGATAATAGATTGGGGTTACATAGCAAAAAAGTACCTTGTGTGTTTATAAGCCATCAACTTCAAGTTTTAAGCGGAAACACTACTTGGCTAAGCACCAAAATGCATCAAAAAATAATGAAACAATTTGATGTATGTTGGGTTCCTGATAATTTAGGAGAACCTAATTTAAGCGGAAAACTAGGTCATATTGATATGACAGAACTACCAACACGCTATCTAGGACCTTTAAGTAGATTTCATAAAAAAGAAACGAAAATAACTACAGATTTACTGGTTTTATTATCTGGCCCAGAACCACAACGAACACTTTTAGAAAACAAACTTATTGAAGAACTAAAAGCTTTTAAAGGAAAAATTGTTTTTGTAAAAGGGGTTATGGAAGAAACACAAACAAAAGTACAAGAAGGAAACATGACTATTTATAATTTTATGACTAGTACTTTACTAGAACAAACTATAAATGAAAGCGCATTGGTTGTATCGCGTTCTGGCTATACTACTATAATGGATTTAGCAAAATTAGAAAAGAAAGCTTTTTTTATACCAACTCCTGGGCAATTTGAACAAGAATATTTAGCAAAAAGACTTGATAGCTTAGGTATTGTGCCTTGTTGCAAACAAGAAGACTTTACTATAAACAAACTAGAAGCCGTAACGTTAAGTACTGGTTTAAAACAATTTGATTACGAGGTAAACTATAAAAAATTATTTAGCCTTTTCTAGAGTAAAAGAAAACTCACTTCCTACTTCAAATTCACTTTCTATATAAATTTTTTCATCATGTGCTTCAATAATATGTTTTACTATTGCTAAACCTAATCCGGAACCACCTTCTTTTCGCGAACCACTTTTATCTACTCTGTAAAAACGTTCAAATAATCTTGGTATGTGTTTTTTTTCTATGCCTTCGCCATTATCTGTTACGCGAATAATAATTTTATTTTTAATAAGGTTTTCTATACTAACTTCTGTGGTACCCTGTTGTCTTCCGTATTTAATAGAATTCACTATAAGGTTAGTTAATACTTGTTGTATACGTTCTTTATCTGCTACAACATAAATAGGCTCTTTATATTCTATATCAAAAGTTAAGGTAATGTGCTTTTTTGTTGCTTTCATTTCAAAAAGCTCAAAAACACTTTTTATTAATTCTACAATATCAAAAGTCTCAATATTTAAACTTAAATCACCAATTTCTAATTTGGTAATCATATCTAAATCTCTAACAATATAAATAAGTCTATCTACACCTTTATTAGCATTATTTAAATATTTTTCACGTACATTTTTGTCTTTTATAGCACCATCTAATAGAGTTAAAATATAACCTTGCACAGTAAACAAAGGAGTTTTAAGCTCGTGAGATACATTACCAAGAAATTCTTTTCTGTATTCCTCACGTACTTTTAACATTTCTATTTCTAACTTACGGTCTTTAGCATACTTATCTATTTCTTTAGTAAGCGTTGCCATATCTGTAGTAATTCTTTCTTTTTTTAATGTAGAAGACTCTAAAAGCGTAAGTTCATCATATACTTTTTTTACTCTTTTATAAATAAATTGCTCTACTCGATATTGAATAATAATAAATGAAGATACAAAACAAGTGATTGCTATGTATATAAATTGCACCCAATCTAGAGTATAAAATTTATATAAAAAAACACCCATTAAGAGCGTTAAAAAACAAGTGATGTATAATGCTGTTTTAAAAGCAAACTTGTACGTTTTTTTTAATTTTCTTTGCATTATTCTACAAACTTATAGCCAACACCTTTAACGGTTTTAAAGTAATCATCGCCAATTTTTTCTCTTAGTTTTCTTATATGCACATCTATTGTTCTTCCGCCAACTACCACTTCATTTCCCCAAACTTTATCTAGAATATCTTCTCTTTTAAAAACTTTTCCGGGTTTAGATGCCAATAAAGACAATAACTCAAATTCTTTTCTTGGTAAAATAATTTCTTCTCCTTTAAGCTCTATTTTATATTCATCTCTATTAATAACAAGACTACCTATTTTAACAATATTTTCACTTAGTTCTTCATCTTTAAAGCGTCTTAATAAAGCTTTTACTTTACTTACTAAAACTTTTGGTTTTATAGGCTTTGTTATATAATCATCTGCTCCAGCATCAAACCCTGCTACTTGTGAATAATCTTCGCCTCTAGCAGTTAAAAAGGTAATTATAGTTTTATCTAAACTATCTATTTTTCTAATTTGTTCACATGCTTCAATACCATCCATTTCTGGCATCATTACATCTAAAATAATAAGTTGTGGTTTTTCTTTTTTAGCTTTTTTTACTGCTTGTATACCATTTTCTGCGGTAATAACCTGGTATCCTTCTGTGGTTAAATTATACCCAACAATTTCAAGAATGTCTGGTTCATCATCAACCAATAATATTTTAATATCTTTCTTCTTCATGTATTTAAAGTAAAGTTAATGTAAAGATAAAATTAATCACAAAGATGCACAGGTTTAAAGATACAAATAACATTATAATAACATAAGAATTCACCTAACAAGTTTATATCCTTTAAAATAGGTATTACAAAGTATAATTCTAATACATAAGCAGATAGATAATGTTATCTTACTGTGAATAAATATATTTTCCTATGGCTAATAGCCAAATTTCTCATTATATTTGTATATTATAAATAAACTATACTATTATGAGAAAAATTTACTTTTTATTATTTACTTTAATTGCTAGCGCATCTTTTGGGCAAAACATTGCTGTTAATGGCGATTTTGAAAGTTGGACAGCTGGTGTTGTAGACTCATGGACTTCTGAGTCAGGTACTACAATAACACAAGAAACAATTACGGTTGCTGAAGGAACTTCTGCTGTAAACTTTGAAGTTACAACAGGAACACAAGGGAATACAGATTTTAGACAAGCTGTACCAGTTGTAGCTGGTGTAGCGTACGATGTATCTGTACAGATTTATCAAGTGGATGCTTTAAGTCAAGCTAGATTATATGCAGATGGATACCAAGGATATTCTGATGAAACTCTAGTAGGTGAATGGCAAACATTAAGTTATGTGTATAATGCTACTACCACTGGAGACGCTGATTTTGGTTTACGTTTTTATGATGCTGCAGGATTTACAGACTCCTCTTTTATTATTGTAGACAATTTTCAAATTGTAGCACAATCTACTCCTGGAATTGCAGTTACTGCTCCTACAGATGGTTCTAATATTTATACCACAGATGTAGATGTGGAATTAAGTGTTCAAAATTTTGACATACCTGCAGATGGAAATATAAAATATTCTGTTGATGGAGGATCTGACATCATAAAATCAGACACAACACCTATTGCTTTAACAGGTCTTGCTGCCGGATCTCATACTGTAAATCTAGAATTAGTAGATACAAGTAATAACTCTCTTAGTACTCCTGTAACTACTTCGGTTACTTTTACTATTATTGAAGTACAAACACTTCCTTTTATAGATTCTTTTGATTATACAGCTTCTGAAACTTTAGGAGAACAAACACCTTGGACTAATTATTTTTCTGGTGATGATATATTAGTAGAAACAGGAAGTTTGTCTTACTCTACATTAAACGGTATTGGAAATTCTATTTCTTTTGATGGTAGTGGTGCAGACCCTGTTGTTGAGTATACACCAACTAGCACAGGAACTATTTATGCTTCTTTTATGCTTAAAGTAACTAGTTTAGACGCTAGTGCAACAGATGGATATTTTGCTGTATTAAGAACCGATGGAGGCGATTACGCATCTAGATTATGGATTTCACCAACTGGTGCTACAACCTACCAAATAGGTATTAGTAATGGTGGTACTTTAACAGAAATTACTTCTGGAACAGACTTTAATATTGATGATGAAATATTTGTAGTTTTTAATTACGATATCGACAACGATCAAGTTAGTGCATGGCTTAACCCAACTTTAGGAGCTGCAGAACCTACTGCAGATATTACAGAAGCTTCTTCTTCAACTGCAAATACATTTTCTCAGTTTTTAATCAGACAAGATTCTGCAACAGAAACTCCAGGAATTGTTATGGATGAATTAAGAATAGGTACTCTTTGGGCAGAGGTAACACCAACTACTTTATCTACTTCTAATTTTAACAAAAATACTTTTGCAGTATACCCTAACCCTGTTACTAATGGTTTAGTAAATATTTCTAGCACATCTAACCAAGCTATTTCTGTTGCTGTTTTTGATGTTCTTGGAAAACAAGTTATCAACCAAACAGTAACTAACAACACTTTAAACGTTGCTTCTTTAAATAGCGGAATTTATATTGTAAAATTATCTCAAAACGGAAATGTTTCTACTAAGAAATTAGTGATTAAATAATTCGGTATAGATATTTAATACCCTAAAGCGCTACTTAAAAAAGTAGCGCTTTTTTTATGCGCAATTTTAAGATTACATTAATTAATTGTCTCCTGAATTTTATCATTTAAAAAGGAAAGAAAATACATCTCTTTTAATGACTGTCAACTACTTAAAAAGTATATTTTTGCGTAACTTAAATTATATAAACAAATATTAATGAAAAAAATTTACTTATTGCTTATTGCAATGACTGCTTTAAGCGCTTCGGCACAAACCACTATTGACTTTGATGATGCAGCTAATTGGTTAAATGGAGGATCAGGTTATTCTGATAAAACTTATGAAGAAGGGTTATTCTCTTTCACAAGCGTAAACAACCTACGTGAATCAGGCTCAAATGCATATGGTGGTTCTGGATATGCTTCTAGACTACAAAACAATTCTAGTTCAGAATTAACTGCAACAATAGCATCTGGTGGTGTAGATGCTTTTTCAGTACAAGTTAGAGCTTGGGACAATAGTCCTTCTCCAGATTTCGCATTAGAATACTCTGTTAATGCAGGTACTTCATGGGTACAAGTTGCAACCATAAACAATACCTCTTTAAACAATGATAACGAGTATGTTAGCTTTGGGGCTACTATTGCTAATCCTAATGATAATATTTTGATTAGATTTAAATCTAACGGTACTACAGAAAGAATTATAATAGACAACTTTACTTGGTCAGGATTTAGCAGTAACTGTGGCATAACTTATGGCACAACTACTTATACTTGTAGTACAAATACTATTGGAGATAATAACGATAGCGTAATCATTAACATACCATATTCTGGAATAGATGCAGCCATAACAGATGTTACAACGACATCTACAGGTACTATTGGAGGTGATAATCCTGCAATTATTGAAAACGGTACAATTACTATTACAGGGTTATCTGAAGGAGATAGTTGGGACATCAACCTAACTGGTGGTGACTGTGCTGCAATTATTGCATCTGGTATTGTACCTGCTAACCAATGTGACCCTAGTTTAAACACTTGTTTTGATATAAGTAATGGTACAGAAAAATTTGAAATATTTAATGCTGAAACTAGTACTGTATGGGAAGAAAACAGCGGTGTATATTCTGCAAACGGTTACTGTGGTTCTGGTTGTGAAGAAGCTGTAAACGGATGGTTAGTTTTTGGACCTCTTGACATTTCTGCAGTTTCTGGATTACTATTACAGTTTGATGCTTATGAAAACTATAGCGATACTCCTTTAGCAATAAACTATACAAGTAATTATGATGGTTGTCCTTCTAACACTGCATGGACCAATGCTCAAACATTAACAGGTAGCGATGAAGGTGCCATTGAAGTGGACCTATCTGCAGCAACAGGAACAGCCTTTTATATTGGTATACAATACCTTGATGATGGTGCAGACGGATACTCTGATTGGCAAATATCGAATGTACAATTAGCAACTTATGGCGCTTGCCCTGTATTAGGTACTAGAACTGCAGCAGACTGCTCAACACTATCTACTACAGAAACAACTGCTGATGTGTTTTCAATATACCCTAACCCAACTACAAACGGTTTAGTAAATATTACAAGTAAATTTAACGAAGCTATTTCTGTTACTGTTTTTGATATTCTTGGAAAACAAGTATTTAACCAAACAGTAACTAACAACACTTTAAACGTTGCTTCTTTAAATAGCGGTGTATACATTTTAAAGATTTCTCAAAACGGAAACGTTTCTACTAAAAGATTAGTAATTAAATAACATAGATAATAAGTTATTGTTAAAAGGATTGGTTGTAATACACCAATCCTTTTTTTTATAATATATTTGATAAAACAACTTAAAAAGCTGCGTATTATTATTTATTAAATGGCATAACAATCACTAAATTCAATTATTTATTATGAAAAAAATCTACTTTTTATTATTAACACTATTAATTACAACAAGCCTAGCTGCTCAAAATGTTTTCATTAACGAATTGCATTATGACAATACTGGAAGCGATACAGGCGAAGGGTTTGAAATAGCAGGTCCTGCTGGAACAGATTTATCTGGGTGGGAAGTTGTCCTTTACAATGGTAGTAATTCAAGCGAGTATGACACTGTTACATTATCTGGAATAATTCCAAATGAAGGTATGGGTTATGGAACACTAGCTTTTTTTAAAGCTGGAATTCAAAATGGTGCACCTGATGGATTAGCTCTAGTAGATAATACAGATACTATAATTCAATTTTTAAGTTACGAAGGAGTAATAACAATTAATGAGGGGACTGCTGAAGAAATGACTTCTACAGATATAGGTGTTTCGGAAACAAGCTCAACCCCTGTTGGAAGCTCTTTACAACTTATTGGTTCTGGTACTACTTATGGAGACTTTACTTGGAGTTCCCCTTCAACTAGCTCATTTGGATCACTTAATTCAAATCAAGGTTTTACTTTAGGAACAAACCTATTAGAAAGAACGACATTCTTTGTATACCCAAACCCTGTAACAAACGGAACAGTTACTATTAAAACAAACAACAACCAAGCTCTTCAAGTTTCTGTTTTTGATGTTTTAGGTAAACAAGTATTGGCTCAAAACGTAGCAAACCAAACTTTAAATGTTTCTAATTTAACTGCTGGAGTTTACATTTTAAAATTAACACAAAACGGAAATAGCACTACTAAAAAATTAGTAATTAAATAATTTCCTTTTTTTAGTATATAAAAAGCGTTGCTCTATAGAGTAACGCTTTTTTATTTTACATACTTTTGTTCTTCATTAAAAAGTCATGATTAACACAGACAATATATTTAGTATTAAAACCCAATTAGATTTTAAAACTGTAGCATTACAAATTTTTAAATTTCAATTTGAAAACAATGCTATATATCGTTCTTTTTGCGATTTGTTATACATACACCCTAGTGATGTAAAACGTATTGAAGACATTCCGTTTTTACCTATTTCATTTTTTAAAACTCATGAAGTTTTAAGTACTAAGGATAAAATTCAAGAAACATTTACCAGTAGTGGCACCACAGGAAGCATTACAAGTAAACACCAAGTAACTAATGTTTCTATTTACGAAGAAAGCTTTTTAAAAGGCTTTAAACACTTTTATGGTAATATTGAAGACTATACCATTCTTGCTTTGTTACCTAACTATTTAGAACGTGAAGGCTCTTCATTAATCTATATGGTTAACGATTTAATTAATAAATCTAAAAAACCAGAAAGCGGTTTTTATTTAAATAACCTTTCCGATTTAAAAACCAAATTAGAAACTTTAGACAACCAAGGCGAAAAAGTACTACTAATTGGAGTTTCTTTTGCATTATTAGACCTAGTAGAAAGTCATACCTTTAAATTAAACAATACCATTATTATGGAAACTGGAGGCATGAAAGGAAGACGAAAAGAATTAATAAGAGAAGAATTACACGCTATTTTAAAACAAGGTTTTGGCGTACAAAACATACACAGCGAGTATGGTATGACCGAATTATTAAGCCAAGCATACTCTACTGGAAATGGTGTTTTTAAATGTCCAAATTGGATGCAAGTTGTAACTCGTGATATTGAAGACGCATTAACCATACAATCAGCAGGAAAAACAGGAGGAATAAATGTTATAGATTTAGCAAATGTTAATTCTTGCTCTTTTATTGCTACTCAAGATTTAGGAAAAGTAAGCAATGATGGTTCTTTTCAAATACTTGGTAGGTTTGACCATAGCGACATAAGAGGCTGTAATTTAATGGTATTGTAATTTTATATTGTTTTTTTCGACCTATCAAAAAAGCAACATATGAAAACACTTATCTTATTCTTTATAACAGTTTGTACTATTCACGCGCAAGAAATAGATTACAATACAGATAAAGGGGTTGCTGCTGAAGGCTATGATGTGGTAGCATATTTTAACAACCAAGCCTTAGAAGGAAACAACACATACACAACACAACATAATGGTGTAACCTATTTATTTTCTACTAAAGAAAATTTAAATACATTTATTAAAAACCCAGAAAAATACAGTCCTCAATTTGGTGGTTATTGTGCTTATGCCATTGCTTTAAAATCTAAAAAAGTGGGCATTAATCCTGAAGCATTTCAAGTTATAAACAACAAACTATATCTATTTTATAATGCTTGGGGAACCAATACACTAAAACTTTGGAACGATGAAAACCCAAACCTATTACTTGAAAAAGCAAATACAAACTGGGAAAAAATAAAATATAAATAATGTAAGTTTCTTGATAAACAAGCGACTAAAATAATGCTAGAAAAAGAAAGATTAATTTTTTAGTTAATTGGTTAGTTTTAAAGCCTGGTTATTTTTAACCAGGCTTTTTATTTTTTTACAAACTACAAATGCTATTATAAAAAGAAAAATGCTCCTTACTTTAATAAAAGTAAGGAGCATTTAAAACAAAAAGTAATATATAAACTAAACTGCTTTAATAATGTAGGTATTACGTTTACCTTTATTAATAACTACGTAAGTATCATTAATTAAATCTTGATTTGTAATTTTATAATCTTCTTTTACCTTTTCTTTATTTACAGAAACCGAGTTTTCTTTTAAAGCTCTTCTAGCTTCACCATTAGAAGCCAAAAAGTTAGTTTGCGCAGCAAGTGCAGCAATCATATCTAATCCTGCTTCTATATCTTGTTTAGAAACCTCAGCTTGTGGTACACCTTCAAAAACATCTAAAAAAGTATTTTCATCTAAAGTATTTATATCTTCTTTAAAAGACTTGCTAAATAAAATATTAGATGCTTTTTCAGCATTTTCAAAATCTGATTTTGAATGTACCAAAGTAGTAACTTCTTCTGCTAAACGTTTTTGTAATATACGTAGGTGAGGCATTTGTTTGTGTTCTACTATTAAAGCATCAATAGTATCTTTATCTAAAAAAGTAAAAATTTTAATATACTTTTCTGCATCTTCATCACTTGTATTTAACCAAAATTGGTAAAATTTATAAACCGAAGTTTTATCTGCATCTAACCAAACGTTTCCTCCTTCACTTTTTCCAAATTTAGACCCATCTGCTTTAGTTATTAAAGGACAAGTCATAGCATAGGCTTTTGCTTCTTCACCAACGTTCATTCTTCTTACCAATTCTGTTCCTGTGGTAATGTTTCCCCATTGGTCGCTTCCTCCCATTTGTAATAAACAGTTATGTTGTTTATACAAGTGATAAAAATCATACCCTTGAATTAATTGGTAGGTAAACTCTGTAAAAGACATCCCTACGTTTCCTTCTTCGCCAGACAAACGTTTTTTAACAGAATCTTTTGCCATCATATAGTTTACAGTAATTCGCTTACCAACATCACGAGCAAAGTCTATAAAACTAAAGGTTTTCATCCAATCATAGTTGTTTACTAAAATTGGAGCGTTTTTTTCTTCCGAAGAAAAATTAAGAAAACGCGATAACACACGCTTAATTCCTGCAACATTATGGTTTAAAGTTGCTTCATCTAGCAGGTTACGCTCATCGCTTTTACCAGAAGGATCACCAATCATACCTGTAGCACCACCAACCAAAGCAATTGGTTTATGTCCTGCTTTTTCTAAATGCATTAATAAAATAATAGGAACCAAACTACCAATATGTAAGGAGTCTGATGTTGGATCAAAACCAATATAAGCAGTGGTCATCTCTTTATTTAATTGTTCTTCTGTTCCTGGCATGATATCATGTACCATTCCTCTCCACGTTAATTCTTCTACTAAATTATAGTTCATTTCTTATTTATTATACTAAAGTCTAGCAAAGATATGTTTATCCTTCAAAAGAGGAAAGAGAATAACAAAAAAGACTATTTTTGTTTTATGATTTTAGTTACAGGAGGAACAGGTTTAGTAGGCTCACATTTGCTTTTTGAATTGGTTAAAAACAACCAAAACATTCGTGCTATTTACAGAAATAAAGAAAAGTTAGAATCTGTAAAAAAAGTGTTTTCTTACTTTTCAGATGAAGTTACTATTCTTTTTAATAAAATAGAATGGGTAGAAGCAGATATATTAAATATTCCACAATTAACCGAAGCTTTTAAAGGTATAACAAAAGTGTACCATTGCGCTGCGTTTATTTCATTTGACCCAAAAGATTACCATACACTTAGAAAAACAAATATTGAAGGCACAGCAAATATTGTAAATTTAAGTCTTGCAAATAGTATTGAAAAACTATGTTATGTAAGTTCTATTGCTACTTTAGGAAACAAGGAAGACGCTAGTTTAATTGACGAAGAAATCTTTTGGAACCCAGAAGCAGACAACAGCGTGTACAGTATTACTAAAAATGGTGCAGAAATGGAAGTTTGGCGAGGCACACAAGAAGGTTTAGATGCTGTAATAATTAATCCTGGAATTATTTTAGGTGCTGGCTTTTGGCATGCTGGCAGTGGTTTACTCTTTAAAAAAGTGTATAACAAATTACCTTATTATGTTACAGGAACCACAGGATATGTTGATGTTATAGACGTTGTGCAATGCATGTTACTATTAATGAAAAGCAATATAGTAAACCAACGCTTTGTTGTAGTTGCTAAAAACTTAAGCTTTAAACAATGTACAGAAATTATTGCTAAGTATTTAAATATAGAATCTCCTAAAAAACAAGCTACTTCTTTAATGCTTGCTATTGGCTGGAGAGCCGATTGGTTAAAAAGTTTGCTTACAGGTAAACCTAGAATGTTTACCAAACAAAATGCTACATCGGCTTTAACTATTACAGATTATAACAACCAAAAAATTACCAAAGCATTAAATTATAATTTTACACCTATTGAAAAAACGATAGAAAGGGTTGCTAATCAATTTTTAAAAGAGCAATAATTTAATTATTTTGTATAGTTTTTTATCAGTCTTTTTTAGAAACTGCTGCTTTTAGTGGTTTGTTTAAATAGTTTTTAGTTGTGACACTTTTTAATTTAGATCGTTTAATAGAATCTTGCACTTTCTTTTGCTTGCTTTCTACTACATCTATTGCCTTATACTTATTTTTAAGCTTTGTTAAGCTGTCTTTAACTTGTTTATATATCTCGTTGTAAAGCTCTGTATTATACGTGTAGTAATAATTACTATTAGCAAATTGCGCACTATCTATTTCATGTTTTGCATAAATTTGCTCTTGTAATTTTACACCACTATTTTCTATTACTTTTTTATTAACCCCTTTTGCAGAATTATATAAAGACATATCTACTAAAACAGTAACCATTTTGTCTTTAGCAATAAGATTATCTGGTTTTTTAGGCTTATTCTTGTTGTAACAAGAAACAAATAACAGCAAAAAAGATATATAAATAAGGTGTTTCATTATCTGTTAAATGTTAATTGTTTAGCAGCTTTAACATCATAAAACTTAAAATTTTTATACGCTAAACTTCCATTTACAAAGGTATGTGTTATTCTTGACTTAAAGGTTGTACCTTCAAAAGGAGACCAACCACATTTGTACAAAATATTATCTTTTTTAACTGTCCAAGGACTACTTAAATCTACCAATACTAAATCTGCAAAATATCCTTCTTTTATAAATCCGCGTTTTTCTACTTCAAATAATACAGCAGGATTATGGCACATTTTTTCTACTAACTTTTCTAAGGTAATTTTTCCTCTATGGTGCATTTCTAACATTGCAGGAAGTGCGTGTTGCACTAAAGGGCCACCAGAAGGAGCTTTTGTATATACATTTTTCTTTTCTTCTAAAGTATGTGGCGCATGATCTGTAGCTATAACATCTATTCTATCATCTAATAAAGCTTTCCATAAGCCATCTTTATCTTTTTGTGATTTTACAGCAGGATTCCATTTAATAAAGGTGCCTTTACTATCGTAATCTTTATCTGTAAACCATAAGTGGTGCACACAAACCTCAGCTGTTATTTTTTTATCTTTTAAAGGAATTTTATTAGTAAATAAACTTGTTTCTTTAGCAGTTGACAAATGAAAAACGTGTAACCTTGCTCCTGTTTTTTTAGCAAGTTCTATAGCTTTTGAAGAAGATAAGTAACAAGCTTCTTCGCTTCTAATATCTGGATGGTGTTTAATTGGTATATCATCACCAAATTTTTCTACATATTCTGCTAAGTTACTTTTAATAGTACCTTCATCTTCACAATGCACAGCAATAAGTAGTTTTGTACTAGAGAATATTTTTTCTAGTACTTCTGGGTTATCTACCAACATATTTCCGGTAGAAGAACCTAAAAACAACTTTAAAGCTGCTACCTGTTTCGGGTCTACTTTTAAAATTTCATCTAGGTTATCATTGGTTCCGCCAAACATAAAAGAATAGTTAGCCGAAGAGGTTTTTGCTGCTATTTCAAACTTTTCATTTAATTTCTCTATGGTTGTAGTTTGCGGATTGGTGTTTGGCATTTCAATAAAAGAGGTAATACCACCAGCTATTGCAGCCTTAGACTCTGTTTCTATATTTGCCTTGTGTGTTAATCCTGGTTCTCTAAAATGTACTTGATCATCAATAACACCTGGAAGCAAATAATTATCTTCTGCATCAAAAATATGTACATCAGCAGATTTTGCACTAATAGATTCGCTTATTTCTTTAATGTACTCTCCTTCAATAAGAATATCACCATGAAAGATGCTGCCTTCATTTACAATTCTTGCATTCTTAATTAGTGTTTGTTTGTGTTGCATTTTCTTTATTTACTTTATTTGCTTTTTTAAATATACTTTTAAACTTCATAGAAATCACTCCAAAAATTGCTTCAGAAATAATACCTGAACTTAATTTAGATTCTCCTTTGGTTCTATCTGTAAAAATAACTGGAATTTCTTTTATTATAAAATTTTTACAGTAGGCATTGAATTTCATTTCTATTTGAAAAGCATAGCCTTTAAATTTTATTTTATCTAAATTAAAAGATTCTAATACTTCTCTTTTATAACATACAAATCCTGCTGTAGTATCATGTATTTTCATACGTGTAATAAAACGCACATATTTAGATGCTAAATAAGAAAGTAAGACTCTACTCATGGGCCAATTTACAACATTTACTCCTTTTACATATCGTGATCCTATGGCTAAATCTGCTCCTTCTACATGACAGGTATGGTATAAACGTGTTAAATCTTTTGGATTATGAGAAAAATCTGCATCCATTTCAAAAATATAACGATAGTCTCTTTTTAAACACCATTTAAAACCGTGAATATAAGCAGTACCTAAACCAGATTTTTCTTTTCTAACTTCTAGATGTAAACGACCAGGAAACTGTTCTTGTAATTCTTTTACTTTTTGTGCTGTTAAATCTGGAGACGAGTCATCTACCACTAAAACATCAAACGCTTTTTCAAGAGAAAACACAGCTCTAATAATAGCCTCTATGTTTTCTATTTCGTTGTATGTTGGTATGATTATAATAGCGTCTTGCATAAAAAGCATTTAATTTTAGCAAATGTAAGCTATTTAAAAGTTTATTTTTTTTAAATATTCCTTAAAAAATAGAACTAGAATACGATTATTTATAATAATTTTACGCTATGCTTCGTGAAATAATATCTAATGAAATCTTTACTATATTACTATTGCTATGCTTAGCTATAGTTGCTACTGCAAAAATATTATTTACAAAACGATTTCATGACTTTACTAACCTATTAAGTAATTTTAGATATTTAAAAGTATACGCTAGAGATTTAAAAGTTATAGATGGTTTTAACATTTTACTCTTTATCAACTTATTAATTTCCGCTAGTATTTTCAGCGTATTTTTATACGAAAGCTTTGTTGGTGAAATAGTAGATATACCTACTTTTTTAATAAAAACTATTATAGGAATTGCTATAATCATTCTAGCAAAAACATCTACAGAGCATCTTTTAGGCAATTTATTTAATATAGATACTACTATAGATTTTTATGTTTTTCAAAAAATGAGTTATAAAAATTTTATAGGTTTATTATTGATTCCTATAAATTTTATATTATTGTTTAGCATAGTGCCCACACCACTTATATTGCAAATTCTTTTAATTGTTTTTGTGTTAATTAATTGTATTAGCATTATTACTTCTTATAAGACCTATCAAAGTTTAATAAAAGCCAATTTATTTTATTTTATTTTGTATCTTTGCACACTTGAAATTTCACCTTATCTAGTATTATATAAGTTGTTTATAGACTACAGTTAGGGTTTTAAATTTAGCTATTATATGAAAGTCAAAACCATTTTAGTATCTCAACCAGAACCTAAAATAGAAAACTCACCTTATTTTGATTTGCAAGAAAAGCAAAAAGTAAAAATTGATTTTCGCCCTTTTATTCACGTAGAAGGGGTTCCTGCAAAAGAAATAAGACTACAAAAAGTAGATTTAAGCAAGTATACTGCAATCATTTTAACGAGTAGAAATGCTGTAGACCATTTTTTTAGAGTTGCAGAAGAAATGCGTTTTAAAGTACCAGATACTTTAAAATACTTCTGCCAATCTGAAGCCGTTGCCTACTATCTACAAAAATATGTAGTATACCGAAAGCGTAAAATTTATGTTGGTAAAAGAACTTTTGCTGAGTTATCGCCAACTATTAAAAAATATAAAGACGAAACTTTTTTATTACCAACTACAGATAAACTAAAACCTGAGGTTCCTACCATACTTGACGGTTTAGGTGTTAATTGGAAACAAGCTGTTTTTTACAAAACAGTAATTAGTGACCTATCTGATTTAGCAAATGTATACTATGATATTTTAGTATTTTTCAGCCCTTCTGGAATAGACTCTTTATTTCACAATTTCCCAGATTTTAAACAAAATAACACTAGAATAGCTGTTTTTGGCAATACTACTATTAAAGCGGTTGAAGCACATGGATTACGTGTAGATATTGCTGCACCAACACCAGAAACACCTTCAATGACTATGGCTTTAGAAAAGTACATAAACAAAATAAATAAAGGAAAATAGTTTTTAAACTATACAAATAAAAAAAGCGCAACATAGTTGCGCTTTTTTTTGTTAGTTATTTTAATTGTTTTACTGAATCAGTATTTTTTTAGTTTGTGATTTACCATCTGCTAATATTCTTGCTAAATACACTCCAGGAGCCATAGCACTAACATCTATTGTATTTTCACCAAACTGCATTTGCTCTTTTAACACCAACTTACCTGTTATATCATAAACTTGAATCTTCGATTCTTGTAAACTAGACATAACATAAATACTGTTTTTAGCAGGATTAGGGTAAATATTAAAAGTAAACTCCGTTTCATTAGCTACAGAAAGTGTAGAACAACCTGCTTCATCATTCACAAAAACACCGCTATCCTTTAACCAAGAAGTTAAATAGGTGGCATCTTTATCATCAACAAAGATACATTCAAGACTTCCGTTAAAACGCGAATCAAATGATGTTACATTAGCGTTATTACCATTACGCATATCTAATGATGTTAAACTAGTTTGACGTACATCAACTATTGTTATACTCGGATTTCCAGATAAATCTACAGTACCAACTGGAGAACCAGGAATTCTAAATTCACTTAAAGTAGCGTTTGTTCCAGTTACAATATTACTTAATGAAGTACTTCCTTCAGTATTTAATAATGTTAAACTTGTATTAGCAGAAACATCTAAACTAGTTACTGCTGAGTTATAGGTAATAACCAAACCTGTAATACCTGTTAATGCTTCAATACCAGTAAAATCATCAATCGCATTGTAAGGTGCTGTTCCTCCTAAATTTAAAGTACCAGTAACCGAGGCTGCTTCACTATCTAATATATAACCATCTAATGGTCCATCAATAGTAGTATATGTGATTAGAAACTGTTCAAAATCCGCATTAGGCACAGCCGTTGACTGTGCCTGGGTTTTCATCTGCATGGCTATAACAATAGCCACAAAAAGTAGTGTTTTTTTCATAATTAATAGCTTTATAAATTTATACTTATAAAGTTAAACTATTATTAAAAATCCTACAAGGCAGTTCAACAAATATAACTGTATTTCAACTAGTTAAGACGGCGTATTTGGTGCTCCATCCATAATTTCCTGGTTTGCAAACTCTTCAAATTGCTTAAAATTGGTTCTAAATGAATTTGATAACTTATAAGCCGTTTTGTAATAACCTTCATCATCATTCCAAGTAGATCTCGGACTTAAAACTTCTGTAGGTACATTAGGACAGGTTCTAGGTTGGTTTAATCCAAACACAGAATGTATGTGATAATTATCTTTATTAGCAGCCTCTAAACTACCATCCATAGCAGCAGTAATCATAGCTCTAGTATATTTTAATTTCATTCTAGAACCAACGCCATAAGGTCCACCAGTCCAACCTGTATTCACCAACCAAACATTTACTCCTGCATCTTTCATTTTCTGACTTAGCATTTCGGCATATTTTGTTGGGTGTAAAGGCATAAAAGGCGCTCCAAAACAAGCAGAAAAACTTGGTAAAGGCTCATCTATTCCGTCTTCCGTTCCTGCTACTTTAGCAGTATAACCAGAAATAAAATGGTACGCTGCTTGACCAGGAGTTAATTTAGAAATTGGAGGCAATACACCAAAAGCATCTGCTGTTAAGAAAAATATATTTTTTGGGTTTTTACCAATAGAAGGTACTCTAATATTATCAATGTGATAAATTGGGTAACTCACTCTGGTATTTTGAGTAATAGAAGTATCTGCAAAATCTACCTCTCCCTTATCATTCATTATTACATTTTCTAAAATAGCTCCTTTTTTAATAGCTGCATAAATCTCTGGTTCTTGTTCTTTAGATAGGTTAATTACTTTAGCGTAACAACCACCTTCAAAATTAAAAACAGTGTTTTCTGCTGTCCAACCATGTTCATCATCACCTATTAAACTTCTTTCAGGATCTGTAGATAAAGTTGTTTTTCCTGTTCCAGAAAGTCCAAAGAAAATAGCAGTATCTCCATCTTTACCAACATTTGCACTACAATGCATTGGTAAGGTATTTTTAAATACAGGAAGTATAAAATTTAAGGCAGAAAATATTCCTTTTTTAATTTCACCAGTATAACCAGTACCACCAATTAAAATAATTTTTCTTGTAAAGTCTAATATAGCAAAGTTATGTTGACGTGTACCATCTACTTCTGGGTCTGCCATAAAACCTGGAGCATTTACAATAGTCCATTCTGGTGTAAAATCCTTTAACTCTTCTTCTGTAGGACGTAAAAACATATTATACGCAAACATGTTAGTCCAAGGATGTTCATTAATTACTCTAATATTTAATTTGTAATCTACATCTGCACAAGCATAGCTATCTCTAACAAAAACTTCTTTGTTAGATAAATAGTCTGTTACTTTATTATATAGTTTTTCAAATTTTTCAGAATCAAAAGGAATATTTATATTTCCCCACCATACTTTATCTTTAGTTATATCGTCTTTAACAATAAACCTATCTTTTGGCGACCTACCTGTAAACTCTCCCGTATTAACAGCTAATGCTCCAGAAGAAGAGGTTACACCTTGTTTTTTTTCAACAGTAATTTCGTGAAGTTTTTCTGGTGAAAGTTGATAATTAATTTTTGCATTTTTGATTCCATATTTTTCTAACGAAATCGATTTCGTTAATTGAGTATGATTAACCATATTTTTATGTGTTGTTTAAGCCACAAAATTAAAATTTTATTTGGAAGTAGCCATCTAAAATTTTAAATATCGTCATTTATTTTAAAAAAACTTACCAACAAGAACAACCAAGCAGCTATTAATAAAAGTCCTCCTAACGGCGTAATCAGGGCTATTTTAGTAAAGTTCACACTAGATAGTACATTAGTAGATAACCCATAAATAGAACCAGAAAAAAACAAAACACCAACAACTATAAGTATATAAATGGTCTTTTTATACTGAATCGTTTTTTTACCCATAGTCCCTAAAATTAAAAGTAAAATAGCGTGATACATTTGGTAACGTACACCGGTTTCAAAAGACTGTAATGAGGCTTCAGAAATTAAAGATTTTAAACCATGAGCTGCAAAAGCCCCTAGCATAATTGCTATTATTCCAAAAACAGACCCAGTAATTAATAATTTTTTATCCATAAAATTAAGTTTTTCATATAATTTACACTTAGTATTTATTACATTCGTAATTACAAAATTACTCAACAAATCTCATTATGCGAAAGATTTTAGTCATTGGTTCTGGAAAATCATCTTCTTACCTTATAAAATATTTACTAGATAAATCTACAACAGAAAATTTATTAATTATTGTTGGAGACATCAGTTTTACACACGCCAAAAACTTAATTGGTGATCATGAAAACGCACAAGCCATTTTATTAGATGTTTTTGATAAACACTCTCGTCAAGAGGCTATACAAAACGCAGATATTGTAGTCTCTATGTTACCTGCAAGATTTCATATAGAAGTAGCTAAAGACTGTATAACCTTTAATAAAAACATGGTGACAGCTTCTTACATTAGCCCAGAAATGCAAACGCTAGACAAAGCTGCAAAAGACAAAGGCCTCATTTTTATGAATGAAATTGGTGTTGACCCTGGTATTGACCACATGAGTGCTATGCAAGTTATAGACAAAATAAGAGCTAAAGGAGGAGAAATGATTTTATTTGAATCTTTTACAGGCGGACTAGTAGCACCAGAAAGCGATAACAACCTATGGAACTATAAATTTACCTGGAACCCAAGAAACGTTGTACTTGCAGGACAAGGTGGTGCTGGTAAATTTTTACAAGAAAACACCTATAAATACATACCTTACAACAGACTCTTTAGGCGTACCGAATTTTTAGAAGTAGAAGGTTATGGTAAATTTGAAGCATACGCAAACAGAGACTCCCTTAAATACCAAAGCGTTTATGGCTTAGATAAAATTAAAACACTATACAGAGGTACTATTAGACGTGTAGGTTTTTCTAGAGCATGGAACGTTTTTGTACAATTAGGCATGACCGATGATAGCTACACTATAGAAGACAGTGAAAATATGAGCTATCGCGATTTTGTAAACGCTTTTTTACCTTACAGCCCAACAGATTCTGTAGAACTTAAATTTAGACACGCATTAAAAATAGACCAAGACGACGTAGTTTGGGATAAGTTTTTAGAACTAGACCTTTTTAGCAAATCTAAAATGGTCGAATTAAAAAAAGCCACTCCAGCACAAATTTTGCAAAAAATATTAATGGATAGCTGGGTACTAGACCCAGAAGACAAAGACATGATTGTTATGTACCATAAATTTGGCTACCAGTTAAATGGTAAAACACACCAAATAGATGCAACCATGGTTACCATTGGCGAAGACCAAACCTATACTGCAATGGCAAAAACAGTAGGCCTACCAGTAGCAATTGCAACCCTTGCCATACTAAACGAAAAAATAACAACTCCTGGCGTACAAATGCCAATTAACAAAGAGGTTTACGATCCTATTTTAAAAGAACTAGAAGAAAACGGAATTATCTTTAACGAAACAGAAGTACCTTATCTAGGTTACAACCCCTTACACGTATAAAAGCATGATGGCGTTTCCCAACTTAGCCTTTTTGGCCTAAGTTGGGTCAGGCTTTCACTACTCGCTCTCTGCGAGGAGCTCAAACAAACCGTTCAATCCTTAACGCAGTTTATAGTTTCAATTTAAAACCAATGTATTACTTTTATGTTTCTAAATGAAACAGAATAGATTTCAGCCTAAGCAGAAATAAAAAAGATTCTCGCTTTTACGGGAAATAAATATGAAAAACATAAACAACAACATACAAATAGATGGTATAGACAAAAAAATACTTCGCGCCTTAATGGAAGATGCAAGAACACCAATTCTTGAAATAGCAAGAGGTGTTGGTATTTCTGGTGCAGCCATACACCAACGACTGCGTAAACTAGAAAAATCTGGTTTAATAGCAGGTTCTAAATTTGTAATAAACCCTAAAGTATTAGGCTATACTACTATGGCTTATATTGGTATTTATCTAGACAAAGCCATGAGTAATCCAGAAGCTGTAAAACAATTAAAACGCATTCCAGAAGTTTTAGAGTGCCATTACACCACAGGAAACTGGAGTATTTTCATAAAAATTCTCTGTAAAGACAACGAGCACCTCATGCATGTTTTAAACAAAGACATTCAATCTATTGAAGGCGTATCTAGAACAGAAACCTTTATTTCTTTAGACCAACAAATTGACCGACAAATAAAGATATAAAAAAAGCTCCTAAATTTCTTTAGGAGCTTTCTTTTAAAAGGTATTATGAATTAACTATTCCTTAATAACACGTATGGTTTTGGTTACATTACCAATAGTTACTTTAACAAAATAAGCACCATGTTGTAAAGTAGACATATCTAAAACACTGTTCATTGTATTAGGTTTTTCAAGTATAACTTCTTGACCTAACATGATATAAACAGACAACCCATTAATGCTATTCTACTCTTTAATAGTTAAACTACTAGTTACAGGATTAGGATAATACGAAAACATATGTTTAGTGTCCATATCTAAAATGGATAAAGTTCCATTTACAGAGAATTTAAATTCACCTTCAACTCTTCTAGATGTTCCAGATGCTACTCCATCACTCCACACTCTAACATAATAAGTTCCTGCATCCAGACTACCTAATGCTAAAGTTTCTCCTGATGCATTACCTGTATAACAAGCAATAGTGTTTACATCTAAGAAATTACACATTGGTGCAGGATAAACAGCTACACTAGCTTCAGTAGAATTACCTAGAACTGATGTTAAAACGGTTAAACCATTATATATATGTACCATCTAAAGTAAAAGCATAGGCACATCTGCATGAAATTGCTAACTATCACAAAAAGTGTCGTCATCCTCTCCTGTAAATTGGTCTGATACACCTGCTGTTGTTCCTGTTACTGCAGCCGCATTAACAACTAAAGTTTCTGGATTAGAGCAGTCATCGTTAGTAGGTATAGAAATAATGTTGTCGATACAAGTTATTGTCATCGTAAAGTCTGCATTTTCCGAATAAGTCCCATCAAATGTTGCATATCCTTAATATAAAACCAAGTAGAAATACGTGTTTTCATCTATTAATATGGTTTTGTTAAAAATTACTAGTAGCTTTAAAGTCTATTAATCAACATACCTTAAATTATGAGTTCAAATTCTAAATCAATACCTATAAAGATAGCTAAAGAAAGGGTTAAAAAATGGCAGTTAGAAAATAGTAATAAAAACGTAAATGACGATTTAATACATGCGAAAGCTTTTTTAATATCTGCAAATGACCTTATTGACTGTTTAATAGAAATGGAGGTTTTAAAAGATAAATCTTGTATCAACACTTCACTTGTAGCTAATGCTAGTGTAAGAGCATACATGGCTATTGATAGAGCTAAAGGCAAAATTGCAAGCGCAGATACAGAAAGATTAGTATTAGTATCTACTGTAAAAGAAGTAGTAAATAATAAAATAATTCATAGAGATATTATAGAAGGATACACCCTTAAAAACCCACCTCCTTATAAATTGGTAGGCACTGGCACTTTTGATTTTACAAAACCCTGCCCTAGTAATTGTGATACAGAAAGCCCTTTATATAATCCTTAAAAAAGGTCATGAATTTAATTGACGATGTGTTACATAAACTAAGTTTAATTTTACTTATTACAAACTCTGTTTTATTTACTTATAGCTCCTTCAAGCTAAAAATTAAAGCTATTAAATATTTTGCTATTTATTTAGTAATTGTTTTTTTTGTTTTAACTTCTAGTATTTTAATTATTTCGTTTTATAAAGAGTTACATATCAAACAAAACAATTTATTTCTATCTCACTTCTATTTTATTTTTCAGTTTGTCTTTCTTAGTTTATTTTACAGAGAATTATTTACTACCAAACAAAAAAATTGGGTAAACTTAACTTTTATACTTGTTGCTTTCGTTTTAGGCGTTCAGTACATTAACAACATATCATTATTTTATAAATTTAACTTATTAGAAATCCTTATTACCTCTTTTCCTCTAGTTATATATTCCATTATTCATTTGTATAATTCTTTAGGAAAAACAGGAAAATACATGTACATAAATGCTGCTATTTTAATTTACCTATCGGTTAGTACACTTATTTTTATATTAGGAAATTTAATTAACACAGTTGACAAATCATTATCTATTAATGTATGGCTACTAAATAAAGTACTTTATGTTGGCTATTTAACAGTAATTTTAATAGAATGGAAAAAGAGTTTATGGAAAACGAAAAACTAATAATACAAGCTTTAGTATACGGTATTATCTTTTTAGTTTTAATCACTACTGGATTAATTCTATTCTTTCATTACTCCAGGCAAAAAATAGTGCAAAAAGAACTTGAAAAAGCAGCGATGAAGATAGAGAATCAGCAAAAAATATTACAAACATCAATAGCTATTCAAGAAGCAGAACGCAAACGTATTGCGCAAGATTTACATGATGCTATTAGCTCTAAACTTAACATTGTTAGCTTATCTACTAATGTACTTTTAACAGATAAATCTATTAATGAAAAACAAAAGGCTTCGTTAAATCAAATACTTGAAATTACTACAACAACACTAGAGAGTTCAAGAAAAATTGCGCATGATTTAATGCCTCCTATTTTAGATGAATTTGGACTTAAAGTAGCTTTAGAAGAATTATTTGATGATTTTTCGGCAAATACCACATTAGAAATTGAACATAATATTGAAAACTTAAGTAAGCTTTCTAGAACCAATCAATTACATGTATTTAGAATAATTCAGGAATTAATGAATAATTCATTAAGACACGGAAAAGCTAATGAATTAGCAATATACATGGAGCAAAACCAAACAGGTTTTAAAATACGTTATCAAGACAATGGTATTGGTTTTAATGTTAAAGAAGTTTATAAAAAAAAGGGAATAGGTTTGCAAAACATAAATAGTCGTGTTAAAATTTTAAATGGAAACCTTAAAATGGAAAGCACAAAAAACAATGGAAGCTTATTTATAATACAATGCAAATATCATGAGCAAAATTAATATAGTATTAGCAGATGACGAACAATTATTTCTTCAGGGACTAAAAGCAATTTTAGGTAACGAAGAAAACATTAACATTCTATTTACCGCTCAAGATGGAGAGGATTTAGTACAACAATTACGCGAAGCGAAAACCCTACCTAAAATTGTAGTAACAGATCTTAAAATGCCCAATTTAAATGGTGTGGAAGTCACTAAAATAATTCATAAAGAGTTTCCAAATATAAAAGTAATAGCCCTTACCAGTTATTTTAGCAAACCTTTTATTTTAAATATGATTTCTATTGGTGCTGTTGCCTATTTGGCCAAGAATAGCACACCTGCTTTAATGATTAAAACTATTGAAGAGGTTTATGAAAAAGGCTTTTATTATGATGAAAAAATAATGCAATATGTGCATGAAAGTATTACAAATCCTAAAGATAAAAACACAAAATCTACATTTGACACGAACTATTTCACCAAACGAGAAATTGAAGTTCTAGAACTAATTTGTAAACAATTTACAACTAATGAAATTGGCGAAAAACTTTTTATTAGCCCAAGAACTGTTGAAGGGTATCGTAATAATTTACTTCTTAAAACAGAAGCAAAAAATGTAGCAGGTTTGGTTATATATGCACTAAAAAACAAACTAGTTTCTTTAGACAACAATAGCTTATAAAAAAAGCTCCTTAAAAAGGAGCTTTTTTTATAATTATGTATTTATGACTTAATCTCTTGACATAAAAATACTTAATATATACCAGAATAAAAGCATTAAAGATGCAAACAAGCCTAAAGCTGCAGGTATATAATCATCTTCTGTATATTTATTTACCAAGTTAGACGTTTGGTATAATATAGATCCACCTGCTAATAAGCACATGCCTACAGAAAACCACAAACCTAAGTTAAACCCAAATAGTGTTCCTGCTATAATTAATCCTATTGCAATAAAAAAGCCAATAGTTAATCCTGTCTTTAAAAAAGAAAAATCTTTTTTTGTTAAAAAAACTACAGCAGATAACCCAGAAAACAAGGCTAAGGTTACTATAGCTGCTTGATTTAATAATGCTAAACCAGAATCTGTATAATACATGGCTATATAAATCATTGGCACAAAAATAAATGCTTCTGCTAAAATATAAAGTCCGTACGCTAAATATTGTTTAGGCTTGTCTTGTGTTTTTAATGCTAAATTTTCGGCATAATTAGTTGCTAGCATAAAACCCCCTAACATTAACAGCCATTTAAAACCTTCGGTTAAGGATAAAGCAAAGTTTACAATAGTTTCGCTTTGTAACAATAAAAATTCAAAAAGTATAAATACTAAAACACCACCTGCTACATGTGCATAGGTTCTTTTGTAAAATGTAACACGATCTATTTGTTCTAATGTACCTATCAGCACTTTAGGTTCTTCCTCTTGAAAAGGGTTTACGTTTGCGTTTTCCATGAATATTGTTTTTTGATGCTGAAAAATAACCAAAAAAGAGACACTAAAATAAATTAATGCCTCTTTTTTCTTACTTAATATGTTTTTAACCTTAATCTCTTCCGCCAAATACTTGAAGCGCCCAATATAACAAAGATGCTAAAGCACCAATTGCAGCAACTAAATAAGTTCTAGCTGCCCATTTTAAAGCATCTTCAGAACCTGCGTACTCTTCTGGAGTCACCATATTTTTATTTTTTAACCATGCTAGTGCTCTATTACTTGCATCATATTCTACAGGTAAGGTGATAAAGCTAAATAAGGTAGCAAAACCCATAAACACTAAACCTGCAACTGCAACCCAATATCCTAAGCCTATTCCTGCTGCACCACTAAGTATTAAACCACCAATAACTAACCATTGTGACATACCAGAAGTAACACTCACAATAGGTACTAATGCAGAACGCATACCTAAAGCACTATAGGCTTTTGCATGTTGTACTGCATGACCACACTCATGTGCTGCAACAGCAGCAGCTGCTGCATTTGCATGACTATATACAGACTCACTTAAATTTACTGTTTTATTTTTTGGATTGTAATGGTCTGTTAATTGTCCTGGAGTAGAAATAACGGCAACATCATAAATACCATTATCTGCTAACATTTTTTCAGCAATTTCTCTACCAGTCATACCATTACGTAAATGTACCTGAGAGTATTTTTTAAATTTTTGTTTTAATTGATTACTTACCAACCAACTTACAAGCGCTATGGCTCCTATTAATATATAATATCCAATCATTCTTTTTTATTTTAGTTTTATAAATGTACCATATATATAGCAAAAAATAAGCCAAAAAATAGTTAAGAAATTTTGTCAGTTTTTATTATTTAACAGCATAACAATCACTTTGTTTTAATCTTGCTTATGTATTACCTTAACTACTAAATTGTTTTCAAAAACAACTACTAGTCTTTCTTTTTTTGGTTCAAAAAAACTTGGTGGTTTTCCTAAAGAATACATCAAATGCTCTTTTCCTTCTAAAGTAGAAGGAATTGCTTCTCCTAATAATAAGAATACAGCGTTC
Organism: Lacinutrix sp. C3R15; assembly: GCF_018860825.1. Lineage (GTDB taxonomy): Bacteria > Bacteroidota > Bacteroidia > Flavobacteriales > Flavobacteriaceae > Oceanihabitans. Next base: position 46,271 of record NZ_JAHKPZ010000015.1, on the reverse strand, counting down.
TTTGTTTTACCCAATAATATCTCACTTTCAATGATATCATCTACCATTTTATAGCGTGTTAAGGGTTGACTTTGCCATTGTTCTGGATTAAAACGTTCTTCAAAAAGCCAGATTAAGGATGTACTTAATACAAAAGCTAAAAAGAAGAATAAACCAATTTTATCATTTCTTTTTAGCTTTATATACATCTATTTATCCTACTATATTTACAATTTTACCAGGAACTACAATTACTTTTTTAGGGGTTCTACCATCTAATTGTGCAATTGTTTTTTCGTGTGCCATCACGGTTTTTTCAATTTCTTCTTTACTCATATCCATTGGTAACTCTAAGGTAAAACGCATTTTACCATTAAAAGAAATTGGATAGTTTTTAGAACTTTCTACCAAATGACTTGCTTCAAATTTTGGAAAAGGTGCTGTAGCTATAGAACCTTCATTTTCTAATTGGCTGTATAATTCTTCTGCAATATGTGGTGCATAAGGAGAAATTAAAACCAATAAAGGTTCTAACACCTCTTTACTAGTACATTTTTGCGTAGTAAGCTCATTAACAGCAATCATAAAAGTAGAAACCGAAGTATTAAAAGAAAAATTCTCGATATCTTCTTCTACTTTTTTTATGGTTTTATGCAGTGTTTTAAGGTTGTCTTTTGTTGGTGCAGTATCTGTAACGTTTAAACCATTTTCACCAACATATAGTTTCCATAATTTTTTCAAGAAACCGTGTACTCCTGTAATACCAGCAGTATTCCAAGGTTTTGCTTGCTCTAAAGGACCTAAAAACATTTCGTATAAACGTAAACTGTCTGCACCATATTGAGCACAAATGGCATCTGGATTTACCACGTTGTATTTAGATTTAGACATCTTTTCGACTTCGCGACCTACTTTATAAACACCATCTTCTAGAATGAATTCTGCATCTTTAAAGTCTTCACCAAACTCTCCATCGTTTTTTAACCCTTCGATATCTAATTCATCTGAAGCGTTAACATATTGCACTTTTACATGAATAGGTAATACTTTTTTTCCTTTTGTTAATCCTTGAGATAAATACGTATTTGTTCCATCTTCACGATACACAAAAGCACTAGTCCCAAGAATCATTCCTTGGTTAATTAGCTTTTTAAAAGGTTCTTCTACATTAACAAAGCCTCTATCTTTTAAAAATTTCACCCAAAAACGAGAGTATAATAAATGACCTGTTGCATGCTCGCTTCCTCCAATATACAAATCAACGTTTTCCCAATAGTTAAGTGCGTCTTTGCCTGCAAAATCCTCTCCTCTTTTGTTTTTTTCTTCCATATAACTAAAGAAATACCATGAGCTTCCTGCCCAACCTGGCATGGTGTTTAGCTCAAGAGGATGTATTGTTTTATTATCTATTTTATTATTGCTCACTACTGTATTTGTAGTAGTATCCCAAGCCCAAACATCTGCACGACCTAAAGGTGGCTCACCTGTTTCGGTTGGTAAATACTTTTCAACTTCTGGCAACGTAATTGGTAAATGTGCTTTATCAATCATTTGTGGCATGCCGTTTACGTAATATACAGGAAATGGTTCTCCCCAATAACGTTGTCTAGAGAATACTGCATCACGCAATCTGTAGTTTGTTTTTCCTTCTCCTTGGCCTAATTGCTCTAATTCATAAATAGCACGTTTAGAAGCTTTTTTGTAGTTCATTCCGTTTAAGAAATCACTGTTTGCAATCTTTACATTATCTTTTGAAGCATATGCTTCTTCAGAAATATCTACACCTTCAAAAATATTAGGAATAGCAATATTAAAATGTTTTGCAAAGTCATAATCACGTTGGTCACCACAAGGAACAGCCATTACAGCTCCTGTTCCATAACCTGCTAGCACATAATCTCCAATCCAGATAGGAATTGGTTCTTTACTAAAAGGGTGTTCTGCATAAGCGCCAGTAAACACACCAGAGATGGTTTTTACATCTGCCATACGCTCGCGTTCACTACGTTTAGCTGTTGCCTGAATATAAGCGTCTACTGCTTCTTTTTGTTCTGGAGTTGTTATTTTTTGTACCAATTCATGTTCTGGAGCAAGTGTCATAAAACTTACACCAAAAATAGTATCTGGTCTTGTGGTAAAAACAGCAATAACTTCGTCATGATCATTTACATTAAAAGTAACAGATGCTCCAACCGATTTGCCAATCCAGTTACGTTGGCTTTCTTTAAGAGAGTCCGTCCAATCAATAGTATCTAAACCTTGCAGTAAACGTTCTGCATAAGCAGAAATACGCATGCTCCATTGTGTCATTTTTTTACGTACAACAGGATGCCCTCCACGTTCAGAAACTCCGTTTACAATTTCATCATTTGCCAAAACGGTTCCTAAGGCAGGACACCAGTTTACTTCGGTTTCTGCTAAATAGGTTAGTCTGTATTTAAGTAGAATTTCTTCTTGTTCTTTTTGGGTAAAACTATTCCATGCTGCTGCAGAAAACACCTCAATATTATCATCACATGCTACATTAACATTTTCATTTCCTTCGGCTTCAAAAACAGAAATCAATTCGCTTATATGCTTTGATTTATTATCGTTATTGCAATAATACGATTCAAAAAGCTGAATAAATATCCATTGCGTCCATTTGTAATATTCAGGATTTGATGTACGTACCTCACGAGACCAATCAAAAGAAAATCCTATTTGATCTAACTGACGTCTGTAGGTTTTTATATTGGTTTCTGTGGTAATAGCAGGATGCTGTCCCGTTTGAATAGCATACTGTTCTGCAGGCAAACCAAAACTATCATATCCTTGAGGGTGCAATACATTAAACCCTTTATGGCGTTTGTAACGTGCATAAATATCACTTGCTATATAACCTAATGGATGCCCAACATGCAATCCTGCTCCTGAAGGATAAGGAAACATATCTAAAACATAATATTTTGGTTTATCACTATGGTTAGAGGCTTTAAACGTTTGGTTTTCTGCCCAATATTTTTGCCATTTGGCTTCTATGTCGTTAAAATGGTATTGCATTTTTGTGTTTTATCTCTTAATAAAGGCACAAATTTAAACTTATTATAACAGTATTAAAAGTTTAAACGTTATAATCATAGAAGTAAACAAAATGGCTTTTTAAATATTAATTTCAGTTGCCACTATATTAGATTTTGGCTATCACAGAAAAGACTTTGGTCTTTTAAAGTTTCTTTTGTTTTTCTTTATTATTTTTACATCGTTAACAAAATGATTATATGAGTGCATCTTTTGAAAAATACCAGAAACGTAAACTAATATCGTCTTACTTTTCTGTGGTATTAAGTATTGCGTTAGTCTTATTTTTATTGGGCTTATTAGGTATGCTTATACTTAATGCTAAAAAAGTTTCTGATCACTTTAAAGAACAAGTAGTGGTAACTATTTACTTAAAAGATTCTGCAAAAGAAGTAGAAACCAAGCAACTTGAAAAAAGCCTAGCTTTAGCAGATTACGTAAAATCTACTAATTATGTGACCAAAGAAGAAGCTGCAGCTTCTATGAAAGCCGAAAACGGTGAAGATTTTATGGAGTTTTTAGGCTACAACCCGTTACAAAACTCCATAGATGTTTACCTAAAAGCAGATTATGTAACCTCTGAACATTTAGAGGAAATAGCAAAAGAAGCTACCAATAAAAACTTTGTAGACGAGGTACGTTATGACAATGACTTGGTAACACTAATGAATAATAACGTAAAAAAAATAAGTTTTTGGGTTTTAATTCTTAGCGGAATTTTTACTCTAATAGCTGTATTACTTATTAATAGCTCTATACGTTTGGCTGTTTACGCCAAAAGATTTACCATAAAAACTATGCAAATGGTTGGAGCTACAAAACGCTTTATACGCAAACCATTTGTTTTTAAAAGTGTACAATTAGGTATTATTGGCGCCATTATAGCAATGCTAGGAATGGCTGTTGTTTTATATTATTTAAACCTTACTTTTCCAGAATTAGACTTATTACGCAACCCTATTTTAGTTGCTGCTTTATTTGTAGCTGTTTTTCTTTTAGGAATTATAATCACCTGGATTTCTACCTTTTTTGCTACACAGCGTTTCTTAAATTTAAAAACAGATCAACTTTATTAATTGGTGAAAGAGGATTACAAAACAGATTAATTTTAGATTCTCTTAACGCTAAAGTTTTAAATAAAAACGTTACTTTGCATCTAGCAAATTAATGGAAAGAGTTACTTTTTAGCATAAAATAGTAATTGGCACTAGGTAATGAAATCATGTATACAGAATTAAAATAAAATGGGAGAACAAAAACGAAAAGAACAGACTAAAAGCGAATTTATATTTGGTAAAAAAAATTATAAATTTATGTTTATTGGTTTAGCTTGTATTGCTCTAGGTTTTATATTAATGTCTGGTGGTGGAAGCGATGATCCTGCTGTATTTAATCCTGAAATATTTAGCTGGAGAAGAATACGTTTAGCACCAACTTTAGTGCTTATTGGCTTTGGAATTCAGATTTATGCCATTCTTTTAAATCCGAATAAAAGTAAAGATTCTAACGCGTAACTTTTAATTTACAGGTACAAAATAACATTTGGTAATAGTATTTTAATACTTTTGCCAACATGAATGTTATAGACTCCATCATTTTAGGAATAATACAAGGATTAACAGAGTTTCTTCCTGTATCTTCAAGTGGCCATTTAGAACTTGGTAAAGCCATACTTGGCGATAACTCGGTTCCAGAAGAAAGCCTACTTTTTACTGTTGTTTTACACTTTGCAACCGCTTTAAGCACTATTGTTGTTTTTAGAAAAGACATACTTTACTTACTTAAAGGCGTGTTTAAATTTGAGTGGAATGAAGATTTACAATTTGTAACTAAAATTGCTCTTTCTATGCTACCAGCAGTTGTTGTTGGTTTGTTTTTTGAAGCACAATTAGAAGCCTTATTTGGTGGTAATATATTACTTGTTGGTTGCATGTTAATTATAACAGCTGTTCTTTTATTTTTAGCAGATAAAGCCAAAGACACCAATAAAAAAGTGTCTTTTAAAAATGCATTTGTTATTGGTATTTCGCAAGCAATTGCAATGCTACCTGGAATTTCACGTTCTGGAGCCACTATTTCTACTTCGGTTTTATTAGGAAATGATAAAACAAAGGCTGCACGATTTTCGTTTTTAATGGTGATTCCGTTAATCTTCGGAAAAATTGCAAAAGACATTTTAAGTGGCGACTTAACTTATGATGCACAAAACTTTACTTCACTTTCGGTAGGATTTGTTGCTGCTTTTATTGCAGGACTTTTTGCTTGTACCTGGATGATTTCATTGGTAAAGAAAAGTAAACTTTCGTATTTTGCTTACTATTGTGCTATTGTTGGTGCAATAGCAATAATTTATTCCGCTTTAAGCTAACATGTTAACCGAAGAAGACTACAAAACAGGACAGGTTTTATTAATAGATAAACCTTTAAATTGGACCTCTTTTCAGGTAGTAAACAAACTACGTTGGAAAATAAGACAGACCTTTAACATAAAAAAAATAAAGGTAGGTCACGCAGGAACCTTAGACCCTTTAGCAACTGGCTTACTCGTTATTTGCACAGGAAAAATGACCAAGCAAATTAACACCTTTCAAGGTCAGGTTAAAGAATACACAGGAACTATTGTTTTAGGAAGCACAACGCCTTCTTACGATTTAGAAACCGAAATAAACGAAACTTTTTCTACAGAGCACATTACCAAAGACCTAGTAGAAGAAACAACCAAACAGTTTATTGGTGAGATTGATCAATTTCCTCCTGTTTTTTCGGCCTTAAAAAAAGACGGAAAACGTTTGTATGAGTACGCAAGAGCTGGTGAAGAAGTAGAAATAAAACCCAGAAAAATTGCTATTGAAGCTTTTGAAATTACACGTTTTGAAAATAACGAAGTAGACTTTAGAGTAGTTTGTAGCAAAGGAACTTACATACGTTCTTTAGCACATGACTTTGGAAAAGCACTACAATCTGGTGGACATCTTTCGGTATTAAGACGTACAAAAATTGGCGATTATCATGTAAACAACGCAGTTAGTATTGATGCTTTTATAGACCAACTAGATTCGTAAAAAATCTTTTTTAGCATTTTTAACGTATATTTAAGTGTCACAAATTATTAAAACACGTTATTAACCTACATGATTTTAAGTAATAAACATAAAGCAATGTGTATTACGTTTCTAATTTCTGGAACGATAATGCTTACTATGTTTAACTTCCATATTAAAAAGCACCAAGAAGAAATTGCCGAAACTTTTTATAACATTGAACCTGAAAAAGAAAGCACAGAAGAACAATTAGCTGCACAAGAAAAAGCTACAAAAGCCGAAACTAATAAAGCATATAATCAAAACCAAAAAAGCAAACGTTATGCATATGCGCAAAAAATAATTGCTCCTCCAAAAGATTATGTAAGACCAGATTTTAGTAAATCTGATTATGGTAATACCATTAAAAAAGATTTTTCTAAAAACAACGCTAATATTCAAGTAGAAGAAAAAAAATCTTTTATCAAGATAAATGATGTACTAAAAAAACAACTAGAAGAAAACAATAATGCTAAAAGTTCTGTTAGCTATTCTTTAGTAAACAGAAAACATAAATTCTTACCAACACCTATTTATTTATGTGAAACTGGCGGAAAAATAGTAGTAAATATTACTGTAAATGCTTCTGGAAAAGTTACCGAAGCATCTTATAACAACGCTTCAAATTCTTCAAACAACTGTTTAATTGAACACGCTTTAGAGTATGCAAAAAAAGCGAAATTTAATCGTAGTACTTTACCAAAATCGCAAATAGGAACCATTACTTTTCTGTTTGAAAGTAAAAGTTAAACATGTAACAAAGACACTAAGTCGTTAATAGCATTTTGGCCTTTATCTTTATTATACCAACGTTGTAAATCTTCTTTAAACTCTGGAGTTAGCATACCATACTTTTCTTTATAATCGTTAACTAACTGTGTTGCTTCGCTAGGTCTTGGCCCAAAAGTGTTTATCACTTTACCAGAAGCATCATCTACCATAATTAGTTTTGGTATAGATTTACCTCCATTGGTTAAATAGTTGTTCATTAACTCTTCGTTTTCATCTCGTAAAACTACTTGTACCTTAATATTCTCATTAATTTCTGCTACTTTTTGCATAACAGGAACAACATGAGCAGCATCACCACACCAACTTTCTGTTAATACCAACCAAGTAATTTTTTTATCTATTTTTTCAATTTGCTCTTTAACCGCGTCATTAACCTTTAAGGTTTTATCCCAACGCTTCATTCTTCTAGCATTAAGTTTTGTGTATTCTACAAGATTCTCTGCTTTATTTGTTCCTGTAGTATCGTTGTTTTTGGCTAAATCCTGCAGTAAAGCAGCATATTCTGGATAAGTGATACTTTTACTTAAACTTTCTTTTATTATATTTTCCATTGTATGTCTATCTTGTAGTAAAACTAGTGGTATATCTATTTTTAAATTATGATTTTTATCATAATCTATGTCTATCTTTATAACCAAAACTTACAGTTTATATTATTATGGAAAAACATAGATGTGGTTGGTGTGTTGGTGATGCCTTATACGAAGCGTATCATGACCAGGAATGGGGAAATCCTGTTTATGATGATGAAACCATTTTTGAATTTTTAATTTTAGAAACCTTTCAAGCAGGATTAAGTTGGATAACCGTTTTACGAAAACGTAAAAATTTTCAGGATGCTTTAGATCAATTTGACTATAAAAAAATAGCAAAATACAAGCAAGACAAAGTAGATTCGCTTTTAAAAGATGCTGGAATTATAAGAAATAAACTAAAAATAAATGCAACCATAACCAATGCACAAGAATTTATAAAAATTCAAGAAGAATTTGGTAGTTTCTCTAAATATATTTGGTCTTTTGTAGATGGAAAACCAATAAAAAACAAAATCAAAAACTACAAAGACGCTCCTGCAAATACAGCTATTAGCGATGCTTTGAGTAAAGATTTAAAAAAACGTGGTTTTAAATTCGTAGGCTCTACAGTTATGTATGCACACATGCAAGCAACAGGAATGGTAAATGACCATGAGGTTGGTTGTTTTAGGTATAATGAGGTTTAGAAAAAAAGTTCGTTTAATGCTTTAGATATAGTTTCGTTTCAATGAACTATATGGTACGTTAAACGAAGTTAGAGTGTTTTTTGAGAAAGTCAAAAAGTTACCTTGCCTTACTTAGCTTATTTTTAGAGAATTAAACAAAAAAACTAAATCTATTTAAAAAAAGCCATAAAATCCTCTCTAGAAATATCTTCGGCACCTAAACTGGCTAAATGGTTTGTGTAAACTTGGCAATCTATCAATTTATAATTGGTGTTTTGTATTAAAGTTATAAAACCAACTTTACTTGCATTACTTACTTTAGTAAACATGCTTTCGCCGCAAAAAACACCATTATTTAAATCTACACCATAAAGTCCGCCAACCAAAGTATTTCCTTGCCAAACCTCAACAGATTTTGCATAGCCTAATTCGTGTAACTTTAAATAAGCTTGTACCATAGTATCTGTAATCCATGTTCCAGATTGCCCTTCACGTTTTGCTTTGGCACATTCTTGAATAACACTTAAAAAATCTTGATTTATAGTGACTGTAAAATCTGTATTTCTAAGCACTTGTTTCATGCTTTTAGAAACTTTTAGTTTTTCTGGAAACAGCACAAACCTTGGGTCTGGAGACCACCACAAAATAGGATCATTTTCATTAAACCAAGGGAATATACCACTTTTATAAGCTAAGAGAAGTCTTTCTACACTTAAATCACCACCAATAGCAAGCAAGCCTTCGTCGTCTGCTTCTTGTACATTTGGAAATTCTATTTTTTGATTTAATAAATGCATATGCTAAAATAAAAAAACCTCAATGACATTTAGGCATTGAGGTTTTTTATTTAAAACCTTTAGTTTATACTTAAGGTTCTCCATTATTTATTTTACTAAAATGGTAAATCGTCGTGATCTTCTTCCTTAACATTTGAAGCTGGCTCAAAAGCATCTGCTGGTGGTACTGGAGGCATTTCACCTGCTGCACTTCCTGCTTGTAAAGCTTCAATTCTCCATCCTTGAATAGAGTTAAAGTATTTAGTTTCTCCTTGTGGATTAACCCATTCTCTTCCTCTTAAATTGATGTTTACTTTTACAGCTTGCCCTACATTATAGTTGTTTAAAAGATCTGTTTTGTCTTGCACAAACTCTACTAGTATATGTTGAGGGTATTGTTCATCTGTTGTTACTACTAATTCTCTTTTTCTAAACCCATTACTTCCAAAAGTTTGAGTTTCTCCAATCATTTTTACTTTTCCTTGTACTTCCATTGTATATAATTATTAAATATTCGTCTAATTTATAAATGCTATTTTACGATAATAGCAACTTTAAAGCACTATCTACATCGTTATTTTTTAAATAATCTTGTGCTTTTTTATGTTTATCAACAGTAGATGCTTTTAATATATGAGGACATTTTTCTTCAGCATCTTTAATAAACAAATCTATATCTTCTTGTCTTGGTAGTGCCGCAACATTTGCTAACATACCTAAATCATTTCCTGTTAAAACAGTACTATTTTTTATTTCTTTAGGTAAACCATCTACACCAATTCCTAATGTAGTTAAAGGTTTTGGTATTTCAAAAAAACCATTTTTTGCTCTGCTATAATAACTTCCACCTGCTCTAGCCACTAAATCTAAAAGCTCTTGGTTAATAGATTGGTCTTCATTTAGTACGCTTTCTACAATATGTAGTTTTACTACTTCGCAAATCACTAAATTTCCTGCTCCACCTTCAGTACCTAATTTTACAATTTCGTTTACTTTACACTCTAGTTGCACAGGAGATTCTGCTACACGAAAAGGTTTTACAAGGTCTGATTTTAACATGCTTAATCCTGCTTTTTCAAACTCATTTACTCCTTCAGCATATTCTGTACTACTTAAAGACATTTGCTGTACCAAATCATAATTTACCACATTAATCACTACCTCTTTTACAGCTTGTACATTTTCAAGGGTATGCTTTGTAGTATTATCTCTAACTCTTCGCGCTGGCGAAAATATTAAAATTGGCGGATTTGCACTAAACACATTAAAAAAACTAAAAGGCGATAAATTAGGATTGCCATTTGCATCTATAGTACTAGCAAAAGCAATAGGTCTAGGCGCAACAGCACTTAATAAATAAGCATGTAATTTTCCTGTTGAAAGCTCTTTTGGTGTAAATGATAACATGTGAAAAACAATTTATGCAAAACTACATCTTTTGATGCGCAACAAAAAACCTATTTACTAACAAGTAGACAATAATATTAACAGAATTGCATTATATTTAAAATTTATATCTGGAATTAAGTTCCTGAAGACCGTTAAAAAAATATTTTTCAATTTAAACTATGCTTTTTTTTAAAAACAGAAATCTTATTAGATGGATTATTGTAATAGCTTCTTTTGCTATTATTTCACTTATTTTATGGAACACCTATGTTTTCTTTCAAAAATTTAAAGCAGAAGAGCGCATAAAAATTGAAAACTGGACCTTTGCACAAAATGAGTTGTTTAAAGTAATAGACAATAACGAACTTAATGAAAACATTGATGTTAATACAGATTTAATATTTAAAATCTTATCTAGCAACAACACAACACCAATTATAGTTGTAAATAAAGATTCTTCTATTTATTCTTTTAGTAATATAGGTAAAGGCACAAAGGCAGATTCTATTTATGTAATAAAGAATTTAAAAAAATTAATCCATCAGTTTAGCCAAGAAAACACACCTATTAAAATTAAAGAAGTGAACCAAACACTGTATTATGCAAACTCTCCTTTATTAAACAAACTAAAATATTACCCTTTAGCGTTATTGCTTATCATTATTTTATTTGGAGCAGTAGTTTACTTTTTTTACCGAAGTAATAAAACAGCTATAGAAAATAAATTATGGTCAGGAATGGCAAAAGAAACTGCTCACCAAATTGGCACTCCATTATCATCATTAATTGGTTGGACAGAAATTTTAAAAACCGAAAACACCAACCCAGAATACATTAAAGAAATTGAAAAAGACATTAACAGATTACAAACTATTACAGAACGTTTTAGCAAAATAGGTTCTTTACCTAAGCTAGAAAAAACAGACATAGTTGCAGAAACAATAGCGTCTTATGACTATTTAAAAGCAAGATCTTCTAAGCTTATTGATTTTGAAATAATTGTTCCAAACCATAAAATTTTTGTAAATTTAAACAAGCAGTTATTTAGCTGGACCATTGAAAATTTAGTAAAAAATGGCATTGATGCCATGAAAGGAAAAGGAAAACTTAAAATTGAAATTATACAATTAGAAAACAATATAAGTATAAACATTACAGATTCTGGAAAAGGCCTAGCAAAACACCAATTTAAAACAGTGTTTGAACCAGGTTATACTACCAAAAAGAGAGGTTGGGGTTTAGGCTTATCATTAGCCAAACGAATAATTGAAGAATTTCATGATGGTAAAATTAAAGTTTTACATTCTGAAATAGACAAAGGTACAACCATGCAAATTGCATTAAAAAGCATTTAAATATGGACAAAAAATGGATAACAATAAAAGAAGTAGCGTTAAATAATAATTGTCCGGAATGCTACAACACCAACGGTTTACAATTAACTTTTAAACAACAATTTATAGAAACCTCTCTTTATAAATCTATTACCAACGAAACCACGCAAGAAATTTTTTGCAATACTTGTAATACCGATATTTTTCCTGTTATGTGGACCGACGATATTGAGCGAGTATTTGCTTACCAACAAAAAGCATTCACTCCTAAAAAAGCTTCTACCAAACTAAAAAAGAAAGCCTGGTTACTAATTAGTACTTTTAGCCTATTAATAATAATTGGAATTGTACTAGCTGTTTTTATAAATAAGACTGGATAGCCTTTGCTACCTCTTGAAATTCTTCTGTAGTTAATTTTGTTTTCTGCATAAAACTTGCATCTTGCATAGCATTTAAAGGTATTAAATGTACATGCACATGTGGCACCTCTAAACCAATTACAGAAATACCAACACGCTTACAAGGTATTGCTTTTTCTATAGCAATAGCCACCTTACGCGAAAACTGCATTAATCTAGTGTAGGTTTCTTCATCTAAATCAAAGATTTTATCTACTTCTTTTTTAGGTATACAAAGTGTATGTCCTTTAGCGTTAGGATTTACATCTAAAAAAGCTAAAAAATCATCGGTTTCTGCAACCTTATAACATGGTATTTCACCTTGAACAATTTTTGTAAATATAGAAGCCATAATAAAACGTTTATTTGTAAATATAAAAATTCCTATCTAAAACCGAATTGTTTTCAGTTAAAAACAGGAATCTTAAAATTGTATTTAAAGGTTTCCGTCTTCACGGAAATAAAAACCACAGCATTTATCTAGAAATTTCAATAATATCAAATTTCATGATACCACTAGGTACTTGAATTTCGGCAACATCACCAACAGACTTACCTAATAAACCTTTACCAATTGGTGAATTTACAGATATTTTACCAGAAGCTAAATCTGCTTCACCATCTGCTACCAAAGTATATAACATTTCCATACCGTTGGTTTGGTTTTTTATTTTCACCTTAGAAAGCACCAAAATTTTAGAGTTATCCATTTGGCTCTCATCTATAACACGAGCACCAGCAAGTTGATCTTCTAACTTAGATATACGCATTTCTAGCATCCCTTGAGCTTCTTTAGCTGCATCATACTCTGCATTTTCACTTAAATCTCCTTTATCTCTTGCTTCTGCAATTGCTTTAGATGCCTTTACGCGCTCAATGTCTTTAAGCTGTTTTAGCTCATCTCTTAATTTTTTTAATCCTTCTGCTGTATAATAAGATACTTTACTCATAATTTCTTCGTTTAAATACTAATTCTATAAAAGAAAAAATATGCTGGAACTCCCGAACCTTCGGGACAGCATAAAAAAAATCTCGCATATACGAGATTGTATTGCGAATATACAAAATATTTAATTCAATGTACATTTTTTGTACCTTGCTAAACAAAAAAAAATTAATGAAAAAAATACTTTTAACTGTATTAACTGGCTTTATACTAATTGCTTGTAACAATAGTGATAACAATTACGAAAACGAGTTTTTACCTAGTCAATCTTTTGATACAGGCACAACTATTAACACTAGTTTCCCGCAATACAACGACTTACTATATCCTGGAAATCATGTAGTGCTCTATAATTACGGCTTAAGCGGTATAGTGGTTTACTACTCTGGAAGTTCTTATGTTGCTTTTGAGTTAAGCGACCCAAATCACTATTACCAGTCTTGCTCTGCATTAACTGTAGATGGTGTAATAGCAACCTGTGGCTGTGATGATGAAAATACTTACGATATTTTAACAGGACAACCTAACGGAAGTACTTCTGGGTCCTACGGATTAACTCCATATTTTGTAGAAGTAAACGGAAGCATTATAAGAGTGTATAATAATTAAACAATACATAAATACGCTTTATAAAACAAAAACCTCATACCTAATAGGCATGAGGTTTTTTTTATATCCTTTTTATTTTTAGAAAAGTTTTATAAGCTTCCGTTTTCAAATGAAGCATTTATAAAAAATTAAAATTTCAACGAAGCACCAACTAAAAAGTTTCTTGTTGCTTGTGGATAATATCCTGTTCCTTCAATAGTAGTAGTTTCATTTGGCACAGACCACGTATCATCATAGGTATAATAATAACCATTAGAAATATATTTTTCATTAAAAATATTATTTACTAATGCAGATAATGTGATGGATTTAATAAATGGTTTCTTTTCTGAAGTGGATTCCTGCTTTTGCAGGAATGACAGTGTGTAATTAACATTAAAGTCATTCACAAAATAGCTATCTAATTTAGAAGCATCACTATCTGTGTTTCCCATATACTGCTCACCAACATATTTAGTTAATAAAGATAAATTAAGATTATTTACTGGATTAAACACTAATGCATTAGAAAGTACTACTTCTGGTGAATAAGAAATGTTTGTTTTTCCTAAATCGGCCAAAGCACCATCTCTAGATACAACAGTACTTTTGTTTTTATTAGAACTTACTGTAATTGCTGGTTGCACCATTAACCACTCTAAAGGTTTTACTACAGCCTCTACTTCTAAACCTAATCTATAACTATCACCACTATTGGTACGTATTGGGTTACCAACATTATCTCTATCTCCTGTTAAAACCAGCTGTTCATTATATAGCATATAATATAGGTTGGTGTTAATACTAAAGATTTCTGATTGATGTCTAAAGCCTAATTCAAAATCGTTTAACTGTTCTGGTTTTACCGTTTCGTTATTTTCAAAATCGTCTCTATTAGGTTCTCTATTTGCTCTAGCATAAGAAAAATAGATATTATTATTTGTATTCAACTCATAAGTAACACCTAATTTAGGGTTAAAAAAACTATAGTTTTCATCTATAAGCAAAGGCACTCTGTCTGAAGTTAAACCAGTAGTTTTATAATCTACAAAACGCATTTGTAAATCTCCAAAAAGCGAAATCTTATCATTTAACTTAACGGTTGCTTTGGTAAAGAAACTTGCGTCTTTTTTCTTTCCGTTACTATCATAGTACGTATCGTTAATTTCGCTGGAACTTGCATTTCTTGCCCAGATAATTTCGCCAAAATGATCACCATCATAAGCACTATAAGATCCTCCAAAAATCATATCTAGCTTATTATTTTTATAATTTGCATTGGCATTAACTACATAAAAATCATTATCTAACCAACGACGACGAATTAAATCTGTGGTATTTACAGTTTCACCACCAATAGTAATTTCTTCTAAATCATAATCTGCAAAATCTTCGTCTTCTTTATACTGCTCAAAATACCCTTTTCCATGCGTATAGTTTAAGCTTAAATTTGTAGACCAGTTATTATTTATACGCTCTGTATAATGCAATTGGTAATGATCTTGTTGGTAGTTGTCTTCTTCATTTTCATGAAAACGAATATTACCAGCTTCGTCGGTGTACATTCCAGCAGTATTAAAGGTTCTATCATTTTCTAATAGGTCTAGATCTTCTAAACCATTCCAAGATTGATAGGTAACTTCATGACCACTAAAAGTAATTGCTTTAATTAAACGATTATCATCTACATAAGCACCTTGTAAGAAATACGATTTTAAGTTAGAGCTTGCTCTATCTATATAACCATCAGATTTTATTTGCGATAAACGTCCAGCAATTTCAAAGTGGTTATTTAATTTTCCTGTACTGAATTTTACATTGTGTTTTCTGGTATTATAACTACCAAAAGAATTAGAAATTTCGGCATTAGCAATATCTGAAACTGCATCTGTAAGCACATTAATACTTGCGCCAAAAGCACCAGATCCATTGGTAGATGTACCAACACCACGCTGTAATTGTAAACTCTCTACAGAAGAAGCAAAGTCTCCAAGATTTACCCAAAAAGTACCTAAAGATTCTGCATCGTTATACGGAATACCATTTAGAGTAATGTTAGTAGATTGTGCATTAATACCACGAACACGAATATAGGTATAACCAACTCCTGCTCCAGCATCTGATGAAGTAACCACAGAAGGCAAAAAGTTTAATAACACAGGAATATCCTGCCCTAAATTGCGTTTTTCAAGATCTTCTTTACTTACATTGGTATGTGTAATTGGTGATGTTGCGTTTACACGAACGGCATTTACAAGAACCTCATCTAGCTGTTGTAGTTTTGTGGTGTCTTGTTGTTTTTCTTGTGCGTTTGCACAGACTGATAACACTAAAAGTGTTAAAAAAAGAAATAGGTTTTTCATTACGATTATGTTTATAATCGAATAAAAAGAGGTAATTATTCTTTTGTTATTAATTGTTTTTTTTTGAGCTTTAACTAATACGATATTGAAAATGATACTTTACATTTTAAATCCTTACATGTATAATTTTACACACATTCAAATTCAGAAGTATAAAATAGCATTGATAATCTTTATCGCACTTGCTAAAAATATCTACTAGACATTTTTAAGGCTCGATTTCCTAAACAGCATTACCTGTTCTAGGTTCAATGGGTATGATCTCAGCTTTTATAAGTTAAAAATCAAAATGATTACTAACTATAAATAGCACCCCTTTTTTGAGAACGCTGCAAATATATTGTAGATTTTTGATTTACGAATTACGATTTATGCTTTTTTTTTAATCGATTTTAGGTTTTTTTCTATTTGCTTTTTTTTCAGAATTAGAACGCTTTGATTTTAAGCGTTTTATTTTCACTGCTCGCGGTACTTTTGTAGGCTTACGTTTTTTAGGCACCAATAAACCTTCTTTTATTATTTGAAGAAACCGCTTTATGGCTATTTCTTTATTTTTATGTTGGCTTCTGCTTTCGCCACATTGTAGAATAAGTACATGTTCTTTGGTTAGCCTTGAATTAAGTTTTTGTTTTAAACGTTCTTTTTGAGTTTCATTAAAAACAAGAGTATCTTCTAAATAAAAAGTTATTTCTATTTTAGAAGATACTTTATTTACATGCTGTCCTCCTGCTCCAGAACTACGTATGGCTTTAAAGTTTAATTCGCTAATTAGCTTTTCTTCATTAAACATTAGTCTTTAGTTTGGTGGGCAGACTTTAACAAGTCTGTAACTGTTTTTACAGGATTAAAAGTTATTAATGGTACTTCTACAAAAATGGTATTCCAATTTGCCATAGCACCGTTCCATAGACCAGGAAGCTCCAGTGCTTTTAAGTCTTTTCCTGCCTTCGTTTTATTGGTAATAAAAGCTGTATTAGGATCTACGTACTTTTTCAGGTCAAATTTTTCGCCTTTATAATTTTTAATACCACATACCAGATCTACAGGATTAAAATGGGTTGCATTTTTTAATATCTTTTTTTGGCTTTTGTTCTTTTTGTCTATTTGTGCAGATTCTACAATTTGTAAAGAAACATTTCCGCTTTCATCTTTTATCCAAAATGGTCCACCTCCTGGTTCTCCTTCGTTTTTTACCATGCCACAAACACGAATAGGACGATTTAGCTTTTCTCTTAAATACTCAATTTGATAGGTTTTAGAATATTTTTCAAATTCTATATTAATTACAACATGTAGTTTATTTTTTAAAAATTCTGCAATGCTAATTAACTCTGCTTCGCTAATGGTTTCATCTTCTAGTCTTTCTAGGTAGGCAAATGCTTGCTCCTGTAATTCAATTAACAGACCTCCAAGAATTTTTTTGTTTTCTGCAACCTCATTCTTATATTTATAAACAACCGTATTATCAATATTTTTAATAAAAATAACATCAGCATCCAACTTATTTAAATTAGTTAAAAGCGCCCCATGACCAGAAGGTCTAAATAGTATTTCCCCATTATCTTCTCTAAAAGGTTCATTTTTTGGTGTTACCGCAATAGTGTCTGTAGTTTGACATTGAAAAGAAAACGTAACATTAAATTTGGTGTTGGTAGCCTCCTCAACAGCTTCTTTGGCATTTTTAAACTCTTCCTCAAAAATATCTAAGTGTTTTTCTGAAATTGTAAAATGTAAGTCTGATATATTATTGGAAGAGGCATACAATGCTGCTTCAAATAAATGTTCTCTAAAAGCTGTAGAAACATGATTTTTATACTCATGAAAAGGAAGTAGCCCTTTGGGGTAAGCTCCAAAATTAAGTTTATCCTTTGCTAATATGGTTTCCGTAAAAATTATTATTTTTTCTGTTTCTGATAAGGAGTGATAATTTGGGTAATCTACCTCAGCTCGTTCAATGACTTGCTTGTAAAAAGGAAACTTCTCTACACCTACTAAAAAAAGAGGCAATTCTACTGACTTCTTTCTATTAACATAAGAATTAACCGTTTCTTTAGAAGAGTCAAACTCATGTATAAACTGGAACAAAAACTTAAACATTCTAGTTGCTGCGCCTGATGCTGGAACAAATTTTAGAATGGTTTTCTGGTTTCTTTTGTCTTCAAAAACTTGAATTTTTTGATTTTTTTCTTCTTCAGAAAACTTTAAGATACCATTTCCTACATTAGCAGCAGCTTTTAAATTTACAAAAGGAATTCCTTTTGTAAAAATTTGTATTTGTGCTTTAACTTTATCTAGGGTTAAATTTTTTGCTTCAATTTGTTTTATATCTTTTTCTGTAAAGTTCACGGTTGTTTATTTAATAATTTATTTATTTGATTAATTGCTATTTTTAAACGAGTTTGTATATCTCCTTTTAGTAAAACATATGGTTTATTATATTTTATTAATGTTTCTTGAAAAGCTTGAAACATAGCTAAACGTTCTTCTGGTTTATCTCTTAAATCATCTGCTTCCCAAGGTGTGTCAATATACGTTAAAAAGTATAAATCATATTTATTTTCAAGAGCAAACTTTTCAATAATTGAATCACAAACTCCTGAATAATACGTTTCTGAATACACTTTGGTTTCTAACAAATTGGTATCACAAATTAACACAGAGTCTGTTTTTTTTGCCAGGCTATTTTCTAAATTCATTTGTCCAATAGCAATAGGCAACAAATCTTTAGGCTCACATGTTTTACGCTCGTTATTCCATTTGTTTTGCAGGTATTCTCTTGCGTATTCTGGTGCCCAAACCGAATTATAATGTCTTGCTAACTGTCTTGACAAGGTTGTTTTTCCAGTAGATTCTGGGCCAAACAAAACTACTTTTATGCAGTTGCTAGGTTCTTGCTTAAGCTTTTCTTCCATGCTAAATATCCTAATATTGCTATAATGGTAAATCCTAAATATTGAAAACTGGTAAAAGTAAATCCTTTATAAAAATATAAAGGAACAGAAATAATATCACCTATAATCCAATAAATCCAATTTTCTATTTTACGTTTTGCCATAAGCCACATACCAACAAAAAATATTGCTGTAGTTATAGTATCTACATAAGCAACCCAACTATTCCACTTACCAAAGGATGTATAGACAATAAAAACAAAAACTATAGTTGCTAAAAATATGGCAACACTTATTTTTTTTTCTTTTAAAGTAGTTTTAGAAATTGGTGTTTCTTTAGTAGCATCTACTTTACGAGTCCAGAAATACCAACCATAAACACTCATAATAAAGTAGTACGCATTGATCATCATGTCTCCTAAAAGCTCCCACTTTAGTAACAAATACACAAAAATGCAAGTGCTTATCATTCCTGTTGGAAAAACTAAAATATTATTTTTTTTAGAAAACCACACAGAAAGAAAACCAAAAACAACGGCAACAATTTCTAGCACTACATCTAATGTTTGGTAATTAGAATATTGACTAAATAAAAAATCAAAAATGTGGTTCATAGTCGCTTCTATTGGTTTTAACCACTTTCATGGTTAACACAGAAATATCTACATCTTGAAAAGAACGTTTTATTTCCTGTGTTAAAAAAGGCATTAATGTGTCATAATCTCCAAAAATTTGTGTGCTTAAAGGATTTTCTAAGACTTTAAACTCAGAATTCCTTAGTGCTTTTATAAAATTAATAACGTGTTTTTCATAATCATCCTGTAAAGGAGATAAGGTTAAGTCTACAGATATTTCCATAATTATTTTCCGTTCAAAGGGGTGTGTTTTTAATTAAACATTAGTATTTATATTGCCTGTAACTGTTTTAGTTTAACAATCTTTTTATTTTTTTATTTCGTTAAAAAACGATTCATCTTCTTCAAAAGCTGTACCAATAACTACCATATCTGCTCCTGCTTGATATGCTGCATCTAATTGTTGTTTGTTTCGTATACCACCACCAACAAGTACTGGAATTTTCAGTTCTTCTTTTACCGCCTTTATAATAGAGGAAGAAACGGCGTGTATTGCACCACTTCCCGCTTCTAAATATATTAGTTTCATACCTAGTAACTCACCTGCTTTTGCTGTATCTACAATGGCTTGTATATTATTTACTGGCATTGGTTGTGTTTGGGTTACTCGCTGTACAGCTGTTTCTTTTCCGCTTTCTATTAACAAATAACCTGTTGGTATTATTTCTAGATTCGAGTTTTTTAATTTAGAAACCGACGCTATATGTTGCCCAATTAAATATTCTGGATTCCTACCAGATAACAATGACAAATACAATATAGCATTTGCGTGATTGGTAATTTGCGATATATCTCCAGGAAACAACACAATAGGTAATTGAGTCTGTTTTTTTATTTCTAAAACCAAGCTTTCTGTTGCATCTGCCTCTACAGTACTACCACCAATAAAAACATGAGTTGCAATAGAACTATTTAGCTTATGCATAAAACCACTTAAGCCTTCTGGTTTGGTTTTATCAGGATCTATTAAAACGGCTAATCCTTTTTTATTTTTAGAAATAGACTCTAATATAGTTGAATATGTTACTTTTTCATTAACCACCAATGCACAAATGTTTTTCTCTTTTTAACTAAAAATTTTTATTTCATTTACTCCACACTACCTTTAAGCAGGTAAAGCATAAGCGCAAGTAAAGCCTTCAAACTCAAAAAAAGTGGTTTGGTATCTATGTTTTTTTTCTTGATAATCAATCCAAGCAATAGTTTCTGCCTCTTCAATAGTAAACGGAATCACTAAAGTATGTTGTAAAAAACTCAATCCTGGCGTTGCAAAAAGTTTATACAAAGACTCTTTTATACACCAAATAACCGTTAGCTTATTTATATAATCTTTTGCTTCTTTATCTAAATATACATTTTCATAATCTAAAAACTTATGCGCTATAACACCAATTTTTTCACGCTGCTTTTCAATATCAATACCAACAACAGCATCACTAACTACTACTGCAGAAAATGTAAAAGAATGTGTAATAGAAACATGCCTACCATCTTTTAAATGAGGTTTTCCGTGTTGATCATAAAACAAATCTTCATCTGTATAGCCAAAAGCTTTAAGCAAATGTCTTACACTTAAAAAACCACGTCTATGTAGTTCACTTTTCATTCCTAAAACGCGTTTCATATTTTCTGGTTTTAGTGTTATAGGCTCTAGTAAATCTTCATAAGACTCTGTAATCTTCCAGATTTTAACAGTAGTTTGTGAGTTTGGTGTAAGAGTTTTATAAATAGGCATTTAATATTCTAAAAGTTATTGGTTATCTTTGCAGCGCCTTAGGCTAATTTGGTTTATTTCAATATAGCGAATTTAGTTATTTAAGCCATAAACCCAAAGGCAAGTGCAATTTATAACAAGATAAAAAATAATATGAGTACAAAAACTGTTGCTTACGTACCAAATAAGGTAAAAGACATGTCGCTTGCGGCTTGGGGAAGAAAAGAAATTAATTTAGCCGAAGCAGAAATGCCAGGTCTAATGAGTTTACGTGAAGAATATAAAGACGAGCAACCTCTAAAAGGTGCACGTATTGCAGGATGTTTACACATGACTATTCAAACTGCTGTTTTAATTGAAACGTTACAAGCTTTAGGTGCTGAAGTTACTTGGAGTTCTTGTAACATTTTTTCTACACAAGATCAGGCTGCTGCTGCTATTGCTGCTGCAGGAACTGCTGTGTATGCATGGAAAGACATGACAGAAGAAGAGTTTGACTGGTGTATAGAACAAACACTTTTCTTTGGTGAAGACAGAAAACCATTAAATATGATTTTAGATGATGGTGGTGATTTAACCAATATGGTTTTAGACAAATATCCAGAATTAGCTGCTGGAATTAATGGTTTATCTGAAGAAACTACAACAGGTGTTCACCGTTTATACGAGCGTGTAAAAAACGGTACATTACCAATGCCAGCAATTAATGTTAACGACTCTGTTACAAAATCAAAATTTGATAATAAATACGGTTGTAAAGAATCTGCAGTAGATGCTATTCGTAGAGCAACAGATATTATGTTAGCAGGAAAACGTGTAACCGTTTGTGGTTATGGTGATGTTGGTAAAGGTACTGCTGCTTCTTTTAAAGGTGCAGGAAGTATTGTTACAGTAACAGAAATTGACCCAATTTGTGCCTTACAAGCTGCTATGGACGGTTTTGAAGTAAAAAAATTAGAAACTGTAGTTGGTAACTCTGATATTATTATTACAACAACAGGTAATAAAGACATTGTTCGCGCAGAGCATTTTGAAGCCATGAAAGACAAAACTATTGTTTGTAACATTGGGCATTTTGACAACGAAATTCAAATGGCTTGGTTAAATGAAAACCACGGAGACACTAAAGACACCATCAAACCACAAGTAGACAAGTACACGGTAAACGGAAAAGAAATTATCATTCTTGCCGAAGGTCGTTTAGTAAACCTAGGTTGTGCTACAGGACACCCAAGTTTTGTAATGAGTAACTCATTTACAAACCAAACCTTAGCACAAATTGAACTTTGGACAAACGCAGATGCTTACAAAAACGATGTATACATGTTACCAAAGCATTTAGATGAAAAAGTAGCAAAATTACACCTAGAAAAAATTGGCGTAGAGCTTACAGAACTTAAACCATACCAAGCAGAATACATTGGTGTAACGGTTGAAGGACCATACAAACCTGAACATTACAGATACTAAATTTGTCATTCAGAGCGTAAGCGAAGAATCTCAAAATCTAATTATACTAAAATCCCAAGCATTCGTGTTTGGGATTTTTTTTGTTTTTGGGCAATTTGTTTTTGGTAAAAAAAACCAAAAACAACCACGCTTTCCGCTATATTTTTTTTTCTTGCCTCAAAAAAGGATACCGCATCAATCCTTATTGCAGGCTAACCTTTTACAGTCATTACGAGGAACGAAGTAATTTTCTCCTTTGGTAAAAGAAAGCAAAATTCGCTTTACTTATTTTACTTCAAACCTTGCGAGTTTTATTAAAATCTTATGCAAGTAAGCTATTCGTTTTCTATTTTAGATTTTAAATAATTACCTTCACAGTTCAAATAAATTAGCACATGCCTTTAAAAAAACTAAATACTACTCTTAGCACATTAGAATCGCATATAGAAAACCATACTGTGTTAAATGCAGAAGTATCCAAAAGTAATATTGGATGGCATATAGACCACAGTTTAAAGGTTATTAATAATGTAATTATTGCACTTCAAAAATCAGATCCTGAAAGCTTTAAAAACAATTTTAGCTTTTTAGGAA
The DNA here is from genome assembly GCF_018860825.1 of Lacinutrix sp. C3R15. GTDB lineage: Bacteria > Bacteroidota > Bacteroidia > Flavobacteriales > Flavobacteriaceae > Oceanihabitans. The sequence continues at coordinate 23,082 of NZ_JAHKPZ010000015.1, read as the reverse complement.
AAATATTCTTTACTCTTGGCTTTTTCCCAAGAGGAAAAGCAAAAGCACCAGAATACGTACAACCACCAGAAGTTATTTTAAAAGAAGACTTAATATCACAATTGCAACAAGCAAAAACCAATATTAATAGTATCGCTAATTTAGATAAGAATGCTTATTTTAAACACCCAATATTTGGGTATATTAATAAAAAAAGAGTTGCTACTTTTTTAGCACTGCACACCAATCATCATTTAAAGATTATGGAGGATATTTTAAAGAAATAGTTTTTAATATTAGCCTAACTCAACAAAATGCGCTTCGCTATTTTATAACAAACCTTCCGAGTTTTTATTTCACAAAACCCCTTCTTTCTTTTGCTAAAAAAAGGTTGCTCTTGACGATAAGCTTTTCAGTAAAAACCTTATCACTTTAGTTATTTTAAAAACAAAAAAATGCCTTTCTGTTTCTAGAAAAGCATTTTTAAAAACTAACTCAATTATCACTGTGCACTCCAACCTCCATCTAACACAAAAGAAGATCCTGTAATAGTTGTAGAACTATCTTTTGCCAGTAGCACTGCCATATCTGCAATAGCCTCTAGAGGTACAAATTGTTTTACTGCTTGTTTTTTAAGCATCACTTTTTCAACAACCTCATCTTCTGTCATATCATGCGCTTTGGCTTGGTCTTTTATTTGCCCAACTACCAAAGGTGTTTTTACATAACCAGGACAAATTGCATTACAGGTGATATTAAAAGGAGCACCTTCTAAAGCCAGTACTTTGGTCATACCAATAACACCATGTTTTGCGGTTACGTAAGCCGATTTATATTCAGATGCACGAATACCATGCACCGAAGACACATTTATTATTCTACCAAATTGTTGTTTTTTCATTTGCGCCCAAACGGCTTTAGATGCATAAAAAACAGCATTCATATTTATTGCTATAATATTTTGGTATTTACTATTTGGAAAATCTTCAATTGGTGAAACAAATTGTATTCCTGCATTATTAACTAATACATGAAGTGCTCCAAAGATTTTTATAGTTTCTGCAACCAACCCATCAATAGCGTCTGCTTGCAGTAAATTAGCATTGGAAAACGCAACCTTTACTTGGTGTTTTTCTGCTACCTGATTTGCTATTTCTTGTCCGTTAGACCCCAAACCATGAAACATAATATTATATCCTTCTTTGGCAAATTGGTTAGCAATACCTAATCCTATACCACTTGTACTTCCTGTAATAAGAACGGTTTTATTCATGATTTAAAAATTTTTCTAGAGCAAGATTAAAAGCCTCTGGTTGATCAATAACTACACCATGCCTTGAGTTTTTTATTACTACTAAAGAAGCATTTTGTAGTTTATTAACATAGTCTTCTTTAAATGAAACAGGTGTATAATCCATATCTGATGCTACCACAAGCGTTTTGGTTTTAATATTTTTTATTTTCTCTCCCAATCCCCAAGCCATAAGTGTTGTAAAGGACTTGTAATAGGCGTTATAATCGTTATTTTTACAACGTGCTTCAAAATCATTTCGCAACTCTATTTGGTGTGCTTCTGGAAACATATTAAAAGAAATCTCTTTTGCTAAAGCCTCTATACCTTTTGTTTCAAGAAATTCAACTCTATTTTTTAAAAGGTCTTCACCAATTTTGCCCATATCATTAAAGTCTGGGCCACTATTTACAATCACTAGGTTTTCTACATATTCTGGGTGGCTTGAAGCCATTTCAAAGGCTACAGCTCCTCCCATAGAAAAGCCTACAACAGTAGCTTTTTTAATATGTAATTGGTCTAAAAATTGTTTTACATCTTCTGTCATTAAAGCTACACCATAATCATTTAATGGTTTTGTAGAACCTCCATGACCTCTTAAATCTAGTGTAATAACACGATACTTTTTAGAAAAGAAAGAAACTTGAGCGTCCCAGTCTTTTTTTGTGGATCCTAAACCATGAAGTAATAAAAGTACGTTTCCTTTTCCATAATCTTCATAGTCAAGTTCTATATCCTTAACTTGTATTTTTGGCATGGTTTTAAAGACTTAGTTAATAGTTGCAGTATTTTTATTAAAGAAATTTATTTTATACTTTAACTCAAAAGAAACAAGTGTTTCTACAATAGGAGAAGCAACAAATTCTCTGTTTTTAGCATTAAATAAGTTTGTTATACTTAAACCTAAAGACAGCCTATCATTAAAATTATAACCAGCATTAGCGTCTACCGAAAAACCACCTAGTTGTCCGTAATTCCAGGTTCTTCCTACTTGTGCATTTTCTACTATTTCATTAACCCCATCACCATCTTGGTCTTGTGTTTCTGCAGCTACATTTATACCAGAAAAGAAATCATATTTTTCAACAAATCTTCCGTAAAGAGCTCCATAAAATTTCCCTTTATTATAATGTACTCCTACACTAAATTTATGATTTGGCGTGTTAATAGGCAATTCACTTTCTAAAACCTGACCATCTAAATTACCGTCATTATCCATGTCATCTTTATCTAAACTTCTATCAAAATAAGAATAGTTTAAAGAGGTTCTAAAACTATCGGTAAAATAATAATTAAGTCCTACATCTAGTCCGTAAGTATCTACATGACCAAAGTTTAAATAGGTTAATATAAAAGAACCGTCTGAACCTTCAACAACATCACCTATTGGCTGGTCACCAATATGTGTTACATTATTACCATTAGCTGCATCTGCAATATTACGTAACGGACTAATAAAGTTATCAGACTGGTTGTAGTATGCATTAGTATCTATAAATAATTTTTCAGACAGTTGGCCTTTAAAACCAATTTCATAAGAATTAATATTTTCTACTTCTAGTTTCTGAATTTTAGTTCCATCTGTTAATGTAAATCCTTCACCATTACCTAAAACTAAACCACCAAATAAGTTTCCTTTAAGATTTAAAATAGAAGGTACTGCAATTCCTTTTCCGTAGGTTACTCTAAACGTTCCGTTTTTTACTTTTTTGGTAATTGCTGCTTTTGGTATAAAGTTAGAGCCATATAACTCGTGATTATCTATTCTTCCTCCTAACAAAAATCCCCATCCAGAATCTTCTAACTTATATTCTAATTGCGTATAAACACCTGTCTGGTCTAAATCAATTCCGCCTTCATCTAAAAGATAAGTACCTTTAGAGTCTGCCATATCTAATTGGTATTGTGCACCTAAGGTTACATAAAACCGATTCCAGTTATTATTGTATTGTGCTTCTGCATTAAAACGTCTGGAAGCATCTTTAAAAACAGCTCCTCTTTGCAATGCAATACCATCTCCTTGATTAGGTCCTGTTTGTAACCATTGCTCTGTAAAAGAGCGTTCACGAGCTTCTTCTTCTGAAAAACCATTATTTATAAATGACACATAGTTTTGTGTACGCTGGTTCATAGCATAAGTATCATCTGTATTACTCCAGGTATAATAGGTATTTGCAAAAAAGTTTTTAGATACAAATTTTAGTTGTGCCACATCTATACTCCAATCTTTAATTTGGTTACGTCCTGCATTTGTAACAGCAATATTATTACTATTGCTATGTCCATAATATCCTGATAACTCAGAGCTTTTTGTAGGTTTATAAAATAAAGAGGCTCCATATTTTTGCGAATCAAAATCACGATCTAGATCTAATTCTTTGTATGCTGTTGTACCAACATACACACTATCTACATAGTTAAATTCTGTACCTTGCGATCTTTCAAAATGAACCTTATAAGCAAACTTATCATTAATTACTTGTGCGTGTCTTAGTCTTGCTGTAAGCACATTTTGATTTCCTGCACCAACAGCAAATGTTGTACCTTCTGATTGTCTAGGATTTTTAGTTATAGTACTTACTAACCCATTATGTGCGTTTGGTCCATATAGCGTTCCGTTAGGACCTAGTAATATTTCTACACGAGAGATATCATCTTTTGTTACTGTAGAAAAAGACCCCATTGGTAATCCTGTAGCAATTAAAGTAGACAACCTATCATCTGTTACTTGCAAGTTTTTAGAATTAAAAGCAGAATTAAACCCTCTAATATTAATTCCTGTTCCTAAAACACCACTTCTTACAAAGTCTACCCCTTTCTGTCTTGCTGCCAATTCACCTATATTAAAACTAGGGAATTCTTCAATTTCTCTAGCTGTAATTACATTTACTGTAGCAGGTACGTCTGTAATTTTTTGTGGTTTTTTTCCGGCTGTTATAATTACTTCATCTAAAACACTATTAGATTCGCTTAACTGCGCTTGTAACTTTGTTACACTTCCAGAAGTAACAGAAACCGACTGTTCTTGGGTTTGAAAACCAATATAAGAGATAGATACATTATAAGTACCTACAGTTACATTTTCAATAGTAAAATTACCATCAAAATCGGTTACACCTCCTTTATCTAAAGTTTTAATATATACTGCTGCTCCAGCTAAAGGCATACCACTTGTTTCGGTAATAGTACCTTCGATGCTTCCTGTGTCTTGCGCATGAATAACCAATGAACTAATCAAGGTCATTAAGAAAAGTAGTTTTTTCATAATTAATAAAATTGTTTTAAGTTAGATTATAGTGGCAATCTATTATGAAAAAGAAAATAAACTAAAGCAAAAACCATCAATAATAAGTGTGACTTAACTTTTTAATTTTCAATTAATTTAACAAAACCACTGATAAAGGAATAACCTTAGGTTACTAAATTATATATGTGACTTTAGCTTTAAAAAAGCTTCTGGTAAGTTATTTGAAAGCGTATCAATAACCTTAATCATTAATTGTTTCTGATTTTTTGTAGGTTCTATTCCTTTAAGTGGCGTTTTAATTTCGTCTAATAAACGGGAAGAATTTATTTTACCTTCCATATATCTGGAAAGCGATATACTCCAGGATATATTAGGTACGTAGTTATTTTTCTTTTGCCTTTCGCTTTCTTTTTCTATTAAATTAAATTTAGAGGCCAACTTAAGCACTTCTTCATACTTTTCTTGAATTATTAAAACATTTATATAAGATGTAAAGAAATGATGCCAACGATGTTTTAAAACTTCTTTTTTATACTTTGTTAAAAATGTTTTAGCTGTTGCTTCTGCTAGCTTGTGATTTTGAAGCTCTGATAAAACTCGAACTTGATACGAACAATACCCTATTTTTTGATGGTAATTATGGGTTTGTTTATACAGTTCTTGATACCCATCTAATAACGCAAAAGCCTTTTTAGCACTATTGTTTCGCAATAAAATAGCCACTAAATTATTTAAATACATTAACGTATCGTTATTGTTTTGCCTGATAGATAAATAGCCATAGAATTCTGCTTCTACCAATTCATTTTCTTTAGAGTGCAGCAACACACGACTCGCATAATAATTAGACAACAAACGTCTGGAATACATTTGGCCTTGACTAAAATAATAGTCTATTTGGTCAAAAATAATTTTTAATTTATCACTCTCATTATAATTAGTGTATAAAAAAGCAAGTAAAACAAAGGCTTGATACCTATTTTTACCGTCTATTTTTTTATTATTAAAAACATCAAGAAGCCAAGATTCTAAATGTTTAGTCTCGTTATTATTAAGAGTATATTGATTTGTAATTTCTGTAGTAGCAGTATATAATTTTTCGTTAACATCTTTAACCTCCATATATTTTGCTTTGTAAGTTTCTATAAAATCTGCTACTATTTGATGGTCTTTATAGCGCATTCTAACTAGTAAATACGACTTGTATTCTTTTGCTAAATCATATAAGTTCTGAAAATTAAACTCAATGTTTTTATAGGTTGCAATATAATGTAGAAATGCTTTTTCTTCACTAGACGCTATAGCATCTGTAAGTATTTTTTGCTTAAGAGACATTAACCAGGCAATGGTTGCATCTACATCTATATTGGCTAATTTTTTTTCTACCCAATTTTTAATATATGAATATTTACGTTTATTAATATTGGTATCAAAATCTACAAAACCTTTTTGCGATAAAGCATTCGTTATTAACAACTCTATAATCTGAAGCTTTTCAGCATCTGTAAATTGATATCTATTTAGCAAATACTTAGCTTCATTTGGCAGAATGGTTTTACTAAATTCGGTAAATTTTTTAAGTTTAGTTTTCATTATATACCAAATAAAATTAGGTCGCTATTATATATTTTATTTTTAATTATTTACTACAAATTTTTCAATAAGAAGGTTTACTTCTGTAGGTTTTTCAAACTGAACAAAATGACCAGCATCTTCAACAAAAGCTACTTGTACTTCTTTAATTTTTTCTGAAGCTATTGCACCTACTTGCTTTGTTGTTAAATTTGGGTTTAGATAACGGTTAGGTATAAGCATGTCTTTTGTACCAAAAACAACTAATGTTTTGTGTGTTATTTGTGCTAAATCGTCATACACAGGATCGTTTAACATTCCAGAAATACTATTTACAATAGCATGACAATGCGCATCAAAATCTGTTGCTAATTTAATTTGTTTTCTATCGGCAATCATTTTGGAAGCTTCTTCTGGTAATTTATAAAAGTTTAACGCGTAATTTTTTTCTATTTGCTCATCGGTTGTATTTTTCACCATTTCTGGAGTAAAAAAACCTTTAAGAACATTAGCATTTACTTCTGAAAACTGCTCTAATCCTGCTGGTGCAACTAGTATTAACTGCTTTATATCTTCTTTGTATATCGTTGCTAATTTAATACTTGCTTGGCCTCCCATAGAATGACCAACAAGCACTACATTATCTAGCTTTAATTTGCAGATAAATTTGTGTAAAATTTCGGCAAAATAAGAAGGCGTATATGCTACATCTGGTTTTGAAGACTTACCAAAACCTGGTAAATCTAACGCTACACACGTATATTGATCTTTTAAAGCATGTATGTTCTTAGACCACGCATCAGAATTGCTACTTAAACCATGAACAAATAGCATTGTTTTTTCACCAGAACCTTCTTTAATATAGCTTATTTCTGTACTGTCAATTACCACAGAATGCGATTTGAAATCATATTGAGAAATTATTTCTTTCATAAGTTTATCTGATTTTTGCGATACTACAGTAGCACTAATAAAAGTAAAAATGTATAATAGAATAAGTCTTTTCATTGTTGCGATGTAACCGTATTAAAATATTTAAATAATTTTTTTCTAGACACTTTTCCTAAACTAGTTAACGGAATTTCATCTAAAACAAAAAGGTGTTTAGGATGTTTAAAATTCACTAAATTAGCTTTTAATTCTTCTCTAATTTGCACTACAGATAGCGTCTTATTTACTGTAGTTACAAACGCGATACCACACTCTCCCCATTTTTCATCTTTTACACTTAAAACTACAGCCTTTTTTATACCTTTTATTTGCTCTAAATGTTCTTCAATTTCTTGTGGATAAATATTTTCTCCGCCAGAGATATACATATCATTTTTACGACCTTTCATATACAAAAAGCCTTCTGCATCAGTAAATGCAAAATCTCCAGTAAACAACCATCCTTTTTTAATTTTACTACTAGTTTTAACTGAATTATTCCAATAACCAGGTGTTACAATGTTGCCTCTAATACAAAGTTCTCCCACCTCATGCACCTTAACTGGATCGCCTTTTTTATTTACAATTTTTAAATCTAAATAAAAGTTTGGTTTCCCTATAGAATTTGGCTTTAGCTCAGCCATTTTATGATGTAAAGACGTAATACTAGGTCCTGCTTCTGTTAGACCATAACCAGGTCTTATATAAATGTTTTTTTCATTTTTCCAGAAGGAAACCAATTCTGAGGATACTTTTTCGCCACCAGAAATAATATAACGTAATTTTTTAAGGCTTACATTTTTAAAAACAGGAGTTTTTTGCATCATTAACAACATAGTAGGTAAAGCCATAAATAATGTGGTTTTATTAAGCTCTAAAAGGCATAGTATTTTTTCTGCATCAAATTTTTCTAACATACCTATATGAGCACCTTTATGCAGTAATGGGGTAATAAAAACATTCCAACCAGAGGTGTGATAAGGAGGCAAGGTATTTATGGTAGAATCTCTAAACGTAATACCCAATTGCATAGATGTGTTTAGGCTATTCCAAAACAACATTTTATTAGTATATATAACACCTTTTGGAGCTCCTGTTGTTCCAGAAGTATAGAATATAAATAGCGGATTATCTTCTTTTATTACAAATGTTTTTGCAGGTATATTTACTTCTTTATAAAAAAACTGCTCTACTGCTTTTAAAGAAAGTTTTTTTATATTTTGAATGGGTAATTGTTCTGTTTTTTCTTGATGGTTTTCATTACATATAAACAGACTTGGTGTACAATCTACAATAAGCTTGGCTATTTCATTTATAGACAAACGATAGTTTAAAGGCACTAATATTAATCCCATACGTTGGCAAGCCACAAAAAGAACAATATACTCTAAGCTATGTTCTGCTAAAACAGCAACTCTATCTCCTTCTTCTAACTGAAGGTCAATAAAAGAATGAATTAATCGGTTGGCATAGATATGTAAATCACTATACGTATAATTTTTATTTGCGTCATACGATGTTATAGCAATTTTTTCTGGCGTATAATCTGCCCATTTAGCTGTCCAATCTAATGCTTCCACTTAGTTCTTTTTTTGAATCTAATTTATAAATAATATAACCAACAACAAGAGATGCAACAATACCCATTGCTGCAGAAACACCAGGATTATTTACAGGTTCTTGCATATAAGGTGTTATTCTTCCATAGTAAATACCAAAATGAACTACAATTGCAGTAATGCTAGCAATAGAGGCTGATCTTGTAGACACATTATTTAAAAATGTACCAAAAAGAACAGGAACAAATGCTGCAGCAAAGTAAGCATACACTCCATTTTGAGCAAAAATAGCCACACTCACATTTGGACTTTTTATTTGCTGCCAACTCAGTAAAAAGCTCACCACAGCAAGTATAACAATAACCATTTTATTTATTGTTATGGTTTTTTCGGTAAATTTATCTTTAAACAAAGGATTAATAATATCTGATGTAATGGTTATAGACAAAGACTGAATTAAACTCTCTAAAGTAGATAAACCTGCAGAAATTAAGCCAACTACAATTACTAAACCAACACCTACAGAAAACTTAGTCACTACATAGGTAGGTATAATTTCATCCATTCGTAAAGCCTCACCATTAACCATTAAATCTGGAAAACTTATACGTGCATACAAACCAACTACTACAACCAAAAAGAAAACAATCATAAAGGCAATACCACTAAAAAGGTAGCTATTAATTTTACTAGAATCTTTTAATAATAATGATTTGGTTATAATATGTGGCTGACAAACAATAGCAACACCAATAATAATTTGAGTTACAATTATTTCAAAATAATCACGAAAAAGAAAGCTTGAAGCATTTGTAGGTTTAGTTAAATTAGAATCAATGGTATTTAACTTATCAAAAAAGCCTGTAATCCCATCAGAAAAATATTCTGAACCAGAACTAATTAATATTATAGCTACAATAAACATAATAATAGCCTGGATAGTATTGGTATAAACCATAGAGTTAGCACCACCAAACATCATATACCCAAAAACAAATGCTGTTATTGCAAGAAGCACATAAAACGGATCTGCATTAAGCGATTTAGAAATTACTTGTGTAAGACCAACATTAATAAGCACAATAAATGTAATTAGCAAAAGCGCAATAACACCAAAAAAAAACGCATATGACTTGCTCTTATAGCGTTTACCAATCCATTGCGCCATAGTGGTTGCTTTAACAGCATTACCTTGCTTTACAAAGCCTTTTGTAAAAACAATTAACGATATAAAAGCAGCTATTGGTAAGACAAGTGCAAATGAAATTACACCAGAAATTCCGTAAAGTGCTATAAAGCCTGGGTTAATAATAAAAGTAGCAGCACTAGTCATAGAAGCTGCTAAAGACAGACCTACAACCCATGGTGAAAAACCAATATTACCAACAGCATAATCTTTTATGCTTGTATTTTTTTTTGCCCCTCGTATTACAAAATACAATATTACAGCTGCGTAAACAGCTAATAAAATCCACATATAAGTCACTAACTTTTCTGATGCTATCATTTGTATATTTCTTTAAAAACAAATAACAAACTTTATATTATTTTGGTTTTAAGTTTTTTACCTTTATAAGGTATGACTTATAAACCAAATAATAGCATTACAAAGCAATTAAGTTGCAAAACAGCCACTTACACAAACTATGACTTTTAATTTAAAATACCATTATAAGTAGGCGCAAAAAAAAACACCTTTACTTTTTTAAGTAAAGGTGTTTTAAAATTTTTAGGATTTAAAATTCCTAAGCCTCAAAAGGCTCAATAGAAACGTAAGACTTATTGTCTTTTTTCTTTGTGAATTTTACTAAACCATCAACTTTAGCATGTAAAGTATGATCTTTTCCTTGGTATACGTTTTCACCTGGATGGTGCGTATTACCTCTTTGTCTTATGATAATGTTACCAGCAATAGCAGCTTGTCCACCAAAAATCTTAACACCTAAGCGTTTTGATTCTGATTCTCTACCATTCTTCGAACTACCAACTCCTTTTTTATGAGCCATGATCTTAAGGTTTTATATAGTTATACTTAAGTGGTTTAGCAATTAAGCTTTTCCACCATCTAATTCGTCTTGCCATTTCTTTAGCTCATCCCACTTACCATCAGCAGCTAATTTAGCTTGTGCTGGCCAAGTATCTGTTACGTGATTACCACGAACACCTGCAATGATTTCAGAAATTTTTGCTGCATCAGTTTTTGCTAATTCAGCAAAAGTTGCAACACCTGCTTCCACTAAAGTTTCCGCAATTTTAGGTCCAATACCTTCAATTTTCTTTAAATCATCTGCTTTACCTGTTGCTTTTTTAGCAGCTGGCTTAGCTTTTTTTGCTGGAGCAGCTTTTTCAGCTTTAGCAGCTGGCTTAGCTCCTGAAGCTACAATGCTTTCAATAACGATTTCAGATAAAGCTTGTCTGTGTCCATTCTTAACACGGTAACCTTTTCTTCTTTTCTTTTTGAAAACAATAACTTTATCACCTTGAAGGTGCTTTAAGACTTTTGCACTTACTTGTGCTCCGCCTATAGCTGGGGCGCCTACAGTTACATTGCTACCATCTGCAACTAAAAGAACATTATCAAAAGATACATTCTTTCCTTCTTCTATTGCTAAACGGTTAACAAAAACTTTTTGGTCTTTTTCAACTTTAAATTGATGCCCTGCTATCTCTACAATTGCGTACATAGCGTAACGTTTTTATTAATTAATTTATATAAAATTGTCTCATTTTCCTTAGAAAACGGATGCAAATATACTTCTAATTAATTAAACTACAAACGTTTTATGCTTTTTGAACAATATTTCTGCTGTTTTTAAATAATTGCATGCAGGTTAAGGTAGCTACAACGGTTGTTGCAAACCCCATAATAGCTGTTACAAACGCTACTATACCTATATGTACGTCATAATCTCCTTTAAAAACAGTTAATAATTCATTTAAAAAACTCCTATTTACTTCCGTAGCATAAAAAGTAAAAAAAACAGTAAAGATTAGTGTAGCTATAAAACCTGCTGTAATACCAACAGTAAATCCTCCTGTGTAACTAAAACGTTCTGCTTGCTGTAATTTGTAATACTTAATAGTTTCATAAATACCAAACCCCGTAATAACCCCATTAAACAAACTAAAAAAAGGATTAGTATGTAAACGGAATAAGGATAAAAGTAAAAAGTAAGCGATTAAACAAGCACTTATAACTAAACCGAATCTAACAGGTAGCGATACATTTTTCATAACAAATTGGTTTTTAGATTATTACTCATTCTTAAATTTCGTAAAAATCAAATCAAATTACTACAATTTGATGTTAATTTTTAACAAAAATTGAGCTATAACAGCCTTCAATTCTTATTTTTGTTGTTATATGTTGTAACAAAAGACCCACAACTACATACTAATACTGAAAAATTAAACACAATGAAAAAACGCATTTTTGCCTTAGCTTCTTTTTGTTTAGCTGGTTTTACCTTAACAGCGCAAGAAGTCACCTATGAAGAGTATGATTTAGATAATGGCATGCACGTTATCTTACACCAAGACAACTCAGCTCCTGTAGTAACAACCTCTGTAATGTACCATGTTGGTGCAAAAGATGAAAACCCAGAGCGAACAGGTTTTGCTCACTTTTTTGAACACCTTTTATTTGAAGGAACAGAAAACATTAAAAGAGGAGATTGGTTTAACATAGTAACCTCTAACGGAGGAAGCAATAACGCAAACACAACAGACGACAGAACATACTACTATGAGGTTTTTCCTTCTAACAGTGTAGAGCTTGGCTTATGGATGGAATCGGAAAGATTAATGCACCCTATTATTAATCAAATTGGTGTTGACACACAAAATGAAGTTGTTAAAGAAGAAAAACGTTTACGTGTAGACAACTCTCCATACGGTAAGTTTTTTGAAAACGTGAAGAAAAACATGTTTAAAAAACACCCTTACAAATGGACAACCATTGGAAAAATGGAACATTTAGATGCTGCTACTTTAGAAGAGTTTCAAGCATTCAATAAAAAATTCTATGTACCAAACAACGCTGTATTAGTGGTTGCTGGAGATATTGATGTTTCTGCTGTAAAAAAAATGATTCAAGATTATTTTGGACCAATTCCTAGAGGAAAAGAAATTACCAGAAACTTCCCAAAAGAAGACCCTATTACTTCACCTATTAAAGCAACAGCCTATGATAGCAACATTCAAATTCCTGCTATAGTTGCTGCTTATAGAACACCTTCTATGAAAGAAAGAGATGCCTATGTTTTAGATATGCTTTCTAGCTATTTAAGTGACGGAAAATCTTCAAAACTGTATAAAAAACTAGTAGATGACAAAAAAATGGCTTTACAAGTAGGAGCCTTTAATAATAGCCAAGAAGATTATGGTACCTATATTTTATTTGGGCTACCGCTAGGAGACGTAAAACTTGATGACTTAATTAAAGAAATTGATGAAGAAATTGTAAAAGTTCAAAACGAATTAATTTCTGAAAGAGACTACCAAAAACTTCAAAATAAGTTTGAAAACCAATTTGTAAACTCTAATTCTAGTGTTCAAGGTATTGCTGGTTCTCTTGCCACATACTATATGCTATATGGTGACACTTCTTTAATTAATAAAGAAATAGAAATTTATAGATCTATTACCAGAGAAGACATTCAAGCAGTAGCTAAAAAATACTTAAATCCTAACCAACGTTTAGAGTTAAAGTATTTACCAAAAGAAAAAGATCAATAAAAAAATAAACGCATACAAAATGAAAACTAAAATATTTACAGTATTAACCTTGTTTTTTATGGCACTTGGCACACAAGCACAAGTAGACAGATCTAAACAACCTACACCAGGACCAGCTCCTAAAATAGCTTTAGAAGTTCCTGGAGAATTCACACTACCAAACGGATTAAAAGTTTTAGTAGTTGAAAACCACAAACTACCACGTGTTTCTTATAGCTTAACTATAGACAACAAACCCGTAATTGAAGGCGATATTGCTGGAGTTTCAGGTTTACTAGGAAGCATGCTTGGTAACGGAACCTCTACCATAAGTAAAGATGCTTTTAATGAAGAAATTGACTTTTTAGGCGCTAGAATGAGTTTTAGATACAATGGAGGCTATGCCAGTTCATTATCTAAATATGCGGATAGAATTTTAAAACTAATGGCAGATGCAGTAACAAATCCTTTATTAACAGAAGAAGAATTTCAAAAAGAAAAAGAAAAAGCTATTGAAGGTTTAAAATCTAACAAGAAAAGTGTAGATGCTGTTGCTAGTCGTGTTGGTAAAGCTTTAGCATACGGAACTACGCATCCTTACGGAGAATTTGTAACCGAAGAAACTATAAATAAGGTAACATTAAAAGATATTAAAACCTTTTACCAAAGATATTTTACACCTACAAATGCTTACCTAGTAGTTGTTGGTGATGTAGATTACAGTACTATAGAAAAACAAGTTAAAGACTACTTTTCTTCTTGGGAAAGCAACATAGAAGTAGCTTACACTGTACCAGAAGCAATGCCTAATGCGCAATACACACAAATTAATTTTGTAGACATGCCAAACGCTGTACAATCTAACATTTCTTTAACCAACAATGTTGATTTAAAAATGAGCGACCCAGATTATCACGCTGTTTTAATAGCTAATAAAATTCTTGGTGGCGGATTTAACAGTTACTTAAACATGAATCTTCGTGAAGAACATGGTTATACTTATGGAGCTCGATCTAATGTTGGAGCAGACAAATATGTATCTCGTTTTACCGCTGGAGCTGCAGTTAGAAATGCTGTAACAGATAGTGCTGTTGTGCAAACTTTAAAAGAAATTAAGCGTATAAAAACAGAACCTGTTACTGCAGAAGCACTAACAAATGCAAAAGCAAAATACGTTGGTGACTTTGTATTAGCATTAGAAAACCCACAAAACATAGCTAAATACGCCTTAAACATTAAACTAAACAACTTACCTAAAGATTTTTACACAACCTATTTACAAAAAATAAATGCCGTTACTGCAGAAGATGTAAGTAGAGTAGCTAACAAATACTTTAGTACAGAAAATGCTAAAATTATAGTTGTTGGTAAAGGTAGCGATGTATTAGAAAATTTAGAAAAAGTTACTTTTAACGGAAGCAATGTACCTATTAAATATTACGATGCTTACGCTAAACAAACAGCAAAACCTAACTACAACATAGAAATGCCAAGTGATGTAAATGCTAACACTGTACTTAATAAGTATATTGATGCTATTGGAGGAAAAGAAAACCTAAACAAAGTTAACTCTGTACTTATTACCGCAGAAGCAGAATTTCAGCCAGGAATGATGATGCTTTTAGAAATGAAAAAAACATCAAAAAATCAATTTGCTCAAGAAATTACAGCAATGGGACAATCTATTGTAAAAACAGTAATGAATGGAGAAACAGGCTACACTGTAATGCAAGGACAACATAAAGACATGACTACAGATGAAGTTAGTAAAACAAAAACTGAAGGAGCTCCTTTTCCTGAGCTTAACTATTTAGAAAATGAAGTAAGTTTAGAAAAAATTGAAGACGTTGATGGTGAAAAAGCCTACAGAATTAAAATATCTGAAGATCAAACAAATTTCTACAGTGTAGCAACAGGATTAAAAATAAAAGAAGAAAAAACATCACCAATGGGAACTTCAAACATATTTTTCACAAACTACCAAGAAATATCAGGAGTTCAATTTCCTTTTAAAATTAGCCAAACTATGGGGCCACAAAAATTTGATTTTAAAGTAACTGAAATCAAAGTAAATGAAGGTGTTACAGATGCTGACTTTAACTAAGTAAAACCACTATACAAACTAAAACCGAAGTTTATGCTTCGGTTTTTTTATGCTCTTTTTTGAGATAAATACACACCAATTAATATTATTCCAGAAGCAAAAGCTTGCAGTAAACTAAAATCTTCACCATCTAAAATGCCCCAACCTAAAGCTACAATAGGCATAACGTAAGTTACAGAAGAAGCAAAAACAGGCGTAGATATTTGCACCAGTTTATTAAAAAACACTTTAGCTAATGCAGTACCAAAAAAGGACAAAATAACAACATACATTATAGATGCTCCTAACGCTGGTTTATTAAACGTTTCTTTTGTAAAAAAGCCTGTAAACAACAAAACCAATACCGCAGGAATAAAAATAACCACATAATTTCCCGTAGCAATAGCCAACGGTCTTATATCTTGTAAATGTTTTTTTATAATATTTACATTTATTGCATACATAATAGTAGAAGCAATTATAAAACCTGCATACCAATAATTTTGTTCCGGATTTAATGCAGCTCCTTTTAAAATTAATATTGCAGTACCTACAAAACCAACCATAACACCAAAAACCTGTTTTCTTGTAGACGTTATTTTAAACACAGCAAGACCTATTAAAATAGTATTTAAAGGCACTAAAGAGTTTAAAACAGACACCACAGCACTATCTATTTCTGTTTCTGCTATGGCAAAGAAAAATGCAGGAATAAACGAACCAAAAAAACCAGAAACAGCGATCCATTTCCAGGCTTCCTTTTGAATAGTTTTTACTGTTTTATAACCAGCTATAAATAAAAACAAACCCGTTATTATTGTTCTTAAAGCACCTAATTGATAAGGATTTAAACCAATTAATGCTTTTTTTATAAGTATAAATGAAGTACCCCAAATTAGTGACAACACTATAAGGTAAATCCATTTTTTATTATCTTGAAACATACTTCTATTATTAATACTGCAAAAGTGCTACTTTTTAACACAATTAAAGGCAAATAATTATTAGATTTGCAAAGAATTGAATAACAAAAATTTATACCATGAAAATAATAAAAAATATTGCACTAATTGTAGTAATTACACTTACTGCTTATAGTTGTAAAAACGAACCTAAAGCCGAAGTGGTAACCGTAGAAACAGAAACCGCTGTTAAAACTGAAAAAGCAGCTTTAGACCCAAACGCAACATACGAAAAAGCAGAATTTACTATTGAAGGTATGACTTGTGCTATTGGTTGTGCTAGAACTATTGAAAAGAAATTAGCTAAAATGGAAGGTGTAAAATCTGCAAAAGTAGATTATGACAAAAAATTAGCTATGGTAGAGTATGATAATGCTAAAGTTACCACAACTTCTTTAGTAGAAACGGTAGGTAAAGTTGGTGACACCTATACTGTTAAAGACATGAAAACGGTTACAGATTTTTCAGATAAAAAAGCTTGTAGTGCAGATTGTAAAAAAGCATGTTGTGCAAACAAAACAGAAGCAGAAAAGAAAGCTTGCTCTAAAGATTGTAAAAAAGCTTGTTGCGCAGACAAAGCTAAAGCTTAATAATAAAAGTAAATAAAACAAAAAAGCTTCTCAAAATGAGAAGCTTTTTTTATTTCCAAGCAACAGACTCCATAATTCGCTGTATATCTTTTTGTAAATAATTTGCAGCCGGAAGTATAGAATCAAAATTAGGTTTTGTATAAAAATATAAAGAGCCTGTTAAAAAATGATCTGTACTATCTGTAACGTAAAACTGTGACTGTGAAGCCGCATTACCTCCTACTTCATAAAACATACCATACACTTTTCTTTTAGTATTTTCATAAGGTCTTTCTACAATTTCATCTGCTTTCTGCGTATGCTCTTGGGTAAAATTTTGTGCATCACGTAAATAGGATATTAATTTTTCTTCACTTTTATTTATTGCTTTATAAGTAAGATAAATGGTTCCTTTTAATGTAGGATACTCTAGGTTTACACCATAACTATCTTCCCCATTAAGTTTTCTTGTTTTTACATTTGTTGCCAAAGCATTTTTTTCAAAGGCAAAAGGCATATCTAAATTTGTTTCTTCATACTTAGGTTCTGCATACTCTAAACGAAGCTTTGCTGCTGGTTTAGGTGTTGTCTCACCTCCGCAAGAAGTAATTAATAAGCAAATTATTATAGGTAAAACTAAAAACTGTTTCATAAATATTTTTCAATAGGTTTTCAATACATTTCAATTAATAAATAGAAACTCTTGAATGGCCTTTTTTAATAATTAAGGCATGGTAACTTTTATGCGAATTATACGTTTTTTATCTAATGCTTCAATGGTAAAAACATAATTTTCAAATACTATTTTACTATTGATTTTAGGAAAACTACCAGAAATTTCTAAAACAAAACCCGCAATAGTTTCGGCTTCTCCTTTATTGTTTTCAAAACAATCTGAATCTTCTAATTTTATAATTTTATAAAAATCTTTTAATGCCGTTTTTCCTTCAAAAACATAATTTTTATCATCTAACTTAGAGTACACCAATCCTTCATCATCAAACTCATCACTTATATCACCAACAATTTCTTCAATAATATCTTCTAAAGAAATAAGCCCAGATGTACCTCCATACTCATCTACAACAACAGCTAAATGCACTTTCTTTTCTTGAAACTCAGCCATTAAATCGTCTAATTTTTTGTTTTCTGGTACAAAGAAAGGTTCGCGCAATAAAACTTTCCAATCTAATTGTTTTCTATCTATAAAAGGCAACAAGTCTTTAACGTACAAAACGCCAATAACAGTATCTATATTGTCTTTATAAACAGGAATTCTAGAATAGCCGTTTTTAATAATTTCAGGTAGTATTTCTGCATATTTCTGTTCTACATTTAAAGCAAAAATATCTATTCTTGGTCGCATTACCTGTTTGGTATCTGTATTACCAAAAGAGACAATACCTTGTAATATTTTCTGTTCTTCTTTAGTAGTATCCTCATCACTTGCTAGTTCTAACGCTTGTGAAAGCTGATCTACACTAATGTTAGATTTTTGCTTACCAAACCTATTATTTATTGCTAGTGTTATGCTTCGCATGGGTAAGCTTAAAGGTGAAAAAACAACATCTAAAAAACGCAAAGGATACGCCATAAACACGGCAAACTTCAATTTATTTCTAATAGCATATACTTTTGGTAAAATTTCGCCAAATAGCAAGATTAAAAAAGTAACTAAAACTACTTCTAAAATAAATTTTAAAACAGCAGAATGTATACTTGAAAACACAAAATTACCCAAATAAGCAAAGAGTATTACTATTGCTATATTTATAAAATTATTAGCTACAAGTATAGTTGCTAGTAGTTTTTTTGGTTTTTGTAATAGATTAGAGATTATCTGTATTGGTTTAGATTTTTGCTCTAAACCTTCTTCAATATCTAGTTCTGTTAAAGAAAACATGGCTACCTCTGCTCCAGATATTAGTGCAGAACAAAGTAATAGTACAAATAAGAGCACAAAACCAAGTACAACTGAAAATTCAATTGCTAAATTTATTATTAAAAAACTCGTGGGTTCGGGATCCAAGGATTATAATTTTGGTTAAACATTAAAAAGGTAGATCGTCATTATCATCTTCTACAACAGGAGCACTAGCTTTTGGCTGCGCTGCTTGTGGTTTTTGTGTTTGTTGTGGCGCATTATTAGCGTTTCCACTTTCGTTTTTAGTAGTTAAAAAGGTAAAATCATTACATTGAATTTCAGTAGAAAAACGATCATTTCCACTTTCATCTTGCCATTTTCTTGTTTTAATTCTTCCTTCTATATATACTTTATCCCCTTTGCTTAAATATTTTTCGCAAATTTCTGCACCTTTATTACGCACCACTATGTTATGCCATTCTGTATTGGTAACGCGCTCATTAGTTTGCTTATTAGTATAAGTTTCATTAGTTGCAATAGGAAAACGACCTACACAACCACCTCCTTCAAAATAATGCATTTTTACTTCATCACCTAAATGCCCAATTAGCATTACTTTATTTAACGTACCTGACATGTTATCTTATTTTTATTGTTAGGCAAAATTACGATTTTGCAATTGATAAACTTAAATTTAATAAAAAATTATGAAATAGTCTATTGCTTTAAAAATTAAATGTTTCCATAAAATTAGAAACCAATACAGGAACTGGGTAGTCTTTGGTTTTATCTATTAAAACCCCGTTAACAGGTAGTGTATCTACTTCTATAATCCAGAATTTAGTATGTAAATGCTGATGTGATAATTTATGTATAATAGCTTCTTCATTATATAAAGACAAAGTAAATAAGGTAGCTTGGGTTAGTTCATGCGTATTTAAATGCGATGCCATTTTATTAAAACTCAAACTCTCTGTACTTTCTATTAAAGGAAATTGATACAATTTTTGCCAAATACCCTTACCTTCTCTTTTTTGTAAAATTGTTTTTCTATCGGAAGAAACAAATACTAAAAAATTGAAATGTTTTTTTACTGGCTTAATACTTTTCTTTTTAACAGGCAGTTGTGTAATAGTATTATTAAGCAAAGCAACACAACCATTTTGCAACGGACAAACAGAACAATCTGGATTTTTAGGTTTACATTGCCTAGCACCAAACTCCATAATAGCTTGGTTAAACTCAGCAGGATCTTCTTTATCTATTAATTTTTGTGCTAATGCTTTAAATTCTTTTTGACCTTGAGTACTATTAATAGGAGTGTCAATACCAAAATATCTAGAAAACGCCCTATACACATTACCATCTACAACAGCACAAACTTCATTAAAACTAATAGATGCAATAGCGCTAGCAGTATAATCACCAATACCTTTAAGTTTTATTAAATCTTTATAATTATCAGGAAATATTCCATCAAGCGCTGTTACTACATATTTTGCTGTTGCATGCAAATTTCTAGCTCTAGAATAATACCCTAAACCTTGCCATAATTTTAAAACCTCACTTTCTTTTGCGGCTGCAAGACTAAAAATTGTTGGAAATTTGGTAACAAAAGCTTCATAATAAGGTAATCCTTGTTCAATTTTTGTTTGTTGTAAAATAATTTCTGATAACCAGATAAAGTATGGATTCTTTGTTCTACGCCAAGGCAAATCCCTTTTATTAACTGAATACCAATGTGTTAAAGTTTTGTTTAAAGTCATACTATATATATACTATATGCAAAAATAAACGTTTATTGGGTTAAATTTAAGTGAATTAGGTTTGAAATATTGAAATTTTAATTCCTATATTTGCATCCCTTAATAACTGATTACAATAATTTAAAATAATAGAAAATGACTAAGGCTGATTTAGTAGCAAAAATTTCTGAAAAATTAGGAATTGAAAAAGGAGATGTTCAAGCAACAGTTGAAACTTTTATGGAAGAAGTAAAAACATCTTTAGAAAGTGGAGATAATGTATACCTAAGAGGTTTTGGTAGCTTTATAATTAAAACAAGAGCTGAAAAAACTGGTAGAAACATTTCTAAAAACACAACAATAAAAATACCTGCTCATAATATTCCGGCATTTAAACCTGCTAAAGTATTTGTAGAAGGAGTGAAAACAAATGTAGACGTTAAGTAGGACGCTAAAATAATATTAATTTAAAAACAATCAAACTTATGCCAAGTGGTAAAAAACGCAAAAGACACAAGGTTGCAACGCATAAGCGTAAAAAAAGAAGACGCGCTAACCGTCACAAAAAGAAAAAATAAGTTAAAAAAGTAGTTAATAGCTACTTTTTTAGTTTATAACAAACGTTCTTTGAAATGAGTTCTATATAACACGTAATACCTTGCGATGTTAGAACTCCACGGATTTTAAAAAATCCTGTGAATTCTAATCATAGTTAATTGTATTAACTATGATTAGATTAAATAATGTATAATCCATCTGTACAACTTAGTTTATAGTTGTTTGTTGTTTGTTATTTCATTTGCTAAGCGTAACGCTTTTCAATTAATAACTTATAATTTTTCAATCATATAACGTTTAAAGTATGGATAAAAATTAACAAAATGGAAAAAGAATTGATCATTAGATCTAGTCCAAACCACGTTGATTTTGCCTTATTAAAAGATGGAAAACTTATTGAATTACATAAAGATGAAGATGGTAACAACTTTTCTGTTGGCGATGTGTTTATAGCCAAAATACGAAAAGCTGTTCCTGGTTTAAATGCTGCATTTGTTAATGTAGGTTATGAAAAAGATGCCTTTTTGCATTATCATGATTTAGGACCAAAACTACCTTCTCTTTTAAAATTCACAAAAAGTGTAAGCACAGGTAAACTAAATGATTTTTCATTAAAGAATTTCCCATTTGAAAAAGATATTGATAAAAACGGAAGCATAGCTAACGTTATAAAATCAAATCAATCGTTACTAGTACAAATAGTAAAAGAACCAATATCTACAAAAGGCCCTAGAATAAGCTCTGAGCTTTCTATTGCTGGTAGGTATATTGTTTTAGTCCCTTTTTCTGACAGAATTTCTATTTCTCAAAAAATAGAAAGCAAAGAAGAAAAAGAAAGATTAAAACGTTTGGTAAAAAGCATAACTCCAAAAGGATTTGGTGTTATTATACGTACAGTAGCAGAAGGCAAAAAAGTAGCAGAACTAGACAAAGATTTACAAAATTTGTTAGGTCGTTGGACCGCAATGTGTAAAAAGCTACACAAAGCACACCATCCCAGTAAAGTATTAGGAGAGATGAACAAAGCTTCTTCTATATTACGAGACATATTTAATGATTCCTTTACCGGAATTTATGTGGATGATGAAGCGCTTTACATTCAAATTAAAGAATATGTGCAAGAAATTGCACCTAAAAAAGAATCCATAGTTAAATTGTATCAGTCTAATGTTCCAATATTTGAAAAATATGGAGTAGAAAGACAAATTAAAACCTCTTTTGGAAAAACTGTTTCCATGCAAAAAGGAGCTTATTTGGTTATAGAACACACCGAAGCACTTCACGTTGTAGACGTAAATAGCGGAAACCGATCTAACAAAGCCAACTCTCAAGAGGATACAGCATTAGAAGTTAATTTAATTGCAGCAACAGAAATGGCCAGACAATTGCGTTTACGTGATATGGGCGGAATTATAGTTGTAGATTTTATTGATTTAAATACTGCTGAACACAGAAAAAAACTTTTTAATCACCTACGTGATGAAATGAAAGATGATAGAGCTAAACACAAAATACTACCTCCAAGTAAGTTTGGCTTGATACAAATTACTAGACAAAGAGTAAGACCAGAAATGAATATTAAAACTCGTGAGGAAAACCCTGATGAGATTGTAAATGGTTCTGAAGTTGAAGCTCCAATTAGTATTGTTCCAAAAATTAAATATGATATGGAACAACTATTTAAAAAAGACTATAAAAAGGTGACCTTAAACACACATCCCTTTATAGCAGCCTTTTTAACAAAGGGCTTTCCATCTATACGTTCAAAATGGTTTTTTGAACATAAAAAATGGGTGAAAATTTTACCAAGAGATGCTTACACGTATTTAGAATATCATTTTTTTGACAAAGATGGTAATCAAATTAAATAATTTAAAAAAAGCCTTACTTAAAAAGTAAGGCTTTTTTGTTTTATAGACTTTTGTTTCTTTAATAAAGGGAATTTATTATTAGCTATAATTAGACCATAAAAAAACCACCTCTTTTTTATTAAGAAAAGGTGGTTTT